>JBLHNA010000020.1:0-95626 GCA_047619065.1 Desulforhopalus sp.
AAATCTTCTGGCGGGAAGTAGAGGTTATAAAGGTAGTTATGATCTACAAAATCATGCCGCCAATAGCCACCATGTTGTTTTGATATATATTCGTAACGCTCTTGAGGTGTTGTGTGTATTTGAGTCATATCTATTTACTGAAGCAATTTAGAAGTCGGTGCCATTGCCATAGATATTTTAATATCTTGCGAGTAGCCCACGTCTTTTGAAGGAGTTTTGAACGGATCAACCACAAAAGAAGGTGTATGAACATGACTATTACACACCAGTTCCGCTGCTCGAAGATCAGTTATGGTATCAATTTCATACCAGCTATCGACGTCAAAGAAAACAGGGGTAAAGGACAGACAATGTTCGGCCACCAGATCGGCAAAAACAGTCTCGTAATAGCCGTTTACCATATTGTTTGAGATGTGGTGATCCAACCGTTCTTTGACTAATTTCCATGTTGCGTTAGACAGGCTATAAATATTGACTGTTTTATATTGCTCGTTCTCTGTAATCGTTGTACCGCAATGAAACTTGTCAACCTCCATCAAATTATTAATCGTTACAGTAGTTCCATTCATCCAGGGCTCAATTTTCGCAACTGCGACCCGATCGGGATAGAGCATATCTTTGAGCATATCTGTATCGAAAACAAGATCACTCTCAATCAACAGAAAAGGTTCATCAATTACATCTCTTGCAAGCCACAACGAGTAAATATTATTTGTTGTTTTGTACAAAGGGCTTGTTATGTACGTAATATCCATTCCCCCTTTTCTTGTGCCGAGATAATCACGTATACAGTCGGCTTGATGTCCGATAGCAACGACAAGTCGGTTGAAATTGTGCGCCTCAAGCGAGCGAATCAATCGCTCTAAAATCGATATGTCATTAACGGGAACAAGACATTTGGGTGTCATATCAGTTAAAGGTGCTAGTCGACTCCCGGTACCAGCGGCAAGCAGTAGAGCTGTCCTGACTGGTTCACTTGCGAGGTCGGTATAGATAGTGGTCTTCTTCATATTTTTTGGGTCCTCCTGAATTGAAACTGAACCAAGCATAGACAATGTAGACGTAACCATACAAAACTGTATGGCTCCATTTTGGCGGCTCAGTCTGAAAGAATATAGTTGTGATTTCTGCCGATTGGCTCAGGCGTAATAGCTGACGGGCATAAAAAACTGAAAGGTAGTCCAAGCACAAAAAGTGAGTGAGAAAAGGCTTTCAATTAACAGAGAATTAAAAGAAAAATTCACAATTCGCAGCAGTTAGGATAACATTAAAAACAAATTAAGTAAATGTTTTTCCGTTGTTATTTTGCGTTAAACATACAGAGAGCGAGGTGACTTGCTGGATACGGGTTTAAATATCAACCTTACGCCCAATCAAATCCCCCCCACCTAAGAGTGTAACTCTACTAATTTGATGGTTATAGATCTGGGATTGCTATGGTTTGATTATCTTGAGTAAAACTAAATTCAACGCCGATGATTAATTGTGGCAACATTAATCATTTAAACTAAATCTCAAGTTGAGACATTTCCTGAGTATACGTAAGATGTGTATGTTTCGGAAAAACTAGTTCTAAGCGGTGCATTTCATATGTTTTGATTCAAACAATCCCCGTTGCTTGTGTTGTGGTATCGATCATCATGCCTGACAATTTTCCTCGTGTTTCATTCTCCGAAGCTTCGTTAATCCAGCTTTCTGCAACAATAAAAATTCCAGCGTAAGCAAAACCTGTGACAACGCGCATGATCCACCAGACCAAAGGGGTGACAAAAACCGCTTGTACAAGGATTGAGGTAGATGCAAGTGATGCCAAGGCACCGAATGTGCGAACATGACCGACTCTACCAACAATTTTGGGCACTATATTGCAACCGATAATGAGTCCAATGAAATAACCGGACATTACCACACCTGTAATGGTTCTCCCAAAATCTTCGATGGACGCACGCACTCCAAGAAGCGTTGCCTGTAAACCGTTACCCAACATGATCAACCCCATACCAAGAAACAGAGCCCAGCTATTGGAAATAATATTCAGCATTTTTTACACTTTGTGACGCATGTACAAATTTTATTGTGGATGAATTTTGGCCCATGAATAATTAAATCCAAAATGGAAAATTCGAGAATAGAAATTTAAATGAAACTCACTATAAGAGAAGGATTGATAATACAATATCCAAATAACACTCTCTTAAAACAAAAGGTGGCTGGCAATTACCAAGCGCAGAAAAGTATAACTCCTGCGCTATGGCTAGCCATCACTCAAACTCCCTATATCTTATGCCATACTATTAATAGCTCCCCGTCCTTGGTAATTCCAGATTATGTCTGCTGGTCACTCTGGGGGGGGGGAGATGCCCTAAAGATGCATAAGAAATCTAATATCGAATTGTGTTTCAAACCAGTTCTTCTTTTTGGTTTTTAATGATCAATTGACCTTGGTTCTCTGCATCCATGGCATCCTTTGCTACAATCGGAAGGACTTCTTGAGTATCCTTTGGGATCAATTCATAATTGTCACCACCGATATACTCCAGAGTCCAATCTCTCCATTGATGAATAATTCTTCTTTGCATTCTATGCCTCTCTCCAAAGTATATAGAGCGAAATATATATTTCATCTAACTTTATGCGTATTCCACTTTAATAAGCTACGCTTCCTCGCGTTTGCCAATGTTAGATCTCTGTCAACATCTGTGTGTACCGTTCCATGATCTGACTCATGACAGGTTCAAGTCCATCGGGCTGAATGACCACAAAGTCTCCTGGTTCTATCTTTGAAAAAAGGTAATCCACTGCTTTGTCCTGTTCTGGAATAATTTCAATGTGGTCGTTTTGAAATCCGCCCTTTATCAGCCCCTCATAAACGAGCTCTGAGGTCTCTCCCACCGGCCTATGACGGGGATCAAAGTCAGTTAAGAGAATATAGTCGTATACTAGAGCCAGAGCCTTACCGTACTCAACAATTTGCTCATCGGTGCGACTCCCTGTACCGTGGCATAACGCAATTTTTCTCCCAGGGGAAAGTCGTGGCAGTAAATCAGCCAGGGCGCGAGCTGATTCTGGGTTATGTCCATAATCCAATAGGACTTTGTATGTTTGAAAATCAAACAGGTTCATTCTCCCTGGATTTTGGTTCACGGAAGGATAAAACGTCATAATCCCATTGCGAATCTGCTCAATCGGTAGATTCAAACCATGCAGAGCACCAATTGATGCAAGTGCATTGGAGATGTTAAAATCAATTATTCCGCCAAAGGTGATGGGAATCTCTTCCAATGTACAAACCGTAATGTCTAATTCACTGTTTCTGATGATGACATCTCGTTGTTCAACTGTAACAGCAGTTCCGCCCGCATTTATATGATCTATAATTTTTTTATCATTGGCATTGAGAGAGAATAAAATGATATTTCCACGCGCACGATCCTCCATATCCATGGTGGCAACATCGTCAGCGTTTAAAACTGAAGTACCAGTTTTTTTGACTGCTTCTATTACCGTAGACTTGACAAGGCTCAAGTCTTCCTGGGTTTCGACCCAGTCTGTTCCTAGATGATCACTGCCTATATTTAATAAAACTCCAACGTCAACTTCCTTGACACCAAGGCCTCGTCTGGCAATGCCTCCCCGAGCTACTTCTAGAACAATATGATCCACCGTAGGCTCTCTGATCACAATCCCCGCGCCGTCCGGGCCACTATAATCCCCATTTACAATGGGATACCCATCAATAATAACGCCAGTGGTGCAGGCCAGGCCAACCTTTTTCCCAGAATACTTCAAGGTGTGGCTGATGAGTTTACAGGTTGTCGTTTTCCCATTTGTGCCTGTCACAGCTATAACTGGAACGGGTTCATATCCCATAGGAAAAAGCATATCCACGAGAGGCGTTGCTACGTTTCGAGGCTGCCCATGCGTTGGTTCAAGGTGCATCCGGAATCCCGGAGCAGCATTAACCTCAACTACTTTTAGCCCTGATTGGTCAAGGGGGAGTGAGATATCGTGCGCTATCGCATCAACACCAACGACATCGAGTCCGACAATTCGAGCCGTTCGTTCAGCCATTAGTCGAATATCCGGGTTTATCTCATCTGTTACATCGGTTGCGGTGCCTCCTTGGCTTATATTTGCAGTGGTCTTCAGGTAGATTGTTTCTCCTTTCTGGGGAACCGAATCAGGTGCAAGCCCTCTTTGCCACAGGAGCCTTTCCGTCATATCATCGATTTCAATTTGTGTGAGAACCTTTTCATGTCCAAAACCTCGGCGAGGGTCCTTATTCACCTCTTCTATAAGGGTTGCGATAGATGACTTACCATCTCCCACAACGTGAGCTGGTTCGCGCCTTGCAGCTGCCACAAGCGTACCATCTATAACCAGGAGCCTAAAATCGGAACCCTTGACGTATTCTTCAACTATGACGCGATTGTGGTAAGATTTTGCAACTTTAAAAGCTCGCTTTAGCTGATCGATATCAGTAACATTAATTGTACCGCCATTCCCATGATTACCCACATCTGGCTTGACCACAACGGCAACACCAAAATCATTATACGCTGATACAGCTTCTTCTTCTGTCAGCACTACTCGGCCATTTGGAGTAGGGATCCCGGACTTCTCCAAAAGACTCTTTATCTGTGTTTTTTCATCAGCCATCTCAACGGCAATTGCCGAGGTATTACTTGTTATGGAAGCCTGAATCCGTTTTTGGCTTGCACCATATCCCAACTGAATATAGCTGTCTTCATTCAACCGGAGAAAGGGGATGCCTCTTGATTGAGCCTCCTTGACAATGCTCCAGGTCGTTGGGCCCAACATATCTTCTTCGCGCAACACCTTGAGCGCAGAAACAATTGTGTCGACCTCAACGCTTCTTCCTTCAGCGACAGCTTCGAACAATAGTACAGCTTCTTCTGCGGCTTTTAGTCCAGCGGACTCAACGCGATACCGAAAGACAACGATGTAAATCCCCGGCTGGTCAGTGTCGAAAGTTTTGCCATAACCAACTTCCATTCCTGCTAAACATTGAAGTTCAAGGGCAATATGTTCAATAATATGGCCCGCCCAGGTTCCTTGTTCGAGTCTCTGGATAAAGCCGCCGGGGGAGCCAATGGAACATCCGTGCTCCTGGAAGCTTGGAATAAGGTGGACGAGCCGGTTGGTGAAACCCTCTATCTTTGAGGAAGGAAGTTGCTCATATTCCTTAATGTCTAACACCATGAAGATTGCGGAGTGCCTGGTATATCTATTGGGGCCACGAAGAGCTCTCAGCTCCTTTATTTCAATCATTTAGAACTCCTTTTGCTTTCTTTTTTGCCTGTGATATTGGCGGCAAAAAACGTCTGTTACCAAAATCGTACCCATAGCCGTTTACCAGTGAGTGTATTCGAATATTTTCAACTGCGATAGGTTCACCCGGTTTAATGTCTATTATATTGGAATGGCCAATATCACTCCCATCTACGATAATAACCTGCCCTGTTCCTATAGTCTCAAGCGTTCCGTCTCCTTTGAGAATAACACCCGAATCTTCCCCTATTCCAACTCCAATGCAGGTAGGATTTGTGGTAACAATCTGAACCAGACGGCCAATACGACCGCGCGTTACAAAATGAGTGTCAAAGATTATTTTTTCTACAAAACCAAATCCAGCGGTAGTAAGGACTTTTCCTTTGAGAAGCCCTTCTTCACTTTTGCCTTCATAAATCATGGTATCTGAGAACACAGCAGCCCCGGCACTAGTACCCGCAATAAGCGCTCCAGCCTCGAGTCGATGGTGGATAGCCTGAAGAACCCTCGATCCGCCCAGAATAGTTGTTAGGCGCAGCTGGTCTCCTCCTCCCAGAAAAATCAGATCAGCCTCTTCGATGCTTTGAATAAGATTCTCATCGTTGGCCTGTTCCCGGGATGAGATATTCAATATGTTTATAGACGATGAACCAAGCGTGCTAAACACCTTGTGATACTCTTTACCTCGCAGCTCAGGTTCTTCGCTTGCTGTTGTTAGTACAGCGACGGTGAAGTTTTTTTTGCAAACTTCCTGCACAACACGTGTGAGAACTAGTAACTCGTTAACCTTGTCTTCATTCCCACCAATTGCAATAAGACGTCCCAGAAAATTAGGATGTAATGCCATTTAGTTACTCTCTAAAAGATGTGACCAGGCCATGCCATTGCGGGCCAAAGACGCAAATTTGTTATGGGTTAAAATGATAAGTCCAACATCAACAGAGTTGTCGAAAAGTGTCATGGCCTTTTCTACAGCCTCATTTGGATTCATTTTTCCTTCGAGCCAACCATACACTTCTTTGGCCAGCAGCTTGAGTGCGATAAATTCACCATCTCCCGTACATGCAACAGCTCCCGCTGGGCCGCAGAAAAGCCCACAGCCGGGAAGAGGTACATCACCAACACGTCCAAGAGCCGCACCCTGCAACCCTCCAGAACTTAGAGCTGCTGCGAAGACTTTCCCGTCAAAAGAGACGGCGCCGACGGTATCACAGGAAGGTATGGAATCATTACAATGGACAGTTCGAGATTCAGAGCCAGCTAAACACAAAATAGGTATATTATGTACTTTTGCAAAACAGCGAGCTCCGTCACCCACTAAGAGAATATGAGGGGAATGGAGCAATACACCTTGTGCGAGTTCGATGGGATTTTGAGTGTCCTCAACGCAGGCGACTGCACCAAATTCACCTGTACTGAGCATGCATGACGCATCCATCTGAGTAGTTCGACCGTCAGCTCGAAGTTGAGAGCCAATCCCTGCATTAAATCGAGGGTCGTCTTCTAAAAATCTTACGGCATGGACAACTGCCTCTAGGGCTGATCCTCCTGTTTCCAGCAATTCCATCCCAATCTCTGCAGCAGATTGTGGTCCATCTGAATCCAGGGGTGATGACCCAGCACCTCCATGGGTTATAATTGCACGTTGAAACATTGATACCTCCAAGATACTAATTCTGGATAAGTTTCCCGTTTACCGGGGTTAATAAATAAAATCGCTCTCATCTTTGACTATCTTTCTGATCTCTCCAACACTTTTTTGTGTAGTTTGGGTCAATCTCGAAAGTTTCATTAGAAATGGATCCTCCTCTTTAAACGTTGCGTTGGCCTTGTTTGATAATTCTTCTAACAACTTTTGGTATTTATCCATTTCTTTGAGTAGTGATCGTCTTTGATCATGTTGTTCAGACAAAAGCTGAATGTACGAAACAAGCCGAGTTATAGATAACTCCACAAGAATATCACGTGCTATATCATACCGATCCAACATCACATCGATGAGATCTAACGCCTTCCTACTTAGGACAAATGTTTTAGGCCGACAGTCGTCATCATTGCGACGATGAGTTTGGGCTTCTTTAGCCAATATGTCGAGAACCGTCTCGTCTTCAATCAACTGGTCAAGTAGTGTTTTCTGTTTAATACCTAAGTGTTTTGCTGATAATTTGAGCAAGTTAATGGTTTTCTCCGGTAGCTTGAACGTAGTTCTCACCGATTGCCTTTTTTGGAGTTCATCTGCATCAACTTGCAAAAGTATGTCTTTTTCGATCTCTCTCTTTGTCATCGCTCACCTTATTTAGTTCGTGTTCATAAATATACATAGGTATAACATGTTACCTCAACTGTAAAAGTAAAATAAGTAATTAATGCACAATAATTAAAAAATGAATATGTATTGACGTGTGATAATATGAAACTATTGTCTGTATAGACATTGAAGTAATTGAACCAAAGAGAGCAGTGTTTGCGCTAGTTTTTTAATATCAAAACATTGAGGAAAAAATGAAAATCAGTCCATTAAATGATCGTATCCTCGTTCAGAGGGTTAAAGAGGAAGAGAAAACAGCAGGTGGCATTATTATCCCTGACAGCGCTAAAGAAAAACCGGTAGAAGGTAAGATAGTCGCGGTTGGCCCCGGCAAACTGAATGACAACGGAGAGCGCGTTGCACTGCAGGTAAAAACAGGTGATGCCGTTCTCTTTTCAAAATACGGTGGAACCGATATTAAGCTAGACGGAGAAGATTATCTTATCATGCGCGAAGATGATGTTCTTGGAGTGATCGAGGGATAACCGGCTGTTGTAACAACAGATTATTGTAATCATCGTTTCAATTCACAATAAATTGTTTTAAAAGATACTGGAGAGACCCCAATGGCTGGAAAAGATATTAGATATGGTTCGAAAGGCCGCGAGGCAATTCTTGCCGGAGTTAACATTCTTGCAGACGCAGTAAAAGTTACCCTCGGACCGAAAGGCCGGAACGTTTTGATCGAAAAATCCTATGGCGCGCCGACCATCACCAAAGATGGTGTCACCGTTGCCAAAGAGATTGAGATAAAAGACAAGATCCAGAATATGGGAGCTCAGATGGTTAAGGAAGTTGCTTCCAAGACCTCCGACGTAGCTGGTGACGGCACTACCACAGCAACCGTTCTTGCACAGGCAATCTATACAGAAGGCGTCAAGCTTGTTGCCGCCGGTGCCAACCCAATGGAGCTCAAGCGGGGAATCGATAAGTCTGTAGAAGTTGTCGTCAACAGGCTTAAGGAAATTGCGACCCCAACCAAAGAGCAGAAAGAAATCGCTCAGGTTGGAACTATCTCCGCAAACAATGACGAGACCATTGGTAACATCATTGCTGAAGCCATGGATAAGGTTGGCAAGGAAGGTGTTATCACCGTTGAGGAAGCAAAATCAATGGAGACCACCCTTGATGTCGTTGAAGGTATGCAGTTCGACCGCGGATACCTTTCTCCCTATTTCGTCACTGATCCGGATCGCATGGAAGTGAGAATGGATGATCCTTACCTGCTGCTCGTTGAGAAGAAAGTGTCCAACATGAAGGATCTGTTGCCAATTCTTGAGTCAGTTGTCAAGATGGGTAAGGGCCTGATCATTATTGCTGAGGATGTTGATGGCGATGCCCTTGCCACTCTGGTTGTCAACAAACTACGCGGAAACCTGCAAGTTGCTGCAGTTAAGGCTCCTGGTTTTGGTGATCGTAGAAAGGCAATGCTAGAAGATATAGCAACCCTCACCGGTGGCAAGGTGGTTACCGAAGATCTCGGAATCAAGCTTGAGAATATCACCATCGAAGATCTGGGCACAGCAAAGCGGATCGTTATCGACAAAGATACCACTACCGTTGTTGATGGAGCCGGTGACAAAGAGAAGATTGCTTCTCGTGTTAAGCAGATCCGCACACAGATCGAAGATACCACATCTGATTACGATCGAGAAAAACTCCAGGAACGCCTTGCAAAATTAATAGGTGGTGTTGCAGTTATCAATGTCGGTGCTGCTACCGAGATTGAGATGAAGGAGAAGAAAGCTCGTGTTGAGGATGCTCTGAATGCCACCCGCGCAGCAGTAGAAGAAGGTGTTGTTCCTGGTGGTGGAGTCGCTTACATCCGTTGCCTTGAGGCGCTTGCAGCCCTTGAGATTGAAGGTGAGCAGGCTCTTGGTAGAAATATTCTTATCCGAGCCCTTGAAGAGCCAATTCGTCAGATCGTCAACAATGCTGGCCATGAAGGCTCCGTTGTTGTTGAGAAAGTTAAAACACTCGAAGGTGCTTACGGATTCAATGCTGCCACAGAAGAATACGTTGACCTTATTGCAGCTGGTGTCATTGATCCTGCAAAGGTAACACGCACTGCGCTACAAAATGCGGCATCCGTATCCGGTATGCTACTAACTACAGAGTGTATCATTGCAGATCTCCCTGATGATAAAAATGATGGAGGGGGTATGTCAGGAGGAATGGGTGGAATGGGCGGCATGATGTAACAATGCATTTTCCCCGTTAAGTCTGAACTTTACAGTGAGTTATAATCTGTATGAAAAAGGCTTTGTTGTCACCCCCTCAAGGGAAGAGAACCACCTTTGAGGGGGTGAGATTGGTGCAAGTTATCATAGGAACAGAACATGACAACGTCACAAGGATTTATTGATCATATCAAAATAAAAAGACCCTCTGTCTGGGCTAGCTTGGAATATGCCGCCCGTGAAGGACTGGTCTATATCGATATCGACTCTGATGCGGTGACCGCTTCAAACAGACTTCTTTTGACGTACCCTGAGCTCCATGAAGTTCTTTCTGTTTTGATCAACCAGTGGGCCGAATCCGCTGAAAGTGACCATGACTTTTTACACGATATCCTAACCAAGAGAAAATAGAACATGACAAATAAAGAGATTCAAGCCATCAATGCAGTATTTGATTCCCTTGTTGAACCAACATTAAAGTGGTCTATCAATTCCCTTAACTTACTAAAGAAAACAGAAATAAGAGACCACCGTCTAATCATTGATGTTAACTTGATATCGGACGATACTGATCAAAAAAAAATATTTATACAACAAGCAGAAAAAGCGCTGGGAGATATCGGTTTTGATAAAGTGATCATAAACCTTGGCAAAGTAAATGTAGCAACCGAAGGAGTGAGTGGAGTCAAACATATCCTATTGGTTGGTTCTGGCAAAGGTGGGGTCGGTAAATCAAATACTGCAGTAAACCTTGCCGTAGCTATAAGTAAACTTGGATTCAAAACGGGTTTAATGGACGGTGATATCTATGGTCCGTCATTCCCAACAATGCTTGGAGTCACAGAAAAACCAGAAGTTCTCACATCAGAATACCTTTTACCAATAGAACGTCATGGCATGAAAACAATGTCTATCGGTTATCTGGTGGACAAGGGAAAAGCCCTTACCTGGCGAGGAAACCTTACTAGTGGGACAGTCTTGCAGTTTATTCAAAAAACATTCTGGGGATCTCTCGACTATCTGGTTATAGATTTACCCCCTGGAACGGGTGATATCCCACTCACGCTTGCCCATAAAATAAAATGCGATGGCGTTGTTCTGGTCACCACACCTCAAAATATAGCTCTAGATGATGTGCGAAGAGCCGTAAGTATGTTCCAGGAATGTGAAATTCCGATTATCGGCATTGTCGAAAACATGAGCTATGGGGTTTGTAGTAGTTGTGGCCATCACAACCATTATTTCCCCAAAGCGAAGCCCAGCGGTGCTGATGACCCATTAACTTGCATTGAAACATTGTGTTCAATTCCGCTTTCAAAAGAAATCTGCAGTGCAGCAGATGCAGGCATACCTTTAATGCTCATGGATGGAGATATTGATGCCAAGAAAATATTTGAGGCTCTTGCTGTTAAGGTTACAGACAGCATAAGCAAGGCAAAACAACTATCATTGACGGAAACAGAAACCATGCTTGAATTATAGTTGTTCAAATCCGATCTGATATTCACCATAACAAGCTTGCAAATGACCTGGGAGTTTGTCTCCCAAGTTTAACAAAAATAACCTTTTTTTGTGGTTTTGTTTAAATGGATGAGGGTGGCAAAGGATATCTCCCTTCATCCTTCTGGAATTTCTATTTGGTCGCAATTACGGTGTGATGTGCTCTGTAATCGTAGCCATGATTTTTGAAAACATCTATTAAGTGAAGTGCTGCTTTCAAGGCTACTTTTTTTAGACTGGAAAGGGTTAGGGCACGGCGGTGCAACACTAAATTTCTTTCTGGCCCATTAATGTTTTTGTATGGAAAGCAAATATTTCATAAGAGAGAACTATGACATTATCAGCAAAACAACGCGAAAAAATACTTGCTGCCAATCAGAGAGAGTTTGGAGAGCTATACCAGAACCTTGATTTTCCAGATAGTCTCGCATTGCAGGTAGCGGACCAGAAGCGATTGGAATACCTGCTAGAATTGCAAGAAACGGTAACAATCGGCTCCCTCGGAACCAAACTCGATACCCGCAGATTATCACCTGGATGCCGGATCTGCACAGAAGGCGGCTGGTCATGTCTTTTCATCAGCGGCAAATGTAATTGTCATTGTTTCTATTGTCCAACCTCCCAGGACGATGTGGGAATGCCAACCACAAACTCGGTTGAGTTTGCCGAGCCCTCCGATTACGTAACCTATCTTGAACGCTTCGGGTTTACTGGAGCAAGTATTAGTGGTGGGGAGCCCCTTTTAACGCCGAAGCGCTCACTTGCTTTTGTCAGGGCAATCAAAGATTATTTCGGCTCAGCCATGCATGTCTGGCTCTACACCAATGGCACACTTGCAACGATTGATATCCTAACTCAATTGCGCGATGCAGGGCTTGATGAGATTCGCTTTGATATCGGTGCAACCGACTATAACCTAGAACCACTACAACGATCTGTTGGACTGATCCCGACGGTAACGGTTGAAATTCCAGCCATTCCAGAAGAGAAGGAACGGATGAAGGGTTTGCTTGGCGAACTGCAGGATAAAGGTGTGCAGCATCTCAATTTGCACCAACTTCGTCTGACCCCCTTTAATTTTCAAAAACTGCACGCCCGCAATTATCGCTATATTCATGGTGAAAAGGTCACTGCACTCGATTCCGAAATGGCAGCTCTGGAGATCCTACATCATGGCATCCGCGAGAACATAGATCTACCTATCAATTACTGCTCCTTTCCCTATAAGAACCGTTTTCAGGGCCGAGCTTCGCGACTGCGAAATGCATCCTTTCTACTCAAAGGATTTGAAGCCCTGACCGAGAACGGCTTTATTCGCAATATGACCCTGTTGGGTGAATCGACAAAACTCGAAAACCTTGTCATTTCTTTCCACAAACAAGGTAATAACAATAGTTTATGGAGTCTGAACGGTGCCAGGGATCGCTTGACACTGCACCCGAGTCTCTGGTCGCTAGTTGAACCCGACGGTTTACGATTGCTGGTCGCTCATAGCGCCACCTATCTAAGATCTTCAGTAACTTACCGTAACCCCTTCACCACAATTGAACTGAGCCCGACGAAAAACGTCGTGCTCGAACGGGAAAAACACCATGCAGACTTTGAGCTTGACCAAGACCAGGCAGAACTGTTTGTCAGAGTCTTCTTGCTGAAAACACAATCCCCAGATGAACTACCAAAGCAGGACATCTGGGACGAGCTACTGGTTTTTGAAAAAACACCGGAAGGTTTACTGGAATATTTTTAATTTTCCAGGAAAATGTTTTTGCTTTGTTGGGTCAAAGAAATTCTAACCTGATAATTTATCTATTAGTAGACTTGCTTCGTACATTGAGTCGTTGTCTGAAGAACATGACCAAAGCCGATTTGCTATTGTTGCCTGATCCAGAAGATGAGGGGGTAACCAAAAAGCTTATTTTTTTTTTTTCGTTCCAATGCACCTCAAACCCAAATTTTATTCAATTCTGACTGACAAGAAAACATGACCGATAATAAGATTGTTGAATTAACCCCATTCCGTTCTGATCTGACTCGTTCCCTGTCCCTCCGGGGTGAGAGAATTCTGGCTGCCACCGACCTGGCCGATAAAGTTGCAGCCCTCGAACCCTTGGAGGCATATTATATTGTCAGAGAGGTCGGCCTGGAGCAGGGTCTGCCCATTCTTGTCCAGTTGAGCAACGAACAACTGGAGGCTTGTGTCGATCTGGATTGCTGGAATCGTTATGACTTTGCCGTTGACAGTCTTGATGAATGGCTGACTGCCTTTGCGCTGAACGGCCCCGAAGCCCTGGCTAGAGCTTATTTCTCTCTGGACTATGTGGTGCAACTCCTTTATCTGGCACAGACCGTCACAGTGTATGATCCTGATACCGATCAGATTCCTGATGAGGCCATAGATCAAGACACGCCCCGTGCCGCGACTCCGGACGGCTTTTATCTCCTCGATGTAAAGGGTGAAGTAGCCCTGAAGACCCATCCCTTTTCGTTATTGGACGCGCTATATCAATGCGATCCTACCGCGTCCCATCGACTGCTGAGCGATTCCCGTGTCGATTTACCGACCCAGATCGAGGAAGAAGCCTTGCGCTTCCGTAACGGCCGTATGCAAGATATCGGCTTTGTGCCACCAGAGGAGGCTGCTGTTCTTTTCTCCCGTCCGGGCATACGTCAGCCCTTACCCCGGCCTCAAAAACCGACAGACAGCGCCCTCTCCCGACTGCCGTCCGTATACGCCGACCCTTTGATCGCAACCTCTCTGTTACAGCAGGCCTTGTCTCTGATTACAGATAGAGAACGCTTGTCAGTTCTGGAGCAGGAAATCATTTGGGCTATCAACAGCGCGATCATTGCCTATGGAGAACATGCTCGTGATATCAAACAAATAACAGATATCGCCGAGCGGGTGCGGGACACCATTTCCTTAGGGATGGAATCACTTTTGGTCGAAGGGGAAAACGGCATGCCGGACGGCGCAACGGCCAAGGCGTCTGATCTGCTGGACGTCTGGTGTATAAACGATTTGTTTCGGCATGGCTTTGGTACGACCCTGAGCCTTCAGCAAGAGGCACGGCAGTCCTTTGATAAGCCCAAGTTTCGTACCTGGTATGATCTGGCCGAGACATATCAGTCGGATGAGCCGGGTGATCGGCTGGAGCGTGCCTTTGTAACCGCACTCCTCGGTCGTCACCCTTTATGCAGCGGTTTTAATCCAGCAGACACTGAAGAGATTAAGGCCTTCGCCTGTCTCGCCGATATCGATGCAGCCCATATCCGTCTGAAAAAACTTGTTGCCCGTATCTGTCGATAATCATCGATTTGATGTGATATCAAAGATTCGCACTGCCAACCCCAAGTAGTCTCAAACCTATCTCGGTAAAGATGTTTCCTGAATCTAGAAAAATATACTGCTCCCAAAACCTAACAACAAAAAAGCAAGTTCGTTATTGACCTTATCCATGAGAGGTTAGTAAGACGCATAATCTTACAGCCTCAGAGACTTGAACTGGCAATGTTAACCATTTAAGTAAATTCTGAATTTTACACTATTCCTGTATCTATAAACCGGGGAAGATCTTGAAATTTGGCTCCGAATCGTCTGTTTTAGTTAAGATTTATTTGTCAGGCAAGAGGTAAGAAAGCCCGGCAAAATGGATTGAAACATTTGGCAGAAACCATCCCTACATAAAAAAGTCGGTAGATTTACCCCGCAGGTTGCCAATGCCCGAGTCAAGTTCACGACAGAACCTATTATTATCGTTACTGACAAAACACTACACAAAAGGTATCTTAGGTGTAGCAAAATGTCCATAAACCCATTCTGGAGGTATTAATCGTGAGCCAAAAAGCCGTACAAATAGCTACACCTAAGAATATACCGGTACCAATAACCGAAACAGAGGATGATTTGCACCGCTGGTCGGACATCTATTTTGCCACCCAGGTGACCACTTCGCCTCGCTCACAAAAGGAGCAACGAAGAGATTTTGCCTTGTTCCTGAGCTTCATGGATCTGGAATTCGGTAGTACCTCTCGCTTGAGCTGGTCGCCTCGGGTCGCCAGGAGTTTTATCACCGCCCTGCAGAACACCGTGAAAGATGACGGTTCACGAAAATGGTCGGACCGGACTATCAATCGAATGAGTGCCCATCTGAAGACCTTCGCCAAATGGATCCACCAGCATCGGCCGTTTCCTTTGGGCCAGCCGATGGAAAAAATCAAGATGCTTTCGGTTGGCAACCAGCTGGAGATTGAACGGGCCTTAACCAAGCAGGAACGGAACCGGATCCTCGATGCAGCCGATCAGCTTCTTCTTGTCGGCGGTCGCTCCCGGGATCGGCACCGCAACGGTGGAGCAAATCCACCCCAGAGAAAGAATTATCGGCCTTACCGAAATAGAGCCATCATTTACGCCCTTATTGAAACGGGGATGCGGCGGAATGCTATAACCAGCTTGAACCTGGCGGATATTGATTTTGACCGGCGAATTTTATCGGCAGTAGAGAAGGGCGGGAGTATTCAACCTTACCCGATCAGTAAGCAGGGATTGACTGCGATCAGAGATTACCTGGAACAGGAGAGGGCAGGAGATCAGGAAAAATGGCAAGCTCATGCCCTTTTTCTCTCGCCAGCAACAAATCCCCATGGGGACGGTCGCTTAACCCCCAAGGTTATCAATACGGTGTGGAATCAGGTTCGGGATTTTGCCGGGGTGGATAAAGACAAGACACCTCACTCGGCTCGGCACGGCATGGGCGTGTTCATTATGGAAAAAACCGGTAATGTGGCGGCAGTGCAAAGGCAGTTGGGGCACAAGAACGCTTCCTTTTCTCTGCAGTATTCCAGAATAACCAACGATGAGCTAAAGCAGATTCTGGATGAAAGATAGGGGGGAGACCGCACTAATCTGAAGAAAGGTTCGTAATTGTTTACAAAGATCTTTTAATTCGTTAGTAATTACTTGTTATGGTTTTGTTTTTTTCCTCTTACTGAGTTACGATCTAGTGGAAATATGTGGACTTTGGGCCGCGGTAATTCCGTAACGGTGAATTTAAATCGCAAGTGGGTTTGGCTCGATAATGTAATATTTGCCTTCTTTCATTGAGTCTTTTTGTCAAGTGTGACATAGGGCCTTGGAGAAATGTGATAAAATGATATATTAAATCAGCTGCTTATCTAGCACCAGAAGGGCTTTAGTACTTATATTTATATAAATAGGGCGGTGTGACGGATGTCAAACGAATTCCTCCTCAAGAAATTAAATCAAGGCCCATGTAAATCATCAGAGCTTACACAAATAATTGTAGAGAAGTGTAACTTGTCTAAAGCAGCAGCAAGGAAACGACTAACTCGGTTACCTTCCCCAATCTCTCGATTAAACAATATAACACTTCCAAATAATGAGAGTGTTTTTCTCTTGGAAGAACACAGAGACAGTGCAGATTTCAAATATTTGATCCAAAAAATTTTGGAAGACAATAACACAGCCGAAGGGAGAGTTCTGCGAGCAATAGGACTTGCAGGTCAAACGATACCTTTCGCCTACCTGGCAAAAGCTTCTGGAACTCTCTTTCGTCTTCCATCAAAGGGTAAGCATTCATATCTGAGAAAAATTCTTGATCATTTACTTGAGAATGGACTTGTTGAGTTTTTCCAGGATGCAAGATACGGAAAGATTGTTGCAGCCCCGGGATGGCAAGCAATGAGCCCCAGTACGCGAGCAATACTTGATGTTGAGTCGATTTTTTTGTCTATGATTCAAAAATGGCTCATTAATTTGGGGTTCAGCTCTATGAAAGCAATGCAGGTTCGGCAAGAGACTAAATGTTGTTTACACGGTGTGTTTGAATGGGATTTGATGGGACCATGCTATTTGAACGGATTGTTATTCAAAAGAGCAAAAACAACCAAAAATGGTTTCATTGTGGGGGATATTGTTCTTGGTAAGAAAATTACCAAAGAAGACCTTAAACCTTTTTTTTATAAACTTGACTCTTTGAATAATCAGCCAAAAACTTTACCGTTCCAATCACTCTACATTGCTGACTCATTTGAGCCCAATGCACTGAATATGTTGCGGAATAAAGGAATCATGATTGCATCCCCATACAATATTTACGGCGGAGAAGTCGCTGAGTTGCTTGCTTCCTTGAAGGATGTATTAAGTAAGGCATATGAATCGTTAAAAAACACACCCGAAGATGCTTTCAAGATTATTGAGAAGATAATTAAAATCGAAGGTGCCGCGTTAAATTTGCGAGGTATTTTTTTAGATTTGCTTGTTGCCCGTCTTTACTCCCGACATGGTTACACTTGCAGGATCAGAGAAAAATATAAACTGAACAATGGTGATGGTTTCGAATTTGATGTTGTTGCAGAACGAGCTGATGAGAGAATATTCGTTGAGGGGAAAGCACTAGCTTCTGGAAATGCTTTAAATCTTAAAGAAGTTGAGAAATGGGCAACTACAACACTTCCCAGATTTATGCGTTGGTTAAAAGAAGAAGGTAATAATCATTCAGTCACCAATTCCATCGTTTTTGTAGTATCTACAGAATTTCATCCAGATTGTGGTGACTACATTTCATCTCTTACAACTAGGAACAAAAAAGTGAGAATTAAATTCTATGACTCTGGCTACATAACCCAACAACTGACTAAATTTCATGACAATACGATTCTTTATTCATTCAAAGAGCAATTCTTAAACAAGAAAATCGAGCTGTGATGTAGTATTGGCTGAGAAGGTAGAAGTTAAATGCCTGTTTGAAAAAATACAATAAATATATTCCATTGCTGATCAACATATCTATATTAAACCTGGACAGCGGTCGGAGTTCATATAACTATCAATCTATAGTGGAAATATGTTGACTACAGGTAAAAAAGTATTGCGAAATTGCTATCGGCCCAATGATATCCAATATCTGGGTAATAACTTGTTAAGATAACGCTACTAAGAATAGGGGGTAGATTCTTGCCTAACTCGACTAAGCAAGAGTCAAACAAAGACCTGCCCCTTGGACTCTTGTGTTAAAGATTCCGCTGAACTCTAGATTGTAACACTTGTATTATTAATCCGGCGGTCAACTAGATCAACATCGCCATTAGTTATCTTCCAGTAAATAGTTGATTTGGTGCTATATTGGCCTATGACAATTTGAATTTTATGCCCAGCGGGTTAATAGCTGATAAATTATTTTTCAACGCAACTAGTGATACTAGCTGTTATATAGACTCTTCAGACAAGGATGAAAAGAATGGGAAAAGGTCCACGGGCTTATACGGATAAAACTATCAAGCGCCTATTTGCCCTATCCGGAAATCAATGTTCTTTTCCTGAGTGTTCAAGGCGTATGGTCAATCATAACAACGCAAAAGATTCAAATATTTGTCATATTGAAGCCGCTAATCCTGGCGGTGAACGGTATAACGCCAGGATGACTGATTCCCAAAGAGCTGATTACGATAATCTAATTTTGCTATGTGTTCAGCACCACGATGAAACTGACGACACAGAAAAGTACACTGTGGCAGATCTGAAAACAATGAAGAAGAATCATGAGGCTCAGTATCTCAATGAGCAACTTAAAAAAAAGCCTTCAATGCTCAGAAACACTATTGCAGCTCTCGCAACGGTTGACATAACAACATATCCTGAAGAACTAGTCCTTAATGTAGTGGATACAAAAGAGAAAATCGAGTTTAATCAACTAAGGAAAAACGCCTCTTTAGTTCGAGAATATAGTATATATTATACTAAGCTGAACGCCCTCTATACCGAACTTGAAAATCAAGGGTCTATAGTTATGGAAAAGTTACTGCGTACAATAAAACTTACATATGAAAGAGTTAAAAGCACATTCGTTGGTGAATCAGAAGACCACCTGAAGGTGGTTAAGGATAACTCTGATGCAATATATGATGAGGTTTACAATGTACTCTATAAAAAATTGGAGGATTCCACGTATTGGGAAGAAGATATTGTTTTAGGTTTAAATATTGTGATGATTGATGCTTTTGTTAGATGCAAAATCCTTGAGGAACCGGTTGGATGATAATTAGCAAAGATACTAATCCTGAGAAAGATCTGTATTATATCGGGGCTCGAGTACTTGAGGTTCTTGCTTCTACAGACACCGTTGAAATTGATTATGTAGAAGTATTTCTCAGTTTAAAGTCAAAAATGCAGATATCCAACAATTTATATGCATTGGCATTAGATTGGTTGTTTTTGCTCGGTGCCATAGATATCAGTGCGGAAGGGAATATTCGAAAATGTTTCTAAAAACTCTTCAAATCAAGAGAGATGGTGAGATTATCAGGGATATTCCTTTCCATAAAGGAATTAACCTTATTGTAGATGAGAATCCATCTAAGAAAAAAACGAGCTCTGGTAATAGTGTTGGTAAAACCACAGTGCTTCGTCTGATTGATTTTTGCCTCGACGGAGACGGAAAAAACCTCTACATAGATCCAGAGTTCAAGACTCACAACAAGGTTATCGAGAATTTTCTAAAAGACAACAACGTCGTAATCACAACCGTTTTGGTTGCTGATCTCGATGACGAATTATCCGAGCAGATAAAAATTGAGCGAAATTTTTTAACTTATAGTGAGAAAATCCAAAGAATTAACGACGAAAATTTTAAAAACGAGGATTTTTCAAAAAAACTCAAAGAACTGATATTCAAGACTAAATCCAAGCAACCATCATTCAGGCAACTCAAATCAAAGAACATTCGTGATGAAAAGAACAAGTTAATTAATACAATCCGAGTTCTCACCCCGAATGTCGTCACCGATGTTGCATATGAGACTCTTCACCTGTTCTGGTTTGGAATCGACACAGACCTATCAAAAGACAAGTTGGTCAGAGATCTCAACATTGAGAAACGAATACAGACTCGACTTAGAAAAGAAAATAACCTTTCTCAAATCAATCAAGCGTTGATAATTATTAATCGGCAAATTGATGGGCTGGTTCGTCAAAAGGACACTTTCAACGTAAATGAAAACTACGAACAAGATTTTAAGGACATCAACGTTCTTCGCCAACAGATTAATCAGACTGCAACCGAGATATCGAGACTCGATTTTAGGAAAGATCTTATTCTAGAAAGTAAGCAAGATCTTGAAGGTAGTTTTGCCGAAGTTGATATCGAACAAATTAAAGTTTTATACACTAAGGCTAAAATCCTTATACCGAATATTCAGAAGAGCTTTGAGGATACACTTAAATTCCATAATGGAATGGTAGGCATGAAGCTCAAGTTCATCACGGAAGAGTTGCCAGGTCTTGAGGATAAAATAAACTTAAAGAAAAGCATTCATGTAAATCTGATTATTCAAGAAAAAAAACTCTCCGAAAAATTGGTCAAATCAGATGCCATTGAAGACCTACAGGTCATAGTTGAAAATCTAAATAGTTTCTATGAGAAAAAAGGAAAGCTTGAAGAGCAGAAAAGAAGTTGGGTGTTTTCCAATTCAAATATCAATAAAATTGAAGGGGATCTTGAAAAGATAAATGATGATCTGTATTCGAAAGATGATCTCATACAAGAAAGAATTACAGAGTTTAATGTGTTCTTTTCAGACATTTCTTCTCGCCTAGACGGCGTCCATTCTTTATTAAGCGCAGACAATCCCGATGGAGTTTACAAATTCACCATTGGCAATATTGAAGGTAATCCAGGGACTGGCAGTAAAAAAAGCCAAATGGCATCATTCGATCTGGCATACGTGAAATTTGCAGATTCCATTGACCTCCCATGTTTGCATTTCATACTGCAAGATCAGATTGAAAATGTACACTCCAACCAGATTACAAACCTACTTACAGAAATTGTTTCCGAAGTGAATTGCCAGTATGTATTGCCAGTGTTGAGGGACAAGCTTCCGAAAGATCTCGACATCACTTCAATGGAAGTTCTGTCTCTTTCTCAAGAAAGTAAATTGTTCAAGATCTAGATATTTCGATTCAGACAGTAATATGTGGTTTAACAAGAGGAAAGGGGACAGGTCTGCTTTTGACTCTTGTCTCTAGTTTGCAATAACAAAATAATACACCGGATAAACCGCGCTGAATCTCGTCAGTTAACTGCCTGTTTTCACCTATTAGGTAAAAAATAAATAATATTTAAAATAGAAAGAGGAAAGTATGGCTATAAGGAATTTTGCTACGAGAATGTCGTGCTTCTCACTAATTTCTTCAATTGAGACTGATTTAAGAAATTTCATTTATCAAGAATTACCAGACGACACTACTGAGCTGTTACCAATTGATGTAGTAAACAATGCCAAGGATCGATATCTAGACCATAGAAAAGAAGTTTATTCAAAAGAAAGTACATTAGATGAACTTCTGGAGTTTTTAGATTTTTACGATTTAAGTAAAATACTGAACAAAATAAAAACTGTTCAAAAACAATTTTCGAATGATGACATTGTTTATATTTGCCAGCGGTTAGAACTTCTTACAAGGTGCAGAAACCGTGTCTGTCATTCTCGCCCACTGGAACCTAACGATTTTAATGAATTACTTGATTTCACATACGAGCTAACAAAAAAAGGAGACCTTTTTTCCTGGAATAACATTAACGAAGCTATAAAAAATTTAGATAACCCATCATTTGCTTTATCTCTTGAAATACCAGAATTCTGGAAAGATTCAAAAAAATCAATGTCTCACAACCTCCCATTACCTGAGTTTGATGACACAGGTTTTATGGGGCGAGATAACGACAGAAAGTCAATAAACAAGCTTCTTATTTCTAATACAAAAGTGATCTCTATTGTTGGTGAAGGAGGTATAGGGAAAACTGCCTTAGCTCAGCGATGTTTATATGACATGTTAGAGGTTTGTGAAGGTTACACTTTAGAAGAGCCTATTTTCGATATAATAGCATGGGTAACTCTAAAAACAAATCGACTGACAATTAAGGGTGTTGATCAAATTCGTGATGCGATTAACACTAGCTCTGGACTTTTTGGAGAAATATCAAAAAACATAACTGGTATCGAAGTAGATAACGTAGAATCTGCTTTAGCAGAAATAGCTGAATACATGTCTGAATTTAAAATATTGCTATGTATTGACAATTTGGAAACTATTTCAAATAAAGATATCAGAGAATTCCTAGCGAACATCCCCCCCAAGTCAAAAGTTCTTATAACAACAAGAATTGGTCTAGGAGAAATCGAGTATCGGTACAAGCTTGATAAGTTAGACGATAAGCCTTCGATAGATCTAATGAGAAATATGTCGAAGCTTTTGAATATCGACAAATTGTACAAAAAGAAAAACTCTGCGCTGAAGCAGTTGTGTGAAAGGCTTTTCAACAACCCATTGTTGATTAAGTGGTATGTATTAGCTGTAGCTGCTGGAAACTCGCCCTCTGACCTAATTGACAAAAAAAGTACAAACTTTAAAGATGCGCTAAGGTTCTGTTTTGAAAATTTATACGACAGACTTGGTGATATGGAGTCGAAGGTAATATCAATAATTGCTTGTATGCGTAGACCGGTTTCGGCTGTAGAGCTTCGATTTGTTCTTGGTGAAGGACCAGAAATTGAAATAGAAGCGGCTTTACATCAGCTAAATAATTCCAGTATGTTGATATCCTCAGGAGATCGACTAGAAAAACAAGATCAACTTTATAGCCTTACAGGTGTTGCTGAAGAATATATCAATAGTATTAGGCCTGTAACTGATGAAATATATGCGCTTGTAAAGACCAAAAGAAAAGAACTTCAAAATATTTTAGACCAACACAATGTAATAAAAAATCATTACAAATATGATGTAAACGCAATATCTTGGTCTACAAGAGATGAAAAAATATGTTCTATTTATCTCAAAAAGGCACTTATAGAATCTAAAAGAAATAATCCAGATGGTGCTGAAAATTTAATTAAAATAGCCAAGAAAATCATGCCTGAATTCTCAGAGTGCTACAGGATTCATGGCATGATCCTAAAAAACATAACACCATTTAAAGCTGACTCACAATTTGAGATGGCTGTTGAAATCAATCCAATGTCAGCGATATCTTGTTATTCATATGCTCAATTTTTAATATCAGAGGAAGATTTTGATAGGGCAGATGAACAAATATCAATGGCTATAAATATTGATCCGGAAGATAATGCTCTAAAAACATGCAAAGCTTGGATATTAACTCTTAGTGGGGCCTATAAAAAAGCATCAGAAGCTTACGAAGAACTCATTCCAAATCTAAAAAATCAACTTAGAAAATTCAGAATTAGTACTTATGACCAGGCATCAACTTGTTACCGTCGAATGGGAGAACAATACACTCGAGATGACGACCTAGTAGAAGCTAAAAAATGTTTGTCTCGTTCAATATCAATTCTAATAGGTTCAATTGAAGATGGTGATTACGATCACGGTACAATCAATAAACTAGTTAGTCTTTTATCTCCAGTAGATAACTTTGGAAAAAGAACTGACGACTTTAGTCTAACTAAAATAATATTTGAAACTATAGAAAGTAATATAGGGAATTATAGCGTCAAATCTTTACAGGCAATAATTAGTGGAATCAACAGATACGAAAACACCTGTGACAAAAACGTATCTGAAGATATTTCATTATTGAAAAATCTATTGTCTCCTCTTGAAAAAACTAATGACGGTGAAAGGATTTTGGGGACAGTAGTCAGAACCATTGAAAAGGGCACAGGGGTTTCATTTGGTTTTATAGATGGGATTGATGATATCTCATACTTTTTTCACAGGAGCGAATTGACACCACAAACCTTACTCGACACAGAAAATGATAATATAAATGTTACTTTCAAACCGAGCAAAAATGAGAAGGGAATTTGTGCAGTTGAAATTTTACCTGTATAGTTCAATTCACGCATGACAAATTTCTAAATCAGACTCTTTAAACTGTGGCGCCTTTTGTACCCGAAGATGCGACAGTTTACTGCTCCGCGGATCTAAGCGTAGCCGATTGTTATTGCCAATTTGAAGGTCATAATTTCCTACCAATACTTCAGCGATACTTCTACTGTATATACAAACTTCACGAGTTCACATATCTCCTATGAATTTGGAAAGACTGATTGGAAATATATTAGCCGTCGGAGGATTCTCCGATAAGGTCTGGTGAAAAAATGCCTCATTCTGTAAAACACTGATTTTGGGGTGTTTGACAGAAACTACTGCCCCCATTGTGCCGCCGCAACAGCTCCACTGCAACTTGGCTAAACGTTATGTGTTAATAAGGTAACAAAATGAATAAATCAATAATCCTTTCTGCTATTACAACCTTAGTGCTTACTGGCTGCTCAAGCACAGGAGTCATTCCCATGAGTCAAGACTCATATTTCATTGGTAAGAAAGATGGTTCTCCCGGCATTGGTGTGTCACTAAGTAACAAGGCAGAGGTTTACCAAGAAGCAACTGAATTCTGTAATAAAAAAGGTCTTGAGGTATTAACATTACGTGAAACAGTTACACCAGCAGTTCCTGGCCGACTTGGGTCAACCGAGCTACATTTTAAATGCATACGATCTGGTGGCACAGCTCAACCACTTGTAAGAGGCGCTGATAAAGTTTTTACCTTAAATAGCAATGTAAACGTCAAATCTGATAACTCTAATTCTAAAGATATGTACACCGAATTAACAAAACTTAAAGAACTAAAAGATTCGGGAATAATCACTCAAGAAGAATTTGATATAGAAAAAAAAGAAATACTATCAAAATATTGAGCATGTGTTCTTCAGAAATGGTTACACCATACCCTTAGCGGGTTTTAAAAGAAAAAAAGTAGGATGACTTTATTATCTTTGTTTCCTCATCTAATATGTAAAATGTCCCTGGAAGTCGGTTTTGACAAAGTTCATATATCTCCTATCGACCTGTCCTGACTTAGTGAAAATATGTTGATTTTAGATATGAGGTTTTTGTGAACAGTGTTTGATGGAACTCCTCCATATCAAGAATTAATTATTTCAGGGATCCTTAAAAGGAATATATAGCATGCCACAAGTAGAACAAAACATGATATCTCCACCATCTGTAGAAATATGCTTTTGCTTCAAGACAGATATTTTAATTAAATTACCAGGTTTCTTATTCCTGCGTTTGCTACTTGAATTACGACCATTCCCTGAAAATGATCAGAACTATAATAGGCTCTTATTTTGGCCAGACGATATTTCACAAGATCAAGAGAGCCAAGAAGTTCTCTCTCTGATTACTTACCTCCAAACCTATATTCGTTGGCAAACTCTTGCTCCTTTTGTTACTCTTGGGACAGATTCAAAAACACGCATCGCAAGTATGTGGAAACAAAAGCGTAAAAAGCTATCTTCCTATCGAATTGAAATTCGTTTCAAGAAACTACCACAGCAGATATATAGGTATACACCTTTTAATCAAGAGCGCCTTAAACATCTTTTTTCTGAGTATGAGCTATATCTGCCCTCGCCAAGCCAATTCAATGACCCATTGGACTGCAGCCTTGATGATGAAACCAGGCTGACTTTTATCGAATGCGGAATGGGATGCTTTAGTGAAAAAAATGACGATGTTCTCATGTTTTCACATTACGCGGACCACCATAGGGGGATTTGCTTAGGGTTTGATCCCAAAAAGCTTGCTACCTCTATGACTGATTCAACTGCAAGAGTAAGGGCAGATATTCGTCCGATCTGGTATTTCAAAACTATGCCACCAATTGATTTCAAATCACAACCAGCGCTAAGCGCGACATGCAAGCATGATGTCTGGAGTTACGAGAAGGAGCACCGACTTTTCCTAACAAATGGTAGTGCGTTGTTGCCGTCCGGTTTGTACTCATTTAATGTTGATGCTTTAACTTCTATTGTTTTTGGATGTCGAGCAACAGATAAATGCATTAGCTTTATTAAATCTATAACTCGAAATATAACAGACTTGTTGTATTATAAGGCAATCCGGGAGCCAAATCGTTTCGGTGTGAAATTGGTTGAAATACGAAAATTATGATCCTGTTTCAATATTGATGTTTTACTTGTGTTAAACAAACGAAAAAGTCAAAATATCTCCTATACGTGGAAACATTGATTGGAAAATATGTTGACTATTCTCCTTACCATTTATCAGCAAGATATGGAACTAAGCTCCTCGATTTGAAGAACACCATTTTGAAAAGATAAAATGGATGAGAGGGCTTTTGGGGTGAGAATTATCCGGTATTTACTGAAAAAAACATTCAGGGTTACCCTAGTTTTCTGAGTCTTTCTTACAGGCTCGTTAAGTGTTAATGGAGTTCAAAGAAACTATGTCAATATCATTACAAAATTTCAAGATTGCTATTAACGATGCAGAAGAACTTATGCGTTGTTACGATTCAATAAACAAATCAAGTGCTGATTCAGCGCCGGAAGTGCTAAAAAGAGCGACTCTAATTATGACTTTAACAGCTTGGGAAACTTATGTTGAAGACAAGGCAACAGAATTATTCAACAATAAATTTGGTGTTTTGAAAGGGTGTCATCTAGGCGATTTTATGTTTGAACAGTTCTCTTTTCGTTTGAAAACTTTCCATAATCCAGATTCTCTGAAAACGAAAAAAATATTTAAGGAGTTTTTTGGGATTGATGTTACAGAGAGATGGATATGGAACAATTATAATGATCCGGATCAGGTGAGAAGTACCTTGAATAAATGGATTAAGAAAAGAGGTGAAGCTGTTCACAGAGCTCAGATTGATTTAACAAAGCCACATATCATAAAAAGAGATGAGCTAGTTAAATGTTTGCGATTTTTTTCTGAGTTAGCCGATGCAACTGATAAGGCTTTGGCCGATGCATGACCGTGCTGAAACACCTTCCAACAAGCCTATGAAAGAACTAAACACTGAAGTTACTATTCATGAGCTGGGTTCACTTGCTGGAGAAAGCGGAAAGGAACATGCTACCTCCACACGTAAATCAGCATTTGATGGTCTCTTTAGTGCCACATTTGTATTATCTGTTGCAACGGGTGTGTTGTACGTACTCGGGTATAGCTATCAATCAAGCTATTTGCATTCATGGGGAGTAGACGGTGACTTATTCACCTTGTCGGTGCAGCAATATTTGATTTACGGTAGCAGTGTATTGTCTGTAGGTGGTCTGTGGGGTGGTCTGATTTGGCTGGTAATTATAGCGGGCCTCCTGCTTGTTGCCTATTTGACCAACCGTGTTGGTCGTTCCATTTCAATTCCAAACATTATAAAAGTCTTTTGGAAATGGATTGGATTAAAACTCGGCAGTTCTGAGACAGAACTTCCGAATTGGTACAAAAAGAGCACAGCCGAATTAGCATTAAATTTTATCATAATGTTACTGATTGTCTGTATTAGCCTTTTTTCTTTCAGCATCATTCATTTGGGATCAATGTTTGGTAAGAGCATAGCAAAGACGGAGCTGGAGACCTTTTCAAATAAGAAAGTAGAGTATTCTACAAATGGTTTTTCAAAAATAAAAAGGTTTAAAATCGAGCAGAAATCTTTCGATGCTTTTGTTATTGCGGCTAGTGATAAATTTTATGCCCTGTACGTTCCAGCGGTTAAAGATAGACGACAGCATATACTGACAATTCCAACCGCATCAATCCTGAGTGTAACTGCAAAAGCAAAACAACCTCAATCTAAATTGCCGGAATTGCAATCCCCATCGTAATAAAATCGTAATATTTCGTATATCACTCCAATCGGTGCGTTACGCAATCTCACTGTTCGAATAATTAGGAAATGGGGACAGATTTATTTAATCCTCAAACTCCAAAAGTCCATATCTCTCCTATCGATCTTGACCGCAAATTTGTCCACTTTTGATTGTACAGACCCCAGCCAGGACCAGAACGGGATGCATCAAAACAACGGCTTTTGTGGCAAGTGATTCAGAAGAGTGTCGTTATTGCCTTGTCATGATTCTCGACACCGTACCTTTCTGTTCAAATGGACCCGCTGGTCCCTCTAAAGAATTGACATAATCGGTTACACAAATACTCGACCAGAAGTATAGATTTAAGAAAGAAATTATAGCTCTTAAAGATAACACTGGAATATACGACATCGAATCGTATGCAGTGGACTGTATTGTGATTGCAGGAGTAGTTCAAGAAGAGAAAGAAAAAAAGAAATGTTTCGAATTATATAGAGCCAACCTAAAAGACGTCTGGATTTTTACTTTCGACGAACTACTAATAAAATTAAAAAATCTGCATGAGCTATTAAAAGGTTGATGGGGATGTAACCAAGACAAAGGCTAAAATCATTGTTGATACCCTTAGGTCAGCAGAGCTAATCCCGCCACAACGCTAGTACTAAAAGAACTGAAAGTTTCACAAGTTACTTTTACTGTTGTTTTAATAGCATTAGTTATCATAGGCATAGCCCCCCTTTTGTACGCTTTGGATAATCCCAAAAATGTTAATTTTACGATACAAATAAGTAGTAAACCTTTTAGTCCTAACGCTGAATTTGCGATCAAGCTCTGTACCCCAGCTTCCGCTGACCTAAGGGTAACGATCTTATATTACAATAAATCGTGTTGTTTTTCAATACTTGTAGGTGGCGCTATCGAGTGAAAAAACGATTATGAGAGAAAATATCTCTTGAATCTCGACAAATATTAACTTATTATTAATTACATAGGTTTTAAAAGAGAATTTATCTCCAAAGGTGGCGTTATGTTAGTTTCATTTGCAGTAGAAAACTTCTTGTCCTTCAAAGAGGAGGTATTGTTTTCCATGGTCGCCAGCCGTGAAAAGCAACACAATGATAGAATTCCAAAAATCAAAGGATATACCCGTCTTCTGCCTGTAGCAGCGATTTATGGTGGCAATGCGTCTGGCAAAACAAATTTTTTTCAGGCCATCAACTTTGCTCGAAACGTTGTCGTTTTGGGGAGTCAGCCGGACTCTCGTATTCCTGTAGAGCCCTTTAAATTGGAGAAATCATGCAAAGCAGCTCCTTCTACCTTTACCTTTGAGTTCTTTGCTGGAAACAAATGTTATGAATATGGGTTCTCTGTAACGACACAAAAAGTTGTAAAAGAGTGGTTAGTTGAAATTTTAAAAACCACAGAAAAAGAACTGTATACGCGGGAGGCAAACTCCATAACTTTTGGGCCATCTTTGAAGAAAAATGAAAAGATGAAGTTTCTTTTCCAGGGAACCCGAGATAATCAGCTTTTTCTGACCAATGCCATTAGCCAGAAAGATGAGAGGTTTAAACCTCTATACCTTTGGTTTCGAGATGTATTGGTACCTATTGCTCCCGATTCCAAGTTTGAACCATTCGACCAATTTCTCAAGCAGGATACCCCACTCTCCGAATATATAACTGACGCCCTTGTGGGTATGGATACAGGTATTAGCAAATTAGGTGGAGAAGAAGTTAATTTTGATAATCTTGCTGCCCCTCCAGAGCTGCTGCAAAAAGTCAAAGAGGATCTTCTCGACAATATGACATTTCGTCTTCGATTAGACCCTGTTGGTGATCGTTATGTGATCACGAGAAAAGATGGGGAGATACAAGCAAAGAAGCTGGTGAGTTATCATACCGATAGTGAACAAAACGAGATAAAATTTGAACTTAAAGATGAATCAGATGGTACCTTGAGGATGATCGATCTGCTCCCTGCATTCAACGCAATCTCTCAACCCGGGGTCAACAGAATTTACATCATTGATGAGCTGGATAGAAGCTTACATACTCTCTTGACCAGGCAATTACTAGAAAGCTATCTTGCTGGTTGCAGTGAGGAGAGTAGATCTCAACTACTTTTTACCACCCATGATGCATTGCTTATGGATCAAGATCTGTTACGCAGAGACGAAATGTGGGTTGCAGAGAGGGGTCAAGATGGCAGCTCTGACCTGATAGCATTCAGCGAATACAAGGAAATCAGAAACGACAAGGATATTCGAAAGAGCTATTTACAGGGAAGACTTGGCGGGGTTCCCAAACTTCTTTTTAGCGGTTCTTCAAGGACAACGAACAGAGAGGAGATTATTAATGGCTAGGGAAAGACGGTCTTTTGGCCGTAGAGCTCCAGTCAGACCTTATCGGAAAAGATTTGTTATTGCTACAGAAGGACAGGAAACTGAACCCCGCTATTTTTCAATGTTCAATAGTAAAAACTCAACGGTTCAGGTCGTCCTTCTAAAAAGCAAACGAAAAACATCTCCAGGTCAAGTATTGGCTCGGCTGAAAAAAGAAGATATTGAAAAAAAAGATCACGCCTGGATAGTAATTGATCGTGACACCTGGGATGAGGCAGAGTTGGATCAAGTGTACAATGGTTGTAAAGACAAGGGTTATAAAATGGCATTGAGTAATCCGATGTTTGAATATTGGTTATTACTCCACTTTGAAGATGGTAATGGTATTAATGCTGGCAATGTGAAAACTCGATTAAAAACGCATCTCTCTGCTTTTACCAAAAGTCATGTGGAAGTGCATAAGATCAAACCAGGTATTGATGATGCTATTGGGCGTGCAGAGAGAAAAGATACCCCTCCTTGTGAAAAATGGCCTCTGGCAACAGGCACTACTGTTTATCGACTGGTAAAAGAACTTCAGACAGCAGCAAGTGAATAAAGAATTACGAACTGATTTTGAAACGTTTGAGATTCCCAATATCAACCAGATGATCTTAATAATTGGCTGTTTTATAAAGATAAGCGCATTGAAAAATCGATTAAAAAGGATAGAGAAGACAGGATTCTTAAAAGAATGTGGTCAGAGTCAAAGTATTTATACGGTTTGTGTGAAACCTGACATCTAACCAACGAGGAAAGTATGGAATTATTCAGTCCTGGTTAGCGTGTTAAGTATAGCGGTCGTGGTTTCCTTGGGTTTGATCCCAAGATTACTGAAATGAAAATTGCCGAGATCCGCAATATAGATATTGTTGTTATTTACAAAGGTAGTGAAATGTTTGTTCTGCGCCACGAAATTGAACAAATTGCATCTAAATAGCCCAGTCATTCTCCGAGAGATGAGTTAGATGGATACTCGTGAAATAGAATCAGATGAATTGCAAAAATTACTTTGCCTATATGAGCACCTTCACGATGCAGACGATCCCCTACCTTCCGCAGAGGTGCTAAATAATGTTTGGAACGAAATTCAAGACAACAGGAACATTAAATATTTTGGTCTGTTCATTGATGGTCAGCTGATAAGTTCATGTACGATAGCTTTGATTCCAAATCTTACAAGATCGTGCCGCCCTTACGGTTTAATAGAAAATGTCGTAACTCATTCACAGCACAGGACCCGGGGTTACGGCAAAAAGATTTTAAAGGCAGCTCTAGACTTTGCATGGGGTAATCAATGTTATAAGGTCATGCTTATGACAGGAAGGATGAGTGAAAATACGTTTCAATTCTATGAGTCAGTTGGCTTTAACAGAAATTCTAAGCAAGCGTTCATCATGAAACCACAGTGACAATTCTCTGCTGCAGCACCTCTTAGAATGTCGACTATAAGATGTTAGATAAAATTGCATCAGTATAGCCCATAATGTCGCAATCCGTTCGGAAAAAGCTCCAAAATCGGTTATCTGATATCGATATTTGAGCCAATTTCGGTTATTTTTTGAGTTGGTTTGAAACACTATCGAATAAAGTAACATTCAGGGAGACCATGGAAAAGTATCATTCCGAAATGAGGTTGTTTGATCCAAGACTAGGCCAACGTCTTTATTTAGACGAAAGAGAAAGAGAGTTGTTTCTTAACGCTGCCGAAGAATTGAACAGCAGAAAGCATAAGTTGTTTTGTCATGTTCTACATTGGACAGGTGCGCGTATATCTGAAGCGCTAGAGCTTACAGGCAATAATATTGACTGTGACAAAAAAACTATAATTCTAAGGACATTAAAAAAGCGAAAACGTACAGCTAAGGGGGAATTAAAAGCATCTGTTTTTCGTCAAGTTCCGGTCCCTCCTGAGTTGATAAGCGGTTTTGTCTATAGATATGACCTGAAGAAAAAAAAGAAGCTGAAAGATCCTTCTTTGTCTTTGCCTTTATGGTCCAACAAGAGCGACCCTAAAAAACCTATGTCTCGATCTACTGGTTGGCGGATCGTCAAGTCAACCCTGGAACTTGCAGGGATCGAAGGGCCACAAGCAACCGCCAAGGGTTTGAGGCATGGGCTAGGGGTGGCTATGGTGATGGGTGGGATGGATATTTACACGCTTCAGCGTATCTTGGGCCATGAAAGGCCAGAGACTACAGCTATCTATCTACAGGTAAAAGGCCAGGAGGCCCACCAGTTACAAATGCAATATTGGAAAAACGCTAATAAGAACTGGAATGAAGATTGATTCACAACGCTATTTGAGCCATTTTTTAGTGCAGCACCTACAAAGTGGAAAATTCTATTTTTGACAATTTTGGTTCATTGTAGGCAAGGTATTATCAGTCATCCGATGCCGCAGCAATGGAGCAATCCTCTCGCTTGACTTTCTGGAATTATCTCTGCCTTCAGAATGCTCCATTTCAGGTAGTGTTTTAAGCTATGATCACGTATTACGTGTACAGGAATTAGTCCTAATTTGCAGTTTTGCTTAAATAGTTAATATTGCCAATACTAGCCTCAGCCATTGTGAAATGGTGTGCCCCTGTAACCGGTAAAGAGAATAATTCGAATATCTCCCCTTATTTGCTTCAATTTCATGGAAAACTTATTTTAGCCCCTTCCCGTCCTTTACCTCATCTGGCTAAAGTTCTGTGAGATAATATCTTTGGTCATAATTATTTCGTATGCTGATTTTTAGAAAAATATTGAAATGATTTTAATAAAGATCGACAATAAATAGTGTATTTATGGAATCAGAGTCCGAAGTTAGGGTATCTGCCAAACTGAACAGGTTTTGAAAGTCAATCCTCTTGTCCACGGCTGGAGAGATTCAGCCTGCGGGTATGGCCCGAAAGGACTCGTTTTATTCACTTTGCCGGGAGTAGTTTATGATACGGATTTCTGTATTCTCTTTTTTTATCTGTATTCTTTTTTCCATGCCCTGTTCTGCTGTCGACCATTTATCTATCCTCACGGAGGAATCTCCCCCATTCAATTTTACCCAAAAGGGACAGCTGACCGGAGTAAGCACACAAGTGGTTCAAGAGATTACCCGACGTTTGGGTATTACCGACAGCATTGAGGTTGTACCATGGGCTCGCGGGTACGAGCGACTTTCTTCCGAGCCAAACACTGTTCTCTTTTCGACTGCCCGTACGCCGGAACGAGAATCATTGTTCTATTGGGTGGGACCGATCTATTCATTCCGGATTGGATTTTATGCCAGAAAAGCCGATGCACGACATATCGGTTCTTTGGATGCGGCAAAAAAGATTGGGTCAATTGCCACTTACCGGGATGATTACAGGGAACAAATATTGAAATCTCTTGGATTTACCAATCTTGATAGCTCAAATGATCTAAAGAGTTGTATTCGTAAATTAATGTCTGGACGAGTTGACCTCTGGTTTTCAGATAATATAGGTGCCCCCAAGGTTGCCAGTGAGGCTGGGATTGATCCAGAGGAGATCGAAGAGGTCTTTACATATATGCAAAGCTATTCCTATATCGCAATTTCCAAACAAACGTCGCTGGCAGTTGTACAGCAGTGGCAGAAAACTTTAGACGAAATTAAGGCGGATGGCACCTTCCGGTGGTTGGCACAGGGATGGTTACCTCTGGATGCCATTAGGGAGCCAGAACATCCAACCCAAACCGATGTGACTTTTTCATTAAGTCTATATACAGAGGATTCACCACCATCTTCCTATAAAGAAAACAATCAGCTCACAGGACTCTCTGTCGAAATTGTCCAGGAAATCCTCAGACGGATCGGCCGGTCCGACGAAATCTTGATGGTCCCGTGGGCCAGGGGATATCAACTTGCTCAATCAGAGGCCAACACCGTCATCTTTTCAACAACCAGGGTTCCCGAACGAGAATTGCTGTTTTCGTGGGTCGGTCCGCTATATCACCAACGGTGGGGCTTTTATCGCTGGAAGGGCTCTGGTGTTGAGGCAGCTGATCTTGAATCAGCCAAACGGGTGGGACGTATAGGTACCTACTTGCAGGATGCCAAGATGCAATACTTGCAGACGCTGGGTTTCAAAAACCTGGTTTCGACTAAGCAAAATTTTAACAACGTGAGACACCTTCAAGATGCAAATATCGATTTATGGGTTAGCTCCGATTTTAATATGCCGTTTCTGGTCAGAGAGGCGAACGCTTCACCCGATCAAATGGAACTTACGTATCCCTTCTATACTGTTGACAACTATATCGCCTTTTCAAAGGATACCTCACCCCACGTTATCCGGCTGTGGCAGATGGTCTTGGATGAGATGAAGTCTGATGGTAGTTATCAGGAAATATGCCAAAGGTATAATTACAAGCCATAAGTCAAAAGTCTTGCAAGGCACGGTTTATCAACGTGTGTGTCGTTTATGAAAACCAACAGAGAATTTATTTCAATGAAATATCGATCTATCTCGACGGAACTCACCATTAGCTTGGTTGTTTTGGTTTTTCTAGTTCAAGGAATTCTGCTTTTTTTAATGTATACACGGCAGTCTGATTATCTTTACAAGCAGCTTCTGTCCAAGGCAGACGAATATGCGTTAAATCTGTCCGAAACGCTCTCGGTCCCGATATGGGATTATGATGATGAGCAAATTAAGCAGATTGCTCAAGGATTTGCTCGTAACGAGCTATTCACGTCTATTCTTGTCAGTAACAAAAAAGGTAAAGTCCTCTATGAATTCCATCGGGAAAGTTCTCCCAAACAGATAGTCAGGGAATCCAAAATTCTTCACATAGGCAATGAAATCGGTCGAGCCCGGTTTTCTTTATCACTCGATACCTTCACCAATGACCTGATCTGGCTTCGCAATATTGCTATCGTAGTGCTCGCAGTATCTCTGTTGGTCATTGTCCTCGCCACTGGGCTCATTCTGCGAGTGCTTATCCGAAAACCTCTGACCATATTCTCTCAAGGAATGGAAAAAGTCGCCCAAGGAGATCACAGCTATCGGTTTGATGAGGTTCGGCATCGGGAATTGGTCGGTATCGCCCAAGGGTTCAGTGCGATGGCGGATAAGGTATGGGAGCGCCAACAATCTTTGCAGAAAGAGGTCGCTGAGCGTAAACGTGCTGAGGATAGAATGCGGGAGAGTGAAGCCCGGACCCACGCAATTCTCGATGCCATACCCGATATGTTATTTCAGTTCGATAATTCCGGCCGATTTGTTGAATTGAGAGGGACAGCGGAAGATTTCACCATTCCTACCGAGGAGTGTATCGGAAAGACAATTGAACAGGTTATGCCGGAGGATATTTCCAGGGAGTTTCGAAAACAACTTACCAAAACTTTTGAGACCCGTGGAGTGAGGGTGTTCGAGTACTATCTTCCATTCAAAGATGCATTTCTGTATTACGAATGTCGTTTAGTAGCGGTATCCGATGATCTGGCACTGGGCATGGTGAGGAACATAACTGAGCGGGTAACTGCAGCAGAGGAAAAGAAACGGCTGCTTGAACAGCTCCAGCGGGCCCAGAAAATGGAATCACTCGGTCTTCTGGCAGGAGGTGTAGCCCATGATCTGAACAACATCTTGTCGGGTGTTGTCAGCTACCCAGAACTGATACTTATGGAGCTTTCGTCTGAAAACAAATTAAGAAGACCGATAGAGATTATGTATCAATCTGGTCAGCGTGCAACCGCAATTGTCCAGGACCTTTTGACGGTTGCCAGGGGGGTTGCTATTGCCAAAGAGTCAATCAACGTTAATGCTATTGTGCAGGATTATTTATTATCACCTGATTTTCAAACATTACAGCAATATCACAAGGATATTTTGATAGAAGTCGACTTGGCAGAGGATCTTCTTCCCATAAAAGGATCGCAGGTCCACGTCAGAAAAATCTTGATGAATCTGATTTCAAATGGCTGTGAAGCTATCGAGACATCTGGGAATGTACTGATCCGTACGGCAAGCACATATGTTGACAGTCCTTTTCGAGGTTATGACGATGTCGAGCAAGGTGAGTATGTCGTGTTGTCGATCGTCGACAAGGGTGGAGGCATCTCAGAAGATGATCTCGGGCGAATATTTGAGCCGTTTTATTCCAAAAAAGTGATGGGAAGAAGTGGCACAGGTCTGGGCCTTGCCGTGGTCTGGAATGTTGTTCAGGACCACAGCGGCTATATCGATGTAATAAGCAATGATCAAGGCACCAGCTTCAATGTTTATCTGCCAGTTACCCGCCAGCGGGTAACAAAACCTGAAAAGGCTCTTGAAATTACAGAAATAAGTGGTGACGGGCAATCAATCCTGGTGATAGATGATGCCGAGTCGCAGAGATATATCACCACAAGCATTCTTAATAAACTCGGTTATAAAACCGAATCGGTTGCAAGTGGTGAAGAGGCAATCTCATTCCTTGAAAACCGGTCAATGGATCTCATCGTGCTCGATATGATTATGGATCCTGGCATGAACGGCAGGCAAACATATGAAGACATCTTGCACCTCACACCCAATCAGAAGGCAGTTATTGTCAGCGGGTTTACGGAAACTGAGGAAGTTAAGAAAACGCTGATGATGGGAGCCCATTGCTACCTGAAGAAACCGTTAAAAATTCAGGATCTTGGCATTGCTGTCCGGCAAGCCTTGCAATCGAAATAATGAAAGAGGGTTCTGCATAAAATATCAAAATGAGATGACCTCATAGTATACCTTCAAATAAAGGGAGACGATATGAGGTGCGGAACCGATTCCTACAATTATTTCGATGCATGAAACTGCACAGATGTGCCATTTTCATGGAAAGCCTCAGGTTCATAGATACAGGAACAAGGTAAATTTTCAGTTTTGCTTAAATGGTTAATACTGCCAATGCTAGCCTCTGCCTGCATAACATTGTACTCCTTCTTAACCTCTCATGGATAATCATGAATCTCAATTTGCTGATTTGTTGATAGGTTTATGAAATAGAGCAATTGCCTAGATACAGTAGGCATCCTGACTCAGCAGTTCATTCGGAGTAATGCCTGCCATAAGAACACCTAGTTTCATTGTTATTACCTTTATAACTGAAACTACCTGGCATTAATGTGTGCAATAGTGTTCAGTATTCTGAAGTATACTTCTCACCTCACTCGCGATACCTCTTACATCTTCTTGGCTAATTCCATAATGGGTAACCATCCTAAAAGAGCTCCCGGAGATCTTCTTTGCCTTTATTCCTTTTTTTAATACTTTACCCAAAAAGTCATCGAGAGATATGCAAGCATTCTCAACCGTACCAGTAACAATGTTTGTTTGGATGTCTTCGGTTTTCACTACAAGATTATCAATGTCGGCCAAAAGGCTCCCTAATAAAGTAGCATTTTCATGATCCAGCAAAAGTTGTGGCTTCATAGTTTCCAGTGCAACTATACCAGGAGCTGCCATAAACCCAGCTTGTCTAAAACCACCACCTATTCTTTGTTTATACCATCTGGCCTTTTCAATGAAGTCCTTGGTTCCAGCTAGTACTGCTCCAAATGGACAAGCAAGTCCCTTGGTCATCGCAATCATTACAGCATCAACACTTTCAACTATTTCCTTTGCAGGTATTCCAAGAGCGACTTCTGCATTTAAAAGCCTTGCTCCATCCATGTAAACGGGTAAATCATATCTACCCGCCAACACGCAAACGGCATCAATATTCTCCTTTGATACAACAAGGCCCTTGTTTAAATCATGAGTGTTTTCAATGCAAATGAGGCCGGTAATAGCCCTTTGAATACCTCTTTCCTGTATTAATCCTTCTATTAAATCGATATCATACTCACCATTTTCCACTGAAAAAGGTCTTGTTTGCACCTGAGATAACGCCGCCAGACCTCCTACTTCAAGATTGAAAATGTGGGAATTATCACCAACTAGCAGTTCTTCCCCTCTATTAGCATAACTCATTACAGCCAGTTGATTGGCCATAGTGCCTGAGCAGGTAAAAAGCCCTGCTTCTTTGCCCAGCATATCCGCAACCATCTCCTCCAAACGTTTAACCGTTGGATCTTCACCCATGATATCATCGCCTACTTCAGCACTATACATCGCCTCCTTCATGGCCTGCGTAGGATGTGTTACAGTATCAGATCGTACGTCGATTATTTTTTTCACAATTTCCCCTCCCTATCGGGATCCGTACAAACATGGCAGTCTTAAATGATGCATTCCTCAAAAAGCCTTATTCGGTTTCAATGCCGGGAGTATATGGGTAATAGTCTCTGTTTTCGCTCTCTTCACTTTCACCAGTACAATATACGGGTTCAAGTACAGATTTATTGATCTTAAAATTGAAGACATCATTTCTTTGATAATTTCCTGATATATCGTGCATTGCTTTTAAAGGTATTTCAGTAGAAATGTCGCATTCAGCGTAGGCAATTCCTTCCTTGTTGTCTTTGATTACGTCACTGCAAATGGTGCCTGAAGGGCTGACAATCATTGAGCCGGCAAAAGTGAGTTTGTCCATTAAATCTCGCACTTCTTTATTCCCCATTGCCAATACCTCATAGCCTTGCTCGTCAATTGCTTGTGAAGAAACTACAGTAAACAATTTCCCCTCATACGACATTGAACAGGCGCGTACAAGAAGTGTATCAAAGTAGTCCTGCCCTCCTGAGGGATTGCGAGAAGTGGGGAAGAACGGGGGATAAGTGGATATATGGATTTGCTCACCCTGTGAAATAAGTGCATACTTTGCGAGTGAATTTGTGTTTTCACCGCATATAAGTGCTCCAATACGTCCGATTTCTGTTTCATGAACATTCATTGTGGAGCCGTCACCGAACGACCAGACAAGTTTTTCTGACCACGTTGGCAGTAGCTTTCTATGCCGCGCAATCAAGTTTCCGTTCCGGTCAAAAATAAGATTGGTGTTCCACAAAACCCCGATACTCTGCCGAGGTGCTTTTTCATTTACTCCGATTGATAAGAACACATTGTTATCTCTTGCAATCTGCTGCAACTCATAAAAAGCAGGGCTCGGGATTTCAACAGAGTTCTCAACCAGTTTTTTGAATAAATCAAGCTGATCTATCGGTGCATGCATATGCACCCATGAGGGGAAACCAGAAATAAATGTTTCGGAAAAAACAACAAGATCGGCCCCATTCGCTTTTGCGTCTTCGGTCAGCCTACGTACTTTTTTAATGGTAGCATCCCTATCATTATAAACAGGTGCGGCTTGAACTACCGCAATTGTCGGTTTTGGATACGTATCTCCAACGATTTTTTCTCCATCATGATATTTTTTATGACCTACATCTTCTGACACATTCGGCTTAGTAACGTCTTTCATCTTTATTCCTCCAGTGTTTTACAACATCTCCCGCCAACTGCCGGACCGTTTGATACGACCTGGCATCTGAATGACTTGCAGCTATATTTTTTGCAATAGATCCATATTGAATTTGGATTGTTCATAGTCTTTATATATTGTATGGTTTTTATGGATTCAACACATACATTGTATGCAAAACAATATTTATAAGGAGAGCTATTGTGTGGAAACCAGCCGATATCAATCTACGATCCCCTAAGTACCTGAGTATTGCGGATGCACTTGAAACTGACATTTCTTGTGGCAAAGTGGTAGCTGGCGAACAATTACCTCCACAAAGAGATCTGGCTGATCAATTGTCGGTAAATCTTAGCACAATATCCCGTGCATACAGGGTGGCTGAGAACAGAGGACTGATAAGTGGCGTTGTAGGAAAAGGGACCTTCGTTTCTACTGACGTTTTGGTGAATCCGGAAATGATTCCAATAGAAAAACAGCACCAGAAACAAATTGAGTTGGGGGTGGTGTCGCCCCTTAGTACCCTTGATCCGAACTTACAGCCAAGACTCATTAAACTTTCATCCAGTCATAACCTCGCATCATATTCCCAGTATACTGAGCCTTGTGGTTTAGCAGCACATCTTGAAGTTGGTGCCCATTGGGCAAATAGATTTGGTTTGTCAGTTACACCAGACCAAGTAATAGTCACAGCAGGGGCACAGCACGCCTTAACCTGTGCTTTTATGGCTTGTTTCAAACCAGGAAGTCGCATTGCAATAGATTATTTATCATATCCCGGCATTAAAGCTTTGGCTACGATGATGCATATCCGCCTTGTCCCCATAATTATGGATGAAAAAGGGATGATCCCAGAAGCTCTCAATGCTGCGTGTAAAAGCAATCCTGTTGAAGGTATTTATCTCATGCCAGGTTGTCATAACCCGACAGGAACAGCTATGGGAGATAAAAGAAGGGAGGAGATAATAGATCTGATTACTAAGCATCGCTTACTTCTCATAGAAGATGACGCCTATTATTTTACTTCAGAAAATCCACAGCCTGCTCTTTCCTCTTACCTTCCTGACAACAGCATATTCATTGCTAATTTCTCTAAAATACTATTTTCTGGTCTGAGGTCATCCTTTGTCTTTACCTCGCAAAAAATACGGGCAGAGATGACCCGAGCAGTACTCAATACAATATGGATGGCACCATCTCTGAATACCGCAATCCTTTGTGATGTTATTAATGATGGTACCATTGATAAGGTTATTGAAATTAAGATGAAGGAAGCAAAAGCAAGGAACATCATTGCCTCCTCTGTTCTCCCTTTTCAATCTACTATAAATCCTACTGGAAGGTTCTTTCAATGGTATCAATTACCGAAGCCTTGGACTGCCCCCCTTTTTGAAGCATATGCGCACCAAAGAGGAGTGAATGTGTTCTGCGGAGAGAAGTTTGCCGTAGGTAATCAATCCATAGGGCAATTTGTTCGCCTGGCAATTACGAGTCCGGAAACGAGACAGGATCTTACTGTGGGGCTGACAATATTGAAGGACATTATTCAAACTGGATATGAAGATGTTGAGGCAATAAACTGAAATCTGAGATCTCTAATTGCAATTAAGAAATTTATAATGGCAAAGGTATTTCAACCAACTCTTCTTTTATGATGTTTCCTGATCACTTAATGTCAGGGACTTATCATTGAACTTAATATTGCCAGAACGAAGATAATCAATGTTGCTGCATGCTGTAACGAAAGGTGTTTCCTGTAAATCTTTGTCGGGTAAATCGTGCACATTGGCTGCTGAGACGTTAGGCATCTTGCCAGATAGTAAATGACAAGATTGCACGAATTGCTGCATTTTTTAACCTTTTTCCACCCTTGGTATTACCTTGAATTATTGTCTTTCAATAATTGAATTAAAATAATTCGTATTTCACTGTAATTGAGGTTCGTTGACTGTACATAATTGTGTATCACATTAAAGGCCGCTAGTATAAGCTACCGCGCTATCGCTTGCTACCCTATTGGTTTGATGAGAATAATTTGCAAACTACACAAATTATTCTCATCAAACCAATAGGGCCAGTATCAATATCCAAACATTTCTGGAAAATAAATGCCGCCGGGGTAAATCGACGGTAAGGAGAGAGGAACGGTGAGGCCCTTAAATGTAAATGAAAATCCCACAATCTGAGGTTATGTTTACACTATTCAGCAAACAAGCACATGTTTTACATACTACAAAACCTTAAGAATCTATAATTAAAGGAATTTATTACTCGTTTACACAAGCGGCCAATATATAGATAAACTCAACAGCATGTGTCTTGGTGAGACAATCGCACCGAGTACTATCAGGCAACACAACTTCCACTTTCCCTGATTTTTCGATACACCACTTTTCTTGATAATATTTTTCAGGGTTAATGTGCTTGGCCCACGCAGGAGAACAGAACAAGAAAAAGAGAAACAATATTGAGAATAAATGTAATATTTTCATTCAAAAGAGCCAGGGGGCAGCTTGTTATTTTGTTTCATTGACTTTTGTTCTTAAAATCCCTGACGGGCTAAAGGTTACCACCCTGCGGCCCTCCAGAATAAGATCTTCTCCTGTTTGGGGGTTACGCCCTTTTCTTGAGTTTTTCTCTTTCACATTAAATTTTCCAAAGCCACTCAATAATAAGTCAGAACCACCTATCAAAGTATCTTTCGAGATACGAAGAAACGCTTCCACAGCCTCAGTTGCTTGGCCCTTTGTTAATTTTTCATGTTTGTTGTAAATCTGCTGGACTAAGTCTGCTTTGGTAATTGTCATGAATCCCTCAATTCACTAAGTATTTATGTGTTTGTTTCTGGTCGGTACTGGTAATTCTGGATCAGTTAATTTGATTCAAGTCTTTGGTCATAGACTGAGGCCATTTCTTTGACCCACTCATTTAAAAAAGTACTGGTTTTTTTATTCTTTGAAGAAAAATGCATGCTCATTGCTATAATGAAACCTGCCCGTCCTCCTTCATGGAAAACATCGTTGTAGTCTATCCATTTTGCTTTACAATAATCTGTCAACATATTTTCAAATACATCCGTTTCTGTATATTCGAACAAATCTGATATAAATTTTTTAGGTTTAATATTCATCAATCTCTCATATGTTTTGATTCAAAAGATCAACTTTATTGCCTTTGTCCAAATGTTGTTCGACAACGTCATAACTTTCAAATAAATTCTTGTTTATATCCTTTAAAAAGTAGACTTGTTTAGCATACATAGAATGGTATTTTTGTAGTATAACCTTGTTGGTATTAAGTTCAGCGAGTGCCGCCAATGCATCATAGAAAGACGTAAGTTTTGAAATTAATTTGTTCAGATTTAAATGTGTTCGGTGGTGTAGGTCTGTGAGAGATATGCTTCTTGGTGGTGTTTCTTGGAGAATTTTTTTGGTTTCACCCTCAAAATGATCATAACTATTGACGGTAATAGTCTTGGGTTCATCTCTACTTAATCTTGGTCCAGCCCAAGGTATTTGTACCTTTTCCTCTAATAAATCATCCAGATCTCTTCGGATATCTGAAAGGAATGGGTGAATATCACTCTTGTAAGTATTGTTGACTAAGAGTTCTGTTTGTTTTGCCAAGGCATCTGCAGCTCTTCTACTCTCTGCTCTGGTCAGTTTCAATTCCTTCTGCTGAATAACTATCGTTATTAACAACCCCATAAACATCAAGAATGTCAGTATTGGGTTGAGTACACCACCAAAAAAATCGCCAAAGGTTCCGAACGATGCGTTATTGTCAAACTTAATAGAGAGTAAATCTACAGCCAGTAAAATAAGTATTGCAACCAGTGCAAGCTTGAACAAAGTGAATAGATTCCGAGTTGTTTTATCCTTTGATGATCCAACGATTCCGACAAACCATCGGTATAGCTTTCTTTGTAATTTTAAAACCACACAACATTTTGAGCTCATTGTTAACCTTTTAGTAGGATTCTTCTTTGGCTGCGTTATCAATTTTGGAAATATCAGTTGGGTCCTTTTCTGCCCTGTTGTCACAATGCCTGTTCTTGACTCATATGTTTTGATTCAAATATTCCCGAATCTAGATGATCCACCATTTTTTCGGCCATGGCCGGTGGCATAAGCAAAACGCTCCCACCCTAGTGGGTTTTTCCATAAAAAATTCTCCTACCCATAGGCAAATTTGCACAGGACTTATTATGTATTTTATTTTTTTACTCACTTTTGTCTGTTTCTCAATTGGTCTGCTTCAGCATTCATATATTTTGTAGAGCAGCTGCGCTTAGGCTGGGGCTGCAAATATGCGCATGGACTGTAATGCATTTTGGTACTACCCTGCATGCAAATACGAACACGGGATTGATTTGACATGCACGTAATAACAAGTATATATATCCATTACTAGATGTAGTTATAATATAATATATAGGATAAATTATGGCAAATATTACTAAGAAAGAGATAACAGAAACTCTGGCCCAAAATGAAAAGAAGTGGACTATGGAATTAATGGCTGCAGGCTGGACAGTTATTCCTTCTATCATTTTGGAGAAGCAAAGTGCATTGGGGCTTACACCAACTGATGTCAATGTGCTTCTCCAACTTGCTAAACACTGGTGGTATCAAGACCAACCACCAAGACCATCAAAGAAAACTATTGCTGATTGTATGGGGGTGAGTCCCAGTACTGTTCAACGATCAATTGCTCGTTTGGAGAAGGCTAGTTTTATTATACGAAAAGAGCGGTTTAACTCTGCTGGAGGGCAGACAGCAAACAGTTACCATTTCGATGGCTTGATAGATGCTGCGAAACCTTTCGCAGTTGAGCATATTGAGGAAGTGGAAGAACACAAAAAGAGGGTGGCAGAAACGCGTCGAAGAAAACGCCCCGTAAAAAAGAAGTAATGATGAGGACGATATGGAGCGAGTTATTGAAAGAGGTGCCAATGTCTTTTAGATTAATCACCGACCATGCTGCTGAGATCGACAACCCTATTGCAGATGAGTGCGATTTCAGGTGTGCTAACGTTGTTAGATTGATAGTTTGTTAAAGTTCACAGTGCAGGCAGATGTAGAGTTTGTGCTTGACATGTACGAATTATGTCGTACAATAAAGAGAGGCTAAAATGGGTTTTAAAGATGTAAAAAGGAAAGTTATTGGTTGTCTGAAGACAGGCAACGTCCTCCATGAGCAGAGAGATACTATTGATGTGAAAAACTTACTTGCCATAGGTGCTGTCTCAATAACAGACGTTACACAGATCATAAATCGATCTAGAGGAGATAGTTATTCATCTAGTCCTCATCATTTTGACGAGACAATTGATGTACATGTTCTAAAGACTGAATGTGCTGGTCTTAAGTGGTATATCAAGTGGTATTTTGCTGAGCCTGATAGTGTATTCATAAGTGTTCATAATTGAGGTTGGTCATGAGAATAGTTAAAGTAGGTGATACTCAGAAGGCGGCATGTAACAATTGCAAGTCATTTGAAGATGTTACTTTTCAATTAAGGGATGTTCCCTTTAGCGATGGTAATGGAATCGTAAAGAATGTTCTTGTTGGTGTTTGTGATTGTTGTGATTCCGTTGTTATTTTGCCACACCAATCAACTCCGGCGGTAAAAAGAGAGTTAGAGGGTCAACGAAAAGCATTGGAAAGCCGAGTGCCAGCCCATATGATTGATATACTAAACCTCGTTAGTGATCAACTAAATGGAGGGCCTGAATTCATTCCAAGCTTAATAAAATTCTATATTCATTTGTTATCGCAAACAAAAACTTCCTCATTAAGCCTATTGCAATACTTAGATAGTGAACTAGCACAAGGAAAAGCGCAAAAACGAATTTCAATCAAAGGTCGTCTTGTAATAAAAGACGTGAATCATCTCAAAGAAATTACGAAAATAAAAAGCACTACAGATATTATCAAAAGTGTTGTGCTTAAAATTAATGATGACATTTTGATAAAGAAAGAGCCTCGATTAATCAGACAATTAAGTGATATTGTTGCGGCAACAGCCTAACTTTAAATACTTGTCACACTGACAGATCACCTGTGAGGTTAATTACGCCTCCTGAGAATTTCTTACCTAATAGAAACAATATCTTTATTTGAACTACACGACTCATTTATTCAGATTATAAAGAATCCAATTCATCCTTATCTTTAGCAATTTCTCTTCTCACTCCTTGTATCGCTGTTCTCAACATTTCTATAGTCTGGCTGTCGTTTGAACTCCCCTTTCAGTATAGGGAGCCACTTGGGCTCATATAGATCAAGAAGAACTTAGTTGTCGGCAATTTTTTTTTGTAATTGTTTTATTTTTTCCATCGTTATCATCTGTTTTGATTCAAAGAAGGCTGGTATCATTTTGTACCGGCCTGGGTTGACCTGGTTAACAGATATGGTATCAAAAGTTGAGATCCGGACCAGCTGCCGGCGACGTTTTTGATACCATTATTCCCTCGATACCGACCGGTGCCGGGGTGATCTGCAGCCGGTGGTCCTGGAGGGTGGTATCATTTCAGCCTGGACTCGCTATTTTGATTCAATTTATGCTGCAAAGGAGATAGCTTCGAAATCTCCTAAATTGACATCTTTTCGAGCTTCCCAAAGATTGTAATTGTCCTGCATCAACAGCCAGCTTTCAGGGGAGCGACCAAGGACAACAGAGAGTTTAAGGGCCATTGCCGGTGATAAATCAGTTTTCCCGTTGAGTAACCGGCTGATAAGTCCAGCGCTCACCTGAAGCCTTCGAGCAAGTTCATTTGATCCTATTTCAAACGGCTCCAAATAGACTCTTTTAATAAATGCCCCTGGATGCAAAGGATTGTGTTGTTGAATAGCCACAATATGACCTCTTCTAGTGATAATCTTCGTAGTTGACTACATAGGCGTGTCCGTCTTTAAATTCAAAGACTACACGCCAATTCCCGCTTACATTGACAGCCCACAGTCCCGCTCGATCACCTTTGAGAGAATGAAGCTTCCACCCTGGAATGTCCATATCTTCTATCACGGTAGCAGTGTGGAGCGCTTGCAATCGCAATTCCAACCTGGAGGCATGTTTGGCATCTATCCCCACTGTGCTGCCGGTTGTGAAAAATTTATGTAAACCTTTATGTTTAAAGCTTTGAATCATGACTAATTATACATCCGAGTTTACTGTTGTGCAACATTAAATAGCAATTGTTTTCATCTGTTTTGATTCAAATTTCAATAATTTGATTATTTGAAGGAGTAGCCCATTCATGAAGCAGGTCTTCCAAGTAATTTTTTATTTCACCTTTCTCAAGCTCCGGGGGGATAACAATATCATGAGCCGTTCGTTTCTTACCTTCATTTCCTAAGTAAAATACCGACCATTTGTCATTAGATCTCAATATTTCAATTTTTCTACCATACACCCAGAGTTTCACGTTTCTATTGCCCTGTAATCATATGTTTTGATCCAAAAAGGGACTGCTCTTGCCAGAACCATCCACACGGATTACTGCCGGACTTCCAGGGAAATGGTATCAAAGGCCTTGGACCTCGTAGTTTTGGTTCAGGAGGCCCGCGCCAAGCTCTCGCTTACCAATCGGTTCAGGCTTACTTTCTTTTCCGCCGCTTTGATTGCTAAAGCCCGATGAGTATCGGCAGTTACCCTAACCTGAAACTTTCCGCTATATTTCTTGGTTGCCAGTGGTTCGGGCACGTTCTCGCCATTGCTTACAAGGTCGGTCACTGCATCGGCCACAACCTGCCGGATTCCTTTTAATGCCTCTTCCGGAGTCTGGTCAAGCCAGCTCAAACTGGAAAACTCAGCGCACAGACCGACATACTCCTGATCCTCTTCGGACCAGGTAACTCGATAGGTATAATGATCATATTGTAACATTGTCGTACCTCCTTACTTCTTCAACTTATCGATAGCCTTCAACACTTGTCGGACCTGATAAGCCTTTGCCTTACCTTTGCTGTCCTGAATGTTTACCCGTGGATCGCCCAACCATGGCGTTTTATAAATTCGGTGACTCGTGCCCTCTTGTCTTGCCTTGCCGAAATAATACTCGCAGACTTTGCATAAATCGGAAAATTTGACGTTACAGGGATTTCCCTGCATGGCCTTTATGAGTTCGCTTATCTTATCCATGATGATATAGTATCAATAGTAGTACTACTTGTAAAGGGGGAGATAAATTATTTTTGCTCATATTTCCCACGCATCAACAACCATTTGCCGTTTTTCGTTGCCGGTTATTTGAAGGTATACTTTCATCTGTTTTGATTCAAAAGAGCCAGTTTGGCTGCTTATTATTTTGTTTCATTCACTTTTGTTCTTAAAATCCCTGACGGGCTAAAGGTTACCACCCTGCGGCCCTCCAGAATAAGATCTTCTCCTGTTTGGGGGTTACGCCCTTTTCTTGAGTTTTTCTCTTTCACATTAAATTTTCCAAAGCCACTCAATAATAAGTCAGAACCACCTATCAACGTATCTTTAGAGATACGAAGAAACGCTTCCACAGCCTCAGTTGCTTGGCCCTTTGTTAATTTTTCATGTTTGTTGTAAATCTGCTGGACTAAGTCTGCTTTGGTAATTGTCATGAATCCCTCTACTCACTAAGTATTTATATGTTTGCTTCTGGTCGACACTGATCCTCCTGGATCAGTTGTTTTGATTCACTCTAAAGCTGAACCCAATCTTCAAGCTTAAGTCCATCAACTCGTGAAAATTCGCGGGTGTTGTTTGTTACCAGGACACAGCCTGTAGCAATCGCGTGACCAGCAATAGCTGTGTCATTGTTGCCGATAGGTGTACCCTTTGCCATAAGCTGCTTTTTTATCTCTGTTGTCGCGTCAACTGCTTCTTTATCCCACGGAAGTATTTCATCAACCCGTTTGAGGAATTCTGACACCAATACAGCATGTTTAAGTGATGCTTTCTTGCCAAGTAAACCAAATTGCATTTCTTGATATGTGATAGCTGAAATAACGATTCGATGTTGCTTGCTTACCACAGATTGAAGTTTCTCAAGAACAGCTAGGGGTAGCTCCCTCATAATAAAAGAGCAAATACAAGTATCCAGCATATAATCAATTTTCTTCTTCAAAATTAAACCGCCCTTCGTCTGAGATAACGTCATTTCGTTCGATTAGGAAATCACTATCAGCTTTTTCTGCATTTGCAAGAGAGAGCCAATCTGGACGAATAGGCCGCAAAGTGATTACATCACCATTTTTAATAATTTCTAATTCGCCAACCTCCCGGAATTCCATGTCTCTAGGTAAGCGCACCGCCTGGTTTTTGCCGTTTGTAAATATTGAAACTGTTCTCATTGTCTTCCTCCTTAAGGCATATGGTTAGCATATGTATATATATAACCACACGCCGCATATGTCAAGCATATGCCTGGCGGTGGAGCAAGAAAAAGAAGGCTTTTATCAAAAAGTCATTCTGCAACTGCCCCTGATCTCAACTCATCCGGCGTTAAGCCGATCTACTGCCGGTGGTCCTGGGTAGTGGTATCGTTATCATATGTTTTGCTCCAAAGAAGCCTAACATTTTTACTAAAGGAAATGTCAATAACTTTTTGGAATTATCTCGAACAAAAGGTAATTCTAACTCTTGTTAGGCTTTTGGCTTAATGAGAACCGAAGATCCACAGGAATAGTGTTAAGCTAGAGGGTAAATCAGAACTATTTACCTTTGGTTTGGCAATGTTAAGAGCAAGGCTCTGTTGCTCAAATTACCTTCTCTTTGGTAAGCTCTTCCTTGCAATTGCTCCATTGCAGAGCAGATCCGTACGTATAGAAAGATCCCGCCTCTTACTATATTAATACATATCACGTTCTTAACAAATCTGCTTGCCAAGGTTTCAGAATAAATTTAACTTCATAATAAAAATTTGATATCGTATATGGTGTGGGTTTAGATCTCATCTGCAACCAATTTACAGATATCTGTGAATAAATGCTTGTCAAGGGGGGGAACCAGTGGATACAGCTAGAAAAAATAACCAAAAGTTCATTCCCTCTATAACACTTCTCTGTTTGTTTTTGGTTACTCAATTCTTGTTTCTCCAATTTACGACAAACTTTGTTGAAGCGAATAATGTGAAGAGAAAAGATACTTTTTACATGGCTATCAACAGACCTGAAGGGACTCCGTTATTTGAATGGACAAAATTGATTTACACTGAAGTCTTCAGACGTCTAAATATGGAACTTTTGGTAGAATACTACCCTTTGAAGAGAGCGAGTGTTCAAGCAAATAAAGGTGAAGTTGATGGCGAACCCGCCAGGGTATATGGTTATGCAGAATCGTACCCAAGCCTGGTTAGGGTTGAGGAGTCCATTTTTTCAATGAATGTTGTCGCATATACGATCGATCCATCCCTGGCAGAGTTAAGAGGGTGGTCGAGTTTGGAGAATTCTGAGTATACTGTTGAGTACCCTTATGGAATGGAAATATGTGAAATTAATTTATCTAAAGTACTGGCGACTCACCAAATACTTTCAATTAAGCAATCTCTCCAAGGTTTAGAAAGGCTGGTTGCTGGACGGACAGATCTCTATATAGATGATCTAAATTCAACAACTCCAATAATAGAAGACTTAAAAAATGGATTTAAAAATATTGTGCGTATAGCAGGGGGCATGGAGTCAACACCATTGTACATGTACATTCACAATTCTCATAGAGAATTAAAAGAAAAATTAGAAACTATTATTAGGGATATTAAAGAAGAGGGCTTGGTTGAGCTGTATCGGAAAGAAGCTTTCAATTTGCAAAGTGACCTTCAATGATATTTAAGAGCTATGTTAGTAATAAAATCGCGCGCAAGCTGGCTATATCTATAATATTGTTGAGTTCTTTGATAACTCTCGTCACCACAATGTTCCAGCTGTATATCGATTACAATAATGATCTTATCAAGATAGAGGGATATCTGAAACAGGTAGAAGATACCTATTTGCCAAGCCTAATCAATAGTCTTTGGGAATATAACGATCAGCAGATAGAGATCGAATTAAAAGGAATATTGGGATTGCCTGGCATGGAGTATGTCGAAATTAAAGGTGCTGGGAAGCTCAATAAAGTATTAGGAACTCAACAGTCGAAAAATATTATTCATGAAAAGTATCCGTTAGTCATTTCTCTCAAGCACAAAGAAATAGAACTAGGTGTTCTCCATGTGCTGAACAGTTTAGATATAGTTTATAATCAGTTAATCCGTAAAGCTGTCACAATTTTAATTAGCAATACCATCAAAACATTTATCGTAGCAATATTTATTCTTTTTCTTGTACATCACCTTGTTACCAAGCGTTTATTCAAAATAGCAAATCTCATCGAAGAAATAACACTAGAACCAGAGGGAGTGAACCGCCTCTTCAATGACAAGGATCACATTCTGGGTAAACTCGATGAGTTTGAAAAAATAGTTGATGCAGTCAACACTATGAAAGGTGGTTTAGATAGCGCATTTAGAGATCTTGCAACGAGTCAGAAACGCTATAAGCGTCTCTTTGAAAACTCTCCTATACCTCTCTGGGAAGAAGACTTTACTAAGGTATTTAAATTGCTGGATGAAATTAAAGACGGTGGTGTTGGTAATCTGAAAGCGTATTTTGCAAGTAACCCATCACAACTTCAACACATTGCTGAGCAGGTAAAAGTAATTGATGTAAACAAGGCCGCATTAGATCTTCATGGTGCTAAGACTAAAAAAGAATTGTTAGGTAATTTAGATAAAATATTTACTGAGAATTCTTTGAAAGTTTTCGAAGATGAAATAATCGCTTTATCAGCTGGTTGTTCAGAATTTAAAGCTGAAAGTGAGGTAAAATCTCTCAATGGGGAGCTAAAGGTTATATACCTCAATCTACTAATTGATAAATCAGATTCTGGTAAAGTAATTGGCCTAATTGCAACAACTGATATTACAAAGGAATTGGAAATTGAAAAACAACAGATTCAAATTCAAAAACTTGAGTCTATAGGCAATCTAGCAGGAGGAATTGCTCATGATTTTAACAATATTTTGGCACCAATATTAGGATACACAGAAATTTTATTAGAGGAATATGTCCATAACCCGAAAGCCATTGAAGATCTCCAACAGATTTATAGGGCATCAAATCGAGCTAAAGAATTGGTTAAGCAAATTTTAACGTTTGCAAGACAATCTGATGATGAATTTAAACCAGTAGTGGTTCAACCTATACTGAAAGAAGTTGTTAAGTTTTTACGTTCATCGATTCCTACTTCTATTGCTATTGAAACCACCATCAAGAGTGAATCTTTCATTTTGGGTAATCCCACTCAGTTGCATCAGGTGTTAATGAATTTATGCACAAATGCTCAACATGCAATCGTAGATGATGAAGGAAATATTAGAATAGGTCTTAGGGATGTAGAATTCTCTCAAGATGAAAAAGTTTACGACAAAATTCTGCCTAAAGGAAAATACGTTCAATTAACTGTTTCTGATGATGGTACTGGAATAAATCCTGAGATTATTCATAATATTTTTGAACCATACTACACAACAAAAGGAACAGGAGAAGGAACAGGATTAGGTTTGGCAATAACCTATGGGATTGTTGAAAGGAGTGGAGGCGCAATTCAGGTTGAGTCTACAGTCAATCGAGGAACAACATTTACTATATATTGGCCCGTAGTCGAAGATCTACAGGAAGACGCTGTTCTTAATGAATCGAAGGCGTTGCCTATAGGACGGGGAAAAATATTGCTAGTGGATGATGAGGAATCCCTGGTTCAAATGGGAGCTAGAATTCTACAACGTTTAGGGTATGAAGTAACATCGAGCACCGACAGTTCTAAAGCACTGGAAATATTTTTAAATGACCCTACTTATTTTGATTTGGTTATTACTGATATGACTATGCCCAAGATGACGGGTGATAAATTGATCTTAGAAATCAGGAAAGTGAATAAAACAATACCAATTGTGCTTTGCACCGGATATAGCGTTAGAATTAGTAAAGATTCTTATAGAAATTTTGGGGTGTCAGCCTATTTGAGTAAACCTTACTCTAAGAAAGATATTTCAGATATTATATTTGAGACCCTTAATGAAAAAAGTTGAAGTGGCAGCGTTGTGAGCAAAATGTCGAAAAACTGTTCAACTGCATTCTCTCAGGCTCTCCGAAATTTGCTAATGCTCTAAACTGAACTTGATCTTGCCACCTTTACAATCACAGGACTCCTCACTATTTGCTCAAACTTGAGTATAATTCCTGCGAAGTTATGCTCTTTCTAAGTTCCTAACAACAAAAATGGAATCGGGAAGATAAGCTTATCCATGAGAGGTTACAGGGACACACCATTTCACAATGGCTGAGGCTAGTATTGGCAATATTAACCATTTAAGCAAAGCCGCAACTTAGGATAATTCCTGTTAGTTTGAACTTGATCATGCCCCTCAAAACCTACCTGAGATGGAGCATTCTGGAACTTTCAAAAAGCCAAAATTATTTCCATAAAAACAGCTGCAAGTAGAGCACTCGAAATTATTGATGCTTCCAGGTTATGTTTGATGATCACTTCAGGGAGTTTGTTAGGGTCGATGCAAGACAACACGGCAGGATCAACCACCAGAAAAACCCTCGTTTTCCTGGTTCCAATCAATCAACACAAAATATTCAAGACAAACGGCAAGAAAACCCATTCAGGAAATCAATGGCATTTTCTTGTATAGAGTCTATCTATTCTGGCTGCTCTTCACTTTTGAAAAGTCACAAAACCAGAGATTCATATTGGTTAAAAGGAATATTTGTTGGAATGTTTTATGTACGCTTTTTTCTCCTGAATAGCCTCGGAAAACTTCATGGATAACATCATCGCCCAAAGTGCAGGCCTGAAATTCCCATCCTTATTAATCATCCGATGCTCATACTTGTTGAAGATACCAAGCGGAGCGTTTTCTTTTATGTCACCTTCGTTCTGATTGTAATAATTTACAGCTTCCACAAGGCTCTTGTCTGAGTGTTCCTCGTCAAGTTTAGCAAGCCTTAATATCTCAAACAGTCCATCTTCTTTGGCTTGCTCATACTGTGCTTCAATATGATCGTAATACGGTTCAGGTTCAAAACCGTCGTAGCGGTCCTCGTCTTCATCTTCGGTTTCCATGGGTTTCGGCAAGCCGTATTCATCGTCATAGACTCCCATTGTTTCTTCAAGCTTGTCGGAGGTCTTGTTCAATTCCTCTAAAAGTGCAAGCGCTTCTGGCGTATCAAGTTCATCGTTGCGGGCTATATTTAAAAGGTCCATTCTTGTCAATTCATGACCTACAAGACCTCCAAGAAGATCGGCTAACATCGACTCTTGTTCACCAATATTTTCATGCTTGGGAATTGAATTATCTACATCAAGCAATGTCTTAAGGCTTTTACAGCAATGCTTGTATTTTTTTCCACTGCCACAGGGACACGGTTCATTTCGACCAATTTTCATTTGTTCCTCTTTAAGAAAAATTGCGGGTCGCTGCTATTTTTGCCCATCCCCCCGAAATGTGCAACAAACAAATTTATTGATAGATGTTCTCATTTATAGAGTCAAATAAAGTGAGAATAACTTACCGATAGAATCACTTAATGTGAGCAGACTCTCGGATACGGTCAGATAATGTGGGAACGATATGATTTATACGGTCACTTAATGTGAGAATGAAAAAACGGATAAGTGCGAGAATTGGGATTTATGAGTGCGAGCAACTACAAATAATTACTGCATATACAAACAGTTTCAGCATGTGGGCCATTAGACTTGGTACTTTATTTCCCATATTTTCGACCAGATTTTTAAAGCATATCAATATGCGTATAGGACCTGCGAGGACATTTGGGTAGAAACTTGCGATTTGAGATCACTACAGGGCGACCTGCCACGACTTGTATAGGAAAGTAGTATCTGGCACACAGATGCTCAAAAATGGAGTACGAAGTTATGCAAAATTAACGGATTTTTCTTTTATTATCTCTCGCATTTTTTGCTTCTTCATCTGTATAAATAATACCGCCCCTCATATTCTCTGTCTCTGTCATGGGCATGTAGTAAGTTTTTTCGTTTTGCTTGTTGTACTCTGTTCCGTGGAATATGAACCACGATAAATTTCCGAATATAAGTCCTACGCCAAATCCCAATGGAGCAAGCATTACAACAGTTGGCAAATCGAACGAGTTAAAATACATGAAGAGTGCAGGTCCGGTGACAAAACCCACCAATCCACCATATATCGGTCGCTTAATGCCAAATAAGCAGGAAAGTACAACTACAGCTATCACCTTGTATATCATCGTGCAGCGTGAAGTTGTTGTGAAGATATTGTGAACATGTTTTTCATTAGACGAAAGTATTATCTTCCATTGGTTTAGCCCAAAATGGAGCAAAGTATTTCTATTTAAGACGATTAAGTATCTTTTTAACCTCTTCCATTTCTGTCCCTTGATAACACTCGGGGTAATAATAAACCTTTAGGTCGCTAAGGTTCTCTTTTGGGAAAAAAAGTGTGAAATCTTCTGAAACTTTGTATTCACTAAAAAACTGAATCGAAGTATGGATAATCTTCCGATTTCCCTCCTTACCCTCTGCCTCACTAACCATAAACTCACAGTTTCTATAGTCATACTTCCCTTTTCTAGCCTCTTCCTGAATTACCCAATATTCATAGAATTTCCCCTTATGCTCAACCTGTGCCAGACACCACAGTTGATTATAAATAAATGGTGCCTGGATAACTATACGTGCCAGAGTATGATACTGTTTTCCCTTGTGATTATGATATCTATCAATGCCTGGTTCTACCCTGAAATGATACCCTCTATTTTCCACATACTCTCTGACCGGTGTCATATCACGGGTTTTGTAAAATTCACCAAAACCAGTTTCAATAAACCAGCCTTGAATTTTACGTAGTTGTTTTCTATGAACCTGATCCATCAACTCCATTTGTGTAAAATCTCTTCGTTTGCTATGCCGGGTCTCCCTGAGAGCATTACTCTTGGAATCCCCAAATAATCCTACAATCGCGCTAATAAAGATTATAAAGGCTGCTCCACACATAAAAAGCTTAAACGTGTGAGCCAATAGGCTTGGTACTTTGTCACTCATATCTGTCTATGGATTGATTAGAACAAAATGCAATCTTCTTTCTTCACCTACGTCAATACGAAAATATAATCTTCCATCAAAGATTTTCAAAAGGGAGGCTATTGCTTTCCTATATCCCAAAGGTCTTATTTCTTCTACCCTGATTCTTTCGGAGGAGATGAAACCAAGAGAACAATGAGAAAAATAGCGATTCCTAAAAACACAAATGATATGTGCTTGAGCACATTATCATTTCTTTTTCGCTTGTCCATATCATAGCGATCAATGTAAAGACCAGGTCCTTCAAACTGCCAAACTTGAGGATATTTTTTACAGTGTGGAGGCGCCCAATAGGAGAAAGACTGGGTCCACAAAGTCACGTTTTTGCCTATTTGTAAATCTCTTCTTGAGAGAGTACTCTCATAAAACATTGCTTTCTCACCATTATTCTTGCGAACGGTCAATTGGTAGTCCCCACAAGAATAACTTTTCCTGGTACTTGTTAACTTTCGACAACCTTCAAGCACGCCTTGTGTCAATGTCATATCCTCTAGATAAATAATCGGTCCATCGACAAGGCTAACTTGGTAAACAAGACCACTCAGAAAAACCATGAACAAAGCAATATTACTAACAATACTCCAAGTCTTGTTAGTGCAGGGAACGCGATAAAATTTATTGTAGAAGCGGTTGGAGTTTAGCCTATCGATCCATACTCTCGGGAATACATAGAGTTCATATTTCTTTATTTTGAATGTGTAGATAATCTGAGCGATAAGTAATACTAAAAAAACTCCAATTCTTGAAATAAAAAAAAAGACCAAAATTGAGACCAATATTAGAGCCCAAAAAGCAGAAACATATACTATCTTCTGCGATACTGGTATTATGGATGTTTCTTTTCGCATCTACTAAACTGAGTATGTTGAGAGGATTGTGATTCTATAGTTGACTATGAGTTAAAAAATTTCAGACAAGCTGCAACATGCTACAGTACTATCTTCCATTGAAGGTACCAGAAAGGGAGTAGATCAGATCATGCCTTTAGCTTCATGAGTATTTCTTTTTTTACTCCCCAATGGGCTATCAAGATAGCTAGAAAGTTGCTGGGTATTGCTATTACTAGTTTTATCCAAACAGCGTTCAAAGGGACTTCTTTAATGAGAAGTGCCAGTGAAAATAAAAGCGATTCTACTAATATCGATCCAGCCAAGACAACACCCGTCAATTTCCATTTTTCACGTCCTTCAACTTTTCTGGAATTTTTTACAGAATATGAGCTTAAACACCACCACGATATACCTAATAAAATAAGTGAAATAAAACCGGTATCATCTAGGCCAAAAAAAGCTACCGTGACATAAGCAGTTACCATAGCAAAGGCGTAGGAAATGGTAAATCTAAGGAAAAGACTAAAAATACTCATGACATACCTAACAATTGATTTGTAAGGTCAGAAAATGTTGGGTGAAAATTTAAACAGAATTTTTCCACAACACCTGACAAGTTTAGTAGACAAAATTTAGCACTCACTTCTACAACAAACTGGTATGTTAGGCAACCTGCAAGATACCACGGCATTATCCGTGCGTCACAAATTTAAGATTCGCACGGGCATGTCTAAACTGCATATAGTCTGACGCGGTGAAGATGTTTCCTGTCCAGGACCACGGCTGACCAGTAGGTTTTCCCCTCAATACCTTCATAGAAATATTGCTCCATTTCCGGGGCTTTGGAGAGTCCATCATCTTGGCCCCAATACAAAAGCAAGCGATTGGGAACTATAGTAGTAATACTGGCATGTCACCCGATTAAAGAGAAAAGGGACGGAAGGTGCTCCTTTTATCAGCTGACAACGAGCATGAAAAAGGAGCGTAAGGGGAAGTTTAATGTTCTGCAGGAATTTCCTGGTAAGGTTAATTCATGCGCAAAAAGGCATGTTCTCTGCCTTTTTAGCGGTGAAATACAGGCCAATTTATCCGAACTTAGTGCTATTTTTGCCGAGTGAGACAGGAACATCTCAAGTTGAATGACTATTGCTTTTTTGAGAGGTGTTACCTGGCAATCTTAGCCAATAAAGAATGACCCATTTGAAAGTAGTATCTTGCATCAAGTCCGAAAGAAATGGAGTGGTTTTTCTCTGTGTGTCGAACAGGTAAACAGAGCTTTTTACGTAGTATCTGTGGGCTATATCAACGACAAATCTTTAAGGAGTTCTACATTTTCACATGATTCTTCATCCACAGCAAACTGTTTGAATGTTTTTAGTATTTCACACAGTTGTATTGCTTCTTTTCTAAAAGATATGTCACGAGCTACGATAAATTTCCTTTTTTTATTTATTAAAATAAGCTTCCAGGAATGGGCACGTCTAGACCAATACACACCATAATCAAAACTGATGTCACTAACATTTAGAAAAGGATAGTTTTTCTTCTTACCGAAAACACTGGTCGTTGAAATTTCTCCTTTTTTAAAATCGACATAAACTTGATCGCTAAGGAGCATATCTTTAATTGGTAGTATAAACATAGAGCTGCAGTAAATTGTAATAAACATAAACAAACATGTAGCGGTATTGTCCCCAAAATGAAGGATGACTCCAAACATCGTTAAATAGAAAAGTGTTGCTATAAATAAATAACAAAAATATACCGTCTTGCTGTTTGGTTTACCAAAATGAATAGCTTTTCCATCAATTGTGAAAACCCCTCTATCTAAATACTCACTTTTAATTATACCTTTAGAAATGTAACTAATTTCCAAATCAATCTTATCTTTAGCTGGTTCAGGGTATTTGAAATCAACGATCGAACCACTAGCAATATCGTGTAATATCAAATTCTTGCGGGTTATTATAACAAGAGGTAGTGAAATAAAACCAAGAAGCACTTTGAGAAAAAACCTAAGAATAGATTTTTGTATCGATAGCTTTTTATCCTCAGATTTCCCCCTTATTTTAATATTGAAAAGGTGGTGTCCTGGAGATCCTCCCGTTAGAGCCACAAAAAGTGGTTCAATAATAAAAATAGGTAATAAGATAATAAAAATTTTAAAGTAACTTGGTACTGATTCGCTTTCAGCTAAAGCTGCAACGCAAAAAACAACAAGTATAGCAATGATAAAAGAGTCAATTAGAGCAGCTTTTACTCTTCTAATAAATCTGGGGTAGGATGCATCCATATGAATAATAGGAAGTTTCAGGAAATGTTGAATACGGTTTCAGTGGTTATACAAGAAACGATTGTGTTAGGCAACCTGGAAGATACCACGGCAGTATCGTGAAATCACAGGTGCAAGATTAGCACTGGCAAGAATAAGCTGTTTTCAGCATGGCAGGGTTAATATGTTTCCTGTATCTCTTCGGTCTTAGCAGGATTGAAACCTAACAAAAATCACTGGGCGATTCGTAAAAAATGTTTCCAGACCATTAATCAAAAAAAATTTGCTCAATTTCACCACAACCTGATGACACTAATACTTTCAGCATCTGACAGTTTCAATCGTTAAAAAAGTCAAACTCTATTGTCCGCCGACACCTTCTCAAAGACTCACATTTGAGGAGGCCCCCCAATCACTTCTCACAGCCGTTCCATTGCGACCCGAAAAAGGGCAAAACCCGGTTCCACCTGTTGACTATGTGCCCTTCCTAAAACTGTGCAGGTAAAAGGAGCCACAACTCGGTGTACCTCGCTGGAGAAAGGATCGATGATTTCAGCTAAGAGTTGTCCTTGCCTGATCACAACACCCAGTTCAACACGATTGACCAAAATCCCTCCAAACTCAGCGCGAATCCAACCTCCACCTAAAAAAACATGCTGAGTGACAGGTATAAAGCCTTCTTCACCAACCATTCCAGCAGACCTCAATAGTGACGTCACCCCTTCGACACCGGTACAGACCTTGTCGTAGTCAACACCCTGTGAGCCACCAATCTCCATTACAACAGCTGCAATCCCAGCCTCTGTTGCAGCATGACGCAGAGTACCCGCTGTTGGACGACTTTGCATCACACTGAGATCACCAAATCCTGCGGACAACTGTGCCACATTATCGTGGGAAAGGTCGGCCCGAAGCTGCACCATATTTTCCCTCAAACTCGACCCGGTGTGGAGGTCCACCACAGCGTCAGAATGGACAATGATATCGTTGAATATTCCGTATGCTACCCGCTCTGGATGGCTCCCTCCTATATCTCCAGGAAAACATCTATTGAGGTCAATATGATCACCGATATACCTGTCATGCTGATTAAACCCATCCAGATTAACAACAGGGATACCGATCACTACACCATGGAGCGTTTCAGAATCCAGCCCATCTATTATCCGCCTCACAATGGCTATTCCGTTCAGCTCATCCCCATGAATTGCAGCGGTGAGACATAAAATTGGCCCCGCTTTTCTACCATTTACCACATGAACTACCATGGATAGAGGTGGAACCGTATCGTCACCTTCTTTATGAGGATGAACCCATTCCAGATTTTGACGCGTCCCTGGTGCAATTTCGTGGCCGATAAGTTGAATAGTTTTGGTTGACGAACCACGCAAAGGACCTTTTACATAACCACAACCACAAATGTTTGTGTCTTCTTTTTCACTACTTCTTTCCATAAAATTAATACTCTCCAAAAAGACACATCAAGAGACTGCGAACACCAAACCATTTTTTTGAACCAGACAGAAGTCGCAGCACTAGATAAAAACAGATATTACTATGTAACCATCTTCTCATTAAATCTAGTCGCGGCCTACTTAAAAGGCAACAACCAAGGACTAGCCCGGATTTCTCACCAACAAAGTTTTTCGCAGGTCGAGACACCGGGCATGAAGCTGTAATAATCTACCGGAGTCTTCGCTACCTGCAAATGCTCGGTAACGACGCAGCTGCGGATAAATCTGTTGGCCCGAAGGGTGAACTTTTTGATTTGAAACGAAAAACACCCTGTTAATTAAGGAAGTCATTTTTAAACTAAAAAAACAAACAATTGAGTTTCAAATCAAAAAGTCATGAGAAATTCGGGCTAAAGGCGCTGAAAGTGTCCTATGTCACGAAACATGATTGATAATCTGCATAAAATATATTCAACTACCAACGTCACATCCATGTCTTCGATGCATCAATACATTCACCTTTATACCCAAGGCTCCTATAATGACCAAGCCCTCAAAACCTATTGTCGCCTACGAAGAAACCTTTGCGCCCCTCGATATCAGAGTTGGAAGAGTGACCCAGGTCGAACTCGAAACAGCAACCAGCAAACCCACCTATAAAATGGTCATTGACTTCGGGAAATATGGAAAACGTACAAGCTACGGAAGATTTACCTGCCATCCCATTGAAGAGGTGAAAGATAGACTGGTCATGGCGGTTCTTAACTTTGAACCCAAGGCCATGGGAGAGGTCACTTCAGAGGTCCTCGTCATTGGAGTACAATATCCAAAGGCGGACAGTGGAGAGGCTACATTTGTCTCACCCGCAGTTGATGCTAAAATTGGCAGCAAGTTGTTTTAAGTAATTTGAATATTGAGTGAATCCAGATCCGTTCTATTATAATTGAATAGCAATAAATCCGTTTCTTGATTCAGTTGATCTTACGCGCAATAATCCCACTAATAAAACCCAGGCAATGATCCCTGTAAAAATAGACTATTCAAGAGTAAAATGGTAAACAGCTTTGTGGTAAACAAGGCCAGTGAACACGATAAATAAAAATGACTCTTCCCTGAAGGGAATGACTATAGAGAGATAATATGGAAAGATTTCTGGTAATCATAGCTTCCGCCGCCATCGGAACCGGTTTTTACTACTGGATGGCTCAGATGGTAAAAAAGCAATCCATGCGGGATTATATCTTTTCCCATCTTTGGCTTCTGCATCCAAACGCAATATGTTACTGGCGCGCCGCCATGGCACTTGTTGGCTATGTCCTCTATTTTTATATGGGCTATCAGAGCATCGCCATCCTCATATTCACTGTTGCGGCCATACTTGACGGGGTTGATGGAATTGTTGCCAGGAGCTGTGACATGGTAACCCGGTGGGGAGAATGGCTGGACCCTTTTTGCGATAAACTCACCTATCTGCCACCACTACTTGGCTTTGCTTATGCGGGTATACTCACCCCTAAATTTGTGTGGATTCTCGTTATCATTGAATTTGTCGGTCAATTTTTCGCTCGCCATATTCTTAAACTCCTTAAAACATCCGGCGCTGCAAATAACTTTGGTAAAATCAAGGCCATCATCTGTTTTGGTCTCGTTATCTTCTGTGCCCTGATTGAAAAAAATCCGTACATTATTGATATCGGAGACGAAGTTCTGATCGCCTGTATTGTTCTCTCAGGCGCTTCATTGGTGTTTAAATTCATCCCCAATAAGCTGTATGCTGACATCCTCTCCACACTAAATTTTTCCTGTGGTATTACAAGCCTCTACCTTAGCCACCAACGCTTCTTCGCCTGGGCCATCTTTGTGATTATTCTCGGTCAGCTTTTTGACCTCTTTGATGGCAGAATGGCAGAAAAGCATGGGGGAACAAAATATGGGCCCTACCTCGATGATATTGCGGATTTTGTAAGTTTTGGCCTTGCACCTGCCTATATCATCTATCAATCCCAGGGGACATTTGCCCTTGTTTTCGGACTCATCTATGTTGCGGGTGTTGCCTACAGACTCATACGTTTTATAGCGTTTGATAAAAAGAGAAACGATCTTCCTGATGGAATCTTTAATGGGCTCCCAAGCCCTGCAGGAGCACTGATTGTACTTGGAGCGGCCCTTGTGGTTCCACCAAACAATCTATGGATGATCGCTGCACTTTCTGTGGGGCTGATGATCAGTAATATCCGATTTGCACATCTTGGCCGAGTTGTCCTCGAACATATACCAAAACCACTGTTTTTTCTTATCAGCGCAACTATAATCGTTTGTATTGCATTTATCCTCAAAACAAAGAGTATTCAACTTTTTGGTTGCCTGATTCTCGCATCGGTGGTTGCATATGCGATCGCTGGTCGCAAGTGGTTAACCCCGGTAAACGGGGAGTAAGCCACTAACCCGAATTTCTCACCAACAAAGTTTTTCGCAGGTCGAGACACCGGGCATGAAGCTGTAATAATCTACCGGAGTCTTCGCTACCTGCAAATGCTCAGTAACGAAGCAGCTGCGGATAAATCTGTTGGCCCGAAGGGTGAACTTTTTGATTTGAAACGAAAAACACCCTGTTAATTAAGGAAATCATTTTCAAACTATAAAAACAAACAATTGAGTTTCAAATCAAAAAGTCATGAGAAATTCGGGCTAAAGTAGCGGTCCCGCAAATCTAGCCATAATAACAACGTAATAGTCCATGAACTCACCCACAACATGCGGTGAGTTCATAAATATCACCGGAGGTCAGGTTGAACCTTACAAGCCTCGAGGCTTATTACGCGACTTGAATGTGACGCGATGATAGGTTTTTGTGGCCACTTTTTCGCTCAGACTTCGCAAGCCCGCTAATGGATTTTTAATCCTCATGGTAGAGCGGTTACGAATGACCTTCCCCATGGTTCTTTTCGATATTTTCTTGTCCTGCTCGGCTATATTACTGCTTAAAATACCAAAAAGGTTCTGCTCTTCTAAGACCCTGCGCCTTGCCTCAATAATATACGGTAGACGATCTTTGTATTCATTATTTGCCAGATGAGATTTTATAATCTCACACGTGCGTTTATAATCATTGATATCGATCGGGATAAAACTTTCTTTGGGAAAGTAGTCCTCGGTGTTGGGGGCACCATGATAAAAAGGCAGGGTATAACCGAGAAAGGCATCCGGCAGTTTTTCGGTTAAATGGTGGTTGTACACGTGGTTTTCCACCGCAATATGAAACTGATAGGGGTCAAGAACTTCCGCTTTATCATTCATCGGATTCACTCCATGACCATAGATATCCATCTCAGGAATCTCGTCTTTAAGCCGCCAGGTAAAATCAACCCTTGTGGAATGCAGGGTCACATTACCCGTTCGCTGTGAGCAGACCGTAGAAAGAAGCTTCGTCTTTTGAGGTGGAGCCATCTGGTCCATCTGGTCCCATGTAATATAAGGACCATCTTCAAAAGGCAGGCCATAGTGCCAGATGAGGCCAGGGTGATGGTAGATGACATTGGGATGACGCATTGCCCAAGGTTCCTGGAAGGTGATAATCGCACCGAATTGCTTGAGGTAGTCCTTGCCGAAAACAGTGATCGATGATGGCTCCCCTGTGATCAGAAGAGTATTTTCTCTTGGGCAGAGGAGCTTTTCTTCGGTAAAAAATTCGCCACTGGGTGGAAGATCCTGATACACGACCAGCCAATCGTACTCCGTGCAATCCACATCAAAATCGAAAATACAATTGCCCCATTGCGGAAAAAGCCCTGGAAATTGACGTAGAAATCCTTCAAAAGAACGCCCTCTTCGCAAGCCTCTGTGCATAAATTTAACTCTTATGGTGGGCTCACCCCATTTCCCCTGAGAGACGCTTTGGTCCCCCAATTTCCCACTTAAGTTGTTAAACGAAAAAAATTTTGTCACAATATGCCCTTGTTTGAAAAGAGTATCCTTTTCAATATTAAATATGATCTTGTCACGCCCCCAGACGTAAGAACTCAATAGATGATTCAATCATCTAAATTGCAAAGGAGCATCCTAGTGTAGAGCTGTTGCACCATCAACATATTTTTCCATACCAGCTCCAGAGCCCACAGACTAGACAAATATTACAATCAACCCTAATCTATCAAAATGCTTTCTTTTATTACGTAACTTGAGCGACACAAGGGTACCCTTAGAAATTATAAAATTCTTTCGAAGGCCCCTCAATCTGGAACACTAAATAACTCATATGGACATCTGGATCGTCTCCACAATTTTACTGATTACTCTTTACCTGCTGATTACGGAAAAGATTTCGGTTGACCTCACCGCAATCGGCATCATGGTCCTCCTTGTTGTCAGTGGGATTCTCACAGCCAAAGAGACCATTAGCGGATTTGCCAACCCGGCGCTCATCACCGTTGGCGCAATGTTTGTCGTCTCAAAGGGGATGATGCGAACCGGTGGTGTCGAGTTTCTCGGTAGAAAAATCATTCAGATGGCCCGGGGTAATCATAAACTTGCCCTCATCATCATCTTGATATCAGTCGCCATTGCCTCCGCATTTATTAACAACACTCCGGTTGTTATCCTTTTTATTCCTGTAGTTATGAGTATGTGTTGCGAGTTTGGGCTTAGCCCTTCCAAATTCCTCATCCCTGTTTCCTACGCATCTATTCTTGCCGGAACCTGTACCCTGATTGGGACCTCAACCAATATCATTATCAGTGATCTCAGTATCACAAATGGTTATGAGGGCCTCACTATGTTTGAGCTCTCGACCCTCGGCGTCCCCATTGCAGTTGTAGGAATAGTTCTCCTCTATTTCATAGCACCAAAAGTACTGCCGGATCTTGCCAGCCCAATCTGCCAACTCCAGGATAGCGACCACAGAAAATATCTGTCAGAACTCAAGATACCTGGAAAAAGTAACCTTATTGACAAAAAACCGGACGAAATATTTACAAATAAATACCCTTCAATAGAAGTCATCGAACTGATCAATAGATCCCATATTTATCATCCGGTGCGGGACAAAATTGCAATAAGTGAAGATGACATCCTTCTGGTGAAAGGTTCCCTCAACGATCTCGTGGCTATTCTTCACAACGAGCAAGTTGATCTCCCAACATCAGAAAAAGGGCTTGTCCTCGGTGCTCAAAAGGATGCACCGATTGTGGTGGAACTGATCATCTCCCCCCATTCTTCGCTCAGAGGGGAAAAGATACAACGGACAGATCTTGCCAAAGACCCCGATGTACATATCATCGCCGTGAAAAGATCCAACCTGCACATGTCTGAAAAACAGATTCACGACGTCAAACTTCAGACCGGAGATATCCTTCTTGTCTGGTGCCACGAGTCAAAACTTGAGTCAATACGCTCAGAGACAAAGTATATCGTTATTGAGGACGTGTACGAAGAACTGATACATAAACGAAAAGCTGCCTGGTCCATCATCAATTTCGTCTGTATGATTGGCACGGCAACATTAGGTCTTGCGGACATTATGACCTGCGCACTCACCGCAGCGTTTTTAATGATCATTACCGGCTGCCTGCAAATGCGTGACGCCTATAGAGCACTTCAGGGTGATGTACTGCTTCTTATAGCGGGCACCATAGCCCTTGGGGTTGGGATGCAGAAAACAGGGGCTAGTCAGCTGTATGCCGAGACCTTTATCAGTATGTTTTCAGACTACTCACCTATCATCGTGCTCGGTGCGCTCATCTTACTCACCTCCATATGCACTCAAATTCTCAGCAATAACGCAACCGCCGTTTTACTTCTCCCCATTGCCATCTCCACAGCCCTTGGTATTGGGGTTGATCCAAAACCCTTTATTGTGGGCGTCTGTTTTGGCGCAAGTGCCTGTTTTGCAACACCGGTAGGCTACCAGACCAACCTCATGGTATACGGTCCCGGAGGATACAGCTTTATGGACTATATGAAATTGGGCCTTCCACTCAACGCTTTTGTGGTGATTGCTTCAACCCTCTGTATCCCTTATATCTGGCCGTTTTAAAATAAAAGTCTGAGGTGGGGGGAACAACCAGCGGCAATGAGCCGCTGGTTGTTGTTTGATACTCTTGACTTATAAGGCTATATGAAGGTATTACAGCTATTAATATCACCGGTTTCAAGCCCTGTGCGGAACCACTGAACCCGTTGAGCAGAACTCCCATGGGTAAATGAATCAGGCACAACATAGCCCCTTGACTGCTTTTGCAGATGATCATCTCCAATCATGCTTGCAGCATTAAGCGCTTCTTCCACATCTCCGGGTTCCAGGATAGAACGAACCCGATCTGCATGGTTGGCCCAGACACCAGAAAAACAATCGGCCTGGAGTTCGAGTTTTACCGAGAGCTTATTATATGCGGTTTCGGAGATCGAAGCACGTTTGGCCTGAACCTTGTCACTGATACCGAGTAAATTCTGAACATGGTGACCAATTTCATGGGCAACCACATAGGCCTGAGCAAAATCGCCCGGGGCATTAAGCTTTCCTTTCAGCTCTTTGTAAAAACCGAGATCTATGTACACTTTTCTATCCGCCGGGCAGTAAAACGGACCGGTGGCTGACTGGGCAAACCCGCAGGCAGACTTGACCTGCCCGGTAAAAAGAATCAGTTTTGGCTTCTCGTACGAACCGCCGCCTTCCCTGAAAATTGCATCCCAGGTATCCTCGGTATCCGCCAGAACCACAGAAACAAAATCCGCAAGACGATCCTCTTCAGGATTCGCCACCCGCTCCATCTGCTCAGTGGGCGCTCCACCATCCAGAAGACTTGAGTTAAGTATAACAGATGGATCAATGCCAAAATACATTCCCACAAGAGCAAGCAACACAATCCCTATTCCGCCACCTTTAATACCACCGCCGGAAATTCTGCGGCCCCTTCTATCTTCGACATTACTGCTTCGTCGCCCTGTTTTCCAACGCATCGCTCTACCCCACGAAGATAATCTGCTATTTAATCTCGGCGATAAACTTGTTTGACGATTCAATCGCTGTATTCATCTTATGTATCAGGCTATCAATCTCACCCTTTAGATTGGAAAACTCACCCTGAAGAGAACCGATGGCCTGAGCATTCAAATTATGCTTTAGAAACAACACATTGTCTCTAAATATCTTCAGAACAGGGTCCATACTAGACTCAGCCTGGTGCATGGATGCAAGCATCTCCTTGTAACGGGATTTGGTACTTCTCAGCTGCTCTTTACTGGAATTACGCAACTCTTTGCTCTGATACTCTTCGAGTTCATCCTCCCACTCGTCAAAAAGGTCATCCGCTACAGACTCAACCGCATCGATTCGACTAGAAACCTTAGATGCTGCCGCATCGCTTTTCTCGTACTCTTCGTTCAGGCTGTCATAGGCTTTTTTCAAATCAGTTTCTTCAAGCTTCACAACAGAATCAAACTGCTCCAGAGCGGACTTAAACTGTTCCTGTGCTTCAGCCTGAGAATCACGCGCGTCCTCAACTCGATCCACCATGATATCTCTTTTGTGTTTCCCAACCTTTTCCATGGCACTGTAGTAGGTGCTGGAACAGGCAGTCAACAGACAGGCACAACAAAGAACAATTCCAAAATGAAACAGAGAAAACCTCGATTTTTGAACCATTTTACACACTCCTGGAATAAATTATTTTCTATTAATAATGACCATTTTTAAGATCTAAACATAACCACATACGACCAAGATGCAAAAAATCATCCGGTTTCTCGCTTCCAGTCCCATTGAATGATACCGACATTTTGCCGTATCTGCTTCGTTAACAGCCACTGGATGTACACAAGTACACCTGCGTGTCTGTTGCCTCTCATCTTCAGCATATTTGGCTATTGCAATATTAAGGTGCTATACTATTTGAATATTGAAAGATTCAGGGAAGACCAGTGAAGGCTTCAATACTCCAACAGATAGCATAAAATGACTGAGACTTCATCTCAAATACCTAAAAAAACAACTCCATGCATTGGTTGTGGAGGCTCCGGACAAACATCTTTTTTTGGCGGAGCCAGCAGATTTATGTTCACCTGGGAGGACTGTCCTGATTGCCACGGAACCGGAATCAATCTCGATGAACCGCCCCCCGGTCCCCCACAATCCAATAAACTGCCCGAAGAAGATGATTGACCATGAATCTATTTCTGGCATGTTACGACTTATTGGTAATACATAACTAATTATGAGTACTAACCCCGGTAAAAGGGAGATAAGCCGGGACTCTTTTCAGTACTCGCTCGTCGGGTATAAGTACCTTCACAAAATTCATTCATAAAAAACAAGTAATGAATTTTTAAGGTACTAATATACTTCTTCTTACTCTGGTTTAAACGATGCTGACCAAATCTTTACGTTCAAATCTTTCTTTTTTTGTTCTGATCTTGGTATTGCTGCCACTTCTGGCGTCCTGTAATCCGTTTTCCCCTAAAATATATACTGATGACGAACTGCAGTGGTTGAAATCCAAAAAAGGAAGTATTGAAGTTCTTTTTGGCTATGAAGCCCCGCCCAATGCCTTCCATGACTCCGATGGTTCATACAAGGGCCTTCTGATAGATTTTTTAGTAGAAATCGAAAAAGAAATCGGTATCACATTCGTTTTTCATAACTTTAGTCAATGGAATGATCTCATAGAGTACTCCAAAACGAATAACGGCTTTGTGATTATCGGTATAGCAGCGACAGAAGACAGAAAAAACTATCTCTCGTTCACAGATCCATTTATCAAAGTGCCCTATGTGATTGTGAGCAAGCGTTCCTCAACCATTGAAACAACTACTGATCTTATTGGCAAAAAAATCTGCACTGTTGCCAACTACGCCATCAATGATTTTTTGGCTGAAAAATTCCCAACGCTTAAAATCAGTCCTGTTGCAGACAACACAGAAGGATTACAAGGGGTCTCTGCAGGCATCTTTGACGCCATGGTCCTCAACCAGATGTACGCCTCATTTATCATTGAAGACCAGGGAATAACAAACCTGAAAATTGCTGGAGAAAGTGGTTACCTGAACCGGCTTTCAGCTGCAGCCTCAACCCAAGATCCCATTCTCTCAGGAATCCTGGAAAAAGCGGTGGACCAGCTTAGCCCAAGGACCAGACGGCTACTGTATCAAAAATGGCTGGGCCAATCACACGATACCGTCTCCAGAACCCTTCTCACATCACTGCTCGGTATTATACTCTGCATCACAACTCTGCTCGCTATTTTCTGGGGCTGGAATATCAGTTTAAAAAAGACAGTAAAAAAACGCACCAGAGATATTATCCAAAGTCGTGAGAACTACAAAACTACTCTTAAATCCATTGGCGATGGTATCATCACCACAGACAATTACGGAATAATCACAGGCCTTAACCCCATAGCCGAAGAGCTCACTGGATGCAGAGAAGAACAGGCATTAGACAAACCACTCTCCTCTGTCTTTAACATTTTTGACACCGATACACGCGAACCTTTAGAAAACCCAGCCGAACAGGTCTTAGGGTCAGGGGCGACCATTAACCACCCTCACCACCCGACACTCATCTCCACCTCGGGGCAGGAATATATCATTGATGACTCAGCAGCCCCCATAAAAGACGACCAGGGTCATATTTTTGGTGTCATCCTTGTCTTTCGAAACATCACTAACCGCTACAGGGTCCAACAACAGTTGTACAAGAATGAACAGCAACTCAGCCAGTATATTGCCAAGGCCCCAATCGGAGTTGCGGTCCTGAACCTTCGGTGTGAGTTTGTACGAGTTAATAAAAAAATGTGCGAATTCAGTGGCTTCCAAGAGGATGAACTTCTCCAGAAAGAACTGAAAGACCTTCTGCCCACAACGTACCATGCTGACCTTAGGCAGGCCTTGAGTCGTGCGAAAGAATACGGTAACAGCAATATTTCACCTGAATTCATACATAAGAGCGGCGCACGCCTCTTTTCTTCTATCCATATTGGATATATAACCGATGATACGTATTTGATATTTTTTAATGATATCAACCAACAAAAGCTCGCCGAAGAAGAGCTGCTCAAAATGAACAAGCTCAGCTCGATAGGCACTCTAGCTGGAGGAATCGCCCATGACTTCAACAATATACTTATGGGTCTTTTTGGAAATATTGAAATTGCAAAAGATCAGATCGACCATCAACACAAGGCCTACGAATTCTTAGACAGAGCAGGCAGTTCGCTTGGCCGTGCAACCCGCCTTACCCAACAATTACTGACTTTTTCTAAAGGTGGGGATCCAGTAAAAGAATATACACAAATCCTTTACGTTATCAGAGAGGCCATAAACTTTGACCTGGCAGGAAGTAACATACTACCCGTGGTCAACCCCGAGCCGAATCTCTGGCTTACCAACGTGGATCAAGGTCAAATAAGTCAGGTTTTTTCCAACCTGCTCATTAATGCAATGCACGCAATGCCGGAAGGTGGTCATCTCACCGTTGATCTCATTAATTATGAAATAGATAAAAGCACCACCCTGCCACTGGAACCAGGAGATTATGTCAAAGTTACTGTAACTGATACAGGAACCGGTATTGAGCAGGAACATCTCTCAAAGATTTTTGATCCATACTTTACAACCAAACAGGCCGGAAGTGGTCTTGGTCTGGCTTCTACCTATTCGATTATGGTTAAACATAATGGACATATTCAGGTACAATCCGTCAGAGGAGAGGGAACAACCTTCACCCTGTATCTCCCTGCCATCAGAATACCCCAAAAAGAGAAGAAACAGGATAAAGGTTCTCATAGTTCCCATCTGGAAAATTGTCGCATCCTCGCCATGGACGATGATAAAGAAATTCTCAATCTCATGACTCGAATGTTACGAGGAACAAAGGCACAGATAACCACTACTGTCTGTGGAGAGGACGCGATCAAAGAATACCAAGAAACATTTATTGCAGGACAACCATTCAATGTGGTAGTTCTTGATCTCACTGTGCCTGGCGCCATGGGAGGACAGGTCACCGCGGCACATATTAAAAAAATAGATCCAGCGGCCCAACTTATTGTCTCAAGCGGTTATGCAGAAGATCCTATCCTTGCCAACCATAGAGACTACGGTTTTACAGATGTACTCAGTAAGCCATATACAAAAATTGCATTTTTAAATGTACTTGGTAGGGTGATGGCAAAACAAACAGAGCCACAATCAGCAAATATAGAATTATGACACCTGCAATTAACGAAGCAAAAAAACAGAAGATCAAATATGAAATCCATCAATATATCCACAACCCAGGCAACTCTTCCTATGGAATGGAAGCGGCTGAAAGTCTGAATATTGGAGCGGAAAGAGTGTTCAAGACACTCGTTGTACAACTCGATAATGGCAAACTAACCGTGGGTATTGTGCCTGTTGCAGGTCAATTGAACATGAAACAGTTTGCCAAAGCGGCCGGTGGAAAAAAGGCGGCCATGGCTGATGCAAATCTTGTGGAAAGATCTACAGGGTATGTGTTAGGTGGCGTGAGTCCACTGGGCCAGAAAAAAAGACTTCCCACCGTCATTGACTCATCCGCCACTGGCCACGAAACTATTTTTGTAAGCGCTGGTCGCAGGGGACTTGAGATTGAGTTGAGCCCAGATGACCTGTGTCGCTTAACATCAGCAACTTTTGCTCCCATTGCCCAAATCTCCTGAGTAGAACCTTCTGATCCGACTCCGTACTTTCATTAGTTCAGGCGGGTTCACTGTCAGAGTACAATAGTTGGAACAAAAGTTGTATTCGTGAGAGGTTTTGGTGCGTATATTCAGAAAGAAGGTCAACTTACTTTCCATTTGAAAAAGCTAAGTTCGCCAATAGCTTTGTACGGTTGTAGGATGTCCATGTTATATTATTAGATTGAAAATATGACGAAGCAAATACATCAAGACAACAACAGGATTTAACATGGAACCATCCTCTTATTGGTTATTATTTTTATCTGCAGCCATTGTGATAAATATCACACCTGGTCCAGATATGATATACATCCTTTCCAGGACAATAGCTCAAGGACGAAAGATTGGGATTGCATCATCTTTTGGGGTATGCAGTGGGGCTTTTGTACATATTTTTGCAGCAGCATTTGGCCTGTCAGCTATCATTGCAACCTCTGCCATGGCCTTCGGTCTTGTGAAGTATATTGGTGCAGCCTATCTTATTTATCTGGGGATACAGGCTTTAAGGTCGAAAGGAATTTCTTTTGATATTCCTGTTAAAAAACAGGCGCAATCAACATTCTGGAAAGCCTTCAGACAAGGGGCGTTGATCGATATCCTAAACCCAAAAGTTGCTATTTTTTTTATGGCCTTTTTACCACAATTTGTTCGTCCAGAACTGGGCCACGCACCGACTCAGATTCTTATACTCGGTTTTCTCGTAAATTTAGTTGGCGTGGTAATTGAATCTGTCCTCGTTTTAACTGCTGCTCGAACAACGATTTTTTTCTGCAACAACAGTCAATTCTCTACCTTGCTTGACCGAGTTTTAGCCTCTATGTTTATTGGTCTGGGGATTCGCTTAGCCTTAATTGAGAATCACACGAATTAGTGCAGCGGAGATTGCCATTTCAAAGTCCTGGATAAATCACGTTGGTCCTACTGTATCTAGGATACCCAACAGAGTAGTTCTTCCGATGCAATCAGACTGTATTTTTCGCTAGGAAAAGGTGTCAGAGTTTTTAGTAAAGAATAGGACAAGACCAGCTGGTAAAATGCTGCATTTCAGGAAAGGTTCGTAGAAGATCCTTGCCAGCTATCATTATTGCCGTAATCTCTGCAAAAGCTCAGATGTTGGTTCACCACTCACTTCAAGTCCCATATCGCGTTGATACGTACGGATGGCCTCGCGACTTCCTTTGCCCAAATTGCCATCAATGGTAGCAGAGTAGTAACCCTTTTCTTTTAGCAATCGTTGCAGTTCAATTTTATCATCCACAAGAAGGGCTCCCGGAGGCCTCGGCCACTGTTGCGACAGTCCACCAAAACCGTCGATTTTGTCTGCCAGCATACCCACAGCAAGAGCGTATGAATCTGAACTATTATAGCGCTTTAGCACATAAAAGTTTTTCATTACAAGAAAGGCCGGACCAGACTTTCCTGCAAAGAATTTCAGGACAGCTTTGTCATTTGGCCAGGCAAAGGCCTTGCTTCCAGGACGAATAACCCCCAGTTTTTGCCATTCGCTCAATAGTTTTGTTTCACCTTCGTAGACCCGTTTACTCGTCGGGACCAGAACCTCATAGCCCCATGTTTTTCCTGTTCTCCAGCCATTTTTATGTAGCAGATTAGCAGCTGTTGCCAGCGCATCGGGAATTGAATTCCAAATATCACGCCGACCATTTCCATCCATATCCACCCCATAGGCAAGATAACTTGTCGGGATAAATTGGGTGTGGCCCATAGCACCGGCCCAGGATCCCATAAATTGGTCTTTCTTCACATCACCTGCCTGCAATATTTTGAGTGCTGCCACAAGCTGGGTCCGTGCAAACTTTCTACGCTTTGGATCTCCATATCCAAGGGTGGCGAGAGCCCTTGGAACGTAGTGGAGACGATCCGTTCTCTTTAATATATCGCCGTAATTTGACTCCATGGACCAGATAGCAAGAAGAATAGAACGCTTGACTGCAAACTTATCCGCAACAGACTCCAGGGTCTGACTATAGAATCGGTCCATCTTTTGGCCCTTTTCCGTGGATAATGTGTTCACACGTGCATCAAGGTAATCCCAAATTTTCGAGGTGAACTCCGGTTGATACGCCGCTTTTTCCAGTACCACGGGATCCGGTTCCGTAATATCTTTAAATGCCTGATCCCAGGTCTGCCTGGTCACCCCATCTTTGGCTGCCACCAAATAAAAATTCTCAATCCAATTTTCGAAATCTTCTGATCCATAGACAGAGGTGAGAGGAGTGAGTGTAAGTGCAAGAAGCAAGGTGCACAATCCACGTTTAAAGCTCCCTTGCACACTGTTATTTATGTGAGATATCATAGTAATTCCAAGTACAGATTCTATATTTCATCAATGACTGACATATTTCCACAATCTGTTTCAATACCAGAGCAACCATTTTTTTCCTATCATATTTATGATAAATCACCAGAAATCCCGAGTGATTCGTCGTTTCGTCAGAGAGAAAAAGATATTGAAACTTGAGGAAACCATTTACAAAATGACGGGATTGCCTGCGATTCGCCTTAAATTAAAAAATGCAGGTCGTATTAAAACAGGATTCCAGGCGGATGCGGTGCTCTTTGACCCTTTAACGATCACTGACAGAGCTACATACGCCGATCCATGTAGATTCCCCTCGGGAATAACCAAGGTTATCGTCAATGGTAAGATTGTGATAAACAATACTATTCATACAAAGGTCAGAGCAGGTAAATTCGATTTATCTGGGTGACTGACGAACCTCTTTTGCAGCCTTTCCCCTGAGATATGCCTCAAACCGCTTCTCCCTAATCTCAGCTGAGCACAGGGCACCAATCCACAGGAGTGCTATTTTGATCTCGCCTAACCCGAATTTCTCATCAATAAAGTTTTTCGTAGGTCAAGACACAAGCCACGCTGCTGTAATAAACTACCGCAAGTGGCTTGTAACGCAGACTTTGCGGAAAAATCTATTGACCCGAAGGGTGAATTTTTTGATTTAAAATGAAAAACACCCTGTTTTTCAACCAAGTTATTATTTACTTATAATATCATAAGGTTGAACTTTAAATCAAAAAGATCATGAGAATTTCGGGCTAACCGCCGCTCAAAGGCTGTAAAAGCTTAACTACCGCACCATCGGGTATCAAATCATCAGCCTTGACCAGCAGCCCATTGACCGAGACAAGAGATACTTTTTTTCTTGGTAGCCCCAGGGAATCGATAAGATCAGCCACAGAGATGTTGCCTTCAAACTCCAGTTCAAGACCTGAATCCGGGTAAGGACCCAGGTAGTGATCAGGCAGGGTACCTTGGAGTTTGACATGCACCTTCATCATTTAATCTTTTAAGAACTCAAATGTTGAATCCATCTGCTCATCGGAGATTTTAACCACAACATTATAGGGTGGCAGAGGTTCGTTATAGTACATTGGCGGCAGCCGGTCGTCTATATTAGTTAATCCTGCCTTCTTATTGAACTGAAGCTCAGCTTTAATAACCCTTGTTCCGAGTGCTGCCCAGTCATCCCCGGTGAACGGTCGACCCTGTTTTGCACTCATCATGGAATAGACGTTACCGATACCTTCAGCACTCGCCAGACCGGTCTGGGCAAAGTCACAAATACCAGATGTATCGACCGCAGCCATATGGATCTGAGCATTCCGCGATATCTCAACCTGGCCTTCACTATCATGTGCGTCAACGATTCCGCCGAATGCCTCAAGGTTCTGATCAACGACCCAACCGGCAGTATGGTCCGCCCCCATAGGTGTTGTGGCATATGTTACTGCCATGCCCTGGAGAGCACGAGGGTCGTAAGCCGCCATGGCCTGACCTTTTACCGTGGGAACACGAGGATGTTTGAAATGGGCACCGACTGCGTCAGGACCATTACCGATTAACCGCCCCATTTCTGTCCCGAAGGCAACTTCTTCGACGAGGCGAATGGCCGTTTTGCTGTCACCGAATTCGGCATATCCTGCATCAAATGCAACGGCGAGTGCATTTCCGGTATTAATCGTATCAAGCCCGATATCATCACAAAGAAAATCCAGCTTTGCGATTGCATCCAGGTCATCATTGCCGATCATACCGCCCATGGCCCAGATCGTTTCATATTCAAGCGAAGATGTTACGTAGTCACCTTTATCTGTCACAAACTCGTTGGAACAGTTAATGACGCAACCGGAGCAACCTTTATGTTTCGTCTTCCCGCCCCGTTCTGTAATAAGTTTCGCCAAGGTTTCGCCGCTTATCTTTTCGGCACCGTCGAACTGGCCCAACCTTGCGTTGTTGGTGGGAAAGGCACCCGCTGCATTGATTGGTTCAACCAGAAAGGCTGATCCCAGCTTCGGAAGTATCTCTCCGCTAAACTCATCTGCGAGAACATCTTTGGCATACGCCTTGGCATATTTTTTAAAGCTGTCCCGGTCCACAATTTCGACAGGAATTTTTCCTTTGGTATCAACGACCAATGCCTTGAGTCCTTTGGAGCCCATGACAGCGCCCAGCCCACCACGGCCAGCGGCACGACAGGGACGACCGTCAAGGTCAGTTGATTGAATGGAGGCTGAAAGAAGTTGCATGTCACCGGCGGGGCCAACACAGGTTATGCTTTTATTGGTTCCATAGACCTTATGGAGCCTTTCTACCACAGCATAAGTCCTCATCCCTTTCAGATCACCAGCCGCCAAAAGAGCAGCATGATTTTCTTCGATTGTTAAAAGAAAATACTTTCCATCTGCAGCCTGTCCCTCGACAATGACAGCTTTAATACCAAGACGGGCAAGTGAAAAGGCGACGGTTCCGCCAACATTGCTCTCTTTAATGCCACCAGTTAATGGACTTTTGGCTCCCACGGAAAGGCGACTCGTGTTGACAAGTACAGTTCCTGAAAAATAGCCTGGTGCAAACACAAGTTTGTTACCTTCACCGAGAGGATCGGCTGTGGGCGATACTTCATTGCTCACCATTATGGAGGTCAGTGCCCTGCCCCCAAGGTCAATATATTCTTCAGGACATTTTTCCCATTGAACTGTTTCTGTGGTCAGATTAACTCTTAAAAATTTCATAAACCTCGATCTATAACGACCCTACATCACATTGAGGATCTGTTGACTTTGCAATAACAACTCTGCCAAAAACCTACAACGAAGCAGATTGAGATTCTTCCGACGCCATCATAGATAAATCATAAGTGTTTTATCTATGTTGTGGTATTCGATTTTCCAGCCAACTAAAAAGCAGTGCCACGCAACCGGCAATTACCATATAAACCACGGCTAATAATAACAAGGGCTCATAGATAATAAAGGTGTCCTGTCGAACTCGGGCTGAAACGGAGTAGATCTCAACGATTGTAATAGTGGCAACAAGTGGCGTGGACTTTAACTGCAGTATAGTTTCACCACCAAGGGTTGGAAGGACACTGCGTATTGCTTGGGGTAACCATACCCTGCGAAATAGAGTAAAACGCGGCATGCCTAGGGCTGTACCCGCTTCGAGCTGACCTTTGTCAACACTCTTAAATGCACCACGTAAAACTTCGCCTTCGTAGCCTGCGTATGACAATGTTAACGCAAGTACCGCATAAGGCCAGGCCTGGCGTAAATATGGCCAGAGTTCGCTGCTTCGAATCCATGGAAACTGCGGAAAGAGTGATCCGAGCCCATAATAAAGGAACCAGATTTGTAGCAATAGTGGAGTACCACGGATTATAGTGCAGAAGGTATGGGCCGGAGCTGCAAGATACCAGGGACCGACAGCCTGAACAAAGCCCAGTGGTATCGCCAAGAGAAAACCCAGTATCGTGGTGGCAAGTAAAATCCAGATGGTACGCCAGAGGCCTTCAATCGCAAGGGGCAGGTATTTGGGCAACCAGTCCCAACGTAGTGTTAAAACACACCATAGTACAATGGCCCCAGCGACCATTAGCATCACAATTCGATGCGGTAAAAACCACTCTCGCACACTTTTCATGAGTTGGCTCCCTTGAGGGAGGGCTGACCACGACGGGCTAGCTTCTCCAATCTTTTAAAGACGAGGCCGGAGAGCAAAGTGACAATCAGGTACAGAGCACCGGCCGCGAGGAAAAATGTAAAGTAGGAACGTGTGGCGATAGCGGCCTGGCGAGTTTCAAGGGTTAATTCATTAAAACCCACGACTGCCAGGAGAGCAGTATCTTTAGTTGCAATCAACCATAAGTTTGCCATGCCGGGAAGCGCATATGCGAGCATTGCCGGTATGGTAACACGGCGCATTATTTTGAATGACGGCATGCCGAATGCCTTTGCAGCCTCGATTTGCCCCTGTGGTACGGCGAGTATGGCTCCTCGCAAAACTTCAATGGAATAGGCACCCTGTACAATTCCAAGCACCCAGATACCTGCTCCGGCTCCACTGAGTTCCACTGGACCATAGCCAAGTAACGCAGCGGCCTGGTTGATCAGATCAATACCTACGTAGTACAGGATGAGGATAAGGACCAGCTCGGGAACGGAACGAACTACTGTCGTGTACACACCAAGCAGATCACGGGTGATCGGCCCACCGTGAAGTTTGCCATACGCTCCAAACAGGCCAATCAGCAGCCCGAACCCATACGCTCCAAAAGCAATTTGCAGGGAGTGCCCCAGGCCCCGTAACAAATTCCCACCCCAACCAGGGGGGGAAAATGCTAGAAGCTCAAACACGTGGATCAATCCCAATGTATTAAGTATAGACTCCATTGTGACGAACTATTCGCCGAAGATATCGGCGCTGAAGTACTTTTTGCTTATTTCTGCATACGTACCATCTGAACGTATGGTGTCTATGGCTCCGTTTATTTTGTCGCGTAATGCATCATCTCCCTTACGTAGACCTGCGCCAATCCCCTTTCCCAGGATGCTAGTGTCATGTGCCACTGCGCCCTTAACTTCAAAAAAAGCTCCGCTTTTGCTGGCAACAAAATCTGTCATTGCTATGGAGTCAGCCTGCATGGCATCGATACGACCGGCGATCAAATCCTGGAAAATTTCGTCATTGGTCTGATAGAGTTTTAACTCTGCGACAACATCGGCAAAGTGTGCCTGTGCGTAGGTAGCATGGGTGGTTGATGCTTGTACGCCAAGGATTTTTCCTTTCAGACCAGCCTTATCTGGTGTAATGGCAAGGCCCTTGTCAGCAACAACTACGGCTGGAGTATTGTAGTATTTATTGGAGAAATCGATGGCCTTCATACGCTCTTCTGTGATGGACATAGACCCCATAATCATATCAATTTGTTTTGCGTTGAGAGCCGGAATGATACCATCCCAAGCAACTGGTGTGATAACACAATCCAGTTTAGCTGCACCGCATACTGCGCCGATAATTTCAACTTCCCAACCTACCCACTTGCCTGAAGCCTCAATCGATGAAAATGGTGGATAAGGTTCTGCGGACATTCCAACTTTTATCTGTTCCGCAGCAATTGCTGTATTGGTTATGGTAGCTATTGTAAACAACGTGGCAATCAGTGTTTTGATCTTCATGTTTCTCCTCTATAAATTTTTAGTGGGGATTATTAATGCCTTACTCCTGAAAACCTGTCATAAAAACAAGAAATATGGAGTGTCGATTAAAACGCTAAACTTCAAAGAATCCACCAGATAGCGAACGCAGAGAGACCTTCGATGCATTTATACCGGCTTACTTACCGTTTACCGGTGTTAAACAGACTGTAGAAATTGCTGTAACCTTTCAGATTGCGGATTGCCGAAGAGCTCCTCGGGAGATCCTTGTTCCTCTATGAGGCCTTCATAAAGATAAATGACATGACTGGCGACTTCACGGGCGAATCCCATTTCGTGGGTAACGAGCAGCATCGTGCGGCCTTCTGATGCGAGATCCCGAATAACGTTTAATACTTCACCAACGAGTTCCGGATCAAGTGCACTTGTTGGTTCGTCAAAAAGCATGGAACTGGGGTTGACTGCCAACACTCTGGCTATAGCAGCCCGCTGCTGCTGCCCGCCTGACAAAAATGCGGGATAGGTATCAGCTTTGTCCTCTAAACCAACCCTGAGAAGAAGTTCCTGAGCGGCCGCTATGGCTTCTTTTTTCCGCACACCCAGAACATGAACGGGGATCTCGATAATATTCTCAAGGAGTGTACGGTGTGACCAGAGATTAAAGTCTTGGAAGACCATTCCGAGCCGGGACCTGATACGCTCGATCTGGCGACGATCAGCAGGTCTACCGCTTGCGTCCATTAACACTTGTTCTCCTGCAATAACAATATTACCAGAGGTGGGTGTTTCCAGGAAATTGATGCAACGTAACAATGTTGACTTGCCAGAACCGCTACCGCCGATAATAGCGACAACATCACCCTCGTAAGCTTTCATCGAAAGACCTTTGAGGACCTCTAAATCACCAAATGATTTGTGCAAGTTTTCTATTCGGACTGCTTCGGGGCGGTGCATGTTTACCTTGAATTGAATCGATTTTCGACCAGCCACGGCTGGGGATAATCTGCGGGAGATTTATTTTAGCAAGACAATCTGCGGGAATTGGGTCTATTAACCCCTATTTTTAGAAATTATGCAACCATATAATTACTAGGGACGGAGAGCTCAAATTTCTTTGAGGGCGATAATAAAATATCAGAAAAACAATACTTACAAGTAATTATAAAATTAGAGTTGTATTATTTCTCCATATCAACTATTACGCAATTGTATAGCAGTCACTATTTAGCAAACATTTAGTCAGAGGTCGTGAGTGGAAAACAAAGCCCATCGAGTACAACGCACCTTCAGTCGTGAAACACCTGATCAACGCAAACAGGGGTTGATTCAAGCCACACTGAGAGTCATCAGTAAAAATGGTTTAAGTGCTGCAACAGTAAGGGCAATTGCACAGGAGGCTAATGTTACACAAGGCCTCATTCGTCATCATTTTTCCAACAAGGAAGAGTTGATCTGTGCTGCATATGATTACCATATGCAGCAAATGAACCAACCATCCTTTAAGGCCGCGGATCTGGAAACAGCATCCGCTCGCGAGCGCTTGGCAAAATTTGTAATTATCTCCTTATCTCCACCTGTGGTGGATCAGCAGGCTATTGCATTGTGGGCCGGTTTTTTCCAGTTGGCGCAGCATGACGCACGCATGCATACAACACATAAGAGAACCTATTTGCAGTTTCGAGATAAAATAGAATCGTTAATCGAAGAAGCCGTTGAAGAGTGCGGTGGCCGATTAAAAATCGCGCAATTACGCAGGCTCGCCATTGCCTGTAATGCCATCATCGATGGTTTGTGGCTCGAAGGTGTCGCGCTACAAGATCACTTTTCAATAAGTGAGCTTGCCGACATCGGCTTAGTGTCTATCGGCAAAATTCTTGACATCAATCTTTCTGATTTTACGGAGAACTCATGAAATACGCTTCAGTTACCGATCGACTCGCCACTCTTGGAGGACAGAAATGGGCAGTCCATGAACTGGCTCGCCGAATGGCCAGTGAAGGTGGCGACATCATCGAATTGACTATTGGTGAACCCGATGTTCCGACACCCGCCTTATTGGTTGACGAAGCCTGCTCTGCGATGCGTCGAGGACGTACGGCATACTCCAACGGAAGGGGTGAGGATCACCTGCGCCAGGCCTTGGCCAAAAGATATAGCGATCGCCTTAACATGTCTGTCACCGAACAGCAGATATTATGCTTTCCGGGTACCCAGACCGCATTGTACGCGGTAATGCGGGGTATTGTCGAACACGGAGATGAAGTCCTGGTCGGCGATCCAATGTATGCCAGCTACGAAGGTGTTATTGCTTCCAGTGGCGCAACCATGGTGCCGGTTCCGCTCAGGCCGGAGTTCGGCTTTCGTCTCCAGGCGGAAGATCTGGCTGCAAAAATCACTAAAAACAGTCAGGCGATCTTGCTGAATACACCCCATAACCCCACTGGTGCAGTTTCAACCCCGGAGGAGATCGAAAAGATCGGGGCGCTGGTGAAAAAACATGACCTGTGGCTCATCGTGGATGAGGTCTACGAAGAACTGGTCTTCAGTACCGCATCTTTTTGCTCACCAATGGCCTTTAGCGATCTGGCAAGTAGGGTCATTGTGGTTTCCTCGATTTCCAAGTCCTGGGCCGCACCGGGTTTTCGAAGCGGTTGGTGTGTTGCGACCGAAGCTTTCTGCGACCGTCTGCTTTCGTTATCTGAAACCATGCTCTTTGGCAACCAGCCGTTCATCGCGGATATGACAACATTAGCGGTTTCCAGGTGGTCCGAAACAGCTAAAGATATGGCAAACCGTTTTGAAAAGCGTGCAGATCTACTCATGGAGCGACTACACAAAAACACTGGGTTGAAAGTTCTTCAACCACACGGGGGAATGTTTGCGGTGGTTGACGTGTCGGCAACGGGTATATCCGGCTATGACTACGCAATGGAGCTCTTGAAAACCAAAGGGGTTGCTGTCATGCCAGGGAATGCCTTTGGTGCCTCACTGGAAAACTGGATAAGGATCGCCCTGACGATCGATGATACACTTCTTTCACAGGCCTGTGATCGAATCATCGCACATGAACAAACACGAATGGAAGAGGCTATATAATGACCATCGGTGAGGCACTGGTTCGATATCTTGAGGCAAAAAAGGTTGAGGTTATATTCGGTATTCCCGGGGTGCACACAGTAGAGTTGTATCGAGGCCTCTCCCGGTCACGCATTAGGCACATCACCTCACGTCACGAACAGGGGGCAGGCTTTATGGCTGACGGCTATGCCCGGGTTTCAGGCAAGGCGGGCGTTGTATTTGTGATAACCGGTCCCGGTGTAACAAACGTGTTAACTCCCATGGCCCAAGCTCGCGCTGATAGCATACCTATGCTGGTTATATCCGCTGTCAATGAAAGAGCCAGCCTCGGCCTTGGCTTGGGACATCTGCATGAACTGCCAGACCAACATGCATTGTGCGCCCTAGTCGCCTGCAGTTCCGCACGGGTTGCATCATCAGAAGATCTTTTACCTGCACTGGATCAGGTGTTCACTGATTTTATCGCGAAACGCCCCGGGCCTGCTCATATCGAGATCCCCATCGATGTGATGAGTGATTCGTATTCCACCCCCATAGAACCGCGACTGCTCTCCCGGTGTGCTCATCCTGAGGAGACTGAAATTACCCAGGCAGCAAGACTGCTAGCCGCTTGTGAAAATCCGTTAATCCTTGCGGGGGGGGGCGCCCGCAACGCCAGCATGGAACTGCAAAAGCTAGCCGAAAAACTTGCTGCACCTGTGGTATTAACAACCAACGCACGGGGACTCTTACATAAACATCCTCTGTGCGTACCCGCCAGTGGAAGTCTACAGACAATTCGCAGGCTGATGGCGGAAGCTGATGGCGTTTTGGCTGTGGGAACCGAGTTGGGTTCCACTGATTACGACATGTACCGCAATGGGCCGTTACACGAACTACAGGGATTGGTAAGAATTGATATTTGCTCTCAGCAACTCAAACGACACCCTGCTGAAATAAATCTTAATGGAGATGCCGCGGCTCTACTGACAGCGTTAAATACACAATTATCGCCTGCAACGACTGAACGCTCACAAGGTGCAATTGATTCAGCATCTCAAACACGCAGAGCTGCGCAGGAAGAATTATCGGAAGAATGCCATCATCAACTCGACATACTCAACACGATCAGAGATACTTTGCCAGGGTCACTCTTTATCGGAGATTCAACCCAACCAATTTACGCCGGAAATTTATACTACGATCACGATAGAACTGGTGGATGGTTCAACTCGGCGACCGGTTATGGTGCCTTAGGATATGCGATACCTGCGGCCATCGGAGCAGCTTGTGCCGCACCCGATGAGACCGTTATATGTATTACCGGGGATGGCGGGGCTCAATTTTCCTTACCTGAGCTGATGACTGCTGTCCAGGAAGAGTTATCTATTATCTTTCTGGTGTGGAATAACGGAGGTTATCTGGAGATTGAAAAAGCCATGACAGAGGCAGAAGTTGAAGTCATTGGTTGTGATCCCCATCCACCTGATTTTTCATCAATTGCCAAGGCCTGCTCAATGCCCTTTCACTCATGTGCGAATAACAGCACAGCGATAAAAACTGTTCTGGAGTTAGTGGCATCTCCATCAGGGCCCGTATTAATAGAAATTCGTGCCTTTGAGGAGAAGGGCAACGCCTCCTCCACATAAATTTATGTTGAAGTACTTCTTAGAGGTTGCGAGTAATTACTACGCCATATTTTATGGCTGTTCCTGACAGGATATTAAGCGCAACATACCTGAAATAGCTCGTCATTGGGCGACGCTTCGCAAGTTTGGGAGATAATTGCAATCTCCAACGAGATTCAGAAAAAGCCTGGGGCGTTGTTCGACATGATCCGCAACAAACTGTAGGAGAGTAGTTTTCTTCCATCGTGAGTGCAGAACTGCACGCATTTTCTCGAGAGGATGCCAGCAATGTAAAATATGAGATCATTGGGTGACGAAACCTGACTATGTGATCATAGACCGGATTTTTCATCAGCTTTTTGATTACAAACTCAACTGAATAATTTCATTTTGAAATGATAATCATCTTAAATAACAGTGTGTTTTTCGTTTGAAATCAAAAAGCTCACCCTTCGAGGCAAAGATATTTTCTTCAGATACAGCACCATCACCTTATAAAGTGCAGCAAGCTAGGCCCGCCAAGGGTCTTGGTGAGGCAAAAGATTCCACGATGAAATTACCTGAACAAGGTACTGTTACTTCGCTTTTAAATCCGTTTTTGAAGACGACCTCTTTTTCTCTGAACTCTATTTTTAATGCCTCAAGCGAGAACTCGTCGTCACTACACATGCTCGTAACAACAGAAGGCCGACAAGTTGTTATGCTTCCATTACTTTCAAGCACTTTTATTGAAGAGCCTGACGTTGAAATCGCGGCAAGTGCGCCGTTTTCTGAGAATGCCAGGGAATTCTTTTCACCGCTCATCCCATTTGGGTTAGGATCGAAAGCTTCGATATTTCCAATTTGAGTTTCTAGTTTTGTTGGTTTACCCGGTTCACAGGAAGCCAGTGATCCACATTTGTGAAATGAAATTCCTTTTCTAACCGAAATTAGACCAAGGGGTGTTACAAGAGTTAACTTCTCCTCAGGCCAGAAGGTTACACTCTTAAGTTCTCCCGTTTCATAGAAATGAATGTAGATAGGTTTTGCTCTAATTTCTCCAACAGGCGTTGGTATTGAAAGAGTTTCGGTAAGCTTATATTCGTTTTCTTCCGTCCAGAATCCTGATAATTTACCGTTTAAAGGAAATATCCTGCAGAGAGAACCATCCCTGTAGAAGGTAATAAGTTCCGCTGAAATCTCACCGACAGGGGTTTTAATTATTGTGGCATCCTGTAGTGAAATGGAGCGGATACCGCCTTCCTTATAATATTTTATAGGAGTGAGATTTTTCCTCCCTTGGTCCTCTACTGAGTAGATTGGAATAACTTCACCCACTGAGGTATTTAGGACAATTTTTTCAAATGGCTGAATGGCTTCAATATTGCCGTGTTGATCGGCCCAGGGAATGTGATTGATTTTATCAAATACAGACATGGTTTGTCTCCTTTTTAAGTTGTCTCTGTATTCAATACAGCAGGTTTCATGCCAGGAAAGACACTTAAGGTAATCCCATGTTATTAATAGATTTAAAATATTAAAAGAGAGGCGCTTCTCTGTGATTTATCTACCTTTATGTATTCGGGTAGGTTTTTCTACATTACTGTAGGTAACATTCGAAAAGGAGGTATTAAAAAAAACGGAATATTGGGATTTTTTAGGACCGCTTAGCCCGGATTTCTCATCAATAAAGTTTTTCGTAGGTCAAGACACAAGCCACGCTGCTGTAAGAAACTACCGCAAGTGGTTTGTAACGCAGACTTTGCGGAAAAATCTATTGACCCGAAGGGGGAATTTTTTAATTTAAAATGAAAAACACCCTGTTTTTCAAGCAAGTTGTCATTTATGAGTAATATCATAAGGTGGAGATTTAAATTAAAAATATCATGAGAATTTCGGGTTAGATTGTGTTTACTGTTGGTTTTGGGTATTCGTTTTCGAATATGATTGATGCCTTGTGAATATCAGTTGTCGATTCATCGGCATATGTCCAATTCAATTTTTTTATCAATTTGGTTGTAAGTTGTAAACCGAGTCCGAACCCCAAGTCATCTTGACCAGAATTTACCGGTGATTGAGAATTGGTTATGATGACCTGATTACCCTGCTGTTGGATATTTATGCTGCCTTCCCAGGTATGTTGGAAGGCATTGCGAATCAAATTCCCAAGTACAATCTCTGTAGGAGTTTCCGGTAGACTGATTATGTATGGACTTGTCTCCACATTTAATTCTACCTCTTTTCTGTCCAGCAAATATTTCAGATTCTCCACAAGTTCTTCGAGGATTCTATCCAGCTCCAACTCTTTAGCCGGAAGTGTTTCCACCTCTTTTCTACTCAACCACAAAAGAGTCTCCGTCAGATGCTGCATATTTATGCTCGCTCGATCAATCCGTTCGATCACTTTCGCCTGTTGGATAGTCTGCTGGGATGAAGGAGTATCTTCAATTTTATGTAGCAATTCAATGTTGTTGCGAATTATGGTGATCGGGGTGCGAAGTTCATGACTGGCATGGCGCAGAAAACTGTGTTCGCGGTCCAGACTCTCTTGAACCGACGAGAGACTGGTTTTAATCAAACCTGCCAGATCATTGAGTTCGGGATAAGAAAAATCAGGAGCTGGTTTTCTCAGGCTCTCAGAGTTCAGAGAGCGGGCCCACACTCCAAGTGACGCTACAGGGCGTGACACACGCCGCAGCAGCAGCAATATGACTCCTCCAATAACCCCAGCTATTGCAACGCTTATGGCCAATAACATATGTTTGCTTTTTGCAGCATTGAGACCAATAAGAGGTGGGGCCGTCGCCCTGGATCCATGACGGATTACAAAGATATTTTCGTCACCCCCCTGATACCGATAAACAAAATATATGGAATCCGGACGCTGGAACCAATGATCACTAACAACTTTTACAGTGAGGCCGGGCTCGGTGGGATGGGCACTAAACATATTCTGTAACTGCCGGGGCAGGTCTTCCCAAGTACTGGCAATCTGATATCCCCTGAAATTTTCCAACGGCTTGCGCCTTGCTTGTGGCACCAGCTCTGTATAACTACGACCAGCACCTTCCATGTTGCTGGCCGTAACACTGTCCATCCCCAGACGATAATAGTGTGCACTCAGTAGGGAGTAACCGATGACAAGAGTCGCGCCAAGCAGTAAAAAGGCAAGGGTGACAAACAGTTTAAGACTTATATGATTCTTCATATAGACGAAATCTCTCGTAGTGCAAAACCGTGTCCGGGTATTGTCTGCAGCAAGGAGCTGGAAAAAGGTGTATCGATTGCCTTACGTAGATGAAATATATGTACTTTCAAGCTATTGCTATCAGGAATATCATCTCTCCAGACAGCCTGTTCCAAGTCTTGTTTGGAGACGACTTCAGGGGCTGCCCGAAGTAATGCCTCTAAAAGCCGCCAACCTTTGGGTGATAATTTAATTTTACTACCGCCCCTGCTGACGGTTTTGTCATTGAGGTTCATCTCAAGGTCCGCACAGGATAATTTGCGAACCTGACCACTACGTCGACGCGCCAAGGCCTCCAGCCGCACCACCAATTCCTGCAAGGCAAACGGCTTTACCAGATAATCATCCGTGCCGGCCTCAAAACCCGCTAATTTGTCATCAAGGCCATCCCGTGCAGTCAGCATCAGGATCGGCGTATCATCGCCACCATTGCGTAACTGCTGGCAGAGGCTAAGACCATCAAGGCGCGGGAGGTTGAGATCAAGTAATAAAACCTGATACCCACCTTCTTTCGCAAGCTGCAAACCTGCCATTCCATTTGCTCCATGGTCACAGCGTATTCCTTCAAGTTCCAGATATTCAATGACAGTGTCGGCAAGGTCCAGATCGTCTTCAACCAAGAGTACGTTTAGCATAGCTGTTTTCTTTTTTTGTAGGAAAGTACCATTGTTTAACTGTAGTCAGAACCCTTGCAACGTCGGCTTGGATCATCAACAGGGAAGGTATGAGTATCAGCGTAATTACAGTCGCAAACATAATGCCGTAGGCCAGTGAAACTGCTGCAGGGATCAGAAATTGGGCCTGCAGAGAGGTTTCACCGAGCAGGGGCAGCAGCCCCGCAAACGTTGTAACCGAAGTGAGCAGCACCGCCCGGAGCCGATCATGACAAGCCCCGCTGATGGCCTCATGTAGTCCCAACCCTTCACCCCTGAGGGTGTTGAACCGCGACACCAGTAGTAGGCTGTCATTCACCACAACTCCACTGAGCGCTATAATACCATTGAGTGACAATATACCCAAAGAAAGGTCATTTATCCAGTGACCGAGAATAGCACCCACTATGCCGAAAGGGATGGCGGTCATGATAAGCAGAGGCTGGATATAGGATTTCAAAGGGATTGCCAGCAACATGTATATCATCAACATGGCGATGCAAAACACCTGAACCATAGAGTTCTGGGTTTCCGCCTGCTGTTCGGCTTCGCCCGCAAAATGAATGGAAAGACCAGGGTAGTTTGCTAAAAGGGCAGGCGTTACCGTGGCCTTCAGGGTGCTGACCAGTTCAGTGGCGGAGACGGCGTCCTTGTCAATATCTGCAGAAATATATACTGCACGTTTTCCGTCAATACGTGTGATTGTATCCCGGGTATAGCCATAGCTGACGGTGGCCACACTGGAAAGTGGCAGGACAGTACCATCATCGGTCCGCACCGATGAGCTCAGGAGATCAGCGCTATTCTGACGTTCATCTTCCGGGTACCGGACCTTCACTTCTATTTCATCACTATTTCGCTGATACCGCTGCACAACCTGGCCGCTAAACCCCTGAAATATCTGAGTGGCAAGCATCTCTGTCGTTATACCCAGTGCCCTGCCCTGCTCTGTCAACTCCAGCTGTAATTGTGGTTGCCCCGGCTCCAGATTATCTTCAACACCACTGACTGATGGGGTGGCCTGCAACTGCTCTTTAAGGGTGTTTCCGGCGGCGGATAAAAGAGCGTCGTCTGCTGCACGAAGTTCGATACGTATGGCGTCTACCATCCGGCGGGTATTCTGGATACTGAGAGACCGTGTCCCCTCTGGTAAACCCGCCAACTGTTGCCAATCCCGGGTAAAGGTCTTGATATCGTAAGGTGCTTCACTGCTGAGTTTCAGTGTCACCTGGCCCGATTGATCCGCCTCAGCCAGTACCTGTAAACTTGTAATGTACGATGTCTCTGGCTCACCACTTAATTCATGATCTGTTTGATATGCACGCTGCTCTAGCAAACCCAGGGCACTATGGGTTTGGCCAAAACTCGTATCGTTTTGCATAGTGAGCGACGCCGTCACAGTATCTCCCGGAACATCCGGGAAAAAACTAACACGCAACACGCCGGTAAAGGGCATGGAGACCACAAGCACAAAAATTGCAACAAACACTATGATCACGGCATAGCGATAATTGAGAGCGTATCCGATAACCGGCCGGTAACAGCGTTCACTAAATAACTTGAGACCCCGGTCTGCACCACTCTGTATATATTGCCAGAGACGCATCAGAATATTATTTGAAGTTTCCGGTCGGGTATTAAGATGTGCCAGGTGAGCCGGCAGAATCAGTTTTGACTCAATTACAGAAAGAACCAGGCAAATCGCTACAACTATGGCAAACTGAGAATAGAGTTCACCCAAGTGTCCATCAACCTGCGAAAGAGCAAAAAATGCCGCGATAGTGGTGAAAACACCAAATATCGTGGGAAGAGCAACCTTCATTACGCCCTTCATTGTATTGTCGCGGGTATCTCCATACTCTGCACGCTGACTATAAACACTTTCGCCAACCACAACAGCATCGTCCACCACGATACCAAGTGCCATGATAAAACCGAAAGTTGTGAATTCATTAAGCGTCAAACCGATGAAACTGGTCCCCATGAAGTAGAGGGTGCCAAAGAAAATAAACGGCAGGCCCATTGCCACCCAAAAGGCGACGGTAAGGTTTAAAAACACAGCAAGCAGAACAAAAACAAGTGCAATACCGGTTAAGGCATTTTTGATAAGCAACTGTAATCGCTGATTGATGGAGGTAGACCTGTCATACCATGTATCCAGCTGCACCCCTTGAACCAATTTAGAACCACCCTGCCACTGTTCCGCAACCTCTCTTGCACTCGTAGCAGAGTCAGAGATATCATCCATGCCGGTGGTGATAACCTGCAGAGAGATGGTATTCTGACCATTATACCTCGACAGTACAGCGGTCTCGTCATCGAAGATATCGCTGATAGTTGCCACTTCTCCAAGCAGCAGTCTATGTCCATCGCTGGTGGTAAGAAGAGGGATGGCTGCAAAATCTTCTTTCAGATATGCCTGCTCAGAAGACTTGAGTTGTAGATTAATCTGTTCATTGCTCATGACTGCCGTTGCAGTACTCGAGGAACCAGCATTGATCGCGTCTTGAACATCAGACAGTGACAGACCATATGCACGCAATCGAGCTTCCTCTACTTCCACCACCATCATCGGGTCCTTACGCCCCGAAATAGTAACCCTGCTGATGGCATCTTCCGCCAACAAATCAGACTTCAGATCATCGGCGAGCTGCTGCAAGGTGTGTCTGTTTGCAGTACCGTAGAGCTGCAGCCAGAGTGAATGCTCTGCGCGTTCAGCTTTTTCAATAACTGAATTTTTGGCATCAGCCGGGAAGGTGGAAATAGCATCAATTTTGGTTGTCACATCATCTAGCAGCTGGTCGAGATCATAATCGTCCTGTTTCTCTATGGAAACCGTTGCACCGGTGCTGGTTGACTTGCTGGTTATTGTATCAATTCCGCTGACATCTTCCAGTTGATCTTCGATCTTGATTGCCAGCCCCTCCTCAGCCTGCTGCGCAGAGCCGCTACTGTATGAGACCGACACATTTATCATGCGTGGCTCCATACTGGGAAAAGCCTCTTTGCGTAAGGTCGTCAGTTGAAATACTCCGAGTACAATGACCAGCATTAAGAGCAGGTTTGCAGCGACCGGATTTGAAATAAACCAGGGGATAATCCCCCGTGATTCGCTATACATTATCATTCTCCACAACTGGTTGAATCGCCATTCCAGGAAGGTAACTACTCAGCGGATGAACCACTATCCTGGCAGGGACCTTGGCCAGGTCTGCCGGCACTTCAATATAGATTGAACTACCATTGCTAAAAATAGGCTCCGCCTGCAACTTCGCCAGGGTATCATCTTCTGTCACATACCAGATTTCACCTCGCTGACTGAGGGCAGAACTCGGAAGTTCCCATACATTATCAACCGAACTTCCATCAATCCCGACCTCAACGAAGGTGCCAGGAAGAAGGGGCGGCGTCTGCTCCATCGGGGAATCAACCACAACAAGCAGGGTTCGTTGCCGACTCGTGCTGTCAACATGTTGCTCTGCGCGCAATACTCTGCCGGACCATGTCTGACTATCTTCAACACCTGTCAGTTGAACCGGCCAATCGCCTCCGGCAAGGCTTGTTGGCTCAGGCAGGTTTTTCCAATCCCTGGTGGATAACGGAACTGGAACCTCCATCATATCGGTACTATACAGGGTAGCCACCGCCGTTCCAGTCTGCAGGTAACTGCCGGGTGCTGTCAGTCGCTCCACCACTATGGCATTAAAGGGGGCGGTGATTTTGGTCCTGCTCAAGTTTTTTTCAGCGCTTTTCAGTGCAGCTTCAGCCTTCGTAACAGCAGCTACGGCTGCGTCAAGTTGTGGACCGTGCAGAACCAGTTCAGAGTCAGGTTCACCGCTAAGACCTGATGCACCCCACTCTGCTTCGGCCTGCCGCGCCTCACGTTTCTCTTCAAGTAGCGCAAGCCTTGCTGTGGCCAGTTCATTTTTGGAATCTGCTACTGCAGACTGATAATCACTGTCTTCCAGTTGAATCAGCACCTCTCCTGAACGCACCTGGCATCCCGGTTCAAGCTTTGCAGACTGTTCGATGACCTGACCATTTGTCTGAGCAGTAAGTGTCAGGTTGTAATGCGTCTGGGTTTCGCCGTAGCCGCGTATCTTCGCTTTATAGCCGGCTCCTGTGACGGTGAGAATCTCAACTTCCGGCCGCTGGGATTGAATAGCTCGTGGCGGCTGACGGTTGTCAACCTGTTCAGCTATTAGCTGACGGGTATACAGTACTGCAATAGTGAGAATACAAATTGCCACCGCAAGGGTGGACCAATGGATTATTTTTCTTTTCATTTTTCTACTCCTAGGCCCAGTGCCAAACCGAGATCAATCCGGTTTACCAACCGTTCATAGATGAGGTTATCTCGTTGGGAGGCGAGATCAAAAGTTTTTTCCTGGACGACAAGCAGATCGAGAATATCGACCAGCCCCGCCCTGTAACTCTCCTCGTATCTCGCAAGGGAGTTGCGCGCACTTGCCAGGGCAGCCGTGATATACTCCTGTCGGCGGGAAATAGACCTTTCAAGACTCAGTCCATTTTCCACCTCACCTATGGCCTCCAGCAAGGCTTCACGATACGCCTCATAGCTTTGTGCTGTTTCCAATTCCGCAATTTCAGCCGCCGATCGAAGCTTGCCACCCTGAAAAATAGGGGCGGTGAGCTGTCCTAGAAGTGCCCATACAGGATCGCTCAACAGCATCGATTGCGGAGAATCACCAATATCTTCCAGGGCAGCTTCAAGACTTATGGATGGCAGTAAATCCTTATAGGCAACAGATGTTCGTAAGTCGTCTGCTTCGATGGCAAAATACGCGGCCTGCAAATCCGGTCGTTGCTTCAGGGTCTGGTCGGGTAAATCCGCAAGCGGAATTATCACAGAAGGATATGACTCAGTAACCACAATGTCGGCATTTCTTTCAGCTGTTCCAACGCGACCAAGTATAGTTTTCAAGGTTCGTTGCCTCTGCGCCAGGCTTTCCTCGTATTCTTCAAGGGATGCTCTGGAAACAGAGGTGGAAGAACGGGCACTGTCTAGATCTTCAAGACTACCTATGCCGCTACGATACCGCTGCAGTATATAGAGTTCATTTTTTTCGAGATTCGCCAAACGGAGTTGTTCGATATTGATCGTGTGTTTATCGCCGATCAAGCCCAACCATTCCTGCATCACCTCTGCTGTAAGGGAAGCACGCCCAGCTTGCAGAAGAGCCAGCTGCTCAGCTTCATCCATTTGTGCGGCACTTTCACTATCCGCAAGTTTCTGCCAGAGATCGGCTTCCCAGCTGATGGTAAATGTACCGCTGAAACTTTCATCTTCCTCGTCTTCCTTCTCGGCACTGGCAACAAATTCAGCATTGGGCAAACGGTCGGCTGTTGTCTGACGACGCTGGGCACGCAAAATTTGCAATGTCAGTATTGTCTGTTGAAGGCTGGGATTAGCCTGAAGGGCTTCATCGATTAGCTCATTCAGCTGGGGGGCGGAAATAAGCTCCCGCAGGCTGGTTGTTTCCTGCGCACCCTTCTGCTCGGGCCATGCGGTTGACAGTTGCCGCTCCTGTTCTGCCAGTGCTGTGTAGTTTCCCTCGGGAATTATGCTGCAGGAACTCAACAGCGTCACACCACATACAACCAATATCGGTAGTAAAAAGTGTATGAATTTCGACAAACACATTACTATTTCGCTCCATTTGTTTTTTATCTGGTGCTGTACGCCATAGGCGTTATCAATAAAGCGACGACACCATAGACTTACAACTATATCGGCGGTGATAATATCAGGGAGGTGGTTAAGGATTGGTTAACGTTCAATGAACAATCAAAAAAATAGCGTTTTTAACAATGGAATGAATTTGGCACCTCTTACAATGGACAAGAGCTGCCATCGTTGATGATGTTCCTGAGAACAAAGAGACACCAATTTTAAATGGAAAATACCAGAAAGAGCTACTCCATGGAGAACTACTCAGATGACTGACGGTACTGCCTAAGTCTTATTTCCGAAGCACTGTGGTGCAGTTAGGCAAGTGACAAAATGCCACAACACAAGTATTTGATATAGATTGTGACCTTAGAATTCGAAAGGGCTATGCTGGTTCGAAAGTATCAACGCTTGGAGTGACAGGAGATGGAGCAATTGCCTCTGGTGATTTTTGGAATTATCTCTGCCTTCAGAATGTTCCATTCCAGGTAGTATTTTAGGCTATGATCACGTATTACGTATATACAGGAAACACCTTCTGTTGGGGTCTTGTTGCGATTTAGAGAGGTGTTTTCTGGTAATCTAAACAGGTTAGCAATGACCGATATGAAAGTATTATTTTGCATCCAGTTATTCAGAAATGGAGCAAAACTATTGAGTTCATTAGCTACCGACACACAGGGAGGAGAAGTGGTTTACTTGCGCTGACAATGCAAAACAATAGCTAATCCTACCATGAATACCAAACCTCCAACATAATGGTAATCCAAATACCCTAATAACTATAAAATAACCTAGAGTTGAAATCTTCATATTAAGGTTCCCATCCCTATCGTGAATTTCATGGTATAATCTACTGACATCATAGAAAGTATTATCTGACTCGGCCTAGCGGTAGAAATGAGTGACATTTGTTTCGAAGCGTTGCCGATATTACCGTGGTCTTTTGCGCTTTCCCCTACACACAATCTTCCTGTATAATCTTAAAAAAGGCATAATTCACAGTCTTGACATAATCACTTGTTAGCGGTTTAATGCTATCCGCAAGGAGATATGGAATGAGGTTACGTTTCAGGATTTTATGGTTATTCCTCTCATCATTCTGGAAAAAGCCATTGAGGTTCCAGGATGAGTCTGTTTTGAACTTAAGAGTTTTGCTTAACGATACTGATATAACGAAGATTTCAAACGATCGTTATGTCGCTTTAATGGATTTAGGAAGAATCGATTTTGCGTTTCGTGTAGGTTTAAGAGGAGCAATGGTAAAAAAACTATGGGGCCCCTTAACAACAGTCCATTCAATTCGTTTTCGCTACCCTTTGAAAATATTTCAAAAATATCAACTACTAACCAGAGTTGTGTGGTGGAGTGAAAATACATTTTATTTCGAGCAAATTTTTAAAAGAAATGATCGAGTCTTATCTACAGGATATGTTTCGGCTACCCTTATGAATAAGAATGGGGCGATACCTTCAATAATGATGCTGAAAGAAATTGGCCAGAAGGTAACAAAACCCGAAGAGCCAGACATTATAGCCAGGCTAAGAAAGGTTGAGCAACTTATTCATGAAACTCAAATAGATTATTAATAGTGAATCAAACTGAAGCCTCTTGCGTACACCAACTATAGTCATTTTTATCCCTAAGATTTCCAGAGAAATGGAAACAGGACATTACGAATAATACTTGAGGGTAAGAGTCGAGTCGCCCAGGGGAACCTCCCCCCCAGGCTCTCACAGGTAGGGTCGAAGGCTGGCGCGGTACTTAAGGGCCCGTTTCCAACCTCCGCCACGACAAACCCAGCGTGCGGATTTCCCGCACTA
>JBLHNA010000021.1:0-86891 GCA_047619065.1 Desulforhopalus sp.
GCAATCATCAGACGGTGTGCCACATACTCCGGGGTTTCATTTTCAGTTAATGGTTCTAAATCATAAAAAAGCGTAATTCTCTGACGTAAAGCTCGGCATTCTGGCAACTGTATTATCTCGTTAAATTCATCCTGCCCGACAAAGAAAATGTTAATAAGTTTTTTACCCGCCTGTTCAATATTTGAAAATAGACGGATTTCCTCAAGAAGTTCCTTAGAAAGGCGATGGGCTTCGTCAATGATCAAAAGTACTACCTTCCCGTCCGCATGTGCTTTCTGAAGAAAATTGTTTAAGAATAGCAGAAATTCTGCTTTGTTGGTGATTTCAGCAGACGGATCGTAGGCTTTTGCTATTATTCTGAAAAAATCGAGGGGTTCTAGGGTTGGGTGGTTGATGTTCGCTACATACACACTATCATCCAGCGTTTCAATGAGGGCATTCAATAGGGTGGTTTTGCCTGTTCCAACGTCCCCGGTCAGTACCACAAAACCATTGAGGTCCAACAAACCATACTTGAGAGTAGCAAAAGCCTCTTTATGGTTTTCCCCCTGCCATAGAAACCGTGGGTCAGCACTGATAGTGAATGGCTTTTTCGATAAGTTGTAAAAGGATAGATACATAAATGGACTCCCGCTGCTAAGTGGGAAGGAGTGCCTTAACAGGTTACTATGATAACAATATTCCTGACTAATCGCCCCGACTCATATAAGTTGAATTCTACATTGTTCGCCCTGTAGAAACAAGTTTTTTAGGTACGCGACTCCATCGAGTCAGAACTCGGATGAGACCGTCCGGGGCCGCGATGTGTCGTCGTCAAGCGTTAGCTTGGAAGGAAAAGTCGCACGGGTATTTTTTTTCATAATGATAAAAATATTAAGCTGTGCAAAGAACCCTTACGGCTGGTGATTCTTTAATTAAACCAACAGGAAATTACGGTTCCACCCGGTAGAATCGATTTTCTTAATTTGATTTAGTCAAGGAGTTTAGGAATATGGATGTTCCCAGACAATCTTAGCAGTGTTTAAAAACCAACAGACAGAGAATTGTGGCAAGTCTAAAATTCAGTAGTTAAGGAAAGATAGCCTTTTTAAATCTCAGTCATTTATGTAAACCCGCAATTTGGAACTATTCCTAATAAGTCCAGTATCGTTTTCGGTTTTGGCAAGTTGACCTAATTCCTGATGGTCTGCAGAGAAACATGTTGTCGCAATGGCAGAGGCTAGTATTGGCAATGTTAACCATTTAAGCAATCCTGCAACTTAGGACTAATTCCTGTATATACGAAATTCTCATCATTCCAATTCCTAACAACATTTCAGGAAACTGAGAGCAAAGCTTATCCATGAAAATCTCAAATTGGGGGAACCTCGTATAGATTTAGCATGTTTACTGAACCTGAAATAAAATTGTTAGATCGGTAATCGGTAAAGGGACCCTTTACTTTTTAGGACAGCAAAAAAGAGGGCTATATTTACAGAAAAGGGGAGGGAAATGTCCTTTTTCCATATCAATCGATACATAATTATAGGACCCCTAAGGAGAGTTTAAAGGGGAACTATGTCGATGCAGTCATGTACCACCGGCAAAGCCGGTGGCTTGAAAGCCTCTGAACCGCTCAAAGCGGTTGAAAACCTGGGATCACCTAAAGGTGACTGTTAAAACAATTTCAATTGCTCAATACGTTTGTCCTCTTTCTCTTGCCTTTGAATATACTCTCGCACGGAATCCTCATCCTTACCAACCGTCGACACATAATATCCTCTTGCCCAGAAATGCTGACCAACAAAATTCTTCTTTCGTCCCTGAAAATTCCGAGCGATTTGGATCGCGCTTTTACCTTTGATAAAACCAACAACCTGAGACACTGAATATTTGGGTGGAATAGAAATCAAAATATGAACATGATCCGGCATTAGATGCCCTTCAACCACCTTGCATTCCTTTTGCGTTGCCAGATCTCGAAATATCTCTCCCAGATAGTTTCTGAGGTCTTCAAATATTGCCTTTTTACGATACTTCGGAATCCATACAATGTGATACTTGCATTCCCACTTCGTGTGGCTTAAACTTTGTCCGTCGTACATGGAAGTCTCCTTTTCTTGAACTTTGAGCGGTTCAGAATTGTGAGACTTCCATTATATTCCCGTAATTGTCAAACTTTAGGAGTCCACCGGCAGAGCCGGTGGTTTACCCGTTTTTTATTAACGGCCCCTGAAAGTCTGGAGGGCTGGAATAAGTTTGGAAAAGATTGTTTACCTGGGTGCATGGGGATTGCGGTATTGTCTGTTGAACCAGATACCTTGACGGCGAGGATGAAGATCACAAAGGCCATATGTGCACCGAATGGATTTTTACATGCCGCCTCTGTTGTTGCTCTAGCTGAGACCTCCTGTGGTTATGCAACGGTCAACAATCTTCCCAAGGGTGCACAAGGCTTCACAAGGCTTCACAACCATTGAGCTGACGACTAATTTTATTGGCACTGCCTTGAAGGGTGATGTGACATGTGTGGTCAGGTTGGTGCATAAGGGTCGGTCAACGCAGGTTTGGGATGCTGAAGTTATTTCAGATGAGACAGGACAGAAGGTGGCCTTTTTTCGATGTACCCAAATGATACTTTGGACCAAAGGTTAAGTGGTAGATTCATTTCAACCCTCGCTTCTCACATTAAATAAAAAAAGCAGGGTCGATTAACGACCCTGCTTTTTAACTAAGAAACAATTGATCTCTAAATCTTATTTCTTCTTTCTCAAACGCAAACCAGCAAGACCAGCAAGACCGGTACCGAAAAGTAACATAGTGGCTGGTTCTGGGACTGGGGCTGAGTCACCGCCAATCTGAGCAAAGTGGCTGAGTTTGCCAAATTCGGATATTGAGTAGCCGGGATCCAATGTGAGCTGAAATGCCCCCCAGTCATAACTTAAATTATCATTTTTAAATAAAAAATATCGATAATCAGTAGTTGTCTGGTTATTACCGGTTTTCACAAAGAAATAGTCAGGTTGATCTGTTAATTTATATGCCCAGCCTACAGGATCTGCAAGCGTACCCTCTGCACTATAGACTTGCTCCCAAGCAGACCAAGCAGCAGTATCTTCTTTTACTATTTTAAAATAATCATCCGAATCATATACATCTGTATTTGTTAGGCCTAGCGCCATATTAATCCAAGCCAACTCAGTTGCTTCACCATTGCCGGTACCCAGTTCACTTCTCGTAGCCTGTGCAACAAATGAATCATACCCTCCAACGTCAACATACCCAGTTCCATCATGAATCAATAATGCCTGGGCTACTCCACCCATCCCTATCAAAAATAACCCAGTTACAATTATTGTTGCAAATTTCTTTATCATCACTTTCCCCTAAAATTTATCTATCTTTTGCAGAACAGCATTCTAACTGACTGTTGTGTTGCAAAACAAGTGCCAAACAAAAGAAAACTACATATTTGTCTTGAAATCATATAAATTACAACACGTTGTTAAGATTAGGAGCTTTATTCACTGGCAACTCTTACGTGAATTTTTCCGCATATTCGGAGTAAAGTACGTTGTCACGAAACTATAAATTTTGTTTTTTTAAGTAAGTGATCAATCAGATAAAGGTAGAAGACCAAGCCGATAAGGTAGAGATGGGCACCGGACACGGTGGTTACTTAAAGAGCTATTGGTAGGTTATTGGGTGAATTCAGAAGCCATAAACAAAAGAAGAGGGGCCCTGAAACGCCAGAGTCCCTCTAACAACAAACTAATTAAAATACAAAAAGATCAACACTCTTCTGATTAGGAACGTAGCTATAGTCAGCAGCCATAACATCGCTAACTGTAAAGGTCACGGTGGTTATGCTGGGCTTCAGGTTAGATTTAGGTTACCCGACAATTACCACCCGCTCCGGTGACACATAAAGAAATTCCTGTGGCTCCATTGCTCCAGACTCATCTAACTGCAATGATTACTACGTTTTTCACCTGGTTTATGTTTGTCATCTGTCAACTAAACAGAGCAATACACGGGCTATTACCTCGTGCTTAGCCAATTCGGTGGAAATCTGACTTTGACATGAATAGCTGTCAGCTGGAAATCAGCTGGGGAAGGCCAACGATAACAACTTATTATTCTGACTCAGCACACGACCAATTACCGTTTCTGAACCACCAAACTCCCAATAGAATACCCCGCCCCGAAAGAACAAATCACCCCATGGTTACCACTCTTCAAATCCTGATTCTGGAGATGAAAGGCGATGAGTGACCCGGCCGAAGCTGTGTTGGCATAACGGTCAAGGATAATAGGTGCTTCTTCCTGGCTTGCAGTGCGACCCAAGAGCTTGCTGCTTATAAACAGATTCATGTTGATATTAGCCTGATGCAACCACCAACGGTGTATATCCTCTACCTGTAGGCCATGGGACTGGATGTGCGCTCGAAGATGTTCTATAACCAGCGGGCACACTTCTTTGAAGACCTTTCTGCCGTTTTGGCTAAATAGCTTATCTGTTGCAAAGGGGGAGCAGTCCGTTGCCCGGCTGACATAACCGAAGTTGGACCGGATATTATTGGAAAAGCTGGTAAAAGCCTTTATGCCTAAGATGTCATAGGCGTGCTCGCTGGTGCAGGTTGCCGCCCGTTCAATGATTGTGGCCGTTGCAACATCACCAAAGATGAAATGACTGGAGCGATCACAGTAGTTTACCTGGGGAGAGGTCAGCTCCGGGTTGATCATCAGGACACAACCCGCGGTCCCAGCTGCCACCATCTCGTAGCCTCGGTGCATGGCAAAGGTTGCGGCTGAACAGGCGACCAGCATATCAAATCCAAAACCCTCTATGCCAAGGGCCTGTTGTACTTCAATGGCAATGGCCGGGTAGGCCCGCTGGGTATAGGCACAGGAGACAATGACCGCATCAATATCTGCAGCCTTTTTACCCGCGGCCTTCATTGCCTGCCTGGCTGCCTTAATGGCGATTTCTGCCTGGTCAGAGATTTGGTCGTCACCGCGAAGTGGAATATTAGGACGCATTCTGTTCACATCAAGAATGCCTTCCTTTACATAGGCAAAGCGTTGTTTGATACCGGAGGCTTTTTCAATAAATTCGACCGAAGAGAGAGGTACTTCTTCACAGTTGCCTGCTGCGATTGCCTGAGTGTTTTCCTCATTAAACTTGGTTGCCCAACTATTGTAGGCGGTTACCAGTTCTTCGTTTGTAATGATATTATCCGGGGTCCATAACCCCGAACCGCTAAGAACAATATTGTGGGAATTCATAGGTAGTTTGCTCCGTAAGGGCTGTTAAGGCACTTGTGCCAGCTTACCTCACCGTTTACCGGTGTGAGTTGCAAGTATCTATTCCTACAACAGCTCTTACAGAAAAGCGAGACCGAAAACACAGTATTGCTAGCGTTTGCGGCGTATTTGGCTGTTTTCCCGAAATAACATGAATACTGACCTGTTAGATTGAATATGATCCTTTTCCAGGATCATCTCCTCTTAAAAAGAAGAAGGGCTGATTGTTAATTCAAATCCAGGGGGCCAAACAGCCGCATCTGTTTCATGATCCAGTTGATTCGACCTTGTATATATGGGCTGGGAGGATTGACCGGGTACTCCCTTGGGTTCGGCAAGGCGGCAGCAATGGCCGCGGCCTCTCTTCTGGTAAGTTTTTTTGCGGATTTATTAAAATAGTAGTGAGCTGCCGCCTCCGCTCCGTAGACCCCTCTTCCCATTTCGATGCTGTTCAGGTAGACCTCCAGGATACGTTCTTTGGGCCAGAAAAGTTCAATCAGTAGGGTGAAATAGACTTCCAAACCCTTTCGCAGCCAGCTCCTTTCCGGCCAGAGAAATACATTTTTGGCAGTCTGTTGGGAGATGGTGCTGGCACCCCGAAATCGAGCGGATCCATTTCTCGAATCCTTCAACGAACGCTGAATAGCCTTAACGTCGATGCCATAATGGTTGAGGAAATTCTGGTCCTCACTGCAAATTACCGCAAGGGACAAATTGTTTGAGATTGATTCAATGGGAAGCCACTGGTGTTTGAGGGTGACTGTCTGACCATCAAGTAATTGCTCTGCAGAACGCAGAACCATTAGCGGCGTCAGGTACACCGGTGTAAACCGAAACAATAGCAACAGCACAAGGGAGAAGCAAACCAGTAAGGTAAAAACCTTTAAGCAAAACCGATGGATTTTTGGCCACAACTTACTCTTCATCTGGCACTGGAACAGACGTCTGCGGGTAGTCGGACAATCTTTGTTTGATAGATTTTTTCAAACATCAGGAGTGGAGGTATCGGCAGGGCCGTTACTCGGTAATGGTTATTCACCTGGTGGGTGATCAGACATCGCTTTCTAAGTGAGACCTGAAAAGGCTTGCCCTTCTTAGTTTAAATGCCTCATATTCATCAGTTCTACGCTAGCCTTTCATCTTCGATATTGCAAATATTTTCTTGTTTACAGTCTTCTAGAGCAATTACTTTGTTATTCTTAAGATTCGGTAAAACTGCTCCTGTTTAGGGACGCCATCGACAGTTTTACACCACTGTGTCCCACCGTATAGTTCTGTTTGATTTGTTTTGACCCTCAAGTAGCTTGATAATCAAAAAACATGACAGTTAAACTATTGTCTGTGATATATACGACCATATTTTATACAGGAGATTTAACAGATGGAATTTGAAACGATACTCTTTGCAGTAATCCAGTCGAGTTTTCTACTCGGTCTGCTTCATGGAATAAATCCATGTGGACATTCCTGGCTGGTGCTTGCTCCATTTATAACTGGAGAGAAAAGTGGTGCCAGGGTAGCATTACTTACCAGTGCTTTTGTTAGCGGCACTGCTCTGGCGTGTCTTGCTTTAGGCGCAAGTATTGGTGCAATTTCTAAATTTGTACCTCATTCTATGGGTACATGGTTGGAAATTGGAACGTCAGTTCTTCTGATTATTCTTGGTTTACTGCTGATATACGATCCACATCTATTGCACAAACATGAACACGAGGATCACCATGAACATTGTCCAGGGCATACAGACGAATACGATCACCATGAGTGTAAAGTACATTCTCATAGTCATGACAGCCATGGTAGTGGTGGTTTACTTTCCAGGCTTCAAACGTTGACCAAAAAACCCAGGTTGTTGCCTTTTGCTCTTTTTGGCATTGGTTTTGTGAATATGATAGTGCCGTGCCCAACAGTGGCGATAATGTATGGTTGTGCACTCAATGCGGGTAGCGCTTTAAAAGCAACCTTAGTATTTGGAACCTATGCAATTTCAACCGCAATTGCTGTTGGAGGTGTGATATTTTTGATATTCAAAGCAACCGCTATGGCTCATTCATTACAGAAGGAGTGGATTGAACCATTTGTTATGAGACTATCAGGGGTCGTAATTGTGATCTTCTCAGTATATGGAATGTATCAAGCATCTGCGTGATCAAGCTTACAGGGGTAAAAATAAATGAGCCTAGAAGTTCTTTCTCATCAGTTGGTTGAATTTTATGACAAAATGGCTTCCTGGGAACACTCTATTGTCAAAGATAGTGGTTTGTCTCCAGCTCAGATGCATACCGTTGAGATTATAGGTCACAATAAAGATATGAGGATGAAAGAACTCGCAGAACGACTCGGAGTGACAACGGGAACTCTCACAGTTGGTGTGGACAAACTTGAAAAAATGGGACTTGTTGAACGTAAACCTCACAAAAATGATCGCCGTTCATGGCTCATTGTTTTAACTGGTGAAGGGGAAAAGATGTATGAACAGCATCATAAATTTCATCAACAGTTTACAAACGAAATTTCCCGCGATCTCACCATTGAGCAAATTACAACGCTTACCGAGCATTTTGATATAATTCTAAAAAGATTGTAGCAGGCATTACTGAATCTTGTAAAAAACTCAATGTGTCGGGCAAGATTCCCGCGCTTAAAAAAAGTGATGAAAAACGCCGCTGTCCCGCAGAATATTTAAGCCGATAAGCCAGAGGACAAGCCCACCAACTATTTCGGCCCAGGTGGCAATCCAGGTAACACTCGAGATTTTTTTACCCAAGTGCAATCCGACAATGGTGAAAAGACCAGCTACTATACCAATTATTATGGCCGGATAGACAATCGACACCTTTAACATTGACATAGAGAGTCCGACAGCCAAGGCGTCAATACTCGTGGCAACTGAAAGCATGACCATGGTCATGCCTTTTGTGGCATCCTTTTTACTCGAGCATGCATCGTGGTCATCACCAGCCGAAAGGGCTTCTCTCAGCATGTTGGACCCAACTAAAGCGAGCATGATGAATGCCACCCAATGGGCATAGGTGGCGACATAACCTTCTATGGAGGAGCCAATCGTCCAACCAATGACCGGCATCAGGGCCTGAAAGAGACCAAAATGCCAAGAGAGTCGGAAGGTTTGCCGAGGGCTGACCTGTTTCAGGCAGACGCCAGTGGCGATTGCTACGGCAAAGGCATCCATCGCTAGAGCAACTGCGATTCCCAGAGTTGTTAGCATATGCATATGACTTGTCTATAAAAAATCTTTTATCCCTGGTTTTCTAGAAGATATCCCCCTGGGAATCAGGGCTGTGAAAGGCAGAAACAGAGGGTGAACTGTTCCTTTCAACTTTTCATTGTCTCTTCTGGGTAAGGACGCCTAACCATTTACCGGCTTTCTTTGTGTGCGATACAACGCCTTTGCGACAAATGTTTCGAGCCAATGGCCGTCGATCAAAAGGTTTGCGACCAGGCCAGTGCCTCGTTGGGTAATGAGCCAAAGGGATGCTGGTTGCTCTGTGGGGGCGACCTATCTTAAAAGTAAATATGGTTCAAATTACCATTTGAACCATATGGTTGAAATGGTAGTTAACTACATTCAAAAAAAAGTTTTTTCTGTGCGGCTTCTGAAATAGCTGCTACAGCGGGGTGTTTGATAATCCGCTCCACAGAAATTGCATAAAACTTTTCCCGTATTTTATTTGTACGCCCAATCACCTGAACTTGGTACTGCTGTTCAATTTCATTCTCGATAACTGTTGGTGCCATGAAGATGCCATCACCGGCTTGTCCAAACACTTTAACTAATGCATTGTCATCAAATTCACCAATTATTACAGGGTGAACCCCAATTCTTTCAAACCACTGATCCAGCATACCTCGTGATGAGCTCATGGGCATGGGCAGTAGCATTGGCGCTTCATCCAGAGAGTATGGGAAGTCCCTTTTAAGCGGTTTGGCAAGTTTCTCGACTCCAAAAAAAGAAAGACCACATTCACCGAGAAGATGATTGTAGGCCTTGATACTTAAACTCGAACGAAGGGGGGTGTCTGTCAACACCACATCGAGATTATGCAAGGCCAATTCGGCAAGTAACTGTTTATCTTTTCCCTCATGACAAATCAATCGAACTTTTTCAGGCAGCTTTCCTGCTGGCTCAAGAAGCTTTCGAGCAACAAGTTTCGGAATGACGTCGACGATGCCAACTTTCAAGGATAAGGGCCCGGCAACTGACCGACCACGCAGAGAGTCCATCATTTCCCGGCCAAGAGAAAATATCTCATCTGCATATCGATAGACAAGATGTCCCATGTCTGTTGGTTCAATATTTCGGCCGACCCGCTTGAAAAGTTTTGCTCCTAAATTTTCTTCCAGCTTTGACAATTGAGCGCTTACCGTTGACTGTGCTAGGCTGAGCTTGGCGCTGGCTGCTTTGATGCTCCCTTCCTGCATTACAGTCCAGAAATAAAACAGATGATGATAATTGAGCCATTCCATGACTTTTGTAATCTCTCTGAGGTTGATATAAAAAGCTTTGCTGTGACATGTTGTGATTCGTTATAAGCGATGCATTGTACCATGATTATCTATTTGTTCTATTCGTTTTTCGCGATATACTTTATATAGTAATAGCCCCAATATGGGTATCGAACCTGAGGGTTTAGAATATCTGAAGGTTTTAGATAAAAAATGGATTTCATTTTGATGCGTTTTTATGAAGACAACGAGTTTTGATATCTACAAAACAAATTATCTTCTTATCTAAAAGGAACCTGCAACGATGGTTGATATGGACGCTATCGTCAACGGTTGTAACCAACCCAGAGATAGCAGCATCACTGCTCGCAGTCGGAAGTTGACACCGAAGCAGAAAAAGACTATCTCAGGATGATGGTGGTACGCTTACATCTACCTTCTGAATTTGTGTGGGAACTTAACCGGCAGGTTGAAGCTCAAAGGATGAGTATTGAGACGAAAGTCCTTTCCAATTATCGGCCATATTGAAGAAAAAAAATTGAGACTTTCTTCTAATATGACATCAGGTGGTCTCAACATGGCCGATAATCTCTTAAGACAATCGACATTATATGGCAACAGGGTGGCTTAGGTAAAGAAATTTCCAGTCATTTGGCAAGGTAAATTTGATTGGTACTTGGCCGTTTTGGTCCGTCCATTCTGAGTGACGCCCAAACACAGAATTTATATAGAGTGGGATAGGTCTTCATCTGAAGGAAAAAACAGGATTTATTTTTGAACAACATGACCAATTTTAAAAGCCTCCTGCTTTGGGAGATCGAATAAATGCACCACATGGTTGGTTTAAAAACAAGGTCTCAAATCCTTTTTTGTAAATGGTTTGTAATATCTACTAAGGCGTATGGGAATGTGGAAAAATAAGGCTGTAATTACGAGAGTTCCAGAGCAACGAACTAACAAGAAACCCCGATTACTCTTCATGACTTCGGTGCCATTCTTTCAATGGCGAGGATCCTCTATTCGCGTCGCTTTTAATGTTCAGGCTCTTGCTGATCTTGGCTATGAAATCGACCTACTGACTATACCTATTGGCGAAACGAAAAATATTCCGGGGGTTACGGTTCATCGCGTTTCGAATCCGTTTCGTGTGAAGAATATTCCAATCGGACCGTCCGTACATAAACTTATTTTTGACATACTGATCTTGTTCAAAGCACTTGCAATGGTTGTCCGCCAACGATATGTAGCAGTGCATGCGGTGGAGGAAGTTGGCGTGATTGGATTGCTGATTGGCAGACTCACCGGTTCACGAGTGATCTTTGAGAAACACTCTGATCCCGCTTCGCACAAGGACAAGCCTTTCAAAAATATCGTATTGTCACTGTATCGCTGGCTAGAGGGAATTGTTATCCGCAAAGTGGATATTGTTATAGGAACCGGTGAAGGGCTTGTGGAACAGGCGATGGCTGTTGCCCCAAAGCAAAAAGTACATCACATTTTTGACATACCCTCATCCTGTCAAGAAGCTGATCCAGAGCAAGTACAACTGTTAAAAGTGATTTTTCGCAGGAAGCCTGATGAAATCATCGCTCTATATGTGGGATCGTTTGCAGTGTATCAAGGTATTGATCTTATGTTTGAAAGCCTGCTTCTCGCTTTGAAGGAATCACCGAACTTGCGCCTTGTCGTTATTGGGGGGACACAGGATCAAATAGATATACGTAATGAGTGGTTGGATCAGCGGGGAATACGCGAGATGGTTCGCTTTGTCGGGTTTGTGACACCTGATCGGTTGCCAGACTATATCTCTGCGGCCGACTTCCTTCTTTCTCCTCGTATCTCCGGGATAAATACACCACTTAAACTGCTTGATTATCTTAAATCTGGAAAGGCAATCCTGGCAACAGACAATGTCGCTAATCGGCGTATAGTCGATGAAAAAGTTGCTGTTTTAAAACAAGCCAACTCCAAATCGTTTGCCACAGGTATGGTCGAACTCACTAGAAACAGCCATTTTAGACATGGTCTTGGTGTTGAAGGCCGTAAATTGATAGATAAGATATACAACTATGGGCAATTTAAAATCAAGTTAAAGGCCTGTTACGATAAATTGTAGCCCCTATGCATAGGGTTGAAGAACATTTGTAATGCTAATATGAACCGATCAAAAAGTGGTCGGTTTGAAATGTTTCATGAACCATTAACTGCTCTCATGTTTTTCCTGAGATGTTGCGGTATCCAAGTTCATTTGGTTGGCATATATCCTGATAGTATTCTGGTATCTGTTTGAGGAAATCATCGAAGATCCCGATAAAGAATCAATTGTCGTGGGTCTTCGAAATTTGTTCCAGGATTGTGTTGTATTGCCAAATTGATTTGTTTCTGGCTCAAACTGTGCAACCAATGCCGCCAGAGTGAAAAATCTTTTAGTTGCCAGGCAATATGCCAGCTACTTAGCCTAAGTCTCAGGTAGCAACTCTTACCTATGAATACCAAATTGTAATCAACCACACGGAACTAGAGTAATACAGTGCAAATCCTTGTGTTCATTTTTCTCGAGCGTTAGCGAACCCCAGTGGAATAGAAAAAAAGAGTTATCGCATTGAAAGACATTTCTTCAGACGTTGCTCATGCAAATGTAAATTGCCTACAACGGTGCGTATCTTTCGTGAGACATTCGCTTTTTTTCGTATGCAGACTCTTTCAAGTTGATAATTATAGTAGGTTTTTTGTGAGAACTCTGTTTACAATGTATATGTGCCTTATATTCGTATAATACTATCACGAGGAGAGAAGTTATGAGTGCGAAAACATTTGAGCAACAGATAATTTCATTGAAATCCGAGGTCGAATCCCTTACGGATAATAGCAGTGATGACCACGTTGAAGAGGTTGCCCTGAGACTTGAAGGGCTTAACTTCACACCTCCTGTGATTACTCCTATAAAGTTATTTGTTCGCCTGAAAAATGATGATCTCATTGAGGAAATAGAGCGTATTTTGGCAATGCCGGATGTAGAGGCCTGTTCTCTTGCCCCTGATAATACCAAGAAATGCGAAGATCTTCGTATCCAGTACATCACTGTGTTAATCTATTATTATAAAAAGCTTCTAGAACTTCGTGTGGGCAATATTGAAGAATGGGACGAGGTTGATGAACTCTATGTTCACGATTGAGAGCTGCTGGCCCGGATTTCTCACCAACAAAGTTTTTCGCAGGTCGAGACACCGGGCATGAAGCTGTAGTAATCTACCGGAGTCTTCGCTACCTGCAAATGCTCGGTAACGAAGCAGCTGCGGATAAATCTGTTGGCCCGAAGGGTGAACTTTTTGATTTGAAACGAAAAACACCCTGCTCATTAAGGAAGTCATTTTTAAACTATAAAATCAAACAATTAAGTTTCAAATCAAAAAGTCATGAGAAATTCGGGCGGAAAAACGATGCCTCTAACCATTCGCACATTTAGTCACCACTGTCGAGCCAAATACGGTGAAGGGGTTGGGAAGGTACCTGTGGATATAGGTCTTATCTGCCCTAACCGCAAAAATGGTGGCTGTATTTTTTGCAGAGCGGCCAGTTTCACCCCATCATGTCTTGAGAAATCTGATACTATTCTAACCCAGGTCGCTAAAGCGAAATCTTTTCTTCTCAAAGGGCGATTCAGAAAATATTTTGCATATTTCCAGCAAGAAACTTGTACAGCAGCACCCGTACATGAATTACTTGATCTGTTTAAGTTACTGCTCGCCGACGAAAACTGTGTAGGGTTAATTCTTTCTACCCGGCCTGATGCTGTTGATGATAAACTTCTTGGGCCATTGGCCCATTTGATTGCACAGGTGGGTAAGGATTGCCTCTTTGAGCTTGGGGTGCAAACTGTTCATGAATCAAGTCTTCAGCTCCTTAATAGAAATCATACCTATACGGATTTTACCAGGACGGTTCAACAGCTCAAAGGTTATGGCTGTTTTGAGGTCGGGGCGCATCTTATTTTTGGTATCCCGCAGGAGAGTGTAGACGATATGCTGACTTCCGTTCAGGAGGTGTGTTCACTTGGCCTTGATGCCCTTAAATTGCATCACCTTCAGGTGATAAAACAAACGCCTTTAGAAGCGCTATATACAAACGGTGAGGTTGAACCTTTTTCTCTGGATTCCTATTTGCAACTCCTCCTCAAGGTGCTTGTACTTGTACCTGAAACTGTAACGATTCACAGGTTGTGGGCAACCGCTCACCCCGATCTTCTTGTGGCGCCAAAGTGGAACGTATTGGCAGCACAGCTTAGTCAGCAGTTGCGTGCAACGATGGAACGACAGAACATCTGGCAGGGAAAGGAGTCTCTTTATTGGGGTGCAGATCTGGCATGATTGCCGGATGTGAAGTCAACAAAAAAGAACAGATTTGCAATTATTGTTCACTATAACAGTACGATCCTGTAAAGTATTCTCCTATGTGCAACTTCTTGTAGAAGTGGTATTTTGAGTAGACCGAAGACGATGATCCAAAAAAATAGAGGAAAAAAGGACTGCCATGGAAGAAAAATTTGAAATTCGTTATGCCGACCGTATGAACCAGCTTCCACCATATCTGTTTGGCATGATTAATAAAATGAAGATGGAAAAACGTTGGAAGGGCGATGACGTTATAGACCTTGGAATGGGTAACCCCATGGACCCCACTCCAAGCCCAGTGACAGAAAAACTTTGTGAAGTTGCCTCTGATCCTAAGATTCACCGCTATCCTGTCGCGGGAGGGATGAAAAACCTTAAACGAGAAATTTCTCGGTATTACAAACGGAATTATGACGTTGATCTTACAGGTGAAGATGATGTTATTTGTACAATTGGTTCTAAGGAAGGGCTCTCCCATCTTTGTCTCGCGCTACTCGGCCCTGGTGACACAATCCTGACGCCTGCTCCCGCCTTTCCTATCCATGTGTATGCCGCCGTAATTGCCGGGGCGAATGTCCTGCGAGTACCCCTTAGCACAGAAGAAGAATTTCTTAAGCAAATTGTTGGAATGTGTAAGTCCCTCTACCCCGCACCAAAACTTTTGATGCTCAATTTTCCGCATAATCCGACTGGAACACTTGTCTCTAAAGAATTTTTTGCCGAAGTGGTGAAGCTTGCCAAAAAATACAAGTTTATGGTGATCAACGACTTTGCCTATTCCAAAATCACCTTTGACGGCTTGGTTGCTCCAAGTCTGCTTGAGGTTCCCGGGGCAATGGATGTGGGAGTTGAGTTTGGTTCTTTTTCTAAATCCTATAATATGGCAGGGTGGCGTCTTGGCTACTGTGTTGGGAACACCGAGATGATTGGTGGCTTGGCTAAGATAAAAGGCTACTATGATTATGGTATTTTCTCGGCCATACAGGTGGCTGGTATCGTTGCCATGCGTGATTGCGATGACACTATCACGGAGCAGGTTGAAGTGTATCAGAAACGTCGTGATTTTCTCTGTGATGGATTAACTAAAATGGGCTGGGAGGTTGAACCTCCAAAGTCTGGTATGTTTCTCTGGGTAAAAATCCCTGAACCCTATGTGCAGATGGGATCAATCAAATTTTCCATTGAGATGATGCACAGAGCAAATGTCGCTCTGGCACCAGGTGCTGGTTTTGGCATTGAGGGGGATGAATATCTTCGTCTTGCTCTGGTGGAAAACGAACACAGGGTAGCGCAAGCCTTAAAACAGATGAAACGGGCCATGCAGGAGATCGATGAAGAAGTCGCTGCAGGCACATTTAGTCTGACCCCTGACGAGTAAGTTTTTTTAGATTACTCGTGGGTAAGTCTCGCGATGAACGCTTTAAGATATTTTGTCTCTGCAATGGCCGGATGGACGGGATGATCTGGCCCTTGCATTCCTTCGAACAGAACCTGGGCATGGTGGCCCGTTTTTCGGGCCCCGCTACGCAGGACATCGAGTAGATCATCTCTGTGCAAATGCATGGAGCATGACGCAGAGAGTAGAATCCCATCTTCTGGGAGAAGTCGCATGGCGAGCTCGTTGATACGATGGTAGGCGCGTAAGCCTTCTTTGTGGTCTTTTTTTCTTTTTATGAATGCTGGTGGATCCACCACAATAACATCAAATTTTTCATCTTCGGCGCGAAGGGCCTTGAGTACATCAAAGGCGTCACCTTCTGCTCCTGTAAATATATCTCCAAACCCGTTGAGTTGGGCATTCTTCTCTGCCATTTCAAGGGCGAAGCGGGAGGCATCCACTGACCAGACCTCTTTTGCTCCGAACGCTGCGGCCTGCACTGCGAAACTCCCAACATAACTGAAAACATCAAGCACTCGTTTGCCATGAACAAAGCGTCCAAGTTCTGCCCTGTTTGGCCGTTGATCGTAAAACCACCCGGTTTTTTGGCCATCATAGAGTGGTGCAAGCATTTTCACACCATTTTCAATAAGTTCTACCTCACTGGGCGGGGTGCCATGGGCCGCTACCACCTCAGTTTCCATCCCCTCGAGATTTCGCATGGAACTGTCGTTTCGAAGGAGGATAGAACTGGGCTTGAGTAGAGTCTTGAGGGTTTCGACAATCTCGTCTTTAAGTACGTCCATACCTGCAGAGTTGAGCTGGACTGAGAGGTGATCGCCAAAACGATCGACAACCAACCCTGGTAAGAGGTCACTTTCTCCATAGACGAGTCTGTAGAATGGATCTTTGAAAAGAGTCTCCCGTAGAGTAAGTGCCTGAGTTATTCTTTTGTGGAGCAGGGTTTGGTCAAGTGGTTCAACTTTCCGGCTGATAAGCCTTGCGCAGATAAGAGACTTTGGGTTCACATAGGCAGTGCCAAGGCTTTTGCCATCGTGGCTGATGACTCGTACCTGATCGCCTGGGGCAAACTGTTTCAGTGGGGTTTCGATGATGTTGACTTCATTGCTGTAGATCCACAGATGTCCGGCGCGGAGCCTTCGTTCTTCATTTTTTTTCAGCTGCAGTTTTTTGAGTTCCATGGGTGTAGGTAGATAGCGGATGGTATTTTAAGAGTGGCAAAGTGAGTTCGCCCCAAAGAGTCTTGTTTGTTGGAGTGTTCCATTATTGTACCACTTTTCTACGATGTCAATTGTCTGTTTGAGCTGATGGGTGTATAAAAGTGATTATGACGATAAAATGAATCTCATTGAAGTACTTTACAGACAATCATAACGGAGGATTTAAGATGTCCACAACAACAGATAATCTAAAAGATGCATTTGCAGGTGAAAGTCAGGCCAATCAGAAATACAAGGCCTTTGCCAAGAAAGCAGAAAAAGAGGGTTTTGCTAATATTGCAAAACTCTTTCGCACTACAGCGGAGGCCGAGCGTATCCATGCAGAAGGTCACTTAAAGGCTCTTGATATGATTGCCTCTACGGCTGAGAATCTTCAGGCCGCAATCGATGGGGAAACCTTCGAGTTTGAGGAGATGTATCCTCCAATGGTAGAGTTGGCTGAAAAAGATGGTCACCGGGCAAAAACCATGTTCAAGTTTGCGGTCGAGGCAGAAGAGGTCCATGCAATTATTTATAAAAAAGCATTGGAAGCGGTGAAAAACGGTGTTGATATGGATGTAAGTGACTTCTATCTTTGTCCTGTTTGTGGATATATTGAGGTTGGCGCAACACCTGAAAAGTGCCCGGTGTGCGGAGCTAAGGGAAAGGTCTTTGTTCAGATAGCTTAAATTTTGGACATTACAGTGTGTAAGGGCCGCAGGGGACAGATCCCTCGCGGCCCTTTTGTTTATTGGTGCTTTTTTCGAAGTTCTTTTTTGTTTATTTTTCCAACACTGGTTTTCTCTATCGCATCCACATATTGAACTTTCATCAACAGTGCAAGTTTGGTCATCAATCCCTTGTCAATAAAGGATCGGACGTGGTTGATGATCTCTTTTTCCTTCGGCGCTTCTGCCTTATCACCTAGAACTATTAGGGCAAGTGGCTTTTCTCCCCACTTGTCATCTTCTATGCCAATGACTGCAACCTCCCCGATCTTTGGATGTAGGTTGATGATATCTTCAAGCTCAAGAGAGGAAAGCCATTCTCCCCCGATTTTAATGACATCTTTCATTCGATCGGTGATATTGACGTATCGGGTGGGATCTTGTGTCGCAACGTCACCCGTGTGCAGATAACCACCTTTCCAGAGTGTCTCTGAGTTTCTACTGTCCTTCCAATACCCCTGGGTCAGCCATGGAGAGCGAACTACAATTTCGCCAACACTTACACCATCAGCTGGGACATCATTCATGTTTTCATCAACCACACGGATTTGTGTCAGGGGTAGTGGTCTACCGGTTTTACAGCGAATCTCTGTGTCAGCTTCATCGCTTAATTCTTCATCGCTTACGTGGGCGAGGGTGAGTACGGGACAGGTCTCCGACATGCCGTAGCCTGTGAAAATGTCAATTCCCTTGGCTTTAGCGGCCTGGCACATTTTTTTAGGGAGTGCGGCACCTCCAATGATAACCTTCCAGTTGGAGAGGTCTATGTTCTCAAACTCTGGACTTGCCATAAGCATGCTTAAAATTGTTGGTACACAGTGGGAGAAGGTGACCTTTTCTTTCTCCATGAGTCGGAGCAGTGTGGCAGGGACATATCTCCCCGGGTAGACCTGCTTTACACCGGTTATGGTGGCAATATAAGGGAATCCCCAGGCGTGGACGTGGAACATCGGAGTAATTGGCATGTACACGTCTTTTTGGTGAAAACGTCCCTGGTCTGCTGAGGTTGCAAGAGCGGTGAGAGTGCCAAGGGTATGTAGCACAAGTTGCCTGTGACTGAAGTACACACCTTTGGGTAAACCGGTGGTTCCCGTTGTGTAAAAGGTTGTGGCCCTGGTGTTTTCGTCAAAATCTTCAAATTCAAATTCCGGGGAAGCCTCAGCAAGAAGGGTTTCATATTCCCCTGCGATTGGAAGAGCAATCTCCGGGATTGGTTCATTCATATCGTCATGGAGAACCACAAATTCTTTCACCGTGTTGATACGGCCTTTAATCTGATTAATGATTGGTAGAAACTCACTGTTAACCAGAAGGAAATCATCTTCTGCATGGTCAATAGTAAAGATGATCTGTTCAGGTGAGAGCCTAACGTTTACCGTGTGCAGGACAGCACCAAGCATAGGAACAGCGTAGAAACATTCGAGGTATCTATGGCTATCCCAATCCATTATGGCGACAGTATCCCCATGTTTTACACCCAATTTGGACAGGGTGTTTGCGAGCTGGCGAACCCTTTTTTTGAAATCACGGTAGGTGAAACGGAAACAGTCTCGATAGACGATTTCCTGCTCCGGATTATCAACAACAGGGGCGAGAAACATATTTTTAATAATAAGGGGGTAGGAGTAGGCTGATTGGGTACGTATTATGAGGTTGTCGCTCATATGTTCTCTCCGGAATAAATTTTGGAATGTAAGTAACGTTGAATCACTCTAGAAAAGCATAATTTGAGGAAGATTGTAACTTGTTTTACGATTATTGAAGCAGAGCACAGTAAAAAATTTTGCAATCATTCTAAAGATCATTATTTTTGTAGTATGTCTCATTGTAGTACATGTGTCGTTTAAGCTAATACTTTAAAAAAGAGGGAATATGCTCGCAACAGATAAGATTTCAAACGCGTTTAAAGCCATTGTTGAAGAAGCCGAAAAAATTGATCAGACTGCACTCGGAGAAGGCGTGGCAGAGGGACTCAAGACTATTATTTCCATAGCAAAACATCAAAGTGATATTCGTGGCGTTGAAGGGGGGAAGTGTTCATCTAAATCTAAATGTGGGTGTCACTCTTGATGGACTCGTGAAAAGTTCAATCTACCCCATTGTAGATCTTAAGCGACGATTGGTCAAACTACATGTATTGTCAAATTGTCGCTTAAGAGACTACGCCTCGCACCCCAAGGGCACTTCCTGCGGGGCGTAGATCGAGCCTTGCCAGAGCCCACCTGTACGGGCAAGATGGACTTGCCCTGTTTGATGTATTGATTGAGCAAGGGTCATTTATCTATCACTAACTGTTTAGTGATCCGACTGCGGGTAAGCATGATTGAGTTGTTTCTTGGTAAAGCTAATTGGCACCCCTTCAAAAGGTGTACGTCTGTTACCTGGTTGTGTCGTTGGTTGTTTCATCTCCTTTAATACTTCAATACTGGTCATGAGTCCTTTAGAGTGTCTTGCCAGTCGTATGGCCATCCCTGCAATTTGAGCCAGAGCGTTGACGAAATTGACGTCACTGAGGGTGAAATCCCATGGTTCCGCAGTATAGACGCGCAACGCCCCCATGATCTTTCTGTTCACCAAAATGGGGACAGAAAGAATAGAGGCAATTCCTTCTTTTTGGGCTGCTTCAGGATATTGCAGTCTGGGGTCGCTGCTTGTATCAGAAATTGCGACTGGCCCGTCTTCCAGGGATTTGGCGATGGAATGAAGTGCGCTGAGAGGGCCTTTGTTGAGATACTCGTTACTCAATCCGTATGAAGCAGCTACCTTGAGCTCGTTGGTTGCATGGTCCAGTAGAAACAAGGCACATCCTTTGATTTTTAGGGCGGTCTTAATTCCCTCAACAGTCATGAGGGCAATTTCTTCTGGTTCTTTCGAGTGGGAAATAGTATTTACAACTTTTAAAAAGACATCGTAATTGAGTTGATCTCGCATGGTATTCTCCTCTTTGTGGAATCAATCTGGCGGTTTTGGGTGGGCCGGTAATTGTTGATTCTTACATACGTGGAGTCATTACAGATCTGTTGATATCACTGGCATCAAAAAAAGCCGTACCACCTTCTTTTGAGGTAGCTCGGCTTTCTCTGGAGACCCGTGGCTTTCCGTCCCCGTCTTTCTACGGGTTTGGCTTTGTCTCAGTTGTCTCTCGTCATATGTAATATTCTATCGAATTGCTACTCGTCGTGTCAAGGTAACAGTGTGGTATAGCAGTGCTGGAAATTTTATGAAAAAATTGTAGGTAGTGAGCCAGATTATGATTATTACTATGCATAATCGTATATATTTCAGGTGTAACTATGTATTTTTTAAATTTAAATAGTGAGTTTTTTTGATATTATGGCAATTCAATATAGTCTTTTCCCCGAGCCAAAGCCAACCATCGCAATAGTCGACATAGAGACCACAGGTTTTCTTAATCAGAAAGGTCTGATTGTTGAAATTGGAATTGTGAGTTTGAATCTAAATAATGGGGAAATCAAGAACGAATTTGACAGTCTTATAAGAGAGGCCAGTTTAAATCCCGTCCATGCAAAACCTCCTTATGGGTGGATATTTAGTAACTCAACACTGACATACGAAGAAGTTGCCAAGGCGCCCTTGCTTGCAGATCTGTTTCAGCAAATTCAGGATGTCTTTGATAAATACCCCGTCGGTCTCACTGCCTATAATGCGGCCTTTGATCTGCCTTTTTTACGCTCCAGATCATTTACATTCACCCCTCTACCTTGTCCGATGCTTGTGGCGACTCCTGTGGTTGGTCTTCCGCCGAATCCCGGGAGATCCACGCCGAAGTGGCCAAAGGTTGAAGAGGCGTGGGATTTTCTCTTTGGAGATACAGGTTATATAGAAAGTCACCGAGCCCTCGATGATGCGAGGCATGAAGCGGAAATTGTTTATGAACTGTATAAGCGCGGCAAGTATGTTTTACCCTAGGTAGATGGACTCGTAAAAAGCACCCAAGGGGTATAGCAATATGATCTACTTCGTTGTAGTTTTTTGAACCTTCACGGCATACAATACATGTATTGTCGTGTAACTTCAAAAAGCACTACGCCTCGTATATCAAACTTTTTTCAGAGGCATCTGAGAACTACGAACACACTTTTTACGAGACTGTCAATTTTGTTCTTTAATCCTTACTTTTCGAAATTATGATACGGGCACTTGTCTTTGACCTTGATGGAACCCTTGCAAATACGGAGATGTTACATTTTAAGGCGTGGAGAGAGGCTCTTCTGCAAAATGGAGTTGCCGAATTCACTTTAGATGATTTTCTGCGGTATGTGGGCACCAGCAATGAGAAGGTGGCAAACGATTATATACAAGGGAATGGACTAAAGAAGAGTCAGAAGGAGTTAATAACCCAAAAGCAGACGCTCTATATGGAACTTATCCCTGAGGTGGAGCTCTGCACAGGCACAAAAGAAATACTTGAACGCTTTCAAGGACAGATGAGTCTGGCTGTCGCTTCTTCCTCGCATGAAAAAGAAATACGTGCGATTTTAGAAATCCAAGGTTTGATTTCTTACTTTCCTGTTATTTTGGGCGGGGATATGGTGGAGAAAAGAAAACCTGATCCGGAAATCTATCTCAAGGCTCAAACATTACTCGGTATGGGGCCTGGCGAATGCGTGGCCTTCGAAGATTCTGGCCCTGGCATAAACGCTGCAAAAAATGCGGGGATGAAAGCCATCGCTATACCCAATGAATTTACTCAGGGACACGATTTTACCAGAGCTGACTCAATTGTCCCAAGTTTTGATGCAGTAAGCTTACAGTTGTTGCAAGGTTTGTAAGTTTCACGTGTCGCTGGATGACTTCTTCCCCATGTAATCTCTGATCAAGTACTGGGACCTTAATGGTGGAAAATATTTACGTTATTATGCATGTGAAATCACCCTCAAGTTTTTACCTGTGATCTGCGCGTTTAGTATACTGATGGTGGCAGATGTTAGAGGTGTCGCTATTCCAAGGCTATAGCCTGGAGCGGGGATAGAGCTTTGGAAAGAATAGGGGCTGGTCGTCCAGTTTTCGCCAAGGTGGCTTGGGGAAACTGTAAAGGTGTCTTGCTGATGTGCCATGTAAGAAAAAGACAGGGATGTAAGAGGGATTCTGAGTCCCTGGCCCATGGCTTTTATAAATGCCTCCTTTAGCGTCCACGATCTGTAGAAAAAATCAGATTGCTCCGCGCCAGGTAGATCCCGGTAAAATTGATGCTCTTTGGTACTAAAGACTCTTTTAGCAAGTTCGACCTGATACTTTCTTGGTTGTAATGATTCTATGTCACAACCAATTTCTTTATTATGGCTCAAAGCACAGCAGATCATGTCTTTTGTATGGGATAGACTGAAAAAAAGATCTACTGGCTTCTCGTTTTCATACCAGAAAGGGCGTCCCATATCATCAGGGATGGCTTCCGTTGCCGCAACATTACAAGTAGTGTAGGTTGTTAGAAGGTGTCGCAGGAGAAGTCTGGATGCGACGAATTCCGCCTTTTTCGATAAGGGGCGATATCGTTGAAAGCGAAGGAATTCTTTGTCGCTCAACAGATTGTGGATCTGTGCATCGGTTAGTTGGGTGGCGTCCCAGCCTGCAATAGGCAGGAGCCAAACGTCTATATGATTTATTTTAAGTGATGAAAGCATGTCTCTGTTTCTAGTTCTAGCCCGAATTTCTCATGACTTTTTGATTTGAAACTCAATTGTTTGATTTTATAGCTTAAAAATGACTTCCTTAATTAACAGGGTGTTTTTCGTTTCAAATCAAAAAGTTCACCCTTCGGGCCAACAGATTTATCCGCAGCTGCTTCGTTACCGAGCATTTGCAGGTAGCGAAGACTCCGGTAGATTATTACAGCTTCATGCCCGGTGTCTCGACCTGCGAAAAACTTTGTTGGTGAGAAATCCGGGCCGGGGTCAGTTGTTTTTTCTGAGAGTTGTTGGTCGTGATAATATAGACGCGCTCTATGGTAATCTAGCTGCTTAATGCTTACAAGATAGGAATATTAATCATAATAACAAAAATCAGATTGGGAGTGGATGAACAATGAATAAATGGCTTGGTATTGTGTTGGCTGTCTTGATTCTGTTGTTGTCTTCCTGTACGCAGGAGACACAGAATAAGATCGGTCGGTCTATACAGAACTGGACGGGAACCGATGGAATTCTTGAGGTGTATGCTGGCAATACACTGGTGAAACGTTTTATGAAAATCGATAAGCTGACGACTGCCAGTTCGACAACTGGTAAGAGTGAGCGGGCTTATCGCTTTGGCTACGGGATCATCGATCTCAATCTCAATGGTGATGTCGATCCTGGGGAGAAAAAGGTCTATTTCGAATTTAGTGACTATTCTACTTCGTACATTTTTTACGAGGATCCTCGGTAGTCAGCAGTTTTGTACGTCGTAAGTTTTGTCTTCCTCCCGTTTGTTGCGTGTAAGTATTTTTAAATATTATGTGGTTTGAGAGTGTTCACATTGGATAATGACGAAACTCTTTATGTTATCAAAGAAGAAGGTCGCGCAAACAAAACACTGCTGGCTGAAAAAAAGGACGAAAGATGTGCAAATGGTTGGCGGTAAAAGAGCGGGCAAGAAATAATATTGCGAATTTTATTCCTTTTAGTTTTAAGGTCAATTAAAGACGTTTAGTGTTGTTTGCAACTGCCTGCTTTTTGTTAACTCTTTTTCAAGTAAGTAGCTCAGTTTTTGGGCTTCACGGTGTCCTTTGTTTGCGGCAATCAATAACCAGTCTCTCGCTTTGTTGTAGTCCTTTTCAACGCCTAAACCTTGAATGTACAGTTTTCCAATACTAAGGTGGGCATCGTAGTATCCCTGCTGGGCGGCTTGTTTGAAGCAGTGCAGAGCATTGTCATAGTCTCGCTCCCCACCTTTTCCGTGAGTATACATGAGTCCCAGAATCAGGTTTGCATGGCCGAGCAGTTTTGCGTCAGCTTTGCGCTCTGCAATGATGCGCTGGTACCAGTATCGTGCTTTATGAAAATTGGATTCGCCACCTTTGTCTGAAGCGTAGATATGAGCAACAAGGCTTTGAACATTCACATCACCCGCATTCGCTTGCTTAAGCAGTGCTGGGTCACAGGTTGGGCCTGCATGGGCTGTGCAACATAAAATTACACAAAACAAGAGTGTAAGTGTGATGTGTCGTAGGCGGCGCATAAATGATGATGAGGGGAGTTCCAATCTTAAATGAAAGAGTTGTTTCCTTGTCAGTATATCTTATATCGACAGGTTTTAGCTTTGATTTATATATCTAGGCAATATTAGGTAGATTTGCAAGCCAAAATACGGCTCTTTACCCAATGTTGACTCTCTTGCCTTTGATGTTAGGCAAATTTTCTGGTGTTTGAGCCACCTGAAGATTCGTGATGGGGTTCAACAGGCTCAGGCTGTGTCTGATAGCACATGCTGTTGTCCTGCAGTTTTATACATGCAATGTTGTAGATATATTTGACAAAATACTAAAATATAATGATCATGTTATAATCAGAATAAAAACATATACGTATATCAGGATATAGATCGGATTGTTTTTGTGATTTCTTGCTATTGCAGCATCAACATAAGGAGCAAATAATGAATAGAACGACTTTTGTATGGTGTGTGTGTTTTATTACTAGCAATCTTTTTGGTCCAGGCAATGTTCTATCTGAAACATTGGGTGAAGCTGTGGCGGAGGTGATTTTAACAAATCCTCAGATCCGTTCTCAGTCTTACAACAGGTTTGCCCGGGACCAGGAGGTCCGCCAGGCAGGCGCTGCTAATTTACCGACTCTGGATTTTATGGTAGGAGCTGGTGTTGAAGATTTTCAAGAGCCTGACGATGGGGAGTATAATCCCGTTGAATTTGGCTTAGGTCTGCGCTGGAATGTTTTCAAGGGTTTTGCCACTATGAATGAAGTGGACAGACAGCAGGCACGAGTCCGGTCTGCAGCTTATTCGGTAAGAGGCGTTTCAGAAAATTTATCGTTACGAGCTTCTGCCGTCTATTTGAATGTACTTAGAGCTGAAGAACTCAACGTGCTTGCAGAGGAAAATCTACTCATCCATCAAAGATTAGCCGATCAGATTAATTTACGAACCCAATCCGGAGTTGGGGCTCAGGTGGATGCCGAGCAGGCATTGGGGCGCCTGGCTCTTGCTGAATCTAATGTTGTTGTAACTAAAACTAATATTCTCGATTCACAATCAAATTATCTCTCAGTTATTGGTCATTTACCTGGAACCCTGGAGCAGCCTGTAGGTTTTCAAGACCACATGCCGGCGAGTCTGGATATGGCTTTAAAGCTGGCAGAAGAGGAGCATCCGACACTGCAGTCTGCTGTTGCAGATCTTGAAGCCCGGGAAGAACAACATGAGGTTGCTGCAAGTCCTTATTATCCAACCATTGATATCGAAGTCGATCAGACCTGGGAAGAAGAAGTCGATGCAGTGGAAGAGAGGCAGGAGAGCACTCTTGCTATGGTGAGATTGCGTTATAATCTTTTCAATGGTTTTGGGGATCAAGCTCGAAAGGCTGAAACGCTTCAGCTTATTAGTGAAGCGCGAGAAATAAAAAACAATACCCTACGCCAGGTTGTTGAGTCTACTCGGCTGTCTTGGATGGCTTATCAGTCCGTTTTGGACAGAAAGGTATATCTGGAGCAACATGCTGCGTCAACAAAAGCCACAGCAAACACGTATACCAAACAGTTTAATTTAGGGAAAAGAACCCTTTTAGATGTACTTGATACGGAAGCTGAGGCTATTACCGCAAAGAAAGATGTAATCAATGCAACGTATGATGGTCTGTACTCCGAGTTCAGAATATTAAACAGTGTGGGTGGGCTTGTACACGCCTTAGGATTGGAGTGGGCGGACGGATATCAGGTTGCCTCTGAAGAGGAAGACCAAGAGACAGGCAAATAAAGTTGATTTGTTTATGAGTAAATTGGAGGGGAGTATTGATGAGTGCCATATTCACTCCCCCTCCCCTCTTTTGGGTAGGATATTTCTGCACTGTGCAACATTGGTGTAAGGCGATTGCTCTCGTCATCAACCTCTCTTGTAATGTCACATTTAGGTTGAATAGGTGAATCATCTTTCTCTGGAAAAATGCAGGGAGGTATTGATGCTGCTTTTCCACTGTGATTAAATGAGATATGGCTGGGGGAGTAATTCTATAATTTAGTAACTTACGTTTGAGCTGCTGCTGATAAAATTATGATAAGAAAGATTGTTCGAAAAAAAAAGAATACATGGGATTCCGGCCATGATTCAGATGTATATGATGATCCGCTAACAGATTGTCTTGTTATCTTATCCAAAGTTTATGGTACGCCGGTCTCACGAACGACTTTACGGGCTGGCTTGCCACTCGTTGATAATCAGCTGACGGTTAAGCTTGTTCAAAGAGCTGCAAGAAGAGCTGGGTTGACTGCAAGGGTCCTGAAACGACCGCTCTCGAAAATATCTGATCTGGAGCTTCCCTGTATCTTACTTCTTAATGATAAGAAGGCGGTAGTCCTGAGACATTTTACAGATGGTGGAAGTAAGCTACAGCTTAACCTGCCCGAATCCGGAGAGGGAGTGAAGACAGTACCTCTTGAAGAAATAACTAAGGACTATTCGGGTTATGCTATCTTTGTCCACCCTGAGTTCAAAGAGGGCTTGGCGTCAATTTCACGAAAAATTCCTCATCGCAGAAAGTTCTTCTGGGGGGCGATATTTTCTTCTTGGCGTATCTACAGAGATGTTCTGCTGGCTTCTTTTCTGATCAATATCTTTGGCCTGGCTACGCCATTTTTTGTTCTTAATGTCTATGATAGGGTGATCCCCAATAGTGCTTTTGAAACACTCTGGGTTCTGGCGATCGGCATAGCTATAGCCTATCTTTTCTCACTGCTTATGCAGGGTCTCAGGGGGTATTTTATTGATGAGGCCGGTAAAAAGGCAAATCTTGAAGTTTCATCAAGGATGTTCGAAAAGGTCCTTGGGTTGAAAATGGCGTACGGGCCTCAGTCCACAGGCTCTTTTTCAAACAAAATCTTGCAGTTTGAGCATGTTCGCGATTTTATAACATCTTTTTCCATTACTGCAATTGTGGACCTGCCCTTCGTGGTGTTAGCCCTTTTTGTTATTTGGTATCTGGCCGGCAATGTTGTATTGATCCACCTCACAGCTATTCTCATTCTTCTGATTTATACACTGATAGTTCAGCGACCTCTTAGAAAAGCTGTCGAACAGACGTACCACGCTTCAGCTCGTAAAAATGCGATACTTGTTGAAGGGCTTGGTGGCTTGGAAACATTGAAAATACTTGGGGCTGAAGGAAAAATTCAGAATACCTGGGAAGAGGCAGTAAGCTATATTTCCCACTGGTCATCAAGGGCGCGATTCCTTTCCACCTCAGTTACACACCTTGCTGCATTCGTACAGAACGTTACTGTTGTCGTGGTTGTGGTCGCGGGTGTTTATATCATCGATGCAGGCTCAATGTCCCAGGGTGGTTTGATAGCCATAGTAATCTTATCAAGGCAGGCGGTTGCTCCCATGGCGCAGGTGGTTAGCCTGATGACACGCTATCATAGGGCAAAAACTGCACTTGATAGTCTTGAGGAAGTGATGAATTTGCCCGTAGAACGCCCTCTAAATAAGACATTTTTACACCGTGCGGATCTAACTGGGGCTATTGAATTCAAGAATGTAAATTTTACCTATCCAGAGCAAAGTCTTGCCGCACTAAAAGATATCAGTGTGAAAATTTCACCTGGGGAAAAAGTAGGAATAATTGGCGGAATAGGTTCGGGAAAAACAACATTTGGTAAGATGATACTTGGTTTGTACGAGCCGGATAGCGGTATGGTGGCGCTTGATGGTACCGATCTTAGACAGATAGATCCACTGGAATTGAGACGTTTTATAGGTTGTGTGCCACAGGATGTGGTGCTTTTTAGGGGCAGTGTGAAAGATAATATCTTATTGGGATGCGATGTTGCAGATGACGCTGATGTCCTGAGGGCTGCTAAGATTTCCGGGCTCACCGAATTCACAAGCAGGCATGCGTTGGGGTATGATATGCAGGTGGGGGAGAGAGGGAAATTGTTATCAGGGGGGCAGCGGCAGACAGTCGCTATCGCGAGAGCTCTTCTTCTTGACCCACAGGTGCTTATCTTCGATGAACCGACCAGTTCCATGGATGCGAAAACCGAAGCTATACTTCGTAAAAGGCTGCACCCCATACTTGGTAATAAAACTCTCATAGTAATAACCCATCGTGTTTCTTTATTGAATCTGGTGGACCGTGTGATCTTGCTCGATGATGGTGGAATTCGTGCTGATGGACCGCGTGAGAGTATTCTGGAAGCACTTAAGAGCGGTCAGCTGAATCTTTAACTTATTGGCAGGTGGTTTCGTGACAGATAGAATTACCGATAGTTCCACACAGATCTACTCCCATAATAAAAAGGCCGATAAGGATCTTATCACTGATATACGGACAACTATTCTTGTCCAGTCACCAGCCGGTGGCAGGGTGATAATATGGTCGACTCTTGTACTGGTTATCGCACTTTTCTACTGGATGGCTGTCTCTGAAATTGAAGAGGTAACACGAGGTACAGGAAAAGTAATCCCGTCCAGACAAATTCAGGTTATTCAGAATCTGGAGGGTGGTATTCTTGCTGAAACCTACGTGAAGGTGGGGGATATTGTACAGGAAGGTCAAATGCTTATGCGTCTGGATGAAACGCGTTTTTCAGCACCCTTCCGCGAATACAGGCTAAATTATATAGCTTTGCTGGCTAAGGCCGCTCGACTTAGGGCAGAGACTAAAGAAATTGAGATTAATATCCCTCAACTGGTGGTTGATGAAAAGCCTGAGGTTGCTGCTCGAGAGCGTCAGTTATATCGTTCTCGTCAAGAGGAACTCTCCGCATCTCTAGCTATTCTAAGTCAACAAATACTACAGAGAAAGCAGGAACTGTTGGAGTTGAGAGAGAAAAAAAAGGAGTTTCAGAGAACCTATAGGTTGTTAAAGCAAGAAATCGATTTGACAGAACCACTTATTGCCCATGGGGCTGTTTCTGAAGTCGAGGTTTTGCGTCTCAGAAGAGAACTCAGCACCTTACAAGGTGAGATTACCTCGGCGGAGTTGGCCATTCCAAGAATAGAGTCTAAACTTACGGAGGCGAATAATCTGCAAGAGGAAGCCCGGCTTGGGTTTATCAATCTCGCCAAAAAAGAACTCAACGATGTAGAGGTTGAGCTGGAGAGTATGGCCTCGAATGCCAGCGCAATTGAGGATAGGCTCAGCCGTACTGTAATTAGGTCCTCTGTATATGGCACCGTAATGCAGATCCTCGTCAATACTGTTGGTGGTGTTGTTCAGCCGGGAATGGATCTCATCGAGATCGTACCGCTTGAGGATACTTTATTGGTTGAGGCGCAGATAAAACCCGCTGATATCGCATTCCTGCGGCCAACCCAGCGGGCGATGGTCAAGTTTTCCGCTTATGATTTTACAATCTATGGCGGCCTGAAGGCTGATCTGGAGCATATTAGTGCAGACTCTATTACGAATGAGTCCGGTATGAGTTTCTATTTGGTTCGAGTTCGCACAGATAAGAATTTTCTTGAAGGAAAATCTGGGCCTATGCCTATCATTCCTGGGATGGTTGCGACTGTAGATATCCTAACCGGAAAAAAGACCATACTCTCCTATCTTCTCAAGCCAATTTTACGGGCCAAAGGTATGGCGTTTCGGGAGAAATAATATATGTCAATTTTAGTGTGCAGTCATAACTCTTCAGTATTGAGCCGGTGGAGCAGCGCTTTACAAGACGATTGGAAAATAATTCCAGTCGCTTCAATAAAAGAACTCATCACACGTATGAATAGTGGGAATCACTCAGCTTTACTACTTCATAGGAGCATGGTCGATGTACAACAGCTGCGAGGGGTTCTTGAAAGTGGTAAAATTAAAAAGGTTTTTGTCTTATCAGATCGACCAGAAGATCGAGAAGGGTTGGAGTGTCTGCGTCTCGGCTGTATTGGTTATGGGAACACATATCTTGCACCACATAAACTGAAAGCTGGTATGGAAGCTATCGATTCAGGTCTTATTTGGGTTGGCGCGTCTCTAATGCGTAAATTGATACGTGCGCTTCCTGCTTCCGGTGGGAACACCGGGGGCGAGGATGAAAAGAAAGATTCGTCACTATTAGATTCTCTTACAACCCGGGAATTACAGATAGCACGGTTGGTTGCAGATGGGCTTCAAAATAATGAAATTGCAAAAGAAATTGATGTAACAGAACGAACAGTGAAAGGCCATCTCAGTTCTATTTATGCAAAGACAAATACCAAAGGTAGATTGAAATTGGCACTGCTTTTTGCTTCCTAATTTCATTATTGTTAACAATTCCTAAATAATAACGATATCCAGTACCAAAGTACCGTGGACACTTTCGCCTCTCATCCATATATTTTTTGAAGGTTAATTGAGACTAACATTCAAGAAATGGAACTAAACAATGGCTAATGATAATAACTCCCCTCAAAGTTCAGGAAATTCCAGTCAACCAATTGGAAGCGCTATCGTTGTCTATGGCAAGGTAGAAGCACAGGCTCCTGATGGAACAATCCGTGTGTTAATTCCCAATAGCCCTGTATTCTTAGGAGAACGTATCATCTCCTCCAGTAATGGTTCTGTTTCTATTGTTTTTGATGATGGGTTGGGTACACAACTGGACTTGGGGCGGATGTCAGATATGCTGCTTGATGAGGATGTGTATCAGGATGGACCTCAAGATCTCAGTGAGGTGTTAGCCGAAGTTGAAGATATTCAAGAAGCTCTCCTCGCAGGCGATTTTGACCCGACAACTGAACTTGAGGCTCCGGCAGCAGGACCCGTGCCGGGTCCGGCTAATGCGGGTGGTGGTTCGTCGGCTCTTCGTTTCGAGTTGTCGGGGGAAGAGGTTACCCCTGAGGCGGGAGCTGAAACGACAGGAATTGTGTATGACTTTGTCGATTCTGATCTTGAGTATGTTGAGCAGCCCGTAGAAGAAGTTGTTGAAGAGCCGATATTAGTGTCACCACCCGAAGTTGACGATCTTCCTGAGGAGGATGCAGAAAATACGGTGCCTGTGGCAGGGGATTATCTTTCAGAACTTAGAGAAGAGAGTCTCGCGGATGGTACTGCACCGGAGACTTCATTGCTCAATGGTTCAGGTCAGTTGTCTGTTTCTGGAACCCTTGCAGCAGAGCTTGGAGTTGATTTCGGTGATGATACGCCTGGAACGATATCTTTTGGTGGGTCGCCTCTTACTATTGATAATTCTGGAGGGCAGACTCTTACCGTTAGTGGCACATATGGAAATTTGGTGATAACTGATGATGGCACCTGGACCTATACGTTAACAGATAATATTGCTCATCCCAATGTAGATCCTCATTCGCCAGATCAGTTCCTGGCCGACACCTTTAGTTTTACAGTCTCGGACTTGGATGGTGATACCGCAAGTGGTAGCTTGACTGTGAATATTTATGACGACGCTCCACTTCAAACGGAAGTCAAAATAGCCAGAGTTGTTGAAGAGGAGGCTCTGGATAATATGAATGACGGGACTCCCAATGTGGTTGGTTCCGATGGAAATCCTGATGGAAATGATTCCAAAGTAGATCCGGTGCTAAGCCAGCAGAATGCTGCAGTGGTCACGGGTTCGTTGACAGATTTTGTCAATGTTGGTGCCGACAATCCTGGTACATTCAGTGTCATTGAAAATGTAGAACTTCCCGATCTTTTTTCTCAAGGAGAGGAAGTCGTATATGTGGTTAACGGTGACACGCTTGAGGCGTGGGTTAAGGGAAGTGGCAACACTCAACAATTTCCGTCTGATAGCACAGCTGATGGTGGTGGGGCGTTTGATGGCGATAGACTGGTTTTTACATTTAAAGTAGAACCTAACGGTGACTATACCTTCACCTTGTTAGATCAATTAGATCATGTTGCTCCCCCGAATGGTGTTGAGGCTGATGAAAATTTCAATCTGCTTTCAACAACGGGCTTTGTTGAGACGCTCGATTTGTCAAAATCGATAGAGGTTACGGATACGGATGGGGATTCAATTGTATTGACATCAGGGGCGTTGACAATCTCGATAGAAGATGACACCCCAGTTATTGCAAATGAGATTTCCGGTGAAATTGTTTATGAGGATGGGTTGACCAATCCTCCAGATTCCTCAGATGGAATTGGTGGTGGTGAAACGGTTGTCACCTATGACCTTGCTTCAGTAACAGAATCTGGTGCTGATGAAAATTTAACTTACAGCCTCGGGGACATTCCATCAGGTTTTGCTACCGGCCTGAAGTCTAAAGGCGTTGATGTAACCTACTCTGTGAGTAATAATATCCTTACCGCGACAGCTGGAACAGTAACAGTCTTCACCTTCACTGTGGACCCCGTAAGTGGACAGGCAACCTTTGACCTTGATGACCAACTGGATCATATTGGCGAGGGTGACTCAGAAACCCTGGCCATCAGCAATCTAGGTCAGTTTATCAGTGCAACGGATGCCGATGGGGATAGTGTAAGTTTTGACAATCTTATCACCGTAGTCGTTGAGAACGATGTCCCTGAAATTACAGGTGAGTTGAGTTCTAAAACTGTGTATGAAGATGGTCTTGCAGGTCCTTCTGATTCCTCAGATGGAATTGGTGTTGGTGAAACGGTTGTCACCTATGAGCTTGCTTCAGTCACAGAATCTGGAGCGGATGAAGATCTGACCTATGGTCTTACCGATATTCCTCAAGGTTTTGCTACCGGCCTTAAGTCTAAAGGTAGCGATGTGACCTACTCTGTGAGTGGGAATATCCTTACCGCAACAGCAGCTGGGGTAACAGTCTTTACTTTCACGGTCGACCCAGTAAGTGGACAGGCAACCTTTAATCTTGATGACCAACTCGATCATACTGGTGCCGGGGATTCAGAAACCCTGGCCATCAGCAATCTAGGCCAGTTCATTAGTGCAACGGATGCCGATGGGGATAGTGTAAGTTTTGACAATCTTGTAACAGTGGTCGTAGAGAACGATGTCCCTGAGATCGTCGGTAAATTGCTTGCTGAAACTGTGTATGAGGATGGTCTTACAGCTCCTCCTGATTCCTCAGATGGAATTGGTGGTGGAGAAACGGTTGTCAGCTATGATCTTGCTTCAGTAACAGAATCTGGCGCTGATGAAGATCTGACCTATGGTTTTACCGATATACCTGCAGGCTTTGGTACCGGCCTGAAGTCCAAAGGTAGCGATGTGACCTACTCTGTGAGTGGTAATGTCCTGACTGCAACGGCTGCTGGGGTAACAGTCTTTACCTTCACGGTCGACCCAGTAAGTGGACAGGCAACCTTTAACCTTGATGACCAGTTGGATCATACTGGTGCCGGGGATTCAGAAACCCTGGCCATCAGCAATCTAGGCCAGTTCATTAGTGCAACGGATGCCGATGGTGATAGTGTAAGTTTTGACAATGTTGTCACCGTGGTCGTTGAGAACGATGTCCCTGAGATCGTCGGTAAACTGCTTGCTGAAACTGTGTATGAGGATGGTCTTACAGCTCCTCCTGATTCCTCAGATGGAATTGGTGGTGGAGAAACGGTTGTTACCTACGACCTTGCTTCAGTAACAGAATCTGGCGCTGATGAAGATCTGACCTATGGTCTTACCGATATACCTGCAGGCTTTGGTACCGGCCTGAAGTCCAAAGGTAGCGATGTGACCTACTCTGTGAGTGGTAATGTCCTGACTGCAACGGCTGCTGGGGTAACAGTCTTTACCTTCACGGTTGACCCAGTAAGTGGACAGGCAACCTTTAACCTTGATGACCAGTTGGATCATACTGGTGCCGGGGATTCAGAAACCCTGGCCATCAGCAATCTAGGCCAGTTCATTAGTGCAACGGATGCCGACGGTGATAGTGTAAGTTTTGACAATCTTGTAAATGTAGTTGTTGAGAATGATGTCCCTGAGATCGTCGGTACACAGTTAGTTGAAAACGTGTATGAAGATGGTCTTACTAATCCTCCAGATTCCTCAGATGGAATTGGTGGTGGTGAAACGGTTGTCACCTACGACCTTGCTTCGGTAACAGAATCTGGAGCAGATGAAGATCTGACCTATGGTTTTACCGATATTCCTCAAGATTTTGATACCGGCCTGAAGTCCAAAGGCAGCGATGTGACCTACTCTGTGAGTGGTAATGTCCTGACTGCAACGGCTGCTGGGGTAACAGTCTTTACCTTCACGGTCGACCCAGTAAGTGGACAGGCAACCTTTAACCTTGATGACCAGTTGGATCATACTGGTGCCGGGGATTCAGAAACCCTGGCCATCAGCAATCTAGGCCAGTTCATTAGTGCAACGGATGCCGACGGTGATAGTGTAAGTTTTGACAATCTTGTAAATGTAGTTGTTGAGAATGATGTCCCTGAGATCGTCGGTACACAGTTAGTTGAAAACGTGTATGAAGATGGTCTTACTGATCCTCCCGATTCCTCCGATGGAATTGGTGGTGGTGAAACGGTTGTCAGCTATGATCTTGCTTCAGTAACAGAATCAGGAGCAGATGAAGGTCTGACCTATGGTTTTAGCGATATACCTGCAAACTTTGATACCGGCCTGACGTCCAAAGGCAGCGCTGTGACTTATTCTGTGAGTGGTGATATGCTGACCGCAACGGCTGCTGGGGTAACCGTCTTTACCTTCACTGTGGACGCCGTAAGTGGACAGGCAACTTTTAACCTAGATGACCAACTTGATCATACCGGCGCAGGCGACTCAGAAACTCTGGCCATTAGCAATCTAGGTCAGTTCATCAGTGCAACGGATGCCGACGGTGATAGTGTAAGTTTTGACAATCTTGTAACAGTGGTCGTAGAGAACGATGTCCCTGAGATCATCGGTAAACTGCTTGCTGAAACTGTGTATGAGGATGGTCTTACTAATCCTCCTGATTCCTCAGATGGAATTGGTGGTGGTGAAACGGTTGTTACCTATGATCTTGCTTCAGTCACAGAATCTGGCGCGGATGAAGATCTGACCTATGGCCTTACCGATATACCTGCAGGATTTGATACGGGCCTGAAGTCTAAAGGTAGCGATGTAACCTACTCTGTGAGTGGTAATGTCCTGACCGCAACAGCTGCTGCGGTGACTATTTTCACCTTCACGGTCGACCCAGTGAGTGGAGAGGCAACCTTTAACCTAGATGACCAGTTGGATCATACGGGCGGAGGTGACTTAGAAACCCTCGCTATCAGCAATCTAGGTCAGTTCATTAGTGCAACAGATGCCGATGGTGATAGTGCAAGTTTTGACAATGTTGTCACCGTGGTCGTTCAGAACGATGTCCCTGAGATTGTCGGTAAACTGGTAGCTGAAAAAGTGTATGAAGACGGTCTTTCCGATCCTCCTGATTCCTCAGATGGCATTGGTGTTGGAGAAACGGTTGTCACCTACGACCTTGCTTCAGTCACAGAATCTGGAGCGGATGAAAATCTGACCTATGGTTTTACCGATATACCTGCAGGCTTTGCTACGGGCCTGAAGTCTAAAGGTAGCGATGTGACCTACTCTGTGAGTGGAAATATCCTTACCGCAACAGCTGCTGGGGTAACAGTCTTTACCTTCACTGTGGACCCCGTAAGTGGACAGGCGACCTTTAATCTAGATGACCAACTTGATCATACCGGCGCAGGAGATGCAGAAACCCTGGCGATTAGCAATCTAGGTCAGTTCATCAGTGCAACGGATGCCGACGGTGATAGTGTAAGTTTTGACAATCTTGTAAACGTAGTCGTAGAGAATGATGTGCCTGAGATCGTCGGTAAACTGCTTGCTGAAACTGTGTATGAAGATGGTCTTACTAATCCTCCTGATTCCTCAGATGGAATTGGTGGTGGAGAAACGGTTGTTAGCTATGATCTTGCTTCAGTAACAGAATCTGGAGCTGATGAAAATCTGACCTATGGTTTTACCGATATACCTGCAGGCTTTGATACGGGCCTGAAGTCCAAAGGCAGCAATGTAACCTACTCTGTGAGTGGTAATATCCTTACCGCGACAGCTGGAACAGTAACAGTCTTCACCTTCACTGTGAATCCGTTAACTGGAGAGGCGACCTTTAACCTTGATGACCAGCTGGATCATACGGGTGCCGGAGATTCAGAAACCCTGGCCATTAACAATCTTGGTCAGTTCATTAGTGCAACGGATGCCGATGGTGATGGTGTAAGTTTTGACAATGTTGTCACCGTGGTCGTTGAGAATGATGTTCCTGAAATAGGTGTTGTCTCGGATGCATATATTGCAAATGAGGCTGGTGTCTCGCTTGCAGGTATTTTTGAAGTGGCTGAAGGGGCTGATGAATCTGTTAGCGCCGACCTCACATCAAATGTTGACGGGTGGGATGGTGTAACAACCTTCTCTTCTGTTTCTGATCACCTCTCTGGCGGTCAACCTGTTTACTATTATGTAGACCCATCAGATAAGAGTGTGTTGAAGGCTGTAACAGACCCAAATGATCCTGATGGTTCATTAGTGTTTACCTTGGCAGTTGATCCGAGTAGTGACGAGTACACTTTAGATATGCACGCCCCATTGGACAGCATAATTGAATACGGATTTGATACTTCTGGAACCTCTTTTCCAGGGGGACCACAGGACTATATGGTCATAGCTGAAAATGAAGATGGAACCACCCAGGGTTATGATCCTTCAGAGACTGTTCCCACAAGTTCCGCAGTTTTGTTTACTCTCTCCTCTTATGACGCCAGTGGTGCGAACAAGGTGAATGGTAGTGCAGATGGTGTAGGAATTCAGAATAACATAGTTAATGAGGGGGAAGGATTACTGGTTATAGATTTCGGTACTGTAGGGCTTGATGGAACTGTTGCGGTTGGAGATATAAGTTTTGGTGTTGTACATAATCCTGCCTCCAGCGATCTTACAGTACGATATACGGCGTACGATGAAGCCGGGTTCAAGATTGATACTGACGGAAATATCATTGATTCAACGGCTAGTCAACAGTACACTGGAGAGGAAGTTGTTGTTGCCAGCTCCAATGAATTCACTATTAACCAGACTGGCCAGTTAGGTGAGGTGAGTAAAGTTGAACTTGAAGCTGTTGATCATAACTTTAAACTGACCAGTGTAGATTTTGCTGTATCATCCTCTGAGACTGATGTGAATGAGGAATTTGATGTTGTCATAACTGATTTTGACGGTGACACGGACACAGCAACAATCAATGTCGAGTTTGATGGTGATAATGAAATGGTTGGTACAGATGCGGCTGAAGTCTTTGTTGGTGGTGTTGAAGGAGAAAATATCTTCGGAGGTGGTGGTGATGATATTATCTTTGGTGGTGGAGGTGAAGATCAACTCATAGGTGGCGATGGTATTGATACTATAAATGGTGGTGAAGGAGATGATGTGATAGTCGGAGATGATGCCGATTTTGACTCGTCAGAACCTGCTACTTCAGATATTGTTGAGGATGGAGCGACTGACATCCTGACAGGCGGTGGCGGAACTGATACCTTTGTAGATAAAGGCAGTAACGATACTGTCACTGATCAGGATGTAGTGAGTGAGTCAATCTCAGATGACCTAGACAACCTGGTTCCACCTGTAACCCCATAAACGCAATGTAACACTCGTTTTTGGTCATAAACCGGGATACCGTCTCTCAAGTGTCCCGGTCTTTTTGCATGCTGTTCTTTTCTTAATTTGCTTCATAAGCGTGAAAGGACGCATCGAGTAATTGGCCCCATTTTTTATTGTAAGGATGGACAACTGTGACGTTTTGTTCCCCACGCTTGAGAGGGTAACCTTTGTTAGCCCATTCAAAAATTGAGCCGCGCAGGTTGAATACACGGGTATAACCTTCCTCTTCCAGTTTTTTTGAAAAATGTGCAGAGCGAATCCCGACAGAGCAATAGACAATTATTGTGGTGTTCTTTGGTCGTTTAAGCTTTTTTTCATCCGTTAGGTTGATAGCACGAGGAAGATGGCTTATTTTATACTCTTCAGACGATCTGACATCGATTATAGTGAGATCTTTTCTACTCTGTATTTGAGTCTTTAACGAATCAGTTGTGATGGAGGCGACAGAAGGGTACAACCTATCAATGGTGTTGTTGACCGAGTTCCAATCGATTTTATCCCAGAAAAAGCCGCAAAGTAAAAGAATTGTAATTAGAAATATCAGTTTTTTAATATATGCAATCATAAGGTAGAGTCGCTAATTAATCGTTTGTAGGGTCTGTTATATATACATTCATAGTAAGTGGTGCATGCTAAAATACAACAGAGAGGTCGCGTTGATGGTTCCGGTACGAGCGTTACATCGTGTTTATTTGTCGGTTGTTGTTATCATGTCTTTGCTGCTGTTTGTTTCCGGTTGTGCCATGAAAAATCGACCGGTAGCCGAAGAGAAAAGAGTGCTTCTTAAAGAAAAAATGGCTACGTCTGAAACGTACTCCAGTGGGCCCCTTACTGTTACCTATGAATATCAGCGTAATGGTAACATACTCACTATCTCTGGTAATGTTGAGTATCGACAGAGTGTTGACTCCCTTGATGTTCGCATGGTCTTACTCGATGCTGAGGGTCTTGTCTTAGATAAAAAAATAGTTTACTCCTCAGGCTTTAGGTCCTTTGCCACAAGAGATTCAACCCGAACCTTTCGTAGTCATGTTGAGATACCGGCTGGGGTTGTGGGGTTTTCTTTTATTGACTCCAGTGTGGCGAAAACCAGTCATCGTTAGGCTGATTTTTTCCGTTCAGTTATCTCCAACTCTCTTGCACGGAGGATCTCTTTACAGGTTCTGGTGCCGTTGGGGTCTCTATATGGAATACCTCGACTTGTGTCCATGAGAAACCTGTCACGCACAGGTATCGGTGGTACCGTGAGCCTTTCATTGATTGTACCGATTGTTCCCCCGTGCTCTCTAGCAACGGGATCGGTTTCCCCCAGAAAAAAACCAGCCTGAATAAGACCCGCTCTTACCGGGATAGCCGCGCAGTGGGTTAGAAGTGCCCCGTTACCTTCAAGCAGAGGCTGAAGGTTTCTAAAAAAATCAATGGTCCACAGTTCGCTGTTGCGCTGGGTGGAAAATGCATCAAGCCAGATGAGGTCATAGCGTGTGTCGATCTTTGTTGCCGTATGTCTGGCGTCTCCCCATAGGAGCTGTATCTTACAGCCCTTTTCTTCCCAAAATCCAGTTTTGTGAAGGGTTGTAAGGCATCTGTTCCAGTCAAAGTATGTGTCTTTTTCCTGTATTTCTTGGGCTGCTTTCGCCACTACCGTGCTATTCATCTCAAGTGCAGTAATTTCAAGCTGTCCGCCGGATCGCATGGCCATATCACAGGCAAGAAGACTGTTGTAGCCAAGACCAAAGCCGATGTCGAGTAGCTGGACCTGGCCATTTCTAAGGCGGTTAGCAAGGTCCCCTGGGATGATATACTTTTTTTCTGCTTCAGAACGAGCCCCTGCAAGGGTGTTATAATGTTCTTTGAATGTATCGTTATAAAAGGTTATCGAATCATCTTCTGTTTTAATAGTCACGCAAGAACTCTCACTGCGTTGAGCTGCTTTTACACGAACCGAATTGCTCCAAAGAGCACCCCCTTGTACTATCCCTCGCGCTACCATCTGATTAGATAGGTGTTTTCTGAACTGGCCCTTTGACATGGCCCAATGTGGTGCAATGAGTTGTTCTTTAATTGTATCTGTGGTGAGGCGAATAAGGGGAATGTGATCAGGGATATGGGGTAGAAGCCTTAGAAGTAATTCAGAATACTGGTGTTCTGAATAGAGTGGGAATGGGGCCTGTTGGTATTCTTCCGCCAACCGGGTGTTTTTTATAACATGGAGATTGTGTAGCTTTATTGCATCTATGGGGAGTTTGCAGACAGACTCAATGGTTTGTCGCATATCCTCAGGTGTTTCTCCAGGCAATCCTAAGATAAGATGGATGGCAGTGGAGAGTCCTGCCTCATTTACTTTAAGAATGGTTTCTTTACTTTTTTGCCAGGTATGGCCACGATTGATTCTTGTGAGAGTCTGATTGTGGCAGGTTTGCACACCAAGCTCTATCCATACGTCGACACGTCTGTTTATTTCTTTCAGATATTCAAGGACTTCAGTAGATAAACAGTCAGGCCTGGTTCCAAAAGCGATGGCTTTGACGCCCTCGGTCTCACAAATGATGTCGACCTGCTGTTGAAGTGCTGCAATGGAGGTAAAGGTACTTGTGTAGGTCTGCAGGTAGGCCATGAATGCAGTTGCTTTATATCTCTTCTGGGCAAACCGTACTCCAGCATAAATCTGTTGTCTGAGGTGTTCAGTTTTGCCGAGTTGAACTGCTCTGACACCATCTTCAGGACAAAATATACAGCCCCCATTTCCGCTCTCATCCCTGTGTGGGCAGGTGCCTCCAGTATCTAATGGAACCCGGTAGAGAATTTCTCCATATTTCTTTAGTAGATAATCGCGGTATTCGTAGATATCGATTTTAGTGCCTTACTCCAGAAAATCTGTCATAAAAAACAAGAAACCTGGAGACTTTGTAGAAATTAAGCAGTTAACATAAATGCCAGATAGCGATAGCAGAGAGACCTTCGTAGCACTTATACCCCTCAGGTAAGCGATAGACTCCGAGGGGGAACTGAACTGAGTCCCGGCTTATTTCCCGTTTACCGGGGTTAGAACTCATAGTAACTGGAGAAGAGGAGAAGAAGGTTGATCTCTGTCGAAGGTTAACGGTCTCTAAAATACTCCTTCCAGATGCACTTTTTCATGAGTGTAATGAATACCAAATAAAGTGGTTGAGTGTCATTAAGAAAAGATTTTTTTGGCTATTCATATCAATAGTAGAAAACAGGTTAAAAGATCTTCTTTTTATTCATAATAAATTTTCAACGAGCCTTTGTTATGTTCTGGATTGTGTGCTGTTTGTAGTTGTTTCTGCGGAAATATATTGACATCTCTTGTTAGATAGGTAAAAGTTTTACCTATGAGTGTCATGTTTTAGATAGGATTTTCCTATCTACATTTCATAAACATCCGCAAAAGGAGGCCATTATGAAAAAAGATGTGAAAAAATTATTGGCAAGTCTTGGGGTTGCAGGCTTGATTAGTGCTGGGGGAGTCACATTACCTGGTAATGCCACAGGCAGTGGTTGAGGGGCAAAACCCAGCGCAGGTAGCGCTGAAGTAACGAAACCCGCAGCAGCAAGTGGTTGAAGTGGTCACAAAACTAGCGCCGTGAGCGCTGATGATAAAGAAGCTAAAGAAGCAGGTGAAGCAGTAGAAGACGCGAAGAAGAAGGTAGAAGAAACGACAAAGAGTGTTGAAGAAGAACTCCCTAAGAAAAAACCAGCAAAGAGTGGCTGAAGTGGTTGATAGCCACGTGCAGTTTGCACGTGTATAATTGTACCTAAAATTTGCATGTCAAACATTCGAAAAACACATTTTGTAAGTAGTTTCAATGTAATAACATATGAATAGCTAGATTACTAATCACTTATTAATGACTTTAAAACAATGTGTTTTTACTATGTTTACCACCCTTCGGGATCACCAAATTTACCGAATCTGCTTCGTTAACAGCCACTTGAAGTACACAAGTACTCCTGCGTGTCTGTTGCCTGTCATCTTCAGTAGGTAAGCGTAGACTCCGAACTTGGCGATTGTAATATTTAGGTTGTTAGCAAGCCGGAACCCATTACGTGTTCCGGCATTGTTTTTTGACTATTACATGCCGTAAAAGGAACCTTTTGAAACAGGAATTGCAAACCATATATCCTCTGAGCTCAGCGCTACTTCCTAAAGGGTTTAACTGTGCTGATCCGGAAATCCTCCCCCAATATCTTAAGGAAAATCCTGGCTTGTGTGGCGGGAATCGCTACTTACCAGATCTGGCAACAATAGAACTGGCCGTTCATAAGATATTGCTTAAGCCGGTTTGCGAACCTGAAAAGATCAAGGAAAGAATGGTTCGTCCAGGGCTTGATCTCCTCAAAGTTTCCTGGCAAGGATTGGCGGATATTTTCAATGGTGGCAATGTTACACCGGTTTCAGGGGATAGTTTTGTTCTTCTTCTACCAGAGAAAGATTGTTCCAGGGTACGAGTTGTAAGTCCGAGCAACTATGATCTGTTGGCGTTAAAAATAGTCGCAGAAAACATCGACAGTAAAACTGCGGCAGATGAGGCACACGTCAGTATCGGCCATATTGACAACATCTTATATAGTGCGGGACAGAAGGGATTGCTGCTTTTTCCTCCTTCAAATATTATTAGACCGAAGGACTTTTGTAGAGAGGATGTAGTTACAGGAGAGCTTTGCTCAAGCCCTTCGTTTACACTGCAATGGCATATAACCCAAGCTTGTAACCTCCATTGCCGTCATTGTTATGACCGCAGTGACCGTACGACCATGACTGTTGAACAGGGGCTTTCTGTACTTGATGATCTCTACAGGTTCTGTCAGGAACACAATGTCTACGGGCAGGTCAGTTTCACTGGAGGAAATCCACTGCTCTATCCCCATTTCCTGACCCTTTATGAGGCAGCAGCCAAGCGAGGCTTTCTCACTGGCATCCTTGGCAACCCAATGGACAGGGCATATATTGAGGATATTGTAGCAATTCAAATGCCAGAATTTTATCAGGTTAGCCTTGAGGGACTAAAGGAACACAATGATTATATTCGTGGTCCAGGTCATTTTGAACAAACCATCCATTTCCTGGAACTGCTAAAAGAGTTGAACATTTCTAGCATGGTAATGCTCACACTCACCAGGGCTAATATGGAGCAGGTGCTTGACTTGGCCAATATATTGCGAGATAAAACGGATCTTTTTACCTTTAACAGACTGGCCATGGTGGGAGAAGGCGCTCAACTGGCCTCAGTGGAGTCTGCGCAATATCAGGATTTTCTAAAAAGTTACATCAATGCGGCGATTGAAAATAAAACCATACATCTTAAAGACAATCTCTGTAACCTGGAGCTTTATAAGCAGGGCGCTCCCCTGCAGGGTGGTTGTGCGGGTGTCGGTTGCGGAGCTGCTTTTAATTTTGTTTCTCTGCTCCCCGACGGTGAAGTGCATGCCTGTCGAAAACTGCCATCTTTGCTGGGTAATATCTACAAAGAATCCTTGACGGATATTTACCACACCTCGCTTGCAGAGCGCTACCGATTGGGAAGTTCTGCCTGTTCAGGGTGCGAAATACGCCCTGCCTGTGGCGGCTGTCCTGCTGTCAGCTTTGGCTTTGGACAGGACATCTTTAACGATCTGGACCCGTACTGTTTTAAGGAAAGTTTGCAGTAACATATTGCACGCCATAGAAGTCAGTACTGTAAAAGCACCCTTGGGCATGGAGTGAGATATCTCAGGACAAGACTCTGTATCTTACCCTGAGATGGAGCCGAGTAGTTTACTTATAATTCTTATACAGGGCCTGGGTGCCAAGGTTTTCACCCCCGTCTTTGGCGACCTGATCGTACATTGATTTTGCAAGGGCAAGTCCATCGGCAGAAAGACCAATTTCTTTGCTGGATTCGAGTGCGATGGTCATATCTTTAATGAAGTGCTTGACGTAAAAACCGGGATCGAAGTCGCCTTTAATCATTCGGGGGGCAAGGTTTGAGAGAGACCAGCTGCCTGCGGCACCTGCTTCAATACTTTTTAGCACCGTTTCAGGGTCAAGACCCGCTTTTTCGGCATAACGGATTGACTCACATACCCCCATCATGGTGTTTGCAATGGCAATCTGGTTTGCCATCTTGCAGTGCTGGCCGCTTCCCGCAGGCCCCTGATAGACAATGTTTTTTCCCATGAGTTCAAAAATAGGCAACACGTTTTCAAAGGTGGACTTATCTCCTCCGACCATGATCGAAAGTGTTCCGTTTTTCGCTCCAATATCTCCGCCCGATACAGGCGCGTCAAGAGACAAGACACCTTTTTCCTTTGCTGTTTTGTAGATGGATGTAGCCAGCTGCGGGCTTGAGGTTGTCATATCTATAACGATATTTCCAGGGCTGCAGTTAGCAAGGATTCCATCCTCACTTAAGTACACCTCTTCTACATCGTGGGGGTAGCCGACGATTGTAATAATAATGTCTGCCGCTGCGGCAACCTTTCCAGGCGTATCTTCCCAGATGGATCCTTTTGCGAAAAGTGGTTCTGCAGTCGCCTTTGTTCTGGTGTAAATGTGGGCTTCATATCCTGCCTCTATTAAATGGGAGACCATACTTTTTCCCATTACTCCGATGCCTATAAAACCAATAACGGTTTTTTGTTTGTTATGTACCATAGCGTTGAATTCCAAAGTTGTAATTGTCGGTAATATTTGATTGGCCAATGAACTATATTGCTTTCAGATGATGTTACAAAAGTGGGGTCTAAATTGCGATGGTAAATACTGCATATCACGGCTTGTGAGATCGCAAACGAAAAGGGACAGACACGAGTTAGCAACCACATCCTGATGATTTCTTTCCTGTGAGTTTTTTCAGCCAGCTATTTATAATGTAGGCGGCACAACCACAGCCATCATCCGGGTTTACGTAGATGGCCTCAACTGGGCAGTTTGTAGCACAGGCGCCACACTCCATGCAGCCATTATGGTCAAGAATGAGTGACTTACCCTCAAGGATGCTGAAAATTCTGTGGGGACATACCTGTTCACAGTTACCGCAGCCAATACATTTTTCAATATCGAGTTTGAGGATGGCAGTGCCATCAAGGTATCTAAGATTCTTCATAATTGTTTCTATTGTAGAAATGGACTGGCGATCCAGAGAAAAAATGCTATGGATGCGGAAATAATCTGTAACGGCAGTCCTGTTCTCATCTCCTTTTCAACACCTGATAGAGAGGTGAAAACGGTGGATCCTGTGAAATTCATAGCAAGATATGAGGAGCAGCTCAGTATCCACAATACTAATGCTCCTAATTCTGAATGAGTATGGGTCGAAAGGGTTAGTGTAGAGTACAACAGCGCCACAACTCCTCCAGTTATACAGCCTTTGAGCCAGAATTGTCTCGCTGGTATCCATGGTAACAAGAGGGGTGTCAGGACGGCACCTGAAAATATAGCCACGACTGTTCCTGTCGCCAAGGTAGTCCCTCTTTGCAGGGCAAGACTCAGGTTGTAGAAATCCTTTGAGATTCCAGATACGATAAAAAACAAAATTGAGAGGAGAAGGAGTTGTTTCCACAGCATGCAGATCTCAAGTGGAATGAGTACCACCCGTTCTCGAGTATTAAAGGTGACGCTTCGCATCTGCTCACTCGCTATTCCTGAGTCTAGATATTTTGGGAGATCACTTGCTTTTATAGGGCCGAACTTCCCGCGAAACCCACAGAGGCTTTTCAGTTTGTGGAGGGCCACGCCGTTTGCACAGAGTTGGGGGAGGATGAGTTGCCTGTGGTCTATGATTGTATCAAGCGCCGCACGTTGGACCTGATATGCGATCTCTTCGGCTGAAAATGTTCCCTTTCCACCTGCACACCAGACGTTAATTCCCCTTGTATCAATCACCAGAACCCAACTGTTTTGCCCGCCGAGTTCCTTTCTGAGGGCGTCAAAACTGAGCTTATAGTTGGCGGTTACGAGTACAGGAGAGTTTTTATCTGGTTCTCCTGTGCAGTAAAGACCGGGAGTGACCTTGTAGTTATTCCTGTAAAACCCGGTTCTGGCACCGATGGTTCCCAAAATGTCACGCCTCGTAAGGGAGGTTGAAACCCTGGGTACTGGGCCTGCAGCAGTTGGAACAAAATCCTCTACGAAAGGCAATATCTTGTATCCTGATTTATCGTTTCCACCGGACCGTGGATCAGCCTTAGGGCCTCAACAGACGCCGCCCTCAATCTCTGGCGGTGGCTGGAACCCAATAGGCGCTGGATTGCCCACGGGTTCAGTTTTGGAAAAAGAAGAAATTTTTTGTTGTGGAGAAAGGTTCACAGGATTCTCACCAAAGAGGTTGTAGGATTTAATTCGGCTCAGGTTTGTTCTGCTATCTTAAGGGTAGCTTCAATTTGGACAGCCCTGCTTCAAGATCATTTTGGAGATCTTCGGAGCCTTCAAGGCCAATGTTGAGCCGAATGATTGTGGTGTTGTCGTATCTGCATGGGGTGGATCTCCTGAGCTTGCCTGCAGTCACGAGACTTTTATAGCCTCCCCAGCTAAAACCTAAGTGAAAGAGAGCGAGGGAGTCTATAAAAGTACCAAGCTGTTCCTGATTATAATCACTTTTGAAGGTGAAACCAAAGAGGCCGGAAGAACCTTTGAAATCCCTTTTCCAGATATGGTGCTCCGGGTGGGAGGGAAGAGCAGGGTGCAGTACCTGATCCACAAGTGGGTGACCTGAAAGCCATTTAGCGATGGTCAGTGCGGACTGTTCATGCTGGCGGAGGCGTGGTCCTAGTGAGTGTAAGCCGCGAAGAGAGAGATAGCAGTCTTCTGCGGGGGTGTAAATCTCCATTTCCTTGTAAAACGCATCGAATGTTGCTGCGTATTGTTCTCCGAGGGTGACAGCACCGGCAAGGACGTCGGAATAGCCGGAAATGTACTTTGTTACCGAGTGCAGAGAAACATCAATTCCTAAGCTAAGCGGCTTTAAAAAAAGTGGTGTCGCCCAGGTGTTATCCATGACTGTTACGATATTCTTCTGTTTTGCAATCTCAGTTATGGCCGGAACATCTTGTAACTCAAAGCTGATTGAGCCCGGAGATTCAAGAAGAATAAGAACAGTATTGTCTTGAATATACTGCTCTATGTTAGCCCCTGTGTTTGGGGGGATAAGAGTGTGATCAATGTTGAATTTTTTCAGTACACTTTTACAGAAAAGTTGGCCGGGACTATAGGCGTTGTCGCAGATCAGAATATGATCTCCACTTTTGCAGAATGCCATAAGCACGGTCTGGATTGCGGCAATCCCTGATTGGAAAATCCTGGTGAGACTGCCTTCTTCGAGCTCTCTTAATGCCTCTTCAAATTGCCGTTGGGTTGGCAGGCGGTCTGTTCCGTAGATTATCCCTTGGTATTCCCCGCGATTGATCTTCACCATATCAGCATAGCTGTCAAAGAGTACCGTTGAGCCTTTATAGATGGGAGGATTGATGGTAGTGGCCTTGCTGTTATCGCGGTCTGGCCATGTGGTGCCATTGAGTCTGGTTTCGTCTTGCATGGGGGGATCTACCTTGTTTTACGTATTATTGGTTCTGTTGTGTGTTTGAGACGAGTTTTACACGCGTGGTATAGATCTCAAGGGAGCCACTCTCATCTTGAGCCACAAGAGTTGAGAGGTTCTAGTGGAGAGGTTCTAACATATCGAAATATGAATTTGACCTAAAATTTCTAACCCGGATTTCTCACCAACAAAGTTTTTCGCAGGTCGAGACACCGGGCATGAAGCTGTAATAATCTACTGCAAATGCTCGGTAACGAAGTAGCTGCCGATAAATCTGTTTGCCCGAAGGGTGAACTTTTTGATTTGAAACGAAAAACACCCTGTTAATTAAGAAAGTCATTTTTAAACTATAAAAACAAACAATTGAGTTTCAAATCAAAAAGTCATGAGAAATTCGGGCTAAAGATTGTTGTAACCGTTCATCTTATTATAACCCGAAGAGTATTATCATTGATATGGTTAAGGTCAAAGATGATCCATCACAAAGAGGTGATTCACGGCATCAACTGTTGGCAAACAGAGTTACGAGTTGAGTGTCCACCCAGCTGGTGAGTCTATAATCCTGAATAAAACCGCAATGCCCACCGTAGGGAACCCTATGGATTTTCAGGTTGGGATTGTTCACTCTATCAATATCATTGAGTTCAGAAATTCTGGTAATCGGATCGTCCATTGAGCTGATTATATGGGTAGGGATGCTAAGGGATTGCAATATCTGTGGTTGCAACCTGTAAGTGTCAAAATAGTCGGCAGTTGTCTTGCTCTCTGTGTGACGTGGCACAAAATAGTCGTGCATCTCGCGTAGAGTCCCCAGTTGTAGAAGCACGGATGGATCATCCATTTCAGGAAAGCAGGCCATCTTTTTACGCAGCGATTTTTTCCATTTTTTGATGAAGTAGTGGTGATATATTTTGTGGTTATCCTCCATGTTCTCTGTTGTTGTGAGCGGATTCACAAGAGGACTTATAGCCACAATTTTAGTAAGTTGTGACGAGTTATTTGCAGATTGTGCGCCAATCCGAATCGCAAAATTTCCACCAAGTGAAAAACCTGCGAGAAAGGACCTTTCGTGAGGGAAGATTCTGTTTATCTCTTTGATAGCATGGCAAACCTCGTCTAGTCTACTGGAGTTAAAGGGTTTTCGGTTAAGGTGGTGACTTCCACCATGGTCTCTGAGGTTGAGACGAAAGACACTAAAACCATCTTCAAAAAGGGCAGTCCCAGCGGAGAGGATATAGCTGGACTCGCTTGAACCCTCCCAGCCGTGGATAAGTGTAACCAAGCCTTTGGATTGGTTTGGACCTTCACTGAACGTACCAAGAAGTCGTACTCCGTTACCACAGTCGAGGATGATGTTCTGTTCGACTTCTTTTAATGCTGTTGCTCGATGTCCTGCAAGGTACTTTCGTGGACGTAGGCTTGTAAGGGTCGTTTGTACGTGTCCGTTTCTGATGATTGTAGGTGGTTTAAACGAACGAGTCATAGTTCTGTCAGCCCTGAGATTGATTTAGATATTAAAGTCTTATCGCCTGTGATCTGTTTTGACTAATTAATAGCCCATTGTTACTGTTGTTGTAAATAGTCTGTTAGTCTGAATGTAATACGACCCTCGGTGAACGAAAATAAGGTGGGACTCAGTTCAGTACCGTCAAGCGGCATTAAAAAGAATACCCCTTCGGAGTCTATCGCTTACTTGAGGAGTATAAGTACCTAAAAACAATTTGTAAGACACTAATACGAGGTGGGAGAACATGGGGCAAACGTCATATATCAAAGCGGGGTGGGTAATCGATGGTACTGGTGGTCCCATTCTTAGTAATATTACGCTTAAGATTGTGGATGGACGATTTGAGTCAATTCTTGATGGAGAAGTGGCCCTGGAAGTTGACTCAAATCTTCTCACTGATTTATCTCACTGCACCATTTTTCCGCCCCTGGTGGATAGTCATCTTCATCTTTTTATGTCATCGACAACGGATGCAATAATCCGTGATCGACAACTGGTTGCGGACTGTACTGAACTAAACTCAGCCATTGGCAGACATTTGCACGATCTGTTCTCCCATGGAATTCTTGGTGTTCGAGATGGAGGAGACCGGGGCGGTTGTGCCGCGTTATTTCGTGAAACTCCGGAGATGCATCCGGAGGTTGTGCTGAAAGTATCTGGGAGAGCGTATCATAGAGAGGGGCGCTATGGCAGGCTGATTGGACGGTCGGTGCCGATCGGCAAGCGTCTTGTTGAGGCCTATCTCGAAAGAGAACAACAGGGAGATGTCGTCAAAATTGTAAATTCGGGGCTTAACAGCCTGAACATCTTTGGCAAAGAGACAGAACCACAGTTTAGTCAAGAAGAGCTGGAAGAACTGGTTGTAACTGCAGAGCAGCATGGGCAAAAAGTTATGGTACATGCCAATGGTAAAGAGCCCGTACGATCCGCTGTTGCTGCGGGGTGTCACTCAATTGAACATGGTAACTTCATGGGGGAAGAAAACCTGAAACTGATGGCCGAAAAAGGTACCTACTGGGTTCCAACTGTATTTACCATGAAGGCCTATGGTTTAAATATTGGATACACGAGGAGCCGCGCAGACACAAAAGTTATAGAGAAAACTGTGGAACGCCAGATGGATCAGTTGCGTATGGCACGCACGCTTGGTGTTAAAGTGGTTCTTGGGACAGATGCGGGTAGCCTCGGTGTATTACATGGTGAAGCTATGGTGGAGGAGATGAAACTTTTCAAGAAAGCGGGTTATACCCTTTCAGAAACCGTTCATTGTGCGACCATAGCCGGTGCAAAATTACTGGGTATAGATGATTTTCGTGGTATTCGGGAGGGGGGAAAAGCTACATTTCTTGTGAGCCGAGGGGCTCCTGCCCAGCTACCAAGAAAAATCCTCTACCTTGAAAATATTTATGTTGATGGCGCGCCGAGTGTTTTGTATCGCAAGAATCCTGTTAAACATATGAAGTGATTGCTTGTGTGTAACCACAATAGTATGATAACTTGTGTAGGTGTCTAAAATAACGGTTAGAAAAATTCGGTTTAGTAAAATTCGGTTTAGTAAAATAAAAGTTGGTTTGACAAAATGACCTTGGTGTTTCAATCATTCTTTATAACGGTTGCTTTCCTGTTTAGCTTGACCAGTGTTTTCGCCAAAACTCTTCCCACATGTGTCTATATCTCCTCTTATCATCAAGGTTACGAGTGGTCAGATGGCATTGAATTGAGTCTACGTGAGGTGTTGGATGGGCACTGCTCGTTTATTCAGTTTGATATGGATACTAAACGACATGGGGGGCAGTCTTTTATTTTACAAAAAGCGAAAGAAGCAAAAGAGCTCATTCTGAAAAGTCGGGCGGATGTTGTCATAACTTCGGACGATAACGCTGCAAAATTTGTTATAAAAGAGTATTTCAAAGACAGTTCCATTTCCTTTGTGTTTTGCGGTGTTAACTGGACTGCCAAAGAATACGGTTTTCCCTATGAAAATGTGACAGGGATGATTGAGGTGACACCTGTTGGGGAAATATTTGAACTGGCTGTGAGTATCAGCAAAGGGAAACGAGGTGTTTTCATCGGCGATGATGCGATAACTGACCGAAAAGATTTCGCTCATTTTGTAAAATATGCGGAAAAGAATAATATAGAGTTGGAAAGAGCTCTTGTGCAGACCGTCGACGAGTGGAAAGAGCAGTATCTCAAAGCCCAGGGAACAAAGGATTTTATCATTTTAGGGCACAACTCGGCTATAAAAGGTTGGGAAGACGGCGAAGTAAAAACCTTCCAAGCGAAAAAGAGTACTACGCTGGTATTAACTACCTATCGATGGATGGTTCCATTCGCAATGATAGGCTTGGTGATTAAACCTGAAGAACAGGGGGAATGGGCAGGGGAGGCCGCCTTGGGAATACTGCAGGGATTTCCCATAAAAAATATTTCTATAATTGCAAATCGAAGCTGGTCTAGCTGGATGAATCTTACTCTTTTAGGATTTGCGGGTATCGTACTTCCAGAAAACTTTATAGAAAAGTCTCAACAATTGGTTGAGGACTAGTGCGATGAAGGGCTCACTTTTTAGAAAACAGTCGAGGTGGGCTATTTTAACGGTGAACTGCTGCATTCTCTTGATCGTGGTGCTGTTACAGCTCCAATATCAGCTACATGAGCGTAAAAAAGATTTTGTTTACACCATCAATAACGTCATAAGAAAAGATATCTCTGATAAACTATCAACAACGAAGGGTCTCTTGACAAGTCTGGTCAGTTACTACCAGTCGAGCCATGATCGCTCCCCATCCGCTTTTGCTCTCATTTCAGGAGATTTACTAAAAAACTATCCATTTTTGACTGCAATAGGTTATGCAAAAATTGTTTCAGGTGATGAGCGTGCACAGTTTGAAGAGTCTATGGTCGATTTGGGGCTGTATGATTTTCGTATTAGGAAATTTGATACTGAGTCTAAAGCCTTTGTTCCTGAACGGATTCAGAAGCAGTATGCACCAATTATCAGAATTGAGCCATCAAATTACAAATTGACGAGGTATTACGGTTACGACCTTTTGAACAGTATATTTTTTCATAGCCATGTTAGCAGCGCTATTGCAAGTTCTCAGATTATCCCAGTTTATAATGTTTTGGAATCTGTAGATTTGGAGTCATATTTTTTTCTCAAGGCCACCTATTTCGGAGAGCTGATTCCTGGAACCGAAGTGGATCGTTTGGAGAAGGCGAATGGCCTTTATATTGTTAATGTTGATATCAATATCCTTTTGCAGCCTATCCGGGAACAATATACGGGTTGGACCATTGATGTCTCAGAGGAACCGCAATTGAAGTTAGTTTCGCTAACTCTGCTCGAGAAAAACAACCTATTTGAATTAAACTATCGCAAACCAATTGATGAAATCGAAAACATCAGCCTTCATATTCAGCGTCCTCTACATTTGGTGGATTTAGATCTATTTATGCTCTTTGTAGCCATCGCCTCGGTAATTGCTTTGCAGGCGATGGCACTTTTGTTGTGGCGAAAGGATATTCTAGTACGACGGGAACTGAACTATCAGGCCAGACATGATGATTTAACCGGGCTCCCCAATCGTATGCTTCTCCGAGATCAATTACGTGGAACCTTGGAGCAACTCCAAGGCAAAAGTGAGGGAAAAGACAGTATCGCTATAGTGTTTATAGATTTAGATCACTTTAAAGAAGTGAATGATTCCTACGGACATCAGTTTGGGGATGAGGTTCTCATTGAAATTGCCAGTAGGTTCCAGGCAACTCTTCGAAAAACAGATACAATATGTCGCCTTGGTGGGGATGAGTTCATCGTCTTATTGAACACTGTTGGGGATAATGAGCTGATTATAACTACAATAGAACGAATTATGGATTGTATGAAAGAGCCAGTCACCTATGATTCGAGAAAGGTATACCTTAGTGCAAGTTTTGGGGTCGCAACCTATCCAAAAGATGGTTCGCGTGTGAGTGATCTGCTGAAAAATGCAGATGCTGCAATGTATAAGGCGAAACAAAATGGCCGGAACAGGTACTGTTTTTATAATATTGAGATGACAGAAAGAGCGATTGAACGCTTGACTCTTGAATCAAAGTTACGCCATGCCATTGAAAATGATGGATTTGAGGTATATTACCAACCTCAGATAGATGGCAGAACCGGGGAAATAATAGGACTTGAAGCTCTTGTGAGATGGTTTGATGGGGAGGAGCTGATTTCACCTGAAAAGTTCATACCACTTGCTGAAGATACTGGATTGATTGTTCCCATGGATATTCTCATTATGCAAAAGGCCATAGCCCAACTGGGGCGTTGGTCTAAAATGGGGTTACAACCGGGGCGGCTCGCCTTGAATTTATCCCCCAGGCAGATGCAACATGTAGATTTTATAGATATTCTTGAAGAAAATCTGAAAAGCAACGGATGCAGGCCGGAGTGGATTGAACTGGAAATAACAGAAGGCCATATAATGAGTGATCCGGAGGCTGCAATTATATTTTTAACAAAGCTTGCTGAAAAGGATATTCGTCTTGCAATCGATGATTTTGGCACAGGGTACTCTTCTCTGAGCTATCTGAAAAAACTTCCGCTCAATAAGTTGAAGATAGATCGTTCCTTTGTGTGGGACCTTCCACACGATGAAGAAGATGTCTCCATCACCACGACAATAATCGCCCTTGCAACGAACCTCAATCTTGAAATTCTTGCAGAAGGTGTTGAAACCGAAGAGCAGAGGACATGTCTCGTTGAACTCGGGTGTTTTAACCTGCAAGGCTTTCTTTATAGCCCTGCGCGTCCGGCAAAAGAAATTGAAGCGTTTTTACGGAGTAAACCATTTGAGGTGGCGCTGAAGAACTAGCCCGGATTTCTCACCAACAAAGTTTTTCGCAGGTCGAGACACCGGGCATGAAGCTGTAATAATCTACTGCAAATGCTCGGTAACGAAGCCGCTGCGGATAAATCTGTTGGCCCGAAGGGTGAACTTTTTGATTTGAAACGAAAAACACTCTGTTAATTAAGGAAGTCATTTTAAAATTGTAAAAACAAACAATTGAGTTTCAAATCAAAAAGTCATGAGAAATTCGGGCTAGCACCAACGAAGACACTCGGGAAATTGGCGGTTTTGGTCGGGCACTATCTCTCATATCTGGCAAGATAAATGTCCGATAAGGTAAGAAATGCTGTGATAATAAGGGGTCCGTATATGATACCCAAAACACCGTAAACACTGAGTCCTCCGATAATAGAGAGAAAGACTAGTAGGGTTGGCATTTTTACCTGTTCACCAACCATCTTCGGTTTGACGATATACTCGATGGTGAATGAGAGAATAATATAGAAGATAAAGAGAAAAATAGCGGAGGTTGGGCGGCCGGTAAGAAAAAGAAAACCGGAGGTCGGAATCATCACAAGGCCGATTCCAAAAATCGGCAAAAAGGCCAATATGGACATTATACTTCCCCAGAGAAGCGGGGAGTTGAGTCCAAGTATTGAAAATATCGCACCACATAGGACCCCCTGAATGAGGCCGCAGATGCCATTTCCTTTTAAAATTGCGTTGGCAATTTCATGAAATTTCTCGATGAGCAGATGGTTTTCATTTTCCGGCAGAGGTGAGAGTCTGATCATATGGGCGATCAGTTTGGGCTGGTCCATGAGAAGGAAAAAAATGACCAGAATCATGATGAAAAAGAGAAACAGGAACTGCAGAATATTTGCAGCCCAACCACTGGCCTGGTTATAAAGTAATAAGCCGCCTTTTTTTACGAGGTAGGAAAAGGTCTCGGTCACCTGAGAAGGGTTGAAGTCAAAGCCTACCTGGAGGAGTTGCTCCTGGAGTTTAAAAATAAGAGGGCTCTCCTGGAGAAAGGTCTGTAATTTGAGACCGACGCGGCTGTCGCGGCCCCAGCTGTAAAGATTTAACGCCTCGTCTGTGAGGGAGAATACGAAAAAAATCAGTGGGATGATTACTATTGCAATAATGAGCAAGCAGGTCAGCACTGAGGCCAGGGCGTCCGGCGTCTTTTTACTGATCCATATATAAATGGGCCGAAAAAGATTGGTCAATAAAAAAGCAAGAACCAGAATGGACCAGAATGGCCAGAGAATCTTACCGAAAAAGAAGATAGAGATCATAAATACCACAAGAAAGTATTTAGTACCTTCTGGAACTGCTGGCGGCATGTTGAGCTGGTTCAATTGTTGGGTCATTCGTAATATTCTCGTTTCTGTAGGCTTGGTTTCGTACTGTTGGCGAATTTGAGTTGCATTTGGACCTAAAGCTGAGGTACTTTGCAGTGTCATGTCGGAATATAATACAGTTGTCGCATTTTGAAACTGTTGAAAAGTATATAACTTTCAATTGATTAAGCAAAGAGAAATAAGCGTCGTTGAGGAGATAGCGATAATGTGGGAAGATCTTAATGTTGCACTGGAAAAAGTTGATGCTGGGAATCTGAAAGAAAAACCGAAGGCCGACAGTCTTGGTTTTGGGGTTCATTTTACAGACCATATGTTCCTCATGAAATGGTCCAAGCAGGATGGATGGCACGATGGGAAGATATGTCCGTACCAGAACTTCAATCTGGATCCGGCTTCCATGGTCTTTCATTATGGGCAGGCTATTTTTGAGGGTTTGAAGGCGTATAAAGGAGACGACAATCAGCTGTATCTTTTTCGTCCAGCCGATAATTTCGAGCGGATGAACAACTCAGCACTGAGAATGTGCATGCCGAGGCTTCCGGTGGATAAAGTTGTCAAATCCCTCAAAGCACTTGTTTATCTGGAAAAGGATTGGGTGCCTGATGTCGAGGGTGCAAGTCTTTATATCAGGCCGACAATGATCGCTGTCGATCCGGCGCTGGGCGTTCGTCCATCCAGCACCTACTATTTCTTTATTATCATGTCGCCGGTTGGGGCCTATTATGCCGAAGGATGTAATCCCACAAAAATTTATGTAAGTGATGAATATTCCCGCGCTGTTAAAGGTGGAGTGGGCAATGTGAAAACTTCGGGTAACTACGCGGCTTCTCTATATGTTTCTGAACAGGCAAAGAAGAAGGGCTATACCCAGGTATTGTGGCTTGATGCCTGTGAACATAAATATGTTGAAGAAGTAGGAACCTCAAACATCTTTTTTAAGATTGGAGAGCAGCTCATCACCCCTCCACTGGAAGGCTCTATTCTTGGAGGGCTTACCAGGGATTCGGTCATTACTTTAGCAGAGAGTTGGGGCATTGAAGTCGTTGAACGGAAAATCTCTATTGATGAGGTGATCGGTGCCAACAAAGATGGAAGCCTCAAAGAAGTCTTTGGCACTGGAACGGCAGCCGTTATATCCCCCGTGGGTGAATTGTTTTACAAAGAGGAAAGTAACATTATAAATAATGGCGAGACCGGAGAGTTGTCAGCACGGCTCTTCTCAGAGTTACAGGCAATACAAAATGGACGTCAGGATGATCCCCATAAATGGGTTGTTCGTGTTGGGTAATATTTGGTAAAAATATCGTATATTAGCGGGCTTGTCGTCACAGCGAAAGCCCGCTTCCCCCTCCTCCCCTTTTTTTTGTTTTCCGCCCTTGATTTTTAAAAATGAAATCCTATATTTTGGCCTAGTTTGATCTAGCTACCCAACAATTGGGTAGAATGAGTTGGGAATCCATATACAAATCGATGGGCCCTTTTTTTAATGAATATTAATTGTAGTAGGAGGAAGTAATGAAGATTCGTCCATTGAATGATCGTCTTTTGGTGAAAAGACTTGCTGAAGAAGAGACAACTGCTGGCGGTATTATCATCCCAGATAGCGCGAAAGAAAAGCCAGCTGAGGGCGAAGTAGTAGCAGTTGGTCCTGGTAAACTCTCCGATAAAGGTGAGAGAGTTGCATTGCAGGTTGCAGCTGGTGATAAGGTTCTTTTTTCCAAGTACGGTGGCACCGATGTTAAACTTGATGGTGAAGAATACCTGATCATGCGTGAAGATGATATTCTCGGAATTATTGAGTAATTTTGTCATTTATTACGATTAAAAGTTTATAATTATATTAAAAATTCATCTCGTTAAATAGGGAGATTAGAATAATGGCTGGTAAAGAAATTAAGTACGGTGTCAAAGCCCGTGAGTCAATCCTTGCAGGTGTTAACATCCTCGCTGATGCTGTAAAAGTAACTTTAGGTCCTAAGGGACGTAACGTTCTGATTGAAAAATCTTTTGGCGCTCCTACCATCACTAAAGATGGTGTGACTGTAGCTAAAGAAATCGAGATTGCTGATAAGTTTGAGAACATGGGCGCACAGATGGTCAAAGAAGTTGCTTCCAAGACCTCTGACGTTGCTGGTGATGGTACTACAACTGCAACAGTTCTTGCTCAGGCTATCTACACTGAAGGTGTAAAGCTTGTTGCTGCCGGCGGAAATCCAATGGAGATCAAGCGCGGCATTGATAAAGGCGTTGAAGTTGTAATCGCAGAACTCGCTAAAATTGCAACTCCTACCAAAGAGCAGAAAGAGATCGCTCAGGTTGGTACCATTTCCGCAAACAGTGATGAGACCATTGGTAACATCATTGCTGAAGCTATGGACAAAGTTGGTAAAGAGGGTGTTATCACCGTTGAAGAAGCAAAGTCAATGGACACAACTCTTGATGTAGTTGAAGGTATGCAGTTTGATCGTGGTTACCTCTCTCCATATTTCGTGACCGATCCGGATCGTATGGAAGTATCTATGGACGACCCATACATTCTTCTTGTTGAAAAGAAAGTTTCCAACATGAAAGATCTTCTCCCAGTACTTGAGTCTGTTGCCAAAATGGGTAAAGGTCTTTTCATCATCGCTGAAGATGTTGACGGTGAAGCACTTGCTACCCTCGTTGTAAACAAGCTTCGTGGAACCCTCAATGTTGCAGCTGTTAAGGCTCCAGGTTTTGGTGATCGTCGTAAGGCAATGCTTGAAGATATCGCAACTCTTACCGGTGGACAGGTTATCACCGAAGATCTGGGAATCAAGCTTGAGAACGTTACTGTTGCTGATCTTGGAACCTGTAAGCGTATTGTTACCGATAAGGATAACACCACCATCGTAGATGGTGCAGGCGACAAAGAGAAGCTTGCTGCACGTGTTAAGCAGATTCGCAACCAGGTTGAAGATACCACTTCCGATTACGATCGTGAGAAGCTCCAGGAGCGTCTTGCTAAGTTGATCGGTGGCGTTGCTGTAATCAATGTTGGTGCTGCAACTGAGATCGAAATGAAAGAGAAGAAGGCTCGTGTTGAAGATGCACTGAACTCAACCCGCGCAGCTGTAGAAGAGGGTGTTGTTCCTGGTGGTGGCGTTGCTTATATTCGTTGCCTCTCAGCTCTTGCAGCTCTTGAACTCCCAGGTGAGCAGGCTGTTGGTAGAAACATCCTTCTCCGTGCCCTTGAAGAGCCTGTACGTCAGATTGCAAACAATGCAGGTCGTGAAGGTTCTGTTATTGTAGAGCATGTTAAAAGCCTCGAAGGTGCAAACGGTTTCAACGCTGCTACCGAAAAGTACGAAGACCTTATTGCTGCTGGTGTTCTTGATCCTGCAAAAGTTACCAGAACTGCACTGCAGAACGCTGCCTCTGTTGCCGGTATGCTTCTGACCACCGAGTGTGTTATTGCTGATATGCCTGAAGAAGCTGGTGCTGCTGGTGGCGGAATGCCTCCAGGAATGGGCGGCATGGGTGGAATGGGCGGGATGGGCGGAATGATGTAATATTCGCCTGATCCTCTTCGTGTCTAACAGATTGTTTTTTTGTTTTTGCAAGAAATCTATCTGTTTTAATGGCACTTATCCCGGCATATTGTTTATTTACCGGGGCCAGGATTAGTATTGTAAGTAAAAAGGCTTCCCATTTCGGGAAGCCTTTTTACGTTACACCATTTATTTTGAGATTAATGATTGAAAAGTATTGACAGTACCGTCGCAATACGGTAAAAATTTCGCCTCATCTCAATGGCGATGTAGCTCAGATGGTTAGAGCACACGGCTCATATCCGTGTTGTCCGGGGTTCGATTCCCTGCATCGCCACCATGAAACATTCCGGAGCAATCCGATAAGATATAAAACCCCGAATCCTAGTAAGGATTTCGGGGTTTTTTTTCCTAAGTGTTGTGGTGTATCGATAAATTATATCTCAGGCACAGTTTCAATCAATAAAGGTTGTCTGTGAAGATATTGGGTTGCAACTCTTTTGCTTTCAATATCCTTAAATACATTTTCGACCTGCTCTGCTGTTAAACCAACCTGGGGGGCGACATCTGATGCTGAAAGCCCGTTGTTTTTCCCATAAAGGCATATATCCATTTTATCATAGGTAAGGCTGAAGTAAAATTCTTCCTGGGTCTGGGGGAGTGAATAAGTGTCTGTTGTTGGTGGACGTTTGCAAATCTCTTTTGGGACACCGAGGTACTCTGCAAGCTGGTACACTTGTGTTTTGTAAAGATGTGCGATGGGTTTGATATCAGCTGCCCCATCACCCAGTTTGACAAAAAAACCCTGGTCATATTCAAGCCGATTTGGTGTGCCGGTTACGGCAAAATTGAGTCGGTCGGCATGGTAATATTCAAGCATTTTTCGAATTCGCTGTTTGAAATTAGTTGCGGCAACTATTTCCAGATATGCTTTTAGTGGTAAACGTTTTTTGATGGCTTCGCCTGATGGTGATTGTGCAACAATCGAGAAGTAGGTGAAGCCGGGTTTGTGGACCACATTTGGGCTCACAATTTTTGATTTCCATTCGGCAGAATATTCTGGAATAACTATTTGGACGGCATTTTCGTATCGTTGGTAAAAGCTCACAGCTTCTAACGGGCCGGATATGTCTTCATGAATAGTTTCTACATCGAAGGTTTGAGCTAACAAACCGCTTAAGGATAGTGTCTCATCTGCAGAATGGCGTTCGGGCATTTGTAAAGTAAGGACCCGCTTTGTGCCAAGTGCTTTTATAGCTAAAGCAAGAGTTACGCTACTGTCGATGCCACCGGAAATGGCGACAATGAGTCCTTTTCGTTTAAGGGTTCTGAGGTGCTCTCTCAGCCGTGTGCAGATTTGTTCAGTTGTCAGCTCTGGGTTTACATTTAACGCGCTTTTAATAGTTTGAGATGAAGTCATGAGTATTTACCATTTGAGAAATTTGTAATTAATGTATGGAGTTTTAACTGTTTTAGTATGCAATCTTTTGGATACTGATGTGTTTTAGGCGATAACCGTAATAGTTTACTTTGGGTTTGCATCGATGATTGTAAACCTGTAAATAGCAAATTAGCAGAAACAGTTTGCGGCTCCCCCCATTATTAAACCACTGGTTGATAGATTTAAGGTGGAATCTGCAGTTCCTTTTTACAGCGACTGTTAAGTCAGTTCTCCATTTTCTTTATACAAATACAGAGCCGTGCTATTGTAGTTCTGCTCACTCGGAGGATAGGGCAACGCTGAGGAGCGACCGGAGCGCCGTAGTGAGTGACTTTAGAATAGGAGGCTGGGTGTGGGAACATACTCAGCCTTTCCTCTTAGTACCCTCCTATTCTTAAGTCCTTAAGGCGCTAAACTTACTTCCGGCCAGCGAAGCGAGCCGGAAGCAATTGAGGGGCGTCCCCCCTTTTTTTCAATGCGTTGCCGATGTTGAAAATACTTCAAATGGTGTCTGCTTGTTCAATGAGGAAAGTTTCCTTTGTTTATTGTAGTAATCGAAATACCGGCTAAGCCCTCGATATAATACATGTCCATCCGAATAAGCTTTGGGATAAATGTCTTCGTAATTTACCGTCCACCATAGACGTTTAATGAAAACATTGTCAAGAGCGTGGCCACGACCATCCATACTGATGGCAGCGTTCTTATCAAGCAACACCCCTGTAAAGGCCTCAGAAGTGAACAGTGATCCCTGGTCGGTGTTGAATATTGTCGGTTTACCCCCGTCAATGCTTGCTCTAAGGCAACTACGCAGAAGAGGTTTTCCATGGTATTCGAAAGCTCCCAAGCAAGAACGTAGCGGCTATACCAATCAATCACCGCTGCAAGGTACATGAACCCGTATCGCATTGGGATGTATGTGATATCCATGCTCCTCACCTGATCCACCTCCTCAATATCCATGTTGCGGAGTAGGTATGGATAAATTTTATGCCCTGGTGTTATGGCCTGAAGCCCATAAGTCGCATTAGACGAGCTATTCGTTTATGATTAACCCGATACCCCTTATCTCGCAAGCAATCAGTCATTCGCGGATAACCAAACTCGGGATGGCGCAAATACTGTTCGTCAATCAGCCGCATCAACATGAAATTTTCCTCTGTTTCAACTACAGGTTCGTAGTAAACACAAGATCTTGATACGCCAGCCAATCTACATTGTCGTCTGGTGGAATAATCAGGACTGACCTCCACCCAATTTCTTCGGGTTGATAGTGGCAGGCTCATAGCTTTTTTTCAAGCCATTTAATATCCATCTTCAGTCGTCCAATCTCCTCATAGAGTGGAGCTGTGAGTTCCTCCTCTGTCTTGGATTTACTTTTACCACGAGAAAAAAGCTCTTCAGCGTACATCTGCAATTGCCTTTTCCAGGTGGAAATCTGGTTGGGATGAATCTTATATTCTTTTGCTAACTTAGAGAGTGTCTTGATCCCTTTTTAGGGCTTTAATTGCGATTTTGGCTTTAAACATTGTCTGAATGTGCTGTTCTTTTTCCTTTCATTTGCATCCTCTCCTAATACCAATTTTGGAATGCAAATTCCACTTAAGATGGTGGTCCTAATATTAAGGGTAAGCACATCTCTTTGCCTGAGGTCCAGCAGTTCAGTGGATGATAGTCCATTTTACTTTGCCATTTTTTCGATACCATAGAATCCCTTGATAAATTTCAGTGCTATTTTAGCACCATCAATCTTGTTTTTGTTCTTTCCACGAGCCTTCTGTGCGTCCATGAATTTAGGGCGTGCATGGGCGAGGTAACCAATATGGTTTTCCCCCCCCCTCTTTTTGATCAAGGAAGTCATAAGCAACATATCCATCAGTCTGTACAACACCTTGGTCTTCATCCAAGAATTTTGCGACAACAGCTCCTGCTCTTGTCTAATGGTAGTGGAGGTAGAAGAAAGGCGCACCGGGGGTACCGCCATGAAAGACCCACATATACGATTTACTGTTAGGCGATGCAGCAGGTTCTCGCAAAACCTGAACCGTGGTTTCATCGACATTGATCAGAGGATCGGAAAGAATTTCCTGCTGCAGTAACTTTTTGAGCGGAATACGTGCTTCTGTGACACGCATCGCACAACAACTCATGGTGGCAGGGGAAAAATCTGTTCCAAGTCGGAAAAATTGCCTTTCTTGGCGGTAAGAATATGAGCCATGAGTCCTCCACTTGCAATTGCCTTTGGGATTAATTGAACAGGCACTGGTGCAATCTTTACAGTGGCTCCTTGCTCTGCAAGATTCTCACACTGTTTGCAACTATACTTGGGCTTGATATGACGGACGACCAAGATAACAGCGGGGATAATATCGCGCTTTTCTTAGATCTCTTCGCCGATTTTGTACAGATGAGCTCAGCAATGGCAAACCTTCTCGTGCTCGTCAATACCATGGAAAATTTCAACACGCGGCAAATTATCAGGAAGTGGATTCCTCCCCTTTGTCTTTCGAGTATGCTTTAGAACCTCAACCGTCTCTTCAGTAGCTTCATCTGGGTCCGGTTCGGGTATATCAAATAGAAGAAGCTGTGGGGACTCCTCAGTATGTCGGTTTTTTTCGCTTTTTCTGCCAAACAGTTTGTCGTACAGATGACGTGCTTGCTCGCGAAACAAGGTGATTTTCGACTCATACTGCCCACGTTTTGCTCTATCTCAGCATGCAGTTGTACAATGTGTTCTTTCAGCTCGACAGGGTCGTCAGGTAGTGTGGAGGTCTTTGAAAGCATGAATGTAATATACCATACTGCACTTCCTACTTCCAGTTTATATCCCGACAAAGCAGTAGCTTGAATTGTTTTTTTTTAGCTAGCACATGTATAGGGTAAACTCTGATGAGCATGATCCAGATCTAGACTATCCAGAAGCCAGCCAAGTGCTTCTCGGTTGACCTCCATGACTTCCTCTTCGGAATCAGGCCAACGAAAGATATCCTCCTCCAGCCGCTTCATCCAAATACAAAAAACATTGTTTACACAATAAAGGATTTTCACAATATCACGTTTACGAATACAAAAGGCGAAAAGACTCTCGGAGAACAGGTCCAACTCGAAATGTTCTTCAACAAGCAAGGACAGGCCGTTTATTGATTTGCGCATATCGGTCGTACCAAGAGCGATATAGACTCTGACTCCAGATGAGTTGAATATCATAGCTGCTCAAGTGTAACAATGAGTTGTTTGAGTGTGCTGGCTCAAAAATTCTCTGCAAGCTCTATGTGGTATTTGTCCTTTCCAAGATATAGCGATAAATCTGAAGCAGCTGAGGGTGAAGCTGTTTGTGAGACTGCATTGACAGTAAGTGGATAGAAACAAATTGGTTCCTTTTCACCTGCAATGAGTCTCCTATTTCCAATAGCTAAATCATGGGTACGACAGTATTCATATTGGGACAGATGGCTGCGACTACAGTCTTCGATGTGTTGTCGCCAAAATTCAATCTTTGATTCTGATGAGCATGAAGGATTCTCTGTTTGCATAGTATGCGTCTTTGGTAATTTCGACATATTTGAACAAATCTAAATGCTACTGAAAAGATGGTGTTACTAAGTCGCTTACCATTTACGGTGCTCTATTTAAAAGAATCAAAACATGTTAATCAACCATGGTTGATCAGTAACTGAAACATTAACTTAGTTTATGGGTAGGTTTGGTGAGACAGTATTTATAATAAAATAGTTTTGAAATTGAAAAATTGAGTTTTTAGCAAAGGCATTGGCGTAGGCAGGTTCTAGGCTCAGCAATCGTCTTTATAAGATTTGATTATTTCCTACCTTATGAGAAGTCGTCTCAAATTATTAATATAAAAATGCTGGTTATAGTGGTTAAGTTCGCAATTTATAGTAAAAATGTATTACAATAAACGTAGTGATGTTTTTGGTTAGGGTTCGCGTGGTTTAGGGTGATTAATTGGGAGGCAATATGTTTATAGAATATGATGATCAAGAGAGGGTCAAAGTAATCAATGAGTTAGATTGGTTGGGTGTTTTGTGTAATGTGAGATTTATCAATGATAATGTCTATTTTTGCAAGATATTGGATTTATTTCGCAGCAAATCACTCACCTTCCAACTTTAAGCTTTTCATTACAAGAGGCCCTTGGCCTTACCTATGCGATTGCTACCGCTTTGGGTGAAGGACCTCTGGGTTCAACTGGTGGAGGAGTAAGAGCGCTAAGTGCAGTTGTGCAAAATAGATTTAACATGAATTATTTTGATGTTAATGTGCAGCTATTTGATGTTATAGAATTTTTCAATGATGGTATTCGGTATGTAAATGAGGCAGGACCGCAACTTTCTGAACTGGATAATACAGATGACATCGAAACTTCATTGCTCGGTAATAGTACTACTTTGGCTCTTGTCACAAAGTCAGTAATATGATTTTTAGTATCGCCTAAGATGTCCGGTAAGTCGACCGAATTTTCGGTTTTCCGAAATTGTTAGTAGGTTGAGATTCTATTATTACCTAAGTTTGATGTTTAATGGGTGTTTTTATAGGCTTAAAACGGCTCGTTATTTGCATTGTAGATTAGGAGTGTATAGTAATTAACATTATCTTTTTAGGAGAGGGGATGAGTATGAAAAAAATTCTGTCTTTTACTGTTATTTTTTATCTCACGTTGTGTGTATTTTTTGTGATTGATAGTCTCTCATCAATTATCATTGATGACTTTAGCCAAGGGGAGTTTAGGATTGTTTCCGAATGGGAGCCACCATTAGGGGAAATCAGGCCTCTTGTGGAGCTCTCTGAAGAGGGATTGCCATTAAATTCTACAATTGGTGGTAAACGAACTACTTGGGTGCAAAAAGGGTACGACAATGGTATAGCCGCAGCCACTTTACGAGATGGGGTTATGTTATTCACTCTTGACAACGATGAATGCGCAGCCGGGCTGAGCTACTCCGATTTTGGTGTAATTAATTTTCTTGATGAAGCTGGCATGGCATTCGAATTACTAGGATTGGATAGTATTGATAATGGATCTATACACGTCAATTTGAAGTTAACTGACGCTTCAGGAAAGAGTCAACAGGCCGCTGAAGAGTGGGGTGTCCACGATGGTTTATCTATTAATAACTTGAATACTCAATTTGATTTTCTGGGACATGGCTGGGGGAATAGCGTAGATTTGGAGCATATAATAGGTATAGATATATGCGTTTCTGGTGGGCTGGATTGGTTTGATCCGCGGTTCACAAGTATTGGCACTTACTCAAAAGATGTTGCTCCTATTCCTGAACCGAGTTCATCGTTGCTTTTGTTCACTGGTTTAGTAGGATTTTTCTGGAAAAAATATGGAGGTAAGGGTGGTCGTTGAAATTGGAGAGTGCATTTTTAGACGCTTATGAGTTGGCTTAATGGTTCTGCAGTGATAGAAATATAGGAATATTGAGTCGGCTCCCCCCCCCCTCTTGCAGGGACAACTACTGACCACCTCAAGGTGAAAGAGGTGTTGCCGGTCAGTGAGATACTCGATAACAACAATAGCATATACAACTTGGCACTACAAGATCTTGGCTTAGCAGAGAACAAGTTGTTCGAGCTGCGATTATAAAACAAACCGGCGTTTACAGTTACCTGGAGGTTGTCTTCCATTTGTCAGCTTCCCGTGTTTATAGTCGTTTTTGCAAGATTGGTTTTGGTAAACCCTTCAATAAGTCAGCTTTGCAAAAGGGAATAAAGGCTTTGTCGGAAGAGACCTGGGAGCAACCCAACAGGATTCTGGTTAAAACTATGCCCAAGGGGGCAAGGAATAGAGAAAAGGCGCAAGATAAGAGTAGACTGCACTGTCGTGGAATCAAATATTCATACTCCTTACAATTCAGAATTGCTTGTTGATGCAAATCGAGTCCTGGCCCGCCTTATGACAACGGCAAAGACAGTATTATTCGGTATAATCTTTTCTTTTACCGACCACCGACGCCGGAGCATTGAGATAATGAATGCCAAAAAAATGCGGCAGGTAGGGCAAAGCCATACAGGGATCTTGTCGAAGTCCCAGAGAACACAATTGGTTATAGCGGGAAAGGGTTTAAAGCCCTTGCATCCTATCCGCAGGTTAGCTTGAGTGAACAGGCGTTGATGGTCAATGTGATTCAACAGTTAAACCACTATCTGCCTTTTGCCCGTGAGGTCGTGAGGTAAGCTCAGCGCAGAGTAATTGAGGGCGAGTCCGTCCCGGCCCAGGCAAAGATTGTCTCCATCTTTGAATCGCATACAGATATTATCCGCAAAGACCGCCGGGACACCTCTTGTGGTCACAAGATCTGTGTTACGGGAAGCTCTTTAAATTTCATTCTTGATTGTGTGGTTCTTGAGGGCAATTCGGCTGACTCAGAATTGACGGGGATGATGTTCGACAGACAGGATACCATATATGGTCGTTATCCTCTAAGATCTTAATTTGATGGAGGTTTCACCTTTCATGCAAATTTGGAAAAGGCAAAGTTCAATGGCGTTAAAGATGTCTGCTTTTCAAAAGGCTGTGGTCTTGCGGAGGAAGATATGTGTCGGAGCAAGCGAGTATACAAAAGCATGCGAAAATTTCGTGCGGGTATTGAATCGGATATATCTTGGTTAAAGCGCAGCCTAGGCTTGAGCAGGTGTACATGGAAAGGAATTGACTTATTCAAGAGTTATGTGTTGGCGTCAATCGTTTCGGCAAATTTATTGACAATAGCCCGTAAGAAACTGGCCTGATCGCTCTTGTTTGCCTCCAGGAGGAGAGGTGTGTCTGGATATAGCACTTTTAAGAAAAAAAACCTAATTATCAGCAGAAGGCAACTTGATGTCGTCTTAATTCCATACGAGGTAGCGACATTTCTACAAATAACGCGTGGCACTACACGCGTAAATATGCGATTTATGGACAGACGCTAATAGATCGAGTGTGACGTGGGGCCATTAGTCAAGACAAAAAACGACTGAGTTTAAGATATACATTCAACTTCAAATTACAGCTGGTCTGCACTGTCACGATTTAGTCTCTGCTGGTTCATTAAATTTGAGATAAAGATGCTGCTCTTCTCGCACTGAATGCTGTTGCGGAAAAGCATACTCATCTGAAAAAAGTTACCCCATCGCGTAAGGTTTCTGCGTGGATTCCTTTGTTTAATGCAAGTATTGGCAATATGAAGAACTTTATTAACGGTTCTTTTCATATTGCGCTAACGTTGCTTTACAAAAAAATGTTAGATGCTTCCCCCCCCGGTCATCCATGCTGTTGCTGATCCGTCAGCCCAATACCCTACATGTGCCCAAGGCGCTCGCTTCGCTCACAAAACCACCTCGGGCAGTGCCAGTCGAGTTCCAAATTTGTGCGTGTCTCTGAAAGTCGTCAGTTACTGTTGTTCCGTAAGCTTGTTTTTTGAAACGTTACTGGTTGAGATTGATATAAATAATACAGCAGACTTCCTAGCATTAGAGAATTCCCAATAGATCATTGATCTCAGGATATAGCTTTTATGGCATGAATTATTTTATCGTCTGCCTTGATTATTTGGTTATTTTGCCCCTATAATGTTTATAAGCATTAATTTTTTATGACACGTTTAACTGAGTTTAGCTTATATCGCTGGTTAGTAAGTATCGTGGCATTTTTCCTTGAAATGACATTGCTAAATTAGACCTGTGTGTAATGGAGTAGTGGTTGTAATGTCTGAGTGGCGTCTTTTAAATGTGTTTGAACAGGAAGGACTTTTATAGAAGTTTGGAGATTATCTTATGGCAAATAAGCAGCGGTTAGGTGAAATCTTGATCCAAGAGGGGCACGTTGAGCAAAGGGATGTTGATCAGGCTTTGCGGATTCAAGCAGGCGGAAACAGAAGGTTAGGACATGTTTTGGTTCGTATGAAACTCATTACAGCAGACCAGCTCGCTGAAACTCTATCTGATCAACTGGGTCTGCAGATTTGTGATATTTCTACTAGTTTTTCCTCACAGGTGTCGGGGCTGGTTCCACGCTATTTATGTCGAAAGTATGATGTCATACCGCTGGCTAGTAAGGAGAATAACATCCTCGAAATGGCGATGGCCGATCCTTGTGATGAGGAGGCGATAACCAATCTAGAAGATTACACAGGAATGGTGATTCAACCTTTGTTGGCCAAACACTCAGATATTGAGCGAGAATTACCTATACGAATTCCTTTAACCATAAAGGAATTATTTTCTCCCCAATTTAACACAGCAATAACCCGAGTTGGAGTTGGAGTCTGTATGGTTATGCTTGTGGTGCTAACTGGTGTCACATATCGATATATTCATCAATCGACTTATGGCATTGAAGAGGTTGTTGATGGCTCTAAAGTATACAGGAATCATGATCTTATTTTAGAAGTTGATAGTAAAGGTGGTTTGAAATTTTCAGGTCGTAGCGCTTTTGCCAAAGGTTATTATTCAGTGAAGTTTAACTCTAAGCAAGAGTTGGATAAATTTTTAGAGCGCAGGCAGGCCGATTTCTCAGAGAAGCAAAGTGGTTGGTTAGACTGGGCCGTCTCTAAGAATTTGCAGTGACAATGAGAGAGGATGATAGCAATGGACTACTTGACCGGTGTTAGAACATGGTGAGATTTCTTGGCCATGTGGAAGGGTGATATGAAGATGTGCAAAACTGATAGAGTATTGTTTACCATCCTATTTACAGTTTTTTTCTTCTGTTTTGGGGTCGATGCCGTATTTGCTAAAGACTATTCGTTTAGCTGGTCTGCCAATACAGAACCTGTTGAAGGATATAAACTGCATTATAAGAAGGGCGGGACTGCAGGTCCTCCTTTTGATGGCACAGATGCGTCAGAAGGGGTATCGGCAATTGATCTTGGTAAAGTAACAAATTTTACAATTACTGGTCTTGAGGATAACACCACCTACCATTTTGCGCTGATTGCATACATTGGAAGTGATGAAAGTGACTATACAGATATAATCACAGTATTTCCTGATAATGATGGTAGTACTACTGACCCATTATCAACCTTACCAGTTGCAGCAATAAGTGCGTCTACGCTGTCAGGTGAAGCACCTTTGACCTTAAGTTTCAATGGAAATAGTTCGACCTCCGATGCCCCACCTATAGCTGCCTATAATTGGGGGTTTGGAGATAATAGTACAGGTAGCGGTTCCTCAGTTAACCATGTTTACAATGCTGCGGGTGAGTATATAGCAACTCTCACGGTTGAAGACAGTAATGGCACTTCTGAAGAGGTTAGTGTCGTTATAACGGTTACAGAAGTCACACTGCCGAATTCTCCTGTTGCGTCAATTTCAGCGTCGGTAATATCGGGGACGGCTCCGCTCTCTGTCAGCTTTGATGGCTCCGCCTCCACTGGGGAAATTGCTACATATAGTTGGGACTTTGGTGACAGTAGCTCAGCAGGTTCCGGGATGGCGGTGGATCATGTCTATAGTTCTACAGGAAATTATACAGCAATACTTACGGTAACGGATACAGCAGGACAGACAGCCCAAAAGATCATTGGGATTGCAGTAAGTAGTGATGGACCTGTTGTTGGAGACAAGAGCTATTCCTTTAGCTGGTCTGCTAATGCAGAACCTGTAGAAGGATATAAACTGCATTATAAAAAGGGCGGGATAGCTGGTCCGCCATTTGATGGGACAGATGCTGCAGAAGGCATATCTGCAATTGATCTGGGTAAAGTGACAAGTTTCACTGTCAGTGGTCTAGAGGATAACATCACCTACCATTTTGCGCTGACTGCATACAATGGAAGTGATGAAAGTGACTATACGGATATCATCACAGTCTTTCCAGAGAGTAATGGTGGAACTGCCGACCCACTATTAGCCGTTATAAGTGTTGATCGTCAGACGGGTGAGGCACCTCTGACTGTAGGTTTTAATGGTGGTGGTTCCACTGGCTCGATTACTGACTATTCATGGGCTTATGGGGATGGGGGTGCGGGGACTGGTTCAATCTCTTCGCACACTTATCAGAACTCAGGGAGTTACACAGCGACATTGACGGTAAAAAATGGCGAGGGTGCGATGGAGCAGGCAAGTGTTCTTATCACCATTACCGAGCCAGTATCTACAGCTTTACCAGTTGCAGGAATAAGTGCGTCTACACTCTCAGGTGAAGCACCTTTGACTGTAAGTTTTAATGGAAATAGTTCGACCTCCGATGCCCCACCTATAGCTGCCTATAATTGGGGGTTTGGAGATAATAGTACAGGTAGCGGTTCCTCAATTAACCATGTTTACAATGCTGCGGGTGAGTATATAGCAACTCTCACGGTTGAAGACAGTAATGGCACTTCTGAAGAGGTTAGTGTCGTTATAACGGTTACAGAAGTCACACTGCCGAATCCTCCTGTTGCGTCAATTTCAGCGTCGGTAATATCGGGGACGGCTCCGCTCTCTGTCAGCTTTGATGGCTCGGCCTCCACTGGGGAAATTGCTACATATAGTTGGGACTTTGGTGACAGTAGCTCAGCAGGTTCCGGGCCGGCGGTGGATCATGTCTATAGTTCTTTGGGAAATTATACAGCAATACTTACGGTAACGGATACAGCAGGACAGACAGCCAAAAAGATCATTGGGATTGCGGTAAGTAGTGATGGACCTGTTGTTGGAGACAAGAGCTATTCCTTTAGCTGGTCTGCTAATGCAGAACCTGTAGAAGGGTATAAACTGCATTATAAAAAGGGAGGGATAGCTGGCCCGCCATTTGATGGGATGGATGCGTCAGAAGGTATATCGGCAATTGATCTTGGTAAGGTAACAAGTTTTACAGTTACAGGTCTTGAAGATAATACCACCTACCATTTTGCGCTGACTGCGTACAATGGTAGTGATGAAAGTGGCTATACAGATATAATCACAGTATTTCCAGAGAGTAGTGGTGGCACTACAGCCCCACTATCAGCCGTTTTAAGTGTTGATATGCAGACAGGAGAGGTACCTCTGACTGTTAGTTTTAATGGCGGTGATTCTACTGGTTCAGTTACTACGTATTCCTGGAACTTTGGGGACGGAGAGGTCGGAGAAGGTGCAACTGTTATTCACCGTTACGATTCTGCTGGTATATATATAGCGACTCTCTCTGTTACTGATGAGAATGGTTTATCTGTACAGGAATCAATAGATATTAATGTTTCTGAAACGACCACAGCACCCACAACTCCACCAACGGCGGTTGTTGAAGTAGATTATGACGAAGGAATTGTACCTTTTATCTCTGTCTTTAATGGTGGGAGTTCAACATGTGATCCCGGCGTTACTATCGATTCTTATGAGTGGGATTTCGGAGATGGAAGTGAAAAACAATATGGTAGGTCTGTTGAACACTTTTTCAGTCAGACAGGGACGTATATGGTTGCCCTTAAAGTGACCGATAGCGGTGGCTACTCGGGTGAGGGCGTAACATTTGTTACAGCAAGAGCTCCTGTTGCAGAAGAAAATACAGAGCCAATTGCCGTATTTACGGAAACTTCAACCGTGGGAGCTGCGCCATTAACTGTTGAGTTTAATGCTTCTGGTTCCAGTGATCCTGATGGAGATAGCCTGAGCTATAGTTGGGCTTTTGGAGATGGTGCTGTTGCTTCTGGTGTTCTAGTGGAGCATGTCTATACAACTACAGGGGTTTTCTCTGTACTTCTTCTCGTCGAGGATGGTAGGGGGGCTACGACTGAAGCTAACCAAACTATTGCAGTCCTGACAGATGATGAATACAAGAAGTTCTTACGCGGTAAAAAGGTTAAAAGTATTATTAATATTATTAACACACTGTTGTTGAATGATGAGTAAAGAGGGTCTAAGTCGTTAACACGGTGTTGTAAATATTATCGCTGGAAAAAAGGTTGGGGCTGTTGGTTCGTAATGTTTAGATGTGTTTTTGCTTTTATTGGTTAGGAAAATGATCAATTGCGGTGAGATAACAATAATGGTAAAAATATTTATCTTTTTAGTGGAGGGTGGTGTAGCTTCTGTGTTGTTCGATGGGATCATCTGCTGATGGGGGGTTTCAGCCTATAGATATCGACAATCTACGTTCTTTAGGATAGTTGGTTTAGACGAAAATACGGAGTGTCATTTTGCTTTTACAGTATATTCTGGTGATGTTCAAGGTGACTACTGCTGGTTCTGCAGAAGAGGCAGAGCGGAATGCGTTGAGATGACAGTTTTAATGATTAATAAATTGTTGATAACTGATTCTGATTCAGAACTTTTGGCTGGTATTGGCTGTCGGTTTCTTTTCTGGAGATATATTTAATGCTATTAGATCATAGAATACAAGTACTTGGATTAAAATGTGTGGAATAGCCGGATTCTACCAGTTAACGACAAAACAAAGAAATGGTCGGCACACCTTAGAACAGATGATTTATCCCATGACCCATCGAGGACCTGATGGGTATGGTTTTTTTCTTGGAGAAGGAGTCGGACTTGCACACGCCAGATTGTCTATTGTAGATCTGGAGTCTGGGTGGCAGCCTATAACAAACGAAGATCGCACATTGTGGATCGTTTTTAACGGCGAAATATTTAACTATCCAGAGCTTCGTGAAGAACTTCTTAGTAGAGGGCATGTTTTTACCACTCATTCAGACACGGAGGTTATTCTCCATCTTTATGAGGAAAAAGGTGAACATTGTCTAGCTGATCTTAATGGTCAATTCGCTCTAGCAATTTTTGACAATCAAAAAAAATCTCTTTTCCTTGCCCGGGATAGAATGGGTATTCGGCCATTGTTCTACACTGTCCATAATGGTTCTTTTTATTTCGCATCTGAAATAAAATCTCTATTTAGTGTTGATCAACAGATGAATAGAGAAATCGACCCACGAGTATTGTCTGAAATTTTTACATTTTGGAGTCCAGCGGGTGAGGATACAATCTTCTCAGGAGTAAAACAGCTGTTACCTGGCCATTATATGAAGGTGTCAGCTTCGGCGATTAGTGAGCCTACGTGCTATTGGGATATTCCAATGTGTCCTGATGTTGAAAATGTCTGTACTGAGCAAGAGTATGCTGAAGGGCTTCGAGATCTGTTGATCGATTCCGTACGGCTGAGATTGAGGGCAGATGTTCCAGTGGGTGCGTATTTGAGTGGTGGGCTTGATTCATCTGTCGTGACTTCTATAATTAAACACTATACGAATAATCCACTAAAAACGTTTTCTGTCGGATTTGCTGATACAGTCTATGATGAAACCGAAGAGCAAAATAGAATGGTCGATTATTTGGGTACTGACCATCTACAAACAACCTGTTCCTATGGAAATATTGCTGATATTTTTCCGGACGTAATATGGCATACAGAAACACCGATTTTAAGGACTGCACCAGCTCCTTTGTTTATACTTTCAAGATTAGTGCATGATAATAACTACAAAGTAGTGTTGACAGGTGAGGGTGCAGATGAAATTCTAGGTGGATATGATATCTTTAAAGAGGCGAAGGTTAGAGCGTTTATTCATGCACAGGAAAACTCTGAATTCAGGCCGCAACTCCTTAAAAAATTGTATCCTTATCTTGCGTTATCTCCTACAAGAGCCGCTGAATATGCGCGGAAGTTTTTTAATACTGATGCTGATCTGAATGACCTTTATTACAGCCACCGACCTCGTTGGAAAACGACGACAGGAACACATGCATTTCTAACGGATTATGTTATCGAAAATGGTTGTGATCCTTATGGAAGTCTGGCCTATCTCGATAGAAATTTACAGGGGAAGAATTTTTTTAATAGAGCGCAGTATATAGAATGTAAAGTCCTTATGGGAAATTATCTCCTTTCCTCTCAGGGAGATCGTATGGCAATGGCCAACTCTGTAGAAGGGAGATTTCCCTTTCTCGATCACCGTGTTGTTGAATATGCAGGCCGTATCCCCGTAAAATTGAAAATGAAAGCCTTGAAGGAAAAGTATATTCTGAAAAAAGCTTTCGCAGATATTCTACCAAAAGATATAGTAGAACGAAAAAAACAACCATACATGGCTCCAGACATAATGAGTTTTTTTGGCAATAAAGAGCCAGAGTATTTACAATACTATTTATCGGAGTCATCTGTTAGGAACGCTGGGTTGTTTAAGTTTGGTGCTGTTGAAAAATTATTAGGAAAGTGTCGGAAGAAGAAGATGCAGGGATTTAAGGAAAATATGGCATTTGTTGGGATTCTTTCTAGCCAGATATTATATGAAAGGATGGTTAGAAAATTTAAGATAAATAAACCTACTCGTCTGGATAATGTGAAAGTGGTCCACGATTGAAAATATTTTCAACTATCGGGTTGATGTTGTGTGGCTTTTGTTTATAGGTGACTTCGCTTTAAAAGCCTCTGTTAGTACTTTCAATTGACTTTCTTCTATGAAGATGAGACCATTCTATATGGACGTGTCAAATACTGTCCTATAAGATCATGGTTGGGCGCTTGAGATGCAATGAAAAATCAAGAAATATATTTAGCAAAGTGTATTGACTTGTGAGTCTTATGGGACTGTTTATTGTTGTAGCTGTAATTTATTAGCTTATCAAAAAAAGTAATTAGAGGTATTGATCATGTTAAGGCTCATCTTTCTAATAATGTGTGTGTGTGTGGGCTCTGAAACTGTTTTTGCGGAAGAAATTCCTAGGAATTGGCAACTGGGCTTGGGAGCACCACAAACAGTAGAAACTCCAGATTGGAATTATGCTATCCCCCGTGAAGTGTCGAGGAAGGAGGGTGTTGCACCATTAAGTGTGTCCTTCATCGCTGGATTAGAGGAAAGTACGGCCACTAAGCGGACCTTTCATAATTATGAATATTCTTGGGATTTTGACGTTCAGGACATTGGCAATGAAAATGAGACATGGGGAACAAATGGTAGGCCTAAAAAGTATGATAAGGGCCCTGTTGCCGCACATGTTTATGAAACAGCTGGTGAATACGAAGCAAAGTTAACTATAAGGAATGCTTCTGGTGTGGTCGACACTGAAAGTTTTTTTATTTCAGTGAGTGAGCCTAATGATGTGTTTGCTGGCTCGAAAACCACCTGTGTCAGTACTACTAGCGATTTTACTGGTTGTCCAGCTGGTGCTGATACTATAACGACAACAGATTTGTCTGATATGCCGTCATGGACTGAATCTGGTGAAAGACTTTTATTTCATCGAGGGTCATCTTGGACGGCTCCAACAGGGTTATATGGGAGTTCTCCGGCCCCAACTACAACCGCTCAAGTTGGAGCTTATGGAACATGTGAAGCCCCCGACGTTAATGGGATATGTCTAAATTCTCCCGTGATAACGGTCACTCAAGGGGATGGCGGCGATGGTTTCTTCACTTTGTATAAATCAAATGATTTTAGAGTCAGTGATATATCTCTTGTTAGTGAAAAATCTATTGGTGGAGTAACGACTGGAGCAACGGATATAAAGAATTTTCTTGCACTTCGATTGAAAATCAGAGGATTTGGTGTTGGTGTTGGTTGGGGGCATTGGTTACCAGGAGCGAGTGATGAGATTACTGGTAATTTCGTTGTATCGTGTGATATCCAAGATTTTGGAAGCTATGGTCTTTATGTTGGGTCAGACAGACTTGCTCTTCTTGGGAACAATGTTCACAATTCCGATACTACACATGTGGTGAGAGTGTGGTGGTCACATCTGGGAGTAATTAATCATAACTTGATATCAGGCTCTAGTTTAACTAATACGAATGGTCGGCATGGATTAAAATTTCACGGCCCTGATTACGATCAAGTTGGGCCTGTAGGGCCAGGAAACGAGCTCAACGTCCCCTTTAACACTCAATTCTCCGTTATTGCTAATAACACTTTTGGTAGTTCTGGGCCTTGGCCTGTTTTCCTGTGCCCGGCTGATCAATTGCAAGATGCCCGTTTAAGTGACATAATATTTGAGAAGAATAAAATTCTTCCTGCGTATGGAGAGCATAGCTCCAAGCTTGTAGAGCGTGGAATTAGGCTTACCGGAAGGTATTTTACAGTCAGAAACAATGTAATTGATTCATCTTATGAAAATTTGGTCTCAAGTGGTTTTTCTGGGATCCATGTTGTGAACCACTCCTATGCTCCTTCAACTCTGGGTATACAGATTTATAATAATACTATTTTTGGTGATTACGACTTTCGGAACACTGCGACTGGTGTTGAGGTTGATTCAGGCGTTGACGACATAGTAATTAAAAATAATTATATTTCTTTTCCTAGTGAGCCCTCAAAGACTATTATTGTTGACAATTCAGGTAAGGCAGTACTAAACAACAATATTATGACAGATGACCCAGGCTTTGTAGATGGTGCCTCTATTCCAACAATTTTGCGAGATTTATCTTATACCCCGGCAAGAGCAATTGATAATGTTGGGGATAGTAGTGTTCCAGTTTTTGATGATTTTAATGGCTCAAGTAGGTGGGGAGTTAATGATGTTGGGGCATTTCAGGTAAATTGATCAGAGTAGCTTTTACAAATATAAGGTGTGAAAATTAATCCGATGATTTGGTGATTTCTGCTTTTTGCAATAAACTTCCATTTAGTGGTTATTTAATGATCGCAAATTACGAGTGTTTGAAGATTAAAAGGTTCAGTTCCTTATGAGAGTTATGTATGTTCAGTATGCAGGAGATTTTGCAGAAGCTTATGATCGGTTGTATACCAATAATGGCGAAGAAAATTATTATGGCCAATGTTATTCTGTCAAAACAGTAGTTGATCAAGCAAGAAAAGGATTGGAAGTTAGCGTGTTAACTACACTAGTTGACAATGATTATGAGCGGGTTTTGGAAAGAAACTTGACTGCTTCAGGAATAGACAAGGCTACATCACAACGCCATAAACAAACATTTCAGAAAATTGAAGAGTTTAACCCTGATCGTGTAGTATTGCGAATGCCTGATTGGCGAATATTAAAGTTCTTACGCAAAAAAAAAATTTCTGTGTTTCCTGTGTTTGCAGATTCCTTTGATGAAAAAGTAGGTGTTCGATCTTGGATAAAGCAAAAAATCTTGACTAGAGAACTTTGTGCAGCGCATATAAAGTGGGTTGCGAATCATCAAATTAATGCCTCAAAATCGTTGCTTAACTTAGGATTGCAGCCAGGTTGTGTCTTGCCCTATGACTGGGAACATGATGATAATCCAGACAACTGGACTCCTCATGTTAATCCTAATTTAACAACTAGCACTATACAGTTGTTTTTTGCAGGCAACTTAACAGAAAAGAAGGGTGTTTTTGATATTGTTAAAGCGGTGTCTCACATAACTAATAAAGGTAGGTCTGTTGATTTAAGAATTGCTGGAACAGGAGATGAAAAGAAAATTGTAAGCATTGCACAATCTCTTGATATAGAAGAAAATATAAAGCTACTTGGCAATATTACACATAAGCAGGTATTAGCTGAAATGAATATTGCAGATGTTGTTATTGTTCCAAGTCATCATTCTTATCCTGAGGGCCTTCCAATGACGATTATGGAAAGTATGTTAGTTCAGACACCCTTAGTCGTTTCTGATCACCCTATGTTTGTTGGAAGATTACCTGCTAGTGGAGCAGTGGAATTTTTCGAAGAAAAACGCTCTGACCAATTAGCTGAAAAAGTACTAATGATTTGTCATGATTTAGAACTATACCGTGCGCGCAGTGAGGATGCAAAAGAGTGCTGGGGGCAGTTGACCCTGAAATTAAAATGGGCTGACATGATAAATAATTGGTTATCAAATAATAATAGTATTTTAAATACTCATTCTTTATCGTCAATTTTAAATCTCAAATCTTTTTAGTACAAACCTATGCAAGGATTCCTACTACATTCATCTGCTACACCTCTTTCACATTGTCAGCCTTCTCTGCCTCATTCATTTTCTCAGCTAACAGCTGATCAGTTAGAGTTATCGCCTCATATTAGTTTATCAATCTGGGGAAATGCTGCCTTGAAAAGTGATATATATATATCACTAAAAAAAGAACAGTCATTACTGATTATGAATGGTTATTTTACTGAAACTGAAATATTACCACCCTCTTCTTCGCAGCAGGCTGCGTGTGAAGAACTGCACCGTTATATCGAAAAAAAGTGTTCAATGGATGAGGTCCAGACTCTTGTTGATAGCATAAACGGAAGTTTTAGTTTTTTGTATGTTTCTATTAATGAGATGACTACTTGGACAATCACTGATCGTTTAGCGTCTCGACCGTTATGGGTAAGCAGAAAAGATAATGAACTGAGAATATCATCCCATGCGGTTGCTGTTGCCAGACATGCAAACCTGGAGAGTTATTCTCCTGGATCACTAGCGAGCTACTTGTTGTATGCAAATCAGGTTACACCCACTCAGTCGTTATTTGCGGGTGTTGAGTGCCAGAAAGAAGGAACAATAGTAAAGTCTTCACCGGGGCAACAGAGTGAAGAGGAGACATGGTATAATTTTGAACATGTTGCTGATGAAGGGCATTCCGTGGCATTTTGGGCGAAATGTGTATCTGAAAGTCTAGTAAATTCTGCCTCAAGATTACTAAAAACAACAGAGAATCCAGTGCTTTTTCTTAGTGGTGGGGTTGACTCGCGCCTTGTTGGAGCAGCACTTATTGCTGCTGGAGGTTCTCCTTTACTTTGCACTCTTGGTGACTCCTATAACCTTGAGGTTAAAATTGCTACTGCAGTTGCTAAAGCCTTTGAATGTAGACATAAGATAATTCTTCGCGATGACGAGTGGTATTTACGAGTTATAGAAAACGCAATGTATAGTTCAAATGGGATGTTTTCATGGAACCACTCGCACTTTAGTGAGGCTTATTTACGGTTACAAAAAGAATATGGAGTAGACGCTGCGATTCTTGGTGATTTAAGTGAAGCTTTCAGTAAGGTTTTTATTTCTTTACCTGAAAAAAGAACGCAATTGTGGACAGAAGAAGAGTTTGTCTCTGAATTTGATACACTGCCTCTGGCAAATTATCGGCCAGAAAATCGTTTAAGAAGCCTGAGTTTATTAAATAATGATTTCCGTGTCGAAGCGGAAAAACAACTCGATGAGAATATTCGTTGTCGTTACAGGCGAGTTACGGGGGTGTCTAAAGATCCACAAATTGTAGGAGATTTCTTTTTTCGCTGGCAGACTACACAGTGCCTTCCGACATTTCAGATGTTTAATGATGTCAGGAGTGCTGGTCCGGAAAGGAACTTGATGTTTGACAATGAGTTACATAAACTCCTTGAGACCATGCCGTCGAATATTCGTAATAGTAAAAATCTTGGTTCGAAAGTCGTGCACAAAATATTGCCTAAAGCAGCCTGGGTCCCCAATGCAAATTCACTAATTCCTCTTCATTTTCCTGGCCAATTACATTCCCTGGCTGAGGTAATAAAGCCTAGTTTAGGTAAAATACGTCGTAAATTATTCTCTAATTCCTACCAGACCACGGCTTCATGGCCACATCTTCCTCTACTCTATGCTGGTAATGATCAATGGAAAAAACGAATTGAAGAGAGAATATTTGATTCCTCCTTGTTGCCAAAGGACGTTTTTGAGCAACAAGCCATTGAGGCGTGCTGGAAGGATTTTTGTGGTGGCGATCTTACATTACATTCTGACGTGGAACGTCTCCTCGGACTTGCGGAGTTGAGACGACTTTTATAAGAATATTTAGCGAATACCTACTTATATGCACATATCGAAAATCAAAGTCATCATCATTTCATCTATAGGTGCACCTCCTTATTTGGGAGGGATTGAGAACGTTATTGATACGTTAGTAAAGTCTGACCTTTCTAAATCATATGATTTCTCTTTTTTTGATACCTATCGTGATCCTGCAGTCAAAAGAAATCTGTTTTCCAAATTGTTTTTTGCTCTATCACTTCCAATCAAATGTTTTAAAAATATACTAAAAATCCGACCGTCAATTGCACATATTCATTTTTGCAGCAGAACTGATTTCTGGAAACACTCCCTCTGTCTAATCACCTGCAAAATTATGGGAATTAAAACGATATACCATCTTCATGGTGGCAGTTTTGATACTATTTATGAGCAATATAATCCGTTGGTAAAAGCGCTAGTTCGTTTTATTCTGAGGCGGGCTGATGTGATAGTTGCATTGTCTGTGTATTGGCAGGAATTTCTGGCCAAACTCGTAGAGAGGGATAAAATACATATAGTTCCCAATCCGATTAATTGTGATGAGTTGAGTACATATAGTGTTCAGAATCCAAAGGTTATTAACTACTCTGTTGTGTTACTCGGTAGCCTAGGGAAAAGAAAAGGGCATTACGATGTGCTGAAAGCTATTCCTCAGGTGTTGCAGAAATTCCCTGCTGTACAATTTTATTTTGCTGGCCTCGACGAGGACATAGGGGCAACCATTGCACTTCAGGAGTTGGCTGAGGGAAATAACCTCAGTGCAAATATCCACTTTTTAGGTCCAGTTTTTGGCGTTGATAAGCTAGAATTACTTGGTTCTGCTGGAGTGGTGATACTGCCATCTTATGGCGAGAACATGCCTATTAGTGTTCTTGAGGGGATGGCTGCATGGAAACCTGTTATTTCAACTCGAGTTGGAGCAATTCCGGAGGTTATTACGCATAATGAAAGCGGCCTTCTGATTGATCCTGGAGATTGGCTGGATTTAGCACAAAGAATTTGTTATCTCTTTGAAAAACCAACTATTGCATATGGCATCGGGAGAAATGCTGGGGAGAAGGTCAGAGAAAATTGGGATATCGATAAGATGAAGTCAAGATTTAAACAACTATACAAATTACTTATTTAATGCATTTCTCATTAATTGTCTTGGCGATTCGATAGACACTTTGAGTTGTGAACCTATCCTAGGAAAATATTCTTTCTTAGTGTGTTTTTTTTAAAAGCAGGTGTCAAAATTCAGTTATCACAGGTGTTTTGTTTCGTTGAAACATTTCAGTAGTATCCGGTTAGACATTTGCATGTAAAAGCATAATATATTTAACTGTTTGGCATATTGCACCGACACAAAAGCAGCTTCTTAATCCTCTAAACTAAGTATTGTCTAAGATACCACCACTTAAATCAAGATCGAATAAACCCCTGGCTATGAACACCGAAGAATTGCTTAACATTCTCACATATTACCATCTTCAAGAATTGTCCTCTGCTACAGAGTTGATCCAAGCTCTGCAAGAAGATGACTATGCCAGACAATTCGTCGCCCCCGCTGGTGGAATTAAACATTCGACTTTCTTTGATATAGTAAATGACCGTGGGGTTGAGCGACTTCTTACCGTATTTACTGAATTGCAGAAACTTGGCCTTCCCAGTATAACGAGCTGGTGACCTTGTTGCTACAGATGGATCTCTTATTGTCTCTGTACTTTCCATACACTGGGTTGAAATACCGATCAAATTCAAAAAGGTTAAGCTACATTTAGGCTTTGATCTCAACCATGGTGTCCCCCGCAAACTGTTTTTGACAGAAGGCAGAAAAGCAGAAGGGCCCTTCGTTAGTAAAATTATCAAACCTGGCCAAACAGGTGTATTGGATCGAGGATACCAGGCACATCATTTGTTTGGTCACTGTTAAATATCTTCGTTTTCCCATACTCGTGCAAAGTTTTCTCCAAACAATCAACACAGAACTCTGCCTCCATGCCTGCCAAACCGATACTTCGCATCAGGCCTTGTACTCGCTTACGATTGACGGTATGGCCAAATGTATTAAGAAAGTAAGCGTTGCAGCAAGTACACCCAAAACACCCCGAATCAGCACCTCAACTATGCTCCATCTTTAAACGCGGCTCACCTGAGAGACGGTTTCATGCTCAGCAGGAGACAGGTGACTTGGAAGCACTTTAATATAATCTTCGTTTGAAGTTACAAAGGGGAGTTTTTCAAAAATATATCTGAGATATCGATGAGGCTCAAAAACATTGGCCTTGGCTGATTCGATGAGAGAGTAAAAGGTTCTACTGGCTTGTGCTCCTTCGGGGGTACCTGTAAAACTAAGTAAACTTCCCTGGGTAACCTAGTTGGATTTTTTGACGAGTCAGTTGTACATTTTATCAAGGATCGGTTTTGCCTCAAGGTTACGTATTTCTATTCTTTCTTGAGGTGACAGGGCCGCTATCTTATTTTCAACTCGATAGAGGTTTTTGATAAACTTCCTGCGAGCATGAGCCAGGCAGCCGAGATGACAAATATCTGTCTCGGTATCAAGAAAATCGTAGGCAACATAGCCATCGGTCTGCACCACCCCTGTATAGCCATCAAGGAGTTTCGTCCTGAGCCAAATAAACAGCAAATATATGCTATGGGTATAAAAAATATCCAGGACATGCAGTAAAGCTTACAATATGAAACAAGACAAAATGAAAAGAAGTAATGCCATAATAGCAAATGGTGTAGCCGAAACATTCTGTAAATATACACATTAAAATTTTCTTACCACAAAGTGGGGCGGTTAACTTCCAATCACCATCCTACTGTATTTCCCAAATATTATTTTCACGACTTTTGTAAAAATGATACATATAAAAATATTCAAGATAAAGCTAAATATGACAAGAAGGACACTGCCATCAAACCTTCTCCAATTCATCAATAAACTTAAACTAAAAAAAACATAGAGATGGATAAAATAAATAGAAAAACTATAATCTGCTAAATAGGATAAAGAATGTGGTATTAGTTTGTCATATTTTCGTAAGCACCCTAAAAGTAAGAAACAAAGTGTTATCTTTTGTATGTATGATAAATCGATAATACCGTTGCCAAAAGAGAAAAAAGAGGCTGAAATATAATTACCATGGTGGTCGGATAGGAAAATACCTCCGATCAATAAAACAAAAAAAGCAATTAGAAAAAAGGGAATATGTTTTTCTAAGAATGGTTCAATGGTTAAGCGATACTGACTAGTAAGCATGCCAAGTATGTATACAGATAAAAAATAAATTGCAAAATGTAGTGTAACTGATGGACCTACCGGTGGACGATGACACAACAGGGATAAAGGTATGAGAATTAGCAGTATAGAGTATAGACAAGGTTTTTTAATAATCAAATAAAAGAGTGGCGAAATAATAAAATAGACAGCTATCATAGGTATAAACCAAAGAGCTGCATTGATATGAACTCCGCTATTAAGATATAGCCATAAAATTTTGAATACCAACCCGGAATTCTCTAGGATAGTGTATTTCGATTCTAAATCAACAAAAAAGATTGAGTATATCAGTGCCGGGATAGAAACAATTAAAAATGGAAAAATAACATTTTTAATTTTTTTCTTGAGGTATTCTTTGTAGTTATATTTGCCAGATAAAAGCTGGAAAAGATACCCTGCAATAAAGACAAAGAGGATGGTAGAGTTTGCAAAAATATCATTTAGTACATCTAGTTTAAATGGACTTTGACCCCAGTCAAATAGCCACCACAGAGAATGATTACCAACTATAAATACTATTGCTATAGTACGAAAATTATGGATGTGTGATAGAAACATATTTATAATATGTATGCTTACATTTATGTAAGTGACTTAAAATACATGGAGAAATCGCACCCCGATTATTACAGGCTGTCAAATGAAGAAATTGCTTTTATATGAGTTTATGTTATTGTAAATACCTTATATATTCAATTATGTTGTGTTTAGTATTGCATCGAAAATGTTTACGAAGGACAATTTAAACTATTGCCTTGTTTTCAATATGTTACCTTTATGTCGGGGATTTCTGATTGTTTAGCATGGACAGTGGGTTAGTTAATCGTTGAAGAGTAGGGGCTCTTAGCGTTGTTATTCCAATATCGCACCTGCTGTTCATTAATTGATTGAGTAGCTTTATTTTTCCCTTTTACTAGACAACTCCATTGGTATTTTCGTAAAAATGATTGGAATGGAGGGTCACTTAAACGTTCTTCTCTGATCAAAAAACTACGAACATATCCCCACCACATCGCCAATCCACCAAGCATGTATGGAGGGCGAAGCATCCTGTATAAAGATGATATCGTCATATAAAAGAAGCTGGTTCCCATATAATACTGACCAAATCCATGTCGCATACGCCCAGTTAAAATGCCTTTATGACTCGAGCCCATTGGCCGTAAATGGATAAACCGTAATTCCGGTTCATCCCAACTGCAAGCTATCCAGCCGAGCATTCTACAGCGGTGACCATCAATACCATCCCACATAACTTGACGTACAAAACCTCCAATTTGTTTAAAGCAAGCCACTCTGTAAAATTTGCTGGCACCAATAGCATTTTCATCGCCACAGTATTCACTTATTAACTCTTGAGTTGTTTGGTCAATATAATAGGGTTTACCACTACAGTTCCCTAAGCGAGGATTGTTCTCCATTCTGAGCATAAGTTGCTCAAAATATTGAGGTGGAACAATCAAGTCTAAGTCGAGTTTACAGATATAATCAAATTCTTGGAGCTTGATTGTTGCAAAGCCTTCGTAAAAGGCTTCAATCACTCCAGGGCCAACACTGCGGTGACCTCTGTTAGTGCGGCGAACAATCGAAATAAAAGAATTGTTCGCTTCGTATTCTGCAAGGATATCAGGAGTAGAGTCTGTAGAACCGTCATCTACTATTACCCAAAGTGCTGGTTGTATGGACTGTTTAATAACACTGTCCAATGTTTGTCGCATAAATTTTTCTTCATTTCTACAAGGTGAAATGATGACGTATTTAGTGTTTTTCATTTTTTTTCTCAAAATATTGAAAATTAATTCAATGAAAAGGTGTTGAAAAGTATTGTCTTGAAGCCCGTTTCCAGTTTCCCTTGAATGCTAAATCAGCATTTTTTCGATACTCCTCAATGCCACTGCCAACTATACGCTACTAACCGATGTTTTTTGATGAGCTTTTGGCCTTCTTTCAGGCAGCCCCTATCTTTTATCGGTAGATGAACAGCAGCCACAACAACTCTGAGTACTCGAATAACTGTTTTCTGTGTATTTTTACAATGTCAGGTGTTTTGCATTATTAAGCTGCCTTTTGTTCTTCAAACATTTGTAACTGTTGTGGTTTGCCATCACATTGCTTTTTCCGTTTTCCTGCCATTTCTATCAATAAGACTGCGATACTGCTCAGTGTGCATCGAGCCATAGTCGCACGCTGGCTACGTACCCGAACAGTTTCAAGACCAGTTTGATTTTTCAGGAGATTAAAGGGTCTTTCACAGTTCTTTCTGATATCATGAGCCTGTTGTATAAGTTCAGTATGACAAGGTATGCGTTGAAACAAGCCGCCATCAAGTGGTATGAAACGATATTGTGAGCAGGAGCCGACGAATTGACATTGTCCTGACAGGGCACTGCATTTGTATTCGTGTTTTTGATCTTCGATACCTATATGAAGCATAGGAGTAGAACATTCATCATTATAAAAAACTGCGCCGGTATTGGCATCGGTATTTTCCGGTAACAACACCTTTGATGCTGGTGGCGTTGTCACGATTACCCCTGTTTTGTCAAACAAAGAACCATCTTTATCATGGTAGGCTTCATCAGCAGTAATGAGTTGGAATTCGAGACCCATTGCCTGTGCCAGATTGACCAAAAATGGGAGAAAATGACTATCATGATGATTAGCTGGTGCCAATAGGGAAACAAGGGGGAAGCTGTGACCTGTTTTGGCATCAATGGCGGTCAGGGTGTGAAGACGGTAACCAACAACGTATACCGATTTGTCGCGCTTATTACGTCGTTTTCCGCAGTCACAGTCAAGATCATTGTAGATGCGTATTTTTTTCCCTCTGATATTCAAACTAACCAATGGGAGTCTGCAATCACACGCCAGTTCGGTAGAATCAATTCCATGCAGAATACTGTCACCAAGAAGCCCGGATTGGAAGAAATGATGAAGAATGTACACCAAGAGGTTCACCTGCTGAACAAAGGAGAGTGAACTTCGAAATTTGCAGAGCTGAGTATGATCTATCATCTCCTTTTTACTCAGTGAAAGACCGGTAAAAACACGATTCTGCTTTCGGTCGAGGCCAAGATATTCTTCTGTGCAAAATTTACGATAACTGATCTCAGGGTACTTTATCGCCTTGAGAAGCTCGGCACGAAATAAATTACTAGGGAAGATGCCACGCATGGCTGGGCTATACCCCTCATAGTACAACAGATGGTTGATGATGCCGTCATCGATCAGTTTGTCTACAAACTGAAGCTCTTCGTCCTTGATATATATGGGAGAGCGCTTGTAATTACTGAACTTTACGATTCTGTTGTTATCTACCATATCAATAAGTTGAGCCATCTCACTGAGCTTGATAATTCCTTTTACTGGAACCTGTTGTTCTATGCCAAGCAGCTCTTCTAGAGGGGTGGCAACAGTTCGGCTAAAATCATAATTGCAAACATATTCCTGAATCCGTGACGCCAGAGCTCAATTCCTTTCAAGGTTAACGCAAGCCCATAGCTTGTGGCTCTGACACTGCTTATATTCCTAATAGCACAGTGTCAGAGTTCCTTTTCTCATTTTTGGGAGAA
>JBLHNA010000022.1:0-80422 GCA_047619065.1 Desulforhopalus sp.
TTCCTGTGATTGTTATATTGCCGCCAGCCTCAGATGCGTTAACGATATCATCAGTAGTTATGTTATCGACTGTAATTGAACCTTCGCCAGCCAGATCAACAGTATGAACAGAGTCACCATCTGCGCTGATTGGGTTCCCAGCAGTATCGGTACCAGTAGCAGTAACTGTAAATTCTGTGTCAGCCACGAGATCAGAGCCTAGTACTGGAACAGAGGTCCAGGTGGTGCCACCGGCATCAACGGTACCAGTATAGTTATTACCATTAACGGTAAAGGTTACTGGATCGCCAGCTGCAAGTTCACCACCGATGGTACCGGTGACTGTTATATTTCCACCAGCTTCAGATGCGTTAACGATATCATCAGTTGTAATGTTATCGACTGTAATTGAGCCTTCGCCAGCCAGATCAACAGTGTGAACAGAGTCACCATCTGCGCTTATTGGGTTGCCAGCAGCGTCAGTACCAGTCGCAGTGGCAGTAAAATCAGTATCAGCAGCAAGGTCGGAACCTGCAACAGGCACTGAAGTCCAGGTGGTTCCATTCGCATCAACAGTACCAGTATAGTTATTACCATTAACGGTAAATGTTACTGGATCGCCAGCTGCAAGTTCACCACCGATGGTACCGGTGACTGTTATATTTCCACCAGCTTCAGATGCGTTAACGATATCATCAGTTGTAATGTTATCGACTGTAATTGAACCTTCGCCAGCCAGATCAACAGTGTGAACAGAGTCACCATCTGCGCTGATTGGGTTCCCAGCAGTATCGGTACCAGTAGCAGTAACTGTAAATTCTGTGTCAGCAGCAAGGTCAGAGCCTAGTACAGGAACCGAAGTCCAGGTGGTTCCGCCAGCATCAACAGTACCAGTGTAGTTCGCGCTATTAACAGTGAAGGTTACCGGATCGCCAGCTTCAAGCTCTCCACCAATTGTTCCGGTGACTGTTATATTGCCGCCAGCCTCAGCTGCGTTGATAATATCATCAGTTGTAATGTTATCGACTGTAATTGAACCTAAGCCGGCTAGATCCACAGTATGAACAGAGTCAGCGGTTGCACTAATTGGGTTCCCCGCAGTATCGGTACCAGCAGCAGTAACAGTAAATTCGGTATCAGCAGCAAGGTCAGAGCCTAGTACAGGGACAGATGTCCAGGTGGTTCCGCCAGCATCAACAGTACCAGTGTAGTTCGCGCTATTAACAGTGAAGGTTACCGGATCGCCAGCTTCAAGCTCTCCACCAATTGTTCCGGTGACTGTTATATTGCCGCCAGCCTCAGCTGCGTTGATAATATCATCAGTTGTAATGTTATCGACTGTAATTGAACCTAAGCCGGCTAGATCCACAGTATGAACAGAGTCAGCGGTTGCACTAATTGGGTTCCCCGCAGTATCGGTACCAGCAGCAGTAACAGTAAATTCGGTATCAGCAGCAAGGTCAGAGCCTAGTACAGGGACAGATGTCCAGGTGGTTCCGCCAGCATCAACAGTACCAGTGTAGTTCGCGCTATTAACAGTGAAGGTTACCGGATCGCCAGCTTCAAGCTCTCCACCAATTGTTCCGGTGACTGTTATATTGCCGCCAGCCTCAGATGCGTTAACGATATCATCAGTTGTAATGTTATCTACAGTGATGGTTCCCTGTCCTGCCAGATCCACAGTATGGATAGAATCTGCAGTAGCGCTAATTGGGTTCCCAGCAGTATCGCTACCAGTAGCAGTAACAGTAAATTCGGTATCAGCAGCAAGGTCAGAGCCTAGTACAGGAACCGAAGTCCAGGTGGTTCCGCCAGCATCAACGGTACCAGTGTAGTTAGCGCTATTAACAGTGAAGGTTACTGGATCGCCAGCTGCAAGTTCACCACCGATGGTACCGGTGACTGTTATATTGCCACCAGCCTCAGATGCGTTAACGATATCATCAGTTGTAATGTTATCGACTGTAATTGAACCTTCGCCAGCCAGATCAACGGTATGAGTAGAAGTGGTCGTTCCAGTGAACGGATTACCATTTTCATCGGTACCAGTAACAGTCGCATCAAAGCTTGTATCGGTAGCGAGATCCACCCCAGCCACATCGGCGTTCCAGGTAAGATCCGGATTAACCGTTGTTGTGTAATCAGTGCCGTTAACTGTGAAGCTTACTGTATCGCCAGGAGTAGCGTCACCACCAACAGTACCAGTTACTGTAATTGGGGAATCATCTTCAATGGAATTAACGATATCGTCAGCAGTGATGCTATCAACAGTGATTGTTGCTCCTGCTTCTGTATCAACAGTATAGGTTTCTGTATCAGTTGCAGTTACACTGTTTCCTGATGGACCAGTGGTCGTTACACTAGCTTCAACTAAACTATCGATATCATCAAGTAGAGCTGAACCAGGGACCTCAATACTGAAAGTTCCGTCTATTACAGGTCCAGTATAAGAATTATTATTGATAATCAGAGTGACAACGTCTCCATTCTTAACATCTCCACCAACGGTACCGGTAATGGCAATAGAGCTACCTGCTTCTAATCCGTTTAAAACACCATCGCCTGCAATGTTGTCATTTAAGGTAATTGATGCCTGCAGCTGGGCAACTACATCTTCTGCTTCGTTTGGTTCATCATCTGTAGTAATTGATGCTTGCGGCTGGCCCACTTCATTGTCAGGCTCATCAGCAATATACTGGTTGTATTCATAAACAGAACGATCGCTATCACCATCAAGCAGATATGTGCCAACGTCTCCTGTTGAGTCATCACCACTATAATAACCTGCCTGGAAATCATGGGTGCCGGCAAGTGTACCTGCTGCAGGTTCTTCCGTAATATCATCTATGTCGCCACCTTCTGCAAGTGTTTGGGCAATGGCTTCTTGCAGTTCAGCAACTTCCTGGATAACGGCATCTCTTGGGTCGATATTGCTGGTAACTGATTCATCTAGTAGAATTTGATCATTTCCACTAAGAGAGATTATATTACCATCCTCTTGTATTAATGATAAAGTAGCTCCAGTGGCAGTTTCAATGATTTCGTTTGCACTAACTACATCGCCAATATGCAACTCGCGAACTTGCCCTTCAGGTGTACGGGCGGTAGCAGTACCTGTAATTGCTTGAACTTTTCCAACTTGAGCCATTTTTTACCTCATTATGTTCTATTTACAAACAAGAGCTTTGCTCTGTCATATGTCGTTATGTGTGTGACCAACTAATTATCCGCATTTTTCAGTCACGTCAGTTGATTGTATGATTTTTTATCTTAGATGTGAATTGTACCAAAGTACAATTTCGATTCATTTGTTTGGAGCAAAGAATAAACTGCCCTTTCAAATGAAGTCGTTCATAGGAAGGAGTTGATGCGGCTATACAAGGTGAAAGTATTGCCGCATAGATTGTAAGAGTGAAACTCTTATTATGTTAATTGAACAGGCTTGGCAAAGAGATAACCTTGTAAGGCGTCAATATTCATTTCAATAAGCATCTGCCTCTGTTCCTCTCGCTCAACACCTTCTGCGATTACCAGTATGTCAAGGCTATGGGCCACCCCAGCAAGAGCCTCGATGAAAAAGCCGCTGTCGCCATGATCACTCTCGAGCTCTTTGGTGAAACCTCTATCGATTTTCACATATCTAGGACGAAGAGATTTGAGATAACCAAAATTGGAAAAACTTTGTCCAAAGTGGTCAAGACCTATGGAATGGCCAAGAGCCTGAACCTGTGTCGAAAACATTTTTACATTGTCTATGTGTTGGACAGCCCCAAACTCAGGGAATTCAAAAATGATCTGAGGTCCATTGTCTGGTAGTTGTGCAAGTTCAGATAATACCCATTGAACAAAGAACGGATCCGTGAGAGAGGATGGGGACACATTTACCGCGATGGTTTGCATCTTAGCCAGACGTAAATGTTCTTTGAAAATTTTACTTAAAATCACCTGGTCTAATTTGGAAATGAGTTGCATCCGTTCAGCAAGGGGAACAAAAATACCGGCACTAATAATCTCCCCTGAATCTAAAATAATGCGTGAGAGTAATTCCTGGTGCACAATTGTGTCTTGTTTCTCAATGTTCATTACTGGTTGGTGATATAAGATGACATCCCCAGTTTCCAGTACTTTGGCAAGCATTCCCCTCCACCATGATTTTCCCCGAACTATGGAATCTTCATCGGCTGAGAATTGATTGACAATCCATTTGTTTGGACCTTTTTGCCGTGCAGCCTGTAATGCATTATCAGCTTCAGCTAAAAGCTTAGAAAGGGTGAGTGGGTGTTCGAAGAACACACCACCAATATGAGCAAGGTTATCAGAGTGGCTGATGTTTTCTACTGCTAAACGGGTGATTTTGGTGATCAGTTTTTCGGCCATATCAATGGCGTCGGTTGAACTTACCTGAGACATAAAGATGGCAAAGTCACCACCTGTAAGTCGGGCCAGGGCAACATCTTTTACGATTTTGGTTTCTTGTTGCAAGATATGTCCAATTTTCTGAAGGAGGGCATCGCCTGCTTCAAACCCGGCCGACTCGTTTACTTCTCTTAGGTTGTCAATCTGGAGCATGAGTAAGGCTCCTCGCGTTTCATCCTGGGCTGTTTCCAGACGTGCTTCAACCTGGGAATTCATGTAGCGGCGGTTGCCGAGCCCGGTTAAATGGTCGCGGTAGGCTTTGTGGCGAAGACGTTCTGCAACTTTAGCCTGTCTTGCAAACATATCGCGGACCTGACCCGTCATCCTGTTCATTGACTCGACTACCTGTCGAAGCTCTCGAGTTTTGGGCAAGGTCTTTTGGATCTGATATTCCTTTCTGCATATTGCTTCGGCCTGGAGTTCAACCTGTTTGAGAGGCTTGAGCAGCAGGTGTAGTCCCCGGCTGCCCAATAGAAGTATGGCGGACCCTGCAAGCAGGAAATATACACTGATTCTGATCATGGTCTCCCAGATGGTCTTATATGCCAGGCCTGGGTGACTTTCGACATAAAGTATTCCGGCCTTATTCCAACCGGACATGACCAGCGCCTCCGCTATTGGAGAATCGATAGAGATAAAATCAATGAACCAATCGGGGACCCCAGCTATCGCAACTTTAAGTGTTCGTTCTGTAATGACTTCCCCGTCGGGGTCTTTTAAACTGATAATTCTGTAATATCCGCGGTCAAAAACGGCATTGATCATAGTATCAACAGTCGGCAAGTCGTTTTCAGCCATTATTGGAGACAATGAGAGGCCAAGCGATGTCGCCGTATCCTGGGCATGCGACTCTAGTTGCGTCACCATAAATGAGCGAGTGCTTTGGAGTTTTTCGACCCATACCCCGAGAAAAAGGATCGTAACAATAAAAACGGTGAAGATGAAGAGCTGTCTGTGGAGTGTCATAAGATAATCCTTATTTTTATTTCAACCCATTGGGCATTCGATCAAGCAGGTTTTGCCATCGTTTGAGCCTAGCGCTGGAAGCAACTTTTTGACCTTTGCCACGGGATTTAGCAAGCCAAAGACCTGAACCATTGAAACTGTATACGGGAATTAAGTCTTTTCTTTTTGTTGCAGGTTGGATATCTGCGATTAGATTGTCAAGCACCAACGGGATGGCACGGGGGCTTGCGTAATAGGTTACAACCATATGAGATTGATTGAGCTGGATCGCTTTAACGTAGGTCATGTTGAGTTTGGTTTCTGAGACACCAAGGGCTTTGAGTGTGAAATATTTAGCCAGAGAAAAATCTTCACAGTCTCCTCCTCCAGTAGATAAGAACTCAACGGGTGTGGCCCAGTAATCAGATTTTTTCCAAAGGGTGAGGTCGTCAATGAATTGCATCTGGTTAAAAAAAGTATTTACTATTTCTAGTTTTTTTTCATCTTCTAAGCGGGAATTTTCACGAATCAATTTTTGCCAAGCAAGTAGACGGCGCTCGGCGGACTCACCATACTGATCTTTCGTCGAACTGAGAAGATCGTGGGGAAGGGTGAAGAGACTGTCACTCTCTCCTATACCAAACAGGCAGAAAAATAGTGTGAGAAAAAGCACAATCTTCTGCAGGGCAGGTGAGGTTCTTTGGGCAAATGTTAACAATTAATACACGGCCATGTTACATGGAAACTCTTGTCAAAAATCGACAAAGATGATTGAGAGCCAGCCTCAAGGAAGCCTAACCCGAATTTCTCATCAATAAAGTTTTTCGTAGGTCAAGACACAAGCCACGCTGCTGTAATAAACTACCGCAAGTGGCTTGTAACGAAGACTTTGCGGAAAAATCTATTGACCCGAAGGGTGATTTTTTTTGATTTAAAATGAAAAACACCCTGTTTTTTAACCAAGTTATCATTTGTGAGTAATATCATAAGGTTGAGATTTAAATCAAAAAGATCATGAGAATTTCGGGCTAAATTGTTGAAGCGTTATACCTAGCTTAGTGGAAGTAATTAATTATTTCCAATTTTTGGATGTGTTTTATTGTTTTTTTTTGGGGGGGAACAGATCTGAATTTCTGTATGGGTGACAAGAAAGGCTTTTGTACAGGTAATCGTGAAAGAATAAAAAGGGGCTGGAGGAGAGGGGCTCTTTCCTCAGCCAATCCAATATATGCAGACCATGGATCACTTCACGCTTCATACTATTATCTGAATCTCTAGCCCGGATTTCTCATCAACAAAGTTTTTCGCAGGTCGAGACACCGGGCATGAAGCTGTAATAATCTACCGGAGTCTTCGCTACCTGCAAATGCTCGGTAACGAAGCAGCTGCGAATAAATCTGTTGGCCCGAAGGGTGAACTTTTTGATTTGAAACGAAAAACACCCTGTTAATTAAGGACGTCATTTTTAAACTATAAAAACAAACAATTAAGTTGCAAATCAAAAAGTCATGAGAAATTCGGGCTAGCAGACTGAAGACTGGATATTCTCCCAATGGCCTCTTGACCGACGTGTCTTCATGCAAGACTTCTACAATGAACTTCTTTGTTCCCGAAGGGGTGACCTTGACAGTAAGCCCCAGAAACCTATTGTCTCGAATGAAGTATGGTGACGATTTGTGTTGCGCTGAGTTAAGAATTCTGTTTGTAATGTTCGGCATTGTTGATTCTTTTATTGGTAGATAGCCGGTAGAGGAAACGACGTATTTGGATGTATTGCTGGAGAAGCTAGGTTGAAGAGGTGTATAAGACGACAAAAGGCGCAACTCAATGTAAAAAGTGAGTTGCGCCTTATCGTTATTTGGTGCCGAAGGGGAGACTCGAACTCCCACGGACATACATCCACTAGACCCTGAACCTAGCGCGTCTACCAATTCCGCCACTTCGGCAACGGGCATGAATATGGTTCTTGAACGGATTTTTGTCAAGGCTTTCTTGTGATTGAGATTAAAAAAAACAGAATGAATAAATGAAAATTTTTCAAAATATGGAAATGATCAAAGAGACATTTCCCTGTCCGTGCGTAACTATTGGCAATTTTGACGGTGTCCATTTCGGACATCAGCAATTGTTTGCAACGGTGGTAGAAAAGGCCAAAAAAAATAACGGGACCAGTGTTGCTATAACATTTAACCCACATCCTCTTCAGGTATTGTTGCCTGGAGGGATCAAACTTATTTCCAATTGCGAACAGAAGGCCGAACTCATTGAAGCGGCAGGTATAGATGTTCTGATCGTGATTCCTTTCACCAAAGAATTTGCCAAAACTACAGCTGACATCTTTGTACAGAACTTTCTGATAAACACTCTTCATATCAAAGAACTTGTTGTTGGTTACGACTACGCCTTTGGTAAGGGGCGCAGTGGCAATATTGAATTTTTGAAAAATCAGGGTGACAAGGCGGGTTTTCCAGTGACTGTTGTCGACGCCCTGTATGCTGATGGTCAGTTGGTAAGTTCCACAAGAATTCGAGAGCTTGTCAAAAATGGTGAAATGGCCGCCGCAAGAGGGTTGTTGGGACGGAACTATCAAATACGAGGCACTGTACAGGTGGGCAAACAGCGTGGAGGAAAATTGATTGGTTTTCCTACCGCAAATCTCAAGTTCAATGAAGAAGATTTAGTTCCACACCATGGAGTCTATGTGGCTCAGGTGATCTACGGTGGGCGCTGTTATGGTGGCGTACTAAATATTGGGTACAACCCAACTTTTGGTGAAGAACTTCTCGTTGCAGAAACACATATCTTTGATTTTAATGAGGATATTTATGGCCAGCCTATCAGGGTCAACCTGTTGAAATTTTTACGGGGTGAAGTGAAGTTTGAGGGTGTGAAACAACTCACTGAGCAAATAGCCAAAGATGTAACCGTTGCAAAGCAAGTATTGCAAGCGCAATCACTGGAGCTGAGTCTGACATGTTCAGAACAAGTTGGTCAGGATTGATTTTTTGAATGAATAGAGAAAAACAAGCAATTATTTTCTACTTGCAAGAACGCCCAAGGTGTCTATAGTGTAGGCGCTCAATACAGCCACAGTTTCTCAGTTGTCCCCCTGTTAAGCGGGTGTCACGAGGGTCGTTGCTTCGGGCCTTAAATTTGATAAGTTAAAGTTACTATATAATATTTCGCAATTTTAAAATAGAGGGATGCAATGTCAGAAGAGTTGAAAGAAGATTTGCCTAAAGTGATTGAAGAGCTTGAAAAAAAATGTAAAGAACACCCCAATTCGGTAATGGCTTTTCACCATCTCGGTCTTGTTTATATGAAGGCGGGGCGTATTGATGATGCAATTGAGATGCTTGATCGCGCCATTGAAATTGATGACCAGTCTACTGAGAGTATGATCAATCTAGGTGCTCTCTATTTTGGCAAGGGAAATCTCGACAAGGCCCAGGAATTGAATGAGAGAGCTCTTGTTGTAAACAATGAGAGTGCACAGGCACATGCTAATCTTGGACTCATCTGGCAGCAGCGTAACGATTTGGATAAGGCTATTGTTGCATACGAAAAAGCAATCCAAAATGATCCTAAGCTTGCAAGTGCCTGGATGAATCTCACCGCCGTCCTCACCATGAAAGGTCATGATGACAGGGCCGTGGCTGCTGCAACAAAAGGTCTTGAGCTGGAGCCGGACTCTGCATTGGGACAGAATAATTTAGCTGTTGCACTATATTTTAGTGAAAGGTTCAGTGAGGCAAAGATTCACCTGGATAAGGCACGTGAACTGGGATACTCCGTTGATCCGAATTTTGTGTCAAGTCTTCAGGAAAAAATGGCACAATAGGGCGCGCACCCCTGTAATTATAGAGCGAAATAAAAATGGCTAAAGAGCATAATGTGACACGTCCGTGGTGTCCTTTCTGTGGGCAGACGGTTGGAAAACCCTCCCACGCTACGGAACGAAGAATGAATGAGTTTCCCGTGGGGCGTTGTCTCTGTGGGGCTGTGTATACCTGTGATGCGACAGGGCACAATGTAGGCGCAGCAATCGTGGAAACCCTTGTCTTTGCCTGTAATGACAATTCTGACCTTGCGTGGGAATTGTTACCTGAAGATGATTATCTTACCGGTAGAATTGAAAATTACGACGAAGACCGCAATGAGGTCGTCGCAAAGAAAAATGTAGATGGTCGTGCTGTTCGCGGTGTCTTGTATTTTGTCAGATTACACACGGATATGCAGGATATCGCCAAGCGAGTTAAAGACAAAAAGGAAGAAACCCTGCAACAGATTATTCCTTCTTTAAAAAAAGAGAGAACCTATGTAGTAGAACCTGCACCAGAAAAAGGGCATGTTCCGCTTAAGGCGAATAAGCGTTTGGTAAAACAGTTGGTTGAAAGTACTGATATTGATCAGTTGGTTGGGCTATGTCTCGATGATAAAAAAACCCTTCGCCTGATGCAGCGTCTGCTCTACGATGCTGACGATGCTAAAAGGTGGCACACTGCCTACGTCATTGGCAAGGTGTGTGAGCGGGTTTCGACCCGGGATCCCGGCTCTGTCTCGCAGCTTATGCATAGGCTCTTTGAGGCGTGTTCTGATTCCGCCGCTACTCCTTGGGGGATGATCGAGGCTATCGGCTACATTATTTCCCTTCGGCCAGACATCTTTGGAGCCTTTGCGAGATATCTTATAAATTATATAAGTGAGCCATCAACGAGAAACCAGGTGCTCTGGGGCTTGGCCGAAATTGCTGGTGATCGTCCAGATCTTATTCGGAAAACCCCCTTTTATAACCTATTCCATTTCCTCCAGCATCCTGAAGCTCAGGTGCGGGGGCAGGTTGCTCGGTTACTTGGGCGAATAAGGGCTACGGAAGCGGCAGTTCAGCTTATGGGACTGACGGACGATAATGAAGAATTTTTGTGTTGTGTTGGTGGAGCACTTGTTCCTTTTACCGTTGCAACGGTTGCCCAAGACGCAATACAAGTAATAAATGAAGGACGAAAAAATGAGCAGTAATACAATACAATCCCTCGACTCAATTGCTCCTATGGAGAAAAGTACAGCCAAGAAAGAGAGTGATCCTGTAAAGGCTGAGTATGAGGAAGGTAAAAAATATTTAGAAAACCAGGATTATGGACAGGCCGCTGTTGCTTTACATAATGCGCTGGTTGGATTCGAAGAAAAAAAAGATGAGGCTGGGATCGCTAATGCCAGTAATCACCTGGGTCATGTGTGTCTTGCCCGTGAAGAGTTCGAGAGTGCCTTAAAGCATTACCAGAGAGCTTTTGAGATCTGCGATAAATCTAATGATCGTATGAGCGTCCTCCTTGTTATGGATAAGATGGTTACAGCCAATAAGGGACTGGAAAGATACGATGTTGCTATCAAGATCTGTCTTGAGGCCCTTGACCATTATCAGGACAACAGAGACCCACAGGGAACCGTGGATACGCTTGAGAAAATAGCTGATATTTATATTGCTGCAGGCTCTAAGGCAAAAGCTGCCGACGCATATCGAACCATTAGTTCAATCCATAAAAACTTTAATCATAATAATATCGCTTCCGGGTATATAGAAAAAGCGGAAGCTCTTGAACGCTAATTTAGCTGTTACGGTATAGCGCATGTTTACTGGGATAATTGCCGGAGTTGGTAAAGTTGTTGGAAGGAGAAATACGGGCGGTGGAAGAGCCTTTGACCTGGAGGCGGATTTCGATATCAGCGAACCGGAAGAGGGTGAGTCTATAGCTGTTAATGGTGTATGCCTTACTGCATATAACATCCATGGTCGACATTTTACCGCAGATGTATCACCTGAGACATTGTCGCGAACAAAGCTTGGAGATATTGGGCCAGGCGTATCTGTCAATCTTGAAAGGGCTTTGCGACTTTCTGACCGGCTGGGTGGACATATGGTTTCCGGTCATATTGATTGTACCGCATTGGTCAGTAGTAAGAAGGCAGTTGGCGATTATACAATTTTCAACTTCACTCTGCCTGTAGAGCATGGTAGGTACATCATTGAGAAGGGGTCGATTACCATCGATGGAGTGAGCCTTACTGTGAACAGTTGCGACAGGGGTACTTTTTCTGTTTCAATTATTCCCCACACACTGAAGACAACGACCCTTGGCTTATTGAAAGTCGGCAGTAAAGTTAATATTGAAGTTGATATCATCGGAAAGTACGTAGAAAAACTTCTCGCACCCAAAGAAGGGGGCGAGCATGATGCTGGAAATACACTGAATCCTGGATTTTTGGCACAACACGGTTTTATGTAATCCCTTAAATTGGATTATTGTTACTAATTTTTAGACAAGTGTGAGTTATTATGGCTGTGAGTTCAATTGAAGAAGTAATAGAGGACATTAAGGCCGGGAAAATGATCATTCTGGTTGATGATGAAGACCGAGAAAACGAAGGTGATCTCTATATGGCTGCAGAGACAGTTAATGCAGATGCTATCAACTTCATGGCAACCCACGGTCGTGGTCTTATCTGTCTTACCCTGACGGGAGACCTTGTAGATAAGTTGCAACTGCCCATGATGGTTCCTAAAAACACCTCTCCCTTCGGTACTGGATTTACCATTAGTATTGAAGCGAAAACGGGTGTCTCAACGGGGATTTCAGCAGCAGATAGAGCGAGAACTGTCCTGGCAGCTGTTGCCCCCGATGCCGGACCAAATGATCTCGTAAGCCCAGGCCATATCTTTCCTCTTCGTGCCCGTGACGGTGGTGTTCTCGTTCGTACGGGGCAGACTGAGGGTTCTGTTGATCTTTCAAGACTTGCGGGTATGCTTCCTGCTGGTGTTATCTGTGAAGTGATGAAGGAAGATGGCACCATGGCTCGTATGCCTGATCTTGAAGTGTTTTCTAAAACACATGGTATTAAAATCGCTACAATCGCAGATCTTGTGGCGTATCGTCTGCGTGAAGATATGCTCATTAAACGTGAGGTGGTTGCCCGGGTTCCAACAGAACATGCCGGAGAGTTCAAAGCTGTTGTGTATACTAATTCAGTTGATGATCTTGAGCACGTCGCCCTTGTTAAAGGTGAAATTAATCCAGATGAGCCGGTATTGGTACGCGTGCATTCAGAATGTTTGACAGGAGACGTATTTGGTTCTGCCAGGTGCGACTGCGGAGATCAGCTTCAAACTGCTATGAAGATGATTGATGTGAAAGGCAGCGGCATTATTTTATACATGCGGCAGGAAGGACGGGGAATCGGGCTTGTGAATAAACTTAAAGCCTATTGTCTTCAGGATGAGGAAGGTGTCGATACAGTTGAGGCGAATCACCGCTTAGGCTTTAAGAGCGATCTTCGTGATTACGGTATCGGAGCTCAGATTTTGCGTGATCTTGGTGTCAATAAGATGGCAATCTTGACAAATAATCCCAAGAAAATAGTCGGTCTTGAAGGTTACGGAATTAAGGTCGTAGAGCGATTGCCTCTGGAGATGCCCGCAGGTAAAGAAAATAAGGATTATCTGACATGCAAGCGGGATCGAATGGGACATCTTATAGAAGTTAACGGTTAATTCTAAGGCTACGGCTCTAATAACAATGGTGTGAAAAATGGCTAATTATATAGAAGGTAATCTGAAGGCTGATGGGAAAAAATTTGCGATAGTAGTTGCAAGGTTTAACTCTTTTTTAGTCGAGAAGCTTTTAGAGGGAGCACTGGATAGTCTTGTACGCTCAGGTGCATTGGATAGCGATATAGACGTTGTTCGAGTTCCTGGTGCTTTTGAGATTCCACTCATTGCGAAAAAACTTGCTGGTTCCCAGAAATATAACGCGGTAATTGTGCTCGGAGTTGTTATTCGAGGCGCTACCCCACATTTTGATGTGGTTGTAAGCGAAGTGTCCAAGGGAACTGCTCAGGCAAGTCTTGACACCGGTGTTCCTGTATTGTTCGGTGTTCTTACCACCGAGACCATCGAGCAGGCAATAGAGCGAAGTGGAACCAAGGCTGGGAACAAAGGAAGTGATGTGGCTGTTGCTGCCATTGAGATGGCTAATCTTATAGATTCTTTACAATAAGATTGCCTTACCTCTGGCTGAGGTGAACGCATTGCCACAGAATGAGGGGTCTGGTAGGGAGGAAACTTCCGCTGACCCCTCTTGGTTTTTATAATTCATACATGAGACCTTAATACACAATGGGTATACGGCGTATATCGAGGGAAACTACCCTCCAGTTTTTATATCAGGAAGATTTCACCATAACCGCAGATCAGTCTTTTGGTTACGATTTAGAAGAACGATTCGATCTTTTTTGTAATCTCTTTCAGGTGAATAAAAAGGCAAGATCATATGCCTTGACCCTGCTTAAGGGTATCTCGTCCTCCCTGACTGAAATTGATGCTGAGATAACCAAAGCAGCTGCTCATTGGCGTCTGCCACGCATCGCTGCCACTGATAGAAATTTACTTCGTATTGCAGTGTACGAAATTGTTTACTGTGATAATGTTCCTCCACAAGTTGCAATAAATGAAGTCGTTGAGATCGCTAAAAAATTTGCTGGAGAAGAGTCTCCGAAATTTATTAATGGCGTTTTGGATGCAGTGTTGACCGCTCAAAAGCAGTAACTGCCTTTAGGGGCCCTTCTTGCATTTATGGTAAATTCCGGGTACATGTGTGCCCGTAGGATTTACCTAAATGTTAAGTCAAGGAGTGGTTACATACATATGGCCCCAAAAATAGAACCGTCCAAGCCGGGATTAAAACAGGAAGCCTTTGCTGTTCTTGGCATTTCGATCTCGCTCTTTATTTATCTCAGTCTCTTTGCCTATATCTTCAAGTTTGATGCCAATTGGAGTGGTAAGGTTGGCACTCTCATTGCTGAAGTTCTCTTTGGTTTTATAGGCTGGGGAGCCTACCTGCTGCCTACTCTTCTTCTTATCTCTTCATTTCTCTTTTTTGGTTCAAAAATTAGTTTTCAGCGTCTGCCTCATGTAATAGCGGGGCTTACTGGTGCGATTATTTCCTTCTGCGGTCTCCTTTCCTCTTTCACTATACATGATTCGTCGTACCTGGGGGCTGGAGGATTTCTAGGGAAAACCGGATTTGTGCTGCTTGACGCGGTGGTTGGGCATGGTGGAACTGTGCTCGTTTTTCTCATGGTCTTTGTTATTTCCCTTATGTTGTCCGCTCAGTTTTCGCCGTATCAGTTATTAATGGCACTCTTTAAAGGGATCCGGAAACTGGTTGGAGCAATGAGAGCCTCAAGGAGTGAAGATTCAATGGCTGAGCCCAAGTCAAGGGTAAGGCGGAAGAGAACTCCTAAGGTTGAAATTTCGCCTCCCAAAACAGCAGTTACCGAAAGCAATGTTGTGCCCGTTGTAAAGGAGCCTGGCAGAGCGCAAAAAAATAGTGAGAACGATGAAGAGTTTGCCACTATGCCCGTAGCGAGAGGTGAGTGGAAACTGCCTCCTCTGGCTCTTCTGGCCACTGGTGAACAGGTTCATGAAAAAATCGAAAAAGAAGTCTATTACAAGATCTCTCAGCAACTCGAACAGAAGCTGAAAAACTTTGGTGTTTCTGGAAAAGTTGTTGGAATATCTCCTGGGCCAGTAGTTACCACCTACGAGTATTCACCAGCGCCTGGTGTGAAAATCAATAAGATTGCAGGACTTGCAGATGATTTGGCACTCGGCTTAAAAGCACAGTCTGTTCGTGTCGTAGGCTCTGTGCCTGGAAAGGCGGCACTTGGAATTGAAATACCAAATGAGATCAGACAAATAGTACATATTCGTGAGCTTATCGGCGCAAAAGAATACCGTGCAAATTCCCATAAGCTATCCATCGCATTAGGTCTTGATGTCGTGGGTAATTTGTCCATGGCCAACCTGTCTAAGATGCCACATCTCCTCATAGCAGGCGCGACCGGTGCTGGAAAAAGTGTTGGTATTAATACTATTATTGCTTCAATCCTCTATAACGCCACACCCGAAGAGGTTCGCTTTCTTATGGTAGATCCCAAAAGAATTGAACTCTCAGGGTATGAAGGTATTCCCCATTTATTACATCCGGTGGTCGTAGATCCTAAGCTTGCTTCAAGGGCATTGAACTGGGCCGTAAGAGAGATGGAGCGAAGATATAGGTTGCTTGAAGAGGCCAAGGTGAAAAGTTTTGACTCGTATAATGAGACCGAGAGGGAAAAACTTCCCTATATCGTCGTTATTGTAGATGAGCTTGCGGATCTTATGATGGTTGCCTCAAAGGATGTTGAGGCTGCCATTGCTCGTCTTGCTCAGATGGCCCGTGCAGCAGGTATTCATCTGATACTCGCTACTCAAAGACCTTCTGTAGATGTACTTACCGGTCTTATTAAGGCAAATTTTCCTACCCGGATATCCTTTAAGGTTTCTTCCAAAATTGATTCTAGAACAATTCTCGATGCATCTGGTGCTGAGCATTTACTCGGGGCTGGAGATATGCTCTTTCTTGCTCCAGGAACTTCTTCTATAAAAAGAATCCACGGTGCTTATATCTCGGAAAAAGAGACCGCTGACATTGTTGAGTTTTGGAAAAATCAGGGCAATTCGTCCTACGATGAAGGTGTTATCCAGGAGATTGAAAAAGAATCGAGTAGTGGGGATGACGATGGAGGAAAAGACTTTGATGAACGATACGACGAAGCTGTGGCGATCGTTACAGAGGCGGGGCAGGCATCTATTTCCATGGTTCAAAGACGTCTTAGAGTAGGTTACAACAGGGCCGCAAGAATGATCGAAACCATGGAAAAAGAGGGTATTGTAGGACCAGCTGACGGTGCTAAACCGCGGCAGATTATTGTGCGTGGAGAGTACAATTAGGCCTAATGGGCCTTTAATAAATCTTCTTGACAATTACCCGCCAACCTAATATAAAAATAGCTTAGAAAAAAATGAGTGCTCATTCATAAAAATATTTCGTTAGAGCACGAAAATATATGTTTTTAAAGGGTCTTACTTGTTTAATCGTGCAGTTGCATGACCGTATGTGAACAAGATGTTTTTTTAGTAGTAAATAGTTTAAGTGGATCCTGTCTGTTCAGGATCACAACAGTTAATACAAAACTGAGGAGGTAGTTGAATGCCAAGTTATGTAGATCCTGCCAAGTGTGATGGCTGTAAGGGTGGAGATAAAACGGCGTGCATGTACATCTGTCCCAACGATTTGATGGTACTGAGCGTTGAGGATATGTTGGCTTATAATCAAGAGCCAGATGCATGTTGGGAATGTTATTCCTGTGTTAAGATTTGTCCGCAAGGCGCAATCTTTGTTCGTGGATACGATGACTTTGTACCGATGGGCGGCCAGGTTCACCCAATGAGATCTTCTGATTCCATCATGTGGACTGTTAAGTTCCGTAATGGTAACATGAAGCGCTTTAAGTTCCCTATCCGCACCACCGCTGAAGGTGCTGCCAATGCTTATCCCGGAGATAGAGGTGCAAACCTCGACGACGAATGTCTGCTTCTTGAAGCGGATCTTCCAACCCCTAAATAAGCTAGTTAGATAAATTATAACTATAAAATCTTTATTTAAGGAGATTTGAAAATGGCATTACCAAATAAACCAAAAGGCGAGCTCAACGCCGTAGTGAATCCAGAGGTGGTGGAGCACGATGTTGACTGTCTCATCATCGGCGGTGGTATGGCTGCTTGTGGAACTGCTTTTGAAATTAAAAAGTGGGCCCCAGAAGGTATGAAAATCGTACTTGTTGATAAAGCTTCTCTTGAGCGTTCTGGTGCTGTTGCTCAGGGTCTGTCAGCTATCAACACTTATATTGGTGAGAATCCAATCGAAAGTTACGTCAAGATGGTTCGTAATGACCTCATGGGCGTTATTCGTGAAGATCTAGTTTATGACTGTGGTCGTCACGTAGATGAGTCTGTTAAGCTTTTCGAAGAATGGGGTCTCCCTGTTTGGAAGAAAGATGCTGATGGCGAGAACCTTGATGGTTCAAAGCCAGCTGCTACCCTGCGTGAAGGTGGAACCCCTGTACGTACCGGTAAATGGCAGATCATGATTAATGGTGAGTCTTACAAGTGTATCGTTGCTGAGCCTGCTGCTACCGCACTTGGCGCAGAGAACATCATGGAAAGAATCTTCATCGTTAAGCTTCTTCTCGACAAAAACAAGCCAAACCAGATCGCTGGTGCCGCTGGTTTCTCTACTCGTGAGAATAAAGTACACGTTTTCCGTTGCAAAACTGCAATGGTTGCTTGTGGTGGTGCGGTTAATATTTTCCGTCCACGCTCAACTGGTGAAGGTAAAGGTCGTGCATGGTATCCAGTATGGAACGCAGGTTCCACTTACACCATGTGTGCTCAGGTTGGTGCTACTCTGACCATGATGGAAAACCGTTTCACCCCTGCTCGTTTTAAAGATGGATACGGACCTGTTGGTGCTTGGTTCCTTCTCTTTAAAGCTAAAGTACAGAACGGTCTTGGTGAGTTCTATGCAAATAGCGATTCAGTAAAAGATGAGCTCGGAAAATTCATGCCTTATGGTGGATCTCCAGTTACTCCTACCTGTCTGCGTAATCACTTGATGATCAATGAGCTGAGAGAAGGTCGTGGTCCTATCTATATGGCTACCGATGTTGCTCTCAACGCTTTCATCGATGAGCGTCGCGAAGGTGGTATGGATGAGAAGTCATTGAAAAAATTCTGGAAGCATCTCGAGTCTGAAGCTTGGGAAGATTTCCTCGATATGTCAGTTGGTCAAGCAGGCCTTTGGGCTGGTGCAAACGTTGAGCCTGAAAAAATCGGTTCTGAGATTATGCCAACCGAACCATACATGCTCGGATCTCACTCCGGTTGTTGTGGTATCTGGGTTTCTGGTCCAGATGAAGCTTGGGTTCCAGATGTTGCTAATGACTCTCGTGCTCATAAATACAAATGGGGCTACAACCGTATGACCACTGTTGATGGTCTCTTCACCGCAGGTGATGGTGTTGGTGCTTCCGGACATAAGTTCTCTTCCGGTTCCCATGCTGAAGGTCGTATCTGTGCTAAGCAGATGGTTAAGTTTTGTCGTGACAACGCTGATTTCAAACCAGAGCTCAAGCAAACTGCAGCAGAAATCGCAGCAGAGATTTATGCCCCAGTAGCACTGTATGAGGAGCACAAAGGTGCTTCTACCGCAGCTGATGTTAATCCAAATTTCTGCAAGCCTGCAGGTCTCATGATGCGTCTCATGAAAGCTACCGATGAGTATGGTGGTGGTGTTGCGACATATTACATGACTTCTGGAAAGCTTCTGAATATCTGTTTGGATCTCCTCCAGCTTCTCCGTGAAGATGCTGCGAAGATGGCTGCCGGCGATCTCCATGAACTTCTCCGTTGTTGGGAAAACTACCATCGTATCTGGTGTGTAGAGACCCATATTCGTCACATTGAGTTCCGTAAAGAATCCCGTTACCCAGGATTCTATTACAGATCTGATTTCCCAACTGTTGATGATGAAAACTGGAAGTGTTTTGTAAACTCTACTTTTGACCCAGCGACTGAAGAGTGGCTCTGTGAAAAAGTTGAGTGTCTTAATATCATCGAGACCGAACCTTGGCTCTAATACAACGCAGTTGTATTGTGATATGAAGTAAAGTGAATCTCCAGAAGTCCTCGACTTCTGGAGATTTTTTTGCATCTACTGTTTTGTTTTATGTTGCCCGCAGAGAGCTTGCATCTCCTGGCAACATAAGCTAAAACATATGGTCTAAGTTTATAAGGGTTGTTATCCGTTTAACAGTTGTTATGCATTGCTTCTCTTTTGTGGGGTAAGCGTCTGGTTAGCATGGCAATAGTACAAATTATTTAGGTAATTATGGAGGTTAGGTATGACTGACGAGCAAGGCACCTCTGGTGCAGTTTTGGTCGTAGGTGGTGGAATCAGCGGTTTGACTGCTGCTCTGGAAACTGCTGAAGTCGGAAATGATGTGTTTCTTATTGAAAAGAGCGCAACATTTGGCGGGCGTGTAGCCCAGCTTAATGAATATTTTCCGAAAATGTGTCCCCCAAGTTGCGGGCTGGAAATCAATTTCAAGCGTATTAGAGATAATCGTAAGATTAGGACCTACTCAATGACCACAGTTAAATCTGTGTCAGGTGGCCCCGGCAATTATGAGGTTACTCTTGAGACCGCTCCAAGGTATGTAAACAGTAACTGTACCGCATGTGGGGATTGTGCCGCTGCGTGTGAAGATGAAATTGATAATGATTTCAACTTTGGTATGAATAAGTCAAAAGCTGCATACCTTCCGCATGAGATGGCGTTTCCGAGACGCTATGTTATCGAAAAAAATGCGTTAAGTGCTAAAGGTGCAGAGGCTGTAAAGGCTGCATGTAAGTACAATGCAGTAGATCTCGATATGCAGGTCCAAACCTCCACTATCAATGTTGCTTCAATCGTCTGGGCCACTGGTTGGGTTCCCTATGACGCAACGAAGATGGAAAACCTGAAGTTTGGTCAATCTCAGTCAATTGTCACAAACATGATGATTGAGAGAATGGCTGCTCCAAGTGGACCTACGGGTGGTAAGATTCTTCGTCCTGGTGATAATAAGGAAATTGAGTCTATTGCATTTGTTCAATGCGCCGGTTCACGTGACGAAAATCATCTCGAATACTGTTCACATGTTTGCTGTATGGCAACATTTAAACAGATGACATATGTAAGAGAGCAATACCCAGATGCAAAGATCTATGTTTTCTATATAGATCTCAGAACTCCTGGTAAGTATGAGAAGTTCCGTGAAGCGAGAATGGCTGATGAAAATGCAACCTTTATCAAAGGCAAGGTTGCTGACATTACTGTAGAAACTGATGGAAGTGTCACTGTAATTGCTGAAAATGCTATAACAGCTGAGAAAATCTCCCAAAAAGTTGATATGGCCGTTTTGGCTACAGGGATGCAACCTTCACTTTCACTGCAAGCAGCTCCCGCTGACTTACAGATGGATGCAAATGGTTTTGTAATTTCTGATGCTGACAAAGCAATGATATCAGCTGGCTGTGCCAAGAAAGCCGCAGATGTTGTTACCTGTACTCAATCTTCGACTGCTGCTGCCTTAAAGGCAATTCAGGTTTCCAGGAGGTAAAAAACGATGGATAAAAAATATTGCGCATATATTTGTGCTGGTTGTGGCATTGGTGATGCGCTCGATCTTGAGACGCTCTCTGAAGTTGTAACCGGTGAGATGTCAATGGACTGTAAAACACACGACTGCCTTTGTGGTGCAGAAGGTCGAGCGTTTATCGAAGCAGATATTAAAGAAGGTGTGAACACTGTTGTTGTTGGCGCGTGTTCGCCCAGGGTTATGACCAATGAATTCAACTTTGGTGATGACAAGATTACTGTAAGAGCAAACCTTCGTGAGCAAGTTATTTGGGCTGAGGTAAAACCAGCAGAAGGCGAAGAACCACACGCGGAAGCCGCAGAATTTTTGGCGGAAACCGCTGGTGATTACATGCGAATGGCATGTACGCGCGCTAAGAAAACTGAACTGGCCGATCCCTTTAAGCTGGAAGTTACTAATAAAACCATTCTTGTAATGGGTGGTGGTCTTGCAGGTCTTACCGCCGCAAAAGAAGCTGCGGCTGCGGGTTATAACGTAATTCTAGCTGAGAAAGAAGAAAATCTTGGTGGTAAGGCCCTTGGATGGAGAAAATCATTTCCTACTAAGGCCCCATGGACTGATCTTGAAGAAAACCCAATTGAAGCACTCATTGCTGAAGTTGCCGCTGATTCAAGAATTACCGTCAAAACTGGAATTGAAGTTGCCCGTATTACAGGTGCTCCTGGTGATTTCGGCATTTCTTTTAAGGCTGCAGGTACCACGACTGAGTGGGATGCTCCAGCTAAGGTTACTGTTGAAGATCAGGACCTTATCACCAAGGGTGAATTAGAAGATCCAAACACTGGACTCCAGAAATATACTGAAATCAACCCCGACGCCACTAAGGTTGGTTCTGTAGTTCTCGCAACTGGTTGGAAACCTGCCGACGTTTCTCAGTTTGAACACCTCGGACATGGTACCCTGCCAAATGTTGTAACCAACGCTGAGTTTGAAAAGCTTTCTAAGCAAGGTAAGGTTCCAGCAAATGTCGCCTTTATCCAAAGCCCAGGTGGCAAGGATAATGATAAGGATTTCCCATACTGTAACTCTGTTACATCCATGGTAGCACTCAAGCAGGCGCAGTATGTCTGTGATGACAATGTAGATGGAAAGGCCTATATTTTGTATCAGCACATGAGAACTCCAGGGAGCATGGAGTTGTTCTATAAAAATATACAAAATAATGATGGAATATTTCTCACCAAAGGTAGCGTAACAAAGGTTGAGGAAAATGGCGGTGGTCTACGTGTTGCCGTGGAAGACACTCTTCTTGGTGAAGATATCACCGTTGATGTCGACATGGTCGTACTGGCAGCTGGCATGGAGCCAATGACCCTGCATGAAAACTCAATTAACCTCGCCTATCGTCAAGGCCCGACCTTCAATGACCTTGAACTGTTCGACGGGTATGCTGATTCCCACTTCATCTGTTTTCCTTATGAAACAAGAAGAACGGGTGTCTATGCATGCGGTGGCGTGAGAAAAGCTGAGACAATGGAAGAGGCTGTTGATGATGCAACTGGTGCAGCACTTAAGGCGATTCAGTGCATCGAATCCTCTGATCGTGGTGTTTCAGTGCATCCTCGATCAGGTGATGCTACCTATCCTGAATTTTTTATGCAGAGATGTACTCAGTGTAAACGTTGTACAGAGGAGTGTCCTTTTGGTGCACTCGATGATGATGAGAAGGGTACGCCGCTACCTAATCCAACCCGTTGTCGCCGCTGCGGTACCTGTATGGGTGCCTGCCCTGAGCGCATCATTGGTTTCAAGGATTATAATATTGATCTGATCGGTTCTATGATCAAATCTATTGAGGTTCCTGAGGATGACGATGACAGATTGAGGATTCTGGTCTTGGTCTGTGAAAACGATGCATATCCCGCTATCGATATGGCTGGTATGAAACGTTTGGGTCTCAGTCATATGGTTCGTTTCATTCCTGTGCGATGTCTTGGTTCTGTCAATATGGCATGGATCAGAGATGCGTTGTCTGCCGGGCTTGACGGTGCAATGCTACTGGGATGTACCTACGGAGATGATTATCAGTGCCACTTTGTTAAGGGTTCTGAGATTGCCAATAAGCGTATGGAAAATATAGGTGATACACTTTCAACTCTTGGTCTTGAGCCAGAAAGAGTCGCAGCTCATCAGGTCGCAATTACCGACTATGATAAGATTCCACAGATTGTAAACGATTTCGTAGATGAAATAGTTGAAATGGGACCGAATCCATTTAAAGGCTTCTAACCTGTTTTTTTATCAAAGGTGACCATAAACTTTGGTTTATGGTCATTTGATGGGCCTTAAGTCTAACACTATTAATTAGTTAAATTATAGTAATGATAATTGAACAGGAGGAAGAAATGAATGTTCAGCCGGATTTAGAATTTATAAGAACCTTGAAGGAGGCGGGGGGGGATACACTGAAAAAATGTTATCAGTGTGCAACCTGTTCTGTCATGTGCCCCCTTTCAACAGAAGATAAGCCGTTCCCAAGAAAAGAGATGATCTGGGCTGGGTGGGGTTTGAAAGACAAACTTGTCACCGACCCAGATATTTTTCTGTGTCACCAGTGTGGTGATTGTACTGCAAATTGTCCACGGGGTGCTAAGCCTGGCGATGTATTAGGAGCTATTCGTTCTTATGCATACACCTTTTACGGTTGGCCACAACCTCTTGCAAAGCTCGCATCAAGTGCTAAGGGGTTGCCAATGCTCATTGGTATTCCTGTGGTAGTAATTTTTGTAATGTGGCTGCTGTCTGGTGGTATGCACATTCCAAATAAAGAATTTTTCGCAGAACACGGTTACCAGCAGTTCTTTGGACACTGGGATTTTAAGTGGTACGCTAAAAATATTTTCTTCATTGTAGCATTTATGCTTCCATCTCTGGGTCTTGGTTTGTTCTCAGGTTTTATGGGAATACGAAAGATGTGGAAGTCAATGTCTGAAAATGCAGGAATGAACCCGGAATACCGACCATCGGTTGTTCAGTTTGCAAAGGATTTTATCTGGCCATCTGTTGTTGAGATCGTATCGCACAAGCGTTTTAATGAGTGTGGTACAAACCTTGATCGCGTGCGTGGTCACCTTCCACTGATGCTTGCATTCATTGGACTTTTCATTGTAACCTGTTGGTCGCTTTTGAAAAACGATGTGCTCGGTCTTATCTGGCCGTCACTCCATGGACCTCTGCCACTTACAGACCCGTTTAAATTGCTTGCAAACCTTAGTGCTATTGCTCTGATTTTTGGTGTTGCAGTGCTTTGGTCAAATCGCAAGAAAGCCGAAGCCGAGCTCAATACTCAGGTAACCTTTTATGACTGGTTCCTGATTTGGGAAATTGCTGCAGTTGGTATAACCGGTATTGGATCAGAATTGCTTCGTTGGGCGGGGATGCCGACATTAGGTTATATTGTTTACTTCCTGCACCTGGTTTCTGTCATGATGCTCTTTTTGTATCTTCCTTATACAAAATTGGCTCATTTGCTTTACAGAACCACTGCGTATACTTTTGAAAAATATCGAGAGAGTGCGTTCGCAGGGAAGAAATAATTATGGTTGTTTATCTTTGTAAAGAAGAGTAGTTGCCCAGTAAAAAAGGCCCAGTCAATCGACTGGGCCTTTTTTTATTGTGTCTAGCATATAATTCAATTTTATGTATAATAACGGTAAGTCGGGATGATAGTAAGATATGTAAAGGGTAGTGTAAATTTAATCGTGAAAAAAACCATTACACGACAAAATATATCTTGCATTAATTAGTTCAAGTGAGTATATTCTCTCGTCTTGTAAGCTGGCGTAGCTCAATTGGTAGAGCTCCTCACTTGTAATGAGGTTGTTGTGGGTTCAAGTCCTATCGCCAGCTCCAAAGAAAATACTTTACAAAGTGTAAATAAGGGTTTAAAAGAGAGCCTGTCTTTTTCAGACAGTTCTTTGAGGAGGGGTTCCCGAGTGGCTAAAGGGAACAGACTGTAAATCTGTCGGCTCCGCCTTCGGAGGTTCGAATCCTCCCCCCTCCACCACCTTTTTTAAGCCTTGTAAATGTTAAGATATCTGAGCGGGAATAGCTCAATTGGTAGAGCATCAGCCTTCCAAGCTGAGGGTCGCGAGTTCGAGTCTCGTTTCCCGCTCCATTTATTTATTTTGTGTTGCAGCAGGTTGCCCACGTAGCTCAGTTGGTAGAGCGCATCCTTGGTAAGGATGAGGTCACCGGTTCAATTCCGGTCGTGGGCTCCATGTTAACACCGGTAGTAATCTTCGAAAAAACTTTTCAACGGTCTGAGGAGACAAGGAAATGTCAAAGGAAAAATTTCAAAGGACTAAGCCGCATGTCAATGTTGGTACTGTAGGACATATTGACCATGGTAAGACCACGCTGACCGCTGCAATTACATGTGTATTGTCTAAAAAAGGTCTGGCTTCATTTACTGATTTTAGTGATATTGATAAGGCGCCTGAAGAGAAAGAGCGCGGAATTACTATCGCTACAGCTCATGTTGAGTATGAGACGGTTAATCGTCATTATGCCCATGTGGATTGTCCAGGTCACGCGGATTATATCAAGAATATGATTACCGGTGCAGCGCAGATGGATGGCGCTATTCTGGTTGTTGCTGCAACCGATGGAGCTATGCCACAGACTCGTGAGCATATCCTTCTTGCGCGTCAGGTTGGTGTTCCTGCTATTGTTGTCTTCCTGAATAAATGCGATATGGTTGATGATGAAGAGCTTATCGAACTTGTAGAGATGGAACTTCGTGAGCTTCTCGACAAGTACGAGTTCCCAGGTGACGATGTTCCTTTTATTCAGGGCTCTGCTCTCCAGGCGCTCGAGAACCCAGAGGATGAAGCTAAGGCTAAGTGTATTTGGGACCTGATGGAAGCAATCGACTCATATATTCCTGAGCCAGTTCGTGATGTTGATCAACCGTTTCTTATGCCAATTGAAGATGTGTTTTCCATCTCTGGTCGTGGAACCGTAGCCACTGGTCGTATCGAACGTGGTGTGGTACATGTTGGTGATGAAATTGAGATCGTTGGTGTTAAGGATACAATGAAGACCACCTGTACCGGTGTTGAGATGTTCCGTAAACTTCTTGATGAAGGTCAGGCAGGCGATAATATCGGTGCATTGCTTCGTGGTGTTAAGCGTGAAGAGATTGAGCGTGGGCAGGTTCTTGCTGCTCCTAAGTCTATCACTCCTCACACCAAGTTTAAGGCTGAGTGTTACATACTTGGAAAAGATGAGGGTGGACGTCACACTCCATTTTTTAATGGATATCGCCCACAGTTCTACTTTAGAACAACTGATGTTACTGGAGTTGTAACTCTTGAAGAGGGTGTTGAGATGGTTATGCCTGGTGATAATATTACCGGTGCAGTAGAACTTATCACTCCTATAGCAATGGATGTTGGACTTCGTTTCGCGATTCGTGAAGGTGGACGCACCGTAGGTGCTGGAGTTATCAGCGAAGTTGTAGCGTAATTCTTCGAAAACTGTAATTGCCTTGACTACTTTGGTGGTTGAGGCAATTTCTCATATGGGATGGTTAGATGAGAGATATAGTAACTCTTGCATGTGGTACATGTAAGCGTCGTAATTATACGACGACTAAAAATAAGAAACAGACTCCTAATAAGTTGGAGTTCAATAAGTATTGCCCGTTTTGCAGGGTGCATACACCGCATAAAGAGACGAAGTAGTCTTCAATTGCAGGCCAGTAGCTCTAATTGGTAGAGCTCCGGACTCCAAATCCGGATGTTGGGGGTTCGAGTCCCTCCTGGCCTGCCATTTGTGTTTGTGGTGAAGCAAGATAGTTTTTAGTTTTGTCTTTACTTAAGGTGTAGAACGGTTTGGAGGTAGGGCGAGATAATGGCAGCTAAAGGAAAGTCAAAAAATAATAGCGCTGCGGCGGATGAAAAGAAATCACCCTTTTCTCCGACACAGATTAAAAACTTTGTTGGAGAAGTTAAGACGGAGTTTTTGAAAATTGTTTGGCCTGATAAAAAAATGACTCTCGGTTTAACCGGAGTCGTTGTCGTTTTGACTGTTGTGATTTCGATATATCTAGGTTCAGTCGATCTGTTGCTTGGGAAAATCGTATCGTCTTTCTTGAGGTAAATCGGTTGTACACTGTTCTTTGTGTTGAGCCTTCCGGGGCGCACATTGCACTTCTTAACTTTTAATAGACAGAGCAAATGGCAAGACAATGGTACATACTTCAAGTCCACTCAGGATTTGAGGATAAGGTTAAGACTACCCTCGAAGAGCGGATTCGTAAGGATGGTCTGGTGGAGTCCTTTGGTGAAATCCTAGTGCCGACTGAACAGGTCGTAGAAATGATCAAAGGTACGAGGAAAACTTCATCTAGACGATTCTTTCCTGGGTATATGTTGGTAAGTATGGATCTTAACGATCAAACCTGGCACACGATTCATGACAATATGCCAAGAGTTGTTGGGTTTGTTGGTGATGATAGAGATCCAATACCGCTGTCCGATGAAGATGCAGCTAAGATAATTGGCAGGATTCAAGACGGTTCAGAGCGACCTAGACCTAAGGTTATCTTTGATATAGGAGAGGTCGTTCGAGTCGTTGATGGGCCTTTTGCTAACTTTCAAGGCGTCGTTGACGAGGTTTTCCCAGAAAAAGGACGCGTACGGGTTATGGTTTCCATTTTTGGTCGTGAAACACCAGTGGAGCTCGAATTTGTGCAGGTCGCAAACACTTAATTTCGTTGTTTGATGTTACCCCCGGTTCAATAGCTGGTCGCAGCCTGGCCTGGGACAATGAATAAAAGATAGTCGGAGTAAGACAATGGCAAAAAAAGAAATGGCTTATATCAAACTGCAGATACCTGCAGGAAAAGCCAATCCTTCACCTCCTGTTGGACCTGCACTTGGTCAGCATGGGGTAAATATTATGGAGTTTTGCAAGAATTTTAACGCAAAAACTCAATCTATGGGTGATACCATTGTGCCGGTAGTTATTACCGTGTATCAGGATCGCTCCTTTAGCTACATCACAAAGACCCCTCCTGCTTCAGTTTTGCTGTTGAAAGCTGCTGGAGTGCAAAAGGGTTCTGGCAATCCTAAGCTCGAGCGTGTTGCAGAGGTTGGCCGTGATAAGATTCGTGAAATCGCAGAACTTAAAATGCCGGATCTCAATGCATATGATATTGAGAGTGCAATGCGAATTATCGAAGGTACTGCGAGAAGCGCAGGAATTACTGTAGTAGACTAAAAAAATTCAATACTGCTGGTAGGATTATAGGTTCTACACGAGTAGGAGGCACCCATGCCGAAGCACGGAAAAAAATATAGTAATAAAGTTCAGGAATTAGATAAGTCTGTTCTCGTAGATATCGAGAAAGGGGTGGAGCTGGTTCTGAAATCAGCATACGCAAAATTTGACGAGACCTTAGATGTCGCTATGAAGCTTGGTGTGGATCCACGCCATGCCGATCAGATGATCAGGTCTTCTGTGACACTGCCCCACGGAACAGGAAAAGTCACCAGAGTACTGGTTTTCGCTAAAGGAGCTAAGGAAGCGGAAGCTCTCGAAGCCGGCGCCGATTATGTTGGTGGCGATGATCTGGTAGAAAAAATTAAAGGTGGTTGGCTCGAATTCGATAAAACAGTAGCGACTCCAGATATGATGGGTGTTGTCGGTAAGATCGGTCGGGTTCTCGGACCTCGTAATTTAATGCCAAATGCCAAGCTTGGAACTGTTACCATGGATGTTGGTAATTGTGTTAGAGATATCAAAGCTGGTAAGGTAGACTTTAGAGTTGATAAGGCGGGTATTGTACACGCCGGTATTGGCAAGGTTTCTTTTGGTCAAGAGAAGTTGAGTGAAAACCTCTTCGCTTTCATCCAAAAAATATTCCAACTTAAACCATCTGCAAGCAAGGGTATCTATCTTAGATCTATTGCGATTTCTTCTACGATGGGGCCTGGCGTTAAGCTCGACCCAATAGTTGTAAGGACATTGGTTAAATAAGTTTTTATATAATGGGTTTGAGTTTTTATCTCATGCCTTTTTGTAGTCGAAGACAGCGGGTACATACGTTTAATCGTGGTAACACGACCTGCCGAGGCGAATATAGAGCAGAAATATTACATTCTGAGTTTAGTATCTTCTCTGCTTGTCTTTTATCTTGTAGCTGCTGTTTCGAATAATGTTTCACCTTAACCTAGGAGGAGTGCTTTGAATCGTGATGAAAAAGTGACAATCATCTCCGAATTGAGCGATTCGTTCAATCGGGCGAAATTAACTGTTGTCGCTGACTATTGTGGTTTAAAAGTTTCCGAATTCCAACAGATTCGTATTGAATTGAAAAGTTGTGATTCGGAAGTTCGCGTAGCAAAAAATACTCTCCTGAAAAGAGCAGTTACAGATACTGATAACGCCGCACTCAGTGATGATTTCACTGGAACTACTGCGGTTGTCATGGGATTTTCTGATCCTGTTGCACCAGCTAAAGTTATTACAAAGTTTGCTGATGCTCATGACAAGTTTGTTATTCGTTCCGTTGCTCTTGATGGCGAGAAAATAGCTGTTGCAGATCTTATTGCTCTGTCAAAACTTCCTTCAAAAGAAGTTCTGCTTGGTCAGTTGCTCTCAACATGGTCCAGTGTTCCAACTGGACTTGTACAGGTTCTCAGTGGAGTACCTCGTACCTTTGCTTACGCTCTACAAGCCATTAAAGATCAGAAAGAAGCAGGCGATAATTAATGAGTTCCTCAAAAAATCCAATCCATTAAATGGATTGATTATTGAGGATACCAATCCTGGTTGTTTTTACGATAACCGGGGTAAGAATTACTTAGAATAAAATATTAGAATACAAGAGGTTATTTACCATGGCTGTTACTAAAGAAGATGTAATTGACTTTATCTCCAATATGTCCGTACTCGAGCTCTCTGAACTTATCAAAGAATTCGAAGAGAAATTTGGTGTTTCTGCTGCGGCTCCAGTAGCTGTTGCTGCTGCCGGTGCTGCTCCAGCTGCCGCTGCTGAAGAGAAGACTGAATTCGACGTTATCCTCACTGAAATTGGTGGCGAGAAGATCAAAGTTATTAAAGAAGTTCGTGCAATAACTGGTCTTGGTCTTAAAGAAGCTAAAGCTCTCGTTGAGTCAGCACCCGCTCCACTCAAAGAAGCTACTACCAAAGAAGACGCTGAAGAGATCAAAGGTAAAATCGAAGCTGTAGGAGCTAAGGTTGAGGTCAAGTAATTGATTCTCCAGAGGTTGTTCGAGTTTTGAGCAACTTAGCTTGATATCAACACGCTACGGGCTTTGCTTCGTGGCGTGTTGTGCTTTCTAGAAGTTAGCTATTTTTATATTATTATATCAGCGTGGTTTTTGTTTTAGGTGCTTGTATTCTTCTTGATTTTTTAACAATTCGCGAAAGGATTATTACAATGCTAAGAGACAATGCTTATGATTTTGCTGGTCCCGCCCACAGCTTCAAAGCCATTCTAGTGCAATTGTTTTCACTCGAGGTGGTCAGAAGTACCATCCCGTCGGTCACCTGAGCAGGCAGCTAAACGTTTAAAACCTTATTAAATATAGACGGTTCTATTTTAGGGCAATTTCGAGGAAAAATATGGAAAGAGTAAGAAAGAATTTTGCCACGGCAGAAATGATACTTGAGCCACCGCATTTGATATCCATGCAGCGAATTTCTTATGAGAAATTTCTCCAGATGGGATGTGATCCTGATGAGAGAGATGACTTCGGACTGCAGGGCATCTTAAAGAATGTTTTTCCCATTAATGACTTCAACGGTCTCTGTTCTCTCGAATTTGTTCGTTACAAGTTTGGTGAACCGAAATATACGATTGAGGAATGTCAGCAGAGGGGTATGACCTATGAGATTCCCCTTAAAATAGTTGTTCGGCTTATTACCTTTGACGTGGATGAGGAGACTGGTGTTCAGTCGATTCGCGACATAAAAGAACAAGAAGTTTTCCTTGGATCTCTTCCACTTATGACCGGAGATGGTGTCTTCGTCATAAATGGTACTGAACGTGTTATCGTTTCACAGCTTCAGAGATCTCCTGGCTTATTCTATACCCATGATAATGGCAAGAGTCACTCCAGTGGTAAATTGCTCTATTCTGCTCGAATTATACCTGTGCGTGGATCATGGATCGACCTTGAGTTTGATATAAAAGATGTTTTACATGTTCGTATAGATAGACGGCGTAAGTTTCCCGTAACTACTCTTCTTAAGGCTCTTGGTTATTCTGGTGAGGAATTGCTTGAGAAATTCTATCCCGTCTTAGTTGTAAAAAAAGATGGTGCAGACTTTTTGGTGAGCTTTGACTCTGAGCTCATGGCGGGTCAGAGACTTGAGTTTGATATTGTCAATCCCCAGGATGGCGAGGTTTTAGGGAAGCAGGGCAAGAAGATATCAAAGGTACTGTGTAAAAAAATTGACGCTGCAGGAATAGAATTCATCAAGATGAGTAAAGAATCGCTCATCGGTTCTGTTTTGGCAAGCACTATAATAAAAGATGGAGCAGAGACTCCTGTTGCCCTATGCAACACGGAAATTACTGAGACCGTTCTTGAAACATTTGTGGAAGAAGGACTCAACGAGTTTAAGATTCTTCACATAGACGGCGTAAGGTATTCTGACTCTTTCAGTAAGACCCTAAATCTTGATAAGTCTAAAAACACTGAAGAAGCTCTTATCGAAATTTACAGACGACTCAGGCCATCAAGTCCTCCGACACCTGAGGTTGCTGAAACCTTCTTTAACAATCTCTTTTTTAATATGGATCTTTATGATCTGTCAGAGGTTGGCCGTTATAAGATCAATGCAAAACTCAATTTAGACATTGATATTGCAAATCGAGCCCTTACCAAAGATGACATCATATACGGTGTTAAACATCTTGTTCGCTTAAAAGATAGCCAAGGTGGAGTTGATGATATTGATCACCTCGGTAACAGAAGGGTTCGTACGGTAGGTGAGCTTGTTGAAAATCAATATCGCATGGGTCTTGTTCGTATGGAACGTGCCATCAAAGAGCGCATGACTCTGCAAGATATTGAGACCCTGATGCCCCATGATCTGGTTAACCCCAAGCCAATATCAGCCGCCATCAAAGAGTTCTTTGGAACAAGTCAGTTATCTCAGTTCATGGATCAAACGAATCCTTTGTCCGAGGTGACCCATAAAAGACGTCTGAGTGCTTTAGGACCCGGTGGTCTTAGCCGGGAACGTGCTGGTTTTGAGGTTCGCGATGTCCATCCGACCCATTACGGCAGAATCTGCCCTGTAGAAACTCCTGAGGGCCCTAATATTGGTCTCATCGTTTCTCTTGCAACCTATGCTCGGGTAAATCCTTACGGATTTATTGAGACACCTTACCGCAAGGTAGAGAACAAAATTGTTTTAGACCAGGTCGATTATCTCAGTGCTTTGCAGGAGCAGAAGCAATTCATAGCACCTGCCTTAATTGAACTTGATGCCGACCATAAGATTGTTCCTGATAATTTGATTGTTCGTGAGGATGGTGAGGTTATCACTACCCTTAGTGAGCATGTCACTTATATGGATATTGCACCTAATCAGATGATTAGTGTTGCCGCATCTTTGGTTCCATTTCTTGAAAATGATGATGCTAACCGTGCTCTCATGGGTTCCAATATGCAGCGTCAAGCCGTCCCTTTGTTGATTACGAGGGCACCGTTGATTGGAACTGGTATGGAGCGGTACGTTGCTCGGGATTCTGGAGCATGTCTTCTTGCCGCAGGTGATGGTGTCATTGAAGAGTCTGATTCTAACCGTGTTGTGGTTCGCTACGATGAAGCTGGAACGGATGGTTATGAGACCGGTGTAGCTGTTTACAGACTTGGAAAATATAAGAAGTCTAATCAGAATACGTGTTTTAACCAAAGGCCACTTCTTACTCCAGGAACGCGTGTTAAAAAAGGACGTGTCCTTGCGGATGGTCCTTCTTGTGAGGCGGGTGAAATTGCCATTGGTAAGAACATCGTTATCGCCTTTATGCCATGGCGTGGATTCAACTTTGAGGATTCCATTCTTGTTAATGAGCGTCTCCTGAAAGAAGATACATTTACCTCTGTTCATATCGAAGTTTTTGAGACCATGGCTCGTGATACAAAGCTTGGTAAAGAAGAGATCACCCGCGATATTCCAAATGTCAGCGAGGAGACGCTTCGTAACCTTGATGACTCTGGTATTGTTCGTATTGGAGCAGAAATTAAGGCCGGTGACACTCTTGTTGGTAAGGTAACACCTAAGGGTGAGACTGTATTATCACCTGAAGAAAAACTGCTTCGAGCGATTTTTGGAGAAAAAGCGATGGACGTCAAGGACTCCTCGCTGCGTGTACCACCGGGGGTTTCCGGAGTCGTCATTGACGCGAAGGTTTTCTCACGAAAGGGTGTTGATAAAGATGAGCGATCTCTTCTCATCGAAGATCTCGAAATTGAAAAACTTAACCAAGATAAACTCGACGAACTTCGTAGCCTGAAGCGTGGTGTGTGTAAAGAAGTTGGTCTGGTGATCGATGGGCGTACTGCTAAAGCCGATATTGTTGATAAGCATGGCAATATAATTGTTAAGCTTGGTAAAAAGATTGAGCAGGAACATGCGTCGCTCATCGGTTTTCAATTATTACGTGAAGTGGATTTCTCTGAAAAAGCCAAATATATTGACGCAATGGAAGAGGTCTTTGCTCGCTATGACAATCAGGCCCGCCTTATCAGCCAACGTTATGATGGCATTATCGAGCGCATGAAAAAAGGCGATGACCTTCCTCCAGGTGTGGTTAAGATGGTTAAGGTCTATGTTGCTACCAAGAGAAAGCTCTCTGTGGGCGATAAAATGGCCGGTCGTCACGGTAATAAGGGTGTTGTCTCTAGAATTTTACCTGAAGAAGACATGCCCTATTTTGACAACGGTACCACCGTTGATATCGTTTTGAATCCTCTGGGTGTGCCTTCAAGGATGAATGTTGGTCAGGTACTAGAGGTGCATCTCGGCTATGCCGCCCGCCGTCTTGGGGAACAGCTCGAGGAACTTGGTCGCAGGGCAGCTGTAGATGAAATTAAAACAAAGTTACGGGCTATCTATAATGATGCAGAATTTGCCGCTCTAACTGAGAATAAAAGCGATCAAGAAGTTATTGATTGGGCCAGACAACATTACGCCGGTGTTCATATGGCGACCCCTGTGTTTAATGGCGCTCCTGAAGAATCTATTCGTCGGCTTCTCGTGGAAGCTGGTGTTGACGAGGTTGGTCAGGCCAGACTTTACGATGGTTTGACGGGCGAACCTTTTGCTAACAACGTTACTGTGGGTGTGATGTATATGTTGAAACTGCATCATCTTGTTGATAACAAGATTCATGCGAGATCAACTGGTCCCTACTCACTTGTCACTCAACAACCGCTGGGTGGTAAAGCTCAGTTCGGTGGACAGCGACTTGGAGAGATGGAGGTTTGGGCAATGGAGGCGTATGGAGCTGCATACACGCTGAAAGAGTTCCTCACAGCTAAATCTGATGATGTCGAAGGTCGTACCTTAATGTACGAAAGGATTGTAAAAGGAAACAATTTTCTGACGACTGGTTTACCAGAGTCATTTAACGTTCTTGTCAAAGAGCTACAGGCGCTTTGTTTGAATATGGAACTTATTGAAAGATAGGTCAGGGCTGTCCCCGCTTGCGGGTTGATAATAGTAGCTTTGTTAAGACAAGATTTTCCTCGGGTCTGGGTGTTTTTCAGGCACCGGGGAAATCCTTTAATATAAGGGAGAGGTTATTTCGTGGAAGAGTTATTCAATTTTTTTCAAAAACCGAAAGCTCCAGTAAAGTTCAAAAGTGTAAAGATTTCACTTGCTTCACCTGAAAAGATCATGGATTGGTCCCACGGTGAAGTAAAAAAACCTGAGACAATCAACTATCGAACTTTTAAGCCTGAAAGAGATGGTCTTTTCTGTGCAAAAATATTCGGTCCAGTCAAGGACTTTGAGTGTAATTGCGGAAAGTACAAAAGGATGAAGCACCGTGGTGTTGTCTGTGAGAAATGTGGTGTTGAAGTTATCCAGTCCAAGGTCCGTCGTGAGCGTTTAGGACATATTCGTCTCGCGGCCCCTGTTGCGCATATCTGGTTTTTGAAAAGTCTCCCAAGTAAGATCGGTGCCGTACTTGATATGACGCTGAAGCAGCTCGAGAAGATTCTCTATTTTGAGCAATATGCAGTTGTCACCTCCGAGGCTGAAGGTCTCCCGGTTGGCACACTTCTCACTGAAGAGAAGTACAGACAGGCTCTTGAAGAATTTCCCGCACAATTTCGTGTAGGTATTGGCGCGGAAGCCATACGGGAGTTGCTCGCTTCTCAGGATCTTATCTCGCTTTCAAAGACCCTTCGCGAAGAGATGACCTCTACGAATTCGCAGACAAAACGACTCAAGCTTGGTAAGCGGCTTTTTGTTATTGAAGCGTTCCGAGACTCCGGTAATAAGCCTGAGTGGATGATTTTAGAAGTTATCCCAGTTCTTCCACCTGATCTTCGTCCATTAGTACCTCTTGAAGGTGGGCGTTTTGCGACCTCCGATCTCAATGATCTCTATAGAAGGGTGATCAACAGAAATAACCGACTCAAGAGACTCCTTGAGCTCGATGCGCCTGATATCATTATTCGTAATGAGAAGCGTATGCTCCAGGAAGCAGTCGATGTACTTTTCGATAATGGCCGTAGAGGTAGGGTTATTACGGGTGGAAATAAACGTCCACTGAAGTCACTTTCCGATATGCTTAAGGGTAAGCAGGGACGTTTTCGCCAGAACCTTCTCGGTAAACGAGTTGATTACTCTGGTCGTTCCGTAATTGTTGTTGGACCTCATCTGCGTCTTCACCAGTGTGGTATTCCAAAGAAAATGGCTCTCGAGCTTTTCAAGCCATTTATCTATAACAAGCTGGAGCAAAAGGGTTTTGTTACTACCATTAAATCCGCACGTAAGATGGTAGAAAAAGAAGTCAAAGAAGTGTGGGATGTGCTCGATGAGGTCGTAACAGAATACCCGGTGATACTCAACCGGGCACCTACTCTGCATAGACTTGGTATGCAGGCGTTTGAGGCTGTTCTCATTGAAGGAAAAGCCATCCAGCTTCATCCTCTTGTCTGTATGGCCTTTAATGCGGATTTCGATGGTGATCAGATGGCGGTTCACGTGCCACTTTCTGTGGAAGCACAGGTGGAAGCACGCGTGCTGATGATGTCCACAAATAACATTTTGTCACCAGCCAACGGTGAGCCTGTTATTATACCATCTCAGGATATTGTTCTCGGGCTGTACTATATGAGCCGTGAGAGAATTAACGTTCCAGGCGAGGGTAAGGTCTTTAGTTCCGTCGATGAAGCAATTATTGCTTATGACTTTGGTGAGATTCATCTTCAAGCGAAGGTAAAAGTTCGTCGTGACGGTGAAATTATTGAGACCACTATGGGCAGGATCATTCTCGGTGAACTGGTTCCCAAGTCTGTTGCATTCAGTGAAGTAAACAAGGTGCTTACTAAAAAGGCTCTTGCAAAACTGATTGATAACTCCTACCGGCATGCAGGAACTAAAGATACTGTAATTCTCGCCGACAGGTTAAAGGATATCGGGTACGAATACGCAACGAGGGCTGGAATCTCCATCTGTATTAATGACATGAGGATTCCGCTCACCAAAGAAAGCCTCGTTGAAAAGGGCGAAAAAGACGTATTGGACGTCGATCAACAGTACACTGATGGTCTGATTACATCTGGTGAGAAATACAATAAGGTCGTTGATATCTGGTCAAAGGTAACAGAAGATGTGGCCAATGCGATGATGGATGAGATCAAGGTTGAAGATTTCGTTGATAAAGAAGGTAATGTTGTTGAGGCCCCAAGTTTTAACTCAATCTTCATCATGGCCGATTCCGGTGCTCGTGGCTCCAGGGATCAGATACGTCAGCTTGCAGGTATGCGTGGTTTGATGGCCAAGCCGTCAGGTGCCATCATCGAGACTCCAATTAAGGCTAATTTCCGTGAAGGTCTTGGTGTTCTTGAGTATTTCATCTCCACTCATGGTGCTCGTAAGGGTCTTGCGGATACCGCACTTAAGACCGCTAACTCAGGGTACCTAACAAGACGTCTTGTGGATGTTGCTCAGGAAGCAACAATTGTCGAATTAGATTGTATGACAATTGATGGCATTGTTGCAGAACCATTGATGGACGGTGGTGAAATTATTGTTCCATTGTGTGATCGAATCCTCGGACGTGTTGCACTGGAAGATGTAGTGGATCCATTCACTGAAAAAGTGCTTGTTGAGGCCGGAAAGGAAATCACTGAAGATCTGGTAGAAGTTATCACTGCATCTGGTGTTGATAGGGTGCCCATCCGGTCTGTGTTGAGTTGTCGCGCTAAGCGTGGTGTTTGCGCCGCCTGTTACGGTCGTGATCTTGGCCGTGGCCACATGATTAATATCGGTGAGGCTATTGGCGTTATTGCGGCGCAGTCCATTGGTGAGCCTGGAACTCAGCTCACAATGCGTACATTCCATGTTGGTGGAACTGCAAGCAGGTCTGTTGAACAAGCAGAACTGAAGACTAACATCGGCGGAACTGTTGCATTTACAAACTTGCACTCTGTTACTAACTCAGAGGGTGTCGAGATTGTAATGAACAGAAGTGCAATTATCTCAGTGAAAGATGATCTTGGCCGTGAGCGTGAACGTTTTAAGGTTAATTATGGTGCTCAGCTTCTTGTTAAAGATGGTGACGTAATAGAGCGGGATGTTATTCTTGCTGATTGGGATGCTTATACAATTCCGATTGTGGCTGAGGTCGGTGGTACCATTAAATACGGTGATGTCATTGAAGGAACCACCATGCAGGAGAAGGTGGATCCAGTAACAGGTAGATCTTCACTTGTGATCATTCAAACCACAGCTGGTGCACAGTTGAACCCACGTATTACAGTGAAGGGTGAGAATGGTAAGACTGTTAAAATGCCTGGCACTGATATCTTTGCCCGCTACAGTTTACCTAATGGGTCTATTTTATCAGTCATGGAAGGGGATGTGATTCAGCCTGGTACCATCGTCGGTAAGATTCCACGGGAAACTTCAAAGACAAAAGATATTACTGGTGGTCTACCGCGAGTTGCAGAATTGTTTGAGGTTCGTAAACCTAAAGATCCAGCCATTATTTCTAAAATTGATGGAAAGGTCAGTTTTGGTAAGGAGCTTAAGGGCAAGCGACGAGTTCTTGTAACTCCGGAATATGGTGAGTCTGAAGAATATCTCGTACCTAAGACCAAACATATCATTGTCCACGAGGGTGACTTCGTTCAGGCTGGTGAACCGTTGATGGAGGGTAGCATTGTACCTAATGATATCCTGTCGGTACTCGGGGTTAAGGAACTTGCTAAGTTCCTTGTCAACGAAATCCAGGAAGTATATCGGCTCCAGGGCGTAAAAATCAATGATAAGCACATCGAGGTCATTGTTCGTCAGATGTTGAAACGTGTAATGATCACCTCATCCGGCGATTCCAGATTTATGATTGGAGAGCAGGTTGAGTGGTGGAAGTTTGAAGAGGAAAGAGACAAACTCATGATGGAAGGTAAGAAGCCGGCAGTCGCTGAACCACTGTTGCTTGGTGTGACTAAAGCTTCACTTTCCACAGAAAGTTTTATTTCAGCGGCTTCATTCCAGGAAACTACTAAGGTGTTAACAAATGCCGCGGTGGCAGGAAAGGTTGATGATCTTGCTGGTTTAAAAGAGAATGTCATCATGGGAAGATTGATATCAGCGGGTACTGGACTTAATGCTGATCAGTAGAAGGTGATCGTGGGGGGATGTTTTTTTACTTGACACAATATGACAGGTAAAGTACTATCCCTCACTTTCGTGTTTAATTTAAGTGTTCACAGTCTAGTTTTTTAGGATGTCGAACTTATATAACGGTATGTAAACAGGAGCAGTTAACGTAATGCCAACAATTAACCAACTCGTAAGAAAGGGGAGAAAGAAGTCTGTTAAAAAGACTAATACCCCTGCCCTGAAGGGATCACCTCAAAAGAGGGGCGTCTGTGTTAGAGTGTATACTACCACTCCTAAGAAACCTAACTCTGCACTTCGGAAGGTTGCCAGGGTGAGACTCACTAACGGAATCGAGGTAACATCCTATATTCCAGGTATCGGTCATAATCTTCAGGAGCACTCTGTGGTTTTGATTAGAGGTGGACGGGTTAAAGATTTACCTGGTGTACGTTATCACGTTATTCGTGGTACTCTTGATACGTTGGGTGTTTCTGATCGCCGTCAGGGTCGTTCTAAATATGGCGCAAAGAGACCATCTTAATTGGTTCTCTGTCTATAAGAGGTTGCAAAAATGTCACGAAGAAGAGCAATAGTAAAACGTTCAATCGATCCAGATCCACGCTTTAATAGTGTGTTGGTCTCAAAGTTTACCAACGGTTTGATGGAACGTGGTAAGAAGAGTGTTGCGCAGAGAATATTCTACACCGCGATGGATATCGTTGAAGAGAAAGTTAAAGATGAAGATCCTTTGACTATTTTTGAGGAAGCGATGGAAAAAGTCCGTCCCCGTGTCGAGGTTAAATCGAGACGTGTTGGTGGTGCAACGTATCAGGTGCCGATGGAAGTTAGACAGACACGAAGGAATGCTCTGGCGATTAGATGGATAATCAGCTATGCAAGATCTCGTTCTGGTAAGTCAATGTCTGAGAAGCTTGCTGCGGAAGTTATGGATGCATATAACAATCGCGGTGCAGCTGTTAAGAAAAGAGACGACACGCACCGTATGGCTGAGGCGAATAAGGCTTTCGCTCATTACCGCTGGTAGTAAGAGTGGCCCTAGAGGGCCGCTGATATCAGATATTAGGGCTCGCAAAACTTAGATTCTATTTGAAGAAATGTTATGGCAGCCCTAAAAGATTTATCTGATGTGCGCAATATAGGCATCATGGCCCATATTGATGCAGGAAAGACAACCACCACAGAGAGAATACTCTTTTACACCGGACGTTCTTACAAGTTGGGTGAGGTTCATAACGGTACTGCCGTCATGGACTGGATGGAGCAGGAGCAGGAGAGGGGGATAACAATTACCTCCGCCGCCACTACCTGTGAGTGGAAAAAGAAAAAAATTAACATCATAGATACCCCGGGTCACGTCGATTTTACCATAGAGGTAGAACGGTCACTTAGGGTTCTTGATGGAGCGGTAGCGGTATTTTGTGCTGTAGGCGGGGTAGAGTCTCAGTCTGAAACCGTTTGGAGGCAGGCTGATAAGTATGCCATTCCTCGCATCGCGTTTGTCAACAAGATGGATAGAGTAGGTGCTAATTTTCAGCGCTGTGTCTCTATGATAGCAGGTCGGCTTGGAGCGAATCCAGTGCCGGTGCAAATTCCGGCTGGAGCTGAAGCCGAGTTTGAGGGTGTTATTGATCTTGTTGTGGGAAAGATGCTCGTCTTCGACGAGGAATCTTTGGGACAGGAAGTTGAAGTAAGAGACGTCCCATCCAAATATATAGAAGAATTCACGGCCGCACGTATGGTCCTCCTCGAGAAGTTGGCCGACTTCGATGAGGGGATCATGGAAAAATACTTAGATGATACAATAGTATCTGCGTCTGATATAAATAGAGCTCTCAGGAAGGCAACCCTGGCACTACAAATTGTGCCTGTGCTTTGTGGGAGTGCGTTCAAGAATAAGGGTGTGCAGCCTTTGCTTGATAGCGTGATTGAGTTTTTACCGTCTCCTCTGGATGTTAAAAGTGTTGAGGGTGAGGGTGCGAACGGCGAGGTTGTAACTCGTAAGTCTGATCCGAATGCAAAACTGGCCGGGCTTGTTTTTAAGCTCATGAGTGATTCTTTTGTAGAGAATCTTGCATTCATTCGGATTTACTCAGGTACAATTGCTGTGGGTGATAAGGTGTATAATCCTGTGAAGAAGAAGCAGGAGAAAATATCTAAAATCATGAAGCTGCACGCGAATAAGCGTGAAGAGGTAAAGGAAATATCTGCTGGTGATATTGCGGCTTTAGTCGGGCTCAAGTTCACAACTACAGGAGATACTCTCTGTGAAAAGGGTGACGTTATCATTCTTGAATCCATGGAGTTTCCTGATCCTGTTATTGGCGTGGCGATTGAACCAAAGAGTAAGGCTGAAGAAAAAAAGCTTGAGGAAACTCTTGGGAAAATTGCTCTGGAAGATCCTTCATTTACAGTAACTACAGACTCTGACACCGGACAGAAGATAATTTCAGGAATGGGCGAGTTACATCTGGAAATTATTGTAGATCGGCTGCTGAACGAATTCAAGGTTTCTGCCAATGTGGGTACACCCCAGGTTGCATATAAAGAGACCATTGAGGCTGAGTATAAGGCGGAAGGTAAGTTCGATCAGCTGACTGGTGCGAAGGGGCAGTTTGGTCATGTGGTGATCAAGGTTCAGCCTCTTGAAAGGGGAGGGGGAGTGCAGTTTGTCAGTGAGATTGATGACAAGCTTATTCCTGCTGAATTTTTGAGTTCAATTGAAAAGGGTATTGTTGACTCTTTGGACTCCGGCCCACTGATCGGTTACCCGTTAACAGATCTTAAAATTAGTCTTGTTGGTGGTTCGTATCACGAGGATGAATCTACTGAAATGGCCTTCGGAATAGCGGGTGCCATGGCCATAAGAAGGGCCTCGGTTGAAGCAAATCCCAAGTTGCTCGAGCCTGTGATGAATTTAGAAGTAATTACTCCGGAAGAATATGTTGGCGATGTTATAGCTGATGTAAACGGAAAGAGAGGTAAGATTGTCGGGGTCAGTGCAGAAGGTAGCCTGCAGATTTTGACGGCGCATGTTCCACTCGCTGAAATGTTTGGGTATTCAACCTCATTACGGTCAGCAACCCAGGGGCGTGCAAATTTTACCATGAAATTTTTAGAGTACGATGTGGTGCCTACTCAAAAGGCAGAGAAAATTATTAAAAAGATAAGAGGGATCTAAGTCCAAACATATTAAGGAACCATTATGTCGAAAGAAAAATTTAATAGGACTAAGCCGCATGTTAATGTCGGCACTGTAGGGCACATTGATCATGGAAAGACGACACTGACTGCTGCAATTACATGTGTGTTGTCCAAAAAAGGTCTGGCTCATTTCACTGATTTTAGTGATATTGATAAGGCGCCTGAAGAGAAAGAGCGCGGAATCACTATAGCAACAGCTCATGTTGAGTATGAGACTGTAAATCGTCACTACGCTCATGTTGATTGTCCAGGTCACGCTGATTATATCAAGAATATGATCACTGGTGCCGCTCAGATGGATGGGGCTATTCTTGTTGTTGCTGCAACTGATGGTGCTATGCCTCAGACTCGTGAGCACATCCTTCTTGCGCGTCAGGTTGGTGTTCCTGCTATGGTCGTCTTCTTGAATAAGTGTGACATGGTAGATGACGAAGAGCTTATTGAGCTGGTAGAGATGGAGCTTCGTGAACTTCTTGATAAGTATGAGTTCCCAGGAGATGACGTACCTTTTATACAAGGTTCGGCTCTCCAGGCCCTTGAGAATCCTGAAGATGAGGTTAAGGCCAAGTGTATTTGGGATCTGATGGAAGCTATCGATACATATATCCCAGAGCCTGTTCGCGACGTTGATCAGCCTTTTCTCATGCCAATTGAGGACGTTTTCTCTATCTCTGGTCGGGGAACCGTAGCCACCGGACGTATTGAGCGCGGTGTGGTTCATGTTGGTGATGAAATTGAGATAGTTGGTGTTAAAGACACCATGAAGACCACCTGTACAGGTGTTGAGATGTTCCGTAAGCTTTTGGATGAAGGTCAAGCGGGAGATAATATTGGTGCCCTGCTTCGTGGTGTTAAGCGTGAAGAGATTGAGCGTGGTCAGGTTTTGGCCGCTCCTAAGTCTATCACCCCACACACTAAGTTTGTTGCGGAGTGCTATATTCTTGGAAAAGATGAGGGTGGACGTCATACTCCATTCTTTAATGGTTATCGTCCGCAGTTCTATTTCAGAACAACAGACGTAACTGGCGTTGTAACTCTTGCAGAGGGTGTAGAGATGGTAATGCCTGGGGATAATATCTCTGGTGCTGTCGAACTCATTACACCGATTGCAATGGATGTTGGGCTCCGATTTGCTATCCGCGAAGGCGGACGTACGGTTGGTGCTGGAGTTATCAGTGAAATTATTGCCTAAAGGTGTGGTATGATACCTACAGAAAAAATTCGTATTCGCTTAAAAGCATACGATCACAAGTTACTCGATCAGTCTACTACTGAGATCGTGGAAACTGCAAGAAGAACCGGATCTGCGGTGGCTGGACCAATTCCACTGCCAACGACCATCAATAAGTTTTGTGTTCTCCGTTCACCCCACGTGGATAAGAAATCCCGTGAACAGTTTGAAATGAGAACCCATCGACGTCTACTTGACATCCTTGAGCCTACACAGCAGACAATTGATCTGCTCATGAAGCTTGAGCTGTCTGCAGGTGTTGATGTCGAAATTAAGTTGCCGTAAGTAGGCACTACCTACAAGTTAATTGAAGCATCGGGTAATAAAATGCCAAAAACAATGGGTATATTAGGAAAAAAAATCGGAATGACTCGCGTATATGGCGATGTTGGACAAGCCATTCCGGTTACAGTTATTGAAGCTGGTCCATGCAAGGTTCTTCAGGTAAAAACCCCTGAGGTAGATGGCTACAGCGCGATACAGATCGGTTTTTCAGATAAAAAGGCTTCACGTATTAATAAGCCCGCAGCTGGTCATTTCAAAAAATCTGAGTCCGAAGGATTTTATTTCCTTCGTGAGTTCAGAGTAGAAGATGCAGCCGCTTATACTGTTGGTCAAACCATCTCTATTGACGAGATAATGAAGGTTGGAGACAAGGTAGACGTTCAGGGAGTAAGTAAAGGTCGCGGTTTCCAGGGCGTTATTAAACGCTATGGTTTTGCCGGTGGTGGAGCGGGTCACGGATCCATGTTCCACAGAGCGCCTGGTTCCATTGGATGTTCCGCCTACCCGGGAAGGGTTGTCAAGGGTAAGAAGATGCCTGGACGTATGGGTAATGATACAGTTCTTCGGAAGAATGTCGTTGTTGTTGATATTCGACCTGAAGAAAATGTCGTTCTCTTAAAAGGGCCACTTCCTGGAGCAAAAAACGGCCTGTTGAAGATATTCAAGAAATAACAGCGTTTCGATCTAAACAGGTTCGAGGAGAAATATATGTCTACTGTAAATATTGTTAACACAAAGAACGAAAGTGTTGGCGAGATGGATCTCAATGATGAGGTATTCAACCGCGAGGTTAAGGAATACATTCTTCACGAGGTCGTTCGTATGCAACGCGCAGCGCGTCGTAGTGGTACTGCTTGTACCAAGACTCGTGTTGAGGTAAGAGGCGGTGGTCGCAAGCCTTGGAGACAAAAAGGTACTGGTCGTGCTCGTGCAGGTACCAGAACTTCTCCAATATGGCGTGGTGGTGGTGTGACTTTTGGTCCTAAGCCTCGCGACTATAGCTTTAAGGTCAATAAAAAAGTAAGACAACAGGCCGTTGCGATGGCGCTCAGCGCAAGATTTCAAGAGGGTAACCTCATCGTAATGGATGATTTTTCGTTAGAAGCAATCAAAACGAAAGATTTTGTTGGCATCATGAACGTTTTAGATGTACAAAACGGTCTCATTATTACAAATGATGCTTCTGAAAATCTCAGCAAATCATCCCGTAATGTGAATGGATATAAAGTAATGTCTTCCGAAGGCCTCAATGTCTATGACATTTTGTTGCACAAGAAGGTGATACTGATTCAACCGGTAATAGAAAGCCTTGAAAAGAGGTTAATGGCATGAAAAATATCTATAGCGTATTGCAAGGGCCTTGTTTGACTGAAAAGGCAGCTTTGTTACAGGAAGAAGACGGGAAAGTCGTTTTCAAGGTACATCCCAAGGCGAATAAGATAGAAATCAAAAATGCGGTTGAAATCATGTTTGATGTAAAAGTCAGAAATGTAAAAACCGTATCTATGCGTGGGAAAAAGAAAAGGGTTGGAAAAACGGTCGGCTTTACCAGTGATTGGAAAAAGGCCTATGTTACCTTGTCTGAAGGAACCATCAACTTTGCCGATGAGCTTTAATTTAAAACGTTTAAATTAAAGTATAAACCTTCAACATTGTAGGAATCTATCTAATCATTAATGATGGAGCGATTGGGAAATCATGGCTATTAAAGTATACAAACCAACATCACCTGGAAAGAGACAGCACGTTTCTACAAAGAATCCTGATCTGTCAACTAAACGACCGGAGAAGAGCCTCGTATGCAGTCTCTCAAAAACCGGTGGTAGAAATAATTATGGTCGGATAACTTCCCGCCATATTGGCGGTGGCCACAAGCGCAAGTATCGTATTATTGACTTCAAACGCAATAAGGTAGATATCGATGCTAAAGTGGTTGCTATTGAATATGATCCTAACCGATCTGCAAATATTGCATTGCTCAGTTACAAAGACGGTGAAAAGAGGTATATACTCTCTCCTGACGGAATTACCGTTGGTGACACCATTGTAGCAGGAGACAATGTCGACATTAAGCCAGGTAACTGCCTGCCACTTATTAATATCCCTCTTGGTACTATTATTCACAATATCGAGATGAAGATTGGTAAGGGAGCACAGATGGTTCGTAGTGCAGGAACATCGGCGCAGCTTATGGCAAAAGAAGGCGGGTATGTCCTTGTACGTCTTCCTTCTGGTGAAGTCCGTAAGTTCAACAAAACTTGCAGGGCTTGTATTGGACAGGTTGGTAATCGTGAACACGAAAGCCAGAAGTTCGGAAAAGCTGGTCGTGTGCGATGGATGGGCAAGCGTCCTCACGTAAGGGGTGTTGCAATGAACCCTGTAGATCACCCAATGGGTGGTGGTGAGGGTAAGAGTTCTGGTGGTAGGCATCCTTGTAGTCCATGGGGTCAACCTTCTAAAGGATTCAAGACCAGGAAAAAGAAGACTTCTGACAGAATGATTGTCAAGAAGAGATCATAATATAAAAGGGGTTAAGTATGTCACGCTCAATTAAAAAGGGTCCTTTCATTGATGATCATCTTCAACGCAAAGTAAATAACGCTGTTGAAAGTGGCTCAAGAAAAGTCATTAAGACCTGGTCGAGACGTTCTGATATCAGTCCTGACATGGTTGGACTCACATTTGCTGTGCACAACGGCAAAAAATTTATTCCTGTTTTTGTCACCGAGAACATGGTAGGCCATAAGTTGGGGGAATTTTCTCCAACCAGAACCTACTATGGACATGCGTCAGACAAAAAGGGTAAGAGATAATAAGAAACTGTAATGGTTTCAGGTACGACTCATCAGGAGTAAAGACTATGGAAGCAAAAGCCGTAGGGAAATATATTAGAATTTCACCGCAGAAGGCGCGACTTGTGGCCGATGTGGTACGGGGAATGGGAGTTGATAAAGCGGTTACTACTCTTCGCTTTATGCCTAAGAAAGGCGCTGTTATTCTTCTGAAGATTATCGAATCTGCGGTTGCTAATGCAACTCAAGATGATTCTACAGATGTAGATAATCTTTACGTAAAAACTATCTTTATAGATGGTGGACCATCCCTTAAACGGATTCGTCCAAGAGCACAGGGTAGAGCTACAGGTATAATCAAAAGATCAAGTCACATTACTGTAGTTTTGGATGAAATCTAGTTTGTTTGTTCCATTGTGGGATAATAAACTTAAGAATACGTTAATGAACAATGGATTTTTTGGAGGACTGTTTTGGGGCAGAAGATTAATCCACTAGGACTAAGACTTAATATTACCCGGACTTGGGATTCAATCTGGTACGCTGATAAAGAATATTCTACATATTTAATTGAAGACCAGAAATTGAAGAAGTTTCTTAAAAAGCGTCTCGCGCATGCCGGTCTTTCAAAGGTGAAAATCGAGCGCACGGGAGAGCAGGTTCGTATTAAGCTCTTCACCGCAAGACCAGGTATTGTTATTGGCAAGAAGGGCGCTGAGATTGAGATACTCAAGAAGGAACTTGAGAAGTTAATTTCCAGAAAAATAACCTTGGATATTCAAGAAGTGCGCCGCCCTGAAGCTGACGCTCAGCTCGTTGCTGAAAATATAGCGCAACAGCTTATTCGCAGGGTAGCATTTCGTAGAGCTATGAAAAAGGCCGTTAGTTCAGCTCTTCGGTTTGGTGTACAGGGAATCAAAATATCTTGCTCTGGCCGTTTAGGTGGAGCTGAAATGTCACGTTGCGAGTGGGTTCGTGAGGGAAGAGTTCCTCTTCATACCCTTCGTGCAGACATTGATTACGCTCTTGCTGAAGCCAATACAACGTATGGCATCATCGGCGTAAAGGTATGGATATTTAATGGTGAAATCCTTAGCGAGAACGATGCGGTAGCTGTGAAATAACAGCGCTGCGTGATAGTTCCATTATATATTTGGAGTAAATGATGTTAAGTCCTAAAAAGGTTAAACATAGAAAAGTATTTAAGGCGAGAATGAGGGGCAAAGCTCATCGCGGCTCTTCAATTGCCTTTGGTGACTATGCACTTAAAGCAACATGTTGTGGCTATATGAGTAACCAGCAAATTGAGGCAGCTCGTATCACTATAAACAGGACAATGAAACGTGGTGGACAGGTTTGGATCAGAGTTTTTCCAGATAAACCTTTGACTGCAAAACCTGCTGAAACCCGCATGGGTAAAGGTAAAGGTGCTCCTGACTCATGGGTTGCTGTTATTAAGCCTGGTGTTATCTTGTACGAAATAACTGGTGTTAGTGAAGAAATTGCATTAAAAGCACTGAGACTTGCAGGTAACAAGCTACCATTTTCGACCAAAGTAATAACAAAAAGGAACACGTTATGAAATCGGAAGAAATCCGTAAAGCGTCTGCTGAAGAACTTGAGAAAAATTTAAAGGATCTACGTCAAGAACTGGGTAACCTCAGTTTTCAACACAAGATCCGACCTCTCGAGGACACTTCTAGACTGAAGAAAATTAGAAAAGACATTGCTAGAATCGAGACCATAAACAAACAAGAGACCAATTAAACATGGTTTGAAAAATTATTTTTGATATGGTCAGGTTCTAAAAAACATCACTAATTGATTAAATTATGAGTGAAATAAAAAAAGCTAGAAAGACAAGAACCGGTTCTGTTGTAAGCAACAGAATGGAGAAGAGTGTTGTCGTTCGGGTAGAGCGCAAGGTTCGCCATAAACTATATGGCAAATTTATGAAAACTTGTGTCAAGTACCTGGCAGACGATCCTGAGAACCGTTGCAATATAGGCGACACCGTTGAAATTGAGGAGTGTCGCCCACTGAGCAAGAGAAAAAGGTGGCGGGTAAAAAATATTCTGGAACAAGCGGTTTAACAGATCCTTTGAGGTCAATGTAATCTTACGTTTCAGATGGGATTTCAGGTGATATTATGATACAGACAGAATCAGTTTTAAATGTTGCTGATAACTCCGGTGCCAAGAAAGTGCTTTGTATTCGAGTTCTTGGTGGAACTGGAAAACGTTATGCAACAATCGGGGACGTTATCGTTGTTACGGTAAAAGAAGCTATTCCCAATGCGAAGGTAAAAAAAGGCGATGTAATGAAGGCCGTTATCGTACGTACAGCCAAAGAAATGCGGCGTATGGATGATACCTGGGTCAAGTTCGATGACAACGCTGCAGTAATGCTTGCCGCAACAGGTGAGCCTGTTGGTACTCGTATTTTTGGGCCGGTAGCAAGAGAATTAAGAAACCAAGGTTTCATGAAAATTATATCATTGGCCCCGGAAGCACTGTAAAACTAATAGACGTTTACGGGCAAACGATACATTGATTGAATAAAGGTACAGCAATGAGACAGGGTAAAACATACCTGAAAAAAGATGATCAGGTTGAAGTAATTGCCGGAAAAGATAAGGGCAGGGTTGGTAAAGTACTACGAATTATCCATGAAAAAGATAAGGTAGTGGTAGAGCGCATTAACATGGTTAAGCGTCACACCAAGCCTCAAGAGATGAATCAGCAGGGGCAGATTGTTGAAAAGGAAGCTCCTGTTCATGTTTCTAATCTCCAGCTTATTTGTCCAGAGTGCACCAAGACCGGTCGCATAGGAAAGAAAATCCTCGATGATGGCACCAAAGTACGGTATTGCAAAAGCTGTGGCGAATCCATCGAGTCTAAAGCATAGATTATCAAATACGATACGCTAGGAGTTATCATGGGTGCGCTTAAAGATATTTACGATAATGAGTGTGTACCTGCACTCAGAGAGGAATTTGGCTACAAAAACGTCATGCAAATTCCTCAGATTAAGAAAATTGTTTTAAACATGGGTCTAGGTGAAGCTGTTACAAATCCTAAGATTGTTGATGGTGCAGCTGAAGAGCTCACCAGGATTGCTGGACAAAAAGCTATTATCACTAAAGCCAAAAAATCAATTGCTACATTTAAGTTGCGTGAGGGTATGCCTATCGGCTGCTGTGTTACTCTACGTGGTGACAAGATGTATGATTTTTTCAGCAAGCTCGTAAATATAGCTCTTCCACGTGTACGTGATTTCCGGGGACTTTCTCCAAAAGGATTTGATGGACGTGGAAACTATTCTATGGGTGTTCAGGAGCAGATCATTTTTCCTGAAATTGATTATGATAAAATTGATAAGATCAAAGGTTTGAATATTACAATAGTAACCTCAGCAAACACTAACGAAGAGGGACTCTCTCTTCTGAAGAATCTGGGGATGCCGTTTAAGAAATAAGCCTTATACAAAGTTTATTTAAATAGAGAGAGTTTGGAGGTCGGTTTGGCTAAAAAATCTATCATTGCAAAATCACAACGCAAGCCAAAGTTTGGTGTACGTAAATATAACAGGTGTCCATTATGTGGGCGCCCAAGAGGCTTCATCAGAAAATTTGGTGTTTGTAGAATCTGCTTCCGTAAACTCGCATCAAGCGGAGAGATTACCGGCGTGACTAAGTCTAGCTGGTAGAACAACCTTCATCTCTGTTTGATATTGTTTACTATTTTGACAAATAAGGAGTGTTCGCTATGTCTATGAGCGATCCCCTGGCAGACATGCTGACCAGGATCAGAAATGCAGTTATGGTAAAATTCGAATCCATTGAGATGCCATCCTCGAAAGTTAAAGTGAGCGTGGCAAAAGTTCTCAAAGAAGAGGGTTACATTACCGATTATGGTGTAGTAGAGGGCGGTGTTCAGGGTACCCTGAAGATCGTTTTAAAATACGGTCCCAGTAATGAATCGGTTATCACTGGCATTAAAAGAGTGAGTAAGCCAGGTTTGCGTAAATATACCAACGCAGACAGCATTCCTAAAGTTCTTAATGGACTAGGGGTTGCTATTGTTTCCACTTCTAAGGGGGTAGTTACTGATACTACAGCACGATCCCTGAATGCGGGTGGAGAGATCATTTGTGAGGTCTGGTAGACCCGCTGATAACGGAGGAAATTATGTCTCGTATTGGTAAGCAACCAATTGATGTACCAGCTGGTGTGAAGGTTGATCTAACCGGTCAACATTTGATAGTTACCGGCCCTAAAGGTACTTTACATCGTGACATTATTACTGAGATCGAAGTTGATATTCAGGATAATGTCATAGCAGTTAAAAATCGTATTGAAACTACAAGAGTTAATGCTTTTCGTGGTCTCACGCGTACCCTGATCAACAACATGATTATTGGTGTTGTTGATGGGTTTAAGAAAGTTTTAATAATAGAAGGCGTTGGTTACAAGGCTAATGTGAGTGGATCCACGCTTACACTTAACGTTGGATACTCTAATGCGGTCGAGTTCAATCTCCCTAAAGAAGTAATTGCTACTGTTGACGGGAATACAAAGATCACCTTGGATTGTATAGATAAAGAACAACTTGGACTTGTTGCCTCTAGGATTCGTCAGATAAGAAAACCTGAACCATATAAAGGTAAGGGTATCCGTTACGAAGATGAACATATCGTAAGGAAAGTAGGTAAAGCTGGCGCTAAATAATTTAAAATAGCCAGTAGGCTATAATAAAATTAACGGTAAAAAGTAATGGCTAGAACAAATCCAAAGACAATCGCTCGTGCAAAACGCGTTCGTAGAATCAGAAAGAAGATCTCCGGAACTGCTGAAAGACCACGTTTGAGAGTCTTCAAGAGTAATAGACACATTTATGCTCAAATTATCGATGATGGAGCAGGTAAGACCCTGGTATCAATGTCAACGGTAGATAAAGAGTTTACACCTGGCGAAAGTACAGAAAAATCGGCTGTTGCGAAGGTTGTAGGTGAATTGCTTGCTACCCGTGCAAAAGCTGCTGGAATAACCAAGGTTATTTTTGACAGAGGTGGTTCTGTTTATCACGGTAGAGTTAAGTCACTTTCCGAGGGCGCTCGTGAAGGTGGTCTTGAATTTTAATGATTTATACTATAACGGGGGTGCCCCTTGTCTGATTTTAAGCGTTCCAAAAGTGTTGCTACTGAGGAACTGATCGAAAAGATTGTTTTCATCAACCGTGTAGCAAAGGTTGTAAAAGGTGGTCGTAGATTCAGCTTTAGTGCAATCGTGGTAGTTGGCGATGGTAAAGGTAAAGTTGGATATGGTTTAGGTAAAGCAAATCAGGTCCCTGATGCAATTAGAAAAGGTGTTGAAAAAGCACGTAAGAGCATGATGCAAGTGGCTCTCACCGATGTTTCAATACCCCATATGGTCATTGGTCACTTTGGTGCAGGACGGGTTTTATTGAAGCCAGCCTCAGCAGGTACCGGGCTTATTGCTGGTGGTCCTGTACGTGCGGTTCTTGAAGCAGCTGGTGTTTCAAATATTCTCACCAAATGCCTTGGCTCTCACAATCCACACAATATGGTTAAGGCCACAATTGCTGGTTTGAAAGAGTTACGCTCAGCTCAGAAAATTGCAGAGTTGCGCGGTAAAACTGTAGAAGAAATAACAGCATAATTTCAATATAGTTGGTGTGAAAAATCGTATCACATCTGTATTGATTAATATTTATATAAGAAGGTAGTCAGATGGCCGAGACAATTACATTTACTCTCGTTAAGAGTGGCATTGGGAGTACTAAAAAAATCAATGCAACTTTAACAGGGCTTGGGCTCACCAAAATGAATAAGACTGTCACGAGAACGGACACTCCTGAGCTTCGCGGTATGCTTAGAAAAGTTTCCCATCTTGTACAAGTTGAGGAGATATAGCATGTTGACGTTAGGTAATCTTTCTCCTAAGGCAGGGTCCAATAAGTCTATCAAGAGACTAGGCCGTGGACCTGGTAGTGGTCACGGTAAGACTGCAGGTCGTGGACACAAGGGTTTCAAAAGTCGTTCTGGTTCTGGTGTTAAGCCAGGTTTTGAGGGTGGTCAAATGCCACTTCAGAGGCGACTGCCAAAAAGGGGTTTCAATAATATTTTCCGGAAGGAATATGCTCTTGTCTCCCTTACACAGCTTGATCTTTTTGAAAAAGATGCAGTTGTGACGGTTGAAGCACTTGTTGAAGCAGGTATTGTTAAGAAGAACACCTTAGTAAAAGTTCTCGCCAATGGTGAGATCAGTAAAGCTATTACGGTTCAGGTTAACAAAGCTTCAGGAACTGCTCAAGCTAAGATTGAAGCAGCTGGCGGGACACTTACCCTAGTTTAAATTATCGCCATTTTCTGTTTTGTAGATATTTGATATTTAATATATTTGAAAGGCTATAGGTACGACTAATGAGTGGATTGCAGAGTGCTGCAAATATTCCGGAGCTGCGTAGGCGTGTATTGTTCACGCTAATTATGCTTGCAGTGTACCGGATGGGAGTTCAAATTCCAACACCAGGAATTAACGGGGAAGCTTTGTCAGCATTCTTTACCCAGAATGCTGGCACTCTCTTTGGCATGTTTAATATGTTTTCCGGTGGAGCTTTAGAGAATTTTTCCATATTTGCACTAGGCATAATGCCATACATCAGTGCATCAATTATAATTCAACTGCTTACTGTCGTTATTCCTCAACTCGAAGCTTTGAAAAAAGATGGAGAGGCTGGGAACCGGAAGATCACACAATATACACGATATGGAACTGTTGTGTTGAGTGTTATCCAGGGGACCTTCATTGCAACTGGTTTGCAAGGTATGACGGGACCAGGTGGTGAGGCGATTGTCCTTACTCCTGGTATTGAGTTTAAGCTAATGACAATGCTCACCTTGACATCAGGAACAGCGTTTATCATGTGGTTGGGTGAGCAGATGACAGAGCGGGGGATCGGTAACGGTATTTCTCTCATCATCTTTGCTGGTATTGTTGCTCGGGGGCCTGCTGCAATTGTAAACTCAATTCAGTTGGTTCAGGCGGGTGAGATTGCAATGTTCTTCGTTCCCTTTCTGGTTCTTTTTATGCTGCTTGTTGTGGCTGTAATTGTATTTTTTGAGACGTCCCAGCGACGTATTCCAATACAATATGCAAAAAGGGTCGTCGGGAGGAAGGTATATGGTGGTCAAAGCTCGCATCTGCCATTAAAAATAAACGTATCTGGTGTTATACCCCCAATTTTCGCATCTTCAATTATGATGTTTCCTGCGACCATTGGTAGTTTCATACAAATAGACTGGGTACAAAAGGTGTCAGCAGCGATGTCACCTGGTACGATCTACTACTATATCTGTTATATAGCTATGATCGTATTCTTCTGCTTTTTCTACACGGCTGTTACCTTTAAGCCAGATGATGTAGCAGAAAATCTTAAGAAAAATGGTGGTTTTATTCCAGGAATCAGACCTGGGAAAAAGACGGCTGAGTTCATTGATAGAGTCCTTACACGATTAACAGTTGTTGGTGCTATTTATCTTAGTGCGGTTTGTGTATTGCCATCAGTATTGATATCTCAGTTTAACATACCGTTTTTCTTTGGTGGTACGGCGTTGCTCATCGTAGTTGGTGTCGGAATTGATACGATTTCTCAGATTGAGTCCCACCTTCACATGAGAAACTATGAAGGTTTTATGAAGCAGGGTAAGGTCAAAGGGCGTCGATAGAAGTGTTCGGATCAAGCGAGGGGAAGGGGCCTCGATCGATAATTGTTAAATCAGCAAGTGATATTAAGATTATGCACGAAGCTAATCAGATTATCGCGGATACTTTGAAAATGCTAAAAGGCAATATCGAAGTTGGTATCACTACCTGGGATCTTGATAAGTTAGCAGAAGACTTTTGTATCTCAAGAAATGCTAAACCTGCATTTAAGGGATATAGAGGTTTTCCCGGTTCACTTTGTGTATCAGTTAACGAGGAAGTTGTTCACGGCATACCATCGAGAAAAAAGAAGTTGAGGAAAGGAGATATTATCTCCATCGATTTTGGTGTGTTGTACAATGGCTTTTTTGGTGATTCGGCGGTAACTCTTGATGTGGGTGGAGCATCAAAGGATGTACAAAGGTTACTTGAAGTAACCCAGGAGTCGCTTCAAAAGGCCATCGAGCAGGTTGTGGTTGGTAACAGGGTTTGTGATATATCCCAGGCTGTTCAGGAATGTGTTGAAAGAAATGGTTTGTCGGTCGTACGACAGTTTGTAGGGCATGGCATTGGGCAGTCTCTCCACGAGGCTCCTGAGATACCAAATTTTTATCAAGGTGAGAGAACGCCGAGGTTGTTACCTGGGATGGTGCTTGCTATTGAGCCCATGGTTAATATGGGAACACACAAAGTAAAGGTGTTGCGAGATGGTTGGACGGTAATAACTGCCGACAAAAAACCATCTGCTCACTTTGAGCACTCGGTTGCAGTAACTGAAGATGGGCCTCTGGTACTCAGTTCCTGGGGAAATTAACTGATTGCAAAAAAAGTTCTTCTCTTTAGTGAAGAAATATATTATATTGATCCCTTTTTAATTGAAACATTGATTTTCCAGGAATGCCATGGCAAAAGAAGAAGCTATAGAAGTTGAAGGTACCATTATTGAACCGCTGCCTAATGCGATGTTTCGTGTAGAATTAGACAACGGACATAAGGTTCTCGCCCATATCTCAGGAAAAATGCGTATGCATTTTATTAAAATATTACCTGGTGATAGGGTCACCATAGAACTCTCTCCTTACGATTTGACGAGGGGTAGGGTTACTTTTCGGGCGAAGAATGCCAAAAAGAAAAAATAGAGAGTACATCTATCATGAAAGTACGCGCGTCTGTAAAAAAAATGTGTAGTGAATGTAAAATATTTAAACGTAATGGTGTTGTTCGCGTTTCCTGTAAAATAAAAAAACATAAACAGAGGCAGGGATAAAGCACTCTTAACGCTAATTTAACCTACTTCTCTCAAGGAGATATGTCTTGGCACGTATAGCAGGAATTGACCTTCCAAAAAATAAACATATGGATAGAGCGTTAACTTACATACATGGTATTGGGTTAACCTCCGCAAGAAATATATTAGACAAAGTTGACCTTCCGTACACTATGAGTAGTGACGATCTGGATGGTGACGATGTCAACAGAATCAGAAAGGTTCTCGAGGACGATTACGTTGTAGAGGGTGATCGTAGAAGAGCTGTTTCTATGGACATTAAACGTCTTACTGATCTTGGTTGTTATCGTGGTCGTAGGCATCGTATGGGGCTTCCTTGTCGTGGTCAGAAGACCAAGACAAATGCACGTACTCGTAAAGGGCCGCGTAAAGGTGCGGGTCGACGTAAGTAATCGAACTAATTAATGGTGTAAATTATGGCAGTTTCAAAAAAGAAGAAGGTGAAAAAGAATATACCTGAGGGTATAGTTTTTATTTATTCCACCTTTAATAATACCATAGTTACCATCTCTGATAAACAGGGAAATGTGGTTTCATGGTGTAGTGCTGGTGTGTTGGGCTTTAAGGGATCTCGTAAGAGTACTCCGTTTGCGGCTCAGAATGCACTTGCAGATGCAGCAAAAAAAGCTGCAGATTGTGGTATGCGTAAGATTGAGGTTAAGGTCAAAGGACCTGGGCCAGGTAGAGAAGCTGCTCTAAGGGCACTTATTAGTACTGGTTTTGAGGTAAGTAAAATTATTGATGTAACACCTATACCTCATAATGGATGTAAACCTCCAAAGCGCCGTCGTGTTTAGGGGCTTTTTGTTTTACTATTATACATTTCTAATAAGAATGGAGGCCCACGTTGGCTAGAAATATTGGTCCTGCATGCCGTCGATGCAGAAGAGAAAATTTAAAATTGTACCTCAAGGGTGATCGTTGTTACTCTGATAAATGTTCTTTTGAACGTAGGGCCTTTGGTCCCGGTCAACATGGACAAGCTCGATTTAAAAAGCAATCCGACTATGCCATCCAGTTAAGAGAAAAACAGAAGGTTAAGAGCATGTACGGTATGCTTGAGAGCCAGTTTCGTCTCTACTTCAAGAAGGCTGACGGTCAAAAGGGTGTTACCGGTGAAAACCTTTTGGTGATCCTGGAAAGAAGACTAGATAATACTGTTTTCAGGATTGGATTTGCGTCTTCCAGAAATCAGGCTCGTCAAATTGTACTTCATAATCACATTCTTGTTAACGGTAAGAAAGTTAACATTCCATCTTTTCAAGTTTCAGTCGATGATGTTGTATCCCTGAAAGAAAAGAGCCGTGCTATTGCTGCAATTAATGAGAATCTTGAGGCTGTTGTAAGGCGTGGCGTTCCAAGTTGGTTGGAATTAGATAAGGATAACTACAAGGCAACTGTAAAAGCTCTACCAAATAGAGAAGAATTGACAATGCCTATGCAGGAACAACTTATCGTCGAACTTTACTCCAAGTAATTTTCGTAGGGTCTTATGTGTCGGCGCTGTTATATCTGACAGCGCGACACGTGTTTTTAGTAGGACAAAAAGTTTCATCCTTAACAAGAGTAAATTATTTGCTGTTAACTTGATCTATTAGTTTAATAGCGCGTAAAAGGAAATCTATGACTCAAGCTGCCGACGAAAAAACATCATTTCACCGTAATTGGCACGATATGATCCAACCGGAGAAGTTAGAGGTTGATCAAAGCAGGCATACCGAAACATACGGTAAGTTTGTTTGTCAACCACTTGAAAGAGGTTTTGCTACCACTATCGGTAACTCGTTGAGAAGAATACTTCTCTCCTCAGTGCAGGGTGTAGCAATTACTACGGTTAAGATTGAGGGTGCCTTACACGAATTCACGTCGATGAAAAATATCTTGGAAGATGTGAGTGAGATTATTTTGAACTTGAAGCAAGTTCGTCTTAAACTCAACTCTGCGTCGTCACAGACTGTTACCATCGAAAAAGAAGGACCTGGGGTTGTTACCGCCGGAGATATTAATCCTGGTGGTTATGTTGAAGTGATGAATCCTGAGCAGATAGTTTGTACTCTCACAGGGCCAATCTCTTTTCATGCAGAACTCACAGTGGAATGGGGTAAAGGGTACCAACCTGCAGAAAAGATGGACAAAGAAAATCTTACCATTGGTCAGATTCCGATTGATGCGATTTTTACGCCCATCAAAAAGATTCAATTTGTCACCTCACAGGCTCGCGTAGGTCAGCAGACCGATTACGATAAGCTCACCATTGAAATAGAAACTGATGGTAGTCTTAGGCCTGAGAATGCTTTGGCATATGCAGGAAAAATATTAAAAGAACAAATGACAATCTTTATCAATTTTGATGAAGAGAAAGCCGAACCAGAGATTAAGGCTGATGCTAAGTCTGATGCAGAGCCACTCAATCCATATCTGGATAAACCGGTGGAAGATCTTGAGCTTTCAGTTCGATCAGCAAACTGTCTGAAAAATGCGGATATCAACTTTATTGGTGATCTTGCGCAGAAATCAGATCAAGAGATGCTCAAGACCAAAAACTTTGGTCGTAAGTCACTTAATGAGATAAAAGCACTCCTTTCAGAGATGGATCTTTCTCTCGGAATGAAATTTGAGCACTGGGTTGCACCAAGCGATAGAGCAGATATAGAAGAAGCGTAATCTCAGAGAAATTTAATTTTATATAACTTATATACTTACTTTAGTTCTGTGTAGTAGTTGAGGAAAACAAAATGAGACATAAATATTCCGGTAGAAAATTAGGTCGGACCAGTTCACATAGAATCGCTATGTTCCGCAATATGGTTACCTCCCTCTTTGAACATGAGCGTATTGTAACTACTACGGAAAAAGCAAAGGAAGCTGGTCCAATCGCTGAGAAGATGATCACGTTAGCAAAACGCGGTGACCTTCATGCGAGACGACAGGCGTTAAGTTTTATCCGAAGTAAAGACGTCGTTGAAAAACTCTTTACAGTTATCAAAGATAATTTTGAGGACCGTAAAGGTGGCTACACCCGTATCATCAAGACCGGTGTCAGAAGAGGCGATTGCGCGAGCATGGCTATTCTGGAACTTGTTGGATACGAAGAAGTTATAGAGGCTCCTGAGACTGAGAAATAGTTTTAGGATTACCTGTATTACTAAGCTGGTAAGAGCACTGTGCTCTTACCAGCTTTTTTTTTATTTTTTTAAGGAGATCGATATGTCTGTGGATAATTCAAAAGATGATGGGATGAATGATCCAATTGGCAATGCCCCTTTTACATTTGCTTGTCACTCAGGGGTTTCATGTTTTACATTCTGCTGTAAGAATGTTGATCTGACATTGTATCCGTTTGACATTATAAGGCTTAAAACCGCACTCGGCATTGATTCGGAAGATTTCATTAGAAGTCATACTTTTCTGATTAAAGGAGATAATCCATTTTTCCCAACGGTGAAGCTTAAACTTCAGGATTCTGATCAAAAGGAATGCCCATTTTTGTCTACAGGTGGATGTACCGTTTATGGTGATAGGCCATCAGCATGCAGAACATACCCTCTTGAACGTGGGGTAATGGGAAAAGAGGGATCAAGTGATCTCGAAGAGGTATATTTTTTAACACACCACGACTATTGTAAAGGGCATTTCGAAGAGGATGTGCTTGAGGTAAAATCCTGGATCCGATCCCAGCAACTGCTAGAGTACAATACAATGAACAGTCTTTGGGCTGAAATTGATATTTTATTTCGGGGGAATCCATGGATGGGTGAAGGTGCTGGTGGCGAAAAACAACAATTATCATTTATGGTCTGTTATAATATCGATGGTTTCAGACGTTTTTGTTCTCAGCACAATCTGCTCAAACAGTTTAAATTACCTAAAGATTTTAAAAATCGAATAAAAAAAGAAGATGGTGAATTACAAAAGTTTGGTTTTGAATGGTTAAAGTTAATTTTAACCGGTAAATCCTCACTCATAGGAATATAAGATTGTAACATCAGATGGTGTGAAGTTGGCTTGCAAATCCATTTAAATCATGTTACAAGGTGAGGTTGTTCGTTTTTTATATATGAGACTGTTGGAGTCTCGATTTTTATCACACACACCTTCGAGTAAGTTCTGGTGTCGGGTTAAGTTCCACAATTCTTAACACGATTACAGAGGGTGGAGGAATAACCAGAAGGAGAATACCATGGCAAATGCTAGCGTAAAAGACATGTTACAGGCGGGTGTGCACTTTGGACATCAAACCAGACGGTGGAACCCTAAGATGAAGCAGTACATCTATGGTCCCCGTAATGGCATCTATATCATCAATCTAGATGTCACTAAAAAACTTTATGATAAGGCCTGTAGTTTCATCACTGATCAAGTAACAAAAGGTGGTACCGTACTTTTTGTTGGGACCAAGCGTCAGGCTCAGGGAATCATTAACGAGGAAGCTCGTCGATGTAATCAGTTCTACGTAGACCACAGATGGCTCGGTGGAATGCTCACCAATTTTCAGACCATTAAAAATTCTGTCGATCGACTAAAATCTATCGAGTCTATGCAGGCCGATGGATCTATTAATCGTTTTCCAAAGAAAGAAATTCTTCTGATGGAAAAAGAAAGGATTAAGTTGGAACGTAACGTTGGTGGTATCAAAAACATGAAGGGTCTGCCTTCTGTTATTTTTATGGTCGACCCACGTAAAGAAAACATTGCAGTACTCGAAGCCGTCAAGCTTGGAATTCCTATCGTTGCGGTTACCGATACCAACTGTGATCCTGACAAAATTGATTTTGTTATTCCAGGAAATGATGATGCAATTCGTGCTATTCGTCTCCTGAGCCACCATGTCGCTGAAGCGGTACTTGCTGGACAAGCTTCCCGTGACGGTGAGGATGCCTCTGAAGAAGCAGTTGCTGCTGCCATGGGTGATGTCGCCCAGGAAATGGCTGCTGAAGCCCCTGTAAAAGCGGCTCCTGAAGTTCCTGCAGAAGCGAAAAAGTAATATATTTTTCTGACGTAGCACGTCAGTTAAATTAGAAATAGTGGGAAAGGGGCCGTCATGTGATTGCCCCTTTTTCATATGTATAATGGGATGTATATTTACAAGATTATAATCTTGTAAGGTTACCAATCGATATTCAAAGTTTGTATATAAGGAGATTTGCCATGGAAATTACAGCAAAGATGGTAAAGGATCTACGTGATAAGACCCAGGCTGGTATGATGGATTGCAAAAAAGCTCTCAATAAAACCGAGGGCGATATGGAGAAAGCTGTTGATTTACTTCGTCAGAAAGGGCTTGCAGTAGCTGCTAAGAGAGCAGGGCGAGCTACCAGTGAAGGCTGTGTTGAAACCTATATACATGCCGGCGGTAGCTTAGGTGTTATGGTCGAGCTTGGTTGCGAGACCGATTTTGTTGCTAAAAATGACGATTTTCGAGCTTTTGCTAAAGATATTGCCATGCATATCGCAGCTGTTAATCCAGCGGCTATCTCAAGAGATGATGTGCCTGCTGAATTGGTGTCTAGAGAAAAAGAAATCTTTATCCAACAAGCTATCGATTCTGGTAAGCCAGAGGCCATTGCAGAAAAAATGGTTACCGGTAAAATTGAGAAATTTTTGGCTGAAGTCGCTCTTCTTGAGCAGAAGTATGTCAAAAACCCTGACCTTACTGTTCAGGATCTTCTCAACGAGCTGGTTGCTAAAATGGGAGAAAATATTTCCATTAAACGATTTGCGAGATTTCAGGTTGGTGTAGAATAATTAGTCGAATAAAGGGTGGTTTGAACAACCACCCTTATCTGTAACTTTTTCGTTTTACACAATCCGCAAAAATCTCACTAAAAGGAAGATACCATGTCTGAGAACTTGAAGTATAAACGTATACTACTGAAATTGAGTGGAGAAGCTCTCATGGGAGAAGATTCCTATGGAATTAATACAAAGGTTCTTGAATTTGTAGCCTCAGAAGTTAAAGAGGTGGTCGCTTCCGGCGTTGAACTCGGTTTGGTTATCGGAGCAGGTAACATTTTCAGAGGTGTTGCTGGTGCGAGTAAAGGTATGGATAGAACAACCGCGGACAATATGGGAATGCTTGCAACAGTGATGAATAGTCTAGCAATGCAAGATGCTCTCGAAAGAGCTGGTGTAATTACACGCGTGATGTCAGCTATTCCCATGCAGTCTGTTTCAGAGCCATACATACGACGAAGAGCAACCAGACATCTTGAAAAAGGTAGAGTAGTTATATTTGCTGCAGGAACTGGTAATCCTTATTTTACTACGGATTCAGCGGGTGTGCTGCGAGCTCTTGAAATAGATGCTGACGTTGTCATTAAAGCAACCAAAGTTGATGGTGTGTATGATAAAGACCCAATGATTCACACCGACGCTATTAAGTTTCAGTCACTTACCTATGATGATGTGTTAAGAAAAGGATTACGGGTAATGGATGCTGCGGGTATCGCACTAGCAAAAGAGGATAATCTTCCTGTTATGGTCCTCAATATGGCTGTGGCCGGAAATATCATGAGAGCAGCCTTCGGTGAGCATGTTGGAACGATAATTACTTGTCAGTAAAAAATAGAAATACTTCAGATTCTGTGTAAAAATAGGATGATAAAATGAGTGATGTTATTTTAGAAATGTCTGATAAAATGGAGAAAAGTGTTGATGCTTTTCGTGTTGAGCTCTCAAAAGTTCGAACGGGAAGAGCTTCTGTATCAATTCTCGATGGAATTAATGTCGATGCATATGGAAGTGCCATGCCGCTCAATCAAGTGGGTACTGTCACTATCCCTGAGAGCAGAATGATTGCGATTCAGCCATGGGACCCTCAAATGCTTCCTGCTATAGAAAAAGCTATTTTGAAATCCGATATTGGTCTTAATCCCGTAAACGATGGCAAAACTATTCGTTTAAACATTCCCATGCTGACAGAAGAGCGGCGAAAAGACCTTGTTAAAATGGTCAAGAAGATTGCTGAGGAATTTCGTGTTGCCATTCGTAATGTGCGACGGGATGCCATTGAGACCCTTAAAAAGCAGAAAAAAGATAAAGAAATCTCTGAAGACGATCTTTTTAAGTATCAGGACGAGGCTCAGGCAGTAACTGATGCCCATGTTAAAAAAATCGACGCTGCTACTGCCGCTAAAGAAAATGAAGTAATGGAAGTATAGTTTTCGGGTCGTTGTGGCGGTTTAATGGGTAATCTTTATACTGTGCATCTGGTTATATATGAGTGAGTCTGTTGAAGTTGATTTGAATCGTCTTCCAAGCCACGTGGCGATCATCATGGATGGCAATGGTCGTTGGGCTCAGAGTAAGAAAAAACCACGTCTTTTTGGTCACAAGGCAGGGGCTGAGTCTGTTCAGAAAATTGTCGAAGTATGCCGAGAGATTGGAATACGCTACTTGACTCTATATGCCTTTTCTTCTGAAAACTGGCGAAGACCGGAGACGGAGGTGAGTGGTTTAATGTCAATATTAAAACACTATCTCGAATCAGAATTACCCAAGATGCAGAAAAACGGAATTCGACTCTTCTCTATTGGTGATCAGGAACGGCTCCCTCGCGGTGTACGTAAATCATTGCAATCCGTCATGAAGGCCACCGAAAATAACGATAAACTCACGCTCAACCTTGCACTCAGTTACGGTGGAAGAGATGAAATTGTTCGTGCGGTTAAAAAAATTAGTCAGAAATGTGTAGATGGTCAGTTAGATGTAGAGACGATCACTGATGCTGATATTTCAGCCAGCCTTGATACTCATGGAATCCCTGATCCTGATCTTCTGATACGCACTGGGGGTGAAGCGAGGTTGTCTAATTTCCTCCTTTGGCAACTATCGTATGCGGAAATCTATTTTACCAATACTATGTGGCCTGATTTTAGAAAGAATGTTTTTCTTCAGGCTATAGCTGATTTTCAGCAGAGGCAACGTAGGTTTGGCCAAACAGGTGAGCAGGTGAGTCAAGAGTAAATATGAAGCGTATCGTACCCGGGTTACTGATTGCAGGTTTATGGCTGTTGTTGTTGCTCATCGGGTCTGCTCCGATGTTTAACTTTGTGGTCTTGATTATCATCCTCGTTGGAGCGGATGAATATATCCGTATGGCGTTTTCTCATATTATCTCTTCTGTCGATCGTTTTCTGCTTGATGGTATCATTGCAGTGCCTGCTTGCGTAGCATGTTTTTCCCCCTATCATTCCGCACTTCTTCCCGCTTTTATTTTATCTTTTGCCTTCGTTGTCAGTTATTTTCTCTATCGGTACCGGCAGCTTGATGCGTGCTATTCACTCTTATCCCGCGTCGTGATGGGTCTCTTTTATGTTGGCATACTTGGGGCACACCTTATATTACTGAGAGCCCTTCCTGAGGGCGCCTCCTGGATTCTCATTGCAACTGCAATAACAGCATCGTCTGATAGCGGGGCGTATTTTGCTGGCAAACGATTTGGAAAGAAAAAGCTTTGTCCTAATATTAGTCCGAACAAAACCGTTGAAGGTGCTGTAGGTGGGCTTTTAGCTGCACTCATTGCCTCTATTGTTTTTGCTACTCTGTTGCTTCCCTCATTTAGTTATGTCTCATTGTTTGTTGTGACCATTCTTTTAACTGGTTTTGGAATAGCCGGGGACCTTACTGAATCCATTATAAAAAGAGGTACAGGGACAAAGGATTCCGGTCGATGTCTCGCAGGTCATGGAGGCATTCTTGATCGTGTCGATTCCTTATTGTTCGTGGCTCCAGTTCTTTATTATTTTCTAATATTTTCGGTGGTTTGATGAAATGTATTTCCCTTCTGGGGTCGACAGGTTCCATTGGTGTTAATGTCCTAGAAGTTGTAAGGCTGTATCCAGACAGATATAAAATAGTTGGCCTTGCTGCTGGGGCCAATGTTGAACTCCTTGCTCAGCAAGTACTTGAGTTCCAGCCAGAAATCATTTCTGTAATTGATGATAAAAGAGCGAAACATCTCTCTGCACTCCTACCCGACCACTATGCTGATCGGATATATCATGGGGTAAACGGCAACGAGCTCGTAGCCGCTGTAGACAGCGCTGATTTTACTATGTCCGCCATAGTCGGAGCAGCTGGGCTTCTACCAACACTTGCTGCTATTAAGGCTGGAAAAGACATAGGTCTTGCCAACAAAGAAACGCTTGTAATGGCCGGAAAAATCGTAATGGACGCAGTGCTGCAAAACGGCGTGCGACTCTTCCCGGTTGATTCAGAACACTCCGCAATATTTCAAGCTCTTGAAGCGGGCCGAAAGGCTGATGTTCATAAGATAATTCTCACAGCTTCCGGAGGTCCATTTCGAGGTAGAACCCATGAGCAGCTGAAACAGGTAACCCCCGAACAGGCTCTTGATCATCCCAATTGGAGCATGGGGAGGAAAATATCTATTGATTCCGCAACATTGATGAACAAGGGCTTGGAAGTTATAGAGGCGAGGTGGCTGTTTGATGTGAGCACCGATGCCATCGATGTCGTTGTGCACCCACAATCCATTGTGCATTCTTTAGTTGAGTACAAGGATGGATCTGTCATAGCACAGCTCGGTATACCTGATATGCGTATACCTATCGCTTACGCACTTTCATACCCTGAACGTATGGATCTGGGCCTTAAGCCTCTTAATCTTTCGGAGTGTGGACAGCTTGATTTTATCGAACCTGATTACGCGTGTTTCCCAGCCTTGCAGCTTGCATTTGATGCTATTAAAAATGGGGGTACATTACCTGCTGTGTTAAACGGTGCAAATGAAGTAGCTGTAGATGCTTTTCTCTCAGGTAAGATTCGTTTTTTACAAATAGCAGAGACAGTTGCCAAAACAATGGATATTGTTGTTGACGGTGATGAAGATTCCCTTGATGATATACTGCAGGCAGATGCTACGGCTCGCATTGAGGCAAAGCGTATTATAGGCAGCTAATAGGTGCAGCTTGTAAGTTTTCTCTGATAACCATTACAGTCTTTTTATATATAATTATGAATACTTTATTTTCTTTTATTTTGGTGCTCGGGCTTTTAATTTTTGTCCATGAGCTGGGACATTTTCTTTTTGCTAAACTGTTTGGTGTACGGGTGTTGAAATTCTCACTCGGCTTTGGACCTCGGTTGGCAGGAAAGAAGTTTGGTGAGACTGAATACGTTATTTCCGCCTTTCCTTTAGGTGGTTTTGTGAAAATGTTTGGTGAAAATCCTGACGAGAAAGAGATGGCGGCGGAGGATAAAGCCGTATCCTTTGCCCATAAAACTGTTTTTCAACGCTTTGCCATTGTTTTTGCGGGGCCTCTTTTCAACCTGCTTTTCTCTGTGTTTCTCTTTTTTATGGTGTTTGCCTTTGTTGGTGTACCCACATCGATTGACTCTACAACAATTGGTAAAGTAACGGAGAATTCACCCGCAGCACAAGGTGGGCTCGAGCAGGATGATATTATTTTACAGATTGATGATCAAAAAACATTCGGTTGGTTAGATGTGCTTGAAGCGGTGAAGACCAGTGAGGGAAAAGAAATCTCAATTGTTGTCAAGAGAGCTGATGCACAACTCACCTTTAAGGTGGTTCCTGCAATAGATACAGTTAAAGACGTTTTTGGCGAAGAAGTCGAACAGCGTTTTATGATCGGTATTATGAAAAGCGACGATTTTACCTATGAAGATGTTGGCTTTATTAGTGCCTTGAAAAATGGTGTACTGCAGACCTGGATGTATATTCAACTCACCGTAATGGGATTTGTTAAGATCGCTCAAAGAGTTGTTCCTGCATCAGAGCTCGGGGGACCTATTCTTATTGCCCAGATAGCTGGTGAGCAGATGAGGGCTGGATGGATTAATCTTGTATACTTTATGGGACTACTCAGCGTGAATTTAGGAATACTAAATCTACTCCCCATTCCTGTTCTGGATGGGGGTCATCTCGTATTTCTGACTATTGAGGGATTGCGGAGAAAACCTGTCGCTGAACGGGCTCAGATAGTGGCTCAGCAGGCCGGTATCGGTCTTTTAGGTACACTCATGATTTTTGTTTTTTACAACGATCTTGTCCGGGTCTTTAATTGATGGATCTGAACCAGCCTCTTATACTTGCTATAGATACCGCAACAGCTGCAACTAGTGTCGCAATTACGAAGGGGACCCGTAACGACGGTACCGTGTTGGCTTCTCTTGGGCTCTCATCTAATGTAACCCATTCAAGAAGATTGCTTACCACTATTGCTTGGCTCATGGACGAAGTTGAAGTCACCTGGCAGGATGTTGACGCTATTGGTGTCAGCCTGGGACCCGGAAGTTTTACTGGGCTTCGCATTGGCATGGCTACGGCAAAGGGCCTAGTAACTGCAGCGGGTCTACGACTTATTGGGGTCTCTACCTTGGATTCCATTGCCGCAAAATGTGTGACAAACCGACTTGTCTGCTCCGTTCTGGATGCGAGGAAAAAAGAGGTGTATGCAGCCTTTTACAGGGTGGATGAGAGCGGTGTTATGAATAGAATTTGTGATATTGAAGCCATCTGCCCTAAAGAGCTAGCGGCGAAAATCCATGAACCTGTAATGATGATAGGTGATGGAGCTGTAGTATACAGAGATCTGTTTTCTGAAAGCCTGGGAGGTGACGTAGTTTTTGCACCGTCGTCACTTCATGAACCATCGGCTACTTCCCTTGGGATGCTCTGTGGTGAGCAATTTTTAGATGGACAGTTTCTCAGCATCGATGATGCGGCTCCACTTTATGTGCGAAGCTCTGATGCGGAACTGAACCTGAAGAAGAAACAACAGGCACTTGCTGCTACCCCCGGTTAAAGTAAATACAGCCGGGACTCAGTTCAGTACCCCCTTGAGGGGTATAAGTGACACGAAGGTCTGTCTTCGATCGTTATCTGATGGTTGTGCTAAAAACTAGCTTTCAAACGAGTCTCCAGCTTTCTTGTTTTTATGACAGGTTTTCTGGTGTAAGACACTAACAAGAAGAACATTAATTGATAGTATGATTATTCGGCGACAAACCCAAAAAATTAGAGTCGGTTCGGTACCGGTTGGTGGTGACGCTCCAATTGCTGTGCAGTCAATGACCAACACAGACACCTCCGACGTTGATGCAACGGTTGCCCAGATAAAACGCCTTGAAGATGCCGGTTGTGACATTGTTCGGGTCGCAGTTTTAGATCAGGAAGCGGCCAGCGCAATTACCTCAATTCAGGCTCGAATCAAAATCCCTCTGATTGCTGATATCCATTTCGATTATCGGTTGGCCATTACCTCAATGGAAAATGGTGCGGACGGTATTCGTATAAATCCTGGTAACCTTGGGGGAGAAGAAAAGACGAGACAGGTGGTAGATGCTGCCCGCGCCCATAAGGTTCCCATCCGGGTCGGGGTCAACAGCGGTTCTATAGAAAAGGATTTGCTTAAAACCCATGGGTATCCAACGCCTGAAAACACCACTGCACTTATTGAGAGTGCGTTGCGCAATGTCCGTTTGGTTGAAAAATATGGGCTGACTGATATTAAGATATCGATTAAATCATCGGATGTGCTCACCACCATCAACAGTTACCAGCAGATATCAAAAGTTACAGAATACCCACTGCATCTTGGCGTGACGGAAGCGGGCGGGTTGATTGCAGGGACGGTTAAGTCCAGTGTTGCCCTTGGTATCCTGCTCAGTCAGGGCATAGGTGACACAATTCGTATATCTCTTACAAGGGATCCGGTGGAAGAGATTCGCGTAGGTTTTGAGTTGCTCCGTTCTCTTAAGATCCGTGAACGTGGCCCCGAACTCATCTCATGTCCGACCTGCGGGCGAACGAAGATTGATCTTTTTGGTCTTGCCGAAGAAGTGGAACGATTTGTCCAGACCATGGAATCTCCATTAAAAGTGGCAGTAATGGGCTGTATTGTCAATGGCCCAGGAGAAGCAAAACAAGCGGATATTGGTGTTGCTGGTGGTAATGGTGTCGGCATAATCTTCAAAAAAGGCGAGATTTGGAAAAAAGTCGCTGAAGATGAATTGATGGCTGTGTTCTTAGCTGAACTAAAAAAAATGGAAATCGAGACAAGGGACAAGTTATAATCGTTTCTCCAACACGTGCTGTACATGTATCTCTTTATAAGATGAACTTCTCAGAGAAAATATAAAACATATGCGTTATTCAAAAACCCTGTTACCTACGCTGAAAGAGACCCCTGCCGAAGCTGAAGTGGTTAGCCACAGACTCATGTTGCGGGCCGGATTTATTCGTAAACTTACCGCAGGTATATATTCATATCTGCCCATGGGGCTTGCAGCCATAAGAAAGGTAGAAAACATTGTCAGGGAAGAGATGAACCGTGCCGGAGCACAGGAACTGCTCATGCCTATGGTTCAGCCTGCAGATCTATGGATTGAGACCGGGCGGTATGAGAAATATGGCCCGGAACTGCTCCGTTTTCATGATCGCCATAACCGAGAATCTTGTCTCGGGCCGACCCATGAAGAAGTGATAACAGATATAGCAAGAAAAGAGCTGCACTCTTACCGTGATCTGCCCATTAATCTCTATCAGATTCAGACGAAGTTTCGTGATGAAATCCGACCTCGTTTCGGCCTTATGCGTGGTCGTGAATTTATAATGAAAGATGCGTATTCGTTTGATGTGAGTGATGAGGCAGCATCCCTTTCCTACCAGAAGATGTATGAGGCGTATAAACGCATCTTTACTAGATGTGGTCTTGAGTTCAGGGCGGTGCAGGCCGATTCCGGTACTATTGGTGGTAGTTTCTCCCATGAATTCATGGTGCTTGCCGAAACTGGGGAAGATACCATAGTTATCTGTAAAGAGTGTGAGTTTGCAGCTAACATGGAAAAAGCAGCCGTTGTGGTTGAGAAAAAAGAACGGGTAGAACCACTGGTAGAGCTTGAAAAAATTGAAACTCCTGGTAAACGAAAAGTGGTTGCCGTATGTGAGTTCCTCAACATTGAGCCAACGATGCTGGTAAAAACACTGGTGTTTAAAGCCGATGATATGTATGTGGCGGTTCTTGTCAGAGGCGACCGTGAGGTAGAAGAGGTAAAACTTAAAAATCTTCTTGGTGTTGCTGAAGTTGAAATGGCAGATGACAAGGAGGTCTTCGACGCAACTGGTGTGCCTACCGGATATCTCGGTCCTGTTGGGATCAAGATTAAAGTGGTGGCTGATCAAGAAGTTGCAAATATGGAGAATTTCTATGTTGGTGGCAACGAGAAAAATTACCACTTAAAAAATGTGAATATAGAGCGTGATTGCACAATTGATGCTGTGGCGGATCTTCGTCAGATCACAATCTCCGATCCCTGTCCTGAATGTGGTGGACAGTTGGGGCTAACTGAAGGTATTGAGGTTGGTCATATCTTTAAGCTTGGCACCGGATACTCCGAGTCAATGAATGCAACTTTTCAGGACCAGGATGGAAAAGAAAAGCATTTAGTTATGGGTTGTTACGGCGTTGGAGTAACCCGTGTCGTCGCCGCCGCAATTGAGCAGAATCACGATGCCGATGGTATTATCTTTCCGATCCCCATTGCACCTTTTACCGTTGTTATTCTCAATCTTGGAATAAATGACACTGTGATCAATGATGCTGCAGAAAAACTGTATGCTGATTTTCAGGGTGCTGGTGTACAGGTGTTGATTGATGATCGTGACGAGCGACCAGGGTTTAAATTTAAAGACGCTGACCTCATAGGAATACCATTTAGAGTAACTGTGGGTAAGGGTTTTGCTAAAAATGGTTTGGTGGAAGTCAAAAACAGAAAAGATGGGAAGGTAGAAGAGATGACTCCTGAACAAGCACTTTCAACTCTCCAGGAAAAGATTCTTTCCGCTCTTAGCTCATAATTGTGAAGATTTAATGACAAACCTAGCAACTATAAACCCAAGTGGGCTTAAGGTACTGGTCGGTAATTATTTACGGGACGAGGATCTGTCTAAGATTGATGAAGCATGGGAAATGATCACTAAAGCCCACGAAGGGCGTAGACATTTTTCAGGAGAACTTTATGTTCTCCACCTCCTTGAGGTCGCTTCTACTCTTGCTTCAATGCAGCTCGATCTTGATACGATACTTTCAGGACTTTTGCATGGAATTTTCAAAACTGGTGTTAGTTTTGAAGAAATCGCGAAAAAATTCGGAGATGATGTCGCCAATATCGTTGATGGAGCTACCAGGGTAAACGAGGTAGCATATAATTCACAGCTAGCCAATCAGGCCGAAAACCTCAGAAAGATGCTCCTGGCAATAGCGTCGGACGTTAGGGTTTTGCTGGTTCGACTTGTCGACAGACTGCTGGATATGTTTCTTCTAGATATGGTTGATCGCGAGCAGCAAATACTTATTGCGCGTGAAACCATGGATATTTATGCTCCTCTTGCCTCCCGTCTTGGTATTGACTGGTTAAAAAGAGAGCTTGAAGATCATTCCTTTAAATTTCTACATCCTGAAGAACACTATGAACTCAGCCACAAGATGGAGAGTTCTTTAGATGAACGCCAACGCTATGTGGATGAGGTGATCGATATCCTTCATAAAAAACTTGGGGAGAGTAATATTTACCCCATGCGTGTTATCGGGCGTCCCAAACATCTCTATTCCATATATAAAAAACTTGTTGCCCAGAATATACCTCTTGAGAGGGTTTACGATAAGGTTGCCTTTAGGATAATTGTAGAGAATGTCAATGAATGTTACGAGACTCTTGGGACAATCCACGCCAACTGGGCTCCAGTTCATGGACGGATTAAGGACTTTATATCTGTCCCTAAATCAAATAATTACCAGTCCATGCACACCACAGTTATTGGCCCGAATGGACATTTTATAGAGATCCAGATTCGTACCGACGAGATGGACCTGGTGGCTCAGGAAGGTGTAGCTGCCCACTGGGCCTATAAAGAGGGTCAGAAGGCTTCCAACAAGGATGCTAAGCTGTTTGGTGAGTTGCAAAAACTTGTCACATCTTTGCAAGAGGTTGAAGATCCTAGAGAATTTCTTGATAACCTGATTGGTGAGCTCTATGATCCAGAGGTGTATGCCCTCACTCCAACAGGGGAGGTCAAAGAATTTCCTCTAGGGAGCTGTCCCATTGATTTTGCCTATTCTATCCACACACAGGTTGGGGATAAATGCGTAGGAGCTAAAGTTGGTGGGCGTCAAGTACCTCTTAAGTACCAGTTACAAAATGGCGATATTGTTGAAATCGTAACCTCCTCTACCCAATACCCCAGGAGGGGGTGGCTTGATCTTGTAAAAACAAGTCGGGCCAGGACCAGGATCCGTTCATGGCTCAGACGGGAAGATAAGGAAAAGGCCCTAAAGTTGGGTAGGGAAATCTGTGACCGCGAGATTCGTAAATATAACACCTCCCTTAAAAAAATCATAAAAAGCGGACATATTCGCCTTATTCTCAAACAGTTCAAATGTAATTCCCTGGAAGAACTACTGGTTAAGGTTGGTAGTGGTACCATAACCCTGCAAAATCTGATCAAAGGACTGCTCCCAGTTGAACTGCAGAAGGACAATGAACAGCAGGGGCAGGTAGAGAACCTACCACCGGAAGAAATTGCCAGCCTGATGGCAGGGCAACACGTTCACCAGCCTGATAAGGGGAAATCCGGGGTTCGGATTGATGGGATAGATGGGATGCTCGTTAAAGTGAGCCAGTGCTGTACCCCACTGCCTGGAGATTCGATTGTAGGGTTTATAACGATGGGCAGGGGGGTCTCGGTTCATAAGGCTAACTGTGCTAATCTACTCAGCTCAGATCCAAAACGGTGGATTGATGTTTCATGGTCTGGTATCGACGATAAAACATATAAGGTCGGTATTAGTGTTGTGGCTGAAAACAGTAGAGGGATATTTGCTGAAATCAGTGCTGTTATCTCAACTGACCGTGCTAATATTGTTGATATTTCTGCCCACACTACTCCCACGGATCAGGCACAGATGACCATATCCATAGAAGTTGAGAATTTAGATCATCTTAATGTAATGATGCAGCATTTGAGACAGGTTCCTTCTGTTATAACTGTACGTCGATTGTAATGCAACGGTAATGGTTAGCTCGGCATTTAGGTATTAAGATGAACTTTGTTTGTGAGATATGTGGGAATGAGTTTGAGAATGGTTCAAACAAATGCCCATTTTGTGGGTACAGCAATGAAGAAAGTCGGGTAATAGTGTCCTATGCCTACACCCAGAAAACGGTGAACCTCGAAATGGGGCGGCCGTCACTGGAGGTTGCTCTTAACCAGATGGCTGAAGTGATAGCAGATGGTCAAAGGAACAATGTTAATGTCCTTACCTTAATCCATGGATATGGTTCTAGTGGAAGAGGCGGTGTCATACGGACTGAATGTAGGAAAACTCTTGATTTTATGAAGAGGAAAGGACGTATTTACAACTATATTTGTGGTGAGGATTTTAATAAACGATCTGCACCTGTCAAATCAATATTACGGCGATACCCTGAGCTTGAATCCCATAAAAACATGAACAGAGAAAACAGAGGCATTACTCTGGTTATTCTCGCTTAACATGCTGGTTTTAAATGTGAAAACAGCGTTATTTGTGCGTTCACATGGCCTTTAATGATTTCTATGTGATGGCTCGCAATACGTGGAAATACTATAACCTTAATCTGGAGTACTTCATGAAAAAATATTTTGTATCAACCGTGTTGGGTCTATGTTTGACAGTTCCCGTAGTTTCTCAGTCTACCGAGCTCAAAACTTTTGATGAGAAGTTAAGTTACAGCATGGGTTTTGAGGTTGGAACATACTTTAAAAGTGCTGGCGAGGGAATCCAAAAAGATCTTCTGGTTACCGGTATTGAAGCAGCGTACAAGGGTGATAAGCCCCTGCTGACGGAAGAGGAAATGCTTGCCGTAAAAAAAGAGTACGCTCAAAAAATGCAGGCAAAGCAGGCGGCACAGCTCGAAGAGATGCAGGCTCAAAATCTGGCTGCTGGGGTTGCGTTCCTGGAAGAGAACAAGAAAAAGGAAGGTGTTACTGTAACTGAAAGTGGCCTGCAGTACGAGGTGGTGACAGAAGGCACTGGAGATAAAGCCAAGGCAGAAGATACTGTTAAGGTAGAATATGTTGGTAGCCTCATCGACGGAACTGAATTTGATAGCACTGCAAAGCACGGTGCGCCTGCAGAATTTCAGGTAGGCCAGGTTATAAAAGGATGGGGTGAGGCCCTGCAACTAATGAGTCCTGGTTCTAAGTTACGTTTGGTGATTCCTTCTGAGTTGGCCTACGGTGAGCAGGGTGCAGCACCAAGGATCCAGCCTAACGCAGTACTTGTTTTTGAAGTTGAGCTAAAAGAGATCGTTACGAAGTAAGAATTTAACGCTCACGTATAAAAGGCCTGACTGGAGAGTTTCTCCGGTCAGGCTTTTTTATTTTGTGAAGGTGCCTCTTTAGCCCGAATTTCTCATGACTTTTTGATTTGAAACTCAATTATTTGTTTTTATTATTTTAAAATGACTTCCTTAATTAACAGGGTGTTTTTCGTTTCAAATCAAAAAGTTCACCCTTCGGGCCAACAGATTTATCCGCAGATACTTCGTTACCGAGCATTTGCAGGTAGCGAAGACTCCGGTAGATTATTACAGCTTCATGCCCGGTGTCTCGACCTGCGAAAAACTTTGTTGGTGAGAAATCCAGGTTAGCTCAAACTGTACGTCGTAAATCCACTGTGTTTTCTATATTTTCTTTCAGTAGTCAGAAACGATGGGACAATTTTTGATTACAATGTTCATGAAATACTGGAGTTAACGATCATTTTTAACGAGTAAAAAGAAACCGGCCAGGGAAAAGACAACATGGATACTGGCAGCTGCGATGATTGGCGATACGTAGCCCGCAATGGAAAGGGATTGCAGGGCTCCCCAAATACCCCAGGCCACAAAAGCAAGACCACAACTAACCGGAATAGCGACGGAAAGATCTCGACCCCACTTACGGTACGAGTAGAGAAGTATTGGTAAACCGAGTAATAATAGCGGAAGGCCAAGTAAAATGTAGGAAATTTTCCCCATAAAAACTGTCCATGCAGCACGGATTTCATGGTCTGCGTCGGCTCTTTCAATTTCCTGATAAAGTCCGGAGAGAGAGAGTTCAGCTGTCTTGTTGGCCGGGACCAGGAAATCTTCAGGGTGTTCTGGCAATTCCAGGCGTAGCTTTGTAAAGTTGGTTATCTTGTACTCTCTGTCTACGCCCTGTTTCTGTGTCTGTCCTTTAGCAAGTATCCATTGATTTTCTTTGTCATCCCAAGTCGACGTTCTGGCAGTAGTAAGAGACTTTATATTATAGTTTTCATCCCATTGAGAGAAAGAAAAATGGTGAAAAACATATTTCTTTGGATCGGGCCAGTTAAATGAATAAAAACCATCTTTGCCCTTGTAGTAATAGCGGTCGTTTCGTTTGATGCCCAGAAGAACCTTACCCTTAAGTTGTTCAAACCAGAGATTGTTGGTGCGGGCGATTGTCACTGGCAATACAAATTCCGCAGCGAGCACAAACAACAGGGTAAAAAAAACAGAGCCGAGTAAGAGCGGTCTGATGATAAGTCGAAGGGGGATACCACCCGCTTTTAGAGCTGTCAGTTCATTGGTATGGTTCAGTATTCCCAGGCTGATAACTCCTGAGAGAAGGATAAAGACTGGCCCGAGTTGATCAACTATTGAAGGAATTGTGAGAATGAAATACTCCAAAGCCATGGACAAGGGCTTGCCACCATTGACAAAATCATCGTATTTCTCAAAGAAATCGACGAGTAAGTAGATGGCTACGAACCCGGCGTTGACGGTGAAGAAATATTTAAAGAACTGTTTAAGGAGATATCTATTGAGCAGATTCACGTAGTACCTTTATGAACGAAAAAGACGATTGCAGAGATAAAAGCCGAGAATTACCATGGAGAGGCCAAGTATATTACTCACCATAATATAAGATAAGGCATGTAACGGTTCACCAGCTTTTAAAAATTGAACACTCTCTCTACCAAAAGTTGAAAAAGTGGTAAAACCACCCAGAAATCCGGTGAAAAGAAATAATCTGAACTCGTGGGAAATATGTACCTTGTCAAAATAACACCAGCAGAATCCTATAATAAGACAACCCAAAAGATTTGCTGTGAGTGTTCCCATTGGAAAATTTGCTGAGAGTAGTTTGTCTACGCCGATACTGACTCCGTACCTTGTGAGAGCACCAAGTCCACCTCCGAGCATAATGGCTAAAATTATTTGCATGGTATGTTCGTGTAATCCAGAAAATCACTTTAATTGTTGTAGTGTACACTAAAGGCCTGTAGAAGAGCGTATTCAATTACTCTTGGAAGGTGCTTTTTGCTGTTTGTCGTTGTCCCTTATCCCCTACAACACATTGTCTAAAAGTAGGTAACATGTAAGAGCAATACGCGTCAAGAATACCTTTTTCAGAGATGAGGGATTATTACATTCTCTTGCATTTCTTTTTATTGATATGGTATAGTTCAAACTTCGCTGTGATGTCGAATTACTGTAAAAACACACGTTATTGTGAGTGTTTGGCACCATCTAACTGTTCTGTTCTTGCTGGTATTTATGCAAAAATAGGGTTTCTCTTTACTGGAGGTGGCTGGCTTTTACGTTGTGTCGGTGTCTACCGTATCTATTTTGTATTATTCACTATAGATAAGTGGTTTATCCCATGTCACAGCAATGGACGTGTCTGTTTTGTACTATGTTTTGCGGTTATCTCTCTGCGACATACGTCTTATTGTGTTAAAGGTCACTGTTACCGAATATGGCGAAAAAACAAAAAAATAACAGTAGTGCAAACGGTAAGCAACCCCATAAGAACGCCAGGGAACGTTTACATGCCTTTTGGCAGGTTTTTGTTAAAGAAGACGAAGTTTTAGTTATTATAAATGCAGACCCCGATGCGTTGGCCACTGCGCTTTCTGTGAAGCGACTACTTCGTTACAGGGTAAAAAGTGTAACGATTGCTCATCCCAATGAGATTAGACGTCTTAATAATCAGGAGATGGTTAAGCGTTTGCGCATACCGCTGTTGCGCCTCAAAGATGTCAAGCCTGATGCTTTCAGTAAAAAGGTGATGGTTGATTCTCAACCAGACCATCTTCCTTGTTTTGAAAAGATTAAGATTCATGCGATAATTGATCACCATCCCGTGAGTGGTAATTGGGATGCTGACTTTGTTGATATTCGACCGGAATATGGTGCTACGGCATCAATGGCTGTCGAATATTTACGTGCGGCAGGTATGAAACCGTCAGTCGCACTTGCCACTGCTCTATTTTATGGGATAAAAGTCGATACTCAGGATTTTGAACAGAAATCTGTTCTAGCTGACGGTATCTCTTTTCGCTATCTTTTTAATATTGCCAATCGCGACCTTGTTAGAAAATTTGAGCTCACAGATCTCCGTCGTTCAGAGTTAAAATATTTTAATATTGCTCTTGCGGAACTCAAATACTCCAAAGGAAGATACTATACCCATGTCGGTCGGGTAAGAAGCCCGGATGTTTTGGTTATTGTCGCTGATTTTCTCAACCATGTAGGCGAGATTGATTGGGTTTTTGTCTCAGGCATTCACGGTGAAAAGCTCGTCGTCATCTTCCGTAGTGACGGTTACCGAAAAAGTGCCGGTAAACTTGCTGATAAAATCTTTGGTTCTCTTGGGTCGGCAGGTGGTCATAAAGGCGCAGCCCGGGCAGAGGTGCCTCTAAAAAATCTCGGTCTTGGCGAAAAAGAGTTTACATCAGATACGCTCAAACGTTTTATTATGCGCCATATTTAAAAAATCAGCCTCTGAGAGAGTTGGAAAGGTTGCGAATCACGAATATTTCTTATACCATACGCAGATAGAAATAATTGAGGTAAGAATATAGAAGAATTACTTAAATTCTTATTTGTTTATTCGAAAGTTTTCCCTTTTAGGAGGTGAGTGCATGTTGAAACCAACTACACTGGCTATGATTTTAGCTGGAAGTAGGGTCAATGAGCTTAATGTCCTGACGTCTAACCGCCCCAAGTCCGCAGTACCATTTGGTGGGCTTGGTCGTGTTATAGATTTTCCTCTGAGTAATCTTCTTAATTCTGGTATCGAGCAGATTGCTCTGCTCAGCCAATATCGGAGTTATTCCCTTATCAATCATATCGGTACTGGTGCCGCGTGGGATATGATTGGTCGCTATCGAAAGCTATCTATTCTTCCTCCTTCTCAAGGAGCAAAAGGTGGAGATTGGTATCGCGGACCTGCTGATGCCATTTACCAGAATATGGATTTCATTCGTTTTCACGATCCAGAAGAAGTTCTCATTCTTTCCGGTGATCATGTATATAACATGGACTATCAGGATATGATTGATTACCACGCTGAAAAAGATGCTGATCTCACCATTGCTTTCACTCGTGTCCCTCATTCTGATGCCCACCGCTTTGGCCTTGCAGAAATTGACGAAACAGCTGGTGATCCTCGTGGAGGCAGAATTCTTAATTATTGGGAAAAACCGCAAAATCCACAGTCTCAATGGGCATCCATGACAATTCTCTGTTTTAAGCCAGAGGTTTTATACAAGGCTTTGGAAGAGAATCATCAGAGTGGTTCTTATCATTTTGGACTCGATATCATTCCTTCTCTACTTAAAAAGAACTTGAAGGTGTTTGGCTATAAATTTTGCGGATACTGGGGCTACACCCGAACGATTGACGAATATTGGCGTTCGAGTATGGATATGCTAGGGCCTGACCCTGCAATTGATCTTGAAAAATGGATGTTTCGAACAAATCTTGATCACCGCAATATAAGAGACAATGAACCAGCCCTTATGGGTGAAAATGCCATAGTTACCAATTCTCTTGTATATAACGGCTGCAAGGTTGGGGGAACGGTGAAAAACTCGATTCTCTTTCCTGGAGTTCATGTGAAAGAGGGGGCAGTAGTCGAGAATTCGATACTCTTTTATAACAATATTGTAGGCAGGGGGTGCCGACTCAATAAGGTTGTATCGGATGTAAATAACGTCTTTGAAGAGAAGGTGAAGGTTGGCCCTGATGTTTGTAGTGAACACACTCCTGTAACGGTTATTGGTTGGAACAATACAATCCCTGAAAATACTGAAATCGGAGAGGGTGCTACAGTCCACCCAGGTCAATCAGATAGTTCCTGGCCGACACATATTCAATCAGGGGAGGAACTGCAATGAGAAGAGCAAAGGGAGCCCTGGTACTTATCCTGGCAGGTGGAGTTGGAAGCAGGCTTAATATTCTTGTAGAAAAACGTGCAAAACCGGCTGTCCCTTTTGCCGGAATTTATAGAATTATAGATTTTAGTCTGAGTAATGTGATGAATTCGGGTTTGAAAAAAGTCGGAATTCTCACCCAGTATAAGCCCCTTTCTCTAATGGATCATCTCGGCATGGGGGATGCCTGGGACTTCTCAGGTCGGAGCAGGGGGATTACAATCTTACCCCCTCGTACCGGCGAGAGTGAGTCAGACTGGTATAAAGGTACAGCGGATGCTGTGAGAAGAAATATTGATTTTATGGAATCCAATCCATCAGATGAGGTGGTTATTCTCTCCGGTGATCACATCTATAATATGGATTTTGATGCCATGATTGAGTATCACCGTTCCAAAAGTGCGGATGTGACTGTTGCGATGATGGTGGTACCAAAAAGTGAAATATACCAGTTTGGTGCGGGAATTGTCGACAACCATGGCAGGATCATAGAGTGGGAAGAAAAACCTAAGGAGCCCAGAACTAATCTTGCCTCTATGGGTATCTATGTCTTTGATTATAAATATTTACTTGATACGTTAAAGCAAGACAACTCTGAAGTCGATTTTGGTCATCACATAATACCTCGTGCCATTGCTGAAGATAACGTCTTTGCCTATCCTTTTTATGGCTATTGGCGTGATGTAGGGACAATACAGGCCTATTGGGAAGCTAATATGGATGTGTTGAGAAAAGACAGTGGTTTCTCACCGCAAAAATGGGAAATTAGGACTAACGTTGAGGGGGGAACTCGTGTTTCAGATAGAGCGCCCACTCGTTTTGGAGAGACGTGCTCCCTTGATACCTGTCTGGTGTCTGCTGGTAGTAAGATAGACGGCACAGTTATTAATTCGGTACTTGCATCAGGAGTTATTGTTGAAGAAGGTGCTACAGTTAACAACTCTATTATTTTTGATGATTGCGTTATCAAAAAGGGTGCAACGGTAGATCTTGCGATACTTGATAAGCGTGTCATTGTGGGGGAGAAGGCCGTAGTCGGTTATGGTGAGAACTTTAAAGTGGCCAACCGCCTTAAGCCAAGTCATCTCTATACTGGCATTAGTCTTGTGGGCAAGGGGGCAGAGATTCCGCCTCATCAGAAAGTTGGTAGAAACTGTGTGATTAAAGGCAATGTACCCAAAACCGCTTTTACGGGTGCTCCTCTAGAGGATGGGGATACTCTTTTTTCTAATGGGGAAGTGGAATAGCTACATGCACCATGTAAACGCATCGGTGTGAACCACAGTAAATAATGATTGCGCTTTAGAAAATCTTGAGTATTATTCCGCCTGATAAAAAACACTATGTGCGCCCCCGTAGCTCAGTGGATAGAGCACAGGATTCCTAATCCTGGTGTCGCAGGTCCGATTCCTGCCGGGGGCACCAGTTATATCAACGACTTATCTGCTAAAAAGCGGGTAGGTCGTTTTTTGTTTAGTTCGTTTGTACAACTCCTGTACAACCTTTTATTTTGAAAATGCAATTCTCCAACCAGCGATTGAGATAATCGCATCCTCATTCCATCTGACCAGAGTCTGTGTGTAACCCTCCAGCAGTAAACACCGTTCCGTATCACAGTAAGTCCTGTACAGATATCAGACTAAGCAGAAACCACTCAGAAGCCTCTCTATTGAACATTCACGCCCTATATGAATCTGTGTAGCATCTCCAGCAATTAACTCAGATCCAGCATCCTACTCACAAAGGTTCAAGTGTTGCTTGTTCCTCATGTGATGCCAGTCCTTAAGGGTTTTTATCAACCTTATAAAATAAGGTCGGTAGGGGGAGTGCCTTGAACCAACGTAACCGCCTAAATAACCCCATCTTCAGATAACTCCAGATATATGTTTCCTTGTCCTTCACAACTTAATGGAGGCACACATATGGAGACCCAAACCAAAGCAGAGTATTGGCAACGACAGATTAAGGACTGGAAGGCCAGTGGTTTAAATCAAAAACAATTCTGCCTGAGCCGTTCACTCGCTCTATCAACCTTTTGCTACTGGAAGAGCAAGACCAACCGAATCGAACCGATAACACCAAAATTTTATCCCTTAACAATACCAGTTCTGCCGGGTAACTCATCCGGTACTCAATTATTATGCAGAGTTCAAAAAAGAGGAAGTTCTTCAACACTCGGAAGAATACAGCTGTAGACCCCCGCATTATACCAATCCTAATACCATCTTTCTTTCCGAATTAGTTTGACAAGTCTTTAAAAATAATCGAATTATTCTGATCTGGTTTGATGTCGATGATTTGAAAACAAAAAAAAGG
>JBLHNA010000023.1:0-73073 GCA_047619065.1 Desulforhopalus sp.
ACGTACGTCTTGCAGCGACAGAATTATTTTAAAGGTAGGGAAATTGATATGGCGGAGAAAAGCCCAATCTCTCACATAGTAATTTACCAACGAGATTCTGGCAAAACGGAGGCAAGCTCTGCTGAGGGATAACCAGAATGAGGGCGGCGAATAAATATCGCCTAGGGGGGCCTAAGGGTCCCCTTTCTTATTCACTGTCCTCCTTATGCCTTTTGAAAACCTCGGGGTTTGGGGCAGAGCCCCATAAAAAGGAACACCGATTGAAAGAGCTGCTTGGCAATACGATAGTCTATAGTTCTTATTTAATTAGGGAAATTTCATCAGAATAATGAGAGAGCCTACAGTTACTCTTAATTTCGAAGTTGTTTGATTTTCTTCATAAAATACAATACCTCCTGCAAAGGTCATTTCACTATGATGGTAAGAACAGGTTTTTACATATTACAAATAATTGTCTTGTTTTTGCTGGTTTCATGTTTATTTCCTGGAGATACGAGTGAGAAAGGAAGTCTTAAAGAGACACAAGATAAGATCGCTCAGGAAGGTGTTGACTACATTAAAGATCCCATGGATAAGGCCAAGCAGGTAGCTGAGTTGGTTACTCAACATACTCAAAATCTAAAGATGCTTTTATTGTCTTTGATCAACATTCTGAAACCACTACTATCGTGAGTAAGGATGATCAAATTTTACAATCAATTGATTCATAAGGCTCTAATGGAGGCAGACTTTATTTATTAAGGAAATCAAATAGCTCCTTCTTTGGAGGAGATCCGGTAAGCTAGGCAAATGATAGGCAGGAATGTGGGAATCTAATGCCCCTGAATGGTCCTACTCTATAAACACAACATATTCTAAAGATACTTATTAACGAATTGATCTCTTTTTGCAAGGGAGCTTGAATGAGTTTCTATTTCGCGATGAGATGTATTTGGACTTAAAAAGGAAATAAAATGAACCATTCGACCTCACTACTCACCTATTATACGATTGTTTCTTTTTTAGTTATATCGCCCCAAGCAGATGCTGCCGATATCTATGTTGATCAAAATATTGTAAATCACTGCGCGACTTACCAACCATTGAACAGAGATTGTGACGGAGGTTCTGCTATTGCTTATCCAACCTTATCTGCGGGGGTCGAAGCTGCTTTGGCTGGGGATACAGTTCATATTCGAGCAGGAGAATACGAAGAAAAAATGGCACCGACAACTTCAGGTTCTTCCGGTCAACCAATTACTTACCAGAACTATGAAGGAGAATTACCCGTTATTACTGGTAGCGGCTATCCCGCAATGATTGTGTTGGAAAATGTAAACTATATTACCATTCAGGGACTGACGATTCAGGATTGCAAGTGGTTAGAAGCAAGGTCGTCTAATTACATTGTCTTGCAAGGTAATACTTTTGAGAGATCGACGTCATCAGGCACCACAGGAAATGTTAGATTTATCAGCAGTAATAATAATAAGATCCTTGATAATATTCTGGATGATGGTAACGACAATCTTCTCCTGATTGATTCTGACCATAATCTCGTGGAAGGGAATACCATTACTGAAGGCCGTCATTCTGTTCTCAGTATCAGGTGTGCTAACTATAATATTTTTCGTAGTAACTATTTTTCTAATACTCAGCAGAAAATAGCAGAGGTTTACGATTGTGGTGATGATACATCAGCAGTATTAGAAGCCTTCGATGCAACAAAACACAATGTTTTTGAGAGCAACACCTTTGCAGAAGCCAGCTCGTATTACAGTGTCTCTGGGGGGAACGGTATTCAGTATTCAGGTCAAGACGGTATTATTCGTAATAATTTGTTTTATCAAACCAATGTAGGGATTGGTATGCAGGTCTATAGTGATGAAGCTGGGTTCAATCACCACAATGCTGTTTATCATAATGTGTTCAATAATAACGATTGCGGCGGTATTTCAATCAATGCAAACGGTGAAGACAATGTGTTTAGAAACAACATTTTTTCTGGTAATCAAGGCATGTCCGGCGATTGTTTTGGGACAGGCTCAGCTCAGCTCATATATAGAAATGGTGTGACAGAGTCTGAATTAGTTCGAAATAATTTTTACAGTTCTCTTGGGACTGAAGTTATTCAAGAATGGGGCAATAATAACCCAATAACATTAGAATCATTTGAGACAAACTTTCCCCTAAGCTTTGCCGATAACCTGCAAGTTGATCCATTATTTACAAATGAAACTGCCTTTGATTTCACTTTGTCGGATCTTAGTCCTATGAAAGATGCTGGTATGTTTCTTTCAAGCACCGTAGGGAGCGGTAGTGGCACAACAATACAGGTTGAAGATTCAAGGTATTTCCACAATGGTTTTGGGATAGTAGGGGAAAGTGGTGATCTAATTCAGCTGGAAGGCCAGACCGAAACGGCTAGGGTTGTAGCAGTGGATTATGAAACTCATACACTGACAATAAGCAAAACACTCACCTGGACCAATCAATTGGGAATTAGCCTTGCCTACTCGGGGGAGGCGCCAGACATCGGTGCCTTTGAATCTGTGGCTTTCTCGCCTGAAAGCACTCACCCAAGCATCCAACATATAAACCTATTATTGTTAAATGATGAGACCAAATGATGATATTTTAGAAACTGACAATCCTTGTTCAATTACATGTTTTATAGCTTCTTCACGAAACTCTTTTAATAATCCCCGCGCATCTCTCTGTTAATGTAACAAGAGTTTTGGGGATCAGTTTTTTCTAACGTAGAAGTGTCTACAAAACTAGGGGCGATTCACTTCTAAATACACAGACCCTTTGTCATCAAGACAAGTAACGAAATAGTTGAGATCACGATTTTGTAGCCATAGGACTACTGACATAATCTATAGCTGTTAAGTCATGTATTGGAAAATATGAAAGATTTACTGCAAGTGGTAAGAAAGGTAAGGGTGGTTCTGAGGTTGTGTCAGAAGGTTAAAGTTGCAGTTATTTGATGGTGTGAGACGCGAAAAATAAGAATAGTCTACAACTCGTCTAATAAAGCAAAAAACGGGCTAACCCATAGATGAGCTAACCCGTTATAATCAATGGTCGGAATGAGAGGATTTGAACCTCCGACCCCTTGTCCCCCAGACAAGTGCGCTACCAAGCTGCGCTACATTCCGACACGTCAGAAGTATCTACCATTTGTTGAAATTACTGTCAACTGCTCTGGTCGTAAGGACTAATCTTTTTTGGGTTTTAAAAGATTTTGTAGTTGTAAGAGTTCTTGCTTAATCTTACTCAGCGGTCCACTTACGCCCTTAGATAATTTCTTTTTCTGCTTCTCTGCCTTTTGAGGTATCTCTCCACCAGTCTGGATCAGTTTCCTGGCCCCGGCAATGGTGTAACCTTGCTCATGAAGAAGCGTTTTTATAGTTAATATAAGCTCTACATCCTGTCGTCTGTAGAGCCGTTGCTTAGAGTTTGCACGTTTGGGCTTTATACCAGGAAATTCTGACTCCCAGTAGCGTAGAACGTGGGTAGGAACATCGGCCATTTTGGCAACTTCACCGATTTTGAAGTAGAGTTTATCTGGTATAGTCGTCGTCATCCTCCAGCCTTACCCCCTTTCAGCGATGTGCCAGAATGTTAGTTGTTGACCTGCTCTCTGAGCTTTTTGCTTGGCCGAAAACTTACAGCCTGACGTTTTTTAATGGTAATAGTCTCACCAGTTCGAGGGTTTCTTCCTCGTCTTGGTGATTTGCTACGAACGGTAAACGTACCGAAGTGAACAAGTTTAATTGACTCACCCCCAAGCATAGACTGTTTCATGTTATCAAGAAAGCAATCAACAATCTGTGAGCAGTTAGATTGGGAAAATCCAAGCTGATTAGCTAGGGTCTCAGTAAGTTCTTTTCTGGTTAAATTATCTTTGTCGTTATGCATTGCGGAAGCTTCCCCCGAATTCCTCTGTGAGCGTACGTACTATTTTCGAGTGGGATTTTTCCACATTCTTTTCCGTAAGCGTTTTTGTTTGAGATCTGTATGTAATAGTCAAAGCGACGCTTTTATAACCAGCAGGGATCTTTTCCCCTTGAAAGACATCGAAAATTTCACTGTCTTCAATAAGTTTATCTCGACTGGTTTGTACTGCTGTCAGGAGCTGCCCGGCAGAAATATGTTCTTCAACTAAAAGCGCGATGTCCCTTTTAACAGATGGGTAAACCGGAAGCGAGCTGAATTTTACATTTTTTGTCTGTAATCCACAAAGTGCATCAAAATCAAGGTCAAAATAGAAGACTTCATTTTTAATTGAGAAGCTACGAAGAACAGTATCTTGAAAACGACCAACAGTTCCAATCTTACTCTCTTTGTAGAAGAGCTCTAAATAATATCCTTCTGTTGCGTAGACGTCGCTGTTCTCTGGTATTTTAAATTGAAGATCACTGTCGTCGGCTATGGCACCAAGATCCATTTCATCTAGAATAAATTCAACACAACCTTTGGCATCGAAAATGTCAACTGGAGTGTGTTTAAAGTAGAGCGGAGCCCCTTCACCATGTATATTTCCAGTAAGTACACCAGCCAGGCGGTTCTCTTCTATAGGTTGCTCGTTTTTCCCTTGAGGATAAAAAACCTTGCCCAGTTCGAAGAGTTTAATAGCTGGTCTTTGGAAATTGATATTTCTTTTCACGTTCTCAAGAAGACCTGGCAGAAGTGTGGTTCTCATAACATCCTGATCCTCACTTAAGGGATTAAGAAGTTTTAATGAGTTAAAACGCTTATCGCCCGCTTCAATGCCAAGCATTGAGACATGTTTGTTAGCTATAAAACTATAGTTGATTGCCTCAGTGTAACCAATTGTTGTCAGCTTCTTGCAGATGGAGAGCCGCTTGAGCCGGCTTGGATCCTGTTCTGGGTAGCTGAGATCAACAGTGGGCAGGGAGGTCGGAATGTTATTGTATCCGTAGAGCCTGGCGACTTCTTCGACCAGATCCGCTTCTCGTTCGATATCGATCCGAAAAGAAGGGGCTGTGACCATCAGGCTATTGTCGCCCTCTGGAACGCAGCTCAGTTCGATTGAGCAGAGCATATCAGAAATCTGTTTGCTGGTCAGTTCTAAGCCAAGCAGGGTGTTTGTTCTGGAGATGCTCAGTGCAATGGGGGCAACTTCAACTTTTCCAGGGTAGCAGTCAACGCCATCTGCACGCATCTCTCCGCCACCAAGCTCGCAGATAAGCTGAGCTGCACGCTGGAGGGCGTTTATGGTGCCTTCAGGGTCAACGCCACGTTCGAACCGGTACGACGCATCTGTTGAAAGGTTGAGCATGCGAGCGGTCTTGCGTATTGAAACAGAATTAAAGCATGCACTTTCAAGTAGTACCTTGGTGGTCGTAGGTGATACTTCAGAATTTAAACCACCCATCACACCTGCTACGGCAACAGGTTGCTTACCGTCACAGATCATTAGCATACCAGGATCTAACGTACGCTCGGTCTTATCAAGGGTGGAAAAAGCGAGTTCATCCTGAGTTGGGGTACGTACTATGATCTTACCGTCAGCCAAGTTATCAAAATCAAAGGCATGAAGTGGCTGGCCATATTCGAGCATTACAAAGTTGGTAATATCCACAACGTTGTTAATTGGCCGCAAACCTACACTTATAAGCAGCTTTCTCAGCCACCATGGTGACGGAGCAATTGTAACACCGGTGATGAGTTGGCCAGCATACCGTGGACAAAGTTCAGGATTGGCAATCTCAACACTAAAATCTGAACTGGTTGCCTCTATTCTGGCATCCGTCACAGGGATATCCAACGTGTTGCTCACAACACTTGCAACTTCGCGGGCAACACCAATTACGGATGCGCAATCAGGTCGATTGGGAGTAAGGTCAACATCAATACAGAGATCACTGAGGCCCATGGCATCGATGAAGACTTGACCATGTTCTGTCCCTTCAGGAAGCTCCATGATCCCGTCATGTTCATTGCTGAGTCCGAGCTCGCTCTCCGAACAGATCATTCCAAAAGATGCCACGCCACGGATTTTCGATTTACTGATCTTGAAATTTCCAGGAAGCACGGCACCAGGCAGAGCAACAACCACCGCCAGTCCTTCACGTACATTAGGGGCGCCACACACAATCTGGTGGGTTTCGTCACCTATCTGTACCTGACAAAGACTGAGCTTGTCTGCGTCCGGGTGATCTTCACGGGATACAACAAGACCTGTTTTTAGGGCTGCAAGATCCTGGAAGAGTGGGGTGACAGAATCAACCTCAAGCCCGAGCATTGTCAGCTCGTCTGAGAGTTGTTCCGGGGTAAGATCACCAGTGTCTATGTAGTTTTTTAACCAGCTGAGTGTAAACTTCATAACATTAATATATGTATAGGATAGAGCTAGAACTGGGAGAGAAAACGTTGATCATTCTCGTAAAATAGTCTGATGTCGTCAATCCCGTATTTCAACATTGCGATGCGTTCGATACCAAGACCAAAGGCAAAACCACTGTATACATCGGGGTCATATCCAACCATTTTAAATACTTCTGGATCAATCATTCCGGAGCCGAGAATCTCAAGCCAACCTGTCTTTTTACAGACACGACATCCAACACCATTACACATAACACAGGCGATATCAACTTCTGCACTGGGCTCGGTGAAAGGAAAGAAGGAAGGGCGGAAACGAAGAGGGAGGTCCTTGTCAAACATTTTCTGTGTGAAAACGGTGAGGATTCCCTTCAAATCAGCAAAAGAGATGTCTTTATCAACAAGTACACCTTCTACCTGATGAAACATGGGGGTATGTGTGATATCAGAGTCACATCGATACACTTTTCCTGGCGCAATGACACGAAGTGGTGGGTCCTGAGATTCCATGACCCGAGCCTGCATCGGCGAGGTGTGGGTTCTCAGTAGAACGGAATCACTCACATAAAAGGTATCGTGCATATCTCTAGCAGGATGATGTGCCGGGATATTAAGAGCCTCAAAATTGTAGTAATCCACCTCTACATCAGGGCCTTCTGCAACTGAGAACCCGAGGCTTTCAAAGATAGCGCATGTCTCTTGCATTACCTTTGTAACTGGGTGGAGAGTGCCAGGGGCTGGACAACGACCGGGAAGTGTCAGGTCTGGTCCGCTCCTTCTGCTGGTCGAAGCACTTTGCTGTTGGAGAGACTGTGTCTTCTCCTCAAAAAGATTTTCTATTCCAGCTTTAACACTGTTTGCAAGTTGGCCAAGTCGTGGCTTGTCTTCTACCGGTACGGAGCCGAGGGAGCGCATAATGGTACTGAACTGTCCCTTACGACCAAGAAATCGAATCCTAAACTCTTCGAGTTGATTTGCATCATCGAGGTTTGAGAGGAAATCTTTGGCCTCAGCTTCCAGGCTTTGTAGCTCTTTTTCCATGTCGAATGCGAAAGTATATACAGAAAGAAACAACGAGCCGGTTATTGGTTGCAAGAACCAAAACCGGCGCGAAGAAAAAAATATTGAAAGGTCGACCAGTTATGCGTTTGCTGCTTTAGCCATTTGTACGACTTTGGTAAAAGCGCCTGCATCAAGAATAGCCAAGTTAGCCAGAACCTTACGGTCAAGATCAACATTTGCCTTCTTAAGACCACCCATCAATGTGCTGTAATTCATTTCGTTCATCTTGGCACCAGCACTAATTCTGGTGATCCAGAGACGACGAAAATCTCTTTTCTTGGTGCGTCTATCCCGGTATGCATAAACTAATGCGCGGTCAACAGCTTCGGTGGCTGTTCTGTATAGACGGGAACGTGCGCCAAAGTAACCTTTAGCGAGTTTCAGGACTCTGTTTCTTCTTCTTCGGGCTTTAAAGCCCCTAGTAACGCGTGGCATCTTAAACTCCTTTACAGCCTGCTAGTAATGTGAGCAGGATTTATAATCATTCTAATTGAGCAAGTATCTCAATTGAATGGATAGCTCATTAAGCGTAAGGTAAAATACGCTTGATTCCTTTAACATTTGTCGCATCTACTGTACCAGATTGACGCAAACCACGCTTACGCTTGGTTGATTTCTTGGTAAGAATATGACTGGAAAAGGCTTTGTTTCTCTTCAATTTGCCCGAACCAGTGAGCTTAAAGCGCTTTGCAGCACCTCTATTTGTTTTCATCTTTGGCATGGTGTTATTCCTTTACCCTCAATATCTTCCACTGTCTATAAGTGGTTTTCAAGTATCAGCTGGAGAAGGGGGACACCATTCAACAGCGATTTTCTATATAAAAAATGAGCTTAACGAGGCTCTTACAACTAAAATTACGCTTTCGGGCCAACGAACATAACGAGCTGCCGACCTTCCATACGTGGTGGCTGAAGAATAATCGCATCCCCTTCCAGGGCTGCGGCAATTTTATTCATCGCCTGAACTCCAATAGTTTCACAGTAGACAATCTCTCTGCCTCTAAAGCGCATGGTGAGTTTCACCTTATGCTTTTGAGCGAGAAATCTCTTAACGTTCTTAATTTTAAAATCAAGATCGTGATCATCTGTCTTTGGGCGAAACTTAATTTCTTTAGTTTCTACTATGGTCTGTTTTTTCTTTGCTTCCTGTGTCTTCTTTTTCTGCTCGTAGCGGAATTTGTCGTAATTCATAACACGACAAACAGGAGGATCAGCATTTTCGGAGACGACGACCAGATCAAGCCCCGCATCATCGGCGATTTGTTGTGCCTCTTGAGTGGTGACTACTCCTCTCTGTTCTCCTTCATGGTCAATTAGTCTGACCGTTGGGAAACGAATAGCCTCATTCGTTAGTGCCTTAACTTCACGCTGTACCGGAGCACCTCTTCCTCTTCTGTTAATAGCTTTACCTCCTCGTTTCTACGAGCTTAATATGTTGTGACTTCCCGGTCTATATCAGACAAGGTGTAAAATGTAAATAACTCTTTATTGCCTAACTCCAAAGTACTTGTAATAAAGAACAAGAAATTTGAAGAGTGTGTCAAATTGGAACCTTAAATTGTTCTCCAAGGTACGCATATTGGTTTACACTTTACTTGTCGGATTAGTAACCGCGACCTTCTTTTACCTCTGCCTCAATCATTGCTGCGAAATCTGCAACAGGCATAGGTGGTAAGTTTTTGCCATCTCGGAGACGTACGGTAACTGTACCATCGTCTTTTTCTTTGTCTCCGATAATAAGCATATAAGGGATTTTGGCAACTTGCGCTTCCCTAATTTTATAATTCAGTTTTTCGTTACGAAGATCTTTCTCAATTCGTACTCCAAGCTTTCGGAGTTGTTTGAACACAGCTTCTCCGTATTCAGCTTGATCGTCAGTAATGTTGAGAAGCCGAGCCTGAACAGGTGCAAACCAAAGAGGAAATACTCCTGCGTAGTGCTCGATTAAAACACCTATAAATCTTTCAAGAGATCCCATAAGGGCTCTATGGATCATAATAGGCTGATGTTCTTTATTGTCAGAACCTGTATAGCTCATTTCAAACCTTTCGGGAAGGTTGAAATCGACTTGAATGGTGGAACACTGCCAGGAGCGACCAAGCTGATCCTTGATTTTTATATCAATCTTTGGACCGTAGAAAACACCTTCGCCAGGATCAATTATGTAATCCAGTCCTTTTTTCTCAAGAGCAAGTTTTAACGCCTCTGTTGATTGTTCCCAGTTATCATCGGTTCCAACGGACTTTTCTGGCCTAGTGGAAAGGTAGATGTCATAATCAGTAAAACCAAAAGCCTGCAAGATATGAAGGTTGAGGTCAAGAATGTTGAAAATCTCACCTTCTAACTGGTCAGGAGTACAGAAAATATGCGCGTCATCCTGGGTAAATCCGCGTACTCTTAACAGCCCGTGTAAGGCGCCAGCACGTTCGTAACGATAAACAGTTCCCAATTCACACCAGCGAACAGGGAGTTCTTTATAGCTACGTTGTAAACTGTTGAACACACCTATATGAAATGGGCAGTTCATGGGTTTGAGTTGGTACTCTACGTCATCAATTAACATTGGTGAGTACATGTTTTCGCTGTAAAAATCTAAGTGACCAGAGGTCTTCCATAGATCTTGACGAGCAATATGCGGGGTGTAGAGCAACTCGTAATCATGTTTGTAATGCTCATCTTTCCAGAAATCTTCAATGAGTCTTCTGAGTTGAGCACCCTTGGGTTGCCAAAGAATAAGTCCGGGGCCAATTTCATCACTCATGGTGAAAAGTTGAAGCTCTTTACCAAGTTTACGATGATCCCGTTTCTTCGCCTCTTCAAGACTAGTTAAATATTTCTTTAAATCTTTCTTGTCAAAGAACGCTGTGCCGTAAATTCTCTGGAGTACGTCACGTTTTTCATCACCTCGCCAGTATGCGCCGGCAACACGAAGAAGTTTGAAAGATTTAACAAATGAGCTATTTGGGACGTGCGGGCCACGACAGAGATCTGTAAACTCTCCAACCTGATAGAAGGAAACAGTCTCTACACCAAGATCTTCGATTAATTCTACCTTGAATTTCTCATCTTCGGCCTTAAATTTGTCGATTGCCTCAACACTTTGTATTTCTGTACGGTTGAACGGGAGGGCTTCGCGCACCAGCTCGGTCATACGGGCTTCTATTTTTTCGAAATCGTCAGGAGTAAAGGGTTCTGCTCTTAGGAAGTCATAATAAAAACCATTTTCTATAGAAGGGCCTATTGCTACTTTGACATCTGTTCCAAAAACATCGCGTACGGCAAGAGCCATTACGTGTGCTGTGGAGTGGCGTAAAACGTCTAGAGCTTCATCGGTGCCAATCTGCACAGGCGTGAGAACAGTGTCCTCGGTGAGCAGGGTGGTGAAATCCACCACAACATCGCCAACCTTAGCGGCTACGGTCTGCTTTCGCTGTTTGTTGGAGATAAGTGGCAGGAGAGCTTCCTGGACACTGATTCCGGCAGGTACTGTGACAGATTCTCCGTCTTTAACGGATACGATTATGTCAGTCATGAGCTTCTTCTATATAAAAATAAAGGCTAAAGAACGAACACTTTTTGAAAGTGTTTACCTTTAGCCTTTTATCTTGGTAGGCACGGACGGGATTGAACCGACGACATCCACCACGTCAAGGTGGCGCTCTCCCACTGAGCTACGCGCCTGAAAATACTACAGTAGCCAGCGATCCGTATGAACTTTTAACAAAAGGCTGTACGGCATTCGCAAGAGGAACTTATTACCATGATTAGAAATTCAGTGCAATATATTTTTAAGGGCATCTCGTTTAAAAATGAAGAGTTTGTACCCTATATTAAAGTTTTTTTAATCCCTGTGACCAAACAAAGAGTAATATTACTATTCATTGTCCCTTGGTAAGGCTTGAGTTAGCGGGTGGTTGATCTTGCTTCAATTGCCTTGGCCAGGGTGTATTTGTCGGCGTACTTGATATCCATCCCCATGGGGATACCGCATGCTAGACGAGTAAGAATTACATTTTCTTTTTTTATTATGTCGGTGAGAAATGAGGCCGTTGCCTCACCTGGTACAGTCGAGCTGGTTGCAATGATTATCTCAGATATTGCACCACTTCTTATCCGTGCCATCAACTCGCGAACCTTGAGCTCGTCGGGACCTATGCCGTCAATAGGGGACAGTTCTCCGTGGAGGACATGGTAGTGGCCGCGAAAAATCCCTGTCTTTTCAATTGCCATTAGGTCACCAGACTGTTCGACCACGCAAACTACTGCCCCGTTTCTCTTTGGATCTCCGCAGATTACACAGGGATCGGATTCTGAAAAAGTGAAACAGCAGGAGCAGAGCTGGATAGAAGAGTGGAGATCCAGAAGTGCAGCAGCTAAATCATGGGCGAGCCCTCGTGGTTTACGCAAGATAGTCAGAGCAAGTCGAGTTGCTGTTTTCTTTCCTATTCCGGGAAGTCGAGAGAGTTGCTCTATCAGTTTCTCAAGTGCCGGTGGGATAACATGCATCGCTGTTTATGGCCTTATCATATTGGTGAGGCCCGGAATATTCATGCCACCTGTTAGTGATCCAAGTTCCTGTTGGCTAAGTTCCTTAGCGCGTCTTAGGGCGTCGTTTGTTGCTGCTACAACGAGATCCTGGAGCATTTCGGCTTCACTTGGGTCGATCACAACTTTTTCAATTGAGATTCGAAGCACTTCTCCCTGGCCATTGACAGTTACTTCAACCATGCCCCCACCCGCGCTGCCGATAAGGGTCTTTTTACTTAAGTCTTCCTGGATCTTTGCCATCTTTTCCTGCATGGACTTTGCTTGCTGCATTATGTTGTTAATATCCATTGCGATTCTTCTTTATTGATAATGTTATAGGTTTTGTGTGCTTAGGCGAACATCGCCGACCTGGCCGTTAAACACCTCTGTTGCCATCAAAACCAATGGATCATTGAGGAGTTGCTGGCGCTTTTTTTGAGGAGATTCTCCGCCATTCTCGTCTAGAGAATCGTCTATCTCAGGAACTATAAATATAATCTTTAATGGTTTTTTAAAAAAATCCAAGATAAAGGTCGTCAGTTGCTGATGGTTTTCTTTTTGTCTCAAGAGAGAACAGTTCATACCGTCGGAAAAGGTGACGTGGATCTCACCGTTATCTTTATGCAAAACAGAATCGGCCCGCTGGAGGTTTGTTGCCATCCATACGGACTGTGTTTTTATAAAATCGAGGAATTCCGGCCAATCACTTTGGGGATCTTTTGTAAGGTCTCCTGTCGTTGATCTGTGGCTCCTGCTGGCGTCCTGTGGCTCGGGGGGAAGAGGTGGTTCTTCTCTTCTTGGCGCAGGTGTGGGTGATTGCTGAGGCTGTTGGTGTTGTGTCGGACGCTCAGGAGTAGGGGGAGTGGTTCTCCTTGCTGCTGCTTGGGTAAAATTGGACTGGTTGTTAGGTCGGGTTTCGGTGTGAGTTACAACCTGTTCAGTTTTTTTTTTAGGTGGTGCTTCTTGTGATGGAACTGTTTGGGTGAGCAGCGTCGCTGCTCCCGGTAAGTTTGGGATGATTTCCTGAAGGTGTCCTAAGAGCGAAGACAGGGGCACAACATTTGTCGCTTCGATGATTTTTAGAAAAGTTGTCTCAAGGGTAATGCGTGGCTGGCTTGTCTGCTTAAGTACATCTGCGAGCTGCATAAGTAAGGACAATTTCAGGTGGATTGTCTCACTGGTGTAGTTTGAGGCAACCTCTTGAAATTGTGTGAGTTCCTCTGTTGGCATATCCAGAAGAGTAGAGCACCCATCGATCTTACAGAGAAGGAGGTTGCGAAACTGTGTCAGTAAGTCTTCAATGAACCGTTTGGTATCCATACCAAAATTAAAGATCGTTTGGAGGGATTGGAATACTGTTGCCTTATCCCCTTCAAGAAGTCCCTTTGTGAGTGCTGTGAGTACTTCCCGGTCTACAAGGCCTAATACTTCTGCAACATCGGCTTCGTTGATGGTTGTGTCCCCAAATGAAAACATCTGGTCCAGCAGACTGAGGCCGTCACGAACAGATCCACCAGATTCTCTTACAATGAGTGAAAGAGCAGCAGGGGCGATGGTAAATCCTTCCCCTTTGGCAAGAGTCTCAAGGTGAGCAGACAGCTCTTTTGCCGGTATTCTTTTAAGTTCATATTGCTGGCAGCGTGAGAGGATTGTAATCGGTATTTTATGGATCTCTGTGGTTGCAAACATGAAATATACATGTGCAGGTGGTTCCTCAAGGGTCTTTAACAGGGCGTTAAATGCCTCGGTGGTCAGCATGTGTACTTCATCAATAATTATTACTTTGTACGGTGATGAGGTGGGGAGGAAACGAATTTTTTCCTTGAGCTCTCTGATCTCCTGTATACCTCTATTGGAGGCACCGTCAATTTCGTACAGATCAAGTGACGCTCCATTGCGTATCGCTTGACAGGACGGGCAGGTGTCGCATGGGCGGTTGTCGCTTTCGCCGGAGCAGTTGAGAGCCTTTGCCATAATACGGGCAAGGGTGGTTTTGCCGACCCCACGAACACCGGAAAAAAGTATGGCATGGGCTACACGGTCTCGCAGGATACTGTTTCGCAAAGTTTTGACAACAGGGCGTTGGCCGACAACTTGATCAAAAGTCTGTGGCCGTGATTTTCTGGCGAGAACGAGATAGGACATGCTACACCGGGGCTGGAAGTGAAATGAAGTCTAACTCCGGTAGCGGGAAGTCAGCCGGGATAAGTGCTTCGAAGATCTCTTTGTGTTTGCTAGCTGCTGGTAACTTTACGTTTCTGAATTTGAGCTACTCTCCATTTGTTTACTTTTTAAACCCCTTAGGTGAGGGATAGGCTCAGAAGGTGCAAAAAGAGTAACAGGTTTTTAGGAGTAATGCATAGCCAAAATGGAGAAAAAATGATAGCCGGGTTACCTGGCACACGAGGAGTGTCGCTACCGTTGCTTCCTTCCGGACCTGGCGGGGTTTGCGATTCCTTGTTGCACAGGGCCCGGCTATCAAAGTCGAACTCAATATCTGGCGGAGAAGGTGAGATTCGAACTCACGGTACTTGCGTACACACGCTTTCCAAGCGTGCGCCTTAAGCCACTCGGCCACCTCTCCGGAGGTATGCTCTAAAAAATGTGAAGTACTATGTAAACCTTCGATGAACATTTAGCAATCAAAAAGTAACCATATATGAAAAAAAAGCCACTCTATTTTTGTCGTTCGTTTTTTCGTGTAAGCCGCCTTGACTTGAAAAAGTCTTTGAGCAAATCACCGCACTCGCTTTCGAGTACGCCCGTATGTATATCGATACTGTGATTGAGGAGCTTGTCGCTTCCAATATTATATACAGAAAAGGCAGCACCGCTTTTAGGATCCGCTGCACCAATGACAAGACGTTGCACCCGGGCTTGGATAATAGCGCCCATACACATTATACAGGGTTCCAGGGTGACGTAGAGTGTTGTCTCAGGGAGTCTGTAATTATTAAGTGCCTTTGCTCCTTGGCGCAAGGCGGCAATCTCTGCGTGGGAGGTTGGGTCATTGTCCTTAATTGGACTATTTCCTCCACCTGCTATAAATATATTGTTCTGGATAAGTACTGCACCTACTGGAACTTCTCCATAGCCTGCAGCTATCTTTGCGTAGGAGAGTGCTTCATTCATCCACTGTTCATCACTAAAGTGTTTTGTCTCTTCTGTGGGCATGTGTTGTTTTTTCGTTTTTGTTATTAAACTGCTTTAAAATGTTTTCCACCGAAGTTAATTCGAGAAAGGTCGGGTCAGGTCGGGTGGAATGATAAGCATTATTTTAACACGGCTTATTGAGAGAATTATAGTCCAAACCCGGTAAATGGACAAATAAGTCAGGATACGTTCCTCGAAGGTCTCTCTGCGTTCGCTATCTGGTGCTAACTGCAAGATATTAAGTGTTAAAAACACTCTCCGTTTTATCTGTTTTTTATGACAGGTCTTAAAGAGTAAGCCTCTAACCCCAATTTCTCATGACTTTTTGATTTGAAACTCAATTGTTATGATTTCATAGTTTAAAAATGACTTCCTTAAGTAACAGGGTGTTTTTCGTTCCAAATCAAAAAGTTCACCCTTTGGGCCAACAGATTTATTCGCAACTGCTTCGTTACCGAGCAATTGCAGTAAATTACTACAGCTTCATGCCCGGTGTCTCGACCTGCGAAAAACTTTGTTGGTGAGAAATCCGGGCTAACCCGAATTTCTCATGACTTTTTGATTTGAAACTCAATTGTTATGATTTCATAGTTTAAAAATGACTTCCTTAAGTAACAGGGTGTTTTTCGTTCCAAATCAAAAAGTCCACCCTTTGGGCCAACAGATTTATTCGCAGCTGCTTCGTTACCGAGCAATTGCAGTAAATTACTACAGCTTCATGCCCGGTGTCTCGACCTGCGAAAAACTTTGTTGGTGAGAAATCCGGGCTAAGCTCCTTTCTATTTGAATTTAACCTTAATCTTTCGTATAACATAAATAGTTAGTTACGATATTGAAATAACATTTACCTTCTTGTAATACGATGACAATGTATAAAATCCTCATATTTGACCGTTTAGGAAAGACTCGCACAACACTTACCTCTGCTTTGGAAGACCGTGCGAAATTTACCATTATAACCAGTGAAAGTGAATTTCAGGATGAGATAAAATCCAAGCAGTTTGACCTGATCTTTCTCGATCATGATCTCATGAACGGTCGCGCTGTTAAACTTCTTGAGAGTATGCGTAATAAGGATCCGTATTTGCCTATTATTATGACCTCCGAGACCGAGAAGGCGGAAATAATTGTCCGGGCAATGAACAGTGGTGCGAGTGATTTTCTTATTCATCCAATCTCATCTAGCAGGGTAAAGATATCCTTTGACAAGGCCATAGAAATTCGGGATCAACGTTTTGAGATTGCCTATCATAGACGTAAGCAGGATGTCGTTTATGATTTTAAAGATGTTGTAGCCTTCAGTCCAAAAATGAAAGCAATTTTGGTAAGCCTTGAACGTTTTGCCAATACGGATTCGACTATTCTCATTACAGGCGATACCGGGACTGGAAAATCCTTTCTCTCAGGTACAATACATTTTAACTCCCCAAGAAGGGAAAAGCCTTTTGTAAAGATCAATTGTGCCAACATCCCAGTGGATCTGCTGGAGTCAGAGCTTTTTGGTCATGAAAAAGGTGCTTTTACCGGTGCGGATAAACAGAGAATTGGTCGTTTTGAACAGGCGAGTGGGGGCACAATATTTTTAGATGAAATTGGAGAGATGAACCTGGGTTTGCAGACCAAACTTCTTCGGGTTCTGGAAGAAAAATCGTTTGAGAGGGTTGGAGGCAATAAAACTATTTATTCTGATGTACGTATTATTGCTGCAACCAATAAAAATCTGGTCAAACAGGTAGCTGATGGTCATTTTCGTGAAGATTTGTATTATCGAATAAATGTGCTTCCTGTCACCTTACCATCACTGAGGGATCGACAGGAGTGCCTGATGCCTCTTGCTGAGTTGCTCTTAAATAAATGCTGCACCTCCATGCACCGTAAAATAATAGGCTTTACAGATGACTCCAGAGCAAAAATTGAAAGTTATGACTGGCCGGGCAATATCAGGCAATTGGCAAATACCATTGAGCGTGCAGTGATCTTAGAAGATGGGAAACATATTCACTCAGAAAATCTTGCATTACCGGAAAGGGTCATGAGGAATCATTCTTCAACAGCTGATATGAACAAGCAGGAAAACGTTGATCATTTTAGTGATGGTGAGCTGAATGGATCTCTTGCCGGCCAGGAGAAGGATCTTATTTTGCGGGTACTGGAAGAGTGTCTGTGGGTGCAGAAAAATGCGGCTGAGAAACTTGGAGTAAGCCCCCGTGCCTTGAACTATAAGATAAATAAGTTGGGTATTACTCATCCGCATTGGCGGCGTAATAAGGGTTCTAATTGATGGACTCGTAAAACGTTCGATCTACTTCGTGATAGGTTCTAAACGACGGTTTGACAATACATATGGTATGGCTAATCGTCGTTTAAAACCTACGTCTCGTTTATCAAACTTTCTGCGAAGTCTGCGCTTATCTGCAGAGTCTATCTGTACGCGCAAAACGACTTTTTACGAGTTTATCAGTATTAAGCCCTCAGCCTAACATCCCAAAAGAAAAACCCCTTTTTAGCTGAATATCTTACCCACCATAAAAAATAACGAGCGAGCCGGCCGGAGTGTAATTGTCACTCCACTTCCAGAAGCAGTTGCTCTATCACATCCAGTCCACCTTGCCAGAAGGTCGGATCATCAAGATCAATTCCAAACGGTTCCATGAGAGTATAAGGTGACAGGGAACCACCAGCGGAAAGAAGTTCCATATATTTCTGCACAAAACCTTCACCCTCTTTTTTGTATAGCCCATAGAGTGCAAGTACCAGCAGTTCTCCAAAAGCATAGGAGTATACGTACCCAGGAGTGGAGAGGAAGTGCGGGATGTATGACCACCAGATACCATAGTCTTCTCCCAGGGTAACAGAGTCTCCGAACATTGCTTGCTGGGTAGCCAGCCAGTATTCGCTCAGTTGATCGCTGCTCAGTTCTCCATGGTTACGTCGACCGTCATGCATAAGTTCTTCAAATCGGTTCATTGCAGTTTGTCTGAAGACCGTGGCAAAGATGGATTCGAGTTTCTGGCAGATAAAGGCTCGGCGTTCGTCCTTGTTTTCAATAAGATCCAGCTGATTATTAAAAACCAGAAGCTCTGCGAAAACAGATGCTGTTTCTGCAAGGGGAAGGGGAGTGTTGCTGTTAAAATGACCCTTGTCCGCTGCGAGCACCTGGTGCACACCATGGCCCAACTCATGGGCAACTGTTGAGACGTCTCTCAGGTTTCCTGTGTAGTTCACCAGAACATATGGATGTACCTCAGGGACACAGGGGTGGGCAAAGGCGCCTCCGCGCTTGCCCTGTGCAATTGGTGCATGGATCCAGCGTTTGTCAAAGAAATCACCCGCTATTTTTGCCATATCAGGAGAAAAAGCAGCAAAGGATGAAAGTACTATTTCTTTGCACGGTTGCCAGTTCACCTTGGTGGACGGTAGCGAGGGGAGTGGTGCGTACCTGTCAAAATCTTCAAGGGTATCTAAGCCGAGGATGGTTTTTTTAACATTGTAATAGCGCTGAACGATGTCATACCTGGAAGTGACGGCTTCAACCAAGGTGTCGACCGTTGAGTCCTTGAGTTCATTGTCGAGATTCATGGAGCTAACCCAGCTCGTGTGGCTGCGGAGTTTGTCCATAACCATTTTGTCCGCTGCAAGAGTGTTGAAGATGTGGGTCAGTATATGACTGTTGGCTTGGAGTCCTTCGGTCATTTCAGCAGCAGCTGTCCTGCGGATGTCTCTCGACTCACTGTAGAGATCAGTGAGAACCTCTTCTTCCGTTCGCTGTTCTGCTCCAAATTTGTAACTGCTCAGCACCTTATTAAATAGTGTTGTCCATGACCTGCGGCCGGAGACTTCTTTTTCAAGAAGAATCTTTTCCTCGGCCTCGGAGAGCTGGTGGGGGCGATACTTTCTAAGGGACGAAAGATAGTGTTGATATTTCCCAAGGAGGACATCGCCAAGAAAAGAGTTCGCCTTTTCGTCGGTGAGGTTGTTCCATTCCAGTTCAAAGAAAACAGTTTCCGTCCCGCACTTGGCGTCCACTTCCCTGATTCTCTGGTCAAGGGCACCCGCTTTTGCGTTTGCCATTTGTGTGGTGAAGTTGAGAAAGGAGTAGGTTGCAAGCTTTGATATCTTACAGTCAAGGGCCTCAATTCTGGTGACGAGCTGCAGGAATGTCTCAGCTGTTAAGGTGTCCATCTTCTGGTAGTACGTTTCTCGTATGGCGACGGCCTCAGTCTCACACCAGTCAATGTCACTATCTATTTCGGAGGCTTCTACGCCACTGTAGAGGTCGGCCAGCTTCCAGGTGATATCAGTTGTTTCAAGCTGTTTGTTGAGCGGATTTGTTTCAGTCATTTTTTTGCTCCGAATGTTACAGTGTCGGTTGTTTATGGTAATGGGAAAAAATTATCGTAATCCTGCGATAAATGGGCCTACAGCCTCAGGGCCCTTGTCATCGACCAACCGTATGGTTTGCGAGCCAATAACAGCTATATCAGCCTTGCCTTTTAAGCTTGCCACATCGTCTTTATCCTGAATTCCAAAGCCTACAGCAAGGGGCAGTGTTGTGGCCGATTTGCACCGGGCCAGGTATGTATCAAAATCTTCATCAAAGGAGGACTTACTGCCTGTGACCCCCCGTCTGGCGACACAGTAAATGAACCCGTCGGCAGAGTTGTTGAGGGTTTTCATTCTCTGGTCGGTGGATGTTGGAGCATAGATAAGGATTGGTGCAACCTGGTAGGTCTTTGCCAGTTTGAAAAAATTCTCTCCCATTTCAGGCGAGAGATCAGGGATGATGAGACCCTGGATGTTAGTCTTCTGGCAGTCTTTGAAAAACTGTTCCTCACCGTATTTATATATGATGTTATAATAGGTCATGAAGAGAAACGGAATGTCGTGCTTGGCTGCCATCTCGGCCCCAAAGGCCATGCATTCTTTGACGGTGGTCCCATTGGCCAAACTGTCCTGGTTTGCTTTTAAGATGACGGGGCCATCAGCCATGGGTTCGGAGAAAGGTATCTGCATTTCGATGCAGTCAACACCGTTTTCTGCCATTTGAGCGACTACTTTCCGGTTCGTTTCAAAAGACGGATAGCCAAGTACGATGTGGGTCATCAGTAGAATATCTTTTTCCTGACGTTTCTTGCGTAAAGTATTTTCCAATAACATAAGATCTGTTCCAATAGAGGAGGTTGGTTCGATGAGTCGTTGTTTCGTCTTGACTATTTGTCGTATTCTTTTGCACGATCGATGATAAACTTCTTCCACGAGGGATCATCACAGGCGTGGGCGATTGTGAAGATGTCTTTGTCTCCTCGACCTGATTGGTTGATGATGATCGCTTCATCGCGGCCAAGCTTTGGTGCTTCCTTAAATGCCTGAACGAAGGCATGGGTCGATTCAAGAGCTGGAATAATGCCCTCCATCTTCATGGTGAGATCCAAGGCTTCCATCACTTCATCGTCAGTTGCACACTCAAAGCGCACCTTTTTCTGTTCCCAGAGATCAGCGAGGATCGGGCTCACTCCAACGTAGTCAAGGCCGGCTGAGACGGAGTGGGTCTCAAGCATTTGTCCTTCATCGTTTTGCAGGAACATCGTTTTGTACCCCTGGGCAATGCCAGGAGAGGCGTCATTACCGCAAAGTCTTGAGGCATGAAGACCTGATTGTAACCCTTTTCCACCGGCTTCAACGCCTATAAGTTCGACGTTTTTTTCATCCAGAAATCCCTGGAAGATGCCCATGGCGTTAGAGCCGCCACCTACGCAGGCATATACTTTAGTGGGTAGCTGTCCATGGCAGGCGACTATTTGTTTTCGGGCTTCCTGGCCAATGATAGATTGGAACCAGGAGACCATCTCCGGAAAAGGTGCTGGCCCACAGGCGGTTCCGAGTACATAGTGGGTTGAATCAACATTGGTTACCCAATCACGAAAGGCTTCATTGATGGCGTCTTTTAGAGTCCTTGAACCATCTTTTACAGGGATAACTGTAGCCCCCATCTTTTCCATCCAGAACACGTTTGGACGTTGTCTTTGGACATCGACTTCACCCATGTAGATGGTGCATTCAAAGCCAAATTTAGCAGCCATGGTTGCCGTTGCCACACCGTGTTGACCTGCACCGGTTTCTGCAATGACTCTTTTCTTACCCATCTGCTTTACAAGTAAACCCTGGCCCATCACGTTGTTTGCCTTGTGGGCTCCTGTGTGGTTCAGATCTTCCCGTTTGATAAAGATCTTCGCACCGCCAAAGTGTTTAGTGAGGTTCTCGGCATAGGTGAGGGGAGTAGGCCTGCAAGAGTATGAGCCCATAAGGTCTACATATTCTTTCCAAAAGGCGGGGTCTTTTCTTGCAGCAGCATAGCTGATTTTGAGTTGTTCAAATGTTTCATGTAGAATTTCAGGGATAAAAGCTCCACCCCAATTACCAAAATAACCTTTTGTGTCCATTCTCTACTCCGTAGTCTCGCGTGTTGGGAATTATTCGTTTAACGTCAAAATTGTAAGCAGTTTTCTTTCGTCTCAATAGGGGAAATATAATAATTACTTGTGTCTCTACCAGAAAATTTGATAACCTACCAAAAATAATAAAAGAATTTTTCTGGTGAAGGAGGATCGTATGAAAAAAGATGGAGATGTCAAAGACAGTCCCGCAGTCAATGCCGATAAGATCGTAACTTTTCCCCTGGGGATACCGGGCTTTGAAAAATACACTACTTATATCGTTTATCACAAGGAAGAAAGTGGATTAGGTGCCTATTGGCTAGAGTCTTGTGATGATGATACAGTTACTTTTACTCTTGTGGCTCCGGATCAGTATGGCCTCAGCTATGAACTGGAGTTAAGTGATGAAGAGTTTGCAATACTTGAGGCTGATAAAGTTGAAGACCTTGGGGTCTTTATGGTGCTGTCAAAAAAGCCAAATGAACAGACAGGCGGACAGAGCATTAACGCGAATATTCGTGGCCCTATTATTATAAACCCCATAAAACGTATTGGAATCCAGAAAGTTATAACCAGGCCTCAGGTTAATACGACAATTATGGATGCCATTTAAGGCCACTCTGAAAAATGGATAATTCGCACAACTGCATCGTTGCAGCATAAATTTTATCCTCGGAGGAAAGCGCAGACTCCGATATCTCTTATATGCCTGTGGTAAAATGTATACTGCGTCTCGAATCTGAACAAATTTTCTAATTTTTCAAAGCACCCTCAAGTTTTCTGCAAATTCTAGCTATTGCAGTTGTTCTCTGCAGACGGCTGCAAAATCTTCCGGGTAATGGCCGTTAATGAAGCGGAGTTGCGCTTCGCTAAAAGCTCCGGGAGATTCTGGTAGACGTGGTAAAAAAGCATACAGTAGTGGCTGGATGGGAGAAGAATCCTGGCCAATACGCTTAGAATACTCTATCGAAGTAACCATCTGTGCTCCCAGACCGGCTAGAGCCTGTTGGGCTTTATAGATGGCTGTGTCGAGTGAGCGCCTCATTGTATCGTCGCACTCAAGAATGTTCCCCGGACAGCTCTTTGTCTTATCAATAAGTGGCATTAACTGTAGTTCCCATTGTGAGGTTTGTGCCTTGGGAACAAAAAGAATGACCTGCTCATCCCTGTAAACTATCAACTCAGAGCTCAGATCTGCTCTTTCATCCATTCGTATATTATGTAATATCGCTTTCTGGTAGTCGATGAAAAAATCACTTCCATATTGATTGCGATACTGGTCAATGACTTCTGTAACAAGATCTCCACAGCAATATGCTGACATTTCCCCTCGGGTCTCTACCGTGCCTCCCCGGTACTCTTGTACACTTTCGGGCACCATAGCGTACTGTTGGTGTACCTGTTGATGCGAGGCATGTAGACGATAGCCTGTCGGAGCATAATCAAAACCAAAATTCCAGCCCCAGAGTGTTGCTTGCTTAGGCGTAGATGAGTTGATCTTAAGAAGGACTTCCTGCCTGAGACCCTCTAACTGGCTTTCAGTTAGAGTTCTGACTTCTCCTGAAAGAGCGATATTAAGGGATTCGGCCAGGCGGATATAGGTCCGTTGGTAATAGAGGTGTCTTATACCTTGCACGTCTTGTGACTGTAGCTCAGATATAGAATACCGGATAGCGTCGTCTGCCATGTTGGCGGCATAATGTCCTCCGGATATATACGAATTTCTTCGTAGATATTCAAAGACATGGGTTTTGTCTGCTTTTTTGTATTCTCCTACAATCTCACTACCACCTTGTGCTCCAGGGCGGATGACCATTGCAATTTTATACGAATCAGGGAGGTGGGGGTTATTTGCCACCGCTTCAAAAAGAAGATGGTTGTGAATAACAGGACGTAGTCCTCGATCATCAGATTCTTTGTACAGTAGCCCAATGGTCTGGTCTCGATTGTTTACAATTTCGCAGCTGAGATGTGCCAGATGGATCAGATCTTCAGGATCTGTTGAGCTTGTCGCAAGTGCGAGCTGAAGGGGTTGGGGCAATTTGTCAATGAGTGACGGCTCTATGTTTTCAGCCTCTAGTATGGAAGAAAATGAGACCTTTTCCTGAGCTTGTATTCGGATCCTTTTGTAGTTGTTTGCACTGGCATCCGCCCAGACCTTATCTATAAATGTACGTCCTCTAAAAGGTAGTGGGTTGGGGATTTCAAAAATCCAGTCCGCATTTTTTACAGACACATTTGCATCAGGATAATTTCTTCTATTGTCAACCACGTTGCCTTTGGTGTCTTTACCTAAGGTGTCGATCTTTGTCTCTGGTCTGAGGTTGGTAACCTCATAGGTCGGCTTGTGAATACCGTATTTAAATTCCCCTTCGGGTGTGACGCAGCTTTCGATTCTTGTCATGACTTATCTTTCCAAAGAGAGAGAGCTTGCTGATAAACAACTGACTTGGAGACACCGAGATCAGCTGCAAGTTTTTTACTCACATCTTTGAGGCTGAGCTCAGAATTATCTCTGTACCAGCATATGAGCTCTTCGATGGTCTCACCCTGGACCTCATCTTTCTTCCCTGGGTAGATGATGAGTACAAATTCGCCGCGCATCTGGTTGGTTTTCGATTTTTCAAGTAAGCGACTGAGGGAACCGGCCTCAAGATCTTCAAACGATTTTGTTATTTCACGGGCCCAGAACACCTGCCTTTCACCATAGACATCAAAGGCTTCCTGTAAAAAAGCTTCAATCCGTCTGGGGGATTCGTAAAAAACAACAGGGTACTCACTATTTGAAAGCGATGAGAGCAGTTTTTGTCGCTGACCTTTTTTGGAAGGGGCGAAGCCGATAAAGAGAAAACCATCACCCGTGTATCCAGAAGCAGACATCGCTGTAGTTACAGCAGAAGGCCCTGGAAGGGGGACGACAACAACACCTTCTTCGTGGGCTTTCTGCACCAGTATTGCACCAGGGTCTGAAATCCCCGGAGTACCGGCATCACTAATAAGTGCGATGTTTTGCCCTTCTTTAATAAGGCGTATGAGATGGACACTTTTTTCAGCCTCTTTTTCTCTGTAATAACTGATAAGACGTGTGCTGATGTCAAAGTGGTTGAGGAGTTTCTTGCTGTGTCTTGTGTCTTCCGCCGCGATAAGATCAACTTCTTTTAAAATTCTGAGGGCGCGAAGTGTTATGTCTTCAAGATTCCCGATGGGGGTCGGGACGATGTATAGACATCCCTGATTGTTCTCTATAGTTGATTCCATGTTTGTTCAGGTGATGAAAGATAGAAGTAGTTAGTGCCTAAGATATAAAAATAACTATTATGGTCAATTGAATTGGAAATTGCATCCTGTTTTCTTGACTGATTCAAAAAATGTGTGCACTACTATGTAGTAGTAAAGCTTCTCTGGAGACTCAGTCATGAGAGTTTTCACCTAAATATTGCAATTACCAAGTTTGCCGAAGATGACAGGCAACAGACACGCAGGTGTACTTGTGTACATCACGTGGCTGTTAACGAAGCAGATTCGGTAAAATCGGTGATCCCGAAGGGTGGTAAACATACGAAAATACATTTTTTAAAATTCATGAGTAAGTGAAGGATGCTTTTAGCATTCTATGCGTAAACACATTTAAATTATATATAAAATGTGTTTTCCGAATGTTTGACATGCAAAATTTAGGTTTCATGACATCGTAACGGTATTCAAATAAAGGTAGAGTAGATAATGACATTTTTGATAGCACTAATGGATGAGGTTTGGGAAATACTCCTCGATTCATCTTTTTATATTTTACTGGGTATTGCCATTGCCGGCCTCTTAAAGGTGACTCTAAATCCTAACACTATACTCGAACACCTTGGGAAGGGAAGGTTTCTGTCTGTCATAAAGGCATCGTTTTTCGGCGTGCCGCTACCATTGTGATCTTGTGGTGTGCTGCCGGCGGCAGCATCATTACGTAAACAGGGAGCTAATAAAGGAGCAACAACCGCTTTTTTAATTTCCACTCCTGAGTCTGGGGTGGATTCGATTGCGGTCACCTATGCACTACTTGATCCTGTTATGACAATTGTGAGACCCGTGGCCGCTTTTTGTACAGCAGTATTTGCAGGGATTGCTGAAAACACCTTGTTTTGGAAAAATGAAGACCAGCAGCTGGTTATTGACCGTCGTTGTCCTGTTGATGGTTGTTGTGATGGAATAGATTGTCCTGATGAGGTGCATCGTCACCACCACAGCTACAAAGAGAAGGTCGTTGCAGGGCTGCGATTTAGTTATCAGGATGTTTGGGGGGATATTGCAGTATGGTTTTTTATTGGGGTGTTTATCGCGGCACTCATTACAGTGCTGGTACCCGATGAAGTGATGGCCACTTTTCTAGGCGGTGGTCTAAGTTCGATGCTGTTGATGCTTGTTGTCGGTATCCCATTGTATATCTGTGCGACTGCTTCAACACCGGTTGCAGCAGCTCTTATACTAAAAGGCGTCAGTCCAGGAGCCGCTCTTGTTTTTCTTCTTGTGGGTCCGGCCACAAATGTAACATCTCTTTCTGTACTTATAGGGATATTAGGTAAAAAAAGCAGTTTGCTCTATCTTGCATCACTTTCATTTTGTGCAGTGCTCTTTGGACTAGGTGTGGATTGGCTGTATCAGTTCCTTAATATTTCTCCGAGGGCGATATTAGGAGAGGCAACAGAGCTGATTCCTCTTGGCGTGAAATGGGTTTCAGCCATTGTTTTACTGGGTTTTTCTGTACAGCCTCTACGTTTTTATCTCAAAAAACTCGTAACCCCGAAAAAGAAACAGACCACTTTTATCAGTGGCTTTCCAATCGCTGGTGAAAAAAATGCCAACAGGGTGCCGGTGGAAAAAGATACACATTGTCATGGGCATGATCACCATAAACGCTGATTTTGCCCCTGTGGTGTGCTAGCCCAAATTTCTCATGACTTTTTGATTTGAAACTCAATTGTTTGTTTTTATAGTTTAAAAATGACTTCCTTAGTTAACAGGGTGTTTTGCGTTTCAGATCAAAAAGTTCACCCTTCGGGCCAACAGATTTATCCGCAGTTGCTTCGTTACCGAGCATTTGCAGTAGATTATTACAGCTTCATGCCCGGTGTCTCGACCTGCGAAAAACTTTGTTGGTGAGAAATCCGGGCTGATAAAAATTTGAAGTAAAGAACCGAAAGGGGCATAATATAAAGACCAAACCTATTCTAGAAAAATAAATCTCAAACCTGTAAAGGAAGATAATGAGTAAGCAATTAGGGATACTTACTGCAGGAGGCGATAGTCCTGGATTAAATGCAGCTATTCGCGGGATCGGTAAATCAGCCCTCGCTCTTGGTGATACGCAGCTCATCGGTTTCCGTGATGGATTTAGAGGGCTTATGGAAAATCGAATTATGCGTCTTGATCGTGAGAAACTCTCCTCCATACTAACGCGGGGGGGCACTATTTTAGGGACGAGCAGAGATAAGCCGCATAAGATGCCAGTGGGCAGCGAGGTGATGGATATGACAGAAGTTATCTGTGATAATTATCGTCGCCATAATCTGGATGCTCTTATCTGTATAGGTGGTGGTGGCACTCAAAAAAATGCATACCGTCTGGCCCAAAAAGGATTGAATATAATCACCTTGCCAAAGACCATCGATAACGATGTCGCCATGACTGATGCAACCTTCGGCTTTGATACGGCAATGGAAATCGCGACAGAGGCAATTGATAGACTACATTCCACCGCCCACAGTCATCACCGAATAATTGTCGTGGAGATTATGGGCCATAATGCAGGGTGGTTGGCTTTGGGAGCTGGTGTCGCCGGAGGAGCGGATGTAATTTTGATTCCGGAAATACCCTATGACCTGAAGTCAGTTGCTAATGCTATCCGTACCCGCAAGCAGAGGGGGACTAATTTTAGTATAGTTGCGGTAGCTGAAGGAGCCCTCTGTGTCGAAGGGCATGCAACATCTACAAGTTTAAAGGAGAAAAAAGCCCGGGCAAAAGAAAAGGGTGATTCTAAGGCTCAGAAAAAAGCAGCTGATGCTTTAAACGAATTTGCCAAGCAACGAAATAGTAACACTCTCAGGTTGAGTGAAGAGCTCGAAAAAATGACGGGCCTGGAATCAAGACTCACTATTCTTGGACATTGTCAGAGAGGTGGAACACCGTCAGCTGCCGATAGAATGCTTGCAACACGCCTCGGTAGTGCATGTGTTGATTATATTGTTCAAGGAAAATTTGGAATAATGGTGGCTGTGGACGGGGAAGGGACAAAAGCGGTACCTCTTGAGCAGGTTGTTGGTAATAAAAAACTTGTTCCCTTGGATCACCCGTGGGTCCGTGCTGCAAGAAGTGTTGGAACGTGTATGGGGGATTGATTAATAGACCATAATTAAAGCCAATAAGGGTTGAACACACAACTACCCCCGGTAAACGGGAAAAAAGCCGCGACTCAGTTCAGTACACCCTGAGGGGTATAAGTGCCTCGAAGGTCTCTCTTCGCTCGCTATCTGGTGCTTGCTTTAAGTTATTAATGTAAAAAATGAATTAACTTTGTGTTGCTTTAAAACTATGTATCGCCATATGGCGATATGGCGATATGTGAATATGTCAACAAGTGGTGAGGGATGAAAGAGTTTATAAAAGTGATGAAGGCGATGTCAGATCCCAACCGGGTACGGATCGTCAAGTTGTTGCAGCTTAAAGCGTTATGTGTATGTGAGATTCAGGAACTGTTAGGACTTGCCCAGTCAACTGTTTCAAAGCATTTGAAGGTGTTGGATGAGGCTGGTCTTATTTCCAGCAGCAGAGACGGGGGCTGGGTGATTTATTCTGTGAGTGCAATTGAAAATTCTGATCATGTAAATGTCCTTCTTCATGAAATGCGTGAATGGGTTGAAGATGATCTTGTTTATGTTGAGATGAAACAGAGGCTACCTTTTGTTGATCGCGTAAGGATATCAGCTGGTTGACAAAGGAACGTTGGACCATTGTGGAATGGACAGTATATAAATGTTATTTTGAGGTGGGTTGTAATGGGAAAACAGGTAGTGGACAATACGTCTGGAAATATAGGGTTTGAAAGAATTTTTATCGGTGCCATTGGAATTGGACTCTGGTTTGCGGTCTATAAAAGCCTGTCACCAATTTCAAAATTTGTAGTCTATGATCTTTTTGGGATTTCAACTACCAGCCATCTTGGGGAGGCCCTTGAATTTTTTATCTACGACACACCGAAGGTCCTCATGTTACTGACTCTCATTGTGTTTTTTGTAGGTATTCTCAGATCATTTTTTACCCCTGAGAAAACGAGAAAAATACTTGCGGGTAAAAGCGAATTTGTTGGCAATGTACTTGGAGCTGTTTTAGGAGTTGCGACCCCGTTCTGTTCATGTTCTGCTGTCCCTCTTTTTATTGGATTTGTGCAAGCTGGGGTCCCCCTTGGTGTAACTTTTTCATTTTTAATAGCAGCACCAATGGTCAATGAAATTGCGGTGGTTCTCTTGTATGGCCTTCTTGGATGGAAGGTGGCCCTGCTCTATATGGTGACAGGTCTTTTAATAGCTATTTTTGCTGGAATAGCAATTGGTCTTATGAAACAAGAAAAACATATCGAGGACTGGGTTCTTGAAATGCAAGCGGTGCCTGCTCTTGATTTTGAAGAAAAAATTTCCTGGACGGACCGGGTAAATGCAGGAATTACAGCAGTAAAAGAAATTGTTGGTAAGGTCTGGATCTATGTGGTTGCAGGGATCGGTGTCGGGGCAATTATTCACGGTTATGTTCCGGAAAATTTCATGGCCTCAATAATGGGCAAAGATGCATGGTGGTCTGTTCCTGCTGCCGTGGTCCTTGGTATTCCCATGTATTCAAATGCTTCAGGTATCATTCCTATAGTTCAGGCATTACTCGGTAAAGGTGCGGCTCTTGGGACTGTACTTGCCTTTATGATGAGTGTTATTGCACTGTCACTTCCTGAAATGGTAATTTTACGTAAGGTCCTTAAGCCAAGACTCATTGCAACTTTTGTAGCTGTTGTCGGATTTGGGATTCTATTTGTTGGGTATTTGTTTAATATTATTGTGTAAAAAACTATTGTGGTGCTCGATGATTATTGTTCCGTGCTGTGGTACTTGCAATTTTGGGCGGCTTTCAGTTGAGGCTGGAAGGATTGTTGCCAGTCAGGAAAATGGAAAAGTGTTTTCCCTTGGAGCAGTGGCTGCGCGTATTGAAAGTCTTGAAAATGTAAGAGATATCCTTGTTATAAATGGATGCGGGAACGCGTGTGTGAGCAAGGTTCTTGATTTTTTAATGGTTCCGGAAAAATGGAACCTAGATGTCTCTACCTTGGGTATTGCGAAAGATGCAGACGGCAAGGTCTGTGGTGATGACTTGACATTGGTGGTCGATGCTATTGAAGCGGCCTGTAATGATGTGGGCGACCAGATACCAAATGCAAGTGGGACGTGCGGCTGTTGTTAGCCCGAATTTCTCATGACTTTTTGATTTGAAACTCAATTGTTTGTTTTTATGGTTTAAAAATGACTTCCTTAATTAACAGGGTGTTTTTCGTTTCAAATCAAAAAGTTCACCCTTCGGGCCAACAGATTTATCCGCAGCTGCTTCGTTACCGAGCATTTGCAGTAGATTATTACAGCTTCATGCTCGGTGTCTCGACCTGCGAAAAACTTTGTTGGTGAGAAATCCGGGTTAACTGTGAAATCAAATAATATATCCTTGGTAAACGGTAAATAAGCCAGGATAAGTGCATTGTTTCTAACTTCATGTTATTAATCATAAAAAACTCTCCGTTTTTTTGTATTTATGACAGATTTAAAGGAGTAAGGCACTAAACTAAATGTGAGGATACTATGGAAATTAAAATATGTGGTCCAGGTTGTGCCAAATGTGAAGAAGCGCACAAGAATGCCCTTTCAGCTGTTGAAAAGAGTGGACGAGACGTAACTGTTACCAAGGTAACGGATTTTCAGCAAATTGCAGTACTGGGGATTTTCACAACACCCGCTGTAGTTGTCGATGGTGTGGTGAAATGTGTAGGTAGAGGTGCTGGCGAAGATGAAATTATTTCCTGGTTGGAGGCTTGATCTTTTCTTAGTTTGAGAGATTTTATATATATATGGATATAACAATTACGACCCCGGCTTTACTCTTTCCCGCTGTTACCTTTTTACTTGTTGCCTACACAAGCAGGTTTTTAGCAATAAACGCTCGGATACGAAATCTCTACGAGCGTTATCAGGAAAAATCAGACGAAGTTATTATTGCACAGATTATTAGCCTCAAAAAACGCGTAGTTCTTATTAGAAATATGCAGGCCTGTGGTGTGGCTGGTTTATTTCTCTGTGTATTCTGTATGCTGATGCTTTTTGGTGGATGGGTACAGTTAGGGAAAATATTTTTCACAGGCAGTCTTTTACTCCTTCTCGCTTCTCTTGGTATTTCACTCGTGGAGATATTTATTTCTGTTGACGCAATAAGCATCGAGCTTCGTGATTTTGAAAAACGTATGAAAAAAGCAAAGATCGTCAACAGCAAGAGCAAAAAGTAATTTGTATTGTTAGATGTTTTACTGGTCTCTAACAAAAAAAGTAGTACTATCGCTTTTGGAAAAAAAAATTCTCAGGTATACTGAATCAGCAGATAAAATGGTATTTAATTATTTTTCCCTGGAAGGGCTAAATTGTGACTGAAATGTTACCAGAAGACAAGATTACAGGAACCAGAAAGCAGCGTATTCTTGTTATAGAAGATCAGGAAGAAATAAGAGATTTAATTGCAAGTTACCTGGACGATAAAGGGTACGACACAAGAACAGCTGAAAATGGCCTTGATGGGCTCTTTATGCTGGAACAGTGGCCGGCAGATCTCGTCACAGTAGATCTTAATATGCCGATCATGAATGGTCACACCTTCATTGAAAAAGCAATCGCCAAATGGCCTGAATTACCTATTATTGTCGTTTCTGGTGTTGGAGCAGTGGAAGATGCGGTTGAGGCGCTGCGTTTAGGTGGCCGGGATTTTATAACGAAACCCATTCAAAACTTCACCCTTGTAGATAACACCATCGAAAGAGCGCTGGAATCGGTGGAACTTGTACGGCAGAATCGTAATTATCAGCAAAACCTTGAAAATATGGTTGAGCTGCGAACCAACGAGCTGGAAGAAACCAAAAAACAACTTCTCTACAGCCTTGGTAAATCTGCTGAATATCGGGACAATGAAACGGGGCGGCATGTTATCAGGGTGGGTGAAATATGCGCTCTGCTTGCAAGAAAAAGTGGGATGTCTCGACAGCTGAGTAAAACATTTGGAGAGGCCGCACCTCTTCATGACATAGGTAAAATAGGCATTTCAGATACCATACTGCTTAAACCGGGTAAACTCACAGCCGAAGAGTGGACGATTATGAAATCCCACTGTGAAATAGGCTGTGATATTCTCCGGCATTATTCCACTGACCCTGATGTCACCGATATTGATTTTGATGAAATCTTATCCATGGCAGGTGATATAAGTAAACTGACCATACTTGAAATGGCTACGGTTATTGCTCTATGTCACCATGAAAAATGGACTGGTGGGGGCTATCCATTAAATATTTCAGGTTCAAAAATCCCATTCATTGCAAGAATTGTAGCAGTGGTTGATGTCTATGATGCTCTGGGAAGTGAGAGGCCCTACAAAATGCCTTTGTCAGAAGAGGCATGCAGAGATATAATTCGGGAAGGAAGTGGTAATCACTTCGATCCCGAGGTTATTGATCTGTTTTTTGCTCATATTGATGAAATTGTAGCAATTAAAAAGAGATGGATGGATTAGCCCGAAATTCTCATGATCTTTTTGATTTAAAGATCATGAGAAATTCGGGTTAGGAGTTTGTCCGAGGTAGAAACTTAAATTGTATATTTGTCGCTGTATCCCCGGGGAGTGATCATCAGGTCGTTCCATTTGTAGGTCTGGCTGTTTCCTATTATCACTGTCGATTGCATTCCAATCTCACTTTCTAGTAAGTCTGCAAGTGTTGTTATCACAATCGTTTCATTCTCTCTTGTCGCAGCGGTTACGATGCCCACTACAGTCTCTGGACTTCTGTGTTTAAGGAAGATCTCCCTTGCCTTGACGATTTGTTCCGTTCTTTTCTTTGATTTCGGATTGTAGATCGCTGTGACAAAGTCAGCCATTGCCACGGCTTCAAGGCGTTTTTCAATCAGTGGCCATGGGGTGAGTAGATCGGAGAGACTTACTGCCGCAAAATCGTGCATTAATGGGGCACCAAGTCGTGCCGCGCAACTGTTAATTGCTGCAAGGCCTGGGAGTATCTCAATCTTACAACTGCTCTTTGCCTTTTGGGCCATTTCAAAAACCAGACCGGCCATGGCGTAAATGCCCGGATCACCACCGCAAACGAGAGCTATTGTTTTTCCCTCTTCGGCGATATCGAGAGCCTTTCTGCACCGGTCAACCTCCTTCATCATTTCGGAAGAGATAACCTCTTTTTGTTCAAGAAATTCCGGAATGAGCTCAAGATATGTTTTGTAGCCGATGATAACATCCGAGTTTTTCAGGGCAGAGATTGCGGCAACTGTCATATGGTCTGCGGAACCGGGACCGGTGCCTACAACGTAAAGGGTGCCTGGGCCACTGCCATTGTTACATTTTTCCATTTGCGTTTCCTACTGATAAGAAGATTACTCTTAGCACTTAAAAGAGAGGTTGGTTCGGCAACTCCAATAGCGCCTACCGCCTTTAAAGCAGCAAAAGAAATCTCAAGATTATTTTGTGAGTTGATGGTTGTTTTATCAAAAAAGTCTATGGTCCAGCTGTTTTTCTCGGCAAATTGTAATAATCCTACCTCGTCATTTTTTTTATCGATGGAAGCAAGATTTTTAATACTTTTGGGGCTGAGCTGTAGATCTGAAAAGAGTTCTGCCAGAGCCTCTTCAAATTCATGTAGAGGGGTGCCTCTGTTACAGCCGACCCCGACCACAAGATTTTGCGGGTAAAACTGTACTGCCGGGGAATCAGGGTATTGCCTGTTTGAAACGATTATCTGGGCTTCTTCCAGGGCGTTTGTCTGTTCCAGTCCCCTTGCAAGGGTGGTGGTGGGCACATCAGAAAAAATGAGAAGAGAACCCGTATTGACAAGTTGAGTAGATATTCGGGTCAGTTCTGCTTTATTTGGTGGTGTTAATCTTTTCTCTTTTGCCCAAAGGTCAAGGGCAACGAGGCCAAGTGTGTCTGAAGCTGTGGTGATAACGGCATGGCCTCCGGTAATTGAAGCAATTTCTGATGCAAGCGCATTGCCCCCGCCCAGGTGTCCGGACAGTAGGCTTATGATGTATGTACCTTGTTGGTCACATGCGATGACACAAGGATCCGATGCCTTATCTGCAAGTAAGGTGGCTATGGATCGAACAACTATCCCGGTCGCCATAATGCAGACAAAGCCATCATACTGCTCCCAACATCTTTTGAAACAGTCAGCTACTTTTTCTTCCTTGCGTCGTGTAATGAGGGCGGCTGAATTCATCCGTTGAGTAATTGTCTCAGCAAGTTTATGGCCTCCCTTTGTAACCGCAAGGACCCCAATTTTCATTAGGGTTTTACTCCATCCCTGAATTCATGGGTAAAGGCCTTGTCATAGAGCTTAGAAAGAGCAGGAGGGGGAGCATCCGCAAGTACCTCACCCACTGCAATGATGGCAGTTTTAGTGATTTTCGCATCTGCCACCTGCTGAGCAATCGTTGCAAGAGTACCTCTGATGTGTCTCTCTTCCGGCCAGCTGGCTTTTTCGACTACGGCGACGGGAGTCTTATCAGGGTAGCCGCCTTTTTTAAGATCTTTAACGACTTCCTCGATCATTCCAACACTTAAGAAAATCATCATTGTCGCCTGGTGGGAGGCAAGAAGATCAAGGCTTTCATTTTCAGGTACAGGCGTTCTTCCGGTACGCCTTGTGAATATAACAGTTTGAGATACCTCAGGAAGGGTTAGTTCTGTTTGCAGGGCAGCCGCAGAAGCGGTGGCTGAACTTACACCCGGGATAACCTTAAATGGAATATCATGCTGTCGTAATAGGGCTATCTGCTCGTTGATTGCACCGTATATGGATGGATCTCCGGTGTGCAGACGTACAACTTTTTTCCCTTTTTTGAACCCGTCTAAAATAATCGCAAAAACTTCATCGAGATTAAGACCAGCTGAATTATGTATTGTTGCCGAGAGCCCAGTGATAAGGGGTTTTGGCACAAGACTGCCGGTGTAAATAACAATATCTGCTTCTCTTAGTAGTCGCTGTCCTTTTACTGTAATAAGCTCGGGGTCTCCGGGACCAGCGCCAACAAAGTGGACAAGAAGGGCAGGGAGCACTTGGGTTTCATTTGGACTATTCTGGTTCATCGACTGCCTGTTGTTATGGTTATGGGGTTAAATGTGACTTTTTTGTTTGTACTATCATTTCGGCTCACTTGAATCGTAGTACTTTCAATTGTGAAATCGAAACGGGCAAGAAGTTCAGGTGCCTCTTGTATGGTTTTTTCAATGACGCCGTTTATTACCATGCGTCCATTTTTAGGTAAAACTCTATCTGCAATTTTAGTAAGAGCAGGCAGGGTACCGCTGCTGCCACCGACGAAGATTCTATCTGGACGTGGTAGGTCGTCAAGAATTTCAGGAGCCTTACCAAATATGGGAATGATATTATAGCAGCCAAATTTTACGATATTGGCTTTGATGTTGGCTATCTCTTCTTCTTTATGTTCAATGGCAAAAATAGTGAGATCTGGATGAGAGCGTGCTGCTTCAATGGAGATGGAACCGCTTCCGGCGCCTACATCCCAGAGTATTCCTGTCTGAGGTAATCGCAATTGGTGTACTGTTGCTGCACGAACTTCACTTTTGGTAATGAGCCCACGACTGTGAACGACCTCATCTTCAGTTAGACCAAAATACGCAGGGTATCTCTTTGCATCGCTCACCTGAGTTTTGATGAACATAACGTTTAAAGGAGAAAACTTTTCTCTGGCGGCATCTTTCAGATTGCCTGTGAAGAGGCGCTGGTCATCAAGACCTATATTTTCCGCCACCATAACAGTGATCTCATCTGATTTTTTATCTGCTTCAACGAGTTGGAGGTAGTCCTGAAGCTTCTGACAAATTATATTGGGACTATTATCTTTATCCGTGAGCAGAATACACTTTGGGTGCTGTAAAATGAGGCCGGAAAGATGTTGACTATTGCGTCCGTGGAGGCTGATGATGGTTGCATCATCCCAGTGTGTTTTAAAAAGAGCGCAGGCTCGCTGGATTGAAGAGACCGCAGGATAAAACGCAATCGCTTCAGCTGGAAACTCTAAAAGCAGTTTTTTACCTATACCGTAATAAAGAGGATCTCCGCTGGCAAGAATAGCGACGTTTGTCTCATTAAGTAAGGTTTTAATCTCATCAATTGCCTGCTGAACCGGGCTTATGTCGTGAATTTTGAGTGGGAGTTCATGGACATACTTCTGAAGTCTTGGGGTCGCGAATACATGGGAGCAACCAGCTAGGATTGTCTTGTTTGCAGAGGATAATATCTCATCTGCGACACCTATCACAGAAAGGCTAAACATGGGCGATAACCTCTGTTTTGTGATCAATCAGGTAAATATGTACCTTGGTGCAAGCGATTTCTTCGGCGTACTCTTTTGCTCTCAGACAGACCTTGTTGATGAGCTCAGTTTGACCTGTATCATTAATGTGGGTGAGCATTTCACGGGCTGTGTTTGACTTGTATAAAAGATCAAGTAGCGGAGGTTTGGCCCCTAAGCCCTCAAGTAGTTCTGCACCTGCTGCAACTTCCAGTGCCCCGTTTTTAACATGGGTCTGTGGGATTCTAAGGGCGGCCTTCATGACCTTGGCCCACATTCCTGAATAATGAACAGTTGAAAAGCCCTTTTTTTTTGCTTCACTAAGGGAAAAGTGCAGAAAATCCCCCATCTCGACGTAGGCCTCGTCAGGGAGTTGTAGCAGATGCTGGGCCCCTTTTTCGGAAGTGCGCCCAGTTGAGATAACTATGTCCGTAAGACCGGCTTCTTTTGCCACATCCATTGTGGCAGAGATTGTAGCGGTCCAGGAATCTGCTGATAAGGGGCGAACAATACCGGTGGTTCCAAGGATAGAGAGACCGCCAAGGATTCCAAGTCTTTTATTCAGGGTTTTTTCGGCAAGAAGTTCTCCGTTTGCAACGGAAATTGTGACACTGAGATCCTGCTGGGTCACTTCCTGGATGGCCTGGTAAATCATCTGTCTAGGAACTGGATTTATAGCAGGTTCACCCACGGATATTGCAAGACCCGGTTTGGTGACAATACCTACACCTTTGCCGCGAAACAGCTGAATATTATCGTGAATAACACAGGGGCTTTCGCCGTTTTTCCGATGATCCAGCTGGACTATTGCAATAATTTCCGCTTTGTTCGTCACGTCTGGGTCATCACCTGCATCCTTTATGATGGAGGCCGTGGCCTGTTTACCATCAAGAGTACAGGAATGGACAACAAAGGAGTGCCGTGATCCACCCGGAAACCCTATTTCAATAGATTTTGGGCAAGTGCCTGTAGTAATTGCGCTGGTAGCGGCTTTAGCTGCAGCGGCACTACAGGCTCCTGTGGTGAAACCACTTCGTAGTCTTTTTGCCATATTACTTTGCAGCCAACCTGATGAGTGCGTTGATAATAGCAGCTGCAACAGGGCTGCCACCCTTACGGCCAAGGCTTGTAATGTAGCAGTTGTTCTGTTCCACGAGGAGATCCTTGGATTCCGCAGCATTTACAAATCCAACAGGGACGCCAACGAGTAGAGGGCGTGTTCCTTTCATTTCGGCAGTGGTAGCAATTGCCTGTACAAGTGCTGTGGGGGCATTGCCCATGGCAACAATTCCGATGTTGTCATCTAGATTCATGGAGATCGCCATTTCTGATCTTGTCTTCACTGCTGTTTTGGCAGCTTCTGCAACTATCGGGTCGGCCACCTTACAGATGACTTCCCCTCCAAATTTTTTAAGCAGTGCTTTGCTGATACCGGAGGCTACCATGGTGACGTCTGTGAGGATGTTTTTTCCGGATCGGATAGCTTCAATACCGGCCTCGACTGCGCCGGGTGAAAAGCGCATGTTCTCTGCAAAGCTAAAATCGCCGGTGGCGTGGATAACACGCTGGACAACTTTAAAGGTGCTCGGGTCAAATGAGGTCTCACCAAGTTCACGCTCAATAATTCTAAAGCTTTCGGCTTCTATATCGGAAGGTGCAATTTTTTGTAATGTAACAGCCATAATCTTACTCTCTACAATAGTTTATAAAAGCGGTTGCCACCTCTGGTGAGTAACCGAAATGCAGGTGCATGTAACCTCCGAGAACCCTGCGATAGTTGTATCCTTCCCGGCTTCCATTATTTACCTTATAAATACGCGGAACCAAAGAATCCATCTTTCCAATATTGGAGTAGTGAAACTCATGCCCACGTAATATGGTATTTTCAGGACCAAAACAGGAGCGTTCACAGGTCGTTACTTCCCTGTAACCAAGGCTGGCCCTTTTTGTCTGCATTGCTGCGACAGCGGGAAAAGCTCCTACGAGGCTGTGTTGCTGGGAGTCGTGGTCTACGATGCCCTGTGTAAGGTACATAAAACCCCCACATTCTGCGTAAACTACGCCGTCGCCCTCAACCCACGAGCGAATTTCCTGGAGCATCTCAGTGTTTGCGCTCAGTTCTTTTGCATAGAGCTCAGGATAACCACCTCCAAGATAAATACCATGAATATTTTCAGGTAGTTTCTTATCATTGAGAGGGCTGAAGAATACCAGCTCAGCACCACGATTTCTTAAGATATCAAAGTTGTCTTCATAATAAAAACAGAAGGCCTTGTCGCGGGCAATTGCAATCCTGCAGGCGGGTGTTGTCTCAAGTGCTGGCGCTTCTACCTGTTTTGCCGGTGAAAATCTTGTGCACAGTTCCAGTACACGATCAAGGTCAATATGTTCAGTAATGGTCTTAGCAAGTAAGTCGATTTTACAGTCAGAGATAGGGGCTTCATCGCCTGTAAGCAGGCCGAGATGACGGGAAGGAATAGAAAAATCGAGATTTCTTGGCAAATAACCGAGTATTTCGGCCTTACAATTGTTCTTTATAGCATCACTGACCAGCTGTAGGTGGCGTTCACTGGCAATATTGTTAAGAATAACTCCCTTAACCTCTGCCCCTTCGGAGTACGTTTCAAAGCCTTTAACAATTGCAGCTGCGCTATCAGCCATGGAGCGGACATCGAGCACGAGAATGTTGGCTATGCCGAGTTGCTTGGAGAGCTCACCACTGGAAGAAATTCCACCGTCAAACATCCCCATAACACCTTCAATGAGTGCGATGTCACTATTTTCAAGATGGGTCTGAAAACAATGTCTGGTATGTTCTTCGCCACTCATCCAGAGGTCCAGGTTTCTGGATTTTACCCCAGTTACCAGTTCATGCAGGCCGGGATCAATAAAATCCGGTCCACATTTATAGGGTTGGACCCTGAACCCCCGTTGTTTAAAGGCCGCCATGAGACCGAGTGTGATGGTGGTTTTACCGGATCCACTAGAGGTTCCTGATATAACACAGGCTGGTACTGTTGCAGTCATTGTTGAGTCTCCGACAAAGAATCATGTTTTGAAAAGAAGATAGTGTGGAGTTTATCAATACCTTCTAAAATTCGGATTGTAGGCCTTGATACGAGTTGTTCTTCGATAAGGTAGATATCATCTTCCCGGACTGCTCGAATTGCAAGAAATCCCGGCTCGTTTTTTATGAGATCAATGGTTACTGGGTTCATGCGGCCGTGTTGGCTCAAAAATATATCGATTTGTTCGCCTCTACTGAGAAGTTTTTCTTTACCGAAAAAGGCAATGTTGGTGGTTCGTACCCTTGAGGCATCGGGAGCGATATTAATACCTCCTGCAGTTTCAAGAATAAAGATGCCAATGCTGGGCCCCGCAAAGGTTTTCATCTTTTTATGGATTGCCTCAAAATATACTTTTGGCCGTAAGTCTAGCGGAATTCTCGCAACCACATTATTGACTCTATCGATCTCTTTCTTAAACTGCTGAACCATTGCCTGTGCCTGTATTTCTTTGCCACTTAAAATGCCAAGTGTTTTCCAGTAGTCAAGCATTTCTTTTGTGCTGGTTGGTTGCAGGGATATGACGGTGATTTCAGCGGCTCTGAGTTTTTTGACAAATTCAGGGTAGGATCGCTCAATCATGGGGCGGATGAGTACGAGGTCTGGATGACGACCAATAAACTTTTCCGGATCATCACGATAGGAAAAACGTGGTTTACTCAGGATATTTTCTGGATAGTCATCACTTCTCGATATCCCAACGAGAAGGTTAGCAGCACCCATGCTACAGAGGTTTTCTGTATGGGCTGAGTACAGAGAGATGATTTTAGTAAATGGTTTTGTTATGACTAATGTATTGCCTTGGCTATCTACAATCTCTTTGGGTATGTCACCGGCTATAAGGGGCTCCGATGTAACAAAGCACAAGACTACTGCCATGACGAGTATCAAGAGTGCAATGCTCTTTTTAAGAAAATATGCCATATCAATTACCTCAGATCTTGTCTGTAGCGAAAACTAATCTGATGGGAATTGTTGTAATCGTCCCAGACAATATTGCTCTCCACCCCGAACACTTCTCTGATTATTTCGCTATTAAGTTTTTTCTCTGTTGGCCCAAAACTGACGACCTGACCTTCGTTCATTATAAGGATCTCGTCGCAGTAGGCTGCTGCAAGATTGAGGTTGTGCATAACGGCGACAATTGTTCGGTTTTGGTTCTGTACTAAATCTTTGACCAGATTAAAGATCTGTAGTGTGTATTTAATGTCAAGACTTGAGGTTGCCTCATCAAAGAGCAATAGAGGAGTATCCTGGGCAAGAGCTCTTGCAACGACAGTACGCTGTTTCTGCCCTCCGGAAAGGGTACTGGTGTATCTGTTGCGCAGATCTGTGATACCTATGGCCTCCATCGCAGCGTCAATATTTTTCCAGTCATTTTGGGAGGGGGAGGCAAATCTTGGAATGTGCGGGTGACGTCCCATAAGGACAACTTCTTCCACAGAAAAGCCAAAGCCCGTGTCATACTCTTGGGGAACCAGAGCGAGCTGCAGGGCGAGATCTCTTTTGTTGTAGCTTGTAAGTGGCGAGCCAAAGAGATCGATCGAGCCTGCTGATGGTGTCTTGTTTCCTGTTAAGAGATCAAGAAAAGTTGTTTTCCCGCAGCCGTTGGGGCCGATGATTCCGTAAAATTTCCCCTGTTGTAATTCAACACTAATGTCACGCAAGGTGGCAGTCTTTCCGTAGGAAAAACAGAGGTCTCTGGTGGCAAGAGCAATAGAATTATTCATAGGCTCTTCCCTTTTGTTTCTGTCTGAAAATGATGCAGAAAAATGGACCGCCTATAAGTGCGGTAAGTACCCCAATTGGAACTTCTATGGGAAGAACCGCCCTGGTAATTGTATCTGCGATAAGTAGCAGTATTGCACCGGCAAGAGCCGATGCTGGTATGAGCTTTCTGTTGTCTGGGCCTACAATATAACGCATCAGGTGCGGGACGATGAGGCCGATAAAACCAATAATACCAGTGAGTGCTACACAGATGGCTGTGACAAAAGAGGCACTGAGAAGCAGTATCATTCTGATTTTTGCAGTTTCCACCCCAAGTGAGTCAGACGACCGTTTACCAAGGGACATGATGTTGAGATCCCGCCCGAAATAGAGGGTGATGAGTAGACCAAGTAAAACGGTTACAGTAAGAAGGAGCACCCCACTCCAGGTAGAAGAACCGAAGCTTCCCATGAGCCAGAATATGATAATCGCAACCTGTTCGTCAGCAAGATACTTCATGAAGCTGATCCCGGCAGAAAGAATCGCGCCTACGATAACACCAGATAAAATAAGGGTTTGCGCTGAAATCAGTCCGTTGAATGTGGAGAGACGCATAACAATAAAGAGAGTTATGGTGGCCCCGATAAAAGCAAAGAGAGGTGTTGAAAATTGCCCGAGCAGGGTGAGGTTGGCAAGAAGAGCAAATGATGCACCAAATGCGGCCCCGCTGCTGATTCCTAAGGTGTAGGGGTCGGCCAGTGGGTTGAGCAGGATCCCCTGGTAAATGACACCGCTGAGGGCAAGACCGGCTCCCACAAGAACTGCAGTCAGTATGCGAGGAAGACGTACGTCCATAACCACATAAGGTATGGATGGTTCTATACTGTTGCTCAGCTCAGGTGCGCTAAAGAGGTGAGCTCCAATCACTCGTATAATATCCTGCCAGTGTATCTGCATATAGCCCATGCCAGTGGAGACAATAATGGCGCCAAGTAACAGAGTTGCGAGACAAACGGTGAAAAGTATATTTTTTTTATCCATTAAAGAGCGCATATCACTGGTAAAAACTATATCAGTTTACTGAGGCTAAAATACAATACTGAAACAAAAATCAAACAAAATGCTCTGGTAACCTGACTTATTGCCACCAGTTGCATGGCAAGACGTGGGGAATATATCCCAGTATAGTAGGGCAGTTGGTGGCGAAGAGCACGTATTGGAGTGGAGAGAATATTACCAACCAAAAGAGCTATCACGACCTCGTCGTAGGTGAGACTGTTCTCTGCAAGAAGGGCGCTTGCCGCGGCAAGGCCCGCCGAGAACTCAGTTGTTACATGGAGGAGCACAATGCCAATAGCCTTAGGGTTCAACCAACTGAGGTAGACACTACTTTCAGCCAAAGATCGTTCGATGGAGGTAAATATTCCATACCAGTTGAGGAAAAAGAAAATCAGATAAACCGGGATCAGGAATTTGAGGATTTTAACGATTCTTTTTTTGAGACGCTTCACACTTTTTTGAGCAGCCTCTTTAATAGAGACTTTTGCCTTTGGGGCAGGTGGTGGAGCAAGGGTTTCACCATTAGCAGGTAGTAAAAACGCACCAAGTGCAACAACAAGTACAGTCTGTAATATGGCTCCACTAAAGGTAAGACCAACGTATATTATAGCACCAAATTTAATAAGAGGGGCAGTAAGAAAAAAGACAGTTGGTAGATGCAGAAAAAACCGTGGCAGAGAGTTGAATAGATTTGCTAGAATAAGTTCTTTTTGTGATATCTGGCCCTTGTCATACGCCTCTGCCAGTAGTGTGTTTGCAGAAACTCCAGAGAAAAAGGCAACCGAAAAGCTTGCCCCTGTCAGTGTGGAGAGGTGACCACGTTTTATGAGAGGCCGTGCCAGTGTTGCCAGTTTATGTGTCCAGTTGAGGCTTTCGATAAAGCTGGCAATAAAAAGGCCGAGAACTATAAAACAGGTAATTCGGGCAATGGGTAAAACAACCTGTGGCCATAGTGCTGAAAGTAGTTCTTGTTCCATAAATAAACGAAGTAAAATTAATAAAAACACCTCGGAATTTCAGACGGGATACTACACCTATAACATAAGAAAGAAAATCAATTTTTTCTTTTCAAACCAGGTGATTTTACCACTGATACACCTATGATGATATAACCTAACCTAATATAGTGGGATGGTAATAGTTGTTGACTTTCATGATTCACTTTTGGTAAGTCTCTACCTACGTTTTAGGTGCTGAATTATTCAGCCTATGAGGGAACTCCGTGTAATTCGGAGACGGGCCCGCCGCTGTAACCGGGGACAGAATCCACCTTAGATAACCACTGGGAATATCCTGGGAAGGTGTGGGTGATGGACGATCCGGAAGTCAGAAAACCTGTCTGGAACGTTGATGTTGATTATCCCGTGGACAAGGATACTGCATGCGAGACGAGGAGACAGGGAGCCCCCGGATCATTTATTTGATTCGGGGATTTTTTTTATTCAGGTGTGTCCTGGATGTAACTTCCTGTTTAATGGCGCTTTATGCGTCTGATGCCAGTGCTTGCAATGCCAATATAATTCTCCATTACTGCGTTGAATATTTTAGAGGGTGGACAGAAAATGCAAGGTACGTTTTATGTAGTCGGTGTTGGGCCGGGTGATCCGCAGCTAATGACCTTAAAAGCCGCGAATACTCTTAAAAAATGTGACACCTGGTTTGTTCCTTCTGCCTTTGAAAATGGTGGGAGTATGGCTCTTAAAATTGTAGAAGGTGTTGTTGAGTCGAACGGCAAAACTATTTTAAGTCACCACTTTCCCATGAAGCAGGTGAAAAGGGGAGAGACACCGGATGCTGAAGTGCAGAGTGCATGGAGTGAGGCTGCCAAGACGATTATGGAACATCTTGGTAACGGCAAGGATGTTGTCTTTCCGACCTTAGGAGACCCGGCTATTTACTCTACAGGCTTTTATGTTTGTGAGACTCTTCAGGAGCATGGAGTACCTTTCAATCTTGAAATCGTTCCTGGAGTTTCAGCTATCGGGGCCACTTCAGCGACTGCAGCGATACCGCTCTGTCTTGGAGATGAGCGCCTTGTTGTGATTCCAGCCACCTTCGAAGATGAGAAAATCAAAGAACTCCTGGCGTTAAGCGATGTCGTTGTCTTTATGAAGGTATTTAAAGTGATGGACAGGCTCGTGGCCCTGCTTGATGAATTAGGCCTTGTGGACAACGCTGTTTTAGTGGAAAGGTGTAGCTTAGGCGACCAGAAGGTCTGGCGTGATATCAGGCAGGCCGTAGGTAAGGAGATTCACTATTTTTCCACCATGGTGGTAAGGAAGTAGACCTCTGTATTTTGTGGTGCTCCCGTCTGACAGTAATTTCATACGGGAGCATTTGGTGCTATTTAATAATTGCTTTTGCCTGGTGGAGCCCACCTTTTGCCGTGGCGTTAGGCATGAGAATAGCTTTTTTTGCCATTAGGGTTCCTGGGCTGGTAACCGAATTGCATCCAGTCTGACATCCGTCTGCTAAAATTGCCCCCAATTTTCTTCTTCCTGTATCAATATATTGTTTTTCGTGAAAGATACTTATATTTCCCGGCAGAAATTTTAAGTTCGCAAATTTTGTCCCGGCACCCAGGTTGACGTCCTGGCCCAGGATGGAGTCTCCTACGTAAGCAAAATGACCAGCTTTGGCGTCGTTGAGGAAAATAGAATGTTTAATTTCTGTGGTGTGGCCAAGTACGCATCTTTTGCCAGACAGGCAGTAGCCTCTGAGGTAGGCCCCTTGGCGAACTTCAGTATAGTCACCAAGAATAGTGGGTGATTTGACCATGGCGCCGGTTTCAATGAGTACGCCTTTGCCTATGGCTATTTGTTTGCCTGAGAGAACAGCACCCGCCATGACAACCGAGGCTCCTTCGAGCACCATGCCACCCCTTTTGACTTGTAGTCCCTTTTTGGTTGTATCGCCGAACTCTATTTCAAAGTCATTAAAGCAGAGTATTCGTCCTTCATGAATAATCACATGTTCTTTTAGAGGTATGCCGTCTTTAAAATAGACTTGTTCATACTTAGGGTATGTATAATTGTCCATGTATGTCTTTAAATCATTGAGAGGCTGCCATACAGGGCTTGAGGCTAGAAAAAGTTCAGCGTCAGGAAATTCGCTGAGATCAAAAAAGGATTGTACGGAAATCATAGCGTTCCTCGTGGATATTGATATGAAACCTAAATTTTGCAATTGACTTGTCCGCCGGAAATGCAAGGCAGCGAAGCTAGAGACGTATTAATAGTTCAACACTTCAATAACAAAGCAGATTTGGTGGAATTGTCAATCCCGAAGGGTAGCAAATAACAGAAAAATTGTAATCATGCAAAAATGAGTTTCTAAAAGCATTTTGCATGATTAAAAAATGTTATTTTACAGTGATAAATTATTTTTTTCTGTACTTTGTGTACGCAAAAGTTAGGTGAAAAGTATTGCAATTAAGTTGTTTACTATGAAAGAATTGTAGAGAGAGTTCAAGAGAAAATATTTGAAGCCATATAACCTGAATAAAGTCGGCTTGACTTAAGTTGCTTGCATGTTTAGTATTTCGGTGGATTTTCCGGAGTGGCGCTATGACTTGGGCTGTCTGGTTGGAAAGATATGTAATTATAAGAAATAGTGTCGATAATTATAAGTAACATGAGCTCTGTTCCGGGGTGAATTGTTTTAAGGGTTTGATGGAGGCTTGAGTGGAATTTAATGATTCTTTAAGTATAGGTATGGACGATTTTTCAACTAATGAAGAAATGGAAATACCTGAAGTTCTGCCCATGATGGCGGTTCGGGATGTAGTTGTCTTTAACTATATGATAATCCCTCTTTTTGTTGGTCGTCCAGGCTCTGTGGAGGCGGTAAATGAGGCCCTTGGAAATAACAAGTTGCTCATGCTTGTCACCCAGAAAGACGCGACTAAGGACAATCCTTCCGAGGATGATCTTTATAAAGTCGGTATGGTCTGTATGGTTATGAGAACCCTCAAACTTCCCGATGGGCGTTTGAAAGTTCTGGTTCAGGCAATGTCTAAAGCACGTATAACGGGTTTTGAGCAGACTGAGCCCAGCTATCAGGTTTGCATTGAAGTTATTGAAGATGAAGAGGTGAAAGAAGTAAGCGTGGAGGTTGAAGCCACCATGCGCACTGTTCGTGAGCAGACTGAAAAAATCATGTCTCTTCGCGGTATTCTTTCTGCTGATCTGATGATGATTATTAACAACATCGAGGAGCCTGGGCGCCTTGCAGATCTCGTTGGTTCTAATTTGAGATTGAAAATATCTGAGTCTCAAAAGATTTTGGAAGAAACAGACCCCGTTGCGCGGTTAAAACTTGTCAGTGATCTTCTCACCAAAGAACTCGAAGTTTCTACGGTTCAGGCAAAAATCCAAAATGATGCCAAAGAGGAGATGAGTAAATCCCAGCGCGAATATTTCCTCAGAGAGCAGTTGCACGCCCTGCAGAAAGAGCTTGGAGATACGGATGATCGCAGCCAGGAAGTAGATGATCTTGAGAAAAAACTTAAGAAAACAAAAATGCCGAAGAAGATTCGCAAAGAAGCGAATAAACAGCTAAGCAGGATGGATATGATGCATCCTGACTCTTCTGAGGCAACTATTATACGCACATATATAGATTGGATACTTGATGTTCCGTGGAAGAAAAGCACTAAGGATATCCTTGATCTGGCCCATGCAAAAAAAGTTCTGGACGAAGACCACTACGGGTTGGAGAAGATAAAAGAGCGCATTCTCGAATACCTTGCTGTAAGAAAGCTTAATGATTCAACTAAGGGGCCAATTCTTTGTTTTGTTGGTCCTCCAGGTGTGGGTAAAACGTCTCTTGGCAAATCTGTTGCACGGGCCATGGGAAGAAAATTCCATAGAATTTCATTAGGTGGTATGCGTGATGAGGCTGAAATACGTGGCCACAGACGTACCTATATTGGTGCGATGCCAGGTCGTATTGTTCAGGGCTTAAAAACCGTTGCCTCAAATAATCCTATCTTTATGATGGATGAGATTGACAAGGTTGGTTCAGATTACCGCGGAGATCCTTCTTCAGCTCTGCTAGAAGTTCTTGATCCTGAACAGAATTTTGAGTTCACAGATCATTATATGAACATGCCTATAGATCTATCTAAGGTGATGTTTATCACAACAGCCAATATGACTGACACCATTCCTGGACCTCTTTTAGACAGGATGGAAGTGATACGGCTTGCAGGGTATACCCTGGAAGAAAAAATTGTGATCGCAAGAAAGTATCTTTATCCAAGGCAGCTTGAGCAAAATGGTCTCAAGCCACGTAATATTAAAATTACAGATGCTACTCTAGAAAACATCATCACCCATTACACCTATGAGGCCGGACTTAGAAATCTTGAACGCGAGATCGGTAAAGTGTGTAGGAAGGTCGCCAGAAAGGTTGCTGAAGGAGGGAAGGGGCCATACTCCATCTCTATGCGAAATCTGCATGTCTATCTCGGACCTCCCAAAACTATACCTGAGTCAGAGATGGAAAAGCTGGAACAGCCAGGTCTTGTGACTGGGCTTGCCTGGACTGAGGTAGGTGGTGAGATTCTGCAGATTGAAGTTAACATTATGCCTGGTAAAGGTAAGCTTACGCTTACCGGACAACTTGGTAGTGTGATGAAGGAATCAGCTCAGGCGGCGCTTACGTATTGTCGCAGCAGAACTGAAGACCTTGGTGTGGATGAAGAATTCTTTGATAAGGTTGATTTTCATATCCATGTGCCTGCAGGAGCAATTCCAAAGGACGGACCATCAGCTGGAATCACCATGGCGACTGCTCTCTATTCGGCAATCACTGAAAAAACTATTACAAGCCACACCGCAATGACTGGAGAGGTAACTCTTCGTGGTAGAGTTCTACCCATCGGCGGTTTGAAGGAAAAGGCGATGGCCGCCCTTCGTGCTGATATCTATAGAATAATTATTCCATGGCAGAATGAGAAAGACCTTATGGAGATCCCTCAAGACATAAGGGAAAAAATGGAATTCTTTCCGGTAAAGGATATGGATGAAGTTGTAAAGATTGCTTTTTCTGATGAGAAAATTGCCCCAACAAAAGCTGAGAAAGTTTCTCCGTTAACAGCAAAGAAGAAGGCATAACCTAAAAAAGTGGCGGATTACATAGAACGAAATTTGTCATTTTTCAGCATACTCAGGAGGATTGTTCTTGTAACAATCCTCCTGCTTGTTTTTGTAAGCACAGGTCTCTATATATACTATAAGGCTTATGTGAATAGTCCTGGCCCTGTAGAAATTGGGCAGGAGATAAGTAATGTTGTGGTGACCATACCCAAAGGAAGTTCTGTTAAGGCGATTGCAGAGATCCTTGGGGTACAGGGCATCATACACAACGATGTTCGTTTCCTGATTCTTGCGAAATTTTCAGGTTATTCTACCAAGCTCCAGGCTGGTGAATTCCTTCTTCCCCTTGGCAAAAAACCAATAGAAATCCTACAACTCCTCTCATCGGCTGAGGCGGTTACCTATTCCATAACCATACCGGAAGGTTTGAGTGCTGTTGAGATTGCCAAACTTTTTTCAAAGGATGGCTGGTGCGACGAAAAGAAATTTATAGAGCTGGTACATGATCCTGAGTACATTAAAATTTTTGGGCTTACAACTGGTCAGTCCCTTGAAGGCTTTCTGTTTCCAGATACCTATCTGTTAACAAGGAATATTTATGGAGCAGATAAGGTGGTAAACATCCTGCTGGATCGCTTTAAAAAAGTATGGTCTGATGAAATAGCAGGTATTACCCCTACGCCGGATGTCGATAAGACGGTCACTCTGGCTTCAATTGTCGAAAAAGAAACAGCAGCACCAAGTGAAAGACCACTTATTGCTGGTGTCTTTCATAATAGATTGCTGCGTGGAATGCGGTTGCAGTCGGATCCCACTGTGGTTTATGGGGTGGCTGATTATGATGGTGTCATAACAAAGAAACATCTCAGAACATCCACACCCTATAATACATACACACTTCCCGGGCTGCCCGTGGGCCCCATTTGTAATCCTGGTAGAGATGCAATTGCTGCGGTTTTGCATCCCATGGCATCTTCCAACCTCTATTTTGTTTCGAAAAACGATGGGACCCATCAATTTTCGGCAAATCTTGCTGACCATAATCGTGCTGTAAGAAAATATCAGCGGAAAAAAAAAGTGAAAAAAGGTAAACAGTAACTTCCTTTAGGACTTTGGTCGTAGAATTCATGTTTGGATAACTGGAGAAATTTGTGAAAATCGGTCTTGTGCAAGTCAACCCTGTGATCGGGGACTTTAAATATAATTGTTGGAGAATCCTCAAATGGGCTGAACGAGCTCAAGAGTTGGGGTGTGATCTCGTTATTTTCCCGGAACTTGTGATATCTGGTTATCCTCCTCAGGATCTTCTTGAAAGGCAATCTTTTATTGAAGATCATAATAGTGCTTTGGATGAGCTGATTGATCAGTTACCCGCTATAGACGTGATGCTGGGTTGCTTTGAAGAAAGTAATCTGAAAAATGGTAAGCCGCTGTACAACTCTGCCATAGTCGTACGTAAGGGGGAAATTGTATTTAGAGCGCGGAAACAACTTCTACCCACATACGATGTTTTTGATGAGACAAGGTATTTTGAGCCGGGGAAAAGTAGTGAAATTTATAGCTTTGGCGATGAAAACTTTGGGGTGACTGTGTGCGAAGATGTCTGGAGCGAGGCGGTTCATGACTATAGTGCTAAGCCCGTTGCTTCTCTTATCGAGAAAGCAAAAGAAAAAGGTTTTTCCCTTGACGGAATTATCAATATTTCAGCATCGCCTTTTCAGCGGAACAAAGAGGGGGGCAGAAAGAGTATTTTTAAATCCTTCTGTGAAAAGTATCACGTTCCGTTTTTGTACTGTAATCAGGTCGGAGGGCAGGATTCACTGCTCTTTGACGGGCGAAGTTTTGTAATCGATAGTGCTGGTAATATTTGTGCCCAGGCCGCAGGTTTTAAAGAAGACTGTGTCGTGCTAGACACCAAGACGTGGAAGGGGGATATGGCGGGTGCTGCTGATCTTGCCGAAGAAGAGGCGGTATATAATGCTCTTGTTATGGGCCTTAAAGATTATGTGACAAAGTGTGGGTTTTCATCGACAGTTATTGGCCTCTCTGGTGGCATTGATTCCGCGCTTACCGCAGCAATTGCTGTAGATGCACTGGGGGCTGAAAATGTGCTGGGAGTGGCACTTCCTTCTCCATATAGCTCAAAGGAATCGATCGAAGACGCAAAACAACTTGCTGAAAATCTTGGCTGTAGATTTGAGGTGATTCCCATTGCCGAACTTTTCTCAACTTTTAGTAAAAACCTGGGCCCTTTATTTGAGGGTCGTGATGAAGATGTCACAGAGCAGAACCTGCAGGCTAGAATCCGTGGTAATCTGCTGATGGCGCTTTCCAACAAGTTTGGACACCTTTTGCTCACGACCGGTAATAAAAGTGAAATGGCCGTGGGTTACTGCACCCTTTATGGTGATATGAGCGGTGGGCTCGCTGTTATTTCAGATGTTCCCAAACAGCTCGTCTATCAGCTTTCAGAATACAGAAATCGTGATGGTGAAGTGATTCCGAGGCGGACCATCACCAAACCACCTTCTGCCGAACTCAAACCGGATCAAACTGATCAGGATGATCTCCCTCCCTATGATGTTCTAGATGAAATTGTAGAACTCTATCTGGAAAAGGGGCAAGGCGTCAGGCAGATTGTAGAAAAAGGTTTTAACAAAGAGATCGTTGAAGATATTTTAAGAAGAATTCGCATTAATGAGTATAAACGTAAGCAGGCACCAATGGGACTTAAGGTGACATCCAAGGCCTTTGGTTCTGGCCGTCGCTACCCTAATGTCCAAAATTACCAAGGTTGATTCTTACTGTTACCGGATTTTTTGTTATGTATGCCCTCCCAGGTAAGCGCTAGACTTCAGGTAAGCGATAGACTCCGGGGGTCTCATTAGAAAGGCAGGATTTCTGGGGCACGGAACTAAAGAGTGTATAATTCTTGAAAAAAAGTATCCCATACAAGAGTATAGCCAGCTATGTGTTTGGCGGAGTTCTCATATTTGCATTTTTGTATCTCATTTTTAATGAATCGAGAACAAAGCGACCTGAAAAGCTCTTTATAACGAGCTCTGGTAGTGTTGAAATGTGCCTGAGTTGCCATGAAGATGTAAAGCTTGATCCCGCCCATGATGCCGGTGTAATGGGCTGCTCTGTCTGTCACCTGGGAAATCCGCTCGCTGTTACAGAAGAAGAGGGACATAAGGGAATAGTTATTAATCCTGGTGACCTTCGGGTGGCTGATAAAACCTGTTCCGTAGAAGGCTGTCACCCCACAGACCTTCATAAAGTAAAGAACTCTCTCATGGCAACGAATCGGGGTATTCTAGGAACACTACTCTACTATTGGGGAGAAACTGATAGTCAGGATACCGATCTCACAGTGGAAGAGTTACTGGAATCTGGAGAAAGTTCTCTTGCTCTTGATTACTATCGAAAACTTTGTGCTACCTGTCATTTATGGAAACAGAAAAATGATCTGCCGGGGTTCCCTGAATTCTTTAATGATAAGGGTGGAGGTTGTACCGCCTGCCATTTTGCAAATCCCGGAACAAACAGTAACGAATTCGTTCTTGTGGCCGATGATGAGGAAACGGGCGACGAAGACGATGGTAAGAAAAAGCCACATCCCTTTATTACCAAAAAGGTGGGTAGTAGTAACTGTGTACGCTGTCATAATCGTTCTGGTAGAATCGGTATTTCTTATATGGGTATCTTTGAATCTGAAGGGTACGGAACTCCATTTAAAGGTGGGACCGTGAGCAACAAACAGTTGCCTGGAAGAAGATTTTATCTTGAGATAGCAGATGATGTACATCACACCAAGGGAATGGAGTGTATCGACTGTCATACCAGAAATGAGATTATGGGTGACGGAACAAGCTATGCCCACTATGAAGATCAGCTCGAAATCTCGTGTGAGGTTTGCCATAGCACAAGTCCTGGAAAAACAAGAAAAGGGGAATTGCTGACCAATATCGAGAGTGAGGGAAACGAACATTTTCTCATTGGCAAGGTTGAGGAAAAAAAGCATCCCTTAAAGCCCCCTAAAAAAGGCATCTGTGATTTCACAGGTCATAAAAGGGTTACCTGTGAGGCGTGTCACTCCACATGGGTGGCCCAGTGCTACGGTTGCCATGTGAAGCGAGATGCTTCCGGCAAACACCTTGATAAACTCGCCCTCAAAGAAACAGAGGGGCTTTGGGAAGAAGGTCGATCTTATATTCGCTATGAACGTCCAATGCTTGGGGTATGGGATGATGAAATTGTGGTCGTTACACCAGGTTGTCAGGACATCGTAACGGTGGTAGATGAGAAGGGTGAAATTGAAGAGAGCTTTGACAGGTTTACCATGGCTGCCATCAATCCACATACAACCCAGGCGAAAGGCCGTGAATGCCTTGATTGCCATGCTTCTACCAAGACGGTAGGGCTTGGAGAAGGGCGTATTACCCAGGTGGATGGTGAGCTTTTGTTTGAATCCACCGAAAAAGGTGTTGAAACAAGCGTTGGACAGACTGTGGCCTTTGATGCATATGTCGACCTAAATGGGATGCCTATGCAGAATAGTTCAAGACCTGAACTCCGCCCTTTTAATAAAGAAGAACTCCGTTCTATATTACGCCTCGGCTTATGTGTTGGCTGTCACGACACTGTTACTGATCCGATCTGGACGAATTATAATGAGAAAACTCTATGTACAAGAGTGGATCAGAGTGTATCAGGCATACAGATAAAGTAAAACAATCAATTAGTAAAAGAGGTCTACCATCGGACTGGTATCAGGAAATCTATCTGGGCTTAAAACAAACCAGATAAAAACATTAGAGCGTATTGGGAAAAAAAGGGTTCAGCGAGATTTAATAATTAACCCGGAAATGGCTCGGACGCTTTGTCAGATCTCCTCCGAGTTGAATCGGCAGATTGGTCTACTTGTGGATCGATCAGGGAAGGTTGAGGCTGTTATTGTGGGGACGCATACCTCGATTATGATCCCACAGCTTGAATCCTCCAGAGCTTCAGGAGGGAGACTGTGTGGTCTGCGTCTGATCCATACTCACCTTGCAGGTGAAGATATAAGTGATGAAGATCTCATGGATCTTCTCTTTCTTCGTCTGGACTTTATTTCAGTGCTGAAAGTGACAGCGGAAGGGCTCCCTGAAAGGCTGTATACTGCCCACCTTTTGCCGGGTGACACACCAGGTGAAAACTGGGGATATATTACTCCTGTTCATCCCGCCAACCAGACAGAATCGGCTGAAGAGTTGATTGCGGCCATTGAAGGTGAATTTGGCCGTCGTCATAAGGTGAGTCAGGTTGACAAGAAAAAAGACAGGGCAATTCTTGTCTCTGTCTCAACAGACAAAAAACTGCAGGCCGAAGAGTCGTTAAACGAATTAGCAGAACTTGCACGGTCTGCTGATGTTGCAGTGCTGGACACTGTATTGCAGCGGAGAAATCGCGTTAATCCAAGATTGATAATGGGTAAGGGTAAACTTGCTGATATCATGATCATGGCCCTTCAGGTTGACGCTAATCTTCTGATTTTCAATGAAGAGCTTAATCCATCTCAGATTCGTTCCATAACCGATTTTACAGATCTTAGAGTTATCGACCGCACGCAACTTATTCTCGATATTTTTGCCAGTAGGGCCCTTAGTCGTGAGGGTAAGTTACAGGTAGAGATGGCCCAGTTAAAATATATGCTTCCCCGGCTCTCTTCTCGGGATGACGCACTTTCACGGTTAACTGGTGGTATCGGAGCACGTGGTCCTGGTGAAACAAAACTTGAAATTGATAGGAGGCGAATCAATGATCGTTTGGCCCGCCTTAGCAAAGAACTCAAGCAAGTAAGCCAAGAAAGATATCGTAGAAGGGCAAAGAGGAGAAAGAAAGAGCTCCCTGTACTTTCTCTTGTGGGTTATACCAATGCAGGTAAATCTACACTGCTTAATACTCTTACCAATAGTCACATCGTTGCAGAAAATAAACTTTTTGCAACACTTGATCCCACAAGCAGAAAGCTCAGATTCCCAACGGAAGTCGAGGTGATTTTAACCGATACCGTTGGCTTTATCAGGCATCTACCAGCAGAACTGGTACAGGCTTTTATGGCAACTCTGGAGGAATTGGAAGAAGCGGATCTGCTGGTTCATGTCATCGATGTCTCCAACCCGTCTTTTCGTCAGCAGATGGCGGTAGTTGACAAGATTCTTGGTGAATTAGAGCTTAGAGAAATTCCAATTTTGAAACTATTTAATAAAATAGATATGGTGGAAGACGAGCAGGGCATGCGAGAAATAATCGGGGACGAGGGACTTGTGGTCTCAGCGGTTAATTCTGAGACCCTTGGCCAATTCCTCACTGTAAGTGAAAAAATGATGGGTAAGATGTTAACTACTTAATTTCACGGGAGTCTCCAGCTTTCTTGTTTTTTACACCCCTTAAGGGGGTACTGAAAAGAGTGGCAGGTTTCCAGAATTAAGGCACTAAGCCATTGTAAAAAACAACATGGTCATAGTACTACTCGGAACGGCATAAGGATCCGTAACAAAATGGATATAAATGACCAAGCTATTTCGTAACGGCTCCTAAACGGCAATTTACGGTAGAAGATAGAATCCGAGTTCTTTTTCAAAGGCTCTGTCGGCAACGAATTCGCAACCAATTCTATTGCCGTCCACAGTTCGTATTATAACCTGTCTGTACAGGACCGTCTCCCTTCGGTTGTTGAGTGTAAATACCAGAGATCCCTTATGGCCAACCTTGAGGCCATGTACCCCTCGTACTTCAAAACATGCACCTATTAAAGAAAGATTCACAATGGTTGCAATACCACCACCTCTGGCAGGAGGCTTGACGTCGTAAATCCCTTGTAATTCTGTGTCTTTTCTGAAGAATTGACGGAATTCCAACTGCAGGCTGAAGGAATGTCCACACTTGCACTTCACCTTAAGAACGTGTTGGCGATCGCGAAATTCTTCAACAGATATGGTTTTTGCAGAGCTACATGCCGGGCATACGATAGTGGCATGGCTGTCATCTTTTACGAAAGTCTTGTTTGTAGGTGTTTGATTCGTCATGCTATATTATATAAACCAATTTTAAATTTATCAAATTCTAGATGCAAAATAATAATAATATATTACAAAATTACTACAATAAATTGTAATGTCTATTGGCCTAAGTGCAGAATAAGTCTAAACAATGCGGTAATAAAGGGACTTTGTAAAGGAAAAATAAAATCTATTGGTCTTTTATGGGACGCAATACAACCTTGAAGCAGGTAAATATATTGTGGATTAGTCGTAAATTATAGAGGTATATCTTTCTAGAGCTTTTTCAGTTTCAGCATCAAGATCAGCTGCAACTTCATGTATCTGATATTCTTTCCCACAGGCAGTACATCGCATGCGTACTTTTCTACACATGCGATGGACTTCAAGCTTTCCTGAGCAGTTTCTGCATTTCATAATGTTAGCTGAGTAGCTGCTCTTTGGTGAAGACAGACTCTAAGGTGTAGCCAGCTTTAGCAAGTGCTTCGGTACCACCTTCCTGGCGTTCAATGAGTGTTGCGATTAATCCAACCTTAAAACCAGCAGCTTCCACTCTATCGATCACTTTTATAAGAGTCCCACCTGTTGTCACGACATCTTCAAGAAGAGCCACAGTACAACCTTCCGGCATATTTTTTAAGCCTTCAATGTAATTTCCTGTACCGTGTCCTTTCGCTTCTTTACGGACGATGAAAGCTGGGATAGGCTTTTCTTCAAGATAACTTGCAATGGATACAGCAGTAACTAGAGGGTCAGCTCCAAGGGTCATACCGCCGACTGCATCAATTGGAGTGGGTGCTTTTTGCAACAGTTCAAAGAGTAATTTCCCACAAAGATAGGCACCCTCTGCAGAAAGCGAGGTCTGTTTACCATCAATATAGAAGTCTGAAGTTTTTCCAGATGTAAGGGTAAACGTGCCTTTTCTGTATGATTTTTCGAGAAGGATTTCTTTTAAGCGTTGTCTGTTGTCCATGGTATTTTTTCTAACTCTCGCTGAAATAGTGGGGAATTTAAACAGTTCTAATAATTGGAGGCGATAATACCTTTTTTTGGTTATTGTTGAAAGTAAAATATATGTATTGCAGAAAAAGGATGGTTAGGCTATGGCTCTAAGAAACGACCATGGACTATTAATTCCGGTACAGATATTGCTTTATCACAAACGTAATTATCTGTTGTCCGATACGGTTGTTCCACTACAAAAATATTGAACATATAAGAGAGGAAAAATATGTGTGGCATTGTTGGTTATTGCGGTCCGAAACGTGTTGTCCCTGTAATCCTTGAAGGTCTCAGACGACTTGAATATAGAGGCTATGATTCCGCTGGGATAGTATACCTTGAGAACGGAAAGCTTGTTAAGCATCGCGCTAAAGGGAAGTTGGCCAATCTTGAGGCAATAATTGATGATGCAATCATTGCCCCCGCACACATTGGTTTAGGTCATACCAGATGGGCAACTCATGGAGCTCCAACTACTGAAAATGCGCACCCTCATAGTGACTGCACGGGTGATCTTGTTGTTGTTCATAATGGCATCATTGAGAATTACCACTCTCTCAGAAATGATTTAAAGGCAAAAGGCCATATCTTCACTTCCGAGACGGATACAGAAGTATTGGCGCATCTTATAGAAGATAACCTCAATGGTGATTTGGTAGAGGCTGTTAAGAAAGCGGTCGCAATGGTTGAAGGATCCTACGCCCTTGGGGTTTTGTGGGCCAAGGAACCTGATCGACTGATTGCTGTACGCAATCAGAGTCCATTGGTTCTGGGCGTAAGTGAGGAGGGTGGTTCATTTTTAGCATCTGATATTCCAGCCCTTCTACCATATACGAATCAGGTGGTATTTCTTGAAGATATGGAACTCGCTATAATAACAGCTGACGAGCAAAAGGTTTTTTCTCTTGAAACTGGTGAAGCAGTTGAAAAAGAGGTGAAAACTATAAATTGGAATTCAGCCATGGCTGAAAAAGCCGGCTACAAGCACTTCATGCTCAAGGAAATATTTGAGCAACCCCAGGCAATCACCAACACTGTTAGTGGCCGTATTAAACCAGAATCAGGTGAAGTTGACCTGCCTGAGATTAACCTGACCGATGCAGAACTCGCAAACATTGATCGAATAGTCTTTGTCGCATGTGGAACCTCTTGGCACTCTGCTTTGGTTGCAAAATACTGGATAGAAAAATATGCTCATATTCCAGTTGAGGTGGATATTGCCTCAGAATTTCGCTATCGTCATTTGCTCTTAAATGAACGGGTATTGACTATCACTCTCTCCCAATCTGGTGAAACAGCTGATACCTTAGCCGGTTTACGAATAGCCAAAAATCTTGGTTCCAAGGTTGTTACTATTTGTAATGTGGTTGGCTCGACCATGACGCGAGAAGCTCATGGTACTATTTATACCCATGCGGGGCCCGAGATTGGGGTCGCATCGACCAAGGCGTTTACCTCACAGTTAGCTGCTCTTTTTCTTCTGACTTTGTTTCTTGGCCAGAAAAGAAACACTATAACACAGGAAGAAAGTCTACAGTTCGGAAAAGATCTAATCGAAATCGCGGGGGTGATTGAGGGGCTGTTAGAACGGATTCAAGAAGATATGAATGTTCTCATCGAATCGTATTATGACAGTCGTGATTTTCTCTTTATTGGACGAGGGGCAAATTTTCCGATTGCTCTTGAAGGAGCCTTGAAGCTAAAAGAAATTTCTTATATTCATGCAGAAGGGTATGCATCAGGTGAGCTGAAGCATGGTCCTATTGCACTCATTGATAAAGATATGCCTATCCTTGCCTTGGTGCCCCAGGATGATGTGTATCAGAAATCAATTTCCAATGTTGAAGAGATTAAAGCACGCCAAGGCCGCATCATTCTCATAGGAACAGAAGGAGACACTCACCTGAAAACTATAACAGATGACGTTATCTACCTGCCGAAGGTAGCGGATGCAATGAATCCAATTCTCTATACTATTCCAGCTCAGTTACTGTCCTACGCCATTGCAACACGACGAGGTTGCGATGTTGATCAGCCACGAAATCTGGCCAAGAGTGTTACTGTTGAGTAAGTGACAGTTATTTGTCGGAGATGTTGTGGGTAAGTAATAAAGTTTCATCCCAAGTTATATAGATTCATCCTTAGTAATAAAACACCATACTGAGAAATCGCTCAGCATGGTGTTCTTAGTTGTCCTTGGAATTTGCTGAACGTGAAATCAACTAGTTAGGGAATCATTGGTATGATACTTTATTATTCAATTTTAGGGTGGCAAACGTGCTGAGCGATCGTTCAGTATGAAACTTTATTTCTAAACGTGGATTCTTACGCTACCTATAATCAATAAGTTAGGTCATTTTGAGTATGATACTTTATTAATCGTCTACAACTTTGGGTGCCTGGTAGACCTTGGTACCCAAAGAAGAAAGTGAGTTGTGAATCATCCAATGGGGGACCAAATAAACTTATTGGGGTTTGAAGCTAAAAGTTACTATAAGCCGTGAAGGTGTTAGATTTGCTGATGGGTTGGGTGTGATTTTTGTCTTGACTCAAATTCGCCACTCCTGATACAAACATAACATGTTGCTCTTATTTTTGAGGAAAAGGAACCTGCTATGACCCAACTTGTAAAATGCAAATTCTGCAAAACAGAATTTGCCTCGAATGCAAAAGCCTGCCCTAATTGCGGGAAACCCCCTTTATCCAATCACTTAGGAGTGATTGCAGTTACAATTGGTGTGATCCTTTGTGCTGTCATTTTTATCGTGCCTCGTTTGCCTTCCTTAGACCCAACGTCACTGCCCCCTCAAACCCTGGGTGAGGAAACATCTATGGAAACTGTTGTGGGTGAATAATAAAGTTTTACCCCAAGTAATATAGATTCATCTTTAATAACAAAACACCATACTGGGAAATCGCTTAGTGTGGTGTTTTTTGTTGTTATTTGATTTTGCAGAACGTGAAATCAACGAGTTGACTAATTTCGAGTATTATACTTTATTATTCAATTTTTCAGTGGCAAATGGACTGAGCGTTCGTTCAGTATGAAACTTTAGTTCAAAACGTGGAATTTCACGCTACCTGTAATCAATAGGTTACGTCATTTTTGGTATGACACTTTATTACTCGTCTACATGGGGCTTGAAAAATAGTAAAGTATCATACCTAGTAATAAAGATTCATACTGAACGGGCGTTCGAATTTCTAGTTTTAGATTCTCGTTCAGTATGATGTTTTTCCTTCCTTTGTTGTAATTTCATAATCCTTTTCTTTTGTAGTGCCTACTTCACCAGAAAAACGAACGTTTTCTTTGCGAATCTCTTATTGAACCAAATATTAGAGGAAAGAGAGGGGAGGTTGCATACAATTTATGGTTCTTCAGGATTAAGCGTACTTTTCGGAATCACGCAGTGTCACAGGATTGAGGGCTAGTTGAAGAACAAAAAGCTCTGCTATTGTAGATTTTACCGCATCAAATAGTTTCTATCTTCCCCTTCCCTTCCTTTGAAAAAGGGGAAGGGAAAGAAACTGCAAAACAAAGAGTGCTCCATCTCTAGAAATTGAGGGAATTTTTAGAATGCCTTCTCCGCAGAACCTTGTTAAACGCTGGCCTCATATCAAAAGTACGCTTGAGTCGGAAGAACCCAATTTATTATACAGGTCTGTATAACTAACAATCTATGATCACCTGCCGTCAAAAATACTGGTAACACGATTTCAAACGTATCACGTTTCTCTTGATTCTAGCAATAGGTTATGTTAGGCAAAACGATCAATAGTAACTGACTTGCAACCAGGATTTTGAATCAAAACATATGAGTTAAGAACGGATAGTTGAATAGGTGTTGATGAGCTGTTTGGTTTGCCAAGGCATCCCTCTATTGTTTTGCAATTTGGTTTTGAGATTTTCCTGATATGATTGACCTTAAAGATATATCGTCTAGTTGGAATTATTTTCTACTGAAGTCTCTTTCGAAATTACTGACAGTCTCTTCTGAGTCTGGTAACCGCCATGGCTAACGTTTATTCATCTTTACAAGCTTTACACAGGTGGTGAAAAAAGTAGTCGCCCAGCACATATCCCACCATCCATCAACAACAGCGGTCTCATTTGAATAGAAAGGTAAGTTTTCAGTAATTTTGCAAGAGAACACCCAAGCTATATCATGTAAATTGGGAATATTATGATTACATTACTACATAGTGGACATAGCGATTAGGGGTTTACTGACAATCTCATCAATTCTTCTCTCGGTGGCGGACACGATAAAGCAATAGCTCTTTGGTACGATGGGAAACATGGGGGGAATTGGTGTTGTTCACTCTTGATATTGAGTAAAGATGGAGGCTTTAGTTGAAAGGATTCAAATACATTGTTAACATAACGCTCTCTCTTTTTGTTTGGCAGTTTACTATTTTTTCTCAGCCTGGCGCCTATGCAGAGGAGAGTCTTGGAGATTCTTTAGATTGTACCAATGTGAGCGTTGACTACCTGGAGGATTCCAGCCTCACCCGGGAGGAGCGTCTTCGTCTTATGGATAAGGCCTTTTTTCAATCACTGAATAAATTTGAACTCTGCCAGAGGGCAAATAGAATGGCTGCAGCAGCTGCGGCCGCGGCAGCTGGTGGTGGTGGCGAAGTACGTGGTGAATCCGGAGCACCAGGAGAAAAGACTGGCATGTCAGGTGTCGAGTCTGTTGCAAGTTCAGCGATGTCAGGAACAGAGACGCCCCAGGAAAATATTCATGCAGATGGGGGTTCTGGTGCCCTGCAAGATTCTCAGGATATGGCTGAATCAGGGAGCAAGACAGATGGAAATATGCAGGGCTCAGGTGGCAAACTTCCAGAAGATATTCCGCCTGCCCAAAATGACGATGCTCTTGCTGCACAAATACGCTACGCTGCTGAAAGCGAGACAGACCCCGTTAAAAGCAAGCAGCTTTGGAACGAGTACAGAAAATACAAGGGGTTGGCCACCAAATAAGAGCAGAGATACATCATGATTTTTAAAAAAATTGTCACTGTCTTTATTATTTTTACATTTTTTCTTTCGGGTTGTGCAAGCAACACGAGAACCACATCCACTGTAGGCCCCGCTTCATCCTCGTCTTTTTTAAAGGCGGAGGAAAGCCATTTGGTGGAACCCACACCAATAGTTGATGTGGTCATTCCTGTTTTTGATCCAGGCCTGCCTGAAGATCCCTCCGACTATGATGATGAAAATATCTGGCCGGAACTCCGTCGGGCCGAGGCGAACCGTTTTGCCGATAAGCTCAAAGAAAAACTGGAAAAAACAGGTCAATTCGGTGCGATTCGGGTAACCCCGGATTCTACTGCCACAGGAGATCTGTATATTCTTGGTCGAATTGAGCAGTCAAACGGCGAAGAAGTTGAGATAGAAATAGAGGTGGTGGATATACGTGGTAAGAGGTGGTTGGATGAGTCTTTTGAGCACGAAGTCTCCAAAGCCTTTCACAGGGATCAACGAAATAAGGGTCTGGACCCCTACGATCCTGTCTTTGAAGAAGCCGCTGCAGAAATCGTTGCCAAACTCAACGATCATTCTTTGCAAGAACTGGAAGACCTCCATTATCTTGCAGATCTCAGGTTTGGAACCAATTTTTCGGAGGCTACTTTTACGCAGTACATGGAGATCGACGACGGTGAGTATTCTCTGGTGAGCAAACCCAGTGACCAGGATCCTATGCTGCTGCGGGTGAAAGCTATTCGGGTGCGAGATCAACTTTTTGTTGACGGTCTGCAGGACAACTACGCCTCCTTTTCTGAGGAGATGAATGAAAGTTATCTCATGTGGCAGAAGGAGAGTCTTTTGGAGACCCTAGCCGGGCGTGCGGCGAGAAGAAAAACCATCGGTCAGGCACTAGGCGGTATACTTCTTATTGGCCTGGCTGTTCTCTCGGCGGTGGCTGGTTCAAATTCCAGTAGCACGGGTGGTAGTGCTGCCGGTACCACTGGAGCAATTATTGGTGGTATGGCAGGCGTTTCTTTAATGTCAAACAGTTTTAGAACCAGCGAGGAGGCAAAGGTACACCGTGACTCCCTTAATGAGCTTGGGCAATCTGTTGATATGTCGCTTGCTCCACAGGTCATTGCCTTTGAAAAAGAAAGTGTCAAACTGACCGGTGATGCTAAGGAACAATTTTCGCAGTGGCGGGCTTTTTTACAAAAAATGTATACCGAGGAACAGACACCTGAAACAATATTGTGATTGAAGATAAACTCGAGAAAGCGCGTCTGCGCAGTTCCAGACGAAGAATGCAGATAGGTATCGGTTTGGCACTCACCCTGTTCCTCTGTGGTCTTTTGCTTTTTGGTCTGTCCTTTTATCATTTTTCAAAAACAGATACCATTCCAGTCGTCGTCTCCGAAAAAGAGCGGCTGCCTGAAAGTGATATAGAAGCAATTCGTGGAGAATTTAAAGAGGTACTACGGCGTTATGAAGGTGAGTTGGAACCCCGTCTCCTGGCGGCCAACGTCGAACTCTGGAACCGAGATATTTTTTTTGCAATGGGTGAGCAGAAAAAAGAGGTGATGTTACTTTTTAGTACTGGAGAATACCTGGAGGCGAGAGACAATCTCCAGTTACTCACCGCTGGGGCTGAGGCTGTACTGGAAGAGGCGGAGCAGATTTTTAAGGTGAACCTGGAGCAAGCCACCTCACTTTTGGTAGAAGATCTCTACGATGGGGCAAGGTTACATATTGAAAAGGCTTTGATGCTTAAGCCACAATCCCCTGAGGCTCTGGATGTTCAGAAACAGGTAGAAAAACTCCCGGATCTTCTTCCACTGGTAAGTGGTGCCAGGGTGGCCCGTGCCGAAAATGACCTGCAAAAGGAATATGATTATCTACAGCAGGTGCTAAAAATTGCCCCGGATCGTGAAGGGGTTAGTGCTCGACTGTCGGTCTTGGCAGAGCTCATTAGAACCGAAAAATTCAATATGCATATTTCTTCGGGTTTTGCTGGTATAGAAAAGGGACAGACAAAACAGGCCAGATACCATTACCAGGAGGCGAAAAATCTTGATCCTAAAAGGGCTGAGCTCTCGGTGCTTTTACAACAGGTCTTGACTCTGGAAAAATCTCTTCGGGTTCAATGGGCTGTCAAACAGGCGGAGCAGGCAGTAAGGCGCGATGATTGGCAACAGGCAAAATTACACTTTTCCAGCGCCGCAAAAGATGCACCGGAAAATAAGGCGGTGGCCGAAGGACTAAAACGTGCTGACAAGGTGCTCGGTCTCTTGTCGCGCTTTAGCCACTATTTCCAAGATCCTTACCGTCTTGCCCACGGAGGTGTTCGCAAAGAGGCGGAGCAGACACTTGTGCAGGCTGAATCCGCATCGGGGTATAGCTTTGCAATACAAAGACAGGCGGATCAATTGCGCGAGCTTATTACCAAGGTCAACCGCCCTATTCCTGTAACTGTTATTTCTGATAATAAAACGTTCGTATCGGTTCGCAGTGTGGGCAAGGTAGGTGCTGTCTCTGAAAAGACAATACAGCTGAAACCGGGCCGTTATACCTTTGAGGGGGCACGCACCGGTTTTACATCAAAACTGGTGGAGACCTTTATTCCATATGATCAGACCGACTTTAGGGTGCGCGTAATTTGCGATGAGCCAATTTAACACAAAATTAGATAAGGCAAAGCGTCGGCAAAAACGATTTTACCTTGTTGCAGGTATACCGGTGCTAGCCACTGTTTTGCTTATACTTGTACTGTTTATTGTTTCCCGGGGTACCCGTCTTGAGGTTCTGCCTGTAGACGCAGCAGAGCATGCAATAATCAAGGTGGTTGAGGGGTTGGGGTTTTCCGTAGGAGAGACCGTTTATTCACTTGCCGGAAATCCGGTTATTACAGTGGCGGCACCAGGGTTTAAGGTTGCCAAGAAAAAAATTGGTCCTGCACACCTGGGCAAAGTCTTTCCCTTGGAATTATTTGCACTACCCGGGCAACTTGTCGTAGAGATTGTCGGGGATGAGAAAACCCTGTTACAGACAGCATGGCGCATTGATGGTCGTGAGGTTGCTCTCACTAATAGGCTTGATCTGGAACTTGAGGCTGGTGCCTACACCGTCTCCATCGACAATCCTTTTTATCAAGAAAAAGAAGTGGGTGTCGCTTCTACACGTGGGGAGCTCACACAGCTGCAAGTGGAACTGCAGCCTGTTGCCGGGGTGCTGAATATTGTATCCAAACCCTCCGGGGCTACCGTTTTTCTGGGCGAGACAAAGGTGGGGCTTACCCCTTTACAAGGTAAGCAAATCGGTGGCAGGTATAGTCTGCGGGTTGCACATGAAAATTATATTGATACTGTCGAAGAGATAGCAATTACCCGGGCAGACCCTGGGGTGAGCCGTACCTATCAACTCGAACTCAAAAAAGCCTGGTTGATAGCTGAGTTGAAACCAAAAGGTGGGACACTGCTTGTCGATGGTGTTCAGGCTGAAAAGCTACTTCAGCCACTTGTCCTTGCCGCCACGGTGGAACACAGACTGACCTATATGAAGGCCGGTTATTATTCTAAAAGTCAAAGCGTGATCCTTGCAGCCGGTGAAGAAAAGCGAATCTCGTTTCAACTCCAGGCAGAAACAGGGATGGTTGAGATGGTTTCTTCACCTCCTGCAACTGTCTGGATTGACGATAAAGAGCATAGGGTGAGCCCTGTCAGCATGGACCTTTCTGCCGTGGCCCATACAATCACCTTCAAAAAACCGGGATATCGTTCCGTTACAAAGGTGGTTAAAGCAAAAGGGGGCACGGTTCAAAAGGTTTCTGTCAAGCTTCTCACCGAATACCAGGCGCGGCTGCAGGAGGCACCTCGCGAATATACCAATACAGCGGGTGTCAAACTCAAGCTCTATGTAATTGGCGAGCGCTTTACCATGGGGGCTCCGCGATCTGAGAAGGGACAGCGTGCCAATGAATTTCAGCGAAAGATCAGCCTGACAAAGCCTTTTTACGTGGGCCTTTATGAGATAACCAACGGGCAATTTGCACAATTTAATCCGGGAAAAGCGGGAGGTATAGCTGATAATCCGGTCACCTCGGTTGCTTGGCAGGAGGCGGCGGCCTTCTGTAACTGGCTGAGTACAAAAGAGAAGTTACAGCTCTTCTATACAACTGCAAAGGGAGAGGTCACAGGTTTTAATAGCCATTCTGATGGGTATCGCCTGCTCAGTGAGGGCGAATGGGAGTGGCTGGCCCGGAAAGCCGGCAAAAGTAAACAAACCCTATTTCCCTGGGGAAATGAAACTGTACTGCCTCCCAAAACGGCCAATGTGGCCGAGGAAAGTGCCAGGGGCCGGGTGAGGTTTTTTGTCCCCAACTACAATGATGGGTATCCCGGGCTTGCCCCTACTGGTCGATTTAACAGGGAAGCATCAGGTCTCTATGATATGGCAGGAAATGTCAGTGAGTGGGTACACGACGTCTATTCCATTGTCCCCCCGGCGGAAGCAGTGGTTGCCAATCCACTGGGGCAGCAGCATGGAACTTCCCATGTGGTTAAAGGTGCCAACTGGCGTTCAGGCACCCTCACCACCCTGCGCCCGGCATTTCGCGAGGGCTTGAGCGGTGGACGCGACGATGTGGGTTTTCGCATTGGACGGTATATATATGGAGGAGAAAATGAGTAGATTGAGAAAAATAGTAAAAGACAAACCTCTGTTATGGCTTGTACTCCTGGTTGTTCTTTTTGCCACAGCTGTGGTCGTGTATGCGGCACTGCCGACAATTAGTCTGGACTCTCCAACCTCTTTCCCTGTGGATATTTGATATGTCTGATATTATTAAAAGCTTTATTGTCCTGATACTTTCTATCATCGTCGTCCACCTTGCCTACATTGGCTATATTCGTCCGGAAGCGGATTTTATCCTTGAGACCGCAAGACAGGCCGGCCTCTCGGCGCCCCGTGCCCTAGTGATTGTGCTCAAGGATTATGAGCAGGAAATCTGTTGTATCCTGATGATCTGGGGGAGTTTTCTTATCCTCAGTAAGTGTCATGCCATTTTACGCAATAATTACCTCTTTACGGTTGATCTGATAGAAGAAACCACAGAGGGTGATTTTGTGCCGGAGACGATCCTTAAAAAACTCAATTCAGAGCTTTCTGCAGATCGCATTTCAGCCCCGCTTATTCAGACGCTGCGCACGGCCCTGTGGCGATATGCCGGGACCAGGAATGTGCAGAACCTCTCCGACGCTGTTGAAAGCAGTGTTGAGGCGATTGCCATTCGCCAGGACGCCGAGAATTCGATGATCCGCTATCTTATCTGGGCAATTCCATCCATTGGTTTTATCGGTACTGTCCGCGGAATTGGTGAGGCGCTGTCCCATGCCGATAAGGCGCTTGCCGGGGATATTTCCGGGATGACCAATAGTCTTGGGGTGGCATTTAACTCAACACTTGTGGCCCTGTTGATCAGTATTTTCCTGATGTTTATCTTTCATCAGCTACAGCGTCTTCAGGATGGCCAGATTGTTGATATTCAGGCCTACTGTGATCAGTATCTCCTCGCTCGAATAAAATAAACGGTGACTTTGTGAGAAGGCATCGCAAATCAGAAGGGTTCAACCTGGCATTTCTTGATATCATGTCCTGCGGACTTGGGGCCGTGGTACTGGTGTTTATGCTGGTAAAGCACAATGTGGGGAGTTCCACCAGTGAAACGGATCTTCTGACAGGGGATGTGCAACGCCTGGAACTTCAGGAGGTAGAACTGCAGCAAACACTGGCACAATTACGTAACATCTCACAATCTAAAGCGGAGGACATTGCCCTTCTTAGAGCGAAGCTTACACATCTCCAACAATCGATTTCGCAAAATAAGTTGAGCCTTGTGCAAAAGAAAGATCAGTTGGCTGCCCTGAAAAAGGATATTTCGTCAAGACCGGTTGCGCAAAAAGACGACCTCGTGGAAGACGATAGGGGTGGTGAAGAACAGTACCTGATGGGCCTTAAGATTGAGGGACGCCGCATTGCCGTGCTCGTAGATAGCAGTGCGTCCATGACGGACGAGAAGCTCTTGGACATTATTAAAAGAAAAAACGGTTCTGCAGCGGACAAGAAGCAGGGTCCCAAATGGCGCAGAACCATAAAGACCGTACGCTGGCTGCTGGCACGTGTTCCCAAAACGAGCCAGCTTGTGGTGATTTCCTATAATGCTTCTGTACAATCACTTGGTGGTGCGAATTGGCAAAAAGCGGATAATCCGGCACTCCTTCAGGCTATGTACCATGACCTGGATAAAATTGTACCCGAGGGTGCCACCAATCTGCAAAAAGGACTGCAGGCAGTGTCCGGCCGTGGAGCCACAGATCTGTATGTGGTAACCGATGGTCTGCCTACCGTGGGTGAATCCCGTTACGCCAGCCTCAATCCATTTGCCAGCTGTAGCTCTCTTCTAGGAAGGTCTTCCACCATCTCAGGGGAATGCCGGGTAAAGCTTTTTCGACAATCCATCAAGGACAGTAAGCTCGGCAACTTGAAGGTTAATGTGATTTTACTGCCCATTGAAGGTGATCCGGATGCGGCCAATGAATATTGGGGCTGGGCGGCTCTATCCGGAGGTTTAATGATCAGCCCTGCGCTGAATTGGCCATGAAATTCAAGAAAAAAGAATTTGATATCTTCAATCTGTCCTTTCTGGATATTATCTCCTGTGGCTTTGGGGCGGTGGTGCTCCTGGTCTTGATCTCCAACACCGCTGAGGCCCCCTCCGAGTCAAGTGTAGTGGAGGTCCAAGAATTGTTAGCCCAGGTGATCACTTTGGAGAACAGCATCGACAGGCTGGCAATGGACATCAATCAGCAGAAGAAAAAAAATGATGAGCAGCTTGCGGAAAGCGGAAATTTAGGAAGTGAGGCCCAGACTCTTGCCCAGAGCCTCTCTATAAAAGAACAGGAAGAAAAGGTACTGGCGGGTGATCTTGAGGGACTCTCTCTGGTGCAATCGACACTGAATAGGGTTTCCATAGTGCCCTCTTCGAGCAGCACTGTCCGTGATGAGGAGGTGGGCGGTATTCCTGTGGATAGTGACTACGTCATTTTTATCGTTGATACCTCGGGCAGTATGCAATCCATTTGGAATAGGGTCTCAAAGGAGATCCTGAACGTCCTGAGCATTCATCCCAAGGTAGTGGGGTTTCAGATACTAAACGATCAGGGGAAATCGATTATTTCGGGCTATAGCGGTCGCTGGATTCCCGACACCCCGCAACTCCGTAAAAGTGTGATGAGGGTATTTGGCAACTGGAAGGATGCATCTAACAGCAGCCCCGTGGAAGGGGTGGAGATGGCATTGAAAAGATATGCTAAACCGGGCCAGTCAACAGCCATCTATGTTTTTGGTGATGACTATACCGGCTCCTCCTATGATCCTGTCATTGCCAGAATAACGCAGCTGAACAGGGTTCAGGAAAACGGGCAGCGTCTGGCAAAAATCCACGGCGTTGCTTTTCTTTCAAACTATACCACCGATCGTTTTGCCATTCTCATGCGGGAGCTCACTAAAAAGAACGGGGGAACATTTCTGGCTCTACCGCTGTAAGGGCTGGTCACTTAAGGTCTACCCTGTTTTTCACTCTCCGGGCAAGCCGATATGACCAGCTGTCCTTCGTTGTAACAGGAAGTTGCCCACTTAGGTAGTTCAACTTCCTGGACGCCTTGACTAGCAGGGCATCTCGACTCGTGAAACATGCAGGCTGCCTTTCTCCCAAAGTTCTGGAAATAGTAAGATTGTTGGGAGGGTGAGTAGGGAAGGGCGGTGATAGATTAAAATCGAGTATGATACTTTATTATTATTGGGGTATTTTCGATGAATGTAAAATCAGGTACTTATCGGATTTTTGGTATGATACTCTGTTCTTCGTCTACAGGTGTTGTGGGTAAGTAATAAAGTTTCATACCAAGTATTAAAGATTCATACTGAACGGGCGTTCGAATTTCTAATTTTAGATTCTCGTTCAGTATGATGTTTTTCCTTCCTTTGTTGTAATTTCAAAATCCTTTTCTTTTGTAGTTCCTACTTCACCAGAAAAACGTCCGTTTTCCTTGCAAATCTCTTATTGAACCACATACTAGAAGAAAGGGTGAGGGTCTGGCTGCAGTTTTAAAGCAGCAATCCAGTATGATACTTTATTACATGACGACACTTGTGTATTGGTTATTGCAGCCGAAACAAGATCATTGCTAAAGCAACTTTGTAGTTGACTTCAGCTAAGGTATCAATACCATTAATAAGTTGAGATAATAATTTGCTTTCTTTAACACTTGATGGCCCAACGTCCTTGGCTATAAGTATTCTTTGCGCTCTTTTTATATTTGACGATAGCAGATTTTCACGGACCTCATCAGTGATAAGCTATAGTTCTTTATTCACAAAATATTCTTCAATACCATTTTCTTTTTCAAGGTGATGCTTTGCACAGTATGCGTATAAATCATATTTTCACGCTTAAAACATATTACAGTTGCTATTATATAGGTGGTAAATACATTACTAAAAACGCTCATTGATTGAGCAACTCAGTAGGCAAACTATGAAAAAATTATGCTACACATTGATTCTTACAGTTTTGTTAATATGGGTAGATAATGCTCTTGCTAAACAAGGGATAGGCTTGAATGTTATTGTGACCTCAGCGGATAGACAAGCACAAATGATGGCGATGGTATTGTCTGTTCAGACCATAAAAGAGCATGGCAAAGAAATTAATATAGTTCTGTGTGGCGCAGCGGGTGATTTAGCATTGCAGTCAACCAATACTGAGACCTTCTTGCCTCTAAAAAAATCACCAACCATGTTACTAAAGGCGTTGCTGGAAATGGGGGCTTCTATTCAGGTATGCCCTCTTTACCTCCCAAATGTCGAGAAAACCACCAATGATTTAATTGAGGGAATTGCTGTAGCAAAACCTCCGGTCGTAGCAGATAGACTACTCGATAAAGACTATCAAAATCTAACATTCTAACATTCAATTTTTAAAATGAATTATGGATTCAATCAGATAGGAAAAAGTACTTTATAGTGAGTACAAGTGAAGAAGACAGATCAACCAATTATTATTTTTGACGGTGTATGCAATCTTTGTGAGTATTCTGTACAATTTATTGTCAAACATGACCGTCAAGCGAGGTTTAAATTCGTATCTGCTCAATCGGAGAGAGGGAAGGTCCTTCAGCGCATATATGGTGTTGATACTCTCCAAGATGGCACGATCATTCTTCTCAAAGGTGACCATGTGTACGTCAAGAGCGATGCTGCTGTGGAAATAGCGAAGGATCTCGATGGACTATGGAGATTTCTATATTATGTTAAATTTATTTTAAAGCCAGCAAGAGACTTCATCTATTCAATAATTTCAAAAAATAGGTATAGGTGGTTTGGTAAAAAAAATGAGTGTTTGCTTCCAGATAATAATATAAAGGAGAGATTTCTATAAATCATAATTAATTATGGATTCGATTACACAGGCAACGCTTGGAGCTGCCGTAGGCCATATATGCTGGCAGAATAAGTTAGGGCGAAAAGCTCTGATTGCTGGCGCAATGCTGGGAACATTGCCGGACCTTGATGTGCTGATGTACCCATTTTTTGATGAGGTTCAGCGACTCTACTGGCATCGCGGTGAATCTCACTCCGTCTGGTTTTTGTTGTTAGGATCAATTGGTATTGGTTGGCTGCTAAGCCGACATTACAAAGCGAAACAGTTTGAAATTTTGCAAACAACAACTGGTGTTTTTTTAATCCTCAGCACACACGTGCTTATTGATTTATTTACTGTATACGGTACGCAATTGTTGGCTCCAATCTCGCGCAGAGGTTTTGCTCTTAACAATATGTTCATTATTGACCCTCTGTTCACACTTCCTCTCCTCTTTGGTACCATCGGCGGGTATCTTATAAAAAAACAGGCCGTCGCCGAACGGATAAACCAGATAGGTTTGTTACTGGCCACTGTGTATGCGGTCTGGTCATTATCAGCTCAATCCATTGCTGACCAGAAGTTTCGTATGGCACTGACTGAACTTAACAACTTCCAGGTAAGCCGTCAGATAACCTCAGCAGGTGCATTTACCACGCTTTTATGGAGGCACATTGCCGAAACTTCAGATGGGTTTCTTCTTGGTTATTGGTCCTGGTTGGATAATAATAACCAGAAAATACGTTTCCAGTTCATTCCCAAAAACGCCTCAATCGTTGAGCAAATAAAATCTACACCTACATTTGAGGTTGTTGATTGGTTTTCCAACGGGTGGTGGTTTGTGGCGAAGAGTGACTCAAAAACGGCCAAAGTTGTGGATTTACGATTCACAGAATTACCAACAACTGAGGATCAGCCATATACTCAATGGCAGTGGCCATTTGCCTGGAACTTCAATTTGATTGCCCAAGACGAAACCCGGCTCAAGACGGTTCTTCCTGACTTGCAAGAGCCGGTAAAAAAAATAAGGTTCCTTGGCCGAAGGATTCAGGGTAAAGGCGGGTGGGTTACGGCAGTTGAGTAACCGGACAGGCCCACTCATTGAGTCTCTTTTGGTCTAAATGCCGCATGATCATTTTTCAATCTCTACCCAAACAAACACCGTAAAAGTAAAGCTGATCAGACGAACCCAATCTCCGACTGGAATCGCTGTCGGAGAGTAATAAAGTATCATACTGAACAATAAAGGATCATACTGATCGGTCGTTCAGGGGTGCCATTAGGGTAACCATAATAGCTTAAAAGGGGGCATTGAGAAAACGACCCCTTTTTGGTGTCAGATTGTATGAGTTCTTGTGTTGTATTGACAGTGTTAACCATATCAGGAGATATCTGGACTTCTGAAGGAATGTCAACAAATCAAGCCTGAACCATTTTATTAACACCATTGCCAAGCACTTTGCGGGGTTTGGCCCCATCTGGTGGGCCAACAACTCCATTTTTCTCCATGAGGTCAATGATCCTGGCGGCCCTGTTATACCCCACACGCAACGCTCTCTGGACTCCTGATATGGAGGCCTGGCGGCTGGTCATCACAAAATTCAGTGCCTCATTATATTTTTCATCGTATTCATCCTGCTTGTCGTCGGGCTTAAAATCATCGGAATCCTGATCGCTCAGGACATCAAAAATATAATTGGGCTTTCGTTGTTGTTTGATAAAGGTTGTGATGGCATCCAGTTCATCTTCTGAGAGGTAGGTTCCATGGACCCTCGTCAGCCGAGCGGTTCCAGGAGGTACAAAAAGCATATCACCGTTACCGAGCAGGGTTTCAGCGCCATTGGAATCAATAATGGTGCGGGAATCCGTTTTAGAGGAGACCTGAAAAGAAATTCGAGTCGGAAAGTTCGCTTTTATGATACCGGTCAACACATCAACCGAAGGCCTCTGGGTTGCCAGAATAAGGTGAATGCCTGCTGCACGCGCCATTTGAGCCAGACGGGTCAGAGAAAACTCTATATCCCTGGACGCTGTCATCATCAGATCCGCCAATTCGTCTATGATCACAACAATGTAAGGCAGGGCTTCCAATTCTTCATCATGTTCACACAACTGGCCGTTTCTTGAAGCTGCCAATTTCTGATTGAACTGCTCGATATGCCTGACCTGGAAGTCCGCAAGCAGATTATAGCGCCTATCCATCTCTCGGACCAGCCATTGCAGTGCAGTGTTGGCTTTGTTCATGTCTGTAATAACCGGTGTTAACAGATGTGGAATATCGTTGTAGAAGGAAAGTTCGATCCGCTTGGGATCTATCATTATAAAGCGCACCTCATCCGGAGTTGCTTTATAAAGAATACTGGTAATCATCGCATTGAGCCCCACGCTTTTCCCTGTTCCGGTGGCACCTGCGATAAGCAGATGGGGCATGGAATCCAACGCTACAACAACGGGGTTACCTACAATATCCTTACCAAGGC
>JBLHNA010000024.1:0-71226 GCA_047619065.1 Desulforhopalus sp.
TTTTATCTCAGATGCTTGTCAAGGTATATTTTACCTTAATCACAATTTTAATTTTAAAATGTTTACGAAGAGTTCTTTTATAAACTACACCATTGCTGGGTTTCCGGGCCGTCCGGGAATTGCTGTAATGAGGCTAATTAAATAATTTTTGTAATAGTTTCCCCGCCTGATCGCCCAGCTGTTTTTTGCCCGCCTGTAGGACGAGATCGCCCAATGCCTTTTGGACGAAAGATTTGCTGATAGATGGTTTTGATACGGTGCCGGTGATTGGTACTGTGATAAATGTCCCTTCTAAATATTTGTACACATCTCCGCTGACCATTTTCCGTGTTACCGGGAGTTTGGCGGTGTAGTCCAAACTTTGATCAAAGCCAACGGACCCCTCTAAGATCAGGGAGTATTCGTTAACTGTGGCCTCAAGGGCCGAACATGTCACTCGCTCATTTACACCTGTAAAGATCATTGGTTGGTTACTGATTTGTATTTCATTGTGTTTAACATTCATTATTGCAAGTAGAGGTGTAAGCAGGGCGCCTGCCTGAAGCTTTACATCGTTGAAGGTGAATGTGCCTGCAAAGGTGACATCTTTTTGTAGTTCTTTGTCCATAGGCCATTTAAGGTGTTGCATATCCAGACTAATAGTTCCAGCTGTATTCGCTACACCTTTAAAAAGAGGGTGAACTTTCGAAAGGAGATCGTTAGACATATCTCCAGTGAGACCCACTTCTTTTAAAATTGTACTGTTGTCTGGAAGAGTCGCAACGGGAGACCCACTGGTGAAATCGATACGTGGCTTTACCTGCATTGCCCCCTTGTTTACCTGGGCCTTCAACTCAATATTTAGAAGCGAGTCTTTGAGTTGAACCGGTAGGTCTAAACCTTCAATACTGAGCCCATATCCTTTGATCGTATCTGCATGCAGAGAAGTAGAAAATTCGGCATGGTTTGCGGTATCTGTCCAGGTACCTTTTGTGCTACTTGCTTTAAGGGCAAATGGCTTTTCAGATAGTCCGTCCATCTCCAGTTGAAGATCCGCAAATGATGTCAGAAGTTCACTCAGAGCCTTAAGATTAAATCTGGTTGTACCTGTAGAGGAGATGACCTGTTCATTGTTTACAGGCTGTAATGCTCCACTTGCCTGCAGACCAATTGAGTTGGAAGTAAGTTTGAAATTCTTGAGTTTAAAACTCTGTTTGACAAGATCCGTATCCGCTTCAAGATCTATAGTGATCTTGTCATCCTTCAGGGATTTTTCTCCTTTTTGGTAACTAAACGGACTAACCACTGAAGAGAGTAAAAGGGTTGGTTTCTTGATGTTTTCCCCTGTTAGACGAAGAGAAAGTTGCATTGAGCCTGATAAACTTTCATCTTGAGGAAGGGATTCTAAGGAATGGAGTAGAGTTGTAATGCGCTCCAGGTTAAATGTACCTTTAGCAACACCGTTTTTCAGGACCGCTGGCGCGGTATCTGTTTCTGGTATAAAACGTTCGGCTGAAATAGTTCCACTACCTAGCCAGGATGCAAAATCGATCTTGGTGTTGCTCATTTCCAGCGGAAGCATATCAGAATTGAGTTTCACCTGACTGGCCAGGGTTGCTGTCAAGGTATCTGCGGGGCTGATTACTTTTCCATTCTGACTCAGCTTAAAATTTGCTACTTTGATATCGCCCTTTATATCACGCTGTTTTTTATTGTCTCCTCCTACAAGGAGGTTGAGATCTAATGCTCCATCTGAGGACCAGCCATTTAAATCGATAAATTTTTCCACTTCCAAAAGAGCCGCACCAATGTCAGCTGCCAGGTTCAGTTGCATGGTCTCGCTATCTCCACTGCCTTTTGCCTGAAGAAAGGAGGACTCTATTTTAAGCAGGTCGAGGGTGAGTGTTTCAGGGCTTTGTTTTCCCTGTACGAGGATGTCAATTGGTGTTTTCCAGGAAATGTTTTTCTTTCCAGCTGATCCTATGAGGCGAGTGAGATGTGCATTTGCGTCAAAATTTGTATCAGAACCCACCAAGGCAAGATCCGTCTTAATATCAATAGTTCCCTCAGAAACACTGACCCCCTTTTTTAGATTGAGGGTGGCTGGAAATTGAGAAAATATTTCGGCAATATTAACCTTTGCGGTGGCCGTGAGTGTTCTTATCCGCTCGTCTTCGGTGGCTCCTCTAACCGCCCCCGTAATGAGTGGTGAATGGAATTCAAATTTTTCAATCTCAAGAGTGTTCGATTTTTTTTGTAGATTTAAAGCGATGGTAAATTCATCAATAGACGGTGTGTCTGATTGAAGAGGGCCGCCGGATAGTTTTATTTTTTGGCCCGATAGATTACCGGTTATTTCAATTGCGGAAGCTGTGCTACCGGAAATATGCAGTGTACCATTAAGTATTCCTTCTCCAATTGGGGCACTCGCTTGAGACGCCGCGATAGTTAGCATATCTGCTATCTGCCAGTTTCGTATCTCGACCACGGCGTTTGACTGGAGTGCATCTAAGCCCTGTGTAGTGTCTTCTGGCAATATGATTTTGCCTTCACCTGTTATCTTGCCTTTTCCCTGTTGGTCCTGCATGGAAAGTAAATAGTCAACGATACCTTTTTTTCCATCAAGATTGAGTGTCAGGTTGAGGTCCTCTACGATTGTTTTCTGGGTATCGTCTGGAGAAACTGTAACGAGGCTGCCTTCTGAAATTTGTAATTGAATATGGATCTGGGGGAGAAGTGGGCCGGGTTTGGTTTGTGTATCCTGCTTCTCATTTGCGCTGATCTGTTCTTGGGAATCTGTATTTGCACTCGTCTCTCTATTACTCCCCTCTGTTGTTTGCTCAGTTGCAATATCATCCCTTTGCAACTTGCGTAGATAAACAACGGCTTTGGGGGTGTCGATGTGAATGATCCCTGCGTCCTTATAGTTTGTTGCAAGAGCAAGTAACCCTTTGGACGTTGATATCTTGGTCACTTTTAGGCCAATGCCTTGGTCAGGATCTTTGTATACGACCTCATGTATCTCCAGTCCATGCAACCAGGAAAGAGTAAGCGTGGAGAAATCTAGACTGCCCGGAATTTTTTCGTTAATTATCTGTTTGGCTTTACCTGTAAACCAGGAGGTTGAACTGAGCTGAGGGAGGAAGAGTAGGCCGAGGAGGCTGGCAAGGAGAATCCCTGTACCAATTTTTAGGACAGGGGATTGTAGAAGTGATCGTTTTAATTTTGCCATTATATTGTGACTCCAGGGTGAGAGGGTACAGCCGTTAAACATCATTTATGCGTAATAGATGTTAGGACAAGAAGAACGATTTCCATATAATTAGAATAATGTTCCGTTGCTATAAGATGGTTATACTTTACTAAAGGTAAAGAAAAGAGAGTAGAATTAAGTGGTGCTTGTACCATTAATTAACTGACCACTTTGAGATTGTGTTTTGGATAAGTAGAAATAAGGAGCGAATATTGGCGATGCTTGAAAGTCCGATCCTAATCGTTGAGGACGATAAGAATACCTCAAATCTCGTTGCAACCTATCTGCAGAGAGAAGGTTTTACCACCATCGTTGCGTACGACGGAGAGCGAGCTCTTACACTTGCACGACTGAAAAAACCGGGTTTTGTGATACTCGATGTGATGTTGCCTAAGGTTGATGGGTGGGAAATTTGCCGCGAGTTGAGAAAGGTTTCGGATGTTCCCATTCTTATGCTGACAGCACGGGAAGAAGAAATTGATAGGATCCTCGGACTTTCTCTAGGAGCTGATGACTATGTGGTAAAGCCTTTCAGTCCCCGAGAACTCGTCGAACGGGTCAAGGCTATTTTGCGCCGTACCCAGCCAAGAGTACCTACTCTTGATGATGTGCTAAGCTATAATGGACTTACTCTGGATTCTGGAAAGTGCAAGGTGACGCTGAATGGAGAGGTGATCAATCTGACCACCTCCGAATATAAGTTGCTCCGTATCTTGATGGGCTCACCGGGGCAGGTGTTTTCAAGAGACACACTTCTTGCGCGATTCTATGAGCATGGAGAGACCGTTGTTGAGAGGGTGATTGATGTCCACATCGGTAAAATACGACAGAAAATAGAAGAAAATCCATCTCAACCGAAGTTCATTCTTACTGTTCGTGGGTTTGGTTATACCTTTGCCGAAAATGAAGGGGCCTGATTCAATGAAAAACCGTCTGCTCTGGAAACTATTACTCACCAACGTTATTCCGGTCATTGGCGTTATTTTTCTCATTGTATGGTTTGCTGTAGATAAACTTGCCGCAAATTATTTTATGGCCTTGATGGATACCTATGACGTTTCACCTGACGATATCCATCAAATGTTTCTCACATCTATTCACTACTATCTCGTTTGGGCCAGTCTTGCGGCCTTGGGGTTGGCAATAATACTCAGCTACCTTCTTACCAGGAGAGTTCTACGACCACTATCTCAGATGACTGCAATTACAAAAGAAGTTGCCGCCGGAAAGTTTTCTCTGCGGGCTGAAATAACCACAAATGATGAAGTTGGCGAACTCGGAATTGCTTTTAACAGCATGGCTGACAGTCTGGAGCAGATTGAACAGTTAAGAAAGAATATGGTGGCCGATGTAGCCCATGAGCTACGTACTCCCCTAACAAACCTACGTGGCTACCTTGAGGCATTGCATGATGAGGTGATTCCACCCACAACAGAAACATTTAAGATGTTGCAGCAGGAAAATTTACGCCTTGTTCACCTGGTGGAAAACCTTCAACAACTAGCAAGAGCTGATGCTGCTAAAGCCTATTTAAAGAGAGAGAAATTACTTCTGGCAGATCTCGTTAATCAGATGGCAGAACTGCAGAAACCTAATTTTAGAGAAAAAAATATTACCTTAACAATATCCGATATAGAGGAGAGTTGTTGGGTGATGGCCGATCGGGACAAGGTTTTACAGGCCCTTAGAAATATGGTCGACAATTGCTGGAAGTATACCCCTAAGGGAGGAAATGTGGTGATTACTATTGTTTCTGATGATTCTTGGGTGAAAGTGGACTTTCAAAATAGTGGACCTGGAATTCTAAAAGAGGATCTGCCCTATGTATTCGAGAGGTTTTTCCGTGCCGACAAGTCCCGTTCAAGGGACGCTGGTGGCGCTGGCATCGGTCTTGCCATAACAAGAGAACTTATCGAGGCTCATGGGGGCAAGGTCGGAGCTGAAAGTAGTCTTGGTGAGACCCACGTATGGTTTAGTCTACCGCTGTCAGGTATGTTCCCTAACCCGAATTTCTCATGACTTTTTGATTTGGAACTCAATTGTTTGTTTTTATAGTTTTAAAATGACTGCCTTAATTGACAGGGTGTTTTTCGTTTCAAATCAAAAAGTTCACCCTTCGGGCCAACAGATTTATCCGCAGCTGCTTTGTTACCGAGCATTTGCAGGTAGTGAAGACTCCGGTAGATTATTACAGCTTCATGCCCGGTGTCTCGACCTGCGAAAAACTTTGTTGGTGAGAAATCCGGGCTAAAACAAACTGATGCCTGTGTAAAAGATTGATGATAACAGTATTATAAGTAGCGGTGTCATGGGGAGGACGGCTTTCATTGTAGGTGGTGTAGTGGTACTGGCCGACTGTTTGTGATGAGTAATAATAAATCTTCAAATAATGTGTGTAAATTTTTGGATATTCATCCAGCCCATTCTATTTGTTCATCGAAGTTGAACTGATTGTCAATAACAGGGAGAGCATCATAGGTAGGAAACAAATTTTCTAAATTTGCGGTAGCCCTAAAGTATGCAATAAGCTCAGATGCTATTTCGAGCACGTGTTTGTTTCTCAAGTCAATGACGAAATCATAGAGTGATCGGTCATATGCCTCTTTATTAAAGAGAAAAGTGGTCCAGTCGGAAACCTTTTCATCATGTCTCTGGACCTGGTTCCTCGCGTTTTTTTCGGTGATTTTTTCTTGTTGCATGGCTCTTTTCACACGGTTTTCTTCATCATCGAATACAAGCACTTTTAGAACCAGGTCATGTTGAGAATCGAGAAGACTGGTGTGCAATCCGTAATGCAGTCGTCCTTTGGGCTGACACATCAGTTGAGCAAAAAGTGAGCATTTTAAGCAGCTGATATATTTGTCTTTCTTGAGCTGATATCGGTGCAAGGCAGGCAGTCTGGCAAATGTGAATTTATTCAACCGCTCCGGAGAGATCCCGAATTGCTCTGAGACTTCTGAAAAGAGCATTGCATCGTTATAAACCGGTAAATGTAAAGAGTTCATCAATTCACCAATCATCGTCGCTCCATATGTATACGAACAGGGGAAAAGTGCGATTGACCACATAAGGTATCTCCTCATTTGAAGTATGGCTCAGATATAAAGCTTACTGTGTTGCAACTAACATGCCATTGATCATTGTGCCAAGTGGTACAGTTTTCATTACAACAATTTTCTTTCAGGAATTGCAGAGTGTCATGAATATCATGCTGTTAATACTGTTACTCGCAGATTGTTACAGCAGCACCATTAGACCAAGACACGGTAAGGGATGAGTGTCAATGATGTGCTAAGTGTCAGTCCTCTTTACATGGTGTTAAGGATTCGGACGCAATGATCATCTGTAATAATAAAATATCTGGTCCCGCTGTATATAGCCTTTCTTTCAAACATTGTAATATCCCGAATATACATAGAAAATAGTATTGCCGTTTATCTGTGTCATCGTGGCACGACGGTTGCTATCCCACTAGTAAGAATTCAACTGTGTAATTTTTATATAGTGCTTCAGTGGGGAAACGAATCATGGTTAGAGGATGGTATTACAGCAGTAAAAACGGGCGCCGACTCCTGTCGATTGATGAAATAGCAGGGGCTTGCAGCACTTCCAAGCAGGAAATGAAAAAATGGATTGCTGAGAAATTACAGAGGTCGGGAAAGACAGGACTTGATCTTGTTGATGCAGCTGAGGTTGTTTGGTTACTGATCAGAAACGATATGCCTGTCTCCCCGTTGCTCCTCCCACCGAGAACCAAAAAAATCCTTTTCATAGCAGGCGATGAATATGTATTTCAAGATAAGAGTGACCAGTTTGATGTAATCTGCAGATTTTTTGCCAGCAACTATAATATCCTCGTCGAAACTTCAACTGCCGGTAGATCCGCCGATTTGAATATACTCACATTTTCTCCTCATGTGGTGCTCATTTTTCATAAATCCTACAGTCAGGATACCAACAAAACACTTAATTTTTTGTCCTGTTTTCCAGAGCTGAAGGCAATCCTGTTTGTCGATGCTTCGAGCAAAGACATTGTTGAAAAAGATCTCGGAAATATATCGGAAGATCATCTTATTATCAGCGACGCGCTACCTACCGAGCAATTGCTCGCTCAACTGCGTTCGGTCTTCGATAACTGACAGAGGCAGCCATGGAAAGGAAAAGGAAATATTACCACACAATCACCAAAAGGCTGCTTGTGGCTTTTTTCTGTCTGAGCATTGTACCCATTGTCTGTTTTGCCTGGATAATGAAGGATTCTGTGGAAGAAACCAATGTTATCAAATTAAGTGAGCTCGCCACTAGCACCATTGAACACCGGACAGAGGTGATTTCGCAGTTCCTCAAAGACAAAATAAACCTGCTCAGTATGCTGGTCTCACTCTATTCTGAGGAGTTTTTTTTCAACAAGGAGAATGTTGAAAAGCTCTTTCTTGCCATGAATAGCAAGGGAGATATTGTTGACCTCCAGGTCATTGATGTTACTGGCATGCAGCATGCGTATGTCGGTCCTTATCGGGCAGAAATCGAAGGGAAAAAATACGATGATGCCCCCTGGTTCCGTGAAACATTGATCAGTGGAGTGCATGTGAGTGACGTGTTCACGGGATATCGCAATACCCCACATTTTGTCGTGGCCGTCACAGATCCGCTGAAGAACTATGTGCTCAGGGCAACCATCAATTCAAGTATGTTCAATTCATTGCTCCATTCAGCTCAACTCGGCCCTCATGGGGATGCCTTTATTGTAAACCGCGTAGGAGAATTGCAAACCCCTAGCTTGCTTGGCAAAACTGTTATTTCAGAAACAGACAAAAAGCTCATATTTTTTGACAATAGACCATCGTCACTCACCACTTCAACCGATATCTATACCACTCGATCAATTGACAAGGGGCACTGGCTGTTGATCATTAAAGCCAATATTGGAGATTCACTTGGCTACTATTTGCGCCTCCGGGACCGAATCATTCTCATCGTCATTGTCATCTCCCTGATCTCAATGGCCGCTGCAACGTTTATAAGTCTTGTCCTTTCCAAAAACCTTGAGAGGTCAGACAAGGAATATGCGGCCTTAAGCCTGCAGTTTGTCCAAGTGGAAAAAATGGCCACAGTAGGTCGATTGGCGGCAGGCATTGCCCATGAAATTAATAATCCCCTGCAGATGATTACCAACCAGGCGGGTTGGATAGGTGAACTGTTGCCAGACGAGGATCCGAGCCTGATTAAAAATTTAGGAGAATACCAGAAGGCTGTTGAACAGATCAAGCATCACGTGCGACGGGCAGGCACTATTACCCACAGGCTTCTGGGATTTTCAAGAAAAATGTCCACTCAGCAGGAAAAGGTACAGGTCAACGAACTTCTCGAAGAGACGGTCTCCTTTGTCGAACGTGAGGCTGGTTACGACAATGTTAGCATCGTAAAAAATCTGGCCGACAACCTGCCAGGCACTATGACAGATGGACCACAGTTGCAACAGGTATTTCTCAACCTGATCAATAACGCCATTGATGCTGTCGGTCATGGCGGCAAGATTGAACTCAGTTCAAAGATGAACATCGATGGCCAGCTGGTCATAGAGTTTGCAGATAGTGGCCCTGGGATCAAAGCAGAGGACCTTAAACAGATCTTTGACCCATTTTTCACGACGAAAGATCCAGGCAAGGGGACAGGTCTTGGGCTCTATATAAGCTACGATATCATCCAGAAACTTGGAGGATCTATAACAGTTGCAAACAGAAAGAGTGGGGGGGCCATTTTTACCATCATTTTACCGGTCATCAGCTTTGGTGCACCGAGTTGACGTGTAATGATGAGTTCCTGCCGATTTTTTAACGTTAAAGGAGAATAAAAGATGAAAGAGTTCAGGGTATTAGTTGTTGATGATGAAGATGAGTTTCGAGAAATGACCTCGAAAATTCTGACTAAACGAGGGTTGAAAGTACTGGGTGCGGAGAGCGGCGAGAAAGCTTTAGAGCTTCTAGAGCATAAGCGCATAGACGTTGTGTTGCTGGATGTCAAAATGCCGGGAATGGATGGTATCGAAACCCTGCGTCACATCCGTAGTTTGAAACCGCTTGTCGAGGTGGTGCTGCTGACGGGTCACGCTTCAGTCGAGTCAGGTATTGAAGGAATGAAACTGGGTGCCTTTGATTATCTAATGAAACCCATCGAAATTGATCCGCTTCTTGAAAAACTTGAGGAGGCCTATGAGAAGAAACGCTTACACCAGGAAAAGATTGATCAAGCCCTTTTGAAGAAACATATGTCCATGCCTGTTTGATGTAATGAGAACAAGTGTGACCAAATATTAGTGCCTTACAGATGTGTTTCTTTTTTTTTGCAAGAAAACAATTTGTTTCAAGGTAGTTACACCCCTCAGGTAAGCGATAGACTCCGAGGGGGGATGAACGTAGTCCCGGCTTATTTACTGTTTACTAGGGTCAACAGGTTGGAAGATAAATCTTAATTGAAAGGAAATTCTCATGAACTACGGTAGAGAGTTTTACCAGATGATGGTCAGGGGGTCCGAGGCATACGCGCGCTGGGACCTGGAAACGTCAACAAACATTTTACGCAGCAAAAAAAGGATGGCTGTGTTGTTTCTTCTGCTCCTTCCGATTATTCTCGGTGGGATAGCCCTCGCGTCTGGAGACGGAACATTGCCGGACGTGCTTGGCGGGAAGAAAGCATATATGCCTTCGCATTATACCAACATTATTTTCATTGCCTCGATCTTTGTCGGAATCTGTGCCGGTCTCATCACCGGTTGTATAGGTGCGGGTGGTGGCTTTATCATCGCGCCGGCTCTTATGAGTGTGGGCGTCAAAGGTATTCTGGCGGTGGGCACCGATCTGTTTCATATTTTCGCCAAGGCTATCATGGGCAGCGTTCTACACAGAAAACTTGGCAACATCTCGGTTCCCCTCGCGGGTACCTTCCTGATCGGCTCGATCACAGGCGCGACCCTGGGCGGTATGCTGAACAGATATCTCTATGATCTGAATCCTGTACTGAGCGATCTTTTCATTACTTCAGTCTATGTTTTCATGCTTGGTTTTCTCTCTTTCTATGCAATGGCGGATTATTTAAGGGCAAGAAAGGGCGAGGCAGAGGCAGGGGCGGAGCAGAAATCCGGGCGTGAAGAACAAGTTGCGCCACTGGGTAAGCGGTTGCAATCCATTCATTTGCCACCAATGTTGACCTTTGATGAGGGTGTCACTCCCGGTGGTCGAAAAATCTCGGCGATTTTTCTGGTGTTAAGTGGACTAATTGTCGGCCTGGCAGCAGCTATTATGGGCGTCGGTGGCGGTTTTCTCACCTTTCCTATCTTTGTCTACGGTTTGGGTGTCTCTTCTATGACCACTGTCGGTACCGATATCTTTCAGATAGTGTTTACCGCCGGTTATGGATCGCTCAGCCAATATGCATTTTATGGTTTTGTCTTTTATACCTTGGCAATGGGCATGCTTCTTGGCTCGCTGGTTGGTGTGCAGATAGGGTCTCTCATAACTAAAGTTGTCCCGGCTATTATGATCCGCGGTTTCTTTGCACTGGCGGTTTCCGCCGGTTTTGTTAACCGTTTTTTTGCTCTTCCGGAAAAATTACAAGGGCTTGGTTATATTCAAATCTCAAAAAGCGCAGGGGCTATGCTCAGTACTGTGGGTAATGTCCTGTTCTTTTTGGCCATCGGTGCTTTCGCAGTTTGGGTGTTCTATGTTTTTTTCACCAATCTGAAAGAATTGAGGTCAGAGCATTCATTGTCTAGTCATGATGAATCGAATTTCAACAATTCCAACCTGAAAGAATTGAGATCGGAGGGCCGTTGATATGAGTATGCAGAAAAGGTTGAAAGTCAGAGGGATAGTGATGTTGGTAGCCTTCTTTGGGCTACTTGCAGGAATATTCAGCCCCATTTTTCCTGGGAATGTGAATGGGCTCAATTACATGGATACTCTGTTTAATAATATTTCAAAAGGTTCTTCGTACTTTATTCCCGAGTCAATCATGGCCAGTGAACAGTATGCGGGCAAGTTGATAGATGTTACGTTTGCTTTGGCCGATGAGAAACAGACCACTGATACCGCGATGCTTTTCCAGGCGAGTGGTGCAGAGGTAAACATTTCCGGCAAAGAATTAGCGGTAAAGGGTGATATGGCAGGAATCATGAAAATCAGCCTTGAAGATGCCGATCTCATGTTTAACAATAATGGATCAGCGCTCTCAGACAAGTACGGCTATGGTGAAAGACAGGTACTGTTCAACTGGTGGACGGCATTTAAGTCAATGGGGAAGGAACTCACCAAGCAGAAGAGTTTTAAAGAGGCAAAGATGATTGTTACAATCCAGACAAAAGCTCTTGAACCTGCATATAATTACTACGGGGTTGAGGCTGGCAGTTACAAGGACAGTTTTATGCTGATTATCGCGGCACTCGGCTTTTACGTTGTCTATACGCTCTGGTACGGCTTTGGTATCATGTATCTCTTTGAAGGATTAGGTCTGAAGATCGGCCACTGATCGTGGTCAAAAACGACCAGCCTCATCGGCGCGTGATGGGAATTACCCGTTACGCGCCTTTCGGGCGGACAAGGATCGCAAACTATGCACAGGATTTTTGCTGTTATAAAACAGAGCCTGTTTCCCGAACCCCAGCCGACTTTAAGTCATGAAGAACATCGTGTTGCCTTTACCAAACGATACGCTCATTTCAGAAGCCTCCTGACAGCAAACAATAATGCCCTACAGGCCATGGCAGAGCTGGAAAAGATGTATTACAGCGGTGAAAGTTACAGAATGGCCTCTGTTCGACCCAAAATTTCTGCCATTTTGGTTAATGTCTATAAAATGATAAGCAACATCCTCGAAATGTCGGATGGAAAATACACCGAGCTGGAAAGAATATTTGAAAAAATCAGTAATGAATTAGACGAGATCGTTGCCAGGAAGCACAATTTTATTCAGGGACCTTTTATCCTCACCTTGAATGAGGTCAGAAAGGTCGACAAAGGTCAGGTTGGCGAAAAAATGGCCAACCTTGGAGAGCTTGCCTCTCTTCCCGGCATAGTAGTACCTCAAGGTTTTGTGATCACGGCCTCAGCTACCCGGCATCTTTTGACCACAGAGCATATTGCCGAAATCAACCGACTCTTGCAGGTAGTTGATCCGGAGGATTTCGACGATCTCTATAAGACCTGCGAAGAAATGCAGAAAATCGTCATGGCAGCTCCTTTACCTTCTGATCTTGGAAAATTGCTTCACTCTCATTTCAATTGCCTTGAAAAGGAGAGTTATCCAGGTTGCAAGGTGGCTATTCGATCAAGTGCATTGGGAGAAGATACTGCTGGAGTTTCTTTTGCCGGTCTTTATGACACGTTCCTTAACGTCGAAAAAAATGAGATTGGTGATATGTACAAGAAGGTTATTGCCAGTAAATATGGACCAAAGGCGATCGCCTATCGTCGAAAACGAGGCTATCGACATGAAGACATAGAAATGAGTGTAGGGTGCCTGGTCATGGTCGACGCTCTGGTCAGTGGCGTCATCTATTCCAGGGATCCTGGCGAAGCAGAAAGTGATGTACTGCGTATCAATGCAACATCAGGTATAGCAAGAGGGGTGGTCGATGGGACGACGGTCACTGATCTTTACCTGGTTGGCCGAGTAAAACCGTTTCCTGTTGTCCACAGTGAAATGGGCCAGGAGCGCGACATTGGCAAGGAGCAGTTGACGAGAAGCTCATCTCTCACTTATAGCCAGATTAGAAAACTTGCAGAGACAGCACTTCAGCTTGAAAACCATTTTGGTCAACCTCAGGATATTGAATGGTCCTATGATCATCATGGTATTCTCTATATTCTCCAGAGTAGATCACTCCCATTATTACCTGTCAGTAAAAAAGAAGAGCCCCGGAGAATGCCGCAGACGACGGCACAGAATGAATCCGGGGAACAACCATTTCTTTTTGGTGGGATATCTGCCAGCAGTGGAATTGCCAGTGGTGACGTCTTTCTGGTTGATTCAAGCAAAGATATGCGTGTGTTTCCCAAAGGTGCTATCTTAGTCATTAGGTATCCCATGCCGGAATGGGCACCACTCTTAGGCAGGGCCTCGGCGGTGATTGCCGAAAATGGTACAGAAGCTGGGCACTTGGCCACTGTAGCCAGAGAGTTTGGCATTCCCGCCTTGTTCAGCCTGCCCGACGCGATGTCAGTACTTACCTGTGGTCAAACGATAACGGTGAATAGCCATGGTCGAGCAGTATATCAAGGGCGAAGGGAAGATCTGCTGCGTCAAAATGTTGCGAAGAGAGATATTATGGCAGGCAGTCCTGTGCAGAGGATTGTCACCGAGGCTCTGCAGCATATAACACCGCTCAATCTCAACGATCCTACCTCGTCCCATTTCAGGTCCACCTGGTGTGAAACCCTGCACGATATCACCCGATTCTGTCACGAAAAATCAGTTTCGGAGATGTTCAATTATGGCAAGGAACATCGTTTTGATAAGGGAACAGCCAAACGACTGGTAGGTGATGTTCCACTGGAATGGTGGGTCATCGACCTGGCCGATGGCTTTCGGCAGGGGATTGATAGTGGAAGCAAAACGGTTCGTGTCGAAGATATTGTCTCTGTACCTATGCAATCGATATGGCGTGGTATCTCCGCGTTTCCCTGGGAAGGCCCGCCGCCGATCAGTGCAAGAGGTTTTGGTGAGATAATTTTTCAATCAGCCATGCGACCTGATCTCGATCCGTCGGTAGCTTCTGGACTCACGACGAAGAACTACTTCCTGATTTCTAAAAATTTCTGTAATCTCAGTGTCCGTCTCGGCTATCATTATGCAATGATTGAGGCCTACCTCAGCAACCTTTTGACCGAGAGTTATGTGACATTCAGGTTTAAAGGTGGAGCTGCCGATATGAAGCGTAAAGCTGTGCGGGCAAAGCTTCTCGCTGACATTCTTCTGCGCTATGATTTTCGTGTGGAATTGCGATCAGATGCTCTCTTAGCCCGGGTGAAAAAACAGCCAATAGAATACCTTGAAAGACGTTTGCAAATTCTGGGTTATCTCATCACCCACTCACGGCAATTGGACATGGTCATGACTCAACCAAACGCGGTTGAACAATATAGGGAAAAGTTCCTAAAGGAGATTGAAGAGATGCTTTCTCAGAAATCATCATCAACCATAGGAGAATCTGATCATGGATGAAAAAAGAAAAATTATGATGGTGGATGACGAGGTCGATTTCCTTGAAATTATGTCCAAATTTTTCAAGCGACGAAAAATCGATTGTGAGACGGCAGGTGGTTGCGTGGAGGCCTTGGACCTGCTGGGACAAGACAATTTCGATGTGGTTATGATGGATGTCAGCATGCCGGGTATTGATGGCCTTGAGTGCATGGTTGAAATGAAAAAGGTCCAGCCGGAACTGGAGGTTATTATCCTTACGGGCCATGCCTCGCTCAATGTAGGTGTCAGCGGCATGAAAAAGGGTGCTTTTGACTATTGCATGAAACCGGTGAATTTTGATGAGCTGTTAGAGAAAATTGTGCTGGCCAAAGAAAAATATTCCGCTAATTCTAAGCTCGGTAACGGGGAAGGTCAGCCGGGATAAGTTCCTTACAGATTGTTTTCTTGTTTTTATAACCAAAATAATCTCTAAGGCCTTAATAAGGTTGGCCAGTAGGACATTTTCGAGAGCCCCAAAGGGCAAAAATGAGGCTTTCAAAAATGGCTAAAAATAGATCTTTATTCGATTGTTTTATTTAACGCGCATGTCCCCATTTTCCAGAAAACGTTGATGCATGAAAAACGCCTTCTCGATGATATGTGGTTCATGCCCACCACGTTCCCGGACCGCACGCTGATAATAGTCCCATAGCTGATCCCGAAAATTGGGATGGGCGCATTTTTTAATAACTTGTTCAGCTACCTGGCGCGGAGTTAATGGCCGGGTATCCACCAGCCCGTGTTCTGTTACTACCACGTCCACCGAGTGTTCGGAGTGATCTACATGACTGACCATGGGAACGATAGCCGAAATAAGACCACCCTTTGCGGTAGAAGGCGTCACTATGATCGATAATGCTCCGTTACGCAGATAATCCCCCGATCCACCAATACCGTTCATCAGCTGTGTACCCATCACGTGGGTAGAGTTAACCTGGCCGTAAATATCAACTTCGATGGCCGTGTTGATGGCGATAACTCCAAGACGACGAATAACTTCAGGAGAGTTGGAAATTTCCACTGGCCGCAGGACAATTTTTTCACGGTAACGGTAAATTTCATTAAAGAATCGATCGCGTGCCTTTTCAGACAAGGTCATCGCCGACCCGGAAGCTGCCCGAACTTTGCCGAGATCAATAAGGTCTAAAACACTGTCCTGAAGTACCTCTGAATAGATATCGATGGATTGGAAGTTATTGTTTTCTATGAATCCGGACATAACGGCATTGGCCACATCCCCAACCCCAGCCTGCCAGGGTAAGGATGATGGCATGCGACCTTTTTTGATCTCATGCTGTACGAAATCCAGAATATATTCGGCAATCCGGCTGGAGGAGGCATCCGGCTGCGTGAAAATGGGACAATGATCCTTTTCGGTACTGAACAGGATGGCCACCACTCGGTTGGGATCCATTTTGATAAAAGGTTTGCCAATCCGATCGGCTGTACGATAAATGGGGATAGGCATCCGGTACGGCGGATCCTCTGGTATGAAGATATCGTGAATCCCTTCCAAACCGGGAGAGGAAGCTGAAATCTCGATAATAATCTTGTCGGCCTCCTGCACATAGGTAGGGGTGTTACCCACAGACATGGTGGGGATTAAATGGCCTTGCTCAGTGATGGCAGCTGCCTCTACCACAGCTACGTCACAACGCCCCCACTCCCCAGCCCGCACCTTGGCTGAGAGTTGGGATAGGTGGTCGTCTTTGAATAAGATCTTTCCCTGGTTTATTTGTCCCCGCATGAATTTGTCACTCATATATGGTCGCCGCCAGGCGAGAAGATCAGCCCTGGCCATATCTCCATCGACCATATCACCGGTGGATGCCCCGGCAAACAGGTTGATCTTGAATTTTTCGCCGCTTTCAGCTCGCCGAACAAGTTCTTGGGGAATCAATTTAGGATATCCGGCGGTAAATCCAGAAATAAACAGGTTTGTGCCGTCCTGAATGTGTCTGGCAGCTGTGGCCGGATCGGTAATTTTATCCTGCAACGGTTTGTAACGAACCCGGTCTGTCAACATGGCTTTATCTCCTGGATTATTTGCTCTAAAACCGAACGTTTTTTTGGTGCCTACGGGGTATCATTTCATCCGGCTAATATTAATAAACCACAATTTGAATTGCCTACAAATAGTATCAATAGGCTGTTTTGATTACAAATGTTTTCTTTACTCAAAAGTGAAGTTCTCAAGGGAGTGCTTTTCCTTGTGGAAGACCAAAGTCCTCGTTCGTAACAACATAAATATTTTGCCAAATATAATTCCATCCTTTGCCTACCATTTCTGATAACCAGCAGAAAGATTTGTTTAGGACTACTAAAAAATGTTCATTGCTTCAAATGACGGAGTCAGTGCTTATACTTTTTCGTTGCACAGGGCCATATGTTCTAGATAAGGCAAAAAGGTTGTCTTTGATGGTCAAATGCATCTATTAAAATACGCATAGAGGTATTGAAATGCAGAAAATATTGCTCAACTATGAGCTGCCTGATCTTGTAAGTGTTCCTGAGGCCGCCAAGTACCTTGGGGTGGGAAGAAGAATCATATATCAACTACTGGAGTTTAATGAACTGCGTGCCATCAGAGAGAGAGGAAAAATTCTCATTGATCCTTGCAGTCTAAAAGAATTCCGAGCAATGGGTAAAATGGTTTGATGAGCTGTCACTTTGGCAAATAACTGAAATATTTCTGATATTTGTCTTTTCGATGCGGCCAATGGTAAGGCCATTGGCCGTTTCAGGATCCAATTGGCGGGGAATGTATAACACACCGGTTGTCGATTCTGGTCTGTTGGAAATTATGCTCAGATGCCCGTAGTGATTGTCTTGAATATTTAGCTGGTGAGGCCACGATGAAACTTCGCAGTAGTCAGATAACCGGAAATCGAAAAACGGGCAATTGGATCGAGCGGACTGCAGCGCGTACTATGTTGCGTGCTGTGCGCTTCACCGATGAAGACTTTGACAAACCGCTGGTAGCTCTGGCTGTGCCATACACCAATGGCACGCCCTGTAACGACCACATACGTGAACTTGGTGATCTGCTCCATTCCGAACTTGAGGCCGCTGGCTGTAAGGTTATTATTTTTGGCACCCCGGTTGTTTCCGACGGCATTTCCATGGGGACCGAGGCGATGAAATATTCGCTGGTCAGTCGAGAAGTGATTGCCGATTCCATCGAAGTGATGACAGAAGGATATCAGGTTGATGGTGTTATTACCCTTTGTGGTTGTGATAAAACCATTCCGGCTGCGTTGATGCCGATCGCTCGAAACAACTTAGTTGGTGTGACCCTCTATGGTGGCAGTATTTTACCTGGGGAGCATATGGGTGAAGAGCTTAATGTTGTCAGTGCCTTTGAAGGTATTGGGGCCCATGCAGCTGGTAAAATCGATGAACAGCAGTTGCGGGGCATCGAATGTCATGCCTGCCCAGGGGCGGGTTCCTGTGGCGGCATGTACACCGCTAATACTATGGCAGCAGCAATTGAAGCGCTCGGAATGAGCGTGCCGGGGTCTTCTTCAAACATGGCCGTTGACCGCCAAAATCGGATCTCCGCTGAAAAACGAAATGATGCCAAACGCACTGCTCGTACTCTGGCAGCTTTACTTAACCAGGGGGTGGTAGCCCGCGATATTATGACACGCAAGGCATTTGAGAATGCTTTAACCGTTGCCTGGGCACTCGGAGGTTCAACCAATGCGGTATTGCACATACTGGCTTTGGCTAAAGAGGCGGCAGTTCCTCTGTCTCTTGCGGACATCTCGACTATCACCAGGAAGGTGCCTCTCCTTGGCAACTTCAAGCCCTTCGGCCGGTATCTGATGAACGACCTGCATAAGCTCGGCGGTGTAGTGATGGTTATGAAACTGCTCTTGGATGCAGGTTTTCTCCATGGAGACTGTATAACAGTGACCGGGAAAAGCATCTCCGAAAACCTTTCGGAGATTGGCCCCTTACCGGCCGATCAAACGGTGATTTATCCCCTCGAAGCTCCCTACGCACTGGCTGGAAGACATATCCGCATTCTACACGGTAATTTAGCAGAGGATGGCTGCGTGCTGAAGCAGAGTGGCAAAATACTTTCGACCATGCGCGGGCCAGCACGGGTTTACGAGTGTGAGGAGGATGCCCTGGCAGCAATTCTTGGAGGACAGGTCAATAGAGGTGATATCTTGGTTATTCGCTATGAGGGGCCCAAAGGGGGACCAGGTATGCGAGAAATGCTCTCTCCATCGGCGGCCTTAATGGGAGCTGGCCTGGGCGACAGTGTAGCCTTGATAACAGATGGCAGGTTTTCCGGCGGTACCCACGGCATTATGATCGGTCATGTCACCCCGGAAGCCCAGGTCGGCGGTCTCATTGCCCTGGTAGTTGAAGGTGACACCATAGTAATCGATCTGGAAACTGAAACCTTGCAGCTGTTAGTCGCGGACGCACAATTAGAAGGCCGTCGAAAGAACTGGGCCGCGCCAGTAAGTGCTTATCAAAGCGGTGTTCTTGCAAAATACGCGAGATTGGTCTCTTCAGCAGCTGAAGGTGCTGTTACCAGCTAGCATGTCGCAATTATTATACTATTCTAATGAAAATAGGGACAGATCTACTCAATTCAGTTACCATATTTCCAATCAGTCTTTCCAGGTCATGGGAGATATCTGAATTTTGGTACAGTTGTCAAAACTTCAGAGTTAAGCTGGAAAACTATACACCTAAATCTTGCATACACAAAGTACAGAAAAATTATTTAGCATGGAAAAACAGAATGTTGCATTCATAATAATCACTTTAGAAACTCATCTTTCCATGAGTACAATTTTTCTGTTATTTGCTACCCTCCGGGATTAACAATTCCACCGAATCTGCTTTGTTATCGAAGCTTTGAAGTATATTTATACGTCTTCAACTTCGCTGCCTCGCATTTCCGGCGGACTAGTCAATTGCAAAATTTAGTTTACACTCTAATTTTAGATTAAAAAGGAAACTACCGATGTCGGAAATACCAACCCGGGACGAGGCCTTTAGCCTGCTGAAAAAGTATAACCATACAGAGAGTCTTGTTAAGCATGCCTTGTCCGTAGAAGGTGTGATGAGGTTTTGTGCAAGGAAAAGAAAAGATGATGAGGAAAAGTGGGGGATCATTGGCCTAATCCATGATTTAGATTACGAACAGTTCCTTGAGCAGCATTGCAAGAAATCAGAAGAAATTTTAAGGGAGCATGACTGGCCGGAAGAATACATACGAGCGGTAGTGAGCCATGGTTGGGGGATCTGTACTGATATTGAACCTAAGAGCGAGATGGAGAAGGTACTTTATGCCATTGACGAATTGACTGGCTTAGTCGCCACGACTGCACTCGTCCGTCCATCTAAAAGTGTATTGGACCTGACTCCCAAGTCGGTGAAGAAAAAGTGGAAAGATAAACGTTTTGCCGCAGGTGTGGACCGTTCGATTATTGAGAGGGGGGCAGAAATGCTCGATGTTCAAGTCACGGATTTGATTCTCGACACGATCATGGGTATGCAGGAAGTGGCAGAACAAATCGGTCTGAAAGGTAACGTTACTAACCCCTAAAATTTCACGAGTTGAGATGAACCGCTGAACGAGGAGTTTTGTGGGACACTATAGTTTAGTAAGTAACTCACAACAACGATGTCGATCAGCGGTTTATATCTGCCCGCCTTTGGAGAAAAGTTTACCCAAATATGTAAATCATTTCTGCACAAGCTGTAATTCTTTCTTCCCCCTTTGAATAAAATATTCATGGGATATTGGGGCTACCTCGTTCAAGATCAATCGGTAAACATATTCTTCGCCAATCTCATGCGGAGTTCCTGCTTGCATTAATATTGCCGTACAATGAGCGGTGAATTATTTTTTCATATGACTGAATATGGGCTGATTTCTGTTCAATTTTCTGAAAGGCATATTGTTGGATTGTCAGTAATGGCAGGACAATATTTTCCCTGATTTTTATTGAACGATTTGATATCGGTTCCTCTTCCATCAGATATCGGTTTTTGGAAACAAGAAGTACCATCTGTTTTGACAGTTCAAATTCTTCAAATAAGATATTCCAGAAGTCTTTGTACTCCTCATCTCTTTGGATATATGTAGTTAATTCAAAATAGCATTTTGACATGGACATCATGCTGTTGAGAATTAAGGCCTTAAAGAATGGCACCTCTCTGTATAATTCCTGCAATATCTCGATGCCGATATCATCTGCCAGGACCTTCAAGGCTGTTCCAATTCCAAAATATCCGGGCACATTTTGCTTGAGCTGGCTCCATGACCCCACAAATGAAATTGCTCTTAAATCTTGTAAGGTAAGTTTGGCCGTTTTTCCTCTTTTGGCCGGTCTGCTGCCGATATTTGCCATGCCGTAATATTTTAAGGTACTTTTATTCTCGAGATAGGGGAGAAACTGTTTGTGATTTTTGAGTTCCACATATTTGTCATAGCTTAAGTTCGCCAATCTCTCTAATATTTTCCGTGATTTTTCATAGATATCAACCTCTTCTCCAGATAATCCATGTGACAGACCTGCAGTCAATAATTGTTCGCAATTATGTATGAAATGGGCTCGGGTACCGTACTGGCTGGTAATCGTCTGACCCTGAATGGTCAATTGGATGGCATGGTTAGCAATCCTTCGGCTCTGCGATGCATAAAACCGGTGGGTTTTCCCGCCACCACGGGCAGGAGGTCCGCCCCTGCCATCAAAAAAAATAACCTTGATATCATTTTGGTCACAAACAGCAGACAGCACCTCTTTCGTCTTAAAGATAGACCAGTTGGCCTGAAGGTATCCGCCATCTTTAGTTCCGTCAGAAAATCCCAACATAATGTTTTGCCTGTTCTTGCGATATCGAACATGGGACCTGTACTCCGGAATATCAAACAGTGTCTGCATGATCGACTCCGCATGCTTCATGCCGTCCATTGATTCAAACAATGGAACGATATCAACGGGTATCTTTTCATCTTTCCAGCCACACCATCTCAACAGGGCAAAAACGTACAGGACAGAAAAAATATCTTCGGAATTGCTGATGATATAACGGTTACATCCAGCTTCTCCATTTTTTCCCTGTATGGATTTTATCTGTTCGATGGTTTGAATCGTATCCTTGGCTATCTCTTCTGTGAAATGATCTGCACGGACGTCAAAATTTTCATGAACAAGAATTGAAACCAGCTCTTGTTTTGACAGTTCTTTTAAGCTGTTATTGATCCGCTTTTCATTTTTGAGAATTTCAGTAATTACATTTTCATGTTCGCTATGATTCTGGCGTATATCAAGTGTTGCAAAATGTGTTTTGAAAATTTTCACTTTATCAATGAAACTTTCCAGGTCATCAAGGTATAACCCATCATAATTATTTCGTAATAGGTCTTTAATCTTATTCAGCTGGCTGAGTATTTTCTCTACCGATAGCGTTTGTAAAGGATCAAACATGGTTAAATAGAGCTGTGCCTTCAAGGTGGCAATTTGATCATCTACCTCTCGAAATGTCAGTTTCTGCTCCAGGCCTTTGACTTCATGATAATAGCATTTCATCAATGTCATTCGAAGTTCATCCGCCACCTGCGCGGTAATTTTTGCAGTGACAAAGGGATTACCGTCCCGGTCTCCACCTGGCCAGAAACCAAGCTGGATAATTTCGGGATTATCAAAATCATTGGTCGGCAAATTTTCTTTGATGCGGGCATACAAATCGCCCACAGCGTCATAATAGACACTGCGCAGAAAATAGATGATATTTTTGGCTTCATCAAGGGGCGTAGGTTTTCTCACATTCATGATAGATGTTAAACCTAACTGTTGCAGGGTAAGGTCAATCTCATCTATTTTATTTTCACGAACAAGAACTCTTAATTTTTCAATGATATCCAGAACTGAACGGGGGTAAAACTGCGTCGGATGTGCGGTGAAGACGATTCGAACACTGAAATCTGACATTTTCTGAATGAGAAAAGGGGTGATATTTTTAATATCTGCAATTTCGATACAAGTTGGGAGGGACATATGGTCGCCATCTTTGAGCAATTGCGCAAATGCAGCATCTTCAGCGCTGTCAAACAGGACAACCTGTCTTTCAACAAACTGGATTACCCGAAACATGAAATCTAATTTTTCTTCTTCTGATTCAAAAGTTGTGTGAACCCTGAAAAATGTATCCAGTATTTCCAATGGCTCTTTTCCCGATTCAAGTCCTTTTCTACACTCATGATTCAGTAGGGGAATAAGTATGCCGATATTGCTAATCTTCTGAAAAGGCAGACTCAGAAACAGACTGTTGTAAATATTAAATTTGTTCGTTACTGATTTGTTATATTCTATTTCTCTGGGAGATTTCTTCATGGGTGGCTTCCTTTTTTGGGAAAGGGTGGGGCGATTTGCTTCATTAATGTATAATCGTGGTGCTGACCATCGCCGCAATTAACAGGCAAAAAGGTAAGGGCCTTCCTGTGTTGAATTTTAGGCTTAACATAAAATACTAACCGATAGCAAGAGCATTGCGTGGGGTGAGGTTTGGAGGCATTAGAGCATTAACCTTAAGTGGAGATAGGAATGCAAAGAGACTTTGAAGAGATGTGAGCCGACGAACAGAAAGGTCATACAAGGTCGAGTTTCTGAGCATTCAGCATCTGAATGCCCAGTAGTTAGGGTCGCAACAAGTTTAAGCCTTTGAATTTGGCATTTTCTTTTGATCTGTCATTTTTGGCTCCTTAAATTAACGTTTGCCTCTAAACGAAATATTCTTGGTTCTTCAGGTTCCAGCTCTTATTTTTGATTGTGTTGCAGTTCGACCAATATTCAGTAAAAGAGAGATGCTATTGAGTTGACAGGTTCTCCACCAATTCCGGGATGCTGAAATTGATCTCAATCTTAAATTCTCCAGAATCTTGACTATTGCTAATCTTAAATCCGAGTTTTTTCGCAAGGGCAAGCATGTGTGTATTCTCCTTCAAAACAGTACCCTGGATATGTTTGTATCCACGTTTTTCAGCTATCATCAGACACTTATACATTAGGCTGGCACCGATACCTTGTCCCTGCCAGGCGTCACCGATCAGGACAGCGATTTCTCCTTCCAGGCCGTCTGGGTCGCCAATAATCCTGGCAACTCCAAGCATTCTTTCCATCTTTGGATCCTGATCGATGGCTACGAGAGCAATCTCGCGGTCATAATCGATCTGAGTAAACCGGGAGAGCATCGCTGCCGGGAGTACGTTCATTACACCAAAAAATCTGTGATAGATGCTGGTTGGTGACAGCGCCTCAATGAGATGAACATAAAGTTGTGCGTCTTCGGGTTTTACCGGTCGGATAAAAAGCTTAACACCATTCTCAGTGACCATCTGGGACTCATCTTTTCCTGGATACGGGCTGATCACAAGATGCAGAGGAGAAGGAGTCCTTGTAGGCGCTACCAGCAGGCGGTTATCAACGACGATGGGGTTACCGTCTTTGATCAAAATCGGATTCATGTCCAATTCGTAAATCTGCGGGAAATCGATGAGAAGCTGGGATAACCTGATGATCATCTCTTCAAGTTTCTCGAAATCGGCTGGCGGGAGTTTTCTATAGCCCTGCAATAAGGTAAAGGCCTTGGTCTCCTGCATCAGACGCCTTGCCAGCAGCCTATTCATAGGAGGTAATCCAAGTGCCCGGTCTTTGAGTACTTCGGTGAAGATACCCCCCATGCCAAAAAGGATTACCGGTCCGAAATCTTTATCCCTTTTTGCCCCGAGCAGAATTTCAAAGTCCGGATTTACAAGATAAGGTTGTATAAGAACCCCTTCGATCCGGGCTTCTGGTTTATACCGCTTTGCTGAAGCTATGGTCTGCTTAAAAGCTCTCCGCACATCAATACCGGAACGAAGATCCAGATGAACGCCACCAGCATCGGTTTTATGGCTGATATCCGAAGACAACAGTTTTAAGACCACCGGATAACCCATGTCGCTACTGAGTCGAGAGGCCTCTTCTTCACTACTTGCTACTTCTGTCTTAATAACCGGTAAGCCGTAGGCTGCTAATATCGCCCGGACATCTGCTTCTGCCAGGAACTCCTCTTTTTGTGGACCAGTCAAAAGATCTTTCGCTTTTTTATGGTTAAAGACCAAATCACAGTTAATTTTTGGTGGTACTTCGAGAAGCAGTTCCTGATTTCTGACAAAGGTGACCATATGCAGGAAGGCGCGAACTGCTCTTTCAGGAGTGTCAAAAGTTGGAATAGTTGATTCATTCAGAAATTCCACCGCCTGTGTGGTACTTTTTCCTCCCATCCAACTGGCAAAAACAGGGAATTGATGGCCTTTCATCTCATCTACAAGGGATTTGGCAACATCCATGGGTTTTGTCAAAGCCTGGGGTGCGAGGATTACCAGTACCCCGTCAAAAATATGGGACCTAAGGCAAATATCCAGGACCTGAAGGAATCTATCCGCTAGAGCATCGCCGAGAATATCGATGGGGTTGTTGCGACTCCAGCACATGGGTAAGATATTATCGAGTTTTGTTCGTGTTTCAGTATCAAGAGGTGCAGGTTCATGTCCGTGGCTGGAAAGAAAATCAGCCGCCATCACTCCCGGTCCACCACCATTGGTGATTATGGCCAGACGCGGACCGCGAGGCCGTGGCTGTTTGGCCATCAGCTCTGCACAATCAAAAAGCTCTTCGATGGTGTCCACCCGGACAATACCTGCCCGTTTGAAGGCCGCGTCATAAACTGCATCTTCTCCGGCCATGGCTCCAGTATGGGACGCAGCAGCCTTTGCACCAGCAATACTCCTACCTGCCTTCAGCACAATGATGGGTTTCACCCGCGACACTGAACGAGCCGCACTCATAAATTTTCTGAAATTTGTTAAATTTTCAATATATAATAGGATGCTTTTAACCGAAGAATCGTTGCCGAGATAATCAACCATATCCCCAAAATCCACATCCAGCATTGAACCAATACTGACAAAATGGCTGAAACCTATTCGCTCTTTGAATGCCAGATCAAGTATCGAGGAACAGATAGCCCCGCTCTGGGAAACAAGGGCGAGATTGCCGGACTGAGGCATCCCGGATACAAAGGTAGCGTTTAGCTTCCCACTGGGTTGTATTACACCAAGGCAATTGGGCCCGATGATACGAAACCCTGATGGAAGTGCAATGTCTCGGATTTTCTGCTCAATCTCGATTCCTTGCGCGCCAATTTCTTTACCGCCTGCGGAAATAACGATAGCCCCACCGACCTGTCTGTTGACACACTCCCGGATGATCTCCGGCACAGTATGGATGGGTGTGGTGATGATCGCTAGATCTATTCCCTTTTCCAGATCGGCGACCGAGCCATATGATTGGTAGCCAAGTACTTTTCGATATTTGGGATTCACCGGAAGTATTGCCCCGGGAAACCCTCCTTCCAGTAGATTGGACATCAAGGAATGACCGATTGTGCCTGCCTTTTCACTTGCCCCTACTATGGCAATATTTAAGGGGTTCATAATGCGATTCAGGTTGTGCTGCCCCATGTGTCGACTCCTGTTGTTGAAAATATTATGCTTTGTTTTTTCCTTTATGTTCCGAAGGTAGAACCCATGCTCACAGCAATCAATAATGCTGTTTCAGGAAAGCGATTGATTTACACTTTGGAAATATTTCTGACACTTCTTCTGCATTGTGACCCTCCTCGATGGATATGCAGGTGGGATACATCCTTTCAAGCTCTATAACTGTAGTCGTTCAAGCAGATCACTTAAGGAAAACGGTTTGATTTAAAAAACATCGGTGCCGAAATGAAAAATATCTTCCTTATGCGAATATTTCTAAAGATTTGTAATGATTGTAATATTATTTTTTTCTTTTCAAATAATCCCAAAACCGTTTGTTTGCCCCATCTGAATCTCTGTGATTACCAAATCAAAACTTTCAGCATCTAAAAGCTTGATAGCCTGATCTCCATCAATGGCCCTTGTGACCACATAGCCATTTTGGTCAAGACTATTTGCTCATAAATTCAGTAGGATTGTCTCGTCGTTCGCCACTAACGCCTTTGCTGTTATTGCCTCGTTTTTCCTCTGCGATAAGTCAGGAAATAATGCTATCTCTATGATCTGTTGTCCCCTTTGGAATAGCATAAACTGTTCCAGTAGTATGAGAGGAAAGGGAAGAGTATGCTCATAGATAGTGTACCGTCGTTTCGGGACTCGTATGCTGAAGTCATCTAATCGGCTGATATTTTAGTTAGTGTCTGTCCATAAATGGTCCTTTTTCCCTAACTCGTCGTTGCTCTCAAAATTTAATCTTCCGGTAAGCGAGGCATGAGACTCCGAGATATCAGATATATGCCTGTGTTTAAATTCATCGAGCGCCTCGATTTAGAAAAAATTTTTCATCTATGGATAGAGACTAGTTATGGCACAGTCCGTGCATTATGAGGTCTAAAGTCTATTCATCTCTATCAAGAGCGGTGAGAAGTAAAAGAGAAATAATTGGTTTTAACTAAATTAAAAAATCTAACAGGAGGACCGAAAATGAAAGAGACTAAAAGGATTGTTGTTCCAGTTGATTTTTCAGAAATAACTAACAAATTGGTTGATTATGCAGTCTATATGGCAAATAAATTAGCTGCGGAGATTCATTTTCTTCATGCTGTCCATTTTTATGCGGGTGATTCGATGGTGGGTTTTCCGTATGCACAGGAGTGTGAGGCTAAGCTCATAACGGATGCAGAAGAGAGAATGTCAAATATCCTTGCAGATAATAAAGAAAGGTGTCCTACATGTACCGGTAAAGTGGTAATCGGAGATCCGGTAGAGAAAATAGTAGAATTTGCTCAAGCAAAGGAATCAGATTTGATAATTATCAGCACGCACGGTGTGAAGGGACTGGAAAAGATTCTACTGGGTAGTGTCGCAGAACGTGTTTTGAAACGTGCCCATTGCCCCGTACTGTTTCTGAATCCTTTCAAAAATAATGAACGCTGAGTGCCGTGGTTACTGCGGAACACCGGATATATCTCTTTGAGAACATTTTCGATAAAGGGATAGCACCAAGCCAACTAGCGATTCATGCCTCATGAAGATTAACGCTGAAAAACGGGAAGATATCCGGGGGTCAGCGTAATACCTCTTTGAGGCATTTGACTGCCTGGCACCCCATTCCTAAATTTATCTCCTTATTATTCTACCCGGCTTGTCCAACAACGGACAAGATTGCGAATCACTGCCATCTCTCACAGTTTATCTTTATCTAATCTTTACATTTCCTTTAATCACCCTTTACATGGCGTGCCCATTGTACTCCGTAAGGGGAAAGGCCTCTTGCTGTAAGTAAGATTACTTTTTGGAGGAAATATGATGAAAAATTATAAAATGAAAATGTTGGCAGCTGTTGCACTGATTACTGTGTTTGTAATGTCTGGATGTGCAGAAAAAAAAGAGATGGGAATGGACGAAATGAAAAAAGGAACCATGGAGTCCGAAATGAGCCACGATGACTCTATGAAGAAGATGGATCACAAAGCGATGGATGCAGAGATGACCGATACCATGAAACCGGAAATGGACACATCCATGGAAAGCGATATGAAAAAGATGCAGTAATTATGCAGGGCATGATAACTCAAAGGAGTGAGGTGAAGAATGAAATCTCTTGTAATCATAATACTATGCATTGGATTTGCTGCAGTTGGTAGCGTTGTGGCTAACAATACAAGTGCACCTGAAGCAGAAGTGGGAAAAATAGTAATGAGCGGGACCGAGGCTGAGATATCCAAAGCCATCTTTGCTGGGGGTTGTTTCTGGTGCATGGAAAAGCCGTTTGAAAAGCATAGGGGAGTTATAGCTGTCGTCTCAGGATACGCGGGTGGCCATTCTGAAAACCCGGATTATCAGAGCTATATGAAGGGTGGGCATATTGAGGTCGTTGAAGTTTCATATAACCCAAAGGTCATAAGCTATAAAGAATTGTTGGATGTGTTCTGGAGACAGGTGGATCCGACGGATGCAGGAGGACAGTTTGTTGATCGTGGGCATGGTTATACCACAGCAATCTTTGTAAAAGATGACAAGCAGAGAATGATAGCAAAGAAGTCTAAGGCAGATCTAATGGGCCGTGGACTTTTCAAAAAAGAAATTATTACTCCGATTCTCAGTGATGTGAAATTCTACCCAGCCGAAGCATATCATCAGGATTACTACAAGAAAAATCCTATTAGATACAAATATTACAGATCGCGTTCTGGAAGGGATCAGTTTCTCGCAAAAGTTTGGGGCAATGAAAAAGAGGTTCAGACAAAAGTTGTGAGTAAAGGCGGTCTTAAAAAAGCGCTTACCCCACTTCAGTATAAAGTAACCCAGGAAGATGGTACTGAGCCACCATATAGCAATGACTATTGGAACAATAAGAAGCCTGGAATTTATGTGGATATTGTCTCAAATGAGCCTCTTTTTAGCTCTTTGGATAAATACGATTCTAAAACAGGATGGCCAAGCTTTACCCGTCCACTGGTAAATGAAAACATTGTGGAAAAAGATGACATTTCTCTTTTTTCGGTAAGAACCGAGGTGCGAAGTAGGCAGGGTGATTCCCATCTGGGACATCTATTTGAAGATGGCCCCGCTCCGACAGGACTTCGTTACTGCATTAATTCTGCCGCACTGCGTTTCATCCCTGTTGAAAAATTAACGGATGAAGGATTAGGGCACCTGGCTGAAATTTTCAAGTAGATTCTAAAAGTGGGGCAAGGTATAGAGTTGCCCCACTTTTCATTCTTTATTTGTAAAAAATCCTCACTCAATCTGGCACATTGCATTTGCTAATCTCGACTTAATCAGACAACACCGTGCAAAATATTTTCATGGACAAGCTTTACTCTCAAATTCCTTTTTTGTTGTTAGGTATTTGGGGAAGCATGACTTCCTAGATACAGTAGACATATTCGGTTAAAGCTTTATTGCTATTTTGGATGTTTTGACCTGGCAATATCAATCAGTAAACTTGAGAACACGAAAGTAGTATCTTCCAAAGCACCTAATAGAATCTACTCAAAAGCTATGGCTGCATAGTAGTCTTGAATGTATAATGTAACATTCTGTTTTTTCGTGAGATACTTAAAATGCATCAGAACATATAATTTGATGCAAAACCAGACACAAAAGAGCCTCGGAAATTGTTCTTTTTCGAGTATTTTTCATCATAAATGAATCACTTTATTTTGTCTCATCTTGAATCCAGTTGAGCTATAGTGGTTCACTCACTGCTGCCTTTGTTGTGAACCAAGGTTTCTACTTTATTTTTCTTCTTATCATGGTCGCTGCAATTTGAACTGCATTGGCAACCACCTCACCACATTTATGCTGTCCTCCAGCCGATAGGTATTCATTTGACTCTTCTCTATCAGCAAGCCATGTCACCCAATCAAAGACACAATCAACAAAAGCTGACTGTGCCTTTGGCTATGCTGAAAATTAGTGGCCCCCACCTCCCTTGGGTTCGGTGACTATGGTGATCTTTTCAACGCTGTCGTTGTCATCATTGACATCATCGACGGCTATAATTTCTGCTTTCCAGGTAATAGTTGTTTGAAAATCCATACTAAAATAGAATGTCCAGCTGACACTCATTCCTGCAGAAAGATCTACGAATTGTTCCTGATAATTGTTGTCATCGATAAAGATCTCTTCGCCAGTGCTAACGTTATCAACCATTCGGTAAAGCGACCCGACAATGTCACCCTCTTCCGTTGTTCCGATCAACTTGACAGCGCCCGATGCTACAGCCGGTCCAGAATTTTGAATTGTCACTACGCCTTCTCTTCCTTCAGTTCCCGCAACCATGCGGCGAGGGACCTGGAGGCCGGACTTTTCACTTATCGATACGTCATAATACATATCGGGCTCAGAAGTGCAGTTAAGTGGTGTGGCATAGTCCTCGGCCACCTCATAGGTGTGCATAAATTCAATAACCGCACGGGTGTCATCGGCCGTTTTTGCAAATGCTTTAATATTGTCTCCAACCCAGGTATCAGCTAGCTCGGGAACAACATTGAGCATTGTATCTACCGTCTGCACTGTAGTATACGGATCTGTCTCAGTTACCATCATATATTCAAAAGTGCCATCCTTTGGAGCATCCGAGGGAATATATGGGGGACTGGGCAGGGACATGAAATTATCGTCCCTATTGTAAATGTATGAACCATAGTCAAGATAACACTTCTGATTTACCTCGATTTTCCCTTTAACCTCCTCCCTGACATCAATGCATATTGTATCAAGAGCAGATGGTGCGCCATCAGCGGTGAAACCGAAAATCATGTTCAGGTAGGAGACCAGATCGACAGTCACTTCCCCCTCCTTATCCGAGGCAGCACCAAGAGCTACCGCGGCGGTGACCATCCAGCCACCCTCTAATGAAAGTGAATCATGCAACTCACCATCCGTCATTAATTTTCGATAGATCGCCAGGTTCTGCAGAGGACTATCAATGGTGTGACTCACCACCTCACCATCAATGAGGCTGCTGTATACCATTCGGCCCGTCGGGTCCAGACTGGTGCAGCCGGCTGTGGTCAGGTTAAAGACAGCCTCGTCCAGCTGGGCATCAAACACCTGATCTGGCGAACGGGCAAGGCTGATACGCCCAAAGTCGACCTCCTGCAGATATAAGCTGTACTCAGGCAGCGGGACGCATGTCTCCGGATCAACCTCCGCCAAACATTGAGCGTCTTCTCCAGATACCTCCGGATTAGTCATCAGACACCCTGGATTAATAATAAAGTACTGCGGAGAGAGAATCGGCTGTCGACACAGTCCTCCTATTATTTCTGAATATTCATCTTCTGCATCTGCATGTACTGCATCTGTGAGTTCAGGGACACCCCTCGTGTCACGGTAGAGAATAACTATGTCCCCATAGTCCGGTGGAACGATTTTATCGCCTCCTCCTCCAGTGTTCTCTGGTCTTTCGGCAAAGGCACCATTGCTCAATAGGAGAAGTCCTGCAAACGTAATGATCAAACTGTAAAAAGATACTCGTGCAATCATAACAAACCCCCTGTTCCCCCCCCCAATTCCTATGCCGCAGTGTAAGGTTGACGTCTGGGATACGTCAACGTCCATACCAACATAGAGCAACTGCGGCTGAATAGTAGTACCTTGCAGATCATCTCCTGATTTTTTTTCAACAAAACCAATTTATCCCAAGGTACTTAGATCTTACTAGCCGGGTATTTAATATAATCTTGGCTTTCTGCCCTGTACTGGAGCAGAAACTATCTCAAAAAAACTGCAAGAAATGCATAGCACGCGATGTTATCAACGGATAAACCAAATGATCTTTCTTCCATCTTAAAAGTTGGATTGCTTTAATAGACGCAACAATCGCGCCATTTAAACACAGAGAGGCTAATGCCTTCTTTGAAGGGAATGGAGAGCTGGCCGGTAACGTCTGAGACAGTAGAGGAGGTATTCAGTAGACCCAATAATTTACGAGGCAAACCAGGCAAAGGATTGGGAACATTATGCCCCGAAGGCGAGGTCTTATAGAGACTAATTTACTGAAATGCTGGGGTATATCTACAATGGGTATTAAAGGACCCATGATGGGTCGTTATGGGTTGTTACTGATGCCCAGTTTGGTAATCTTTTTGTAGAGAGTTTTTCGGCTAATCTTTAAAATTGTGGCGACCTTGCCACGTTGCCATTGGTTTTTCTCAAGGTGATGGATAATAGTTTTTCTTTCATACTCTTCCATCAATTCGCGCAGGGAAATGGAGGGTGATTCGCCAATACATTCACCGACCGAGCTCTCTTCTTTTTCACTCTCTCCAGCCGAATAACTTTCTGCAAAATCAAGACGATTCAGAGCTACATATCGGTATATGACATTTTGCAGTTCACGAACGTTGCCTGGCCAGTCATATTCTAGCAATGCCTGTACCACATGCGACGGGAGGTGAGCAGAAGAGCCGTCGGTTTTTAATTTCTTAAAAAAATGGTTTGCCAGTAATGAGATATCATCTCTGCGCTCTCTGAGCGGAGGAAGCTTGATTAATACCACATTTATCCTATAGAAAAAATCTGGGCGCAGACGACCTGTTTTGAGCAAATTCTGCACATTTTCATTAGTCGCGCATATGATCCGCAGGTTTGTTTTGACAGGCAGGTTACTCCCCAGTGGGGTATATCCGTCACCGTTTAGAGAACGAAGCAGCTTCACCTGCATTTTGGAATCAATTTCTCCAACTTCATCAAGGAACAATGTCCCCCTGTCTGCTATCTCTAAAAAACCTGCCTTGTCGGTATTTGCGCAAGAGAATGCCCCTTTTTTGTATCCAAAGAACTCACTTTCCACCAGGTTCTCGGGAATCCCGCCACAGTTCACAGGCAGAAATACATTATTTTTCCTTTTCCCAAGGTTATGAATGGCTCTGGCAACAAGCTCCTTGCCCGTTCCTGACTCGCCGCAAATAAGCACGCTGATATCTAATGCAGCAACATTTTTTATGATTGCAAATATTTCCAGTATTTGTCGGCTCTGTCCCACAATCTTATCCAGCCCATATCGTTTGATAGTCACAGATTGTGCTACGTTCTTCTCCTGGAGAAGTCTCTCTTCTGTAATCTTTCGATCGTTAATATCTATGGCTATAACCTGCTGCGCAGATATCTTTCCAGTAATATCCACACTGGGACTGATAACATAACAATACCACCGATTATTTTTAGGACTCTGGATTTCAAAACTGGCCGGATTACCGGCAAGGACTTTTTCCCTGATACACCAGGAACACGGACTATCAAGACCATGGATAACCGTAAAACAGTTTTTTCCTATGATATCATGAGGACTATGCTCCCTTAAGGATTGGTTAATATCAGTGATCTTGTAATCATTGGCGATTGTGAAATTAAATCCTTCAAAACTATGGGCGATAAGGGAGAGAAATTCCTTGGTAATTTTCAACATATTTTTAAATACTGCATGTACTGGCCTATTACTGTAGATGACAGCTATATCACCATTTGATAAACGATAAATAAATTTTTCAAAAAATCGTCCCGGTTTTTCCTCTTTATAGCCGGGGGGCTGGTGGTGTGCGGGTATACCGGTTCTCCACACTCGTTGGAAAGCGTGAAAAACGTGGTCCCTCTGGTCTTCTTGAGCCATTGAGAGAATACTTCGCCCCACAAATAAACCGGAATCTCCGTATAGTTCCGTTGTTTGTGTTTTATTATACGTCTTTAACACAAAGTCCTGCCCATTATTCTTTGCTTCGAACACGGATACTGTATACATGTTCTCGCGAAGATGATCCTGATGTTTTATTGTAGCGATAGATTCCAATTTCATGATGACAAGTACTCCGCGGGATCTTGATATCTCAAAGAATTCGGCTGCCCGAAAATGATTACAGGATTGCAGGTCAAACCAGACATACCCCCAAACATTCCCACTGCAAAGCAATTAAGCATATACGAGCAGTGAAATTGCAGGGCCTGTTATTTCAGATCAGATTTTTCAATAATCAGATACTGTATATCATCCAGATATTGGATTAGAAATGAACTTATACTTTTGAAAAACATGGGACGGTGTTGCTGTGTTGATTTATCAATAATGGTTTGCATAGAAAGCCCATTTGCAATTGACAATATCCTTGAGATGGTACCGGCACCTTGCTACTCTAACATTAATTATACGTCACAACACGGGTAAAAGTCAAATCCAAGTGGTTGTCAAACAGAGTAAAACCGCTCCCCGAACGCAACAGAATTTGTTTATGTTATTGTGTGTAAAGGTAACGCTTTTTTTGCTGAATATTCATCACCTTCCTTGTCCCATCGTCAGAAATTGCGACAACAGCTTAAGGGCTATTCTGCCCCTGTACATTGCTGCCTTTTCACAAAGTGCCCATCAATAATTTTCTGGAATTATCTCTGCCTTCAGAATGCTTCATTTCTGGTGGTATTTCAGGGTATGATCACGTATTTCGTGTACAGGAATAGTCCTAAGTTGCAGGGCTTCCAATGTGGTTAACATTGCCAAAGATAATTTACACTTAATATGTAAGGCTAGATTAAGACTTGATGCATAAAACTGTCAGGTCTAATCCAGATTTCTACACTTTATTCCTCGCTAACAGTTTTGCTTAATATCCCTTTGCCATTTTACAAAGAAAACAGGATTTGGAGCGGTTGAACAATCTCTTGTTATTGAGAATATTTGTTAACTGCCCTTGAAAAAAAAATGATTTATGCCGATAATGAATAACAAACAGTCGCATCAATCTATCTCACCTGTTCAGGAGGGGAACGATGGCCAAAAATGAAAAAGCCTCACTTCATCAGCATATTACTGCTGTAAAAAAAGGCGACAGAATATTCGAGAATGCCTTTCAGAGTGTCAGTCGTATGGTTCTGGAAGGGGAAATTGATAAAGTAGTAGTCAACGGCAAATCTACCTTTGACTTTAAAATCTTCAGAGAGGGGAAAAAACATATCATCGGAATGTACGATGAGATTAATTCCTTTGTCTCTTTTGTAAAAGACGCCTCCCAAGGAGGATCTTCTAAAGAGATGGCTTTTGTCTTGGTGGGAGAACCAGGTAACGGAAAAACCTTTCTGGTTGAGTATTTATGTGGAATGTACCGGGGGTTTCTCTCTATCCCAAAAAATCGCAAATACACCTTCCGTTTTACGGGTCTTGATAAGCTTGGATCCTATGGCAATATAAAAACTATTGAGTCCCAAACCTATGAAGATCCGATGGTTCTCGCCATGAATCTTCATGAGATGCAGGCCGAATCGAAACAGTATCTTGCGAGAAGGTACCGTGCCTCGACGTCGTTGTTGGAAGCATGGGATGAAAATTATCGGCCCTTGGGCGCATGTTCTGCCTATATCTGGAATAACATCAGAGAGTACACCGATGGAGTGCTCGACGATATGCTTGATTTCATCGAGATTGTCCCGGTGCCATTAATTGAGAGTCTCGGTACGGTTACTGGGAAGTATCCTGCAAAAGATAAGATAACTTCTTCCGCAGTTGATCTACTGGGTGAGGAATCGATTCAGAGGCTACTTCATATTACTGATACCAATAATCCGTACAGATTTGATCTTAGACGGGGGGCGCTGGCAAGGGTTGCAGGTGGAGGTATCCATTTTAGTGACGAAATCTATAAAAATAAAAAAGATCTGGTACAGGTGTATCTCGGCATTATCCAGAACAGATCTATTGAGATAGACGGCTATAAGTGGCCAATTGATACACTTATTGTGGCCACGAGTAATAACTCCGAATTCAATCGTTTTCTTGAAGAAAAAGAAGAGGCGCCAATTGTTGATAGATGTCGTATCTGCTATGTGTCCCACAATACCAACTATGTACTTCAGAAAGAGCTGACATCCTATGCCATAGGTAATGAATCGAAAACAACGCTCACGGGAGATGCCATGCATCAGGATCCTAATCTGAATTATGCCGCATCGGTTGGGGTCGTTTTAAGCAGATTGCCGAGGTCAGAAAAACTGACCCCCATTGAAACAATGAAACTTGCTGCAGGTGAAGTGGCCGGAGAAAAGAGTCTGAAGACGCTTTCAGAAGTGATCGATACCCTCAGTCAGGAACATTACATAACCAAACGGTTCGGGCAAAAAGGATTAGGTCAGAGAAATCTCGGGAGATCGATTCAACTGATGCTTGAAAGTTCTGAGACCAATGAAGGTAAGTGCATGTTCGCCTATGACGTTTTCCACGCCATTGAAAGGGTGATTCTTGATTACGTCTCTGAGGCAAAGGATCGCGCAAAATTTCTAGACGATCTTAAGATTGCCAAAGGCTTATACCGCGAACGTATTATGACTGAGATGTTTAATGCATATATGGACGAGCCGCTGGCTATTCGCAAGGACGTGCTGAATTATGTGAACATGATCATAGGAAACGATGCCGAAAATCTCGGTGTGGATAAGATGTGGAAATATAAAAATCCACAAACCGGTGAACTACAGGCCTTAAAGATTGATGAGAGATATATAAACTCGGTGGAAGACTGCCTTGGCCTTAAAACCAAAGAGCAGAAAGACTCATTTAGAACCTCAATCAGAAAAATTTACGGACAGAAGATTTCTGTGCGCCCTGACTATGACTTCATGGATAACCTGGAACTGGTAAAAGCGGTGACCGATGTACGCCTTAAGTCGGACATTGCGGGCTCTGGAAGTCTTATAGGTGCCCTTGCCAATCGCACTAACGAGGAAAATCAGAAACTCTATGATCGGATGATAGAGACGATGCTCAATAAGCTTGGTTATTGTACGACCTGTGCGCAGAAGACCATTGAATATTTTTGCACACAGGTTGATGAAAATTAAGTGACCACCGATCTGGCGCTGTTTTGTTACACCAGAATTGAATTACTATACAGGGTGTCACCAGATGAAAAGAAAACTCCATGCACTCTATCAACACCTTAAAGAACAAGGTCTGACTGCTGCTCAGGAAAAAAAGATCCGTTATGAAATGGATTTGCTGGGGCTTGATGGTGGGCACTGTCAGCCTGGGAGGCCAGTTAAAAAAAGCATCTATAGTTATAATGATCTTCAGATGCTGCATAACGCTTCACCTCCTAATCTTGTTGCGCTCACCACTGTGCAGTCCCTCGACTATCTGCTTGAAAGAGACAAACAGCGAGAAAAAGATGGTTTTCCAAGAAAAATCAGGGTCGGCAAGATGGTCAAGCCAAGCAAGGATGGCGATGATAAAATTGTTATTGTGCCAACCACTGTTGAGGAAAAGCTGTTCCACGACAAGGTGCGGTTAGACGAAGAGGGTGAAGGCGAGGGCGATGGGGATCCCGCATCAGGTGACGGTGGAACCGGTGATGGTGAGGAAGGAGAGGTCATTGGTGAAGAGCAGGTCAGACCTGAGTCTGGGGGGCAGGGAGGTGCCGGTCAGGGAGAGGGTGGAGAGCATGATGTTGAGTCAAACGCCTATGATTTAGGCCGGATATTGACAGAACAGTTTGAACTTCCAAACCTGAAAGATAAGGGCAAGAAGCGATCGCTCACCAAATATACCTACGATCTTACCGATCAGAACAGAGGATTTGGGCAGGTTCTTGATAAAAAAGCAACCCTTAGACGAATAATCAAAACTAATATTGCTCTTGGCAGAGTACGCCCACAGGAACAGGTTGATACCCAATCCCTATTGATGGCTCCCAATGATCGGATCTACCGGATTCTTTCAAAAGAAAAAGATTATGAGTCTCAGGCGGTCGTGTTCTTTGTCAGGGATTATTCTGGCTCGATGGGGGGCAAGCCCACCGAGTTGATTGTTAATCAACATGTCCTCATTTATTCCTGGTTGACCTATCAGTACAAAAATCAGGTGGAAACCCGGTTTATTCTGCATGACACAGAAGCTAAAGAGGTTGAGAATTTTCAGGTCTACTATAACTCCACTGTCGCTGGGGGGACTCAGGTCTCCAGTGCATATAAACTGGTTAATGACATTGTGGAAGATGAGTCATTGGCTACAGACAACAACATCTATGTGTTCCATGGCACTGATGGTGACGACTGGGATACCAAGGGAGATAAAGCGCTCCCTGAACTAGAAAAAATGCTTGTCTATGCCAGTCGGGTCGGCATTACTATTGCCGAAAACGGCTACGGGATTTCCGGCCAGACCGAGGTTGAAAAATATATCAAGAAGTCCCGTCTTCTTGAAGAAAAAAGAGATTTGTTACGAATGGACGTCATTTCCAAAGATACCGATGAAACACGGTTGATAAACGGGATCAGAGAACTCATTGCGTAACGTAGGAAAACAATTCAATTATGATGTAAGTCTTATGTGAGGTGATATGGAACTTGTAAGTCAGCACGCAAAGAAAATCATGGAAGGCTGCAAAGAACGGGCCCGTGATGCGGGTCTGCGGTTCCAGGATGAAAGTCTTGAATATATTGTAACCAATCGAGATTTCCTTCAGCTTTCCCCGAAAAATATGATCCCTACCTTGTACGACTATTGGGTTCAGGATGTGGAAGTAATGAAAGAGCAAGGGCAGTATGAACTCTATCCGAATAATCCCTATGAAACGGTAATAAATACACGGCCGCCAATCTCTTTTTACAACGATAACAATCCCGACTGGCTCAATGTGATGATTTTTTATCATGTCATAGGCCATATCGATTTTTTCCAAAATAATCTCTATTTTCGCCATACCTGGGATTACGATTTTGCGAGTAAGGCTCTTTCAGACAAACGATTGATAGCAAAACTCCGTTCAGAACATGGGCGGTGGGTCGACTATATTATAGAATTTGCACGATCAATAGATAATCTGGTGGGATATTTCGATCTTCTAGAAAATTTAACCTCAGGAGAGAGTAAATTAAGCAGAATTGACTTTTATTTCGATAACTTTATACAGGCCAAAAATGACAGTTCAATTGCAGGCTATGTGTCTGAGATAGAAAAATATAATCAATTCCAGAAGGACTATGGGGAAGATGGTACGTCACGGTTTATTGATGATATAAAATTACGATATGCCGAATTTGAATCGTTGTATATCAAGGCAGTAAAAAAGCGGGAAAAGGGTGGCGGGAACCTTGATTTATTGCAGTTTATATCTGAACACTCCGAATTTCTTAACCGTGAAGAAAATAAGTGGATGATCTCGGTGATTGAGATAGTTCGCACGACGTCTCTCTATTTTCAGCCACAGATCAGAACAAAGATTCTCAATGAAGGTTGGGCAAGTTATTGGCACGAGACACTCTTTTTGCAAGATGACAGAATCAGTGGTAATGAGGTCGCTTTTGCCACTGTTAATGCAAAGGTAACGTCACTACCGAAGATTGGTCTTAACCCCTATGCTCTTGGGATGCGTCTTTTTTATTATCTGGAAGAGCAAGTGAATAGAGGCCGAATATCTTACGATTATCAGCGTCTTACCGATCAACAAAATCGTAAAAAATTTAATGCTGATACAGGTCTGGGCCGTGACTACATCTTTAATGTCAGGGAGAATTTTTGTGATTCGATGTTCGTAAACACTTTTTTAGATCAGGAGTTTGTGGATCTACATAAGTTGTTTGTTGTTGATAAGAAACTCAATAAAGAACGTATGACATGGCAATATTATATAAAGTCCAAAAAGGCGAGACATTATAAGCAGATGGTTGCAGATTCACTGTATCATCCTCCGTCAGTGAAGGTTGATATCGATGATGAAAACACGCTTGTGATAAACCATTTATTTGAAGGTAAACCACTATTTCGAGACTATATCGGTGGGACACTAATGGGGATTGAGTATCTCTGGGGGGGGCGGGTTACTCTATTCACCAACGAGCCGGAACCTGTTAAGAAAGTGGCCTCTCAGCAAGAACCAGTCGTTTCACAAAAAATTAAATGGCAAAGAGTGAAGTATACGATGAAGGACAAAAAACTTATGAGGGTGTTAATCAATTAACAATTATTGCCGGAGTCTATCTGTACGGGCAAGATGACGTTTTCCGAGTTTACTATTATTGCCAAGTGATAACTGATAAACAGAGCCGGACTCAGCTCTATATAACCTGGGTAAGGGGAATTATATGCGCGACCTAACCAAAGTATTTGGTAATTTTGAAAAGACGAAAGGGCAATGGAAACAATCGCCGGTTCTCTCCTTTTCGGATTTCCTGCAGGAGGTTATTGAGCACCCGAGTCGTTATATCCGCGACATATATCAACTCTATCCCGATATGATACAAGCCTACGTCTGTGAAGGTGTGGATGAACAGGAAGATGATCCTGAATCGATCCATTTCCTTAAATATGACTGCGGTAAACTGTTTGTCGAAGGGTCAGATAGGGCCTTTTTTGCGGATAGACTTTTTGCCAATCGTTTAATGCGTCATGTTGAAAGCTTTAAGGTTGGGGCAAAACAGAATAAAATTTACATTTTTGACGGTCCCCATGGGAGTGGGAAATCAACCTTTCTCAATAATTTTCTACAAAAATTTGAAGAGTATGCAAATTCTCCAGAAGGTTCGAGGTACGAGGTCGTCTGGCGACTCAAGCGTGATCAACTGGTTGGAGGCTTACACAGTTTTAACTCGCTTACGGATAAACTGGCCTGTGTCTTTGAAAATGAGGGAAAAACTGATCTTGCACATGAGATGAAATGTGCCTGTCAGGAGGACGCAGAGCTTGGAGGTTATTTCGATGTTCCCTGCCCAAGTCATGATAATCCACTGCTTTTGGTTCCAAAGGAAATCCGTCGTCAGTTTTTTGATGATCTTTTTGAAAATGATGAATTAAAATGGCAGCTCTTTACCCAAAAAAGGTACGAATGGTTGTTCCATGAAGAGCCTTGTACCATTTGTGTTTCACTGTATCAGGAACTTCTCAAAAAATATCATGATCCACTGAAAGTACTGGAGTGTGTTTTTGCTCGTCCGTACATATTTAATAGGCGTCTTGGGGAGGGTGTTTCTGTTTTTAATCCAGGAGACAAACCTCTACGTCATAGTGTTATGAACAATCAAATGATTCAGCGCAGTCTGGATTCATTTTTTACTTCCGATAAACATGTAAGTTACCTGTATTCCAGATATGCAAAGACCAACAACGGCATTTATGCCTTAATGGATATTAAATCGCACAACACTGACAGGCTGATGGAACTGCACAACATCATTAGTGATGGTGTCCATAAGGTTGAGGATATAGAAGAGCAGGTCAATTCACTACTTTTTGCCCTAATGAATCCGGAGGACAAAAAACTGCTTGAAGATCTGCACGCTTTTGCCGACCGTGTAGAATATATAAATATTCCCTATGTCCTTGATTTGCAAACGGAGGTTGATATTTACCGAGAAAATTTCGGTAAACATATCGATGAAAGTTTTTTGCCCCGGGTGCTTCACAATTTTGCCCGTGTGGTTATCGCAACACGGTTGCGTACGAAGTCTGCGGCGATGGACGATTGGATTGGAGATTCTGAGAAATATAAACTTTATTGTGATACAAATCTGCAGCTTCTTAAGATGGAGATATATACAGGATATATTCCAGAGTGGCTCATGGAAGAAGATGTAGCGAGTTTCACGGCAAAAAGGAGACATAAGATAATTGAGGAGTCGGAAAAAGACGGGTGGAAAGGATATTCAGGAAGAGATTCCATTCGTCTGTTTAATGAATTTTATTCGAGATACGCTAGAAGTGACAAGATGATTGATATGTCGATGCTTGGAGCCTTTTTTCGTAAATATTGCAAAGAAAATAAGGATATCTTACCGATGGAATTTCTTGATTCTCTTCTTCGGATGTACAACTATACAGTACTCCAGGAGGTCAAAGAATCGCTGTATTATTATAATGAAGAACAGATTCTACGGGATCTTGTTAACTATATCTTTGCTGTCAACTTTGAACCTGACACCGTTGAAACCTGCGAGTTCACAGGGGAACGACTGGAAATTACCGAAGACTATTTTGAAAGGATTGAAGTGCGGCTGCAGATCGCCAGAAGCGCTAGTACTACGTTTAGAAATAATGTTCAAAAGAGCTACACCACAACCGCTTTACCCCAGGAAATGTTGCGAGACGGACTAAAAATAACCGAGACAACTCTTTATCAATATCTTTATGACAAATATATTCATACGCTAAAGGAAAAAGTACTGGAACCGTTTTTGGAAAATGAAAACTTCAGAAGGGCGATTAAAGATTATAACCGTGAAGATTTCAAGACCTATGATAAGAAGATTCAGAGTGATGTAACCTTCTTGATTGAAAACCTACAGAAAAAATATCGCTATTCAAGACAGGGTGCTAAGGAGATTTGTATCTACGTTGTAGATAATAACCTGGCACAAATATTTTCTGAACCCGAATCTGCACTTGATCGAAGCAGTCAGGAATAATCATAACTGAAAATGTAGATTTGTCGTTACTTGATAGTAAGGCTGGTGTAGTGCTCTCCAAATTTATGATTGGTACGGGAGTCGTAGCACAAACGTTGTTCCTTTTCTCTGTTCAGTTTTTATTTTGATTGATCCGTTGTGTTTGTTGACAATAATATCATTGGCAATTGCCAATCCTTGACCTGTTCCTTTATTGACCGGCTTGGTAGTGAAAAATGGATCAAACACCTTTCTCCTTATCTCATCGCTCATACCAGTGCCACTATCGGAGATTGTTATTTCAGCATGTTTTTCTGTTCTCCTGGTGGTGATCACTATTTTTCCTTTAGCTTCTCCTGTTATTTCCAACTGGGCTTCGATTGCGTATGCGGCATTGATGAGTAAAATAAGAAAAATCTGGTAAAAATTATCTAAAAAACAGGGGACGACAGTAAGTTCCTGGCTTAGGCTGAACTCCAGATAAACAATATATTTCCATTCATTGTGAGCAACGGTGACGGTAGAATAAATAGCTTTATTCAAACCGCATAACTCTGCTTCATCTCCTGATGGGTGGGAGAAAGTCTTCATGGCGGAGAGAATTGACGTCTTCCCTTTTACTTTATTCAATAGCACCTATAGTATCGGTGTGAGAAGAGAGAACGAACAATTACTATTACAGAATGGGAGCTATTAAAATAATGATATCAATTAGTGCAAAAGCGTACGATATGTTACGCAAACACGGCAGTGATGACGGCTTTGTTCGGATTACTGTTAAAACAGGCGGATGTGCCGGAATGACCTATGATTCGAATATTGTAACAGAAAAAGATTCCAATGAACAGATCGTCTATGAGAGTCGTGGCCTAAAGATAATAACGGATAATGAAAGCCTCCCTTATTTGAAAGGGTTGAGTGTTGACTATTCCGATGATTTAATTTCTGCAGGTTTTCGTTTTAATAACAGTTCCAATGAATCTTCCTGTGGTTGTGGTAGTAGTTTCTCTGTGAGTGGTTTTCCTCAATTAGCGAAGGAGATATCCTGTGGCTCCTGAACAAATACCTCTACTTGGTGGAAAATCAGTACACTGTATTAATGAACAACAGATGGCAGAAGCCAATCGTCTTGCTGAAAAAGACCTGAATGCTTCTCCTAGAATTCAAGCTCATCTTTCAGCTCTTGAAAAAGAGTTGAGTCGAAATGAACTGGCAGCGTTGGCCTTTGTCATTATCCAGCGATTAAAAGATTCTTCTCGGGGGTAGCGTATTGTTTAAAATAGTAAATTTTTGTGTGTTGCTTCAAGGCGATTACTCTCACATTATACTGAGTGCAGTTCAAGCTTTTGATCGATAAACAAGAAAAATTTAAATTTGAGATTCTAAATATTGTCCTTTTTGTTCTTTTTGTCCTGTTCTGTTCTTAATTATTCTAGCATAACCGTTTCTCAGAGAACGCTTCCCTTAGCCTGGATTTCTCACCAACAAAGTTTTTCGCAGGTCGAGACACCTCTTCTCGCCCTCCTCAAACCACCAAAATTTATTTTTATTGGATTTTTGGAAATAGTGTTTGTATATCCTCTTATTGCATAATTCCGCAAAATTCTCTTCTGAAATGGAGTTATTGTCTAGTATTTGTCTTAGAAGTTGACGTATCGTTGAGGATGCTGCTATATGTTCTTCTCTTGGAAAGTGGTTTAAGCAAGAAGCTATTGGTAAATTTTTCAAAATTCAATACAGGTAAAAATAATGAGTCAGGGTGTAGGTTTGTTGCAAAAAATTATGTCTGGTAGTTTGGTGAAGCAGATTATCATTGGGATTTTAGCTGGTATAGTATTGGCGGTTATAGAACCGGAAACTGCAGTCTCAGCAGGGTTGTTTGGGAAGATATTTGTTAGTGGACTAAAAGCAGTCGCCCCAATTTTAGTCTTTGTCATTGTCATGGCCTCTATTGCCAAACAAAGACAGGGTGCGCAAACCAATATGCGCTCAATAATTCTTATGTATTTCGTTGGCACCTTCATGGCGGCACTCACTGCAGTAATTTTGAGTTTTCTCATGCCAACCACCTTGACCCTTGTTTCAACCGCTGTCAGTGCGACCCCGCCAGATGGTATCGGCCAGGTTCTGAACACCCTGATATTTAAAATAATTGATAACCCTGTAAATGCGCTCGCGACGGGTAATTTTGTTGGTATCCTTGCCTGGGCTATTGCATTAGGTTTCTTCTTCAGAACAAGCTCAGAAAACGTTAAAGAGTTGTTGAGCAGTTGTTCTGACGCGGTTACAGGGATTGTTAAAATTGTTATTCGTTTTGCACCTGTTGGTATTTTCGGATTGGTATCTGAGACTATTGCAACTACGGGTTTTGCAGCTTTAGCCGGGTATAGCCACCTGCTACAAGTACTATTAGGTGCAATGATGTTTATTGCTTTAGTCGTCAATCCTGTAATTGTCTTCTTTATGACAAGGCGTAATCCTTACCCGCTGGTTTTCCAATGTCTTCGTGAAAGCGGCGTTACTGCATTTTTCACAAGAAGTTCTGCCGCTAATATTCCAGTTAACATGGACCTGTGTAAACGATTAAAATTACACGAAGATACGTATTCTGTGTCTATTCCACTTGGAGCCACTATTAATATGGCGGGAGCCGCAATCACTATCACAGTTCTAACTCTTGCTGCTGTTAATACTTTGGGAATTCAGGTAGACCTTCCAACAGCTTTACTTTTAAGCCTGGTGGCAACCATATCCGCATGTGGGGCCTCGGGTGTCGCTGGTGGTTCACTTTTACTTATTCCGCTTGCCTGCAGTCTTTTTGGTGTGCCCAATGAAATCTCAATGGAAGTCGTTGCTGCAGGCTTTATTATTGGCGTTGTACAGGATTCGGCAGAAACGGCATTAAACAGTTCAACTGATGTTATCTTTACAGCAGCTGCGGATCTGGCTCGTGAAAGAGTTATTGTGCCAATTGGTGGGGAACCTGTAAAAGTTAAAGCCTGAGTATAATAGCACCTCTCATTCTATCGTTGCCGTTCACGATTTCTGAACGGCCACATGATGGATATCTGCTACTGTCGCCAACAAAAATAAATTTGTTATGCATATTTAAAGTAAATCTTGTCTGGAATTTCTCATCCATATTCTATAGGCCTAGGTCGGTAAAGATGATCAGGACAAAAATACGTTCATATGGTATAAGATTGACCATCTTAAATATAGTTTTCACTTTTCTAACACTACAAAAATACTTTAAATTACCTAATTATGAATTTTATTGAAGAATTGACATGGCGGGGTATGATACACGATATTATGCCTGGAACGGACGAGCAGCTTAAAAAAGAAATGACCTCGGCATACCTGGGGATTGACCCGACTGCTGATTCACTGCATATCGGACATCTCGTAGGTGTGATGATGCTCAAGCATTTTCAGATCGCAGGTCATAAACCGTTGGCACTTGTCGGAGGTGCCACTGGAATGATAGGTGACCCGTCAGGGAAATCGGCAGAACGTAACCTGCTTGATGAACCGACCCTTCGCCATAATCAGGAATGTATAAAAAAACAGCTTGCTAAGTTTCTTGATTTTGACTCGGATGCAGCAAACGCAGCTGAATTGGTAAACAATTACGACTGGATGAAGGACTTCAGTTTCTTGGATTTTATACGCGACATTGGTAAGCATATTACTGTGAATTATATGATGGCCAAGGACAGTGTGAAAAAACGTCTGAGTGAAGAAGCCAAGACAGGTATGTCTTTTACCGAATTTTCATACCAGTTGGTTCAGGGAACTGATTTTCTGCATTTGTACCGGGAGAAAAACTGTAGATTGCAGATGGGTGGGTCTGACCAGTGGGGAAATATCCTTACAGGAACAGAGCTTATCCGCAGGAAAGAAAGCGGTGCGGCTTTTGCCATTACGTGTCCACTCATAACCAAAGCCGATGGAGGTAAATTTGGAAAAACAGAAAGCGGTAATATCTGGCTTGATTCAAAACTGACAACTCCTTACAAATTCTATCAATTTTGGCTGAATGTATCTGATGCTGATGCTGAAAAATATATCAAAATATTCACACTCCTCAGTAAAGAAGAAGTAGAGGAGTTAGCAAAAGAACAAGAAGCTGCGCCGCACCTTCGCCCCTTGCAGAAACGGTTGGCAAAAGAGGTGACCTGTATGGTGCATAGTGAAGAAGAGTACAGCATGTCTGTGGATGCCTCACAGATCCTTTTTGGTAAAGCAACAACTGAGAGTTTGGCAAAGCTGGATAAAGAGACCTTCCTGGCAGTTTTTGAAGGGGTGCCAACCTATACAGTTGACCGGGCCAAGCTCGATGCTGGAGTTCTGATTGTAGAATTACTCGCAGCAGAAACAGCGGCTTTTCCCTCTAAAAGTGAATTGCGCCGAACCATAAAAGGGAATGGGCTTAGCTTGAATAAGGCAAAAGTAACGGACCAGGAATATCTAGTCACTACATCGGACCTGATCAATGAAACATACTTGCTGATACAGAAAGGTAAGAAGAATTACTATATTATCGAAGTTGTGTAAAAGGTTCGTCATTGTTCAAATTGCTTTAAAAGCGCCCGCTGCCATCCTTTAGTTATCGGCTGTAGGGCGCTTGTTTTTTGCTATTCTTCTTTACCATTGGGGACGGGGTCATTCTTTTGAGCCCGTAAAATCATAGGGTACTCTCTGGGAATAACATGTTTCGCATCGCTTATAGCTACTAAGCCATTGCACAAAAAAATATGGCCCACGTAATATTCGGCACGGCATTAGGATCCGTAACGAAATGGATATAAATGGCCATGTTATTTAGTACGGCTCCTAAATAGAGCTGCCAATTTCTTCAGGGTAACGTCATGGCATCGTCTCCTGTTCGAGATTTTTTCCTTCCTTCTCTTAACAAAAGATTTTTTATACGGGTTGTCTTACTCGGGCTTGCCAGCTACGTGGTTTTTGGCCATCTCCTTATTCCGTTACGTATACAAGGGCAGAGCATGGAGCCCAGCTACCATGATAGATCTTTTGCCTTCTGCTGGCGGTTGCAGTATGTATTGAGACAGCCAGAACATTACGATGTGGTAACTGTACGTTTTGCTGGTAGAAAGGTGATGCTACTTAAACGAATAGTCGCCCTTCAAGGAGAGACGGTTGAGTTTCGAAAAGGACTCTTGTTTGTAGACGGCAAGGTAATTACTGAGCCTTATGTTCATTACCGTTCTGATTGGAATCTTCCGCCAAGGACGGTCGCATCTGGGCATGTTTATGTCGTAGGTGATAATCGTGGAACATCTATGGCTCGTCACCAATTTGGTGAGATAAACATGGACCGTATCGTTGGAGGTGTCATCCCGTGAACCATAAAAAATTGTTTCTTCTTTTGCTCATTTTTATCCTTGTTGGCGGCGCAATTATTTTATTGCCAAGCGATGAGAAAAAGATCAAAGATAACCTTGTCTCTTTAGCTGAATACTGTTCGACGGACGAGAAAGAGTCAGTTCTGGAAACCCTGCAAAAAGTTACTCAGGCTGCAAAACTTTGTGCAGATCCGTTAAAAGTTCACATTGATTCTGTGAAATTAGATAATGAGTTCAGTTCAAAGGATGTTACTGATCACATCCTTATGCTGAAAAAAAGATTACCTAACACCTCTTTTAGTTTTCAAGACACTGCTATAGATATTCCAAGTAAAAAGAGGGCAATAGTGATAACGACCCTAAGCCTTGAAGGGGTGGCTGTGGACGGCCGGTTTACTGATGCCTATGAGGTCAATATCACAGTTGATAAAGAAGATGGTGACTGGCGGTTTTCCTCTTTTACCGTAGTCGAGTTCATGAAAAAATAGATAGAACAAATTTTTTGGATCAATACTGCTCTTTATCAAGAGAGTGTAATGCAATATATGTGGATGCTATCGCTAAATATGATGGAGCTATTTCACCTGCATTGCAACGACATACTCTCTCCCATTCATGTTCCTACTTTTCCATGTTAATATCCCATTGAATTTTAAATCGATAATAGTTCCTATCACTCGTTATAAAGCGCACCCTGCCATTCATTGTTGTTGGCTGGAGGGCGCGGTGGATTTTTGATATTCTTCGATTCGCCGAAAATTTGTAACGACCCGTAGTAGTTATTCTCCGTACAAACCTACGGTTTCCTTGAGCCTTCAAGTTATCCATTTGTTGTTGCCTATTCGTACCGTTTCTTTTTTACTCTCAATCGTTTTTTCCTTTCGATGAGATCACTTTTCCTTAACGATAAATATCCAGGATAAATACCCTGGATTAACTTCAGTAAATTCAATCTAATCCCGCTTTTTCACGTTATTTTGTTACCGCATTCTTGTTACTCATTGCAGTATTGCCTTTCGCTCAATTTTCATCCAAACTTTAAGTTAAGACAATTATGAGTGTCTGTTTGTATTCACTTTTATTCCTTTTGCCGAATTCACATCTTCAGTAACAGTATTAATTCGCGATTTCATTTTCAATACTACAATGTGTCATATGTAGATATTAGCAATTCTGATAATTTGTAGATTAGGTCCATGTGAAATAATGCAAATTCTTTAGTATCTTTATTTTGAGAACTTCAAACGACTCATTATAATTGTTGATTGAGATGGGTATGGGTACTTACAGGGGGCTAGTGCACTTATTTGTACAGATAAAGAAAACAATGCATTGAACCTCATCGCCGTAATTTGTTTAGGAAAGAAAAGGCCACAGGCAGCATTTTTAAAAGGCGCTCCCTGTGGCATATGTAAAACATGTTATTTAGCTGCATGTTTGGTGAGGTATTCAGCAACTCCTTCTGCGGTTGGCTTCATTGCCTCTTCACCTTTGTTCCAGTTCGCAGGACAAACTTCTCCATGTTTTTCGGTAAATTGAAGTGCGTGGAGGATTCGTAGAGCTTCGTTCACGTTGCGGCCAAGGGGAAGGTCATTTACCACCTGATGGCGAATGATACCTTCACGGTCGATGAGAAAGAGTCCTCTGAGTGCAATACCTGCATCAAGAAGAACTTCATATGATCTTGAAATAGATTTATCAAGGTCAGCAACAAGTGGGTATTGAATGTTGCCTATACCGCCATCATTGACTTTTGTGTTTTTCCATGCAAGATGAGAAAATGCAGAATCTATTGAAATACCTATGAGCTGGCAGTTATTTTCACTAAATTCCTCAACAGCCTTATTAAATGCTAGAATTTCAGATGGACAGACAAAGGTAAAGTCTAGAGGGTAAAAGAAAAGAAGCACATATTTTCCTTGAAAATCTGAAAGACTAAAATCCTCCTTAAACGAGTTGTCTGGCATAACTGCAGTTGCTGTAAATTCAGGGGCGGGTTTTGTTACTAAAAGACTCATATCCTTCTCCATATAATGTTTGATATATTCAACATAGTTAGAACACCCTAACTGTATGGGCAAAAAAAAGCTACCAATGATAAAACAGAGGTAGCTTTAGGTGATACTTAGTCGGCTTTCCAGAAAGAATCCTGATCAGCACCACAGAGAGGGCAGACCCACTCTTCAGGTAGATCTTTCCATGCGGTACCTGGTGCTACGCCATTATCTTCATCGCCTGCTGCTGGATCATAAATATAGCCACAAGGGCATTCCCACTTTTCCATGTTAATATCTCCATTGAATTTTAAATTGATAATAGTTCCTAACTGGAGGCTATTATAGCAACTACATAATCAGAGTCAACAATAAAACATCCAATTGTAGATAGCTCATTAAGATTTAATATTCCTCTTAATAATTTCCTTACAGGGGATGAGCGCTGTGGCTGTTGCGGACACAATATTACCAGCAACTCCAGGACCATCTCCCGCCATGAACAGACCTTTGACTGTAGTTTCCAGTTGTGAGTCTGTTGTAACCTGGGTGGCGAAAAATTTTATTTCTGGTGCGTACAGAAGAGCCTCATCATTGGCTACACCAGGTACTATCTGATTGAGTTGTTCTAGGCCATCTATGAGATTTGTCAATATTCTTTCTGGCAGAGCCATGGCGATGTCTCCACAGGTGACATCTTTTAATGTCGGTTCAATATAGCTGTTCTTGACTCTATTCCAGGTTGATCTTCGCCCACGTTTGAGGTCGCCGTATCGTTGAAGGATAGGTTTGCCGCCACCAATAAGTGTTGCGAGTTTTCCGATGGATTCCCCGTAATTCTGGTTGTCTTCAACCGGGTCAGTGAGGACAACTTTTGACAAAAAGGCGAAGTTGCTATTCTCGGATTTTTTATCCATGAGTGCATGTCCGTTGACACAGACAAAATTCTGGTAATTTTCCAGAGCTACATACCCGCCGTAGTTTGTACAAAACGTTCTGGTCTGATCATCGTATTTACTGGTTCGTATGAAAAAAGTCGGATCGTATATAACGGAACAGAGATCCTGCATAATTTCGTTATGGACTTCAACACGAACGCCGACTTCAATACCCCTTTGGGAAACTTCGATGCCATGTTCTATTGCAACCTTTGCAACCCAATCAGCACCAACACGTCCAGGGGCGAGTATAACATTTGGGGCTTTATAGGTACCCTTGTTCGTTATTACTCCTTTGACACTGGAGTTTTTAACAATAATTTCTTTAGCTTCTTCAGACGTACGGAAGGTTACCCCTTTGCCAGCAACATATTCAGCCATTGCAGAGATATGGTTAGGGAGATTGTCACTACCAAGGTGTTTTTGTTTTATGATAAGCAGGTCAATACCCTGTTTTCTCGCTTCTTTTCTGATATCTTTTGCACGGCCGAGGTCAGTAGGGAAAACTTTCCCATCCATATTAAAATGGTCAAATATCGCCTCTGTCTCATCAATGAGGGCCTTTGCCTCAGATACGCTCATGAACTGTGTAAGATCTGTTTTACCGAGTTTGTGAATGAAGTTTAGCTTACCGTCTGAGAAGAGGCCCGCACCTCCAACACCACAAAGAATATTGCAGGGTTTACAATGTATGCAGCCGTTATCTTCGATAGGGCATTTTCTTTTTAGAGAGCTTTTCCCTTTTTCGATGACCAAGACCTTAAGTTGACTATGCTCAGCCAGGTAGTATGCGGCAAACAGTCCTGCCGGGCCACCACCGACAATGATGACATCATATGTTTCATGAGCTTGTTTTGTTGACGTGGATTTCAAGGTATACGTCCCTTTAGGAAGTTGATAAACAAAAGTAATAACGACAAATAAGAGTAAACCCGCTATCTGTGAAGAGTCAAGACTTATGTATAAAAGAGTGGTGTTACTCGTGGTATGCAGGGAGGCGGGGAAGGTGACTTACCGAGACGAACTATAAGCTGTCAGCCTCGGTAAGTAAGGGGTTGTGTCGTTACTCGTCTTCGGATAAAGGCTCATCGGGGGTAGGATGTTCGGCGAGGGCAGCTTCTGTAGCCGAAACCATACCGTATGCCATACGAACCTTGTTTTCTATATCGAGACACATTGCAGGCTGATCTGTGAGAAAACGTTTTGCATTTTCCCGGCCCTGGCCGATCCTTTCTTCCATATAGGAGTACCAGGAACCACTTTTCTCAACGATCTCCAAATCAACGGCTAAATCAAGCATGTCGCCTACCTTGGAAATACCCTCACCGTAAATGATATCAAATTCAGCGACTTTAAATGGTGGCGCAACTTTATTCTTTACAACCTTAACCCTGGTTCTGTTACCGATAAGGTCTTGGCCATCTTTTAACTGGGCAATTCGTCTGATGTCAAGACGAAGAGAGGAGTAAAACTTAAGGGCGTTACCACCTGAAGTGGTCTCAGGATTGCCAAACATTACACCAATCTTCATACGAATCTGATTGATAAAAATCAGGACAGTATTACTACGATTAAGCACACCAGTAAACTTCCTCATTGCCTGAGACATGAGTCGCGCCTGGAGTCCTACGTGGGAGTCGCCGACGTTGCCGTCGATTTCAGCGCGGGGTACAAGGGCTGCAACAGAATCTATTACAATAACATCAACGCCATTGGAACGGATAAGAATCTCAGCAATTTCTAGGGCCTGTTCACCGAAGTCAGGTTGGGACACGAGAAGGTTATCAACGTCGACACCCAATCGCTCAGCGTAGGCTGTATCCAGTGCGTGTTCTGCGTCGATGAAAGCAGCCGTGCCTCCAAGTTTTTGAGCTTCAGCGACCACATGCAGTGCAAGTGTTGTCTTTCCTGAAGACTCAGGTCCGTAGATTTCTGTCATACGGCCTTTAGGAAAGCCTCCTACTCCAAGAGCAAGATCAAGGCTGAGAGCGCCAGTGGGAATCACCGGAATACTTTCAGCTGCCGCGGTTCCAAGCCTCATGATAGACCCTTTACCAAATTGTCTATGTATTTGGCTGATTGCGTTTTCTACACTGCTACCTTTATCTTTTTTAGCTGGTGAAGCCATATGTATCTCCGAAAAAAAATTATAGTTACTCGTTTGTTGTGTTGATACTATCTACCATATTTCTGGTTAGAAACAAAAAAATTAAAATGGAGCTCTGGATTTATAACCTGTTGCCAAATGCTAAGCCATTGTAAAAAAATAACAGGGTCAGAGTACTACTCGGAACACTCAAAAATCCGGTACGAAATGGATATAAAAGACCACGTTATTTCGCATAGGCTCCTAATCTTCACGGCGAAGCAGATATTTACGAATAAGATCAAGTCCACTCTGTGCTGTAATCTCTCGCACATCTTTTCGAGTACCGGGGAAGTGAAATTTAGAAACCCAGTTTTCTTCTTGCGTAGCTATAGCAATGTAGACAGTACCAACCGGTTTTTCGTCGCTACCGCCAGCTGGACCTGCAATACCAGTCACTGCAAGACTAATATCGGATTTGCTGCGCATGCGAACGCCCACGGCCATTGCTTCAGCTACTTCCCGGCTCACTGCGCCATGACTATCAAGTAGTTCCTCTGTAACTCCAAGATACTCGGTTTTAAGAGAGTTCGAATAAGAGACAACACCTCCTAAAAGGTAATCTGAACTCCCTGGTGTATCAGTTATTCTGCTACAGATGATCCCTCCTGTACAGGATTCTGCAATCGACAAGGTCATCTTGTGGGAGATGAGCAGGTCGCCTACGATTTTCTCCATACTGTCCCTGTTAATGCCGTAGATCGAATCGCCAAGTACCGTAGTAATTGCTTTGCAGGAAGATTTAAAGAGCCGTTTGGCGTTGTTGTTTTTCTTGTCTCTTACAGTAAGACTCAAATGCACTTCAGGGAAGACGGGATAATAACCTATATGCACGTCGGGGCTAAGGTCGAGGCTGGTGATCTGACGGTTCACTTCGGTCTCAGGAAGATTAAAGACGCGAAAAATTCTATGATAGGTGCTGAGACGGTGATCTTCACTCCAGGTGGACAGTTTTGGCAGCACTTGTTCGATCATAAGATGCCGCATCTGGCGGGGTACACCTGGCAGAAAGAAAATGGGCTTATTGTCATGGATAAGCTGATACCCTGCCATTTGGGATTGAGGGTTGAGTGCCTCCGCCCCCGAAGGGAGCCATGCGAGTTTTTCAAGATCACTCACAGGGTTTGCTGTTATTTGATCGAGGTGGGAGCGAATATTGGCGAGAATCTCAAGATTGGGCATAGTCGGTCTGTTCAAGGCCTTTGATACCGCTTCGTTGGTCAAGTCATCGTCGGTAGTACCTAAACCACCCGTCACGAGAACAGCGTCAACCCTGGAAAGTGCCTGTTTGAGGGCTTCTCCTATGAGGATTGGGCTGTCACCAATAGTGTTCATGGCGTAGATGTCGTATCCTGCTTCAAAAAGATGTCTGGCTGCAAAGCTGCTTGTGGTATTGAGTATACGACCCGAAGTCAGTTCATCCCCGATGGCGATTATTTCAACTTTCATTGGAGCCAATGTCTTCTCCTAGAACGTAATTATTGATAAGAGCCTTAAGTTTCACCTGTACCCGCTGGTTAATGAGTGTTTCATCACCTTTAAAGCGGACGGCCACATAATTATCGCTAAATCCCTTGAGTAAACCGGTATCATCTCGCTGACCTTCTACGAGTACTGTTACAGTTTGTTCAAGTTGGTTTTTGTAAAAAGTATCTCTTTTATAATCGCTGAGTTTTCTGAGTTTGGCAACCCTTTGTTCTTTAATATTTTTTTCAACCTGATCCGGATAGGTAGCCGCAGGTGTTCCTGGTCTAATCGAATAGGGGAAGACGTGGAGATAGGTGAAATCCAGATTCTGTAAAAAGTCTATTGCTTGTTCGAACTGTTCGTCTGTTTCTCCTGGAAAACCGGCAAGAATATCAATGCCAATGGCGGCATCCGGTAGATATTTTTTACAGTTTTCAACTATTTCTTTAAAGGTTGCCGTGGTGTATCTGCGGTTCATCCGTTTAAGGATTTCGTCGCTGCCACTTTGCAGAGGAATGTGGAGGTGGTTCTGAATGTTAGGCCTGGTTGTCACAAGTTGAAGTAGTTCATCTGTGATTTCTATGGGCTCAAGGGAACTGATCCGATACTGAACTTCAGGTGTTGCAAGTGTGAGCTGGTCGATGAGTGTTACGATATTGTTGCCACCGGTAAGGTCTTTGCCGTAGTAACCTATATGTATACCTGTGAGGACGATTTCTTTATGACCTTCTTGTTCAAAGATCCTCGCCTGCTCAATGACCTTTTCAGGGGCGAGAGATCTACTTGGACCACGGGTGTAAGGCACTATACAGTAAGAACAAAAACTTTCGCAGCCATCCTGGATACGAAGATACGCTCTGGTACGTTCTCCAAACTTTCGAACTGGTAGTTCACAGATTTCTTTGGCATCTTTTATGGAGCCAAGGATTATCTTGGTTGTAGCTGCATAGTCTTCAAGAGCTGTACTCACAAGGATGTCTTTTTTTGAATTACCTATAAGGGTGTAATCGCGACCGGTAAGTGCTTCGTCTTTTGCGAGTTCATCAGCTGCCAGCTCAGCGTAACAGCCTGTGACAATAATCTTTGCATTGGGATTTTGCCTGGCCATTTTGTGGATGGTTTGTCTCGACTGGGCGCTGGCATTTCCGGTAACGGTACAGCTGTTGATGATAACAATATCCGCCGGTTCATTTTTGTCGACAATTTCAACACCAGCATCTGCAAAGCTCGTCTTAAATGAGGCTGATTCGTATTGATTAACCTTACAACCAAGGGTAGTGATAAAAACTTTTTTCATAAAAATATTGACCTACTCTATGATTCCAGAGCCAAGAAGCTCAGTATTATTGTAAACAACAGCAAATTGTCCGGGCGTAATGGCCCTTTGTGGCTCAGAAAATGTAAAGGTGCCGCAGTTGTCATCTTGCAGTCTGAGCTGGGCCATTGAACCCCTATGGCTGTAGCGTATCCGCACATTGTAATCCTGATCGAGATCAGGTGGGCTGCCACGTAACCAGTGCAGTTTTTTTACTTGGATGGTTTTATTGAAAAGCTTGTCGTTTGTACCGACCATAACCCTATTGTTTTTTGCATCAAGTCTTGTGACGTAGAGTGGCTCGGGATGGGAGACGCCGAGTCCTTTGCGCTGGCCGATTGTATAGTGAAAGAGTCCTGTGTGCTCGCCCAGCACCTTCCCATCTGTTGAGACAATGTTCCCTTTTACTGGGGGTGCGGTGTTTCTTGTGTCTAAGAAACTGCCAATCTCGTTTTTTTCAAGAAAGCAGACATCTTGACTTTCCTGTCCCCTGAAATGATCAAAACCATTTTTTTCAACATATTCATAGATGGTATTTTTTTCTTTATCTCCGAGGGGGAAGAGAACAGAACCAAGTTGCTGTTGAGTAAGTCTTGCGAGGAAATAGGACTGATCCTTTTTGGGATCCACACCCATCTTGAGAAGAAAGTGGTTGTCAGTCTTTATTATACGTGCATAATGGCCTGTTGCCATTTTCTGCATTCCAGTATTGAGGATTGCATCTAAAAACAGTCCAAATTTGATTTCTTTATTGCAGATAACGCAAGGGTTCGGTGTAAGACCTTTGAAATAACTCCCTGAAAAATAGTCAAGAACAGCCTGTTCAAATTCAGCACGAAGGTCGATTATCTGGAGTTTAATCTCCAGTTTATCCGCAATTGTTTCAACTTTTATTTTCTGTTCTTTAAAATCAGGTTGAGCAAGGCGCATAAAAAAGCCCTTAACCTTATGTTTGTCTCTCAACATGAGTGCACAAGCGGTGGAGTCGACTCCTCCACTCATTGCTATACCTATTTCCATAATTCCATGTACCACTGTTATGAACAACTACTGGGCCGTTCATTAAAATTGTCTTGAAATCGAGCCTGTTCATACATACATATGCGTCTACTTCGTACTTCCGCGATATTTATGTTATGAATTTCGTGAAACTACTTACCCTGGTGGACGTATCATATGCCGGGATTACCTACTGTATGAAAAGCCCTGTAAATTGCTCTGTACCACTGTAGTACATGAATGAAAATTCTAAAGGGCAATGAAAAAATAAAAATAGATTTTTTACCTCACTATGATTGAAAATATTAAAACCTCTGATCCCTCTGGCATAAACAGCAAAACGATTCCCATAGTTTTCCCCGAGTTACTTGCACCTGCAGGAAATTACGAAAAGCTGGTTACAGCAATACATTACGGCGCTGACGCAGTCTACCTCGGAGGCAAAGAATTCAGTCTGAGAGCAAAAGCCGGCAATTTTAGTCCAGAGTCTATGCGGGAGGGAGTGGCGTTTGCCCACAAGCATGGTGTGCTCGTTTATGTAACTATTAATATATTTGCGCATAATCAGGATCTTGGGAGACTTCCTTCATATTTACTCGAACTTGAAGAAATCGGTGTTGACGGAGTTATCGTCTCAGATCCTGGTGTATTACGTATTTCCAGGCGTACTGTGCCGAATATGTCTGTACACCTCTCTACCCAGGCAAATGTGACCAACCATGAATCCGCTGCGTTTTGGCTGGACCAGGGGGCTTCCAGGCTTAATCTGGCAAGAGAGTTATCTCTGGTCGAGATTGAGGAGATTCGCTCCCAGGTGAAAGGGGAGCTTGAGATATTTGTTCATGGTGCTCTTTGTATTTCTTATTCGGGCAGGTGTATGCTTTCCAACTACCTGACAGGACGAGATGCCAATAAGGGAAGTTGTGCTCATCCTTGCAGATTCAGTTATTCACTGGTTGAGGAAAAACGCCCCGGAGAGTACTACCCTGTGCAGGAGGACGAGAGGGGGACCTATATTTTCAATTCTAAAGATCTCTGCCTGCTTGAGATGTTACCTCAATTGGTTGCCTCTGGAGTTGATTCGCTGAAAATTGAAGGACGCATGAAGTCAATTTTCTATGTGGGCGGGGTGATAAGAATATATCGTGCGGCCCTTGATTATCTGAAAGCACTTCCACCAGACGCCTGGAATGAGCCTGAGCTGATCCGCTTTCCTGATATCTTTCTTGATGAGATCAGTCGTTCAGGAACCCGCGGCATGACGGAAAATTTTATTATTGATAAACCTGGAAGCTCTGAGATGATTTACAGCTCGTCAAGGGCGGAACAGGGGTATGAACCGGTTGCGGTGATTCGAGAAGCCGGAAAGACACCTTTTGTTGAGATTCGGAATACGGTTCGGCCCGGGGAAGAAATAGAATATATGCAGAGGGGCATAGATTGTAACAGTGTCACTATTACCCGCATGGAAGATGAAGAGGGACGGGTGGTGGACAAGGCGAATCCGGGTAACAGGCTCTTTTTATATACGGAACCTGCGCTGGTGGAGTGTGAAAATAATGCAATTTTTAGAAGGAAAAAAGTGCAATTACAACACATAGTCCTGTAGGAACGGGCAATCGCATTAGGGATAGTATGCTAGTGCTACTAATAAAACCTCTATAATGGAGAGAAACTCTCTCACAAGAGAATTCAATCCAAAACGGAGGCTTTATGCACCACAAGAATATCAAGCTTATCGTCCGAAAACACCTGAAAAAGCAATATTCGCACTGGAGTCGTTGCAGTCGAAGAGAGGAAGCCGCTTGACGATTGAATCATCAATTATCTTCTAGCCAATGAGGGGGATAACCCGACCATACGTGAGATATTCCCCAACAATCTTTTTCGTGCTGAATTGCTCAAGTCGATAATGTACCCTGATATCAGTTACCGAAAGTTTTGTAAGGAAGAGTATCTTGGGTTGGATCGGAAACAAAACTGGGTTTTTATCGGTTTGCCATTGAACAAGAAAAAGGTGATCGACCATAGTCAACTTAGCAAGTTTCGAAGCTCTCTCTCCTTTGTTCAGCAGGTGAACCTTCTTGTATATTTTTTGCACCATTTCTACCAATCCTGCCTTCTTAGCGATAACATCCTGCATGGAATCGATTCCACAGAACTAGCCAATGATTGCAAACGCCCCTTAGCTCCCCTCCCCCTGAAAATTAAAGGAAAAAAGATGCGCATTTACAACGACATTGATTGTGATTGCGGCAAGCGGAACAAATCAATCTATGTAATCGGCTATTGCGACAGCTTCAATCCTTGTTTTACGATGTCGCCTCAATCTTTCCCTGAATGGATCAAGAGCATCACCTCCTTTCCCGTTACCAACAAAAACCACAGCTCCACTCAAAAGATCCATGGCAACTGTAAGATACCCACGCTTTCCAATGTATATTTCATCGATACCTATTCGTTTTAATTTACTCAGTTTTGGACTGCTGTATTTCTTTTTAAGTTGTCGTTTTTGGATGCTTTTAATTACATCCCAGCTGAGATGTAGATGTTTTGTCACATCAGTAATTGTCATATGCCTGGAAAGCTTAAGGACATATCTTGAAAGTGCTTTAGTGTAGGTAAAACGAGGATCGGCAAAGCCTATATCTGCCTGGCGCTTCGTCTTACACTCTTTGCACTCAATTCTTGGGATTTGTGTCTTGATATAGGTCGCTTTCCTGCCGATAGGCAGAGAATGGAACCATCGAGGCAAAGACCCATGTTTTATAACATTTTCACTTTTGCATACTGGGCATTGCAGGTTAAATTTCTTTCTCGATATCGTAAAAGTTATATTACCTTCTATGTAATCTGTACGGTTGTAATCATACCCAATAATACCGAATCCATGATAAAGTAAACTCGTGGACATGTAGAACCTAAATCTTGACTTTTCCATAGAATTCTCCTGGTTTTGAATTACTAGAAAATTCTACTTTTGAGTACTACTTTTTTTCGGGGAGATTACCCTGCCATTGCCATCCCAATGGTAGATGCCCTTATTACCTGTAATCTTAGCATAGCAATCATCCTGCTGATGCTTTCAGCCTATTATATTCCAACTTCACTTTCCTACACTTCTACTGTTTATAACCCTTTTTCGGCTGGCCCTGAATATAACAACTACACGGCAAATTCTACTTAATGGTTATGCAGAAAAAATAATTGAAACCGTTGGTAATTTGGTTGTTTCCGGCAATTTTATTGTCGGCGGGGTTATTTTTCTAATAATCACTATCGTTCAATTTCACGTTATTGCCAAGGGATCTGAACGGGTGGCTGGAGTTGGCGCACGATTTACGCCATGCCAGGCAAGCAGTTGAACATCGATGCCGATATGCGGGCAGGCGTTATCGACATAGAAGAAGCCCAACAACGCAGGAGTAACGTTGAAAAAATGAGTCAACTTTATGGTGCCATGAAGTTTGTCAAAGGTGATGCCATTGCCGGACTCATTATCACGGTCATTAATGTGCTTGGCGGAATAGCCATTGGTACCCTGCAAAAGGTATGGGTGCAGGTGAGGCACTTCAAACCTATTCGATTCTAACAATTGGTGACCAGGTACTTTCTCAACCGAAGTTCCTCTGGGTCGCTGGTATCATTATTGTAGCTTTCGCATTGATCCCGGGTTTTCCCTCTATTCAATTTGTTTTGCATCGGTTCTCTCTACGCCCAAAAGAAGAAAAAGAAGAAATCACAACTGCGATGGCACCAGCGGGACAAAAACTCCCAAGAAAAAAACAACAGATCAGGGCAGATTTTCTCTCACGGTATCCTTGCTCATTGATGTTTCACCTTCACTGCAACAATCCGTCGAACCTGATACATTTAATGAAGAACTGATAAAATTACGGAAGGCCTTGTACTATACTCTTCTCCTTCAGGAAATACCGATGTCTCAGGGAGAGGTTCCCTTTCTGAATCACTTTAAGTGAAGTTCTGTCCGGTTCAGATAGGAGGATATCCACATCAATACTGGCCGCACCCGCTTTATGTAAATTGTTGAGTATTTTTGCAATGTGATACCGAGGCCACGGCCACTGTCCCAATTCAGCCAGACTACGCTCGTCAATATTAATAATGACCGGCAAAAAATCATCATAAGACACGAGGGAGCGATGCATGGAGTCATTCACCTTCTGTTCAACTCCGGAAAACAAAACTGCTTTATGGATTGTCAGAACAAGAAATATAATTGTGAAAAAAATGCCGGAGACTACAACGGACCACGATCTGCGAGTTTTACCATGTGCTGAAGGTAAAAGTGGTATTGGATTGCCAGATTTTTTTAAGAGAAACTAAACATGAACCATAAGCAAACATGATGTCAGATTAATGTATAACAACTTCAACCCTCCTGTTCCGTGGTTCCGGACGGTTGTCTATGGTTTTTACGAGGGGCAGCGTTTCTCCGTAGTAGGTTACATTTATTACCTCTGCAGGGATACCTTGTTTGACAATTAAATCCATGATTCTATCAGCTCGCCTCTTGGAAAGCTGAAGGTTAAATCCATTGGCACCACATCGATCTGTGTGACCGTTAACATTTATCTCAGCAGCAGGGTATTTTTGAAAAGTGTGGATAATGTCAGGAATGATGATATTGGAGGCTGAAGTAAGTTGCGTTGAATCCCAAAAAAAATACAAAATAAACTTTTGGGGAGGCGGTGGGTCTACAGACATAGCCCCAGAAAATATTTGGTTAAACTGTTCCGTTTCAATAGGGATTGGAGACGATAGGGTCTCATCACTTTCAGCGGTTAAAGCATAACCGGCTTTTCGGATGATTCTGGAACCCTGCGCATTGGTGAACTCAACCTCACCTACTTTGCCATTATGATCCGGCATCAGCACCAGCAGTGTCCTTTTAGAACTGCATCCGGCAAAGATAAAGAGACATACTAAAAGTATTGTTAAATTTGGTATTCTTCTCATAATTTGTGATCCACAATGCTTATCGCAAAACGCGTTCCCCGGACGGCCACACTTCCATCCGGAGTCTCGATCTTGACGGCCTTCGGTGAAAGTTTACTCATAGCACCGGACGTGTATATTAAAGATCCTTTAAATATGCGGCTAATGAGTGATAATTTCTTCTTTTGTGGATTAAATTGAAACTCTTTCAACGCCAACTTGGTATTTGGGCCTAAAGAAAAAACAGTATTATCCTGCATGATTAAGCTAACAGAACTATCCTGACCAGTTTGAATGGTATCAAGAACTTTCAGCCTGGTCCCTCTCTCGGGGGAGAGTTCATGGTTTTGGCGTATAATGATTACGATGCCGACAAGATCTTTAACCCTGCCAATATGTTCCTGTGCCCCCAGAGAAAGATCTGTTGCTAGTAAGCAGAACAGAAAGGCGAATAGAGTTACCCTTATGATTTTCAATGGCACCTCACTTATTATTATAACTTTATAACGCTCTGAATAGGATGCATCATCATTTTGTTAAAAAACCTTCGTGAATCCAGAGTGGTTTTTAATTCTAAAGCGCTTATAGATAACCGAATAATCAATTTGTTTTACTAAAAATATCTCTAAGACTCCAATGCGGACTTCCACAATATTTTTACTCATCATCGGCTCACTTATTGAAGGGGGGAGGAATTGGGTAACTACCATCAGTATACTTGTATTTTATACCAGAATTATAAATATTAATCACTGTTTTTATGTGTCAGGTGAGTTTCATGTCTGAATGAGAAAAGAGTGTTGTCTCAGACTATTTTTTATCTGCTTACTACTAATGTTTAGCTAGTTTTTCAGTAGGACGCTGTTTGTCCTATGAGTCATGGGATAATGCCTCTAAATTCACAAGGAGGATACTCCATGGCTAAAAATAAAGTTCAATTTCAAAAAGGTTTGAGTTTAGGAGCATTTCTTTCTATGTATGGAACCGAAAAACAATGTTACGAAGCTCTTTTTCGTATGCGGTGGCCACAGAGATATACTTGCCCTGAGTGTGGCTACTGTGGTTCCTGTTACCTCGGAAATCGCTAAGTATATCAATGTCATCGCTGTCATGCACAGCGGTCAGTGATTAGTAATACAATCTTTGCTTCCACTAAACTTCCTCTCAAAATTTGGTTTCTTGCCTTTTATTTCATAACACAGTCTAAAGACGGAATTTGGTTCTTCAGGATTGAGCGTACTTATAAATAAAAAAGGATAGAAAAAAGAATGGACATGTAGTCCTTATCAAAGCGACCAAGCAAACGATAAGGAGGGTTCTACATGTCCACGAGTTTACTTTATTATGGATTTGGTATTATTGGGTATGATTACAACCGTACAGATTACATAGAAGGTAATATAACTTTTACGATATCGAGAAAGAAATTTAACCTGCAATGCCCAGTATGCAAAAGTGAAAATGTTATAAAACATGGGTCTTTGCCTCGATGGTTCCATTCTCTGCCTATCGGCAGGAAAGCGACCTATATCAAGACACAAATCCCAAGAATTGAGTGCAAAGAGTGTAAAACGAAGCGGCAGGCAGATATAGGCTTTGCCGATCCTCGTTTGACCTACACTAAAGCACTTTCAAGATATGTCCTTGAACTTTCCAGGCATATGACAATTACTGATGTGGCAAGACATCTACATCTCAGCTGGGATGTAATTAAAAGCATCCAAAAACGACACCTTAAAAAGAAATACAGCAGTCCAAATCTGAGTAAATTAAAACGAATAGGTATCGATGAAATATACATTGGAAAGCGTGGGTATCTTACAGTTGTCATGGATCTTTTGAGTGGAGCTGTGGCTTTTGTTGGTGACGGGAAAGGAGGTGATGCTCTTGACCCATTCTGGAAAAGATTGAGGCGACATCGTAAGACAAAGATTGAAGCTGTAGCAATAGACATGTCACCGGCCTATATCAAAGCTATTCGTGATAACCTAAAGGATGCAGTCGTTGTTTTTGACCATTTTCATGTTATTAAAATGTTTAATGAAAAACTTTCAAACTTTAGACGTCAACTGCATAATAACACGAATAATAAAGATCAGAAAAAACTCATAAAAGGAACCCGCTGGCGCCTATTGACAGCACAGGAGAATCTCGCAACCGACGAGAGTAAAGTACAGCGATTGCAGCGAGCCTTGGAAATCAATAAACCCTTAGCGACTGTCTACTACATGAAAGAAGATCTGAGACAAATTTGGAATTGGTCTGGTGATAAAGCAGCTGCGAAATGGCACTTAAAGAGTTGGATTGAGATGGCAAGGTGCTCTGAAATATCTATGCTTGAGAAATTTGCGAGGACTCTTGAAAGACACTTTGAAGGTATCCTCGCCTACTTTGATTTTGATTGTTTATCTACCGGTCCACTGGAGGGGGCAAACAATAAAATCAAAACAATGCAACGAATGGCTTATGGCTACAGAGATATAGAATTTTTCAAATTGAAAATAATGGCTCTTCACGAGATAAAGTACGCTTTAGTCGGATGAACCCGAATTAGTATGTTTTTAGTATACCTTCCTTTACGGGCAATCGCTAAAGCGATTGCCCGAAGTTGTAAAATCTCTACATCTTGGCAATTTCTTTTTGCCAGAATGTAGGGCCTGTTTTGTGTACAGCTTCACCGGATGAATCAACAGCCACGGTCACCGGCATGTCTTCTACTTCAAATTCATAGATAGCTTCCATACCGAGGTCTTCAAAGGCGACGATTCTTGATTTCTTAATGGCCTTTGATACAAGATACGCTGCGCCACCTACTGCCATACAGTACACAGTACCATGTTTTTTTATAGCTTCTATGGTGGCATCTCCACGTTCGGATTTCCCTATCATCCCAATAAGGCCAGCCTGGTCGAGCATCATGTCGGTATATTTGTCCATTCGCGTCGATGTGGTTGGTCCGGCTGGTCCCACGACTTCATCGCCCACCGGATCAACCGGGCCCACATAATAGATAAATCGGCCATTGAAATCAACACCTTCGGGGAGTGGCTTGCCTTGATCGAGCAGGCCCTGGATACGTTTGTGCGCCGCATCTCTTCCCGTGAGGATTTTACCGTTGAGAAGCAGGGTCTGCCCTGACTTCCAGGTGCTGATCTCTTCTTTGGTGATTCCGTCGAGGAAGACTCTTTTTACCTCATCTCCTGTGCCGAGTGAAAGATCTGGCCACTCATTAATGTCTGGTGGTGTAAGTTCTGCAGGTCCATCACCATTGAGCACGAAATGTGTATGCCTTGTGGCCGCGCAGTTTGGAATGAGCGCCACAGGGAGGGAAGCTGCGTGGGTAGGAAACTCTGCAATTTTGACATCGACGACGGTTGTAAGGCCACCTAGTCCCTGAGCACCAATGCCCAGGCTGTTAATGGCGTTATAGAGTTCCAGGCGAAGTTCTTCCAGTTTATTGGACGGACCTTTTTCAATGAGCTCGTCAATATCGACAGGCTGCATCAGGGACTCCTTGGCCATGACCATTGCTTTATCAGCAGTGCCACCAACACCAATTCCGATGATTCCTGGAGGACACCAGCCTGCGCCCATGGTTGGCACAACTTTTTTAACCCACTCAACGATGGAGTCACTGGGGTTGAGCATGACGCATTTACTCTTGTTTTCCGAGCCGCCGCCCTTAGCTGCGATATGTATGTCTATAGTATCGCCTGGCACGATCTCGGTATAAATAACGGCTGGTGTGTTATCTCTGGTATTTTTTCTGTCAGTTGCAGGATTTGCAACGACAGATAGACGTAGTGGGTTGTTTTCATTGTTATAGGCAAGGCGAACGCCCTCATCTACCATCTCCTGGATGGTGTCCTCTGTATCGAATTGGCATTTTGAGCCAACCTTAATAAAAGCGGTTACAATTCCTGTATCCTGGCAGATAGGACGTTTGCCAATAGCTGACATTCTGGAGTTTATCAGGATTTGGCCGATGGCATCTTTCGCTGCCTGGTTTTTTTCCCGTTTATAGGCATTATGTACAGCTTTAACAAAATCTAAAGGATGGTAATAAGAAATGTATTGGAGGCTGTCTGCGATGGAGGTTACGAAATCCGCTTTTTTGATAGTGTTCATGGTCAACCCTTTGTGAAATGAGTGAGTTATGAAATCTGCAATAACGTTTGAGTAACTATGAAAAGAGAAAGTAGTACTCTACATTTCGGTCAAAGAATTGGCCATAAAAAAATGGATTATGGTAAAATGGAATAATAAAAAGCGGAGTGTTTGTAACCTGTTAAAAGAATGGAAACAGATTTAACCGCAATCTATACTCAGGAAACGGCTGTTGTTTCAGGTTTCTTTTCCACAAGTCTGAGGCTGTGATCTGGTTTTACTCTCTTCCAAAGCTCTTTAATTATTACCATGGCAGGATCTTCAAATGAGTCGTACTCGTTCCCCAGGTAGGAAGAACAGGATTTGAGGAGTTCATCGTTACCATTGTAAAGACCAAATTCTTTTCTGATGATTTTGGCCATAGGCAGATAAACTGTTGCATCAAATTCCTGCTCGCTGAGACCCGCCATTACGACCCGGTCCCTTAATGAGATATCTTCGAAAAGTAAGTCAACCACAGCCTCAACAGTGGAGGGTTGACATAACATGGTTTGATTGCTGAGTGGTTGAAACATCATCGCTCTAACTCCTGATTGATCACAGTGGGCAATAGCTGCCAAACTGTTTTTAACATGGGCTTAAGCGGGATGTTGAGACAGCGAGTGATACGAGGTAAGAGGTGGTCTGATAACAGTTTTACTGGTGATGAGGTTGGTTTATCGGCTGATTACTACAAAAGTAAGCATTTTGAAAAAACAACATTTCCATCTATGTTTCAAAGCAACTTTTCAACGGTATTCACAGGCGCTGTCAATATCTCCGCCTGTCTGTTTACTATTATAAACCGAAAAGCTACAATGTCATAGCCTTCTCGTGTCAATTATACTGATAGATTTCATAAGTGACAGGAGGTCTACAGGCGTTTGAGAATGTTTCTCCTTGTTATAAAAGGAAAAGTTAGGGATAACGCGTGCGCGGAATATTTATTGTAGTGCTAATAAAATAAAATTTGTGGAGGCAGCTAAGGCGAAGGAGGCAAGAAGGATGCGAAAGCCGGTGATGCTGAAAAGAAGAGACACAACAAAAACATTGAGTCGTTGCTCAAAATTCGCGTTGCCCTGTTTTACACGTAACTGACTATGGGTGAGCCTGGCTAAAGGAATGTTTTTATAATATATCGCGGAAAAGGTGGCAATAAGAGCATTACAGACGGCAACAAAGGCAAATGAAACACATAATATTGTTATCCAGCTGGGGTGTAGCATACACTTCTCCTTTAACTTTTAGTGCCTTACTCCAGAACACCTGTCATAAAATAAGACGCCTGGATTTTTTTTTAAAATTAAGTCGTTAACATTGCCACCATGGCACTTATACCCGACGAGCGAGTACTGAAAAGAGTCCCGGCTTATTTTCCGTCCACCGGGGTTAGACTATAATTAGATCGTATATATCCCTTACTTCAATGGCAGGTAATGCTATTTACTCTGTAATTTATTTAACATCTCCTTTGGGGGCAGGTTGCTCATAATTTCTCTTAAGCCGGCATAAAAATGCTTTGACTCGAAGTCGACCAGTATATCCTCAATGGTAAGAGGGCGCGACATACTCAATCCTTCGAGGGATCGACAACGACTGACTGCAACATAGGTCTGTCCTGTTTCAAAAGATCCTGAACCTAAATTAAGGTGGACATTTTCGATGGTCTTTCCCTGGCATTTATGAATAGTACTTGCCCAGGCGCAGATGAGTGGGAACTGCCTGTAAGAGCCAATTTTTGTTCGTTCAATCTTTGCCTTTCGTTTATCCCAACCATAGTGGTATTCCATCCACTGGGTACGACCAACGTCTACTATCTTTCCTGTATCCATGAGTTCTACGTAGACCTTATCGTTGAGCAGTCTCTGGACTATACCGATTGATCCGTTTATCCACCTATGGGCCGCATCGTTTCTGGTGAAGAGAATTTGAGTTCCAACTTTTAGTACAAGGTTTTTAGGAGCTGGAAGTCTGCCACTGTGAAACTGGCCTTCGACAATTCCTCGATATGACCTGGCAGTCCCTGGGAGTTGTGTAAGCGCGCGGTTATTAATTTCCTCAACCTCTTTGTTCCTAGGAGACAGAACTACAGATCCACTGGGCGGTAGATTTGTAATGGTGCAGCCGTTATTGAGTCGATTGATTGTTTCTTTAAGATCTATGCCCTCCCGCAGTCGTGTTAATATATCTACAAAAAGTTGGTCTGATTGTCGGTAGGTTCGGTTCAGCTCCACTGCATAATATGTTGAGTTTTGTAGACATTTTGCGTTGTAGAACTTGGCGGAACCATAGTGTTTGACAAAAAGAGGCTGTAGAGGTGGTCTTATGACAGGAGGCAGTTGAAACATGTCTCCTACCATAATGACGGGTACACCACCAAACGGTTTGTTAATACCGCGGTTCACGCGTAAAAAAGAACTCACGCCATCGAGAAGGTTTGATGTGACCATGGAGATTTCATCTATAATGAGTAGTTTCGCTTCTGAGATCTCTTTTCTTTTAGGACATTGTTTAATGTCTTTTTTTGTGATCCACCCAGGGGGCAGTTGACAGAGAGAGTGGAGAGTTTTACCTCCAACATTTAAGGCGGCCATGGCTGTGGGTGCCCCGAGGAGAACGGAACCATCAAACTCCTGAATGGCCCATCGAACAAAGGTGCTTTTACCTGTACCTGCGCCACCGGTAATAAAAATTAAGGGGAAGCTTGAGTTAATAAGTTTTTTGACAAGGCGATACTCCGGGAGAATATCAATGGTGGAAAGGTCGAATTCTGATTTGTTATCCGGTGTAAGTTTGGCAACGAGATCCTTGCTGTAGGTAAACTCCCGGCGCTCTTCACGGTCTAAGGCACCCGTAAGTTTATTGAAAACGAATCCAGCTGCTGATGCTAAAGCAAGGAGGCTGAAAGGATCCATAAGAACGCCTGCTCATCATTGTTGGAGGGTTAGCACAACCCTTGAATTTATATGGATAAGTCAGAAACCTCTATAGTTTACTATTCTGGTAAGGAAGTCAAGAATACTAAAGAAAATGAAGAGACTTTCTTAATGAATACGCTGCATGTTCAATTGAAGGAGAGATGTTTAGTGCCTTACTCCAGAAAACCTGTCATAAAAAGCAAAAAATCTGGAGACTCATTTGAAATTAAGTAGTTAGAATAACCTTCATGGCACTTATACCCCTCAAGGGGGTACTGAACTGAGTCCCGGCTTATTTCCAGTTTACCGGGGTTAGGGAGAGATAATAGTGTTGTACTGTATAAGAGTTACCGTATACCCACTTTTTCCCAGTACCCGTCAATTTGAAGTTTATGTCGGAGGAATTGCAGAAAGTCCTCCTGACTGCATTTGTCATTGCAGGATTTATGAAATTCTGTGAGAAGTGGCTCCTGCTGCCCCTTACTGTAGATATTCCATTCAATGAGGAGGTCTTCTCTCTGAGCTGATGTCAGTTTTTTATTATTGTTCATTATAAAATGGACCTGGGTTGCCGGGATAGCTGCCTGTGAATTATGTTTTTACTTGTAATTGATAACCTGTCATAGGTGAACCACCGGCAAATAAGGTGGTGGATGATTTGTAAGCTTGTTTTCTTTTTCATTTAGACCAGCTAGGTAATTACGCTTTTGCGATGGGACCCAGAAGAGATGTGAGTCATTCGTCCCCTGATAAGCGTTCCTCTAAGAATTGTAACCAATTCGTTACTTCCTCATCTGATCGTGACATTTTTAAATACTCGCAGGCAAGTCGTATTCTTGTGTCTCGATCACAGGCATTCCATTTACTGTATAATACTTCTTTCTCTATTGTGATCATCTCTATAAGCCTCCAAATATAATAGTATTCAATATGGAAAAACGATCTTACAATTACCTTACTTATACAGAAAATGGAGTCAGGAGTTGGTAAAGAAAATATAAATGAGAATAACAGCAAGAGGGAGCAACGTCTGTTGCGTGGAGCAGGAGAAAAGGATGTCAGGGTTTTCGGTTTGGTAGAATAACCCTGACATGTTGAAGGGCTGTACTTATTTAGGCACTCGTCAGAAACACAGTGACTTCACCATCCTGAAAAACATAATCTTTACCTTCAGTACGGAGTTTTCCCTGGTCCCTTGAGGCTGACCATGAACCGGCGGCGACAAGGTCGTCATATGGAACAACTTCGGCGCGAATGAAATGTTTTTCAAAGTCGGTGTGAATCACGGCTGCAGCTTGCGGTGCCTTGGTTCCTCTTTTAATTGTCCAGGCCCTGGTTTCTATTTCACCAGTGGTAAGAAAAGAGATCAGATCTAGAAGCGAGTACGCAGCTTTGGCGAGTCGTATAAGGCCAGACTCCGCAATACCCAGATCAGATAGGAATATTTTTGCTTCCTCGTCATCCATTTCAGAGAGTTCTGCTTCAATTTTGGCTGAGACGGTAACTATTTCATCTCCATGCGCCTCTGCATATTTCCTGAGTGTAAGAACATAGTCATTGTCAACACCGGAAACGAGGTCATCTTCACTCACATTGGCAACATAAATCACCTTTTTACTGGTGAGAAACTGACATTCGCGGGCGATAAGCATTTTTTCATCGTCTGTGAGGTCGGCTAGGCGTGCGGGTTTTTCGTCTTCTAAAACTGTTTTAATCTTTTGTAATCCAGCGAGTTTAATTATGGCCTGTTTATCCTGGCCCCGCGCTTTTTTCTCTTCTGTGAATATTCGTTTTTCAACAAGTTCAAGATCAGAGAGAATGAGTTCAAGGTTGATGGTTTCAACGTCGCCAACGGGATCAATAGTTCCATGTACGTGGGTGATGTTTTCGTCGTCAAAGCATCTGACTACATGGGCGATTGCCTCAACACTGCGGATATGTCCTAGAAAAAGGTTGCCTAAGCCTTCACCCTGGGATGCACCTTTTACCAGACCTGCGATGTCAACAAATTCAATGGCGGTGGGGATAATTTTGTTGGATCTACCAAGGTTGGCGAGTACATCGAGGCGTTCGTCCGGAACTTTGACAATACCGATATTAGGCTCAATGGTACAAAACGGATAATTACTTGCTTCAGCACCAGCTTTGGTGAGAGCGTTAAATAGCGTTGATTTACCAACATTTGGTAAACCTACAATTCCTATCTTCATGAAAGAGAACTCCTTAATTTTGGGTCGAAATAGTGCAAATGGAGGCGGACTATAGAGGAAAAGCCTTTATAACACAAGTTGAATTTGAAAATAGTAAAATGCAACACTGAAAGATTCGTCCATAGAACCACTTATACCCTCAGGTTAGCGATAGAATCCAAGTGCGTACTGACCTGAGTTCCGGTTTATTTCCCGTTTACCTGGGTTAACAAAATGAAATTGTAATGAGTAGCTGAGCTTGGCTAGATATGATGGTTAACACGTTGGCGAAATAGACCTGCCTACCTTGCCAACGTGGGTTAAGTTGAAAGCAACAACCAACAACTCAGAGCCAAAATCAAGGAGGCAGGTCATGGAGAAAACAATA
>JBLHNA010000025.1:0-70992 GCA_047619065.1 Desulforhopalus sp.
GAAATGAAGCTAATCAGCAGTCTGCTACAGAGAAACCTATTCAACAACATCGAAAGCGGAAGAAGAAACGCCCAAAGCGATTGAAAAAATCATATGCAAAATCTTAACCGGACATCACTGAACCAGAGTCATGTTTTACCTTAATAATATCCGCAAATTTCCCACAAACGGAGAGCTCTTCACTAAAATGCTGTCTTGCATTCCAATTTGAACAGCTAAACGCTCGTTTTCAAATTACTATTTTCTCAAGATATCCTCTAGTCGGTAGCAACACCCTTCTTTAGCCAAGTCAAATGGGCTACTTTCAAGGTAGGTTGTGTGATAGCCGAAAACCTTTCCTGGGATAGCCCGTTGCAAAGCCTCCACTTGTTTCCAGTGTGTGTGTACGCTGTCAGGATTGTCAAATTCGATCTCGTGAAATACGAGGTCGCAAGGAGCAAACCATGATGCAGACAATTCCTCCCTTCTCAGGATATTATTGATCGTCTCATCGTACTTGGTATCACCAGAATAACCGAAACACTTACCACCCGCCGATATTCTGAGGCCGACTGTTCCATAGGGCAGGATGTGGTGATTCCAGCGGCTATCGATTTTTATTGGTCCAAGATTAAGCGCGGTACCCGGAGTCAACAATTGAACATTCACCAAGTCCATCAGATCAGGAAACAGAGGAGAATACAGTTCCCACAGCAGACGGAATACATTGTTTGCAACCAGCAGGTTTAACTTGCGTCGATACTTGCGGGCTCGTTGCAGGCAGGCGGTAAACCCCTGGGTATGATCTTCATGATTATGAGTGAAAAGAAAATGGGTGACGTCATCCCAGTGGATGTCCTGACGTGCAAGGGTGTGTGCTGGGTAACCGCACGGATCAATCCAGATAGTATAGGTGTCGAACCGGACCAGAGTGCTTGCGGTCGTCCCATAAAAACCATTGCCACAGCCGATGGGAACGATTTCCAAACAATCACGTACAACAGTGTCTCTTGGAATGGTCCCTAATAAAGATTCGATATCATTATCTGAATTTTCTACAGGCGTAAACTCTGCTTTGTCATAAACAACTCTCCCCTGATCAGAGATGAGGGTCTTGTCTGCACTGCACTGAACCTCCAGGTCTCCATTGCTATAAACCGATTCGACGGGGTTGGGATGAAACCAGATGTCAAGCCACCTCTTTTTCACTATAGACAGACGTTTTTCATCAAAAAAAAAGGGAAAGATACGCCACATGTGATGGTGAAGTTGTTTGATGTTACCAGGTAAACCGACATACTTTTTCTGGAGGCCTCCTCGAGTCTGTGCATGCCAGAGGGTAAATTCCTCCCCCGTGCGATTATCTCCTGCAAGAGAGATTTCCCATTCGGGTACGACGACAATCTCCTCTCGAAACCCGTGTTCCGAAAGGAATTTTGCAATATCTGGCATGCTGCCGACTCGTACCGTACCTTTTGACGTAGCAACAAGGTCGACATACATTCCACCATAATCGATCCGTTTTACTCGTTCCGTCAGAGTTGTTAAGCGACTGCGACTCATTCACCCATCCTTAATTAAAATGTATACGTTTACATTGTCACTGATGTTATCTGAATAGAACACTCATTTCAAGATCTTAATCATTACAATAAAATAATTGGTTTATAACGTTATATTAACATGTAAGGGGGATACATAGAAAAATATTGACAGATTTGCAAACACACTGTTATAGAAATGTAAGCGTTTACATTATGGGGAATTTAATGAGCACTGTTCTTGATGTTGCACGACTTGCAGGAGTATCAACGGCCACGGTGTCGAGAGTTATCAATTCACCGGATTCCGTGCGCCAAAAGACCCGGGAAAAAGTTCTCCTGGCAATGGTAAAATGCAACTACAAATACAATGCGCTCGCCCGTGGTTTTGTCACCAAGAGATCAAATACCATCGGGCTCATAATTCCTACCATCAGCAACTCGGTTTTCGCAGAATCCACTTTAGGTGTACAAGAGTATGCCGACCAAAAAAACATCAGAGTCGTTCTCGGCAACTCATACTACAAATATTCTCAGGAGGAAAACCTGGTAAAGGTTCTTCGGGAAAGTCAGGTTGACGGCCTTATCATCACCACCACCAATCTTAAAGGGGAGGTCCTCAAATCCCTCGTAGATGAGAATTTCCCGCTCGTACTCCTTTTCAGCACTGTTAAAAACGGCCCAATTTCTGCTGTTGGGATCGACAACTACAAAGGGGGCTATCTCGCAACAGAGCACCTTGTCTCTCTTGGACACAAACGAATCTGCATGGTCGCCGGTAATTTTTCTATGACAGACAGGAGCTTACATCGCTGGCACGGCTACAAGAAATGTCTGAGGGACAAGGGAATCCCCTATGACGAAGAGTTACTTGTTCAGACAGATTACTCCCTCCCAGGTGGTCGGGATGCAATCAAAAAGCTCCTTGGTCTACCGTCTCCTCCCACCGCGGTTTTCTGTTCCAACGATTACATTGCTCTTGGTGCTATGAAGGGTGCAAGGGAACTCGGGCTTACACTGCCTACAGATTTATCCATTGTCGGATTTGACGATATGCAGACGGCCTCCTATATGGTGCCTGCATTGACGACTATCAAGCAGCCGGCATATGAAATGGGGAGACGCGCTGCTGAACTCTTGTTGCAACTAACGGAAAAACAGTCAAAGCCGACACAAGACATGATGGATACATCATTGATTATTCGGGAATCTACCACCCATTGCCCTATGTAGATGGCAAAGGCTAGCTAACCCCAATATTTCATGAACATTTTAACTAAAGAGCTGTCTCATTTTCGATTGCTGACAGACAAATAAGAAAACACAGTCGATTCCAAAAGTACAGTTTGTGCAAAATCGATTTACATGTTGTGAGTGGAAAAATGTTCGTCAAAGGCGAATCGATATAAACCGCTGCACAGGATCGCTATTACGAGTCACATACTAAATTATTGTGTCTCACAAGGCTCCTCGTTCATTAGTTTATCTCAACGTGTGAAATTTTGGGGTTAGTAGGAATGATTGTAAAAAGGTTGTTGCAACTGTTGCAACAACCACATTGTAACGACACAACAACATTACAAGGAGAGCATCATGAACATCAAAAAAACCCTCTTCGTTCTTTGTGCAGGAATGATCCTGTCTTTGGGCACTCAGAGTATGGCAGCCGACGATTACAAGTTAACCTTGAAGTTGAGTCACGTTTTCAGTCCTGCAGAGCAGCTGACCAAATCCATGGATTTAGTTGCTGCGTCTATTCTTGAAAAGACTGATGGAGCAATCAATATCCAGACCTTCCCGCAGGCACAGCTTCCAGCCTACAAAGAAGGTGTAGAACAGGTCGTTCGTGGGGCCAAATTCATCTCTGTAGAAGATCCATCCTTTATTGGTGATTATGTGCCTGATTTTAAAGCGCTCTATGCACCAATGCTCTATCGTAGCTTTGATGAGTACGTTAAGCTGACTGGGACCCAGATGGTTGCGGATATGAAGGCCGAAGCCGAAAAGCAGGGCATCAAGATTCTTGCTCTCGACTATATCTACGGTTTCAGGAATCTGATCACCCAAAAGGTAATCAAGACCCCAGCGGATCTCGAAGGTATGAAAATCAGAACTCCCGGTTCTAAATCTTATATCGACACCCTGACTGCCATGGGCGCCGTTGCTACTCCGCTACCTTGGGGTGAGACCATGTCTGCTGTTCAGCAAGGGGTTGTAGACGGGCTAGAAGGCTCTGAGTTCACTAATATCGGAACCAAGGTCTATGAAGGTCCAACCAAAAATGTTGCCAACACCCATCATATTCTGGGTACCTGTGGTGTTTATATCTCCACCAAGGTCTGGGCAGAGATTCCTGCCAAGTACCAGACGATTATCATGGACGAGTTCACCAAAGGCGCATCTCATATGGTTGCACTGCTCAAATCCCAGCACGGCGGTGTTGTGAAGGAGCTTGAGTCTTTCGGCGTGAAGTTCAATGATGTGGATGGTGATGCCTTCCGGGCTGCCCTGGCACCGCTCTATAAAGAGCAGGATGGGATGACTCCTGGCGTTTTTAAGGCGATTTTCTCAGAGCTTGACTCGATGAGATAAACTGAACTAAAGGTGCATGGGGCCAGCGTTCCATGCACTTCATTTGTGAACAATGTATACACCTAAACAACTTCTTTGTAACTTCGACCTGATCCTCAGCGGTTTTTTCCTCTGCATCACTGTGCTGGTCGTTATCGTCAATGTCGCTCTCAGGTATCTTTCTCTCGGTGGTATTTTCTGGGCTGAAGAAGTGGCAACAACCTCTTTTCTCTGGAGTGTATTTATTGGCTCCGCTGCGGCCTACCGATATAAGATGCATATCGGGATCGATTTTTTTTCACAGTTTAGTCCACTACCACTGCGGCGGGTTATTGCCGTGGTTATCGATTGCATGATGCTTGTAATCAATGGGTATATCTTTTACCTCAGCGTCATTTTCATTAACGCAAATAAATTGAAGCGAACTCCGGTTCTGGATATTCCGGCTCTCTATGTTAATCTGGCGTTGACCGTCGGTTTTGGCCTGATGGTTCTTTATGCCCTGAACTTTCTCTATCGGGATCTACGCACCCTATTCACTTCACAAAGTGACTAGATATGATGGTTTCCGGAAAGTATATAGTGAACGGTGCATTACACTCACAATAAAAATGACTGAGCACGTTATTTTTGATCGCCCTTTACCAAAAGGCGCTACAACTCACCCAAAATAAAGTCATGTCAACATTCCCTGTCGTCATCGTAATGGTGCTTTATTTCACCAGCATCCCGATTGCTTTTGCGCTTTTGGCTTCAGCTTTGGCCTACTTCACCTTCGGCGATGTGGGCACTCCGCCGGATCTTATTTTACAAAAATTTATCACCTCGGCCTCCTCTTTTCCACTCCTGGCCGTGCCGTTTTTTATCATGGCGGGTGAGATTATGAACTACTCTGGTATCAGTTCAGCCCTCATGAAGATGGCCGATGTGCTTACCGGACATCTTCAGGGTGGCCTGGCCCAGGTCAATGTTCTGCTCTCGACCCTAATGGGTGGTATCTCTGGCTCTGCCAATGCCGATGCGGCTATGCAATCCAAGATCCTGGTGCCGCAGATGACTAAGCGTGGTTACAGCGCAGCCTTTTCAACGGCTATCACGGCTGCGTCTTCTGCCATTGCCCCAGTGATACCGCCGGGGATCAACCTCATTATCTACGCACTCATTGCCCAGGTGTCGGTGGCGAAGATGTTTATCGCCGGATATACGCCGGGGCTTCTTATGTGTTTTGGTCTGATGCTGACCGTGCATTGCATCGCGAAGAGGAGAGACTATAAACCTTCTAGAGAAAAAATGGCCTCGGCAGGAGAAATTCTCAAGCAATTCAAGGAGTCTATATGGGGCCTGCTCCTCCCTTTTGGTATTATCTTTGGTATACGCTTCGGTATTTTTACTCCCACGGAAGCAGGTGCGATGGCCGTACTTTTTTGTATCATTATTGGGGTATTCCTCTACAAAGAGCTTAAATGGAAACATGCGCCCATTATCTTAAAGAATACAATTCTGGGTACAAGTTCCGTCATGCTGATAATTATTGCTGCATCTGTCTTTGGACAATACATGAGCTGGGAACGCATTCCGCACCAGCTGACGAAAAGTATCCTGGCTATTTCAGATTCCCCCTGGATTATCCTCGTTGTGATCAATGTTCTGCTCCTTGTGCTTGGCATGTTTCTGGAGGGTGGTGCTCTGCTGATCATTGTTGCACCTCTTCTGGTGCCGCTTATGCAAACCATGAACATTGACCTGATTCACTTTGGCTTGATCATGATTGTCAATATCATGATTGGTGGGATAACACCGCCCTTTGGATCAATGATGTTCACCACATGCGCTATAACAGGGGTGACTGTGGGAGAGTTTGTTGTGGAGATCTGGCCATTTATAGTGGCATTACTTCTGGTGTTGATTATCGTAACCTATGTACCTTCAGTGGTGATGTTTCTTCCTAACCTCTTGTAAAAAGGATTTGTTAATGATTCTTATAGGACACCGTGGCTGCTTCTATCCTGGCTTCAATCAGAACACAATCCGTGCTTTTGACAAAGTGGTTAGTGAAGGGATTCCTGCCATTGAATTTGATGTACAGTTATCTGGTGATGGGCAGCTGGTAGTGGTTCACAACCTCGATCTTAAAGAAGTCTCAAACGGAATAGGGAGGGTGTCTACCACAGATTCTCACATGCTGAAGAGTCTTTATGCAGGTGATCCTGCGCGGGGCAAAGATCGTATTCCCTTCCTGCCGGAGGTGTTAGATTTTTTTGCATCGCTGGCTCCGGAAGTTCGGCCCACTATTCATCTTGAACTCAAAGGGGATGGTACTGGAAAACCGGTGGGCGAACTATTATCAAAATACGTCGCATCCGGAAACCTGCAGTATCCCGATGTCCTGGCAAGCTCTTTTAACTGGGATGAATTGAAATACATCCGCGAGGTCTGCCCAACTCTAAAAATAGCTCTGCTTGATGGCCTCATACGACGTAAGGAGCTCCTTAAAAAGGTGGGGGCTGAGGCTGAAAAACATTTTGAACGTATCTTTTTTTATGGCTGCGAAGAATATATGTCCCCTCGCCTTACCACTCTTCCCGAAAACCTCAAACTGCTCGGTCAAGAATGCACTGATCCACGGTCATGTTCAATTCTTGCTGAAGAAATAAAGGCATGCCTGGACGGAAAATACTATACCGATGAGTTGCTCGATACGGCCTGCGAGATGAATGCCGGATCGGTAAATCTCTGGTATCGCACAGTTACCCCACAATTTATTGACAAAGCCCATGACAGGGGTCTTATAGTCCTGGTCTATACCGTAAATGCTCCCGAGGAGTTGCGAGCGCTTGCCGATATTGGCGTAGACGGTATCTTTACCGATTACTACGTAGAGTCCGCCCGCGTGCTCGCTCATCAAATGAATAATGAGCCATGAAAACCAAAGTAATCGGTTTGAAAAAACAAGTTGTCACACCTGTTTTTTCGTTGGTCTTAAAGTGGCTTTTTTCACCAAAGGTCGGGGGTAAAGTGATGGGTGGACTGGAGGCTTGATAGATTTATTCTACATGTTGGTATGCGGGGGAACATCGGCCCCCTTGGGGGCTCAATAAACAAGTTGGTAATGGTGTTGAGGTAAGTGTAAACCAGGGATCGGAATTAATCTCCGAACCGTGCATATACCTTAGCCCAAGCTCGTGTTACAAGGTTGTCCTAGCGGGCTATTATCTCGATCTTGTTTGAAGTTTTGCAATGTGTATATTTGGGATAGGTGTCGTCTGTGATGTCCAATGTTCTGACTCAAAAATTCACTAAATTTATCAAATGTCATGGGTCGTGTGTGTAAAAAACTTTGAAGAAGATCACACCCTTTTTCTATTTATAGGTTCGCCTGGCACTTATACCCCCTCAGGTAAGCGATAGACTACGACGGGGTACTGTGAAAAAGTCCCGGCTTGTTCCCTGTTTACCGGGGGGCGCCTTTAATACAATCGTTGAAAGGCTGAAGCCTTCATAACCGCGACAACCTCAGTTCCCGGCCTGATGTTCATTTCCTCAACCGATTGTGGAACGATTTCTGCGATCAGTGTTTTTCCCTGGCAATCGAGTTCCACGCCTACCAGCCAATCTGTTCGATAGGTACTGCGAACCGTGCAGGACAGCATATTTCTGGCACTGGTTGCTTCCGGATGTTTTTTGAATAGCAGGATATCACGTGCGCCAATACTAAATTGACCACCGGTGGTGCTGTGGGTTTTTACCAGCATGAGTTTGGTGTTACCCCATTGGTAGGAGAATAGATCTCCAAGGTTTTCGGGAGAGTCAAGATCGAGAAGGTTTATATATCCTCTTCCACCGTTTCCAAGGGTGGTTCGTGCCAGTTTTTCTGTGGTGAGTTGCTGTTCGATTTGTCCTTTATTCATGACAAGAACATTGTCTGTCATCAATCGCATCTCTTGCAGGCTGTGGCTGATAAAAAGCATGGGGATAGAGAATTCAGAAAAAACTTTTTGGAGATGGGGGATTATTTGAAATTTGAGTTGCTGATCAAGGCCGTTTAAGGGTTCGTCGAGAAGAATGAGGTCGGGGCTGGCAAGGATCGTCCTGCCAAGGGCGACACGTTGTTTTTCGCCACCAGAGAGTAGCATGACATTTCTATCCATAAGGGAGCCAAGTTGGAGCACTGAAATCAACTGATCAGGATCAATGTCTCTTTTTGCCGGGCTGGTTCTCTTGCTACCGTAAAAAAGATTCTTTTTTACATTCATATGGGGGAAGAGATGGGCATGTTGAAAGACGACACCTATCCGTCTCTTATCGGGTGATAGATTTATTCTAGCAGCACTATCAAACAGGGTCTTGTTATTGAGTGTTATCTTACCCCTATCCGGTGTTGTAAGGCCTGCCAACATGTTCATCAACGTTGATTTGCCGCTACCGGAGGGTCCAAAGACCCCACATTTACCATTGTTCAGTGAAAATTGGACATTGCATGTGAAGCTTTCGAAGCTCTTTTCTACATCTACGTTCAGTTGCATGGGTCAGCTCCTTGTGATTTTCCGGTTTGCAGCTTCACTCATGAGTAAAACGACAAATGAGAGGCCTATGGAAACCATACAGAGTGACAGGGCCATCTCGTCGCCGCCTGGTGTACTTGTATATTGGTAAATGGCAAGGGGGATGGTTTGGGTCACACCTGGGATGTTACCCGCGAGAATGATGGTGGCTCCAAATTCACCGAGACTGCGGGCAAACATCAGGGTCATTCCGGCTAGGGTTGCCTTGTAGCTGAGGGGAATTGTGATGCTACATAATGTATCCCACCACCCGGCCCCCAATGTTCTGGAAGCGTGTAAATATTGTAAGTCGATATTCTCCATTCCGATGCGTATAGAACGGACCAAAAGAGGGAAGCCCACAATGGCTGAAGCAATTACAGCGGCTTTTAGAGTGAATATAATGTTTATACCGAGATGGTTGAGCACAGATCCGATCCAACCATTTCGACCAAAGATCAGTAACAGCAGGTAGCCTACGACCACCGGGGGGAGTACCAGTGGCAGGTTGATTATCCCTTCAAAAATGGCCTTGCCTCGCATATTAGAAAATGCGAGGAGATAGGCTGCCGCAAAGCCCGCTGGTAGTGCGATAATAGTCGCACTGGTTGCAACAATGAGAGAAAGGCGGATTGCGGTAAAGTCATCGGGGGTTAAGGGCGTCATCTGGATTGCCTGCGTTGTACAAGGTGGAAATACATTACTGGGCAGCCTCGAACCCATATTTTTCAAGGAGAGCAACAGCTGCTGGTGTGGCCATGAAATCATAAAATGTCTGGGCCGTGTTGCTCTGTGCTCCGGTCTTAGTGAGAGCGAGTGGGTATGCAACTCTGTTGTACAGATCACCTGGTACCGTAAAAAGAATGTGAGCATCTTTTGCAAGTAGTGCATCAGTTCTGTATACAAATGCTCCGTCAACTTCGCCACGATCTGCATAGAGAAGAGCCTGACGGACATCTTTTGCCAGGACTAATTTCTTTTCACTTTGGAGATATTTGTATATACCAACGGCCTCCATTGCCTGCTTTGCGTATTGCCCGGCGGGGACACTGTCAGGGCTGCCTATGGCAATGCGCGTGAGACTTTTAACTTCTGCCACTTCTTTAATCGCTGTTTTTTCTGGTGCGACAAAGACGAGCTTATTATAAGCAAATATATGATCTGATCCTGTTTCGATCATCTCTTTTTCCACTAAAAAGTTCATCCATTTCGGGTTTGCAGATACATAGATGTGGGCAGGCGCTCCCTGATTGATCTGCTTTGCAAGGGAACCAGAAGAGGCAAAGTTGGGTAGGATTTTTGAATCAGGATGGTTCTTTTCAAACGAGCCGATAATCTCTTTGAACGCATCGGTCATACTTGCGGCCACAGAGAGATAGATTGTCTCTGAATGGCCTGGCATTGCACCCATGAAAGTGATGCAAATGGTGAGAATAAAAGATCGTAGCTTCATTTTGATTTCTCCATGTCGTTTTAGGGTAAGAACAATAAAATGCTCTTGTAATTTATCTATCTAATGAAGTGCCTGATGAAAAAAGTGCTTGAATTAGACATGTTGCGCTGTTCCTTTTTACCATAACGAAATTTCAAAGCAACATGATTTATTTATCAAATGACATGCCAGTTGATCATTAATTGATATAATATCACTCACCATACGGTGCAATGCAGGTTGCGCGGATAACGGCAGCTATATAGTGAACGGAATCTGGGGTGAGACGAGAGATACGTCGATGAAATACATTCATAAAAAGTAGAATTACGACAAAATGGTAGGACCCTTACAGCTTGAAGGGAAAGTTGTAGGGAAGGCTTTGCTCTTCTGGTGCCAGCAGTTTGTAGCGTGGGTTAAAAGTCGGGGTGTTTAGCCCGAAATTCTTATGATCTTTTTGATTTAAAGCTCAACCTTATGATATTACTCTTAAATGATAACTTGGTTGGAAAACAGGGTGTTTTTCATTTTAAAACAAAAAATTCACCTTTCGGGTCAATAGATTTTTCCGCAAAGTCTGCGTTACAAGCCGCTTGCGGTAGTTTATTACAGCAGCGTGGCTTGTGTCTTGACCTACGAAAAACTTTATTGATGAGAAATTCGGGTTAGTGTCCTTTGGTCATCCAATGTTGGACAGCCACATCAGAGGTTTACCAGCTGGATCAGGCCTCAATGTCTCCCCATTGTTCTAGCACGAAAGTGCCTCCAAATGGTGGCAAAATGTTGGAAACTTCTTACTCTTTTTCTTGATACAAGTCATCTCCCCATTCAAGCGTTAGCCGACATTGAAACACATTCATTCTCCAGAGATTTTGAATCAAAGGATATGCCAATGAAACACCCAGAAACGGAAGCATTTATTATTGAATTTCAGCAGAACCTTCGTGCCGTTCTAAGAGATAACCCCGAGATTGAAACCATTAATCATATAGAGGGATTGCCCCACCATTTTCTGGATCAGATACTGGCGCCTGATCCTTTGTCGGTATTCATTCCTTCCGAGTATGGGGGGCGAGGAGATCACCCCGTACACTGTCTGTCGATGCTCGAGGCAGCCTCCTATGAATCTCTTGCTGTGGGGCTGATGATGGGGATTAGCGGCTCTCTCTTTCTTGAGCCGGTGGGAAAGTATGGGCAGGAAGAAGCCAAGGGCAAGATTTTTCGTAAATTTCTAAACAACAGTAAGGTAGGAGGCTTGATGATAACCGAGCCGGATTTTGGTACCGATGCGCTTTCGATGCGCACCTCCTATTCCGCCTCTGACAGCGAATATTCCCTGAAAGGATCCAAGCATTGGGGTGGCTTGACGGGGTTGGCAGATTTCTGGTTGGTCACAGCCCGGAAAGAGAAAAAGAGTGGTAACCTGGCACGTGACATTGACCTGTTCATTGTTGAGCAATCCGAGCCCGACCAGAAGATCGAAGTGGAAGAATACTATCACAAGCTGGGTCTGTTTTTGATCCCTTACGGCCTGAATAAGATAGATATTAAAGTACCCCATAGCTCTAGGCTGAACCCGAGCACCAGTGGAGTCAAGCTGATGATGGACCTGCTGCATCGCAGCAGGCTGAGGCTTTCAGGCATAGGTTTGGGATTCATCAAACGGATACTGGATGAAGCGATTGAACACTGCCAGCAGCGTTATGTCGGGGGGAAAAGTTTACTGGCTTATGATCAGGTTCAGCACCGCCTCTCACAACTGCAGGCATGGTATACTGTCAATTCTGCCATATGCCTCTATGCATCCAGGGTTTCCGGAGTAACTCACGATCTCACCTCCTTCGGCCTCCAGGCAAACGCCGCCAAGGCTGTGGTTACGGATATGATGCAGGAGGCAGCGCAGGCCCTTCTGCAATTAACAGGGGCAAACGGTTACCGAAGGGATCATGTTGCAGGAAGAGCAATAGCCGACAGCAGACCGTTCCAGATCTTCGAGGGGTCCAATGATGTGATGTACAGTCAGATCGCTGATACGATCCTGAACATGATGACAAAGAAAAAACAGGCAAATCTTTTTGCCTTTCTGAGTAGCTTTGTACTGACGGAAAATATTGCAGCCTCCTATAAACACCTTCTAAACTTCAAGCTGGATCAGGAGCCCATACAGCGGGTCAAGGTAGCTCTGGGTAAGGTCGTTGCCAGACTGATTACAACTGAATTCACCTGTGATCTGAGAGCGACAGGTTTCCGGGCAGACCTGATAGACAATGCCATCCAGGTTGTTGGAAATACACTGGCTGAGCAGGTTGCATCCATCACCAGCCTGCTGCCGGTGCAGATAATTGAAGATTACCGGGAGGGCAGTGACTGGAGATTGTCAGGTTTGAGCAAGGTCTGATGGTCTGGGATCTGGGGTTCATAGTCGGTCAGGCACAGCGTGGGAAAGGTCTTGGTTCCAGTGTACTCAAGAACCTCGTAACTCTTGCAGAAAGCAAAGGATTAAAACCGATCTGCTCGACGGAGAAAGATAACATTGGTGCCCAAAAAGCAATTCGTCGCGCCGGACTGTTTGCCGGTAATCGAATTATTCAGTTTGAAGGTTAATCATGGATACACTCAAAAGTTTAGGATATGACGACTGGATTCACGGCCTGCTTGAGGTTGATAAAATAACGGCCCATGAAGTCGCGCGTGTCATTGCAGTGCACAAAGACAGCTATGTTGTAACAAAGGGCGATGGTGAGGCATTTGCCGAATGTTCGGGAAATTTGCTCTATACTGTGGGTTCTCCTGCCGATCTACCGACAACCGGTGACTGGGTTTATGCTGATTTTTATGATGATGACTCCCATGCAATAGTCCATGGTGTGATAGCCAGGAAAACGGTGTTAAAACGTAAAAAGGCTGGAAAACGGGTGGACTTTCAGCTTATCGCAGCCAATATCGACGTTGCTTTTATTCTTCAATCTGTGGATGACAATCTTAACCTCAGAAGATTGGAACGTTATCTTGTCATGGTGAATGAAAGCAAAATCACCCCTGTTATACTACTGAGCAAGTGCGATTTGATTTCCGAGGATCAATCCGAAAAAATTAAGGAGGATATTTCACGTATATCTCCTGATACTACCATATTGGCTTTCAGTAACCTGAGCGGCGAGAATGTTGATACTATAAAACACTTTTTGCTCCCGGGGCAGACCTACTGTTTGCTTGGTTCATCCGGCGTCGGGAAAACAACTTTGCTAAACAGCATTTTAGGCAGTGAAGAATATCAAACACAGCCTGTAAGTAAAAAAGAAAGTAAGGGCAGGCACACCACGACAACTCGGGAACTCATTCGACTCAAGAATGGTGCCTTGTTGATAGATACTCCGGGTATGAGAGAGCTTGGGAATATGTCTGTAGACGTTGGTATTGACGAAACATTTTCGGAGATAATAGAACTGGCCCAACACTGTAAATTTGGTAATTGTTCCCACACCAGTGAAAAAGGCTGTGCAGTCCTGGCCGCTATAAAAGACGGTGACTTGGATGAGCAGCGCTATGGAAATTATTTAAAAATGAAGCATGAATCAGCATTTCATGAAATGTCTTATTTCGAAAAAAGGGAGAAGGATAAGGCCTTCGGAAAGATGATTAAATCAGTCTTGAAAAGTAAAAAAAGACGATAGCGTGGGTTAAATGAAAAACGCGTAACTCAGTCATTATCCCGCTGTGGTTGTCTTTGTGAAAGCGGTGCGTGCTCTCTTCTCCCTGGCGGGCTCAACAGAGGGCGGTGGAGTCAGGGTTTATTGAATCCAAATTCTATTCCACTCCGTATTCTCCTGCCTCGATACTTACTGTAAAGAATGAAGGAGAATTAGGCCGAATTTCTCATGACTTTTTGATTTGAAACTCAATTGTTTGATTTCATGGTTTAAAAATGACTTCCATAATTAATAGGGTGTTTTTCGTTTCATATCAAAAAGTTCACCCTTTGGGCCAACAGATTTATCCGCAGTTGCTTCGTTACCGAGCATTTGCAGGTAGCGAAGACTCCGGTAGATTACTACAGCTTCATGCCCGGTGTCTCGACCTGCGAAAAACTTTGTTGGTGAGAAATCCGGGTTAGTCGGAATGATCATGCGTGGAGTTGTTTTTGTCCATTTTTTTTCCCATCATCTTCATACCTGAGCGAAGCCTGGTTACTTGCTCAAGTGTAATCTCATGAAAGGTGTAGAGCTTTTTTCCTTTGTGATCTTTCATGAAGTTCTCGGCAGCTGATGTTGAGTCGAATGGAATAAACTCGTGTCCCATCGGCCCCATGATATCACTGCCAACCACATAGACAGCCGTGGTTCCGTCTAACCATTTTTGGGTGTAGTAGTCTTTGACATAGATGGTCCCCGTCTGTTTTTCGTTCTTGGCTCCAAAGCTTTTCGGTTCAAAGTAAAAGGCCATCATGTCTTTTACCCCATCAAACATAGCAATATCATCGGCTGAGTAGTGGATCTGAGCGACCCATGGCAGGTATTTTGCCACAAACATTCCACAGACACGGCATTTTTCATCGGGTTTGATGTCATTTACGGGCTCTGCCTGAAGGTTGAAGGACAACAGAAGTGATAAACCCATTGCAATAATTAAAAATTGAACGAATCTGTACATTGTTTCCCCTTTTAAATGATGAACTACACCAGGGTTTGCAGGTACCATACGACACCTTTTCGTTTTGCTCCTAGTGTATAGACAGGTAACTACCTGTTGCTTTGATTCCTTTTAACTATTTTTGTGTTCACATAAGATATCCATGTGTTAGAAAACTTGCAACCAGCAAACCTTTTTCAAGGTGCCCTGAACTGCATAATTGTTGTGTCGTGTGATGGTTTGCATGCAAGATCGGCGGGTAATAACGTGATTGGTGCGTCATAAGAGTAGATCGTAAACCTTCTTTTATGACACGTGACAGGAATGCTCATGTCGAGCTTTTTCATGTAGCCGATCTGTGATAATTTTCACATGGTTTGTTTGTTCGGGACTGTTGTCTCGTAGTCGGAGATCCATCTGTGGAAATGGGATCTCGATGTCGTGTTTGTCAAGGGTTGTGTAAATCTTTGTGAGAACCGTATCTGACGTCCTTGCCGGTTGCCTGGCGTGTTGACCTTTGACCCAGACAGCAGCAACAAAATTTAGAGAACTCCTGGCGTGTTCCGTCATCAGGATTTGTGGTTCCGGGTGTGACAGAACCAAAGGGAGTTCAAGGATGGCATCTTTTATTAAACATTTAGTTTGATCAATATCAGTTCCATAGGCGATGGAAAAAGGTATCCTAAATCTGATTTTTTCATCTCCATAGGTCCAGTTCACGACTTTTGAATCAATGAGCTCAGAATTTGGGATGATGATGTTGATATTGTCATTGGTTCGAAGCACGGTGGCCCTCGTGTTCATTTGAACCACGTTTCCACAGAACGCACTTGACTTTGAGCCGTCACCAAGAGAGATGAAATCCCCAGGTCGTATTGACTTGTCAAAGAGCAGTATGATTCCTGAAACGAGGTTGTTGGCTATTGTTTGCATTCCAAAACCAATACCAACAGACAGTGCTCCGGCCACTAGAGCAAGAGAGCTGGTGTTTATTCCGATGACGGATAAAATGAGCATCGCAACGAGAAAGATAAAAGGATATTTGCAGGTAGCCTGGACAAGATGGACTGTATGCTCAGACCAATCTCTCTTAGCCCCCATTCGTGCAATGAAGTGTCCGTATAATCGGTTAATAACTATAGCGAATAGTAAAAGAAGCAGTATTTCAAGAATCAGAAGCAGAGATAGTGTCATGCCATTATATGAAAATAGTGGGTAGGCAAGTATATCCATGAGTTTTTCTAATATATCGTCAGTTGCCTCTCGGGTTTTTGTCACCATTGAGGTTAGTGAGGATTGTTTGAATTCAATGGCATTTTCCTGAAGGTGTCCTTTGTGTTCGGACGATTCCACACGCCTGCAGAGTGCGGATAGTTCGGTTCCCACTGTTTGGATTTGTTCTTCAAGGAGACCAACGAGGTTTTCGGCCTTAGGACCTATGATTGCGTTACCTCCTCGCAGAGCAGAAAGTTTGGTCTCATAGTTGTGGAGAAGAGGGGGCAGTGCGTTTGTTTCTTTTCGCAGACCAATGATATTTTTGTTCAGGTCATCACATAGATCTGTGAGCCTGTAGTAGTTTTGATTGTTTCCCAGTAACTTAAACCATAGCAATTTCTGTTCTTCTTCGTATTCTTGTATCAGATTGGTGTGCAGTTGTTCCGCAGCTGCTAGCTTTTGTACCTGTAGTTCTAGTAGTTTAAGCTGGTTGTAGTGCATCCTTTTTTTGTCTGCATCAGTCAGGTCCTGCCCCAGATAAGTTGTCAGCAGGCGTTCCTGTTCCTGGATGAGTGCGTCATCTGCTGCATTGGAAAGAGTTTTTTCTGCTTTAAGTTTTTCTCCATCTTTTTTCGCTAAAAGTAGAACATTTTCCTGTTTACTGATCGCATCGTAACTGATGCTCAGTTGGTCGACGACCAGTGGAAATTGATCTTTGAGAATCTTCAGGTTCTGCTTAAGGTTCTTGTCTATTCTTGATTGATGATCGAGTTTTCTGGCCTGATACGCATGTTGTAACTGAAGGATGTGTTGTTCCGGGTCATCTTCTGCCAGAGCAAGTAGCTGGTTGTGCAAAGTCAGTTTTTCTTTTGTCGTGTTATCAAGATCCTCAGTAGAATTTTTACTCTCCTCGGCAATATTGATGAATTTATCCAAAAAATGATCAAAACTATTCCAGGACGAGATGGTTTTTAAGAGTTCACTAGTATTTTGAATTTCAGGAGGAGAGTATGGCGCATTCTGGATCTCATTGAGTTTTTTTAAGAGTTGTAATTGCAACAGAAGGTTTTTCTTTTTTGTTTCGTCACCTGTTGCTGCAATTTTGTCATGTAGTAACTTTTCCTTCTTTTCGTATGCAGCACTTCTCACCTCTATCTTGTCTGAGTAGAGTGCTGTTTCTGGGGGAATAGCATGGGCAGTGATGATAGTGAAGTTGAGTGTGGTCGTGAGGGAAATACTCGCAAGTATAAAAACTAAATATTGCTTCCTGATTCTATATCTTAGGGTGATGTTCATTACAACGTTACTCCACTGCTGGTTTGTAGGTGGCTGCAAGCTATGGCAGGTATCTTTTCTTGAGTGATGGAAAGAGAAGTTGCAGCTTGATTATGGCTTGAAAAAAGTGATGTATTGCGTCTCATTGTGATTAGCAAAGCAATATAAACGCCAGTTGTTCGATGTAGAATACCCACTGTGTGTATAGATGGCTTGTTGGACTCTTATCTGTCTGAATGCATATATAAATATAGTGTTTGTGTGGGAGACAATCTGGGGTCGTAGCGTAGGGCGTGAGTTTTCTGTCGAGATTATTTAAAGGACAAATGGGTAAAATAAGCGCTGCAGAGTGCAAAACGTGTTCGTGTCTGAGCGATGCCTGGGACAGAAAAGGTGGAATATATTCATGAAAATAAATAGATAAACCAAAAAAGATGCTTAGTTTCCTTCCAAGTCCTTACGATGCGATTCCCCATAATATTCAGGATTATAATATTGAATAGGTTTCAGGATATGGCTGGATCAAAAGTCTTAGCAACTATTGGCGTGTTGGGGTTGTTTCTTTTTTTGCCTATCCTAGCTTTCTCGGTGCTGCCGGGAAAACCATCGAAGAATATCAGGTTCCAGATGTAATACTGTGTAGCGCTATGCATCAAAAAGGTGCTATCAAATTAGATTTCCTCGGTAATCAAGGAAAAATAGTCTTAATAAACGACTGGTTGACGTGTGGATGCAGTTGCTAAGATCTCCCTGTACATGTCATTGACTATGGTGAAAAGCAAAGTTTTTATAGGTATAATTGTATTCGAATGTTTGCTGATTCTGGCCATGTTGGCCCATGGAAAGGTGCGTTATCATTTCCATGACCGCGGTGTGTTGCAAGCAAAGCAGAAACTGGTATCTGAACTGGGGCTGACTGACTTTGCCATATGGACTGAAGCCAGATATACGAGACACCCTTCACAAACTGATTTTTTCTCCGCCTTCCAGGATTTCCCTGCAGCACTCGAGCATTTTCCCGCAGGAGCAGTTATTGCTCCTCCCCAGAGATTTTATGGAGAGACAGAGTGATAAAACATCTGAAAATAATTGAGTACGCTCTCGCGTCACTGTTTAGGCGTAAATCAAAGGTCATGGCAATTCTGTTTGCCTACAGTCTTACAGTGGCAACCCTTGGCTCGGTCCTTTTTCTCACCCATGCTCTGAAAACTGAGGCAAACTATGTACTACAGGGTGTACCAGATCTCATTGTTCAACGACTTATGGGGGGGCGCCATGAACTCATTCCACTGGAATATGCTGAAAAGATAAGAAAAATTCATGGAGTGACCGAGGTTGAACCCAGGTATTGGGGCTATCACTTTGATGCACTCATGGAGGTGAACTACACCCTGATGGGGGCAGGTGGCGCTACTGCAGAGCTTGATCTTCTTGATGGAAGGCTACCGGAAAATGAGTTTGAGTGTGCTGTTGGCGCAGGCGTTGCCGCTCTTCGGGGGGTGGATTATTCAGGTGAGCTGATTCTTGTGGATAGCCGCAATACTGGAAAGCTCTTTGAGGTGGCGGGGATTTTTGAAGCTGACTCTAGTCTGCTCACAAATGATCTGGTTGTACTCAGTGATAAAGGGGTAATTGATTTTTTTGGCTATCCCGCAGACAAAGCCACTGATTTTGCGGTAACTGTGGGTAACAGTAACGAGATTCAAACCATCGCGACAAAGATAAAAAAGATCTACCCCGATGCAAGGCCAATCACCAAAAGAGAGCTGGCCCGCACATACGATATGGTCTTTAACTGGCGAAGTGGGATGATGCTGACGGTGCTTTGTGGTGCGATCATAGCTCTTTGTATTATGGCCTGGGATAAGGCAACAGGTATCAGTGCTGAAGAAAAACAGGAGATAGGGATTCTAAAGGCCATTGGTTGGGATACCGGAGATGTACTGGTGCTGAAGTTTTGGGAGGGGGTTATTGTCTCCCTCACATCATTTTTAACAGGACTTATGCTCTCTTACATTCATGTCTTCTATTTTGATGCTTTTATATTATCTACGATCCTCAAGGGGTGGTCGGTTCTCTTCCCTCCCTTTCAGCTGATCCCAAGTGTCAATGTCTTGCATGTTCTTACCATGTTTTTCCTGACGGTTGTCCCTTACATTGCAAGTACTGTAATTCCAACCTGGAAAACTGCGGTTGCTGACCCTGAATCGGTCATGAGGGGGTAGGGAAATGGTATTTATCCAGGTTGAAGGGGTGTCAAAAATTTACAATAGTGGCCAGGCGGATGAGATTACAGCTCTTGCTGATATCTCACTGAGTCTTGAAAAAGGTGACGTTGCAGTACTTACCGGGCCAAGCGGATCGGGTAAGACATCCCTTCTCAGCCTTATCGGATGTATGGGCCGACCAACTCAGGGTAAAATTGTTATTTCAGGTAAAGATGTCGTTAAATTGCCTGAGCGATTTTTGACTGAGGTGAGAAGGAAGCGGTTTGGCTTTATCTTTCAGCAGTTCAATTTAATACGCGAAATTACCGTATTAGAGAATGTACTTCTGCCTTTATACCCCTTGGATATTGGGATGGGAGCAATGAAGGAAAAAGCTCTGCCGATCCTTGGAAAGCTGAAAATATTAGATAAACAAAGCATGAAGGTGAAAAATCTTTCAGGTGGTGAGCAACAGAGAGTCGCGATTGCAAGGGCGCTCATAAATGAGCCGGAGGTTATTATTGCAGACGAGCCCACCGCCCATCTGGATAGAAAGTTGGCCCAGGAATTTTTAGATATTCTGACGGTACTGCATGAAGAAGGAAAAACAGTGGTTATTGCAACCCACGATCCTTTTGTATCTGGCTGTGAGCTTGTTGGGAAAACTGTCTTTATGAGAGATGGTCGTCTGGAAGGGGTGGAAGAAAAATGATACTGCATCCCGGAATAATCGGCCTTATTTCAGGCTCGGCTATTACGCTGCTGATGATGATTTATGCCACGGTAATCGGGATTATTATTTTTGCCAGGTGGGATTTTTCCAGCAGTTCATCCTATCAGCTTTCTCTTGAGCGTAAAACCTATCTCATCTCCACCCTTGTCAATTGGGTTTTAGGTTTTCAAATCGTCTCAACCGTCCTCTTTGTCTACACCATGGATGATATCCACGAGCTGTTTGTTGGGGCAATGTGCGCCACTGGTTCATTGAATGCTAATCCCATAGGCTGGTATGCTCTGTTGGTGAAAATATGTGTGTTATTTCTCGCGGGGTTTTGGCTGGCTCTTAACTATATAGACCAGAGTCTTGAGGAGTATCCCTTCGTGCGCTTGAAATACGGACTTCTTGTTGGCTTGCTCCCGTTTATTATTTTGGATCTGGTCTTGCAATTGGTCTATTTCCTTGGGCTCGACCCAGCAATCATTACGTCCTGTTGTGGGTCTCTTTTTGGCAATGATAGTGTCGCGGCTATTGCCTCAGTCTCGGCCCTACCCGTTGGCCCGGCAATGATCACCTTTTATATTGTGTGTGGTCTCTATCTCTGCTCTTCGTGGCTCATTATTACATGTAAATCAGCAATGTTACGTTATCTTTATTGCTGTATCGTTGCGATGTTTTTTGTGGTTTCCATTGCGTCAATAATTTCTTTTGTTTCAATATACATATACGAACTACCCACCCATCATTGTCCATTTGATATGTTGCAGGGTTGGTATGACTACATAGGTTATCCCATCTATCTGACACTGTTTCTTGGAACTTATTTTGGACTGCTTCCCGGAATATTTCAGCCCCTTAAGAGATATGCCGGTGTCAGCGAAATTATCTCAAAAAAAGAAAAAATTTGGGTTTACTGGTCTTCGGGAAGTGCCGTCTGTTTTGCATGTCTTGTCACATATGCCGTCTGTTTTAGTAATCTGAATTATTTTAGTGGATAATTATTGGCGGTTTAAACGGTAAGGGTTTTCCGTGCTCTAACTGATGCTATGCTCTGTCTTGTTTTTAGGAAAATTCAATTGTCTCATTGAGAAAGTTTGGTTTGTTATGATTTCCTTTATGCGCAAATATCGTACATTTTAACGTACTTTTGAGTTTGTATAGAGAGCAGGTCAAAGAGTCTATTAAGGATTTTCTCAAATACAATTTGTGAAGGTTTACCATTGTAAATCTGTTCTGCTGATTGATTTATCTTTCTATTCAAAGGTCGTTTTTCTTTTATCGTCGTTTTTTAGCACCGACTCGACGCGTTTGTAAGGCAAAAAAACACTCCTTTACACACTTCAGATAATACCACAGGGTGGTATGTCCTTTGCACTATCCAACTTCAGTGTGGTGTACGTCCAAGGGGGGCCATGTTGTTGAACAATAACGGGCTTCACTAACAAGATCCGCTGGAGGATGTTATGAAACAAGCTGTAATTGCAGTGTATTTGGGTGTGTTGATGAGTGGCAATTGTTTTGCCGCTGATAAAATCATTGAGATGTCAACAGATCCGCAGGAAGTGGTGTCAGGAGAGTTAGTACAGTTTCATTGTGAGGCTCAAGGAGAAGTGGAAGGTCCTTTAAAATCAGCAAAAATTGTGATTAGTAATCTGGAAAACCCTAGAGGAAGCATGGTGGTTTCCAGAGAAGCAATGGATATCGACGGAACAACCGCGAGGTACGATTTTGTGGTACCAGCGGAGGAGCAAATTGGGAATTGGAAATTCAAATGTGTCATTACAGATCAGGAAAGTAGAATTAGGGATAGTTCCATGTTTGAAGTGGTCGCAGCAGGTTCTGTCGAGTCGCCAGTTGTCGAACCACCAGTTGTTGAACCACCAGATGTCGTGTTGATCAATAGTCCTATTGAAGCCCATAATAGTATTACAAACTACGACGGTCCAACCACCTGTATTGGTTGCCATCAGCAAGAGGCCGCTGAGATGCTTGACAGTCTTCATATGAAGTGGTCGGGACCAACACCTGATATGACTAATAGTGATGGAGAAGAGTCAGGCAAGGCTGTAAAAGGTATTAATACCTTTTGTACCTATGCCATGTCTTCAAAAGCTGCGTGTTTCTCATGCCATGTAAGAGCTGATGGAAATGCTCCTGACCCGATTCAAGCAGAAGATGTTGACTGTTTAATGTGTCATAGTGACACTTATCAGAGAAAATTTGTTTCAGATCCTGACAACACGGAAACTGTAACGAATATACTGGGTCAAATGAAGACCTATGTCTTCGGCAAGGTCGATGAAGCCGGGAATTATACCACAGTACCTGATTATGCCAAAATGCCTGAAGGTACCAGTATGGTGAATGTGGCGAGAGCTGTTCATATTCCAACAAATGATTCCTGTCTGAGATGCCATGCTAAAGCCGGTGGTGGCGATTGGACCAAACGTGGTGATATGGGCCTCAATTCTACTCACGCTACAGTTGACCAGGATGTGCATTTGGCAAAAGACGGTGCAAATTTATCCTGTGTAGATTGTCACTCTGCTCTCAATCATAAGATTGGAGGCCGCGGAATTGATCTTCGTCAAACAGAAGCAGCAGCTCCTACCTGTAAAGCCTGTCATGATGACAGCCCTCATTCAAACGCTATTCTTAATAGACATGCACAAGGACAACTGAGTTGTCAGGTCTGTCATATTCGCGAATACGCTAAAGGTGGTGCGACTGAAATGTCGAGAGACTGGAATCAGCCTGTTTGGAATGAAGCTTTTTGTTCCGGTCAAGGTGGATTTGTTGGACATGAAGTAAAAGAGGCCAACGTGAAGCCGGAGTATGTCTGGTTTGATGGAACATCCTATGTATATAACGTTGGTGAAACCATTGAGGCCAATCCAGATACCGGTGTGTTCAATATGGCCAAGGCAAATGGAACACCTTTTGACGGTAAATCTCAAATAGTACCTATTAAACGACATTCCTCGATTATGCCATGGCATGAGAGTGGAAAAATGGTTCCTCCTGTAATTATGTGGATGTTCATGACCGGCGATTTCGACCTTGCTGTCAAAAAGGGAATGGAAGAGCAGGGAATGACAGGAACCTACTCAATTGTTAACGCGGATGCTGAAATGCTCATCACCCACGGTGTGGATCCAAAAGAAAAGGCGCCATCTTGTGCTGAGTGTCATAGCAACTCTGGATCAACTGCAGATGGCGCTGGTATGATTCCATTTGAGGCTCTTGGATATCATGAGGTGCCTGCAAAAGTGAAATCATGTAATCTTTGTCACGAGCAGAAAAGCATGAACTGGCAGAGCATGCATACAAAGCATAAGTCTCAAGGACTATCCTGTGTTAGTTGTCATACTTCTGAGCCAGTTGGTTTGGTTAAAGCCCAGAGTACGCTATGCAGCAGTTGTCATGAACGTAAGTCATGGCAGAGTGAAGGACATAAAAAGCACATAGAAAAACGAGTACAATGTGCAACATGCCATACTTTTTCATAAAGTAAAAAGCTCTCATTTACAATTTCTCGGTGCGAAATTGTAGATAAGACGATAGTGGCACAATAAAAAAGGTGTCTCCAGCTGGAGACACCTTTTTCTATTTAAACACTGTGATTGATAGGTGTTGAGTTTATTGTTGTGACACCCTGTACACCTCTTCAATAGTTGTGAGGCCTTGAAGAACTTTCTCTGCACCAGCCTGCTGTAAGGTAACCATACCGTTTTCAATTGCCCGCTGTCTGATCTGATTTGCATCTGATGTTTGTAGAACCAGTGCTTTCATATCCTGAGTCATGTGCAGGAGTTCAAAGATTCCACGCCTGCCTTTAAAACCTGTACTGTGGCATTTCGCACATCCTCGTCCGCGAAATACTTTTTGGTCTTTGTATTCTGCACCACCAAGGCCAATTTTTTCAAGCATCTCAGGGGCAGGAGTATACTCTTCCTTACAGTGTTCGCAGATTATTCTTACAAGCCTTTGGGCGAGTATGGCGTTGACTGATGAGGCAATGAGAAACGGCTCTATGCCCATGTCTCTTAGTCGGGTGATTGCACCAGCAGAGTCGTTGGTGTGCAATGTAGAGAATACGAGGTGGCCTGTAAGGGCCGACTGGATAGCAATTTCGGCTGTTTCTGTATCGCGGATCTCACCCACAAGTATGACATCGGGATCCTGCCGTACGATTGATCTCAGGCCGGAGGCAAAGGTTAAATCGATTTTAGGATTGATCTGAACCTGGCCAATTCCGCTAATTCTATACTCAATGGGATCTTCAACCGTGATAATATTGATATCGGTATTGTTGATTGCTGATAACGCGGCATACAGGGTGGTTGTCTTTCCTGATCCGGTAGGTCCTGTGACCAGAACAATACCGTTGGGAGAGCGTATTTCATTGTCAAAGGTGCTAAACCGGTCCTCTGGCATCCCCAGATCAGTTAAGGAAATCATCACTGAAGATTTATGCAGTAAACGGAGTACGACCCTTTCTCCAAAAGCTGTTGGTAGGGTTGATACCCGCACATCTATTTCCTTATTTGCAACTTTTAGCTCAATACGGCCGTCCTGTGGGAGTCTCTTCTCGGCAATATTGAGTTTTGCCATGATCTTTACCCTTGAGATCAAAGCGGATTGAACATGTTTTGGGGGGCGCAGCATGTCGTAAAGAATTCCATCCAGTCGTTGCCTGATCTTGACACTGTTTTGGTACGGCTCTATATGAATATCTGAGGCATTGTCACGAATGGCCTGAGAAAACATGAGATTGACCAGGCGGATAACAGGTGAGCCACTGGTGTCGTCGAGGAGATCGCCAATCTCCTCGATTTCAGAGAAAAGCCGTTCCGGATCCTCGTCATCTATATCCTGCATGACTTCGTCAGCTGACGTTGGGGTCATGTCGTAGACAAAGTTGATAGCGTTAATAATTTGCTGGGATGGAGCGAGTACTATCTTTGATGACTTGAGAGAAAGCAGGGACCGTAAGTCATCAAGTGCCTGAAAGGTAAGGGGATTGTTTGTGGCGATATACTTTTCATGAGTGGTGATGATTGGGACCAGCATGTGCTGTTTAAGAAAACTGATGGAGACAATTTCGGCAAAACCCACCTGGATATCAGATGGCAGAGTCCGTTGCACCTGTATCCCATATTGCTCACCGAGCGCCTGTAGTATACCAAACTCGTCAACCTCATTTTCCTTTAAAAGTATTTCTCCTATGGGAGCTTTGGTCTCCTTCTGAGTCTTGAGAGCTTTGTCCACAGCTTCTGTTGAGACACCGCTGTTATCTATTAAAAGTTGGCCAATTTTTTTCATCAACTATGCTCGTTTCTATGCTATTAGCGGAGTAAGTGTACCACTTACTGTGGCACTTTACTGTTATTGATGCGTTCAATATGTTCCCGTGCGAGTTCCACTATGGTTCGACCGGTTGCAGCCGGATCACTCGACTTCTCAGCCAATTTATCTGAACCCGTTGCAACGACAGCCTCATACATCACTATAGCTTGTTGCGGAAGGTTCTCATTTTCATAGATTACGCCGAGATTCATGAGTGCGTATGGATTCTTGGAGTCAATCTGCAGAGCCTGCTCAAAATATTGTTTTGCTTCCTTCTGATCACCTGTCATAAGCCTTTCAAATCCCTTCGTTGCAAGTTGTTCCGCATGCAAGGGGTTTTCTTCCGGGTGTAGTTCACTTCTCACTGCAGGCTGGATAGAGCCTATATTATCTTCTTTTTGTAAGGTGACGGCACTAATTTCTGCAGGATTCCGAATAATACGAGGAGTGATGAAAATGAACATATTTGTTTTAGTATCGTTTGTTGAATGGGTTTTAAATAACCATCCTAAATATGGGATGTCACCTAAGAATGGAATCTTCCACTCATTTTCTGTGACGTCGTGCCCAATGATACCGGCGATTACGATGGTATCCCTGTCTCGGAGTATAACCGTGGTTGTCGCGGTCCTTTTGAATGTCGTCGGGGTGTCACCGCTATCTTTTAGTCTGACAACTTCTGTCTCAATTTCAAGCCGCAGGGTCTCTGCCTGGTTTATGTGGGGGGTAATTGAGAGCTTGGTGGCAACATCTTTATACTCATACTGTGTGTAGTCATTATCGGACGATGTCGTATTTTTGCTGGTAATGTAAGGAACGGTTTGGCCAACAGATATTTCCGCCTTTTTATTGTCCATGGTGAGGATCTGGGGTGTGGAGATAACATTGACGCTGGAATCGGTCTTAACGGCGGTGAGTATTGCTGCAATATTAGGAAAAGTAACCCCTCCTAGTTCTATTCCCTGCTTGAGAACTCCAAAAGAAAAACCTGCAGGAAGAGAAGGATCTTCACTGTCTATTCCATCAATTAACCCATAACCATCCACTCCGCTAAAACCTGTGGCAAGTACCCCGGTACTATCAGAGAATTCCCCGCCCATTGCCCATTCCACCCCCACATCAAGGGTATTGTCAACATCGACCTCCATAATAAGCGCCTCGAGGTAGACCATTCTTCTTGGGATATCGAGTTTCTTTATTACATCTTCCAGGACAACATATTCGTCTTTAGTTGCAGTAATGATGAGAGCATTAGTCTCTTCGTCGCCCATAATCGCGACATTTTTGGAAATAGCAGCTGCTTTGCCTGTACCCTTCTCTCCTTGCTGCTGCTTGTCTGGGAGAACGTTGAGAACTTTTACCATTTCTGCAGCGGTGGCGTTTTGTAGGTAATAGACATGGATATTACCATCTGCACGCTGAACTTTTGTATCAAGCATTGTGATGAGACTTTTAATCCGGCCCATTTCACTGGAGTTGGCAAGGACAATAATGCCATTGACCCGTTCATAGGGTACGACTTTTATTGAACTACTACTGCTTGCTCCCCCTTCTTTAGATTGAACTCTTGTCTTCTGATAGATGGTTGTAAGTATTTTAGCAAGGGAGTCTGCAGATGCGTTAACAAGTGGGATGACAGCAACCTCATCTTCTCTGGACTCAACGTCAAGCACTTCAATAATGCTCAGGAGCTTTTGGATGTTGGACATAGTCTCCGTAATAATCAGCATTCCTGAAGGGGTATGTGCAATAAGTACAGAGGTCTGGGACATAAGCGGAGCCAAAATCTTTTTAAGCTCGCTTGGTGAACTATATTTTAGTGGTACAAGTTGGGTCACTACTCTATCTTCAGGAGTATCTGACAGTCCGTTGCTGAGCATTGATATGTTTTGAGAACGTGCCCTGGCTGACGGCAGAATCTTGATTACTGCACCGGATTCAACAGTTGTAAAACCATGGACCTCAAGGACAGATTCAAAAACTCTGTACGCCTCATCTACTGAAATCCGTGTAGGAGAAATAATGGTCACATTACCCTGGACGGTCTTATCCACGACAAAGTTTTTTCCTGTTAATTCACTTATAAATTTTATAAACAGATGGATGTCAACGCTATCAAAATCGATGATGATATGCTGACCGTTACTGCTGCTTGCTTCTGAGGTATCAGAAAGAGGGCGCGGCAATTCCTCGGCCAGAGAGTTGTTGGGGTATGTGTATAAGCTGAGAGAAAGTAGAGCCAGAGGGAGTAAATAGCGAAACCTGTTCATTAGTTTTCCACCATACGTTAAAGAATCATTTGTTTTCTGTGGAAGCTCAAGTTTATGTATATACATGGCAATATCTTTAATTTTCTGTGGATCGTGGTGTGTTTTGGGTAGATCGAGTTCTTCGAACTACCCGTCGTCTAGGGACCGGTGATGCGTTGTTGATGTTTGGGGAGGCCTTGTTACCACCAAGCGATGCAGAGCGTACAGATTTATTTGCGGCTGATGGGGAAGGGGCTCTATATGCGGGCCTCATTGTCGCGGCTTCACTCATATCAAGAGTTTCCTCTTTACCATTTATCTCTAATACGAGTTTGCCACGCTGAATATCCTTGATGAGCGCACCTTCAATAACTTCCCCAGCACTAAATAACTCCTGATCTCTGGTTTTCTTCGTAAGAATAATAGCGCGGTTATTGTTATCACTTCCACTTATGGTCCCCATGAGCACGATACCCAGCTCAGTAAAACTTGTAGCTGTGTCTTCTTCCGAAGGCGCTGTGGGCTTAGGGATTGAGCCTTCATCGGATCTACCAAAAAGATTCCTCTTTAATATTGCGCGATAATCAGGTTTTTGGTCACTCGAATCCTTTTTTGGGCCTGGAGTATTTGTTTCCTGTTGCCGTATAGTTTTTGATTGACCAGGAGGCTTGAACACAAATATTTCCAATGCCTGATACAGTCCCTCAACCGCAACGATGGAGAAGATAGTAATCAGAAAGAGTGGAATTATGTTAGACATCCGACCTTGCATATAATCACCTACTAAATCTGAAGGTCGGATTGGAGAGTGTGCCACCCATTTTAAAAGGGAGGCCATTTTTCCTGAAACGTTTCGCGTACTGTTTTACCATTTTTGCCTCCAGAGGATGGGTTTGCAAGAATTCTCTTTTGGGTTCCAGAAGACCTGATAGTACTATTCTACTATCCTGAAAGGAGTTCATTATGTTTACACTGCCCTCAAAATTGGCATTAATGTCTCTTCCTTTAAGTTTGCCCTGTTGCAGTTCAGTCTGCTCGGTGAGCGAGAGGTCAAAATTAATCTGTTCAAAGTTGATGGCTGAAAGTGATAATACTGGCACCAGGAGTTCGAAGCTACCCTTTGACAATGCAATACGGGCTTTACCTTTACCTTTTGTTGCAGAAGCCCAATCTGCCTGGTATATGCCGGAACCACTAAGGGATCCTTGTATTTCTCTGTTTGCTATGCCTTGATCTTTGAGTATTGCACCAAGGTTGAGATCATGTAACACCAAATCTGTGAGTTTGTAACTGCTTTCATCTCTATTTATTTTCAGGGTTGATTGAAGAGAGCCAGAATACAAAGTACCAGCTATTTTAAAGGTACTCCAGAATTTCAGGGCTGGTCGTATGCCGATTTTATCAATCATAATAATTGGTTGCTGACCCCCAGTTGTTTTTTGCAGTTTCAATTGTTCCAATGTAACAGAAAAAGGAAATTTGTAGCGAATCTGCTCTATGGAGCAGGTTGTGTTGTTATTTAATGCATGCTCAATCTGTTGTTCACAATATGTTTTAAATTCTGTTGTTGGAAACCGCAGGTAGAGAAGAACTAGAGTAAGTACGATTCCATACACAATATAAAAGAACAGACGAGAAGATGACTTGGCTTGCATCATTGTTTCTCCTCAAAGGTGACGATTTGTAGAATAGCGTCGAGAGAGCCAGCTTCTGTTCCATTTTCCTGTATTGAAATTCGTTTGACGAAGACAACATTCTGTTTTGACTCGACCAGTCTCAGGAATCCGACAAGTGCCTCCAGGGAGATGAGCTGAAACTTCATCTCCACCATGGTTTCGTTGAGACTATCTTCTCCTTCAATCACGGATGGTTTCATGTATTTAATCTGTTTTTTAACCTGGACCCGTTCCGCTTGCTGATCAAGAAATGTAAACAAAGAAAACTCGGTCCCTCGCTGGTTAATCATGGCCTGGATTGTACCCTCCTCCTTTTTCAGGGTGAGGTATTCCTGTTGCAGTTCCTGGATTTTGACAAGCTCTTTGCTTTTCTGTTCTGTGGAACGTTCCAGTCTGCTCTTTGCATGGATAGCAGGGATGACCGCGAACCGTAGGAGCATAAAGCAGATCAGGAAGGCTACTCCGCCAATAAGAAAGAGTCTCTCACGGGATTCAAGGTTTTTGATCCCTGACTTTTCCCATAAATTTTTCAGGATCTCTTTGTCAACTAAACGGGTCATATGATCACTATAAGGTGCGCTGAATTTTTAGTTCAAAGCTCACTTCATCTCCTTTTTGGGATTGATTTGCAGAGCTGATGGAGACATTTTTAAAAAAAGGTGATTTCTCGAGTTCTTTTTGGATATTATCAACAGTATTAAAATCTTCGGTAACAGCCTTGATCCGAATGACATCCATGTCCGCAACCAGACGGACAACAGTAACCTTATAGGTCGGTGGGATTCGGATTGAGAGTTCGGCGAGAAGTTCTATTGTGGTTAACTCTGCCTCGCTCAGCCCCCCCGTGCTGTACGTTGCCTTGATTTCTTTGTTTTTAACTGCGAGCTGTTGAACAGGGTTTACGATCCTGGTCACTTCAGGCAGGGTTTCTTTAAAAACCAGGGTGATCTGATCTTTGAGTGCATTTTGTTGATTTTGCAAACTGGTATACGTATATCCCCAGTAGATAATCGCTGAAAATAGAACAACCAGTGCAGGAACCCCAAACTTAAAGAAGTAGGAACGATAGTCGCTGGAAGATTTTCGTTTTTTGAAATCCCCTTTACGAAAATTAAATCCCTTGTATTTTCCACTACCCCGTAACGCCAATGAAAGCGCTCTATCCATTTCTTCCGGGAGATAGGTTGATGGTGTTGCTGGATCTATTTTAATAAGAGGCTGACCACTTTGCCGGTAGATTTGTACTGTTACTCCCTCCAAAACAGTAGAGAGTATTTCTGGCAAGCCCTCATAGGGGGCTATTGTGCCGGAGAGGTATACATCGTATTGTTCCCGGTCGATATCAAAGATACCTGAAACGAGTAGGGTTTGTTTAATGTTGAGTGCAAAATCCGTACTCCGTAATTCGGTGTCTGGTTCAAAAATTTCGGGAGGTGTTACAATGGAACGAATAAGAGCAATATTGCCTCCCACAACTATGATTACGGTCGCCCAGCCTGCTCCGATATCAATTAAAACAAAGTCTGCAACATCTCCTGCTGCAATTATTAGTGCCTCTTCTACGCCACTGATACCGATGGTTTCCGGGTCTATTCCAGCCTCATTGAGAGAGTGGAGACAATCCGAAAAAACAGCCTTGTCAATCATAGCGGCAAGAACCTCAACTCCTTCTGGAGTTGTATTGCTTATGACAAAATCAATGGCAAGAGAATCTATATTAACGGGGGATAAATCAGCAACTTCAAGTGGTAATACTTGTTCTATCTTGGTCTTATCGGTGAAGGGAAGTGAGAGGGTCCTGTAAGAAAAAAGTTCTGCTCCGAAGGTTATCCTGCTGATTCCACTGGTGAAACCAGTTTTTTCTTGTATGAGTTTCAGGGTCTCTGGAAAGGGATCTTGGCCGAGATCGCTGGTACCGTATCCATTGACAATGGCTACACCGGAGCTGTTATCAACTGACACCGCTGTAATCTTATCTTCGTGGATATCCAGACAAAAAATAGTTTCAGCCATTCACTACTCCACTTTTTTCCTGAGCAGGGTGAGTTCGCCATCACCGTTTCGCTCTGCATCTGCAATCATTGTCCATGAAAGAGTATCAAAGCTGCCCTTGGCGGTAATTTGAAAATACCGACTCTCTGTGGTCAACAACTCTGTATTAAGTTCAATATCACCCGGCCAGCCAATATTTTTATACCATCCTGAATCTTGTAACGAGTCAATGTTGTCTTTGTCTTTTCTGTACTCATCAAACTGTTCTGCAAGACTTTCAGTTATGAGAGGGTTCATTCCCATCAGAATCACTGGTTCAATGGTGTTAATATTAATTTTACCGTCATCACCATATGCGGTCAGAATGTCTTTTAGTCCTTTTGTGACGCCAGTCCCAAAAAATAATTCCGGAGTGATTCCACGTACCAGGAGGAGTTCTTCTATGTTGTGCACTGGACCGTTTCTCGCAGAATATGGCTCGTCGAGGGACTGGTAGTAGCTGGTTTCAGCACCATGGTCCGATTCATTGTCATCTTCGTCTATCCAGTCAACAAGGGCATCAACCATCTCTCCTGCTTCTGTTTCATCATCTACGGGGAAATCCTCTGACATAAGCACATTAAACAGTATAGTACGTAAGTCGTCAGATGTACCACTGTTTTTCGCCTTCGAACCTGATTTTTTCTGTTCTACTATACTGTTGATCTGTAATCGACCTGACAGATCTCTTACTATCAACTGTAGTCCGCCTGCAGGGAAAAGGAGATCAAGATTCTCCTGATCCAACAGAGCCCAGGAGTCCAAAAGTGAATCAGACGCGTTTTCGCCCAGATCATTTTGCAGTGCGGCTAGAGCGATACTGAGCCCTGAGTCTGTGATCGATTTGAGCTGAACTCCTCTTTTAAAGTTGTCAGATACGATAAGTTTATGCCATGTCTCTTTATGAAACTGAATCGTTACGGCAGTAAGGAGACTTAAGGTCATTATAGTGATCAGAAGAGCCATACCTCGCTCATTGTGAGCGACCAACGGTGGGGCTGGGAATGAAGTTCTGAAAGCCTTGAATGCTTTTTTCTGCATGGCTTAGTCCTCGATAATTCTGGATAGGGCAACAGCCGTTTTGAAAACGCTTCCATTTGTGCTTGAATCCTGACCAGGAAAAATAAGCTCGATGGACACCATTACTGGCAGATCAGGAGAAACCACGGTTCCATCTTCCAGGACCTGGCTCTCAGCTTGCCATTCAGTCGCTTCTTCTCCTTCTTTATTGAAATATGTAAAACGAACCTCTTTAAGACCAGCACACAAAAGGAATGTGGTGTCATCGTTGGTTTCTGACGTGGTCCCTGGTCGCTTGACACTATCTGCTCGCATAAGGTTGATCAGTTCACCTTCTTCGTCTTCTACTGAGCTGTATTGAATCAGTGCGTCGCCTCGCAAGGTTTCATCTTCTCTTAGTGCTATGTGGGTGGACGAAAGAAATGAGATGTTGTCGCCCCTGCCTCCAGAGACTTCCTGTTCCACGCCGTGCAATAAACCGCCTGGACCGGTTACAATCGCGGTCAGATCTTCAGTGATTCGCTCCATCGCAGCACGGGCTTTGTGTGATTCATTGAGGTGTTTTTCAGAACCCGCAATTATGTGAAATGTTGCCCGGTATGCACCATATACTGAGGAGATGACAATGCTAAAAATAAAAATAGCAAAAAGCAGTTCAATGAGGGTGAAACCCGCTCCTTTCCTAGTACTGGAGTTCATAGTGTGTAAGTGAATATGTGTACTTTGTTTCACTCCAGGATACAGTTAGTGTAACCTGTTGCAGAGGTTTTTCTAAATTATCCAGTGTTTCAAAACTCTCTAATGGAGCATCTGAGACTTCAATTTTCCAACTGTAACCCGAAAAATCTTCATCAAAGTCACCGGCGTCACTCTCTAGTGGAATAATTCGGCTTTGTATCTCCGCAAGCTTTAGAGATGCCAGCATGGGGGCAACATTGTTAAAATGTGCCTCTGTTGCCTGCGAGAGGCTTTTGGATTGAGACCCAAAAAGAGCAACGAGTGCGATTGCGATAATAGATACGGCAATCATTACCTCTAGAAGTGTGAATGCTTTTTCTGCCAGGAGAGCGGGTAGAAAAAGAGGTGCTCCTGAATTTCTCATAGATTTCTCTTCTATGGTTAATTTGGAGGGAAGTCTTCTGTAATTGCTATCGGGTCAGTGAATGGTGCGAGCTGTACCGAAAGGGAGTTGTCCTGTTCATCCGATAGCAGTATGGCGGCTTGTTCCATGTATCCTTTTTTACTTATCCAAAACGACGTCTTATCCTCAGAGATAACGCCACTACTCTGTATCCATACCTTTGACAGACTGATTGAAGCTGGAAATTGTAGTTCATATACTGGGGGGGCGTCGAATGCGTCCTCTTGGAGGCTATCGTCATCAATACCAATTTTTTCGTACCAAATTCTATTTTCAAGTTGGCTCAGATATAGGTGGTAGGCCTGTTGATTGCGGACGGCCTTATGCCTCACTTCATTTACAATACCGATAACTTGCCTCGCAGTGGACTTGAGTGGATTTGTAAAAAAAGCACCCCGTAAAGAGGGCACGCTGATTGTAAGCATGATTCCTATCAACGCGCACACCACAATCAACTCGAGTAAGGTAAATCCAGTGGTTTTGTTTTTTCCATGAAGGATTGGTGGTGTAGAGTAAATGCTGGAATTGCCCATAACAATAAAACTATTCAATTTCCCAGTTGTTTATGTCTTGCGCATCTCCTTCACCGCCAGATTCTCCATCGTTGCCATAGGAACTGAGGTCAAAGTCGTCATTCAAACCTGGGCTTAAATAGACAAATTCAGTTCCCCATGGATCAAGAGGCATCTTGTTTTTCTCCATATATCCACCATCACGCCATTTAGCGGGTAGTTTCCCCGTAGTGGGCGCCTCAATCAGAGCTTGGAGACCTTGTTCCGTAGATGGGTATGTACCATTATCTAATTTATACATCTTTAATGCTGTCTCAATGCCTCTGATCTGCAGGCTGGCCTTGGTTCGCTTTGCTTCCTCCGGGCGCCCCATAATTTTAGGACCGATATATCCTGCAAGGACACCAATTATTACAAGAACAACAAGGAGTTCGATAAGAGTGAACCCATGCTCTCTTCTTAAAGATGATGGTTTGTGATATTGGATGCTATTCATGTGGCAGAGACCTGGTTTGAATTGAAAAATTTATTGCCAATCAAGGTGGCAGCAATCAGCCCTGTAAGCAGGCAGGTTAACTTGAAGATAAGCGTCGTTTTAAGTAACAAATATGCCAGCGCTACCAGAGGGAAAAGAGCCGCACGCACAAAAAACTTCAGCACGGAGTATTCTTTAATTGTCTCAGCTAATGGTGGTGAAAAATGGTAGTACATTGCGACAAATTGTTGTCCTATTTCATTGGTGAGTAGATAACTGTCTCGGAACTGTCTCAGGAGTACAACATGTTTTTCCAAGATTGAGCCATAGGCTGCGGTGGCTATAAAACACGCGTCAGTTGTGTTAAAGCTCAATTGATTTCCATAAATAACGGTGTCGTCGGATAGAAGGGCATAGGCCCTGGCATAGTATTTCGTTCCAGGAGTAATTTCATCAATTTCACTTGTATATTGGCCTGTGTCTGAACCGTCTTCCGTATACCCGAGACGAACGATATAATTTCCGATGGAGTCTGGGAAGATAGAGTCTGTTGCTTCGGTAGCGTCTGAGTCATCCGAATCATCTGAGTCGTCTGTGTCATATTCAGGGTTTGGACTTGTGCCGTATACCACGCCTCTCTGGGTTACTGTAAGGTCGTCATCTCCGGTTTGCACTTGCGTAATCTTACCTCCAGAGGTGGCGCTGACACGGGTAACTCCAGTTACAGACGTAGTGGTGATCTTGAACCCGGAAGTTGTCACACCGGTTGAATTGCTATCTGATGAAGATGATGACGCGAGTGTTGGGTCGTCTGTAAAGCGTAATACCGCAAAATCCAAGTCGTCCCCGTTACTAGAAGCACCTGCTACAAGTATATTGCCGTCATCAAGAGATGCGACACCATAGGCTACATCATCTTCCGCTACTATATCTGTTGCAATGGAAGTGATGGTAGGTATCTGGGATGAACTGTTTTCAGTGAGATTTAAAACAAAAATGTCTTTGCTTGTTGATGAGGTCACAAAGCCTGTAGCGGTGATTGTATCATCATCCTGTAAAGTAACCGCATAGGCAATATTTTCCAGTGCATAGTTTGTTGTGTAATAGCCAGAGGTTCCAAAATCTGTAACGGGGTCACCTGTTTCATCTAATTTGGCAATAAATGCTTCGTTGTAATCACCATTGTTGATACTACCAACAGCTATAACGTTACTGTCATCGTCTATTGCAAGATCGTAGATAACTGATTCGGTTCCACCGGTACTAAGAACTGATCTTCCTTCACTTCCATAGTCTGTGTCAATACTTCCATCTGCATTGATACGCAGTAAACTGGCCTGATCAGAACCGTCGCTTGTTGTTGATCCCCCAGCGAGGATCTTTCCATCATCTTGGAGGCGTATGGCGTTGATCACAACAGCGGTGGAATCAAAGGTTATAGATGCTTCTCCATCCGTATCAAAAGTGCTATCGGCATAGCCGTCTGTGTCAAGTTTTACCACAAAGCCATAGCTGTCCTCAGAATTCGGGCTAACAGTGGCCGAAGCGATGATGTCATCATCGGTGGTGACATCATCGGTGATGAGAATTACATCACTTGTGGTAACTTCATCATCTCCTGTCGCGTAGAGTTTATACCCTACCGTGTTAAACGAGGTGTCCAGAAACCCTCCTTTCTTGAGCCGAGTGACCACAAATTGGTTTTTATCATCATCATAGGTCGTACCACTGATAACAATCTTATCATCATCCTGAATAACAACACTGTGGGCCGATGTGTCTCCTGTGCCCAGACTGAGCGTTAATGTGCCCGCTGTACTGAAGGAGGTATCGATTTCACCATCTTCAAGAAATCTGGAGACCGCCAGATTTTTGACGGCCCCATTGTCCACATATCCAACGACTATAATCTTCCCATCACTTTGCACCGCAATGTCGCGGGCCTTATCATCTCCAAAACCTGAGTCGAGAAGAGACACCCCGTCTTCTCCAAAAGTAGAGTCAATATTTGTTACGGCAAGTGCTGAACCGGAAAAGAGCATGCATAGGAAGAGTGTAATAATGCAGGCTGCGAGGTTTTCTTTTCTCATAATGAGCCCCATTAGCAATGGTTTGATAGGGTTGTAGGTATGTACACCTTTAGTCTACCATATTTTATGGTTCCATAAAATAAATTAGATTTACTCTAAGCATGAAGAATGAAAAAATTATGGAAAAAGTAACAATCCATGCCATTTGTTTGTTAGTGTTCTTCTCTGACAGATTGGGAAAGGTGACTGGATAGTTTTTTTAGCCGATCATCTGATTCATCTCAAAAATCGGCAATAAAATAGAGAGTACGACGAATCCCACGGCAAGCCCCATTACCACAATCATGGCGGGTTCGAGCAGTGAGGTCATTGCCATGATAGCGGTCTCAACATCTCTTTCATAGGCATTGGAAACTTTTTTCAGCATCTTTTCAAGATTGCCACTCTGTTCTCCTACAGCAACCATCTGCACAAACATAGGAGGAAACCAGGGAGAGTCGCCAAGCGCAACAGTCATACTCTGGCCCTTTTCAATTTGTTTCATTGCGTCATCAATAACCTGGGCTATGTGAACATTATTTACAAGGGTCCGTATTATTTGCATGGAGGCCATGAGTCCAACACCGTTGTCGAGAAGACTACCAAGGGTTGAGGCAATCCGTGCAAGAATAATTTTCTGCACAACGGTTCCTGTAACCGGTGTCTTAAGTTTGATGAGATCCCACGTTCTCCTTCCGAATTCCTGGCGAATAAAAAATCGGACACCCGAGAGCAACAGGACGAAAAGTATAGGGAGCATCCACCAGTATGATTTTAAGAAATCACTGAGAGAAATGAGAAAGAGGGTCGGCAGCGGAAGCACCTTATCCATTTCATCAAAGACCTGGGTGATGTTTGGCACGATGTATGTGATGAGAATAAAAAGTATTGCTGTTCCAATAACAGCCATGAATATTGGATAGACCAGCGCTGCCTGGAACTTGGCTTTGAGCGCTTCCTGTTTTTCCGTGAATTCGGCAAGTCGTTCCAGGACGATATCAAGTGAACCTGATGCCTCTCCAGCCCTTACCATATTGATGAAGATGTTGGAAAAAAGGCCTGGATGCTCTCCTAGAGCGGTGGTGAGTGTGTTTCCTTCGTTCACAGAGTCTTTAACCTGTGCAATGACCTTCTTTAGTGCAGGGTTGCGTGTCTGTTTAATCAGGGACTCTAAGGCCTGTACCAAAGGGATGCCAGCTCCCATAAGGGTTGCGAGCTGCCTGGTGATGTTACTTACTTCCCCCTGCTTGATCCTTTGGAAAAGGCGAAGCCCTGAGCCACCAGAGCTTTTATTGCCCTGCTTGTTTGTGCTAAGGGTGATAGAAACGGGGTACTTCCCTTGTGACCGAAGTTTTGTTCGTGCATGGGAGTCACTATTGGCATCTACTATACCTTTGATGTTTTTCCCTTTTGCATCGAGGGCGCGGTATTCAAAAACTGGCATAGTTTACATGGGTTAGAGTTGTGGGCAAAAACCACCCGGTTTGTTTTTTATGCGCGGTTAATATTGTATAGACGATCAGCTTGTTCTCTGTAAAGATTAACAGAAATAAAGAGAAATTGTAAATAATTAGAATGTAAAGTATGATTAAGTTACTCACTTTACGTTAAAAAATCTATAAAAGTATGGTGCATAATTTGGCTAACCTCGGTAAATGGGAAATAAGCTAGGACTCAGTTCAGTACCCCCCTGAGGGGTGTAAGTGGTTCGAGGGTCTTCTCTTCGATCGCTATCTGGTGTTAAGTTCTAGCCCGAATTTCTCATGACTTTTTGATTTGAAACTCAATTGTTTGTTTTTATAGTTTAAAAATGACTTTCTTAATTAACAGTGTGTTTTTGTTTCAAATCAAAAAGTTCACCCTTCGGGCCAACAGATTTATCCGCAGCTGCTTCGTTACCGAGCATTTGCAGGTAGCGAAGACTCCGGTAGATTATTACAGCTTCATGCCCGGTGTCTCGACCTGCGAAAAACTTTGTTGGTGAGAAATCCGGGCTAGTTGTTAATGTTAAAAAAAACACTCTCCGTTTTCTTGTTTTTTATGACAGGCTTTTAGGCGTAAGGCGCTAACACTCTATTGTATTGATTATGTATACTCGCTACTTTGGACTCACTGAAAAACCTTTTGTTATTGCCCCAAACCCACGGTTCCTCTATATGAGTGAACTGCACAGGGAGGCTTTAGCTCATTTATTGTACGGTATAAATGGTGAGGGATGTATTGTCTTGTTTACGGGTGGGGTGGGGACCGGGAAGACGACGGTGTGTAGATGCCTCATTGAACAACTACCTGAAACTGTCGACATCGCGCTTGTTCTCAACCCTAAATTAACTATTGCCGATCTACTAAGAACGATCTGTGAAGAGTTGGGGATTACTGTTTCTCGGCAGGAGCCAACCAACAAAGATTACATAGATGCGCTTAATATTTATCTTCTTGAGACCCATGCAAAAGGGCGAAATACTGCGGTAATAATTGATGAAGCTCAAAATTTAGATATTGAAGTATTAGAACAATTACGGCTTTTGACCAATCTGGAAACAGATACTCAAAAACTCTTGCAAGTTGTTCTCATCGGCCAACCAGAATTAAGAGATATCCTCGAAATACCAGCACTTTCACAGGTGAAACAGCGTATAACTACACGGTACCATCTGGATTCCTTACGGGCGGAAGATGTGTCTGCCTATATTAATCATAGGCTTTCTGTTGCCGGTGGTGATCCTCGTACTCTTGTCATTCCTGATAATGTAATCCGGATTATCAATAAACATTCGAGAGGAATTCCAAGGCTCATTAATATTATCTGTGACAGAGCGCTACTTGGAGCGTACGCTGAAAATAAAGCCTATATAAATGCAAAAATTGTTAAAAAGGCTGTGTCGGAAGTTATTACGCCCGGCAGTAAAAAGAGACTTTTATCAAAAACGCTCGTTGTGGCAGGCTTTTTTCTGCTCATATTGTTGCTCCCCCTCTCGCTGTATTTGGCAATAAATAATGAGGGCTCGTTTTTAGAAAAGCAGATGGGTAGATTGTTTCCTGAAACTCAAATGGAAGAAATCAATAATTCCGAGAGAAGGTAAGTCGCTCTGCTAAACGTTTTTCAAAAAGATGATTTGAGTTAAAGAGATGTCTTATATTCTAGAAGCTCTAAAAAAATCGAAACAAGAAAGGCAAGGGAATGAGGTTCCACATTTGCATGTTGTGCATGGGGTTCCGGCCTTTAAGCCACGCTCAAGGGTATATCTCGGGACAGGATTGTTCGTTGGTGTGGCCGCTATCTTCATGACAGTTGGAGCTTTCGTTTATTTAAGTCCATCTGAAAAAACGTCGCCAGAAGTAATAGATACTTCAAAGAATATCACTGTGCGGAAGATTGAGATTCGTTCGCAGTTTTTTGAGCAGGCGGAGGAGGACTCTGTAGTTGTCCAGAGTTCTCGGAATGTGTCTGCCTCATCGTCTATCTCTAAAAAAACACCTCAGATAATAGTGATTGCAAGAAATAAAGTGAAAAAATTTTTAGTGGATTCCTCTGAAGATACTATGCCATCATCTGCCACGGAAGAGTTTATACTGATTAAATACCGCAAGGAATTACCTCCTGACATTCAGCGAGAAATACCTCAATTTACTTTTGCCGGCCACACCTATGCGGATGATCCCAAAAAGCGTATGATTATCATCAATAATGCCATCCTCCGGGAAGGGGATAGTATTGATGCGAATACGAAGCTCAAAAACATCGTTTGGGAGGGAGTCGTTCTGGAGTATAAGGGGATTATGTTTAAGCAAAAGATTCACTGAGTTTCTCGGCTCAACCGTCATCTTTGTATCTCTACAATGTTTTGCGTGGTTACAATATGTATTGCGGTAATTAAATGTCTTATAGAAAAAAAAATGATAAAGCTGTTGCTATGGGAAGGATAGGTTCTCGGCCATTTTGGGTCTTGAATCTTTCCATTGTGATCAGGGCCCTGCATCAAATTGGTGTAGCTGTTTTTTTGACTTCATTTCTTTTTCAAGGAAGCTTCTCGCCTCCTTCTGCGTATATATATCTAGCTTTTGCCTCCGGGTTTGCACTGATGTTTACAGAATGGCTTAGGCATCGTCAGGTGTTAAGAGAGGTTTCTGGAATTGCCACAATCATTAAACTTATTTTGTTAGGTGCTGCCTATCACCATTTTTTGCCCATGACAGGAACAGTTGTTGTCATCTTTTTTCTTGCATCAATTTGTTCCCATGCCCCGAAAAATATTCGTCACAGGTTAATCTTCTGAAATGAGTACCTACGTTTTGCTATGATAAATCATTTTTCTGTACTTTGTGTACACAAGATTTAGCCCGGATTTCTCACCAGTTTAGACAGCGCCATGTTCAAAGTTTTTGGTAATATACTATAGTTGTCTATGTTTACTGCCAAAATACTGAAGAAGATGGCGCCGTATAGACTGACCTTTGGTGAGCGTTTTGTTGCAATTTATCTCAATTAGAATAATTAACATGCATTTGAAATCATACAGTTATTCGTAAATAAGACAAAATGCTCATGAGAAATGCGGGTAGTATTTTATAAGGTGTACGGTGTTAGTCAATGGAAGATATTACAGGAGAACTGCTCGGGGTCCTGACAGTGCTGTGCTGGACGCTCAGTGTGCAGTTTTTCGAATTTGCATCAAAAAGGGTTGGTGCTGTTACGGTTAACATTGTGCGTATTTCTGTCGCATTATCTCTTTTTTCTCTTCTGTTGTATTATCGGCAAGGCGTCCTCCTGCCAACCCACTTTCCATTACAGTCATGGTTCTTACTCAGCTTATCAGGGATTGTTGGTTTTTTTATTGGCGATATCTTTCTCTTCAGGGCTTTGGTGGAACTAGGGCCCCGTCTTACTATGTTGATTCAGACCCTGGCAGCACCAATGGCTGCACTCATCGGCTGGTGGTTCCTTGATGAAAAGTATCGGATATTTCAATGGTTAGGGATGCTTGTCACCCTCATTGGCGTGTACACTGTTGTCCTTGAAAAAAATGGTAGAGTGGGAGGGGCTCAAAAGTTAACCTCTCGCCCGAGAAGCCGTTTTGGTGTGTGGTTCGCTCTCTTGGCTATGTTGGGGCAGGCGATAGGTTTGATACTGTCAAAGGCGGGTATGCGGGTTGAAGGTGGGTATTTAGATCCTTTTGAGGCTACGCATGTTAGGGTATTTGCGGCATTTGTCTGTTTTGCTCTCTTTTCTACCGTGACGGGCAAGGTGACACGGGTTGTGGTGGCGTTAAAAGACAGGAAAGCAATCGGTGCAACTGCAATTGGGGCCACATTGGGGCCGTTTATTGGTGTTTCACTCTCCCTCTGGAGTCTCCACTTTATGACAGCTGGTGTTGCCGCAACTCTATTTTCCCTGACTCCAGTTTGCATTATTCCGTTTGGGATCTTTCTGCATAAAGAGCAGGTCTCTGTTCGGGCGATGGTCGGTGCAGTGGTTGCTGTTGCAGGTGTGTATCTGTTGACTGTCCAGTATTAAAATGTAGTTTGCAACCCTTACTGGCCAGATTGTATTTGGACTAAGGTAACTGAGATGTTATCACGGCCACCATTATCATTTGCCATGTTGACCAGCATCTCGGCTTTGAGATCCAGGGGAGCGTCGAAAGTGAGAACCGCTTCAATTTCTTGTTCTGAAACCATGTTATGCAACCCATCAGAACAGAGAAGGAAGGTATCCCCGGGGTGTATCTGGCCGCTGATGATATCAACTTCCAGATGGGGGGCAACGCCAACTGCACGGGTTAAAACATTTTTCAGCATGCTGGTTTGGGCTTGATGTTGCCCGATTGAGCCATTGTCGACCTGATCCTGCACAAGGCTGTGATCTTTTGTAAGTTGTCTCAAAGGAGTGTTAGCTGAGAGCAAATAACTGCGACTGTCTCCAATGTGGCCTATGATATAGTGATTTTTATGAAATGTGAGTAGTTCCGCCGTGCAACCCATGCCGGCATGGGTGGGGATCTTTTTTATGTGTTCCTGAATTGTATTGTTCGCAGTTTCAAAACAGGCATATGTCTTATCTTTTATGAGGTTGAGTGCCTGGTGTTGCGGATTTTCTTCTTCACCGTCAGAATCATCAAAGCATGCGTAAAATCGTTCTTTAAGGGTTGGAGTTCTTGGCGTTGTTCTGGCCGTGAAAATGTTTTCCGTGGCGGTTAAGAAAAACCTACTGGCAAGATCTCCTTTTGCAGCCCCACCCATACCATCTGCGATCATGAAAAAATTGTGTTCTTTGCTTACTGCGCAGACATCTTCATTCTGGGACCGTTTCAGACCAATGTCTGTTTTGCAACAAGCTTCAATGGAGGGTGTTGATGTCATCTGTTCGCCTTTCCTGCTTATTTCCCGTTTACCGGGGTTGGATTGTATCGAATATTTGAGGTGCATTGAAGATTTAATAACTTAATCGTCGAAAATCAAAGGGATTATGATATCATATGGTGGAATGTGAAAAATTATTTTAATCATGGCTATAGGAATCAGGACTCCACAATTGAAAGAAACGGTCAAAACGGAACATCCCAGCAGTAAGTATACTTTGTTAGACCTTATTGGTACAGGAGGTATGGCCGAAGTGTACCGGGCAAAACTGGTTGGTCAGCGTGGGTTTGAAAAACCTCTCGTCATCAAACAGCTATTAGCCGATGTTGCGGGTGATGATGAAGTTGTTGCTCACTTTATTGATGAAGCGCGACTTGCCGCTCTTTTGCAGCATGAAAACATAGCCTGTGTCTATGATTTTGGTGAACAGGATGGAAATTACTTCATTGCAATGGAGTATCTGTTTGGCAAAGATCTGCACACTGTTATGGGACAGGCCAAGGGGTGCAGTTGTACTGTTGGAGTGAGCCAGGCTCTGTATGTTGCAGCACAGATTTGTGCAGGTATGGATTACGCTCACAACCTCACCGATATGCAGCAACAACCCCTCAATATCATCCACAGGGATCTTACGCCCCATAATGTTTTTCTCACCTATGAGGGGAAAATTAAAATTATCGATTTTGGCGTAGCCAAAGCTGAACTGTTTGACAATAGGACCCAGGCGGGTGTGGTTAAAGGGAAGATAACCTACATGTCACCCGAACAGTTGGTGGAAGGTGACGTTGATGCACGGTCTGATATTTTTTCCATAGGCATACTGCTCTATGAGATGCTAACAGGAACACGGATGTATCAGGGAGACACCGCAACCCTTATACGGAAATGTATCAATGTTGAGTGCCTGCCCATTGAAGATATTCTGCCGGAGATAGACCCTGCCGTCTGTAAAATACTTCATAAAGCATTACAGAAAAACAAAGAAAACAGATATCAGAGTTGTGGAAGCATGCTTGATGATATCAATGAATATTTTTTCAGGCAGGCATTGAGGCTGGACAATAGAGTAGTGAAAACACTGCTTCTTGATCTTTTCCGTTCTGACTACGAAGCAGAGATACAACGTTTATCTCCGGGGGGAACTGCCGCAGCTGGTGCCTACGCTAGCGAATCTTATGAAGATGATGATAAGACGGTCTTTGTGAATAGCCCTTATGTGAAGAGTAGTTTCGGGTGGAGGGGCAGGTTTAACAAGGTTACGCTGTTGGCCGGTGTGGCTATAGTGTTCTTTGTATTCGCTCTTGCCTCAGTGAATATGGCCTTTGATAAGAGGTTCGTAAAAAACGAGGTTGCAACTGTTGAGGCCGTAATGCCTGCAGTTGATGTGCCGCAACCTGAACTAGTGGAAGCTCCCGTTGTTGAAATTGAAGCTCCACAGGTCCCCGTTGAGGCCATGGTAGAGGTGGAAAAAGAGATTAACGATGAAGACATAATGGCAAGAGCTGTAGAAATCCTCCTGAATAAGGCTGAAATGGCCTTGGGGGAAAATAAGTTAACTCTTCCGGAGGGCGATTCAGCATATACTTATTATAAGAAAGTCCAGGAGCTTGAACCAGGCAATGCAATTGCAAGGGACGGAGTAGTTCGCATCGCTGAGAGATATGCTGAAGCAGCAGAAAAAAAACTGTCTGAACGGGATCCGGGGGCCGCAATCGAACGTATTAATAAGGGGCTTGGAGTAATGGCCACAAATGAGAGGCTCCTCACCCTGCAATTGCAGATTATTAAAAAAGAAGAGGCAGAAGTTGACGCCTTATTGCAAAAAGCAAAAGTGGCCTTTGCCGCGAGCCGCTACACAACCCCTGAGGATGATTGCGCATATCGTTACTATCAGGATGTAGATAAAATTCGACCAGGCAGTCCGGTTGTAAAGAAAGGTTTAAGAGCAATAGCGGACAGGTATGCAAGCATGGGTGACAAGGCTCTGCAGAATTTGAATCTGAATCGCGCAAGGAGCTACGTTAGCTCTGGGTTGAACGTTTCCCCTAATCACCTGGGGCTTTTGGAACTACAGGCAGATTTACAAAAGAGTAAACCCGCAATTTTTATGAAAGGTCTTAAGAGAAGTTTTCGTCCCCTATTCAATTAGTAGCCTGGCTACGACCTCCATTCAAACCCATGGGTAGCTCCAGAATTTGATTTTAATTACCCGAAAAACCAGTTTATTATTCTTTTGAAAAGAGAGGGAGAACTCTGCTCACTATCTTGCTTCATCCCAGCTCTCTCTTTTTCAGCATGGATAAGTGTTCTGTACTCACTCGTGTCCAGGAGTCGTGTTTTGTCGTCGTCAAGATCATCTGCGCCACTTTTTTTGTTCATCAGGTCCGAGCGGTCAAAAATGAGTTCATGTTTTCCAATGAGAAGCACATCTTTATGTCGAAGATTGTGCATTGAGACCTTTTTTTTGTTAACAAAGGTTCCATTCGTTGAATCAAGATCTCGGATGACAAAGGTTGTTGATACTGATTCAATTCTGGCATGTTTCCCTGAAACGGCAAGGTTGTCGATCACGATATCGTTGGAACTCTTACGGCCGATAGTACAGGTCTGCCCGACTGCCAGTGGGTAATCTTTGATTTTTTTGTCTTTAAATGTAATCGTAATTATTGGCATAGTCTATCAGTGTATTGAGGCTGGATGTTAGTTGGAACAGGAATGTTTATTTGATCAATAAGTAACTATGTTACTGTCCTCATAGATAAATTGTCAACCTATTCCCATGAGTCAGGGTGTATTTAGAACAGAGGTGTTTTTGATATAACCGAAAAGTTCTGTTTGCTCTGCTGTAAAAGAGATTCCAACCTTGAAAACCATGTGATTTAAATGCTCGACACTGTCCATCCAGACGGAATTGGCGGGGATACTCACATCATCAAATGTGTCTGTGGACATCTGTAGTTGCAGGAGTAGGGTATGGGTGCTGTTGAGAGTAGTGAAAAAGAGATGTTTGCCGTTAATAAGCAATTTTGGGATACGCAGACAGGCTCCGCCTTTGGAAATATTGATTATTGTCCCACTCACCTGGCCCGGGTGCAACTGTTTTGTACTGGTCTCCTGCAATCGAAGCCAGACAGGCAGGTTACTTTCTATTCTTGTTTGTCTAAAGGGAAAGAAAACCATAGTGGTTGTCTCCGTCTACCTCGTTCGTTGTTTTTTGTCTGCTGAAGATCCCTCTTTCATAGGGTTTACTATATGATTGTACCTTTTTTTTGTGAAAAATCATATCTAACCCGGATTTCTCACCCACAAAGTTTTTCGCAGGTCGAGACACCGGGCATGAAGCTGTAATAATCTACCGGAGTCTTCGCTACCTGCAAATGTTTGGTAACGAAGCAGCTGCGGATAAATCTGTTGGCCCAGAGGGTGAACTTTTTGATTTGAAACGAAAAACACCCTGTTAATTAAGAAAGTCATTTTTAAACTATAAAAACAAACAATTGAGTTTCAAATCAAAAAGTCATGAAAAATTCGGGCTAACTGGTAAATAGATTCACACCGTATATTTATTGCGCTCTTACTTTCCTTGAGTGGGAACAAGCTTATTGTCTGGGGAGAAACGTGCACCCGTCAATGTAAAAAGGATACCCGAAAATGAATAATGACGTTGTTGAAAGACTCATAGAGATCGTTGGAAAAGAAAATGTTTCCACCCAGACTACAGATAAAATAACCCACTCCTATGATGCCACTCAGGAGCGGCACCTCCCCGACGCTGTTGTGTATGTTAGTTCGACCCAGGAGGTGAGTCAGATTGTCAAACTCGCCAACCAGATGGTAATTCCTGTGTTGCCGCGGGGGGCTGGAAGTGGTTTTACCGGTGGAACCCTTCCCGTTCGAGGTGGGATTGTGCTGGTGCTCAGTCGTATGGATAAGATTCTAGATATTGATACAGACAACCTCACAGCCGAAGTTGAGCCGGGTGTTATTACCGCAGAACTACAGCGACAGGTGGAAAAAAAAGGGTTGTTTTATCCTCCTGATCCTGCGTCAAAAGAGTTTAGTACTCTCGGGGGAAATGTTGCGGAGTGCGCAGGAGGCCCACGCTGCGTGAAGTATGGAGTGACCAAAGATTATGTTATGGGCCTTGAGGTGGTAACACCTACGGGTGATATTATTCGTACCGGAGGAAAAACACTTAAAAACGTTGTGGGTTATGATCTTACTAAGCTTTTTGTCGGATCAGAAGGAACACTCGGTATCGTGACCCAGATTACCTTGAAGCTTATACCAAAGCCTGCTGCAAAAAAGACGATGCTGGTTCAGTTTGAAACCATTGATGGGGCTGCTCAATCGGTATCTGCGATAATTGGTGCTAAAATCATTCCCACGACCTTGGAGTTTCTTGATGCGGCTACCATTGGTTGTATTAGAGATAAAAGTACGATCCCGCTACCTGAAAATTGCCAGGCTATTCTCATTATTGAAGTTGACGGCGATCCGCTGATGATTGATGCACAGGCAGAACAGATTCTGTCAATCATTAAACCGTTTAAGGTACTCGATACCCGTATTGCAACAACAGACGAAGAATCTGAAGAAATATGGAAGGTGAGGCGAATAGTCTCCCCAAGTTTACGTCAGATCAATCCGGATAAATTTAATGAGGATATTGTCGTTCCCAGATCAAAGGTACCGGATATGATTCGCGCCCTTGAATCCATTTCAAAGCAGTACAATGTTCCAATAGTAAACTTTGGACACGCAGGCGATGGGAACATCCATGTCAACGTCATGGTTGATCTCAAAGAAGAGGGTATGCAGGATACAGTTGTAATTGTGATGGAGGAAGTGTTTAAGGCCGCTGTAGCCCTGCAAGGCTCTATATCGGGGGAGCATGGTATTGGAACCTCAAAAGCCAAATATATGAGCATGGAATTAAACAGGGAAACCATTAAGTATATGCAGCGCATTAAGGCGGCTCTTGACCCTTTAAATGTTCTTAATCCTGGGAAAATATTTATTGAGGAGCCTCTGCCGTGAATAAAAGGCTGATGGGTTTTCAACTATGAACAAGAATAAAAGTTTAAGAGACTTTGAGAAGGTGATCCGGGAGTGCGTCAAATGCGGCGTATGTCAGGCCCATTGTCCCACCTATCTGGTTGGTAAAAAAGAAGGTCACGTTGCCAGAGGGAAAATCACTTTGGCGGCAGCCTTGCTCGATGGTGAGGTGGAGTTGGATTCAAGGTTACAGGAAGATATCAGCATGTGCCTTATGTGTGGCTCCTGTGTGGATAAATGCCCTAATAAGGTGCCCACCAATGAGATTGTGGGTGCAATTCGTCGGGAGATCACCGAAAAACAGGGGCTGTCACTTGTGGCTAAGGGTGTCTCCACCCTGCTTGGCTCTTCACCCTTAATGAACACCCTTTCTAAGGGTGGGGCTCTTTTTTCTCCTCTGGTGCTTAAAAAAGTACCTGAGTCAAGTGGATTGCGATTGAGATTTCCCACGCCTTTGATGAAGGACCGGACAGTTCCAAAGATAGCCTTTAGAAACCTCTTTGACAGGGTGCCTGAATATATAGAAGGAAAACCTTCTCAACCCGTAATCGGTTTTTTTGCAGGTTGTTCTATCACCTATGCCTATCCGGAAATTGGCGAGCAGATGGTGAGTATTCTAAAGGCGATGGGCTTTTCTATCTACCTACCAAGGGGGCAGAAGTGTTGCGGGATTCCTGCGCTTTCCTCAGGCGATGGAAAGCTGGTTGAAGAATTGGCTGAAAATAATGTTGATGTCTTCAAAAAGCGAGAAGTTGATTACATTATAACCGCCTGCGCTTCTTGTAATGGGGGGATTGGAGAGTACTACAAGAGTATGAAGGATGACTTTTCTGCATTCACTGGAAAGGTGATTGATTTTAGCGTTTTTCTTGAACAGGAAGGGTTGTTTGAGCAACTGGCTGAGATGAAGAAATGGAAGTTGCGAAAAAGAGTGACCTATCATGATCCGTGTCATTTGAAAACCCAGGGTATTACTCGGCAGCCCAGAGACTTCTTGAAAGCCTTGCCAAATGTTGAATTTGTTGAAATGGAAAGTGCGAGTTCCTGCTGTGGTCTTGGGGGTACTTTTTCTGTGTACCATTATGATGCGAGTAAGGCCATTGGGTCCAGAAAGGTGGAGGGCCTCATTGACAGCAAGGCAACACATATTGCTACTGCCTGTCCTGGTTGTATCATGCAGCTGCAGGATATCGTGAATCACGCAAATTTAACGGTCAAAGCTGTTCACATTCTCGAACTTCTCGCTGAAGCTCTGGGTGAGCATTAGTTTCTGAACACCAAAGATCTCCCACCATGTATAATTTGGGGGAGATCCTTCCTTGTGTTACTCGTACAGCCTTATTTTATTTGTTCATTCTTGCCTTAAGAGCCGCGAGAGTTGTCAAGTTGATAATATTATCTGAATTAGCACCTCGCTCCAGGATGTGAGCCGATTTGTCAAGACCCACCAGAATAGGGCCGATGCTATCGACTTCGGTTAGGCGCATAAATAGTTTGTACGCTGTATTTGCAGCATTGAGATCTGGGAAAATGAGTACGTTTGGCTCACCTTCAAGGGTTGAAAATGGAAAGATATCTTCTCGCAGCTCTGTGTTAAAGGCGAGGTTCGCCTGTATCTCACCATCTACGATAAGCTCAGGATCCATCTCTTTTACAAGTCGAGTCGCCCTAGCAATTTTCGCCGCACCTTCAGTATCGGATGAACCGAAATTTGAGTAGGAGAGCATGGCCACTTTTGGGGTGATATCGAATTCTTTCACAAATGCTGAGACACTGATGGCAATGTCGGCGAGCTGCTGCTCGCTTGGATTTATATTAATAGTGGTGTCGGCAAAAAAGATGGTGCGGTTTTTAAAGACCATCATGTAGACGCCAGCAACAGTCTGCCTTTTTGAGCTTTTTCCCAGACACGAAAGTACCGGTGTGATCGCCTTGGCATAGGGTAGAGAGTGGCCGTGGATCATGCAATCCGCATCACCATTTTTGAGCATCATTGCGGCAAAATACCCCGCATCTTGTGCCATGACATCTTTGGCGTAGGAGAGGGTTATTCCTTTTCTTTGTTTGAGCTCAAAATAGTTTTTGGCATAATGATTAAGGGCTTCTGTTTCCTGTGAAGGGTCTATAATCTGCATGGAATGAGAATCCAACCCATGACTCTTTAACGCTGCAGAAATCTTACTCGTGTCTCCCAAAAGAATAGGTGTGGCAATTTTTTCTTCCATGACGTGGATGGCTGCCCGGATTACATCTTTATTGTTTCCTTCTGGATAGACTACACGTACGGGGTGTTCTTTGATATGATTAGTGACATAGCGAAGAATCGCCTTTGACCGGCCGAGGGTCGATTCCAATTGTTCGGTATATGCTTCAAGATTCTCAATGGGTTTTCTCGCAACACCGCTATCCATTGCAGCTTTTGCCACTGCAGGTGCAATGCGGAGAAGTGCGCGAGGGTCAAAGGGGGTAGGGATTATATATTTTGGGCCGAATTCGAATTTTTCAACGCCATAAGCGAGGAGTACCGAATCTGGGACCTCTTCTTTTGCAAGAGCTGCAATCGCCTGCACTGCTGCGATTTTCATTTCTTTGTTAATTTCGCTTGCCCGTGTATCAAGAGCACCCCTGAAGAGAAAAGGGAAGCATAGTACATTGTTCACCTGGTTATCATAATCACTGCGTCCCGTTGCCATAATACAATCAGGGCGGGCTGCGATGGCATCGGGGTATGATATCTCAGGTTCCGGGTTGGCTAGGGCGAAGATAATGGGGCTTTCTGCCATTGTTTTTACCATGTCGGAGGTGAGGGAGCCGGCAACACTCACCCCACAGAAAACATCCGCTCCCTCTATGGCATCAGCAAGCGTTCGGTGGTGGGTGTCATTTGCCATCCGTTTCTTGTAGGGATTCATCGAGATTTCTCTACCGGTATATATGACCCCTTTTGAGTCACACATGATGAGATTTTCCAGAGGCAGGCCAAGCTCGACAAACATCTGGGCACAGGCGATACCGGCTGCCCCCGCTCCATTAAATACAGCTCGAACGTCCTTGATGTTTTTCCCTGTGATTGACAATGCGTTGATAAAGGCAGCACCTGTGATAATAGCGGTACCATGTTGATCATCGTGAAAAACAGGGATGTCGACCTTTTTCTTTAGTGTTTCTTCGATGTAGAAACATTGTGGTGCTTTTATATCTTCGAGGTTAATGCCACCAAAGGTAGGAGAGATAAGCTCGCAGGTGCGAATAAATTCGTCTGGGTCTTCTGTTGCAACCTCTATATCAAAAACGTCAATATCAGCAAATTTTTTAAAAAGAGCCGCTTTACCTTCCATGACCGGCTTTCCGGCGATGGCTCCAATGTTTCCGAGGCCCAACACGGCAGTTCCATTTGAAATGACCGCGACAAGGTTTCCTTTTGCAGTGTATTCGTACGCATTTTCAGGATTTGCAGCAATTTCTTCGCAGGGACGGGCAACACCGGGACTATAGGCAAGAGAGAGGTCCTTTCGCGTTGAAAAGGGTTTCGTTACGACAACTTCAATTTTTCCTTTACGTCCTTTACTGTGATAGTCTAGTGATTCTGTGTAGATATCTTGTTTCATGGTCTCTTTTTTAGATACTGATGAGGGTTTTGGGCTGTGTCTCCGGCAATGTACAAGAAACAGGGCCTGGTGATTGTGAGCACGTCTGGAAGAGAATCACATCACTATTCCATTGAAGGCGGGCGTGGTATTTAATGCTGTTTATCAATCTAGTACAAGGGTGAACATAATAAATGTAATGAGGTTTATTGCAAGACCATATTGTTGAAGGTGTAGCTTTCCTTGCAACAGAATGCATAACGTCGATCGCCCTTTCTCTTTCGCTAAATAGTCTTAAGGTAATTGGTAGGGTAGTGCATCAAAGAAGCTGATTTGGTAAAGTTGAGTATGCCGAGGATGCTTGAAAATTATAGTCCAAGGAATGCCTATGAAAAAAATTTATATATCAACAGTATCTGGCCCGTCAACTCCTGGTATTATAAAATCCTTAGCCCAGACAACTAGAGACCATGGGGGAGAGTGGATTGCAACTAAGGTGATGAAACTCGACAACCAGTTTTCCGCGCTGATGAAAGTGAGTATTGACGTGGAAAATGTACAACCTCTTACGTCGTCGATAAGGGGCGAGTTCCCCGATCTACAGTTCACGGAATCCGCCACACTGAGCCCGACGCATGAGCAGGTAAAGTCCATAGATCTCGAAATAGATTGCAAGGACAGAGAGGGACTGACACGAGATATTAGTAATATTATTTTCAATCTTGATCTTGTTGTTGAAAACTTAGAATTTAATCGTTTTCCAGTCTCGAGCTTTGGAGAATCTATTTTCTCAGCAAAACTGACAGTCGGTGTTCCTGAAGGAACTTCAGCCGTGGCCGTTGCCGAAGAGATTGAGGCAATATCAGAAGATATGAGGGTCAACGTGCTGTAACAGACCATGTCGTACAGTCACTGAAGGATACAAGTAAAAAAAGCCATCTGACCGGTGATCTGTCAGATGGCTTTTTTGAGTGTCTCTCTCTTTATATTGTTTTAAACTGTATGATGGCTGATCTTCCAGGCCACATCAGGAATATCTGAATGCCCCATTCCATGAGAATACAGACTGGACAGAATATGAAACGATCTGCGTTGTTCTGGTAGATCTTGCAGTCGATAAATTTGTAGAAAAAATTGATGAGTATGTGAAGGGTGGTGGGCATGTCATTTTATCACCAAGAAATTTCACAAGACTTGCGGCCCAGCAGGGGTGTGTTGTTTATGTGATGAGTGGAAATAGCGCCGAGTCCTGGTAAACGGGAAATAAGCGGGACTCTTTTCAGTACTTGCTCGGAGTCTGTCGCTTACCTGGAGTCTATCGCTTACCTGTCGGCTATAAGTGGTTAGAAGGTCTTCTTTACCTTCGATATCTGGTGCCAACTTTAGGGTATTAATGTTAAAAACACTCTCCGTTTGATGGTTTTTATGACAGGTTTTTAGGAGTAAGGCACTAAAAAAGCATGATTTTGTTGCGTGCATCTACTTTTCAATTATACTAGAGATTAATATCTTATAATAACGCATCTTTTTTATCACTATATTCAATTACCTCATTGAACCTATGACAATTATTAAAAAACATACAAAAATTAGTGAAAATGGTCTGTATCCTAAGCTGGTTATTCTTGTACTCGCCATCTCCATTGGGACAATAGCTTTTACTTTCTCAAGTGTCTCAGCACGCAGTCTCTATGTTGCACCGAGTGCTGAAGTGGCAATTCGAAGAGGCCAGGGAACCGAGTATAAAATTGTTGCCATGGTTAAAGATGGGCAGAAGGTAGAGGTCATAGAAGAAACCGTAAATTACACCAATGTCAGGCTTGCTTCAGGCAAAGAAGGATGGGTGCTAAGTCGGTTTTTAAGTCCTGATCCTCCTCTTGCTATGGTTGTTGATACGCTTCAGAGCGAAAAAGATACACTGCAGGAGAAATCCACTGCAGCAACAGAGAAAATCAAAGAGCTTTCTCTTAGGTTGAGTTCGACTCAGGAAGAGTTAAATAACCTTCGCAGTGACCGGGACATCCTCAGTAAGGAGTACGAGACCTTGCAAATAGATACTGCCGATGTTGTCCAGATAAAAAGAGATCTGGAAAAAACTGCTGTAGAAAATGGTGCTCTATTAGAAAAACTCGCTCTTGTAGAAGAACAGTATAATGCAATAAAAAAGGACAGTACTATGTACTGGTTTTTAGCAGGTGCTGGTGTTCTTATTGTAGGAATTATTCTGGGTAAGATGCCGGGACCATCGCGCAAAAGAAAGTCGTCTCTGTTGTAATTTTGTATACTCATGTTGGGTTCACTCGTACTTTATAAATTGTTTCGAAGTCTGTGCTTATCTCTTGTTTTTTTCCAAGAAAACAATTTGTCTTAAGGTGCTTATACCCCTTGGGGGGGTACTGAACTGAGTCCCGGTTTATTTCCCGTTTCCCGGGGTTAGAAAATCAGTAAGAAAGGAAAAGTGTGAAAGAGCTACCAAATAAAGATCCAATGCACGGTGTCACACTTGAGAAGATAGTTACGTTTCTTGTTGACGATTATGGATGGGAGAAGTTGGGGAACTACATTAAAATAAAGTGCTTCCAAAATAATCCCACCATCAAATCAAGTCTGAAGTTTCTGCGTAAGACTCCTTGGGCAAGAGAAAAAGTAGAGCAGCTCTATCTCACAACAAAGAAAAAACAGAGTGGGAAATAGGAACATACTGCTTAAGGCATGCTCCTATTGTCTGGATGTTTTAAAATGAATAGGAAATGCCTGCTCGAACGGCAACATTATCAAGGGGGAATACTTCCATCCAGCAGCATCAAAGATAGGATCTCAATGTGCTTAGAATTTTCCCTCTGCTTTTCTCGTGTCAACGTATTCGTACAAAAATTATCTAAAACCAATTGACCTATTAGTTAATTTCTCATAAATTTCAGTTGCATGTGACAAGAGATCCTGGGGTATGTCATCCTCTTTCAAACTGATTGATTTTGAGAAAGTAATAGACTCATTATGTGGTGTTAAATCAATTTTTTCAGATAATTCTTGCCATACATGCTCTGTATCGTCACACAGCAACTCATAGCTTAAAAACATAGCCTGAGCTGGCAACTTTTCCAAAAGATAGGAATAGGTGTTAATCCAAAGCTGGAGCCAATAGCTTAACTTCTCAGTCCCTTCCTCTGTTCCAATCTGTTCATTAAACAAGAATGGACGATGGTCTGCTCCAAACTCATGATGGACGAGCCAGGTCATATACTTCTTTGTAAACGGGTCCTCTTCATTCACAAACTTGTTATGCTGATTTCTTAGTGAAAAGGCCTGTTGTAATGGTTCCCTGAAAGGCACGACAATCAAGGATTCCGGAAAAGCCTTGATGATGGAGTCTAGTCGGAGGATATTATTGTTATTCTTAGATAAGTAGCATTTATCTGGTGCGATTTTCAAAATGATCGAGACAAATGACCTGAAGTTCTCGACTACTGTACCATCTGCAACCATGGGGGTTAAATAGTCTTTTTTGATATAATCAGAACCACTAAATGCACGCCAAAAAACTTCTTCAAGTGCTTCCGGACTATCATAGTCAACTTTTATACCATCGCCATGGGCTCGCTCTCGTTTTTCTACGTTTCTAGTGGATAGGTTGGAGAATGTCCGCCAGGTATTTGGTGCTAGAATAAATGGCATATCCCTGTATGTAAGAGAACAAAAATTCCCATTTTCATACAGTGTACGCATTAGAATTGTTGTGCCTGCACGTGCCAGACCTGCAACAAAGACATGTTTTCCATTAGAAACATCACGCGCTTTAGAACCATGTATCGCTTTTTCAATATCGAATAATGTCTCTCCAAAAAATGAACTTCCTAATACAAATTGGTGCAGTAGTCTTGCGCTAACTCCATAATCGCAAGTGGATTTTCCAGATAAGATTTTCGCAAATAAAATCGCCGTAAGAGAGCTCACGGCAATACCTTTAAGGGATGAAACCAAGGAAATAAATTGTCCATCCATCAGGGTTGAGAAAAGCGCAAAGAAAACAAATGGTGAAAAAGAAATGAGGAGCAGAACAAATATTGTGAGAGATTGCGACAGCAATCGCAATGAATAGCGAGGAAGGGCTTTTTCTTTCCAGTGATCAGAAACACCAGAGGAACGTATAATTCTAAAAACATTCTGAGGGATTTTGGTCAGCTCTAGAGCACGGTGAAGAATGTTGAGGTGTAAAAATACACCTACAAAACATCCTGAACTTATCACCAAAAATAACCAATCCATTCATTACACCGAGATTACTGATGATTGTAATTGTTATGATTTGATCTTTTAAACTTTTTCAACAATCTTTTAAACGGATACCAAAGTACCGCAAACAGAGCGATGAATATTGAGCCTAAAATCCCGAAAACGACTCCTATCGTTCCAGCGCCTAAGCCTGGGCCAACATAGGCCATTGCATAAGTGGGGGTGAAAACAAATAAAAAGATAAGTAATAATTTTCTCATTAATTGCATGTCATGTTCTCCAACCATTTTAAATTAATCTGTTCAGCCGGGATATATCGCGACCATCCGAGAATACCTGCTGTATTTTCTGTTACCATATTATGGTATTCCCATCGAACTTTATCTTGAGAAATTCGTATTAGACGATTGCCGTTTGTTTCCTCAATAAACGCATCCCCGTTCTTCAACAACTTCAATCGACCTTCGGTCAGGCTCGCAATCTTTTGTTTTTTCATCATTGTTGAAAACGGTTTAGTAACGATATCTTTGCTCGCATCGTATACATAAACTTCAGAGTTGCTACCATTTATAAAATGATGCTTCTGCTTTTGAGATCGAATAATATCATTTCCAAAAATACTGTAGGAACCATTGTCCAATTGACTAATATCATGTTGATTCAACCACGGCCCAGTTTTTAACCAGATCACTTTCTTGGTACTAGGACGAAATAAGGCCACGGTGGAAAGATGCCTCGTGCTAAAGGCTATATAACCAACCCGGGCATCTTTTGAATTTTTTAAGATGGGTTGAGCATCGTTTAAATGAACCCTGTCTTTTTCAAATTGACCTATTCCATAAAGCAGGTGCTCATAATCATTTTCCAATAATATATCTGTAATAGAGTATTCTTCTATTACTTTTCCTTTTGTTGACACAACCGCAATACCATCATCCCGAAAAGGATTTGGGGCAGACAGGGCATCGCTTTCACAAACAATAGGGACGACGATATTTCCATTATGATCAATTTCTTTTGAGTGGTGAAATGTCTGGTCGATGGTCCAGACTAACTTGCCACAGGAATCTATCCTTACTAATGGTCCTTTATGACTACTAAAGATCAAAGAACCGTCTTCAAGTAAAAGAGGATGGTAAATACGATACTCCTTAAAGTTATTCGGAGCACCTCGGTGCTTTGGCGTACGTCTAAAAAGTTCATCCAGTGAAGGTATCCATGTATGCAAGACCCTTTCCTCGGAGATAGAAAATAATTCTACTATGCTTTGTTTATGTGTTTTGCTATAGCGAGATATCAAGAGATAGCCCGTGTCTTTAAATTCAGGGTCTCTTACCTTAAAACCTGCAAAATCATATCGAGGTTTCCCCTCTAATTTGTCCAGTATCACTTCTTCTGTAAGCGATCTTTCCACACCGTCTTTGAATGTGAAAAATGCATGTATCTCTTGATAAACGGCGTCCATCTGTTTCCAAGGAAATATCTCATACTTGGCCGCAGCAATACCCCATGCAAAGAACAGCACAGCCATTAAATAGAGAAAAGCTGAAATGCAAATTATTTTTATATTTTTAAACATTCAAGTCATTTTGTTTCGTAATTCTTTACTGAAATCTCAAAGAATATTTCATAGGTTGTCATCATTAAATAATGATCATCACTCTTAATTGTATTGTGGCAAAACTAATAACTGACCTTAAAAATTTATGAATTATTTATAAATGGTTTCTCTTTGCGACGCAAATGTAAATACCACTAAAATATGTACAAATTATGGAAGAAATGAGGACGAGAGATTAACTGCTCATAGGATTGGTCCCATAAGAGACTGTCGCTACAACTGCCCGTAAGATTATCAAACACCTTAATCTCAGACAGCTGGGATATAAGGGACAAGCCACTTGTTTTCAGTTTGGGATGCTGATAAAAGATATATGCTTTAGTCTGATAAAACGGCAGTTATGACCTAACCTACTGTGATTATCTTTTTACTCAGCAAGAGACCAAACGAAATATCAACAACGTATTTCTTTTTATTGATACTAATACTAGAGAGTACTGAAATGAAACTGATTTTTATGGGGGGATAGAGGACACAAGCTTTATGGCAGCCTTACTAAGCACAGTGGTGAGCGGAAGTAGAAGCCAGTTCTGAGAATGGGCCTGGAAGGCCCATTCTTTAGGGGCGCCTGAAAAGGCGATTGCCTATCCCATTAAAACTGATATACCAAACCTAGGCGGAAAGCAACATTGTCCATTGGAAAATGGCCATCCTGCACAGTATCAAGTACGCCATTGGTGTATCCATTAAAGGTCGCGTCAACATCAACCTGGGTGTACTGCATGGAAAGGTCGAGTAACCAGTTCTGGTTAAATGCGTAGGTACAGCCAAGTCCAAGAAGGATACCAACTTCACTATCAATAACTATTTCTCTTGTCCTGCCACCATAGCTTGTCGAAGGACTCCCCAATGCTTCATATTGAGATGGATCTTTATATCCAAGTGCCCAATGAGCGGCCTCATCAAAATCCCCAGAATAAAAACCAACACCGACAGATGCATAAGGACTGAATTTTGTGGAGTTTGGGATATGACCTACAAGGCTAATAGTTGGTCCAGATAATGTGATCTCACCATCAGTCTTATCTCCGGAATAGCCTATCGAAGTTGCGACGGTTTCACCTGAAACACTATCATATGCCAGTTCTGCTGCAATGTAGTCTGAGAAGAAATACTTGAGAAAGAATAAAGATGGAACATAATCCTGTACTTCGTCTATAGCATAAATAGTTCCAAGATATGTTCCGGAACCATAGGTGCCACCCTCATGACCCGAATCAGAATCAGTGAGAATTGTCGTGCTCATTCTGGTTCCTATCTGGAGTCTACCAGTAATATACTTTGCGACAAATTCAGAACCTTCGCCATCAGTCACCTCACTTTCAAGGTCTTCGGATTCAGTTTGTGGAGTACTTTTGGAGTCGGCGACTAACTCCACTTCATTAGTTGCCTTTGTCACAACCTTTTCAGATTTTGTTTGAACCGCACTCGTAGAATCAGCGACTGCTGCTTGTTGTTCAGCGGTCTCTTCTGGCTTTATTTCATTACCCTGTGCATTTTGAGCCGCAAAAAAGCACAGTACTGCAAAGGCTGCTGCAATTTTCTTCATTACTCCACCGTGTATTAGTATTGTATAATTGTATCTTCCTGGAAATTAAGAAGTCTTATCAACCTAGTGAGGATACAACTCTGAGCAGTCAATATCAACAAAAAATCGCCCTAAAACATGACTAAATCGCGACAGATTAACACAATAGACGTAACAGGAAGAAACCGATCTATTCCTTGTCATGGAATACCATACCCCTCGATATACAAAACCAGAGCGAACCGCTCTTTGATTACAACTTTATCGCTGTCAAGATAATCTTCCTGTCACTCAAAATTAGTGTGAAATGCTGTATAGACAAAGTTCTTTACGCATAGATATTATAATACTTTATGTGCTAACTCGATTGGCATTTTATAGTACAAACACAATTTCTATTTAAATCTCAATCTTCTCGCAGAAAAACATCCTTCTCCTTGTGCACCCGAATCTGAGTTTGCGAGATATTGATTGTACCAGATGTTCTCTAACTCTTCTGCATGAAGTTCTCTCAACTGTAGTGAAAAGATGCAAAGAAAACAGAGTAGTGCAATGAGCTGTTTCATTTGTTTTTACCTTTGTAAGGGTTGGAATACGCGAGTGTCGTCATGATGGCCATGCCGTAAACTGCTGTTTTTCCAACACCATTTTCCCGTCATCTCCTTTGTGGAGGTTGATCCAACATTTCCAGTTCGCATTGTCAGGTGTTGGGTAGTCGAGCCTGAAGTGGGTCAACCGGCTCTCTTTGCGCATTAATGACGCTTTGAGTTTCATCTCAGCGTTTATGACCATGTTCCTTGTCTCATGGACAAGGCGCAGGGTGTGCATATCTGAGGCAATGAGGAGCGGGAGGTGATGGTCGCGCAACTCTTCAATATACGCAAGAGCTGCACGCATGAGGCTCTCTTTTTTGATATAGAGGATAAAATTAGGAATCATGATTCCCTGTAGTGTTTGGGTGACATATGCTGGACCATATCCACGTTTTCTCGTAAGTGGAGCGAGAATTTCTTTTTTGATGGCCGTAATTGTTTGTTTGGAAATTGATGTGGACGCCATCTTTACAGCGGATTGAGCTGCAGCCTTTCCTGAAATTGCACCTTGTACCGCAGATCCGGCAAGAGAAGAGCCTGTTTGAGTGTAAATACCACCAGACATATGGGAGCCCAGAGCGTCCCCTGCCGCGTAGAGACCAGGGATATTGGACAGACCATTCTCATTAATTGGAACCAAACCTTCAGCCTTATGAATCGACATACCAGCCGAAGCTCCACCGGAGACAATACCGTCCTTTTCTGGAGGTTTTGGAGGAGAGAATTTTGGGCCTGTTATTGTATTTGGGCGGCATCAGGATGTTTAGAGATGTGAAAGAGAACTTTTTGGAGAAGTACGTCAAGGTTTAGAGGCTTTTCCAGAACGGTATCGAAGTGATCTTCAGCCATCCAAACCGATTCTGTCATCGCAATAACGGGTACCGATTCGGTATGTTGTTTTACATATCTGGCTATGATGTTTCCGTTGATTCCAGGTATAAATAATGCTGTTATAATCAAGTTAAAAGAAGAATTGTGGAACATGTTTATGGCTTCAAGTCCATTTCCCACTGCTCTTGTACTAATGTTGTGCAATCCAAAGAAGCTTTTCACTGTTTTCTGAACCTCCGGATCTTCATCTACAATCAATACCACTGGAATTTTGACAGACTTTTTCCGGCCTTTCTTTTGTGCGATCTGCTCTTGAATTCCTGCCAGATTATTCTGTAATTTCTGTAGTCTGTTCTCTGAAGAGTCCTCTTGTAAGGCAGGGTTTCCTGTTATGATATCTTTTTGCTCATTCATGTGTGGCGACTCCCTCAGGTGATAGAAAAAGTGGGAAAATGGTCCTCCTCTTTTCCATGCAGTTTATTAATAGGTGTACTGGTTTTCTTGTAACTTATTGTTTGAGTCTTTTTGGGGGCGCATTGTTACGAACTGCAGCAAGTTGACCGTTTATCTTTTTACAGACAGCCTCGACCTTTTCTCCTTCGCGACCAGAAATTGTAACAGCATTTCCAGCTGCCTTTCCTTTGCAGACATCAATAGTAGCAGGTAGATGTCCTAGTCTCTTTTCGGAATTATTTGAGGCTTTTGCATTGAGGCTGATTATGGCTATCACGGTGATAAGTGTAGCAAGAGATGAAAATCTGACTATCTGCGTTTCTTTCATTTCTTACTCAATTCGTTGCTTTGTTATGAAAAAAATACCAGGCTCCCCGGTACCAGGGGGGGTGAGAGGGGGGCGGCACCGGAAAGCCTGACATTCTAGGAAATTAGTGGACTCTTTTTTTACTCTGTTAAGTTCACATTATCTGATAAATGAGGAGCAATTATGGAGGAAATGTGAATTGTTTAGGACCAGGGTCGCTCTTGTAGAAAATTATAGATTCGTATGTCTGTACTGGGCTGTAAGTTGCTTTTTAGTTTTTATGACGGGGAGAATGGAGGGTTTTACCCCTTGGAGGAAAGGTTGTATGGTGGAGATGATTTTTATACAAAATGCTGTACAAACCAGAAGGATGATGAGAAATCGTAAAAACATTGTTTCTATTAAATTTTCCTGTTTCATAACCTTGTCCTTTACTTTTTTGAGAAAAGCTTGGTGTTGCGCTTAGGGTGCAAGGTATCGATACAATGTGGAGTAATTAGGGAGAAAATATGGAAGTTGAGATGAAGAGAGGTGATACTAAAAGTGGTGACCCTAAAATTTCACGAGTTGTAATGAACTGTCCAACGAGGAGTTCTGTGCGACACTATTCTGGAGCATGTCACGCACAATTGCGCCGCCATTAAATGTTTATATATACTCGTCTCTGGTGAACATCTTTTCTCTAAATGCCCAAAAAATATGTTTCTTTGTTTTTAAATGTTCATGAAACATTGAGGTTAAATACAATGAGGGATATACCGTCTATATTTAGGGATGTTGTACATATTCTATATTGCTGATCATTCGGACATAAACAGTTTTTTATGAGGTTATACTTAATGAAGAGAAGATAGATGAGTCTTCACTATCATCTGAACCGCCTAAGGAATCCAATAATTGAGACAATAAATCATCACCACTGTTTTGCGAGTATGCGGATATGGCTTCTTCAGATGAAGGTGGAGGTGGGGGCGGTGGGCCTCCTCCTTCCATTTCCGGAGGAGACATTCCATTACTGGCCAACATTTCCAGCAACTCCTCTCCGCTGAGAGCTCCGTCGGAATCGGTATCATAGCTGGCGATGGCATCATCTACGTTGATGACGTTACCTGTGACCTCTTCCATGCTTGCAGCCATGGTCTCAAGTTCAGTTTGAGAGACTACTCCGTTCCCATCAGTATCGGACATTTGAAATGCGTCCTTGCCCTGCTGGGGTTTTTGCATGGAGTTGCTCATCATTGTCATGGCACTTGTGCCACTACTTACACTACCTATCATACTTAACCTCCTGAAATAGATTTTTAACCCCGAAAAGACGGTTATCCCTATTGGAGTATCGGCGATGAAACACCTTGTTTGTATGGTGATTGTGTAAATATAGTGTAACAGTTTGTATCATGCGTGTTGCATTAAGGAGTCACACTCGTCCACGGGAATAAATTGATATCCAACCCCTCGAACTGTTTTAACGTATTTAGAAGCCCCAGGAGCATCACCGATTTTCTGACGTATTCGGGAAACATAGAGATCAATACTTCTGTCATACCCATTGTAGGTAGTTTGGTAGAGTTCCTGATGGATCTCGTCCCTGGTGACAACAGTGCCATGACGTTGTGCAAGGGACCATAAAAGTTGGAATTCGATGGTAGAGAGTGCGACGGCTTTACCGTCAATAAATACATCTCGCTTACTGGCGTCGATTGTTAATGTCCCAAATGTTAGTTTCTTAATTGGATGAAGTGTTTCGCAGCGCCTGAGCATTGCTTCTATATTGGCTGCAAGTAAAAGTGCTCCATGTTCGTGCACCAGTGATGCATCCGCACCGAGGCCAAGTGCCAGAATATGAAACTCTACCTCCGTGTGGTCAGAAAGGAGAATGAGAAGACCCTGGTACAATGATCGAATTTCCTGGCAAAGCGTAAGCCCGGCTACGCTTTTGTCAGGACAGTCAGCTATAATAAGATAGGGAGGGGTTTTATTTACTGATTCTATCAAATCGGGGATCGTCTTTGCCCGTTTTACCCGGATGTCTTTTGTCTCAATAAGCTGTTTCAGTTGGTCAAAGAAATCGCTCTTTGCACCAAGAAAGAAAATGTTTGCCTGTTTCATCTTTTGCACTGATGTTTTTATGAAAATGCTTACCCCGGTAAACGGGAAATTAGCGGGGACTCTTTTCAGTACTCGCTCGTCGGGTATAAATGCCTCGAAGGTCTTCTCTCCGTTGTTTTGTCTTTTACGGCAAACTTTTAGGAGTAAAGCACTAAACTACTGTGTATGGAAAATATATCGTTATGAGATACAATAGAGGGTAAATGTGGAGGAAATATGGACAGCGAACGTTTTTATTTGCTTTCACAATTCTTACTTATTTTCAGTGTAGTGTCTCAATAACCGATGGCGAAAATAACTACTGTTTTGCTCGTTTTTCTATTATGAAACCAGTACTCGCGCATTGTTACTTCAGAAAGGAATTGATGTGAAATTGAAAATCAGACATAAATTGTTTTTAGCCCTTTTGTTCACAAGCGTTGTTGTGTCACTTGCCTTACACCTGTTTGTTAAATCGAGCTTTGAACGCGGATTTAGGGATTATGTTAAACAGCAGGAAGTTGAGCAGATTGGATTATTAAAAGAAGAGTTGGTGACATATTTTAAAAAAGAAGGAAGCTGGGAGTTTATTGTCGACAATCATGTTTTGTGGCAGAGTTTGCCTCAAGCCACTTCACTTTCATCACCTCAAATGGCGCCTGCCAGACAAGAGATTAAACCTCCTCGTCGTCCTGGAGGTCGGCCACTTGGAGGACCACCTGGGGGGCTGGAAGGAGGTCTGGATCGAGGACCCCGTGGGGTTGGTCCGAGAATATCTCTATATGACGCAGAGACGAACTGGCTTATTGGCGGAGCGGTTGATTCCCTGGAGGAACTCAAGATGTATCCCATGGAATTGGCGGGTGAAACCATAGGTTATTTGGGGTTGAGTCCTGATGAAAAACTATTGTTTGCCAGGGATCAACATTTTCTGAAAAAGCAGGCTGAAATGTTTACCCTTATACCTATCGTCATAGTGTTATTGTCGTTATTACTCTCCTTTCCCATGACCATACATCTTCTGCGGCCTATTAACGCAATGGCTGAAGGGGCGAGGAAGTTGATTGCCGGGAAGTTCAAAACACGAATTCCGATTACCACTGGAGATGAGCTTGGTAGTCTTTCTAAAGATCTTAATATTCTTGCGATGACCCTGGAAAAAAATGAAAAAAACAGGAAGCAGTGGGTGGCTGATGTCTCGCACGAACTACGGACTCCACTTGCAATACTTCGAGGAGAGATTGAGGCCTTACAAGATGGTATCAGGCAGCCGAGTACTCAGACGTTCAACGGGTTACATGGCGAGGTAATGCATCTGGAGCGTATGGTTGGTGATCTTTACGAACTGTCTATGTCTGATATCGGTGCTCTGAATTATAAACGGATTCTCGTAAATCCTATTGGAATTGTAGATAGTGTTGTCGAAATGTTTCAACCGCGGATGCATCAAAAAAATATCGAAATTATGGCGGACGCAGGCGAGGCGCAAGAGTGTTCGGTGCTTGCTGATCCTGATCGTTTGCAGCAACTTTTTTCAAATATTCTGGAAAACAGTTTACGGTACACCGACGGGCCAGGAATGATACAAGTTCACCTGGCAGTAGGCAAAGACAGTCTGAAGGTATCCTTTAAAGACTCTTCTCCAGGTGTTCCTGATGACCAGCTAGCCATGCTTTTTAATCGATTTCACAGGGTAGAAGGGTCACGAAACAGGAAGACAGGTGGGGTAGGGTTGGGGCTTGCCATCTGTAAAAATATTGTCGATGGGCATGAGGGGAAGATTAAGGCTGAACGATCACCCCTTGGCGGAGTTTTAATTGAAATCGAATTACCCTTGAGTTCTTGAGAAAAATGATGATTCAAAAAATATTGATTGTTGAAGATGAAAAACGACTTGCAGATTTACACAGAGATTATTTGCAGCAGGCCGGTTTTGAAACAGACTGGATTGAAGATGGTGGGCAGGTAATTGATGCAGTACGAAAAGAACCACCAGATCTTATTCTACTGGATCTTATGCTACCGGGCAAAGATGGTCTTGATCTCTGTAAAGAACTTCGTGGTTTCTCCGGAGTACCCATAATTATGGTTACTGCACGGGTTGAAGAGATAGACAGGTTACTTGGACTTGAATTTGGGGCAGATGATTATATTTGCAAACCATTTAGCCCACGAGAGGTTGTTGCAAGAGTGAAAGCCGTGCTGCGTCGGGGGGGGCATATGGATACGACGGACGAGCTTTTTGTCCTTGATGAAGATAGATATACGGCAACGTTGCAGGGGAAAAAACTTGATTTAACAGCTGTAGAATTTAAGCTGTTGTCTATCCTTGTGGGGCGGCCGGGGCAAATATTTAGTCGAGATCAACTCATGGAGCGAATTTATAACGATGAGCGCATTGTCTGTGATAGAACCATTGACAGTCACATTAAAAAACTGCGAAAGAAGATAGCTGCTGTAGCTCCTGATGTTGAGTTAATTCGTTCAGTTTATAGTGTTGGTTATAAATACGAGTTGCCCTAGATTGTACCATTATGTCCATCTGTGTTGATTAATGTCCAGTGATTTAGAGGTAGAGACATTACCTCTTCGTTGGATCCGTTGACGATGGATGGTATAGCTGCTATATATCCCATCTCATTTTTAATAAATCGTACTTTTAGTACTTTCTTATGTCTCCCAAAATCCATGTGAGAATTTCCGATGTTATCTCCGTTTGATGAAGCTTCGAATTGCCTTGTAAAAAAACATCTGCACCAGGAAAAATACGCTCGTCTTCAAGTTCTATCAACGGATAGTGGTTTTACCCTCGAAAAAGCCATTCGCTCTGGGGTCGTGAATAGTGATAGTGCCATCGGTATATATGCGGGTGATGCGCAGTCTTATGAGGTTTTTCGCGAAGTTTTTGATCCTGTAATTCAGGAATATCACGGATTTCTACAGGGTGAAGTTCATCGTTCTGATTTTACCCCAGTGACCTTTGCTGACCCGGATCCAGAAAAAAAATACATCCTTTCCACAAGGGTTCGTGTGGCTCGCAACGTCGAAGGTTTTACCTTTACAAATAATCTTAGGCTTAGAGAAAGGCAACAGCTAGAAAAGACTGTTGTTGTAGCACTTGCTGGACTTTCTGAGCCGTTTTCTGGGGAATACTACGATTTCGGTTTTGAAACAGACAAGGCCATACTCTTTAAAAAAGGAGATAGGTTTCAGGGTGCTGCTGGGATCAATGCTGATTTTCCTCAATGTCGTGGGGTTTTTTATGCAAAAGATAAACGTTTTAGGGTGTGGCTCAATGAAGAGGACCACCTGCGTGTGATCAGTCAGGACAATTCGTCCGATCTGGCCGGTGTCTTTAATCATCTCTGTTCTGGTCTTGCCGCGATTGAAAACACTCTCACCTTTGCAAGAGATGACCGCTACGGATACCTTACCAGCTGCCCTACAAATCTTGGCACGTCCATGCGGGCTGGAGTTCATATTCGTCTGGAAAATCTAAATAGCAGTAGAGATCTTTTGAATGCAATTATAGATAAGCACCAGTTGCAGCTTCGTGGTACCAGTGGGGAACATACTGATGTTAAGGATAGTGTATTTGATATAAGTAATAAGCACCGTCTGGGACTCTCTGAGACTGAAATTATCAACGGATTGCATGGTGGTATACTGGCAATCATAGCTACTGAAAAGAACTGTAAATAAGGAAACCTGTCTTATGTTTAACTGGTTCCGTGAGAGATCCCGTAAAAAACTCCTACAAACACCTTTTCCAGAGGGCTGGAAAACTATTTTGCTGGAACGAGTTGCCCATTACAGTTATCTGAGTGACGATGAACAGGCGTATCTAGAAGAACTGATCTGTTTTTTCATCGCAGAAAAAAACTTTGAAGGTTGTGGCGGCCTGGAAATTACCAATGAAATCAAGGTAATCATCGCCGCTGAGGCATCTCTTCTTGTATTGGGATTGCCATCATTTCAGTACAAGGGTCTACAGTCTGTTCTTGTCTATCCAACAACTATCACTCTGCCCCAGAGGCGCCCCGGAGTGTTCAGCGAGGGACTCTCCATTGTGCCTGATCGGCAGGCGATTCTTGGTCAGGCAATGCTGAATGGTCCTGTGGTTCTGGTTTGGGATGCTGTGTTGCGCGATGCCCGTCATCCGGAGCGCGGTCATAATGTGGTGTATCATGAGTTCGCCCACATTCTGGATATGAGAGATGGTATGGCTGATGGGACACCGGAGTTGCACAGCACAAAACTGTTTCGGGAATGGGTGGATATCTGTTCAAAAGAATACTTTCGCTTACAGAAAAGGACAGCTGAGGGCAAAAAGACACTGCTTGATTCTTATGGTGCAGTACATGAGGCTGAGTTTTTTGCCGTTGCAACCGAGCTCTTTTTTGATCGGCCAAGGCAGATGCGAAGGGAACGTCCCGAATTGTACAATGTACTTTCAGCCTATTATCGACAGGATACAGCCGCACGAAAAGACCTGTGCCAACACCTGAAATAGCCTGCCGTTTTCATTTCATCTCCCTGTATTGTTGGACACTATCACGCCGTGGTAATTGACTTTGCACGAGTCATAATCATTTTGTTATTAAGTATTTTGATGCGTCATCAATAAAAAGATACTGCCCGATAATTATAGAATAAAACCTCGGTCAAGGATGAAGAATAGTTAAACAACGGAGGCTACAATGAAACCTCTTGTACTTTTCCTATTTCTACTTTGTTATGTAAATGTCGCACTTCCCCAAGAGTATTGACCAAATGAAGTGGCCTTTAAGGATAAAGGCTGGGTCATTCATAATGGGGAAAAATTTGTCCAGATTTTAGATAATAAAATTCATGAGTGTGTAGCCGAGCTAGGCGATGATCTCATCCTTGATGCCGAAGCAAGTTACATTTCTGATTTTTGTCATGATGAAAACCTTATCTTATGGGTAATTGTTCTGGATCGAATCTCTACAGCCCAGGCAGAGATGTGGGGTGATATCTCCTTCTCCAGGACTGATCCGCATACAAAAGAATATATAGAAGTCCGATGGTATGACTCACAGACAAAGATGAAGCATATTGTCTGTAACCCTGAGCACGTCTTTTGTATTACCACAAAGGTCCCGCTTGCCTACAACACTATTTTTTAATGTCTTACCTCTTTGAAGTGGGTAATTACAGGATGTAAAGATCGCTTTGATCAACAATGGCCAGGTTATGTTTTCTGGTTGAACGGTTCATGATTAAAATAAATAATTGTCATTTCAGTAAGGTGAATATGTTAATAACATTCCGGTAATGTGGGATTAATCATGGTCCACGCACTTTGTGGACTTGATATTATTGCTCCATAATCTGCCTATTTTTTCATGCTTTGTCATTGACAGGCTTGGTTGTAATGGATAATTATTCTCCATAAGAAGCTTATCCCTACATCAATATGGCTATAATGTATCAAAAAGACGCAACAGCAAAAGAGCGAGTGGAGCAGATGGTAAGCCGGCTAAAAGATGGTGATCACCGGATTACTCCCCAGCGTTTGGCTATATTTCAGATTCTTGCAAGTAGTGTGGGGCATCCTTCTGCTGAAACTATTTATGGTGCTCTTGTTGAGCATTATCCAACCATGAGCCTTGCCACAGTGTATAAAACGTTGGCACTTTTAAAGCAAGAAGGTGAGGTTCTAGAGTTACAGTTCAGTGATTTAGGGAACCGTTACGATGGTAATAAACCCTACCCGCATCCCCATGTTATTTGTATGGATTGTGGTGAGATTGTTGATCCGTCATTGCTGGATCTTGAGGTAATCACACAACAAATGATGAGCGAAACCGGATTCAAAATTGTCGCTCATCGTTTGGATTTTTTTGGTGTTTGTCCTGCGTGTCAGGACAAAAGCTGATTTCTTTGGCTTTTAATGGATAATCATTATCTGTAGAAAATTGGTATCCATTGTGCTTTTTTGAAGTGATAAATAGGAAGGAATGGGAGGAGATAGCTATCTGGTATCTCAAGATGTCAACTTAACGCAAGGAGAACAGTTATGTCTGATTCAAAGAAGAAATTAACCACCGGTTCCGGTGCTCCTGTACCTGATAACCAGAATGTTCTTACCGCTGGCCCAAGGGGACCAATGTTGTTACAGGATGTCTGGCTTCTTGAAAAGCTTGCTCATTTTGATCGTGAGGTTATTCCAGAACGGCGTATGCACGCAAAGGGTTCGGGGGCCTATGGTAGTTTTACTGTGACCCATGATATAACCAAATATAGCAAGGCAAAAATTTTTTCTGAAGTAGGCAAAAAAACAGAGTTATTCGTGCGTTTTTCAACTGTTGCAGGTGAGCGGGGAGCCGCGGATGCCGAGCGTGATATCCGCGGGTTTGCCATCAAGTTTTATACAGAAGAGGGTAATTGGGATCTGGTCGGTAACAACACCCCAGTCTTTTTCCTCAAAGACCCCCTCAAGTTTCCAGATCTTAATCACTCCGTCAAAAGAGATCCGCGAACCAATATGCGCAGTGCAAAAAACAACTGGGACTTTTGGACCTCGCTGCCAGAATCCCTGCATCAGGTAACCATCACTATGAGTGAAAGAGGGATCCCTCTTTCCTACCGGCATATGAATGGCTACGGGAGTCACACCTACAGTCTGATCAGCCCCGACAATAAAAGATACTGGGTGAAATTCCACTTCAAAACTCAACAGGGAATAAAGAACTTTACTGACCAGGAAGCTGAAGTGTTAGTGGGCAAAGATAGGGAAAGCCATCAACGCGATTTGCTTGCTAGCATAGATAACAGAGACTTTCCGAAGTGGGATATGAAAATCCAGATTATGGAAGAAGCAGACGCCGAAAAATGTGATTTCAATCTTTTTGATCTAACAAAGGTATGGCCCCATGGCGATTATCCGCTCATTGATGTAGGAGTACTTGAGCTTAACAGGAATCCTGAAAACTATTTTGCTGAAGTAGAGCAGGCCGCATTTAATCCAACAAACATTGTTCCGGGTATTGGGTTCTCCCCGGACAAGATGCTCCAGGGACGTTTGTTCTCGTATGGTGACGCCCAGCGGTATAGATTAGGAGTAAATCATAATCAAATTCCTGTAAATCAGCCGAGATGCCCGGTTCATGGATACCATAGGGACGGAGCCATGAGGGTGGATGGTAACTACGGAAGCACGATCGGTTATGAGCCAAATAGTGATGGCGAATGGCAGGAACAACCAGATTTTAGTGAGCCTCCTTTGAAACTATCCGGAGATGCAGCCCATTGGGATCATCGCGAAGATAATGATGATTACTATACCCAGCCAGGTAATCTCTTTCGCATGATGACTGCGGCGCAACAGAAGGTGCTGTGCGAAAACACCGGAAGAGCCATGGGAGATGCTCCCAAAGAAGTGAAACTTCGTCACATAGGTAATTGTATGAAAGCTGATCCCAACTATGGGAAAGGCGTGGCAGAGGCCTTGGGGATTTCTCCTGGTGAGGTAGCTGGCTAATTCTGTAACAAGGGATAACTCTGTACAGAAATGTTACCTAGTGTCATGTCATGTATCAAATGTTAGTTAAATATGGTATGGTTAAAAGAAACGGAGAGGACCATGCCCAAAATCAAATACCGATTTGTATTAACTCAAGAAGAACGTGATGAACTTGAAGCCATTGTTGCCAAGGGGAAGCACAATTCTCAGAAAG
>JBLHNA010000026.1:0-70772 GCA_047619065.1 Desulforhopalus sp.
AAATCGTTTTACTTCAGATGACTTCATGGTATACTCCTTTCCGTTGTAAGTATCTGGAATTAGATACCTACAGGAAGTATACATGATTTGATGTTTTTTCTGCCGCAGAGCGGCTTCGTTCAACAAATCAATTCACTTGACCACCGAGCCCGCGCGTTTTCTTGAGGTTGTCCAAGCATTGTACCACGCTCAAAATTGGTTGCAAAACTGGTTGGCTGGCAAGTGATCTCGGCCGTTAGACTTTAATGAATATGACCACGGAAGAAGATAAAGAACATAGGTTGGCTATTGCCAATAACCTAGGTGATATAGTTGAAGGAATCTTTCTGCAAAGGCAAGGTTTCGAAAGCATACCGATTCACGAAGAAGCATCCTCGTCATTAACAAAATGTCTCAATTTCGAAAATGTGATAAGCAAAGAATTAATGACACAATTCACCTATGCCAAAATTACCTCAGGACGATTTTTTTGTGAAAAAATATTATTAGGCCATGGTGGAAAGTCATATGCTGAAACTTATCCAGAACAATTGGAAATCCAAAACGAATTTTTGAGGTTGGTTAAAGCAAAAGAAAATGAGTCAATAAAACAGGAATTTGTAATTTCAAAATCTATAAAAAAAAGCTTTGTAAACAATTGCGTTAAACAAACGATAAAAATGAGATTTCCTGATTTCAAAATTGATAATAAAGCTTTTGGGTCAATTGGTTTTTCAAAAAAATGGGGTCAAAATAAATTATATATAATTGCAGATACGGGATCTTGGAGAACCTCAATTAGTTTTATGCTCGGCCTCAACTATCCAAAATTCTGTATGGATGTTGCGGCGTTCTTTGCAGACCACCAATCTCACTATGGAGAAGGTTATTTGTCAATTGAACAAATTGAAAACGATACAAACAAAGCACTTGATCTGGTTGAGGCAGTTTTACCACATTTTATGACAGCAATAGAGCAAGCATTAACGAAAAAACAATAAATGTCTAACAAGGCCATGCACGGCGAGCAACTTTTCCGTTGCTTGATTTTGTGGCCAAAAAGACTGCCACAAAGCATCAACTACAAAGTCGCCACGTGATGGCGGCGTTGGGCACACATATTAACTATAAGAAATAATGGCATACTTGAAAGATATAACAGTGAGTTTATTTCGGGAGAAACACACGACAGCCAAAATGCGCTCGAAAATAATGGAATTCAATCGTTCTAGTAATTGTGTATCAAGTATGTTTCTTTATGAACTCGGCCGATTAGAAACAAGTCCCTTCAAAAAAATAATTATCGAAGTCAAATCAGACCCTGATTACAATAGCCAGGATGATATGGTAGATGTTGTAAAAATTGAAGCAGAAATCGATATTGATAAATATCTTGGTTATTCAGAGAAGAAAAGGAAGAAGCATCTTCTTAACCTAATTTATGAACGACTTCTCTGGCTATTCAATCAAAGAGGTTGGGATACTACCCAGATGATTCGAGCCTATGAACAATGTTTAGATAAAAATATTAACTATGTCCTTTCTATTGGGAAAAAGAAATCCAGTCCTAATCGCCGATATTCTGCACAGTTGGAAGTCGAATACGGAATGGAAGCTATTATTAGGGTTCGAATATCATATAGTCATTCAGAAAAAAGTAATGGTTTTTTTGAGCTTTGTCGTACTGAACCTCATGAGGTTAAATTCGTCCCAATGCTTGGAAAAACAAAATGGACATCAAAAGAAGAATTTACGCTTTGGTCTAAAGATAATACGAAGCACTGGTCAATACAGATTACGACCAATTGAGGAAAACAAATGCCCAACAAGCCAATCAACTCTGACCGCAAAACGTCGGCGGTATAGCTAAATTTAGCGGTGCGCATCAAGTTCATAAAAAATTTAGCCTTAATCGTCCGCATATTGCGGCAGGTTATCGAAACGTTAACATTGCCACATCGAAGGTCTGAATATCCTACTAGTAGCTCTACTTGACCTTCTTCCTGTACATGTCAAACGTGATCACACTCTGAAACACCACCCGAAATGGAGCATTCTGAAGGCAAAGATGCTTCCAGAAAATCAACCGAGAGAGTTGCTCCATTTTCGAGTTTATGGGTGACTGATAGTACTTTCGTGTTGCCTTTCATACGCTTTGATTCATTTGATGGAGTCTTTCGTGCTAATCTGCGTCGAGCATTTACTATTTGGCGGTATTGTTGGTTATTGTAACCTCGCCCAGAACTGTCTATTATACTCATTTCTTTTTATTAAAAAAATACAGTTTTGGAGGTTCATGTGTTTTTAACAAAAACAGCAAAGATGCTTTTCATATCTCTATTCATGCTATTCGGTTGTGCCCAATCACTACTTTCAACCAACGAAAACCAGGGTGGGGTGTTGGCTATCCCTGTTAGAATACATGCAGATGTAAAAGCGGATCAATTTGTGCTTTTGGAAGGCAGTAAACCTTTTCCTTTTCAAGTTAAAGTGTATCCCATTTACACTGCAGAGGGTACTGTACGGCCCAAAGGACCTTATGACGATTTTACATTTTCGACAGAGCTTTCTCCTGGTCTTTATGAAATTGACAGCTACAGATTCCAAAGTAAATCCAATACTACTATTCTTACTTTTCCTCAGCAAAAATCGTCGGATCTACTAAATGGGAATGCTAAGTTTGAAATTTTAGAAGGTCAGATTACTATGTTGGATCGCATACTTCAAATAACTGGAGGCCTTTCGACCGACCGATCATTAAAGCATTGGGCCGGAGAAAACATCGATGAAGGTGCGTTTCAAGACTTTACAACTTTTTTAGCACCTGGTGAGATTGATAATTCGACTAGAGTTTGGAGATGGCTCAATTTCAGAGAGGGAGAATACCAAAAATATACACATATGCTCAATGTTGAAAAATCTTCTGAATACTGGAATGCCACATTAGGACCTAAAGAAATCTTGTTAGATCAAGACGTCCGTGAAATTGATAGACTTGATAATATTATTCTTTATTCGAACGGCACTATCGAAGACAAAGAATCTGGACTAATGTGGGCTGGGGCTGAAAATGGTTTTGACCTAACTTGGCATGTGGCTTCTAAATATTGCGAAAATTATTCTGCCGGTGGCTATACCGACTGGAGACTACCATCTGCTGATGAGTTAAGTAACCTGTATGAAAGTCAAGTATTTGGAGGAGAAGGTGTTGTTGAATTGATTCGGGCAAAAAATGTATTTCTATGGACATCCGAAAAACGTATAGCACCCTTAACCAAGATTTTCTCAGGAGCAGGTCTTGTAAACACAGCAAATGGGAAGCTAATATTTTTTCATCCAGTAAATAAAACAAAAAACAGAGTGTTGCCTGTACGTACTAATAAATGACTTGATCATATTGTGTTATCAGGCGTAGAAAATTTAGACGAGTCATAATAAAAATTCTGCTGAAGAGTTGCTCCATTATCATGGTGACCTATGACTGATCGTACTTTCGAAGCAGAAAAAGTAACGATTTTCAAAATCGTCAGAATTGATAGAAACTCAAAATAGAACCTGTTAGATAGAATCTCAGTTTTTACATTTCAATTGATCAGGCTGCAAAAACGCCATGACGTGGTCCTGCATGCCAATAATGCATCAACCTTTACTTTTTTCCATTCCGTGAAGCTTTAATCAAGACTTCTGTTACAAATTTAGACGTATTATTTGTTGTCCAATAGTCTGTTACATACCGTTCAAAGGACTCACTCGCAAGAGTATATCCATTGTCACGCGCCCATAGTTCCATCCTCAGATATGATTCACTAATACTCTCATGTGCTCCAATATGGTAGGACGACACCATCAGAGAGCCTCCAAACTCATACAGATACTCATCCTGGCATGACATTATCGTTTTCTGCAATAATTTAATGTTCTGTTCCTTTCCGGCAATCCTGTCTTTATAGGAAGAGTAGTTAATTATGACTGGGCCGGTTATTGCGTTATCTAAATCTTCAACGTGTTTCGTGAAAACGAGATTAATGATTGATGATTTGATATTATTTTCGAAGAGCTGGTCTTGAAAGAGGATTGCAGAGGGTTCAACAAACTTTATAGATACTTCACGGATATCGTTTTCGATTACTGTTTCCGCTTCTCTAATAAGCTCGTACCAATCTTTAACAGAAACATGCTTTCTCTCAATACTTACTAGATCTTGCTCAAGTTCGAGAAGTTTTTCCTTAAAAGACCTTTGAATTGACTTAAAGACATTTGAGTTACTCCCCTCAATGAATTCCTTCATCTGCTCAAGGGTAAAACCCATCTGTTTGTAATATTTGATAACGGGCACTGCCAGAAGCGATTCGCCTGTATAAAACCTGTAATTGTTACAATCGTCTCTATGGGAGGGAACGAGGTTGATTTCGTCATAATACCGCAATGCTTTTTTAGAAATATTGCACAGGCGGCTCATATCCCCGATGAAATATTGATCTTTTTTATTCATCGCCAAATCCTTTTCTGTTCTGTTCGTTTCCAATTATTACATACTATAATAAAAAAGGGCCATCTCGCAGTGAGACGGCCCCTTTTTATAGCGTTGACACTATCCTACCGTCAACCCTTTATGTACTTATTGATAGTTGCAGCACCTTCTTCATGTGCGCGGTAGTAAACTCTCAAGTCATCGCCAGAATCCAGCTCAAATCTTGATTCCTCAAGAAGCCCATTTGCTTCAGCGGTCATCAGTGCATTTATTATCTCTTTTTTATTAAACGCCTTGAATGATCCATATTGATCTTTCAAAGTTTCAATAACAGTGTCTACTGAACCTTCTTCAATCTTCGTAAACATCTTTAAAATTGCATAGTTTAAAGCCATCATATTAAGCTACCTCCTCATTATTCTTTCTGAACAAATCCATTGGATTCATAGCTATGATGAAGATACCAATAACCATGATAACAGCTGCAGCCCAGGCAATTGGAGAAATAGTCCAACCATCTATACCAAAAACCACACCAAGAACGATCCAACAACAGAATGGACCCCAGAATGAGAAAGTACCGTTACAAGACATTCCGAGTGGTGCGCCACACATGGCGTTGCCTTTATACCAGTACATAAAAGCTCCGTAGGCACTAAGACCTGCAAGAGCAAACCAGATAATTGCCTGGGGATCAGTAAATGATTGAACCACCATGCCAAAAGCATCCACGTGGGCAATCATACCAAATACAGGTACAAGTATGAAAAGGTTAGAAATCCCTGCAGTTACCTGACGGATGGTAATACCAATCTCAGGGTCGATCATAGAGGTACCATACCCACAGACACAACCTTCAATTCCCCAGCATACAGCTGCGATAAAACCAAAGAAAAGCCCAAGTAGTAGATTATCAGGCGCATTGTCACCAAGACCGGTGCTACCTATCATAAAACTTGCAAAAAAGCAGATAACAATACCGAGCATCATTCTGGAATTGAGTTCCTGTTTGAACCAAACTCTACCTAGGATGGCGCCAACTGCAGGACATAGTGCCGCAATAGGAACTACGATAGAACCAGCCATCTGTAACCCTACAACATAGGCAGTACTGGCCAATGGACCCCCAATTACTGCAGCAGTAACCATAACCATACCAGGTTTGGTTTTGATACAACGGGTAAAGTCACCAAAGCGACCACGAACGCTAGCAATACCAATTGCCCAGATAGCACTACAGGTATCAGTCGTCGCGGCACCAAGAGCCCCTAGCAGATAAAACACAGCAAAAGATGAAAGCCCAGAATTTTCACCGTACCACTCCACCCAAATCCCTTTGGACATACCAAGAGTCATAAATGCAGTATAAAATCCGTAACACAACCCAGAAAACAGAGCGATCATAATTCCTCGTCGCCTGAAGCTCGATGCCAATGCTTTTTTAGCAGTAACAGCTGCAGATGACGCTGTACTGGATCCACCGCTCATCGTTCCCTCAACTGTTCTCTTTACAGCAATGGTTGCATTATCTGCAACAGATGCTTGACCCATGGTTCTCTCCTCTTACGATTTAAATAATAAGTTTCCACGCAAAAACAGCATCTTCTCCTACAGCTGTTTATGCTCAATCCACATCTTCCACTCTACGGGAAGGTCACCTTTTATACCCCCTTCCCTTACGGGGAAGGTCAATGACATTTTTGTCTAATTCTGAAAACCAATACAATTTTCGAGAGCAGAAACAATGCACAAAGCAGAACATATCCTCGTATTTACAGTCAGTTACTGCCATGTAGGAATATTACCTATTTATTTTCAAAAATAGTGTTCCTTAAAACGACATTGGTATCTAAAAAAACAGAAACCACTTCTATGATCATGCGGATTAGATAAGATTTACAAAGCCAGGGTCATCTTTAACAACAATGTGGACTTTCGCAATATTGTAGGATTACCCAAGACTCCGTCCCCTCGAACAATCACCCATTCCATTCATCTACCTCATAAACAAAGTAGTACAAAAATAGAAACTGCCTGGCCTCCAAAATACCGGCACTAATTATCATTCTTATCTAGCTGTTTTCAGGAGCTTTTTCATTTAGGAGTTTTGTTTTTGCAACATGATTTCAATACGTTGAACTATGGATTCAGTTTTCTAAAAAAATATCTTGACTCTCCCGTACGGGCAACGTTGTAGAGTACCACCGTTGTGAAAATGTGTCATGCACAGTAGCTCCAATTAAACGATTTCATATAACATTACTGAAGTAATATACAGTGGGAGAACACATGAGGTATTACGGCGAAGAGGCACTTGGCCTTATCGAAACTCTAGGGATGGTACCGGCCATAGGCGGCGCTGATATTATGTTGAAAACAGCCAATGTAGAGCTGATTTCATACGAAAATATTGGTTCCACTCTGGTAGTCGTCATGGTTAAAGGCGATGTCGCTGCCGTAAATGCCTCAGTGGAGGCCGGAGCAGCCGCTGCCGCTCAGATCGGAACAGTCACCGCTAAAAACGTCATGCCACGCCCTATCCGAGCAGTTGGTGATGTTGTCTCAGTCCATGCAATTCCTGATGATCCAGAAGGATTTACCCCAGAAAGGCCTAAGGCGATGGGTTTAATAGAAACCTTTGGTCTGGTCTTCGTCCTTGAAGCTGCAGATGCCATGTCCAAAGCAGCTGACGTTAACCTGATAGGTTATGAGAACGTTGCCTCCGGTTACATATCAGTACTCGTCGAAGGTGACGTTGGTGCCTGTCAGGCAGCAGTTGAAGCTGGCGTAAAAGCTGTTGAAGAAATGGGTGCTGAAGTCCACAGTTCCCTGGTCATTCCTACTCCACATCCTGACCTGAAGAAGATTACTAAAGTCTACGACATCGAAACCCTTTTATCCTAAGTTCAAATCTCCCAAAAAGGAGTTGGACATGGTTGCAAAATTGACAAGAATCACACAGGCAGGAGGACGTAAATCATGATTATCGACAACGACCTTCTTTCCATGCAATACGCCAGAATTATGGCCGAAAATGCAATGGAAGCGCAGAAGAAACTCGCAACATATCCCCAGGAAGAACTGGATAGAATTGTTGAGGCTACGGTTACTGCCGCGGAAAAAGACATTCACTCCCTCGCAGTCATGTCCCATGAAGAAACCTACGCAGGCAACTACCAGGACAAATTGACTAAAAATCAGTTTGTCTGCAGTCAGGTCCGGAGCCAGCTTCGTTCCATGCGTTGCATTGGAATCATAGATGAAAACCCAGCTTTACAGACTACTGACATTGGGGTTCCATTAGGAGTCATTGTTGCACTCTGCCCTATGACCAGTCCGGTTTCCACGACCATCTACAAGACCCTTATTGCACTTAAATCAGGAAATGCAATCCTGTTCTCCCCCCACCCCAGTGCTACACAATCTATAAGCAGGGTTCTAGATACAATGATTGAAGCAGCCCAGGCGAGTGGTCTGCCAGAAGGTTGCCTTGGTTACCTGAGTCCTGTGACAAAAAGTGGAACCAGGGAGCTTATGAATCATCCGGCCACATCACTTGTCATGGTTACCGGAGTGCCGGGTATGCTTGACATGGCTCGTGCAAGCGGAAAACCCGTAATCTATGGCGGGACGGGTAATGGTCCGGCCTTCATTGAACGAACTGCAAACATTGAGCAAGCAGTAAAAGACATTATTGCCAGTAAGACCTTTGATAATGGCAACGCTCCATCTGCAGAACAGTCAATAGTCGCAGACGCCTGTATCGCGGATAAGGTAAAAAAGGTTCTTCGAGACAATAGAGCCTATTTCATGTCCGAAGAAGAATCTAACAGCCTCGCGGCGCTCTTCTTCTCCCCTGAGGGGCAGCGTAAAAAAGGGATGGTTGGACATTCTATTCAGGAACTTGCAAGAAGGGCCAGATTAACCATCCCAAAAGAAACGACTGTTCTAATAGCTGAACGTAAATACGTTTCGGAAAACGACCCATACTGCAAAGAACTCCTGGCTCCAGTCCTTGCCCTGTATGTTGAAGCTGACTGGATGCACGCGTGTGAAAAATGTATCGAGTTATTGCTCCATGAGCGCAACTCACACACTCTGGTCATCCATTCTGAAGACAAAGATGTCATTCAACAATTTGCCTTTAAAAAACCTGTGGGTCGATTGCTTGTCAATACCCCGGCGGCTTTTGGCGGAATGGGGGTAACTACAAATCTGTTTCCCTCTATGACTCTTGGCAGTGGTTCCGCTGGACGTGGAATCACTTCAGACAATGTTTCACCCATGAATCTTATATATATACGAAAGATTGGGTATGGCGTCAGACAGTTGGATCCTCTGGCGATTCAAAGTATCAAAACAACAACATCCGCTGTCGGGAACATGAACCTCATGGACAGCGTTGGTTTAGATAAAGCGCAGGCACTACAAGACATCTTGGCTGAAGCAATCAATGCCTTGACTGACCCTGCGGATCAATAGACGAAATGAAACTCTTAATTGGAGAAAGCAAAGTGGATCTTAACGATTTTTCAAATAAGCTTGCCGAGGCAACAAAGAACCTGACATCTGACGAACGGGCTTCTTTAAAAAAGATTTTCGAAGGTATATCTACGGAAATTGCAAAAAAAACAGTTCAACCGCAAACCACGATTGGTCCCGTACCCACAGGAATTCCTAATGGTCCAACCGACCGTCACATAAAACTTAAAGAAAAGTTTTTAAAACATGTGCCCACCATTACCACCCACAGGGCACGTGCAATAACCAGGATTGCAAAAGACAACCCGGGTCTGCCCAAGGCGATTCTCCGTGGTAAAGCTTTTAAGCACTGTTGTGAAACAGCTCCCCTCGTGATTCAAGACAATGAGCTTATCGTGGGATCTCCTTGTGGTGCACCACGTGCCGGTGCTTTTTCTCCAGATATCGCATGGCGCTGGGTAAAAAATGAACTCGAAACCATTGGAACAAGATCCCAAGATCCATTTTTTATCTCCGATGAAGATAAAAAAATAATGAGAGAAGAGCTCTTTCCATTTTGGGAAGGCCAATCTGTAGATGAGTATTGCGAACAGCAGTACCGTGAAGCTGGTATGTGGGAGCTCTCTGGTGAATCATACGTCACAGACTGTTCCTACCATGCTGTCAATGGTGGTGGCGACTCAAATCCTGGCTACGACGTTATCCTGATGAAAAAGGGTATGCTTGATATTGTCAAAGAAGCCAAAGAGAAGTTGGTTGAACTGGATTACGAGAATCCAGAGGACATGGACAAGATATATTTCTACAAGTCCCTCATCAATACAGCTGAAGGTGTAATGATTTATGCCAAAAGGCTTTCTGATTATGCCTGCGAGCTAGCTGCTAAAGAAACCAATCCGACACGAAAAGCGGAACTCGAGAAGATTTCAGCTATCAACGCACGTGTTCCTGCAAACAAACCGGAAACGTACTGGGAAGCTATCCAAGCTGTTTGGACCGTTGAGTCTCTTCTCGTTGTAGAGGAAAACCAGACAGGTATGTCCATTGGTCGTGTGGATCAATACATGTATCCATTGTTTAAGGCTGATCTCGAAGCCGGACGGATGACCGAGTACGAAGCATTTGATCTTTCCGGTTGTATGCTGGTTAAGATGTCTGAGATGATGTGGATCACCAGTGAAGACGCATCTAAATTCTTTGCAGGCTACCAACCATTCGTCAACATGTGCCTCGGTGGTGTAACCCGAGAAGGTGTCGATGCGACCAACGATCTCACCTACCTTCTCATGGATGCTGTTCGTCACGTAAAGGTGTACCAACCTTCCCTGGCCACACGTGTTCACAATAAATCTCCAGAGAAGTACCTAAGGAAGATTGTAGATGTTATTCGTGCTGGTATGGGATTTCCTGCCATCCACTTTGATGATGCGCATATCAAGATCATGCTTGCAAAGGGATGCTCTGTAGAAGATTCAAGAGACTATTGTCTCATGGGTTGCGTTGAACCTCAGAAGTCTGGTCGTCTCTATCAATGGACATCCACCGCCTATACCCAATGGCCAATCTGTATTGAAATGGCGCTTAACCACGGTGTTCCCCTTTGGTATGAGAAGCAGGTTTGTCCAGATATGGGACCTATTGAGGCCTTTGATACCTATGAAAAATTTGATGCTGCTGTCAAAGAATATATCAAGCACATCACCAAGTGGTCCAGTGTTGGAACCGTTATTTCTCAGCGTATTCACAGACAACTCGCTCCTAAGCCCCTCATGTCCATGATGTACGAGGGTTGTATGGAGTCTGGGCTAGACGTTTCTGCGGGTGGTGCTATGTACAACTTTGGTCCTGGTGTTGTATGGAGTGGCCTTGCGACCCATGCTGATTCCATGGCTGCAATCAAGAAACTTGTATACGACGACAAGAAGTACACCCTCACTGAAATGAACGAGGCCCTCAAGGCTGACTTTAAAGGCTATGAGCAAATAAAGGCTGATTGTCTTGCCGCACCGAAATACGGCAACGATGATGATTACGCTGATTTAATCGTCACTGACCTTATTAACTACACAGAGAAAGAACACCGCAAGTTCAAAACACTCTACTCTGTTCTGAGCCATGGTACACTTTCCATCTCCAACAACACTCCTTTTGGACAGCTTCTTGGAGCCTCTGCAAATGGACGTGACGCCTGGACACCACTTTCTGATGGTATCAGCCCATCACAGGGTGCCGACTTTAAAGGTCCTACCGCCATTATCAAATCTGTATCTAAAATGCCAACTGATAGTATGAACATTGGTATGGTTCACAACTTTAAGTTGATGGCAGGAATTCTAGATACTCCACAGGGTGAAAGTGGAATCATCTCACTTATCCGCACGGCAAGTGTGATGGGCAATGGTGAGATGCAGTTCAATTACCTTGACAATGCCACCCTTATCGATGCTCAGAAAGATCCTGAGAAATATCGTGATCTGGTTGTCCGGGTGGCTGGCTACAGCGCCTTTTTTGTTGAACTTTGCAAAGATGTGCAGGATGAGATCATCAGTCGAACCATGTTAGAAGAACTCTAATTCCTGTAGATATGACAGATGAGTGTATAGACGGTTAAGGATTTGAAACTATGAACACCACTACGACAACTGCAGTTGAACGAAAAGCACGGGTTTTCAACATACAGAAATATAACATGTATGATGGCCCAGGTTTGCGGACAATCGTGTTTTTTAAAGGATGTCCTTTACGTTGCCAGTGGTGTTCAAATCCTGAAAGTCAACTCATAGCACCCCAGGTACTATTTAAAGAAAAACAGTGCGTCAACTGTGGACGTTGCATTCCGGTTTGTCCCGTAGGGATTCATAATATGTCCACTACCAGTGTCCATACTGTTAATAGAAGTAAGGATTGTATTGGTTGTAGAGCGTGTGAATCAGCTTGTCCAGAAAACGCTCTTGCCATTATGGGAGAAATGAAAAGCATCGCTGAACTCGTGGCAATTGTCGAAGAAGACACGTTGTTTTACAACACCTCAGGCGGCGGTCTTACCATCGGTGGCGGAGAGGTACTCATGCAACCCGAAGCCGCTGTCAGCTTACTTACAGCCTGCAAACAAAGGGGCATCAACACCGCAATCGAAACCTGTGGATATGCCAGGCCAAAAGTGCTTGAAAAGGTTGCAAGGTGTACAGACCTTTTCCTCTTTGATGTCAAGCATATGAACTCTGAGCGACACCTTGAACTCACCGGTGTTCGTAATGAGATGATTCTCGAAAATCTTAAATGGCTACTTGAGAATCGGTACAACGTGCGAATCAGAATGCCACTGTTGAAAGGCGTCAATGATGGGGAAAATGCCATCAATGAGCTTGTTGAATTTTTAAAAGACTACCAATTTCTCAAAAACTTCAAAGGTGTTGACCTCCTTCCTTACCATAAAATGGGTGTGAACAAGTACAACCAACTGGAAGTTGAATATCCAATTCAAGGTGATCCTAAATTAAGTGACGAAGAGTTGGAAGATATAGAAGCCTTTATCAAGAAATTTAATTTTCCCGTGGCGATCATTCGTCACTAGACCAGGAAATGCACGCAACGAATGAGGGGGCGTCAAATTAACTATGTCAGCACTTGGATTAATTGAAACAAAAGGACTGGTCGCGGCCATTGAAGCCGCAGACGCCATGGTAAAGTCCGCTGATGTTCAGATTATCGAAAGGCATCAAGTAGGAGGTGGACTCGTTACCATCATAGTAACTGGGGAAGTATCCGCAGTGAAAGCTGCCGTTGATGCTGCGATTGTGGCTGTGGCTAGGATTGATGGTGGTCAGCTTATTTCCAGTCACGTTATACCAAGACCCTATGATGAAATTTCTTCTATTATTGTAGCAGAAAAGAAAGATCCAAAGCCCGCTCAGCAGCGTACTCCAGAAAGTACATCTGCTCCCGAGCCTGATCCTGTCAAAAAAGACAGCATGTCCGCCACAGTAGAAGAAGCCTCTGAAATAAAAGTGCCAGAACTCAAACAACAGAAAAGTTACACCCTTTCTGAGTTACAAAAATTATCGGTCAGCAAATTACGCTCGATAGCAGAGGGTTTCGAAGGTATTTCCCTTAGCAGAGAGGCAATTAAAACCGCGGCCAAGAAGAAACTGATAGAAGCTATCTTAAACGTTACAAAGTAGGGAGAGGAGTAAGAAATGGTAGACAAGGATCTATTATCAATGCAGGAAGCCCGTTCCTTGGTTCGTGCAGCAAAAAAAGCTCAAGCAGACTTTTGTGAATATGACCAACAACGCGTTGACAGCATTGTTAAAGCTATTGCAACATCAGCAGCAGCAAGTGCCGAGTCTCTTGCCCGGCTTGCAGTTGAAGAAACAGGGTTTGGCGTAGTACGTGACAAAAAAGCAAAAAATATTCTGGCAAGCGAAACCCTGTATGACGCAATCAAGGATATGAAAACCATCGGCGTTCTCAGTGACGATAAGGTAAAAAAACTCGTCGAGATTGCCGCTCCTATGGGTGTTATTGCTGGAATTATTCCTTCAACCAACCCAACTTCCACTGCTATATACAAATCCATCATCGCTTTAAAAGCTGGTAATGCAATTGTTTTCACCCCACATCCCAGTGCCAAAAAATGTATCGGTGAAACTGTAGACATGATTCGTAAAGTTCTTGTGAACTGTGGTGTCAGCGAAGATATGGTTAGCGTTATGAGCGTTCCCACCATTCAGGGAAGCGAGGAACTGATGAAGGTTGCCGATCTTATTTTAGCAACCGGTGGTCCAGGTATGGTTAAAGCAGCATACAGTTCTGGAACCCCAGCCCTAGGAGTCGGCGCAGGTAACGTACCCGCTTACATTGAAAGAAGTGCAAATATTGAAGATGCAGTGGCAAAAATATTCATGAGCAAAACCTTTGATAACGGTACTGTTTGTGCGTCTGAACAGTCTATTATCACTGATTCATGTATTGCCGACAAAGTAAAAGCATGCATTATAAACAATGGCGGTTACTTCCTTCAGGGTGAAGATCTTGTAAAAGTTAAAAGGATTATGGAGCGTGGTAATGGCTCTATGAACCCTGACATTGTAGGTAAAGATGCTGCTCACATTGCACGACTTGCAGGAATTAACATTCCAGCGGATACCCGTCTACTGGTATCTGATGAAAAAGGAATAGGACCGAAATATCCTTTTTCTAAAGAAAAACTCACCGCTCTTATCGCTTTTTACATTGTGGAAGACTGGAGAGAGTCTTGCGAAATCTGCCATGCGCTACTGCAGAACGGTGGTGTTGGACACTCTCTTGCTATCCACTCGGGTAATGAAGAAATAATTCGCGAGTTCGGCATGAAAAAGCCGGTTTCCAGAATGCTGGTGAACACACCTGCTACCCATGGTGCTGTTGGTATTTCAACTGCGCTCTTCCCTTCCTTCACACTCGGTTGCGGTACCCTTGGAGGAAGTTCTACTTCTGACAATGTCACCCCACTCAATCTCATGAACATTAGACGAATTGCATACGACTCAGGTAATGTCAGTGCTCAACCTGCACCTGCGCAAGCTGAAGCAACAACTATTGATATCGATGCGATCACAAAAATAATTGTGCAACAACTCAAAAGTATGGCGTAAAGCCTTGCAGACTATTTTTATTTTAAAAAAGATCATTAGAAACATGGTTTTCGAAATAATCTGATAAAGGCACATACACAGTTACTGTAATAACAACAATTTGTTCGGTTTAGGTCTCTTCTCTAAACCTCGACAATTAACTAATAATTAACACCAAAATTAATGGAGAATACAATGTCCTCTTCTAACGCACTCGGAATGATCGAAACTAAAGGCCTTGTTGGCGCAATTGAAGCTGCTGATGCAATGGTTAAAGCTGCAAATGTTACTCTCGTAGGAAAATCACTCGCTGGTGGCGGTCTCGTAACTGTTTTGGTTCGCGGCGATGTTGGCGCTGTAAAAGCTGCAACTGATGCCGGTGCCGCTGCCGCATCCACAGTAGGTGAGCTTGTCAGTGTTCACGTTATCCCACGTCCACATGGTGAAGTTGAAGCTATCCTGCCAAATACTCAAGGGTAATTACGATCCTAGGATTACCTCGGATCTAGCTGAAACACCTGCCCTTACATCACAATGTGCTGTAAGGGCAGGAAACGTAATACCAAGAAAGTGAACATGAACGATAAAGCCATAAACGACGTCTTAGAATTAGTTCTAAAAAACGTCATATCAGAGTTGGAAAACAACAAACTGGAAACACCACCGAGCAAGACCAGTTGTGAACCTATTCCAATTGAACTTTCTGCGCGTCACGTGCATCTCAGTCAAACGGACGCTTTTGCACTTTTCGGTGGCCCTTTGACACCTGTCCGTGAACTCTCCCAACCGGCACAATTTCTATGTAAAGAAAGGGTAAGACTCATCGGCCCTAAGGGAGTCATGGATAACGTTGCAATACTCGGCCCCACGCGCCCCAATTCACAAATCGAGATTTCTCAAACCGATGCAAGATATCTAGGGATTGATGCCCCAGTTCGCCAATCCGGCGATACAAACGGCACACCGGGGATTGTTTTGGCCTCTACCTCTGGGATAGTTGGAATTGAAGAAGGTGTTATCATTGCCGCTCGCCACATTCACATGTCTCCCGATGATGCGGCCAGATTGGGTGTATCTGATATGGGCAAGGTAAGTATCCATCTTGATACAGAGCGCCCTATTACCCTCAACGATGTCCTCATTCGCGTTAACAAGGATTTCAGACTTGCAATGCATATAGACCCGGATGAAGGCAATAGTGCCGGTTGGAACAAGAATGTTTCCGGTCGAATTCAAGGTTGTTAATAGATTTTACGTCACCAATGGCTTGTACGGGAGTAGGTAGTGGACTTTAGCAGAATTGATAAAAACATACACGACCTTGAGAACTGTCTTAAACAGACCGTCGCTGTCGATCCCCATGAGAAACTGCACGTCGGGATCGACCTTGGTACTGCATATATTGTTGTAGTCGTACTCAACAGCCAAAAACAACCGGTGGGTTGCGCAATGGAGTTTGCCCAGGTGATTAAAGACGGCCTGGTGGTTGATTTCATGGGTGCCACGAAGATTGTTCGAAAACTCGTTAAACAATTGGAAGAACGTCTTGGAAGAAAATTAACCCACGCGGCCATAGCTGTTCCTCCCGGAACCGGGGAGAAAGACTGCTCTACCCACCGCTATGTTGCAGAAGGTGCAGGACTTGAGGTTACTTCAATCCTCGATGAGCCTACTGCTGCAAATGGTGTACTTGGACTTAAAGACGGCGTCATTGTTGATATTGGTGGTGGAACGACAGGCCTGTCAATTTTAAAAGATGGTGAGGTAATCAGCGTCGCTGATGAAGCAACCGGGGGTACCCATGTATCCCTTGTTCTCGCTGGCAATTACCGTATCTCATTCACTGAGGCTGAAGATCTCAAAATGCAGGTAGACCGCCATGATGAGATACTTACCGTCGTACGCCCAGTTATCCAAAAAATGGCTTCCATTATAAAAAAACACATTGCAGGCCATAATATTTCTGGAATCTATCTGGTTGGAGGCACCTGTTGTTTAAAAAACATGGAAAAAATAATTGAAAGGGAAATCGGCCTACCGGTATACAAGCCAGCTAACCCCTTTTTAGTTACTCCTCTCGGGATAGCACTCAACTGTAAGGTATAGGAAACATAATGGAAATCGACGCTCTCGTCCGCGCCATTACAGCAGAAGTTTTAAAGCAGATGCAACCCTCGTCAACCAGAGGATGCTGCATGGTTTTAAGTGGAAGAACTCAACTGTTAACAGACCGTATCCAACAGTTAGTCGGTGATGACGTAGAAATTTTCTACTTTGGAGAAGAGATACACAACCAGACAATTTGTCGATACATCCTCCCTTCTCTTTCCTGCAATAACATGGCGGACCTTGCGGCAGGTAAGGCGGAGGATTTGGATGCAAAAAAGGTATTGAACTTATTGCTACATGGAACCGAGGTGGAAGTCTTGGACTTTGACTATAAGAGTTTTAGTGAAACCGCACCCGGTCCACTGTATCGATTATATGAGTCGTACCTGAAGACTCTTAAATCCTTTGGACTCATCGCTTTTCGTCAAAAACTGCCTGAGAATTACAGATTTTGGAAAGAACTTGTAACAGAACAGATCGTCCACGAGACAGAACAAAGAGGAGCATCAACGCTGGTCGTATCCCGCACCAGTAAGATAACCCCTCTCGCTGCAGAGACAGCAAAAACAATGAATATCACTATTCAAAAATCTTTATAAGGAATCTCAACTCATGATTACCTGCAAGGTTATCGGTAACGTTTGGGCAACACGAAAAGATGAAAGTCTCAACGGAATGAAATTGATGATTGTCCGACGCACAGATATAGCCACAGAAAAAGAGTTTGAAAGTTTTGTTGCAGTAGACTGTGTTGGAGCTGGAATTGGCGAACCGGTACTTGTCACCCTTGGCAGCTCGGCACGTGAAGCTTTTTCTAATCCAAATACTCCTGTTGATGCTGTCATAGTTGGCATCATCGATGGTAGCGAAAGCTGATTAAGGAATCTCGTTTATGGACACTCTTGGTATTGTTGAAACCAGAAATATCGCGTCAGGAGTCGCACTCTCTGATGCAATGATGAAAGAAGCTCATGTAGAACTTGTCAGGGCTTCTACTATTTGTTCGGGCAGGTATGTAATTTTCATTGCAGGCGACCTGGATGCTGTTGGCACCTCAGTGAAACTTGCTGAAGATTCGGGTCGTTCTCTGGTCGGCAATTATGTTATCTCCAATATCTCGCCCCAGGTTTTACATGTTTTGCAAAAGGGTTCCGTATCCCATGCAGGGGGCGCACTGGGACTCGTTGAATGTCGCAATGTTTCTTCAGGCGTCGTTGCAGCAGATAGTGCAGTAAAACATTCAGATGTTCAGCTGTTACGGCTTGTCACAGGCCAGGGTATCAATGGAAAATCATACTTTGTTTTTGGTGGAGATGTTGCCTCTGTAAAAAATGCAACGGAAACAGCCGAATCAGTTCTTGGTAAAAATCTTATTGAATCAATTGTCATTCCACGCCCCAATGATTCAGTGGTCAGATCTCTCATAAAGGGAATACAATAAATCATGAAAAAACAACTCGTAGAAGTAAAGAATATTGACTCATACATCTGCCAGGCCTCCGCAACAATCTACGTCACTAAATGTATGATTTTGACGTCCGGGGCTAAAGATGAATTAAAACGAAGAAACATCTGTATCGTTTATGGAGAAGCACCAAGCGAAGAAGTCTGTTCCACCGCTACTGAACCAACCGAACCTTCTAAAACCATGACCGATGATCACGAGATGGAACGTTTGTTCTACGGTGTCGCGGCAATGGCTAAAGAAGAGTTAGGTATTGACGATCCTCAGACTTTAAAAGACATAAGCATCAAGATAGTAGAGACCCTAAGAAAAAGTAATTAACGAATAATACACTAAGGAGAATGTAATGATGAATGCACTAGGTATGGTTGAAACCCGTGGCCTCGTTGGAGCTATTGAAGCAGCAGATGCAATGGTAAAAGCTGCCAACGTAGAAATTGTTGGACGCGAGCAGGTTGGTGGTGGTCTTGTTACCGTTATGGTTCGCGGTGATGTTGGAGCGGTAAAAGCCGCAACCGACGCTGGCGCTGCTGCAGCTGAGCGTGTTGGAGATCTTAAAAGTGTTCACGTTATCCCACGCCCTCATAGCGACGTAGAAGCTATTCTGCCAAAGGCACTTGGTAAGTAAGAGCCTATCCCCGGTAAACGGGATGGCAAGCCGGGATAAGTGCCTTTCGCAGATTGTTTTTTTCCTTTTTAATCAACAAAACAAATATGTAAGGCACTAAATAGCATAGGTTGGCGGCCCCCTTCTGACCTGTGCTTCTATTTTTTAATAGTACACCCCATAGATTTCCCCCATATACAAATTTTATAGTTCATTTATTGGAGATTTTGGTGACACAGTTTTACGGCAAAACAAAAATTTGCTATGGCGAAGATGCCATGGACACCCTTGAGAATCTGAATGCCACAAAGGCCTTCATCGTTACTGATCAGTTTATGGTAAAAGTTGGTTTTGTAGACCGTGTTAAAAGCCATCTCGATCGTAACAAAATCCCTCACGTTGTTTTTGCCGACGTTGAATCTGATCCATCTCTGGACACTGTTATAAAAGGAACAAAACTACTTTTAGAGAACAAGGCGGATCTTATCATCGCACTTGGTGGCGGGTCTCCCATTGATGCTGCTAAAGCTATCACTTATTTTGCCCATAAAGCTTCCGAGAACACCGCAAAGCCTATACTTGTTGCTATTCCAACTACAAGTGGTACCGGCTCCGAGGTGACTAATATTTCCGTAGTGACTGATAAGGTCAACGAGATCAAAATTCCTATAAGCGATGAGCTATTGCTACCCGATGTTGCCATACTCGACGCACGCTTTACCAGAACGCTCCCCGCCTCTGTCACCGCAGCAACGGGCATGGATGTACTCACCCATGCCATAGAGGCTTATACTTCAAGGGAGGCAAATGTTTTCACATCAATCTATGCCAAATATGCCATTCGTTACGTTTTTAAGTATCTCTTTAGGGCTTATACGTACGGGGATGATATGGAAGCAAGAGAAAACATGCTCCTCGGATCGTGTATGGCTGGAATGGCATTTAATAACAGCGGCCTTGGAATCACCCACAGTATAGCCCATAGCCTGGGGGGAATTTTCCATGTACCACACGGCCTTGCCAATGCAGTTATCCTCCCCCATGTTATCCGGTTCAACAGTTTTGACGTTGGCATCCGCTACCAGAAAATCGCGAAGATACTGTCTCTTCCTGCTTCAACAGTTGAAGAGGGTACAGCAAGTCTCATCGAAGCTATCTGTACAATGAATACAAGTATGAACATTCCCAATAACATTGGAGCTCTCAAAATCCAAGAGACTGAATTTAAGGAACATCTCGATGTTATTGCCGACAACGTATTAAATGATATCTGCACAGATGGCAACCCACGAAGGCCATCTCACAGTGATATTGTAGAGCTGCTGCAACAGGCTTGGTAAAACCCAGGTTAGTATCTGTCCATAAATGAGGATTTGATGAGTAATCAAATAATTGAACTAATAAAAGAAGCAGGCGTTGTTGGTGCCGGTGGCGCAGGTTTGCCAACCCACGTCAAGGCCGCTGCAACTGTAGAAACAGTACTTGTGAACGGTGCCTCCTGCGAACCTCTTCTGATGAGTGATCCATACCTCATGGAAGCAGAAATTGATACCGTTATCAGTGGTCTTCACACCCTTATCGATTGTACAGGGGCTCACAAGGGAATCATTTGCTTAAAAGGCAAACACCACAAAGCTCTCGCTTCAGTACAAAAGGCGGTGGATAAAGACACAACTGGTCGCCTTGAAGTTTTTGTACTGGAAGATTTTTATCCAGCGGGTGACGAGCAGGTTCTTGTCTATGAGGTCCTTGGCAAAATTGTTCCTGAGCGTGGTATCCCGCTTCAGGTAGGGGTCGTCGTCAGTAATGTTGAATCGCTATTTAATATTGCCCATGCAATGAGGGGAAAGCCACTCACCCATCGCTATTTAACCATAAGCGGGGATATTAAAAATCCTATGGTGGTGAAGGTTCCGGTTGGTATGGAAGTCGCTGAGGTTATGGACTTTGCCGGAGGTCCTACTATCTCCAACTATCGAGTGGTCGATGGCGGTCCAATGATGGGGCGTGTTTTGCCAGACATTCATCAACCGATCACCAAAACAACAAGCGGACTGCTTATACTGCCACCCGATCACACAGTTATTGCTGGTAAAATTATGGATCCTGATAAAATCCGCCGAATCACCAACACTATCTGTTGCCAATGTACCCGCTGTACAGACTTATGTCCAAGAAATCTGCTGGGACACTCATTACATCCCCACAAGCTGATGCGTGTTATGCAGTCTCGAGAACTCGATACCGAAATAGCCCGGGAAGCATTGCTCTGTTCCGAATGCGGTATTTGTGAAAAATTTGCATGTCCTATGATGATCTCACCAAGAGAAATTAACGCGCAGATTAAGAAGGTATTAATGAAAGCTGGCATCACCTGGCAAGCTGGGGAGAATCCTCCCGTAACCAATCCTTTCAGAAAAAATCGAACAGTCCCAACCAGCCGTCTTATCCAACGACTTAATCTTGGAAAATACGAAGCTCATGCTGAATATGGTGGTGAAATCACAAGCTCAAAAGTGGCAATTCCACTTTCCCAACATATTGGAACTCCAGCTGCCTGTATCGTAACAGTTGGTGATAGAGTAACAGCAGGTGATCTGATTGGAGAAATAAAAGAGGGTGCCATGGGCGCACGAATTCACGCAAGTATTACCGGTGTGGTTGAAGCAATCACTGATGGTAAGGTAATCATCAGAGGCTAATAAAGGAGATAAAATGGATTTTCGCACTATAGGTTGCGTAGAACTAAATAGCGTAGCATGGGGCATGCATGTCGCAGATAAAATGGTGAAAACTGCCAATGTTAAGATTGTTATGGCCCGTCCAACATGCCCAGGACGTTATATTATATTGATTTCGGGAGATACCACAGCAGTTCAAAGTGCAGTGGAAGTTGGCCGCGATCTTGCCGCTGATATGGCAGTTGACTGGTTCACTATTCCAAGTGTCCACCCCGATGTTCTTCCAGCAATGAGCGCTACCACACTGGCTCCACAAATCGATGCCCTTGGTGTTATTGAAACCTACACCACGGCCGCGTGTATTCTGGCAGCCGATGCTGCTGCAAAATCTGCCGAAGTTCAACTTATTGAAATTCGTATGGCCGCCGGGCTTGCCGGTAAATCCTATGTCACCATGACCGGTGATGTGGGATCAGTTACAGCTGCTGTAGAATCTGGTGTCGCAGGTGTTGGTGATGCAGGACCTGTTCATAGCCACATAGTCATTCCTTCGCCAAGTGAAGAACTCAAACCACACCTAATGTAAAAAAATCACGCCAAAACTATTATGATGGATTTAAACAGTCAACCACAGCAAAGAATAATTCAGGAATATGTGCCAGGAAAACAGGTAACCCTTGCCCATGTTATCGCCAGCCCTGAGAAAACCATCTACCTGAAACTGGGACTCGATAACGAATCAGCAGGTGCCATCGGTATCCTGACTATCACCCCCTACGAAGGTGTCATCATCGCAGCAGACGTTGCAACCAAGGCGGCAGATGTCGAAATAGGGTTCCTGGATAGGTTTGGCGGATCTTTGTTACTGCTGGGTGACGTTTCAAGCATCGAAACCGCAGTCGAGGGAGTCCTCCGTTACTTTGATAATGTACTCCATTATACCACATCAGAGTTGACCCGGTCCTAACCGGTCCTAACTACATGAGTTCAATATGCCCAGCTGCTCCTCTCAAGATGATGCTCATCGGAGAAACCTTCGTCGGTAAAAGTACACTTATTAACGCTCTTTCAGACGATGAGTACTCCCCCCACCGAGCAATGGCTGTTGAATATTTTGGCCAATTTATCAATACTCCGGGTGAGTTTTTAGAAAACAGACGTTTTTATCACGCGCTAATCACTGCTTCGGCAGATTGCGACATCTTGGCTATTGTTCAGGATGCAAGCCGCAGCAATAGTTTATTCCCTCCGTTTTTTACCTCGATGTTCAACCGTAAAGTCATTGGTATTATTTCAAAAATCGACATCCACAATGTGAATACCGACCGAGCTGAACGTTTTTTACGAAATGCTGGAGTGAAAGAAATGGTGCATGTGAGCAGTAAAACCGGAGAAGGTCTTCCCACTCTCCGGCAAATACTTCTGTAACAAGGAGACCCTCACCAAACAGTATCAGACATCTTCACCCAATACGGTGCGACTAATTATCTCATCCTGAACTTCTTTGCACAATTCAACAAAAAAAGCACTATAACCCGCCACTCTTACCATAAGATCGCGGTAATCTGCAGGGTTTTCCTGAGCGAGTTTAAGTACCTTATTATCTATATAATTAAATTGCATTTGGGCATTGCCACAGATTGAAGCAGTGCGCAGCAAGGTAATCAAAGCCTCCTTTCCCTCTTTAGTGTCCAGCGAACCTTGCATAAGCTTAAAGTTGTGTGACATTCCAAGACTCATCGACTCCACGTTCAATTTTGAAACCGACTTTATAACCGCGGTAGGACCTTTCTTGTCAGCGCCTTGGGATGGACTCATCCCATCTGAGAGCGGAGCCTGTGCAGGGCGACCATTGGGGGTTGCACCCACCATCTCACCTAAAGGCGTGTTAAATGACTGGGACAAGGTACCATGGATCATCCGTGCATAGAGCGACTTGTACCCATTCATAGTTTTCTCCGTATAATCGATCACATCTGCTGTAATCCTATCAACGTAGTCGTCGTCATTGCCAAATTTGGGAGCATTAATACAGTCACGACGCATCTCCTCATACCCTTCCCAGTTCATATCAAGCGCTTTTTTCATATCAACAAGTGTATATTTTTTGTCGTCAAAAACGAGCTTCTTAATAGCGGCCATACTGTCTGCATAGGTTCCTAGCCCCGCGAAAATGGTCCCTGGCCCTTCATATAACACGGCTCCACCGGCAGTTACATCTTTCCCACTTTGCATGCAGCCATCTACAAATAATGACATGTACGGCATTGGCGACATGTCACGAACCATTTTTTGATTAATAAGCGTTCCTTTAGCCGTTAACTCCATGATGTGATTAAGTTGTTTTTTTACAGCTACATCAAACAACTCATAGGTAGTCAGCTGGTTCAGATCACCCGTATCGACACCTTGTTTATTGCCATATGAATTCATAATGCCCCGATTAAATACAAACTCGATGGCAATCGGCCATTGGGTAAAACCTCCTGCTGTCCATTGATGAATACGTCCTGATTTCTGAGGTTCCACACACCCCATCAAGCAATAGTCCCGTGAGTCTTCAAAATCAAATCCTTTTCTGAGCATCATCTTGATATGTGCATCATCAAAGTGACAGGCAGGCATTCCACCACCACACTCAATAACTTCAACGATTTTATCCAGGTATTTTTGTGGTGACTGGTTGTGAATACGACAGGCAAGTGATGGCTGATACACCCCCACCCTACGGACAGCGTCCATCACGAGGTAGGTGAGCGCATTTGTCCCATCCCCTCCTTCACGCTTCTGCCCTCCAACGCAGATATTGACAAAAGGCATATAACCAGCGAAATATTTTGCCGTTCCTCCAGGTGTATACCATATCATTTCAGAACATTTTAAAATGAAACAACCCATGAGTTCAAACGCCATGTTGTCATCGAGATTGCCGGAATTTTTATCCGCTTCGTAGCATGGATAAACATACTGATCAAAACGGCCAAGAGATGTACTACACTGGTTTTCTTCGAGCATAAACAACGATTGTATAGTCCAGAGGGATTGTAGCGCCTCATGAAAATTCGCAGGCGGGTTTGCCGGTACACGCGCATTAACTTGTGCAATATTTTCAAGCTCTAATTTGCGCTTTGGATCCTGTTCTTTATCTGCAAGTTGTAGCGCAAATTCAGAAAGACGGTGTGCGTAAATGAGGATACCATCACACGTTTCGATAGCAGACCTATAAAAGTTTATCTTCTCTTGGTTTTTGGCCTCATCCTTGGACAAATTTTGCAAATGCACTTCTGCTTCTTCTTTAATTCCATTTATGCCCTTAGTGAACAAAATAATGTCATACCCGGGACTGGTATCCCCACCACCGCTTGTATGGTGATAGGTTAGGTCACTGACGCAGGCTTCTGCTGAGAACTCCCAAAGGCCTTCCTTGCGAAATGCCGCCTCACACGCCTCATCCAGCGATCTGCCTTCCCAGAAAGGAAAAATCTCCTCCTGGAGAGTCTTTTTATCTTCTTCACTGATTATATAAGGGTCCTGAGGACGAGTACCTATGGTATCGATCTCGTCACGAACCCATTTCCAGGCAGTGTCCGGAGAAAAAGCACCAGCCCTTGCTTTACCGCAAGGATGCCCAACAATAAGTTCATCATCTTGAATGAGCATTGGGGCAGTCTCACAAGCCTTTTTAAACCCTAACGCCCTACGAACATTAGTAGGTAAATCCGGGTACTGTCTCAGAACATCCGTAAAAGCCAAAGCTCTATGAACAGTTATAGTCGGCTTAACCTGCAGATATTTTTCTTTTAAACGCTGAATACGCGCTGGAAGTGTGGATTTCTTAACCTTAGTGAGTTGAGCTACAGGAACATCTTTGGCATTTTCTACAACCATCATAATTCACTCCGAGAAGATTGTGTTAATCAGCAGATCGTAAGTACACTTTCATAAAACTGAGACCTATTTTACAACATTCCATGTGGGGGAAGGTCAACATCATTTTACACTTTTTTTGAATATTTTTTGATCTCGCGGCTATCACCTTCACATATTTGTTCATTGGTTGATTTGAACATCATGTCTTAGGGAAGAGGTGAAATCTTGTAAGATGCCCATTCTCGGAACGGTCTTTGACTTCCGCTATCTTCAGAGGTAGATTGGGGAAATGAGCGTTGACAGAATTTTTTTGTGCATTCAATGTATGCAAGCAGGATGGGGTGCTTTATTGCGGGTCTCTAATTGCAATGCTATTAAAATTTCAATGTATTTCTTCGTTGTTTTGTTCCCTTCTGTGAGTCTCGGTGCTGACCAACGGACCCGCGCAGTTGCAGAGTCCGCTGAAACGTCGAGTCACCCGCCGTCAACGATAAATAGTGTGCATTCGGCATTATTGAGGCGCATAACTTTTACTGGTGCATACTCTTCTGAGTCTACAAACGCCTGCGCACTTTTCACATCAGGAAATTCAATAATTACAATTCTGGTGGGTGTCCAAAGCTCTGTTTGCCTAATATCCATTGCTCCACCCCTAACCCGGTAAACACCTCCGTATTTTTCAACGATAGGTTTCGCAAGCTTTTTGTACTCTTCATATACCTCTGGATTACTGATTTTGGTGTCTACAACAAGATATGCACTCATACGCCCCCCCCCTATCCTTTGTCAGATAATCCCAGGTGAATAGCCTGCCGGCCAACACGCTGCACACCTTTTAAAACGAGGCTATTGCCGATCAGGTTTATTAACCTGCTAGAGATTTATTCAACTCCTTTTGACTTCAAGAATTCTCCATATTTCTTATCTTCAGCGACAATGTGTCCCATCCACCATTGGCGAAGAAAAGTATAGGTGTTTTGTACTGCGGCTTCCTGATCTTCTTTCGATTCAGCAATGAGGGTTGCTAATTGATCCCGATAACTCTGATGGATGGCAATATGGTTTGCAGAGTCAGCATAACCATTGGCGTCCAGGATACCTTCCTCCTCCTGCAGGTGTTTTTCTGCATATGTGGTCAATTCATCCAACACCTCTTCTATCGACTTATTGGATTTTTCTTTACGGAGCACCTTGTAAAGATCGTTGATGAGTTCGATAAGTGTTTGATGCTGCTGATCTAGTGAAGGTATTCCTGTTTCATATGACTCGCGCCATTTTATTATATCCATATAGGTTTTTCCTTAATTATTGCCCGATGGGGATGGGCTGAGCAAGCTGCACTGTTTAAACAGTTTCTGACTGTATAACCCACGATTTAGCTTTGACAGACAAACCTGGACCACGATCTCTAATTACTGCGGATACTAGCTGAATCCTATCATTTTAGCCTAGCTCTAGCAATCAATTGCGTAGGGAAATCTGCAAAATACCAGTACAGTATCAGACTAATACCTCTCACAAATATAATTTGGGAGTCAAAATTCTATTGTACGCCGATAATTCATCCAGAATAACCCACAATCCGTGTTGGAGGTGCTTCGCCCTGAAAATGCCCCTCCAATTGATTCTTTTTGTAACAGACACTACAGAATAATTGAGTCAGCTTTGATATATTGGAGGCATAGATTGTCTCCTGATAATCCTATTCTTACAAAGTGCGCACTGTACCCTACTCAATCGGTTGGTTCTTACCCTAAAGGAATTAAACAGAGTGACAGACTTTCCAGAATAAGGCATTAATAGCCTGCAATATTGTGCACAGAAAAACGATCACATGAAGACATTAGAAAAACTCAAAATTCTGGCAGATGCCGCCAAGTATGATGCGTCCTGTTCCTCAAGCGGGAGTGATAGAAAAGCTACGTCGAATGGTATTGGCAACGCTGCCGCGAGCGGTATCTGCCATAGCTGGGCTGCAGATGGCAGATGTGTTTCTCTGCTGAAAATTTTGATGTCCAATGAGTGTGTATATGATTGCAGCTATTGCCTCAATCGTCGATCAAACACGGTTGAACGCGCAACGTTCACCTCCGAAGAGGTGGCCGATCTCACCATCAATTTTTATCTGCGCAACTATATTGAGGGCCTGTTTCTAAGCTCTGCGGTATATGCATCCCCGGATAAGACCATGGCGGATATGATTGAGGTGTGTAGGCTCCTGCGCCAAAAGCATAAATTCAACGGTTACATTCATCTTAAAATTATCCCCGGTGCCGCAAACGAACTGATCCAGCAGGCCGGATTTCTTGCGGATAGGATGAGCGTAAATATTGAGTTTCCCTCAGAGGCATCACTCAATCGTCTCGCCCCACAAAAATCAAAGCAGGGAATACTTGCTCCAATGAAGCAGATTGGCGAGAACTTTACCGGCTTTCAGCTTGAAAGAAAAAAAAGCAGGAATGCTCCAAATTTTTGCCCCGGAGGCCAAACCACCCAGATGATAATCGGTGCTTCGGCAGAAAGTGATTTTCACATCCTTAATTTGACAGAAAATCTTTATAACAAAATGAGCTTGAAACGGGTCTACTATTCCGCCTATATTGCGGTAAATGAGGGACCTCTTCTTCCGGCCTTGTCCACAGCGCCACCGCTTATACGCGAACATCGTCTTTATCAGGCCGACTGGTTACTCAGATTTTATAAGTTCCAGTCCCATGAGATACTCTCCCCGGCCTTTCCTCATCTTGATGAACGACTTGATCCAAAGGCGGCCTGGGCTTTGCGCAATTTTGACCTCTTCCCCATTGATATCAATCGAGCAAGCTATGAAGAATTGCTTCGCATTCCCGGCGTCGGAGTCACCTCAGCGCAACGTATTGTCAAGACTCGCAGGATCGCTACCATTCGGGAACAAGACCTGAAGAAAATTGGCCTGGTGCTGAAAAGAGCACGTTTTTTTATTACTATTAACGGCAAATATCTGGGTGACACATCTCTTTCTCACCACCATTTGGTGAGTGCAATGTGCAAGGCTGAGCCACCTACCTCAAAAAAGCTTCTGCAGCAAAATCGCCAACTGCGACTCTTTTAGCATGGAATCAATTATATACCTCCATGACGGCTCTTTTGAAGGTCTGTTACACGCTGTCTCAGCAGCGGTAAAATCTCAAAAAAATGTTCAGGGGATTTACGGCAGGAAGGGGTTCACACCACAGATATTCGATACAGTCATTCAAATTCAGACGGACAACCAACAGGCCCTTCGACTTTTTACATATTTAAAAAACCTTGAGGGGACAGCCGCCCATTTTGCTGTTAATGGTTTTTTAAGCGATGACCGTGAAGTGGGTATTCACCTTTACTGGATGGTTCGGGAATGCCTAGTACGCGGTTCAAAAGCTACACAACTCTATACCCACGATTCTATCAAGTATCTTGATAAAATCTCACAAAAAGTAAGCTTTGAGGCCCATAGATTCACAGGCCTCATTCGTTTTCGAATACTTGAAGATGGGTTGCAATACGCTCCATTTGAGCCAGACTGCATGGTGATAGGCCACTGCGCCCACCACTTTAAACAGCGACTGAAAAACAGAAAATGGATACTGCATGACGTCCGCCGCAATCACGCACTGTACTGGGACTGTGAGTCACTGCAGTCAATTGATATTGACGAAGACTTCACCGAGCATGTCCGCCTGCATGGTGAAGTCCCTGAATCCAGGCTTAGTGAAAATGAACTGCACTACCAGGAGCTCTGGAAATCTTTTCATACAGCCATCACCAATACGGACAGGAAAAACCTCGACCTACAGCGCCAGTTTATGCCCAGTCGTTACTGGAAATATCTTGTTGAGATGAAAGAGTGACCTCTGCGCCACCTCTCTCCCACCCCGTATGCACAACAGCTGTCCAGACCAGTACAGGCCCCAATGGATTGGGAATATTTAGCCCGGATTTCTCACCAACAAAGTTTTTCGCAGGTCGAGACACCGGGCATGAAGCTGTAATAATCTACCGGAGTCTTCGCTACCTGCAAATGCTCGGTAACGAAGCAGCTGCGGATAAGTCTGTTGGCCCGAAGGGAGAACTTTTTGATTTGAAACGAAAAACACCCTGTTAATTAAGGAAGTCATTTTTTAACTATAAAAACAAACAATTGAGTTTCAAATCAAAAAGTCATGAGAAATTCGGGTTAGGAGTTCGGCAGAGTTCTCACCACAGAAAGAAGCGAGTACCATTTTTACTGGTACTCGTTTTTGTTAATCCAACGTATTCCTTTTGGTATTGAAACGAGCAATACGAGTGCTCTACTGAATGCTGCTTAGCCCGTATTTCTCATCACTAAAGTTTTTTACTGATCAAGACACTGGGCACTCGACTGTACTTTTGTACCTCAAGTGCTCAGTAACGATGCAGCAGTGGAAAAATCTTGTGACCCGTAGGGTGAGCTTTTCGATATACAGGGAAAGACACACCGCTTTTGTCGTCCATTATATTTACCCTGTGGAAATAGTACGTTAAACTACTTATCGGAAAGTTCATGAGAAGTCCGGGTTAGTAGTTTTGTGGGAAAAGTGCGCGTTTTGATTCTTCGTCATCTACGCTTTTGAACTCAAGATCAGAACCAACATTTCGTGCGCGCTCAGCGGCTGGACGTGCATTGATGGCTGTAAACCAACGATTAAGGTTAGGGTAGTCGTTTGCTAATGCGTCAGCACCTAAAACATGGCCGACAAATTTAACCCAGCCCCATGCTGCAATATCGACAATGGAGTAGCTGTCACCTACAAAATATTCTTTGTCTCTGATTTGTTCTTCTAAAATTTGATAATGACGCTTTGCTTCAAAGACATAACGGTTGATAGCATAAGGTATTTTTTCAGGAGCTGCGTGTTGAAAGTGCACAGCTTGTCCTGAAAACGGACCCACACCAGTGGCAATAAACAGTAACCACGATAATATTTGGCCACGGTCTTCATCTTTACCAAGGAATTTACCTGTCTTTTCTGCCAGGTATAAAAGAATCGCCGTAGAATCAAAGACATTTACACCATTGTCCCTTATTGCCGGTAGTTTACCATTGGGGTTAATGCTTCTATATTCTGGAGTATGTTGCTCGCCCTTTTTTGTATCTACTGCTACAAGTTCATACTCCAGTTCTGCTTCTTCCAAAAAGAGAGCGACTTTCATTGGGTTAGGAGTTGGGTGAAAATAAAATTTTAACATTTTGTATCCATCTGTTTTAAGGTTGATTAAACTAAGTTGTGACCGCAAATTAATTATAGTTTATTGATTTTTTACGGTTTTTGGTTGAGCGCCTTAGTAATGTCAGATGCATCGTGACGCTCACGCACCATTTCCCACGGCGCCCCCCATGTACGGTTGACGATTCGTCCCCGTTGCACCGCAGGACGCTTTGATATTTCTTCTGCCCAGCGAACCACATTTTTGTAGCTCTTCACATCTAGGAATTCGGCCGCATCATAAAGTACGCCAAGTACTAAATTACCGTACCAAGGCCAGGTTGCCATATCGGCAATGCTATACTTATCGCCCGCCAGGAAGGACTTAGAAGCCAATTTCTTATCTAACACGTCGAGTTGACGCTTGATTTCCATCGCGAAACGGTTAATTGGATATTCATATTTTTCTGGGGCATATGCATAGAAATGACCAAACCCACCACCTAAATAAGGTGCTGCGCCCTGTAACCAGAATAGCCAGTTGAAAACTTTAGTGCGCTCTTCGATGTTCGTTGGCAGAAAATGTCCGAACTTTTCTGCGAGGTATAACAAGATTGACCCTGATTCAAATACCGGTACCGAATTTTCAGTTGAGACATCCAGCAGTGCAGGGATTTTCGAATTTGGGTTAATCTCAACAAAACCGGAAGAAAATTGTTCACCCTCTTTGATGTCAATCATGTGTGCATCATACTCCGCATCAGCTACACCTAGAGCCAATAGCTCTTCCAGCATTATTGTGACTTTTTGGCCGTTGGGAGTGCCCATAGAGTAGAGTTGGAGGGGGTGCTTGCCCACCGGAAGAGTTTTCTCATGTGTTGCGCCTGATACTGGACGATTAATTTTTGCCCAAGTACCACCGTTTTCACTGTCAACGGTCCAAACTTTTGGTGGAACGTATTCGTTTTTCATAAACTTTCCTCTTTTCAATGAAGGTGATAAAAATTTGCTTTATCATAATCCAAAAAGCTATCCTAACCTAATAGTTCAGTCTTTGTTTCACGAAAAACTTAATCTTCTCCTGATACTGTAGCTAAAAGGTATCTCTTTCGACTTGTCCCTACACACAAAAGTTGTTTGAGTGTTTGTTCAAGCTAATACCCAACCCAACCCTTGTCAATATATTCATTGAGCATTCATTCAACTTGCTATATAGAAATGGAAACTATCTGCTAGCCCGGATTTCTCACCAACAAAGTTTTTCGCAGGTCGAGACACCGGGCATGAAGCTGTAATAATCTACCGGAGTCTTCGCTACCTGTAAATGCTCGGTAACGAAGCAGCTGCGTATAAATTTGTTGGCCCGAAGGGTGAACTTTTTGATTTGAAACGAAAAACACCCTGTTAATTAAGGAAGTCATTTTAAAATTATAAAAACAAACAATTGAGTTTCAAATCAAAAAGTCATGAGAAATTCGGGCTAGAAGAAAGAGGGGAGTTTACAGACGAAAAGTTAGTTTGGCTAAAGCATCCATCCATCACGTAGACAAAAACACCGGCCCATCCGCCCATACAGGTTGCCTGGTGTGTAGCATTCAGACCAGCTTCGGTGAGAAAGGCTTCGGTGCCTCCGCGTTTCATGTAGTCATGAAAATGGGCATGATGTTCCCTGCCCGCCATACGCTCCACACAACGGACTCCCCAGCCCGTAAGAAGAGACTTCCTTTCGGTTGAGTGGCGATAGTCTGCCACGACGAGAAGCCCACCCGCTCGCACCAGCCTTATTGCTTCTTGGATGATGTCCAGTGCTATTTCACGCGGTTTTTCGTGCAAGGCAAAGCTGATGGTGACTGCGTCAAAGCCGCCTTCACCCATGGGGAGATCGGAGGCGTCGCATTCTAAGAAATCAATATCAGGATAGTTGGTACGTGCCACACCAAGCATCGCAGGCGAGATATCCACGCCAGAGGGTATGAGACCGCACTTCTGAGCTCTACCGACGAACATCCCGGTACCGCAGCAAAGATCGAGGCAGGTGAGGCAACCATGCGCCTTTAGAATATCTACCATATCTCTGTATACAGGGTGCAGAAACGGCCCTATCAACAGGTCATAAATACAAGCGTTTTTTCGGTATTCATCCATAGGTTGCGTGAGGTTCTTGTTTTTAATAACAGTCTGGACTTCTTCAATTGGATCGTATTTCCATATGATCTCTATAAACTCCATGATTCGGATTATTCTATCCCCTACCCAATGATACAAAGCAACCAACAAATACATTCCTGGTCTGATTTCAGTAAAAATGAATCGGCGAGCCACCTGAACTTCTTGTTTCTTATGGATTCAAGTACTAATATACTGTATCAACGGCCAATATCTATGATACATTGACGCGTCGTGAGTATATTGTCGCTGCCCATCGCTTGCAAAAATAAAATTCAAAGAGAACTGAAAATGGAAAAGGCATTACCCTGTGACGCTGTAACCAAAATTCAACAACTTGAGAAGGAGATAGAAGCGCTCACTCGGCAATCCGAAGACAAAATAAAGACAAGTTTAGCTAAGTATCGAAGGTTGTTAGACGCAACTTCAGAAGGATTTCTTGAGTTAGACTTGGAATTCAAAATTGTTGATTATAACGCAACAATAGTTGAATTAACGGGTATTAGTGGCACAGATCTTATGTACAGTTCTGTGAATGATCTCTATGATAAACAATCTGTCTTTGTCCACTTCGCCAGCAAAAATCATTTGAGTTTTGAGGCGGTTATTCATAGCCAAACAGGCAAATATATTCCTCTGCTTTTCAAGAGAAGCATTCTTCGCGATAAAAAAGGCCTGCCAAACGGCTATCTCGTTTTTCTAACTGAACTCACGGAGCTTAAAAAGGCACAGGAAGATCGCAAGCAGGCTGAAGCACAATATAGGAATATCTACCAGAATGCAGCACAAGGAATGTACCAATGTACATTGGAGGGCAATCTCCTTAGAGTCAATCCCGCTTTTGCTAAAATCTTTGGTTATGAACAGGCAACTCAACTCATCAGTAGCGTTCGTGATATATCAATTCTTTATAAAGATAAAAATGATCGAGACCAGCTTCTGTCAGATTTAAAGAAAAATAGAATTATCACCAACTATGAGGTGGAAATGCAAGATAGGGACGGAAAACCCATATGGGCATTGATTAATGCCAGATTAACAGATGGTACGGATGGTCCCCATCTTATAGATGGTATACTCATAAATAACACAAAGAAACGATTAGCAGAAGATCAACTACGCAAAAGCAGAGAACGTTTTCGATACCTGGCAAATCATGACAGCCTGACCGGCCTTTTTAACACTCGATATCTCTACAAGACCCTCGACAAAATGATCACTAAGAGTAATGAGCTTAAAGAACCTTTCTCATTGGTCTTTCTCGATATGGACAATTTCAAGCATGTCGTTGACACTTATGGCCACTTGAATGGAAGCCAGGCCTTGAAGGAGGTGGCCGAAACCTTCATGAAGTGTTTGGTTAAACCTTCGTTTGGTGTTGCATATGGAGGGGATGAATTTGTATTGGTATTGCCCCAAACAAACAAAAATGTGGCCCTTGAAATTGTACAAGAAATCCGTCAACTGATGAAATCAACCACCTACCTGACCAAGAAAAATCTCATGGTACATATGTCTGCCAGTTATGGAGTGGCCACCTACCCGGATGACGCAATAGATAGCATGGGCCTATTGGCCCTTGCCGATGAAGCGATGTTCCATGTTAAGTCTTCGGGTAAAGATGCAATTGGAACATCGAGGGACAGTGAATAACCGTGGATATATGATTTGGCAAAAGTCCATCCCACGTTCTTGCGTTGACATGCCACCAACACCCCACTACACCACATAAACTAACCCAAAACGATCATTTCAAATATAATTGATACCCAATGTGCTATGGCTTCTCTCCAACAAGTCTCCTAAATATTCGTCTCGGACGAATCTATCAATAATGTCGTTTCTCTCAAAATTTTCTTTTGTAATGCATGAGCAGTAAATATCGTAACTCACCGGCCATGAGTCGACACCTGACCAGAGACATGAAAACGACAGGTAGAAAACATCAGCCTTGAATTCCATCAATCCTCTGCATCCCCACCATCATCAATTCCCAAAACTCTCCAATTGGTGGCGACTTTTGCAATTCATACGGGATCCCCCTCGTGTAACTAAAAGTACCGTTTTTGGACGCAAACAGTGCATACATTGCTTCCTTTTGACGATGCTTCTGAAAACGAGCATAGACGATTTCACCCTCCTTAAAAAAGATCACACCTTTTCCTTCTTTAAGTGAGAGATGCACTGCCCCGGTTTTCCGTTTGGAATTGCATAATTGTAAAAGATCTACAACGTTTATATCGGCTAACTTACCGGTCATGCCGGAGGTAATATTTCCTGACCGCAAGGCTATTGTTTGCGCCCTGTCCACCAACATCTTTAAGAGAAAAAACTGTAATTGCTGATAGCTTCTCAAGACATCTCGAAAATTCTTCAAACTAAGCATAGCGACCAGAGTGTCTTCGGTAGTATGAATAGAATTTGACACTGGTTCGCCTGAGAGAAGACTCATTTCACCGAATATCTCTCCTGGCATGATCTCTACTACCTTTGAGCCAACGTCATCTATGACCGCAACTTTCCCCTTTAAAATGATATAGAGATGATTGCCCGGAGCCCCCTTCTTCACAACTCTCTTATCTTGAAGGATCGTCTTAAACTCAAGCATCATCGTAAGGTCAACTAATGAGTGGTCGTCAAGCGGCCTAAAGATTTCAAACTTTCGGAGTTCTGCGAAATGTTTTTCGATAAGATTCCTGTGCTTCCGTTTCTCCGCCTCTTTAAGCATTTTCATTTGCATTGTAGCAAAATCTTTATCCTTTTTATATTCAAAATGGATCATACCTTCACAACCACCACAGTCAAATTGAGACTTTGACGCAGTAGCTTGTTGAACCCCACTGATATTGTCTTTTACCGTTAGGATGCTGGCAATTTTCTGAGCCAGATGGAGGCATCCAGGCTTATAGGATGTTACCGACAAACAGAAGTTTTGTACTTTTAGCTCTTCACCAATATTGTAAACGGGACAGGAATACTCTTCGGTAATGAGAAAAATAGCATCACAGTATTTTTCAATTGGCTTTTTCAAAAGTTACCTTCTAATAGTTTCTGTATATTTATCGTAATTATCATAAGTAATATCTGGACCTTTAAATTTGCGCAAAGAGTTTCGTATCAAAAGAAGATGCTTTGTGGAGATCCAATGTACGACATGACAGAGCTGTATAAACAGGGTGTCTATAGTTTTTGGGAGGATTTTCTCTTCAACACCACCAGTAAATAGTTTCATTTCATGAGGTTGTGTTCTCGCTTATGGCGAGAGCTGTACGTATGCCATCGACGCCACTGGAGATAATGCCACCGGACCAGCCGGAACCTTCTCCAGCGAGATAGAGGTTGGAAAAGCCCTGGCACCGTCTCTTCTCGTCGCGGATAACCTGGAGTGGTGAAGAGGTTTTACTTTCAAGTCCCATGATAATACCGGATTCGAAGCCTTTAAGTTTACGGCAAAACTGTTCTAGACCCTGGGAAATGGAACGACTGATTTCAGCTGGCAGCATCTCCCATAAAGGTGCCGGGGTGAGACCGAGTGGGTAACTTGAGTCGACGGCCAGTGAGCTATTTTTCTTGTTGATGAAGCCAGCTATTGTCGAAAAAGGAGCCTGATATCCACTTGTAGAGTGGTAAAATTGTTGTTCAAGACCACTGAGCCAATCCAGAGCCTCCAGTGGTTCAACGCTCTTGCCGAGCAGGGAGTCAAGATTGACCCCTGCCACACAAGCTGCATTGGCAAAACTGCCGTTACGCATGTAGCGGCTCATGCCGTTAACTATATTGGTGTCCGCATACGCCGTTGCCGGAACGACCATACCACCGGGACACATACAGAAGGTAAACACCGGCAGATGGCCCTCTGTGTTTGCTGTAAGCCGATACTCCGCTGCTTTAACACCGGGAAGCGAAGCTTTACCCCATTGAGCCGTATTGATCAATTCCTGGGGATGCTCAATCCTGCAACCGATGGCAAAATTCTTAGTTCGAAACGCAACATTTCGGCGGATCAGCATCCTATAGGTTTCATAGGCGGAATGGCCGCAGGCAATCAGCATGACATCCGTTGGGATCTCCCCTGCAGCAGTTATGGCTGCTATGACTGCGCCATTCTCAACCTTAAGATCTGTAAGCTCGGTTTCAAAACAGATCTTGCCCCCAAGGGCCTCAAACTCTTCTCGTAATTTCACCACAATGTGTCTGAGGTAATCTGTACCAAGATGCGGATGTGCCAGATACGCTATTTCAGCAGGAGCACCCGCCCTGATATAACTTTCGAGGATAAACTGCTTTTCTCTGGCAATTTTTTTGGTTCTGGAGGTGAGCTTGCCATCAGAAAAGGTGCCCGCACCGCCTTCACCGAAGGCGTAATTGCTTATGGGGTCAAAGACGCCGGTGGACTCAAAATCTCTAATGCCTTGAACGCGCTTATCCACCCTACTGCCTCGTTCTATCAGAGTTGTCTGAAACCCTGACTTTTGCAATACCAAGGCTGAAAAAAAACCGGCAGGACCGCTACCTACTACGAGAGCTTTTGAGCTTCTTTTTTGAAAAGGTATTTCAAGGGTGGGCGGTTGGACGGATTCTCCTCCTTTGAGTTCATCGGAGAGAGCTGCCACTCTGACAAGCCAATGGATATTGCTTTTTTTCCTGGCATCCAGGCTTTTGCTTTCAATACTGAACGTGCAATCCGTAATCCCCAGCTGCAGCGTGATAGCCGATTTCAGTACATCATCGGTGTAATCCGTGGGAAGTTGCAGTATGATTTCCCTATAACCCAAAGTTGAATCTCCTGTGTTAAAATCTATGTAATCAGATATTTTTTTTAAAAATAAAGAGTTGCATGACACTCACATTCAAATGCAATAATCATTGGGTTATACACCATTTTTTCAAAGGCTACGATCAGTCGTAATTTCAATATGAAGCGTTAATAGACTATTGGTGAATTTTTCAACGGGTCCGATTAAGTTCTTCTTTTACTGCCAATCCTATTTTCTCGATAAGATAGGGTTTTTTCACATAGGTGCCAGCACCCAGTAACTGAACACCTTTCACCCGATCCGACTCTGAAAAACCACTCACAACAATCGCCTTTTGTTTCGGATGTATTTCAAGCACGTTCTTGTACGTATCTAAACCATCCATGCCGGGGTCCATGATCATATCCAGCACCAACAAGTCAACCTGATTTTCCTTCAAAAATTCCACTGCCTCCTCGCCACTTTTGACACTTGAGACGTTGTAGTTCAATTCTTCAAGTATCACAGTTGCAATATCTCGCTGTTCCTGAACATCATCCACAATGAGGATGGATTCGCCCTGCCCCATATATGCTGAAATTACTACGGATTTTTTTTGGGTGGATAATTCATCCCTCGTTACTGGGAAATAAAGGGTAAACGTGCTTCCTTTTCCCACTTCACTCTGAATGTTGATGTAACCGTGATGATCCTTCATCGTACCCCAGACCACAGCCAACCCTAATCCTGTTCCACTTCTTCCCATGACTTTCTTTGTATAGAATGGCTCGAAAATCCTCTTGCGATCCCTCTCATCGACACCTTCTCCCTCATCGGACACGGATAGAACAACATAGTCCCCATCATAAATCTTGTCATAACCATGAACAGGCATATCCAAATACTGATTCGTTGTCCTGATGGTGACAATGCCTCCATTTGGCATAGCTTCACTCGCATTGGAAACCAGGTTGTATATCGCCTTACCGATATGCACGGAAGACCCGGAGATGTTCAGCAGGTCCGGCATAAGATCAACTTTGATCTTTACCGAGGGATGGTGAAAGAGTAAATCCATGATTTCCCGAGATTGCTGACAATCGGCGATTATCGTGTTGAGATTCAGAGCATCCATCCTGGCTACAGCGCGTCTGGCTAGGGTCAGTAGATCGTCGACTATCGCAGTAGCTTTCTGTCCTCCCTTCATAATTGCCCTAAGTGAGGGCCTGAAAGCACTTGACGTATCTGCTTTCAATAGAAGTATTTCAGCATGTCCGAGGACTACGCCAAGGACATTATTGAGATCATGGGCTACCCCACCTGCTAGGATACCCAACGACTCCATCCTCTCTGCGCGGCTAAGTCGCTCCTGCAGTTTAAGCTTTCCCTCTTCAGCTTGCTTGCGCCCAGTGATATCAATGATCGTTCCTTCTGCAATATCACTGAAGGCATCAATCCGGGCACTGAATTCTACCCAGAGGAGTTCGCCGGTCATGCAATTCTTTATCTGCAATTCGCGGTTTGAGATATACCCTTGTTTTCGTAGGATATATTTTACTTCTTCACGATCAGCAGGATTATTATAAAGGTCCAAGACATTCTTACCAATTGCATTTTTGATGGTAGGGTATCCCGCCAAATCACAATAACGCTGATTGCAGGCGACAATCTTTCCATCTGGCAAACTTGTCTCGAAGAGGCCAACATGTGCGTACAGATAAAGGTTGCGATACTTCCGTTCACTCTCTCGGAGAGCTTCTTCAACCTTTTTTGATTCGGTTATATCGCGAGCAATGGCATAACTTAAACCTTTTTCAGCAATCTCATGAGCAAGCCAACTCAGCCAGCGATAGCTCCCGTCTTTACACCGATACCGATTATCAAAATTAATAACTTGGGTACCCATTTGCAGTTTTTGTGTAAGTATATTTCGGGTTGCATCCAGGTCATCAGGGTGAATGAAATCTAAAAAGGGTTTATCCAATAGTTCTTCTTCGCTGTAGCCTAATATGTTTGTAAATGCGGCATTAACCTTGAGGAAAGTTGCCGTATTGATATCGGCAATACATATCATATCGAGTGACATGTTAAATAGATGGACTAAATCCTCTCGTGTCTGTTCGAAATCCGTTATATCAATCGTGTATCCAGCCAGGTATTTTTTTGTCCCCTGATCGATGGGAAATTTATAGGTGACATAATGTCTGTCGTTAAGTTCTTCGTACAATTTCAGTTTTTTTCCGTTATTGATGACATCAATATCGTCGCGAGTAATTTTTTCAGCGAACTCCTCGGGAAAGAGTTCACCCATGGTCTTTCCGATCATCTCTGAAGCAGGAATACCACATATATCAATATAATTATCGCTTACATGAAGAACTTTACTTTCTTTGTGGGATACTGCTTTAAGGAATGCGTGGATAGGCGAATGCTTTATAAAGAGGGATAGGAGTTCAGAGGTGTTTCTGGTGGTTTCATCCATGAGCTTTCGCTCAGATTCCGCCAACTCTAATTCCCGAACCCGTTGTTCCAATTCTTCATAGCTTGGTTTTTTAGACATCAAACATCCTAATTTTGATCAAACTCACCAAATATATTTTCGTGAATGCTATATGTTGTATTGAATCATAAATCAAATATTTTTAACAGGACTTCTGCCTTGCCTTGCTCGTATTTCTCATGAACATTGTGTCACTTTGGCATTACTTTAGGATTCGAACTGCACCTTGAAGCATTTATGCCTTTAGCAAAATTTACACAATGTTCACCAAAGGTCAGTCGATCCAGCCGCGTATGCAGCGTCACTGAGACAGCAAGTATAAGCACTTATGACTTGCTATCTCGATTCTCGCCTACACGACTACCTCGGCTGATGAGAAATGCGAGCTAGACATATCAATGTAGTGTGAATTTATTTTCTATCCTGACAAAGTGGTGGTTCTCGGTTGATTGACAGAGTTATCTTTGCTGTTCCAACTACAAAGTGAATCATCCATTAAACCACTGATAGGTACACGACAGGAGGAAAATATGAGTATTCGGCCAAAAAGAAAATACGACCCTGAATTTAAGAAAAATGATGTGTAACCCGCAAAATAACCAGGCAGATCACATAAGTGATGGGGGCTGAAGGTCTCGGTATAAAAGTAGAGTTACTTTATGAATGGCGACGATCCCTATATAACAATGGTACCATTACTTTTCCAGAGCACGGAAAAGTTGCATTCACCAAGGAGCAGGAACTGACTAGAGAGCTATTTGCAGAGCATAATGAAATGGCAGGCAGCACCAAGATTATGGTTGTCCCATCCTGCTAATGGTTACAAATCCTCTGTAATATTTGAATTTAAAACGGTCCAACTACAAGTTGTGGATTATCTTTTTATTTTCTAATCCCTGCCTCTGAAAATCCATAGATTTATGGGTCTACTCCAACGTAAGAGTTTCTTGAATGATTAGATAATTCATTCACATTCGAGGCGTGAGAATAATTTTAGCACACGCATCGATGATATCAGAGTCTACGCTTACCTCCGAGAATTAGAATTCTGGTTGTAGCGAAGAAGTTGGGCGAAGTAACAATATTTCAAGGTGCCTTTAAGTCATTACCCCAAATCGAAATTCTTTCTTGTTTTTATTATTCTGGTCTTTAAAATTTTTCTGACTCGAAATCTTCACCTTTTTAGCGATCAATCCCTGATTATCACGGTGGCATTCAAATTCAACGCTTGTACCTACTTTCAAAAACTGACAGCCCACAAGGTCGGCCTTACGTACCAATATGTCTGGGCCACCACCGTTTTCAAGAAACCCAGTATCTTTATCTCGGAACCATTTTTTAACTACTGTTTGCAAAACTTTACCTCTTATTTGATGTTTATCTCTGAAGCTTTCCGTTATGTACTAACTGCGGGGAGATATGATTGGATTACAATCATATCTCTCGGGTTAAGACTCTTTATTCTTAAGAGTGGACGTTACACTTTCATTCTTATTCACATGGACAAGATGGTTAGCCCCCTTAGCTATCGATACTTGCCTGGTTTCATCAAAAAGAACCATAACTGTTCCACATGTCTTTACTTCAAGAATTTTTCCGATACCCCATTCAGCTCTCGCCTTATGTGTAACATTTTGACCTTCATACAAATTCACTCTCATTACTACCTCTCTGAAGCGTTATTTTTACAAAGCCTTACCCACTACTAAAACAGTCGTGGATTGGCGTACATAAATCTGGAAATTTTAAACAAGACTAAATAGAGCTATTTCAAATAGAAAGACTCATAATTCCATGTCAACAATGTGCAATAATAGAGGCACCTAGTTATCGCTCAATTTTCTTGTTATTTACCAAAAAGAAGAAGATAAAAATATTTCCAATGTTCTGAATTAATCGTTAAAGAAATGAGGCCTCTGGTCTTGGCGAAAATTCAAGATATTTATATGAATTTTGAGATCCAGGGTCAATAGCGTCTTCATTAAGGAGTATGTTGTGATACAACTGGCCTGCGGTAATTGATTTTCTGCCAATTGTTTCAAAATAAAAAGTTGAAGAACACAAAATACTGATAGTTAGAACAGATACCAGATATGGCTGAAGAACAGTATTCGATCGTCTGATGATGTCGAATAAACATTTAACGAATTAGATGTGTTATTATACTGTTCTCACCGGTTTATGTCAAAGTATTTTCGTTATTGATTCCGTTTCCGGGATATGGCTGGTAGATAAGTCACTTACTTGTTGAACAAGATCAAATATTATACTTTTTCATCTTAACCATCCAGAGCAACACCATACAACGGAGCCTGTAATTCAACATCTCTGCTCTGGATGATTAAGAAATAGTTGATAACCCTAAGATGCAGCAGTATCTTCCGTTAAGATTTAAACTGACTTCGGATATCTTTTTTACTGATTTTACCAACACTGGTTTTAGGAATCTCTGTGTTCAATAAAATTTCCGTTGGGATCCCAAATTTTGGAATGACACCTTTTTCTACAAAGGTCATACAAAAATCTTTGAGATCTTGTTCTGTTACCTTCCCCATAAATGTTTCTTTGAGTACAACTATTGCAATAGGTCTTTCACCCCATTTTTGATCGGGAACACCGACGACAGCAACCTCACTTACTCCGGGATGCTGGCTGATTATATCTTCCAGTTCAAGAGACGAAATCCATTCCCCCCCTGTTTTGATGACATCTTTGAGTCTATCTGTAATCTGCAGGTAGCCCTCCTCATCGATAAAGCCTATATCTCCGGTGTGCAGCCATCCTCCGGCCCATAACTCTTCACTCTTTTCCTGATCTTTGAAATAGCCCTGGGTCAGCCAGGGTGCACGAGCAACGACCTCACCTACCGACTTGCCGTCATGGACGACTGGCTTGCCTGCCGGATCAACTATCTCAAGTTGTACATTATTTACAGGCAATCCAGTTCTGCAACGTATTCTTATTTGGTCTTTTTCTTTCCATTCGAGCATATGGGACTTGAGATTGGCGATGGTCAAAAGAGGACAGGTCTCAGACATTCCATAGGCTGTATAGATATTAATCCCCCTGTCGAGAGCGGCCTTACACATACCACTGGATAGAGCAGAGCCTCCGATAATGACTTTCCAGCCTTCCAAATCGCATTCTTCAACAGCTGGAGAGGTGAGCAACATATGCATAATAGTTGGCACACAATGGGAGAAGCTCACCTTTTCCTTAGAGATAAGCCTCAGAAGCATTGTCGGCTCATATCGACCGGGATACACCTGTTTGGCTCCCAGCAGCGTCATTACATACGGCATCCCCCAGGCATGAACATGAAACATTGGGGTGATTGGCATATAAACATCGGATGAACTGATTCTGGCCTGACAGTCATAACCACAGAGAGCTGTCACGAAGCCGTAAGTGTGCATCACAAGTTGCCGATGGGTAAAATAGACCCCCTTTGGTAAACCGGTTGTGCCAGTGGTATAAAAAGTTGTTGCTATGGAATTTTCATCAAAGTCGGGAAAAGAATATTCTAACGGATTCCTCTGCAGCATCGCCTCATATTCATGATCGATGACCAGACTTGTTTGTACGGAGGTCTCAGAATCGGTGAGCAAAACAATTTTTTTAACCGTGGAGAGTTTGTCCTTTATCGCTTCCAGGAACGGAAGGAACTCTGAGTTGATTAGAATAACATCATCTTCGGCATGGTTTATTGTATAAAGAAGCTGCTCGGAAGAAAGCCTCACATTAACGGTATGAAGAATGGCTCCAATCATAGGGACAGCAAAGTAACATTCAAGATATCTGTTGGAGTCCCAATCCATAACGGCGACAGTATCACCCGCCTTGACTCCCAGCTTATTCAGACCGTGTGCCAATTGGCATATCCGGGTGCCAAACTCTGTATAGGTAAACGTCTTCTGGTCACGATAAATTATTTTCTGCTGTGGTGAATAGATCAGCGTCGGAGTCAACAGGTATTTAATGAGAAGGGGCTGGGAATAAGCTGAGGGCGTGGGAGCAAGGATTTTCGTCTTCATAGAACCTCCTGATGAGAGTACATTCTTGTGTTGAAACTGAATTGTCTAAGGATCTTTTTCATTGGGTCGTTGCTGTTTAACACAATACAATTGTAAGCAAACAATATGCCAGAGAGCACAGTTGATGAGATTTCAATCAGTTAGTTAGGGGGAAGAACAAACCGTGAACAATACGGAATTGAGGTGCAAATGACACACCCATAAAGAGAAATATAGTTCAATACACTGTTATCATGGATAAATACTCACAAGAGTTCCTAGCTACTCAAAACGAGTTATTAATTACCCACACAAGGCGTTATCTTCAATTGTTTCATCTTCAGATAGAGGGTTTTCCTTTGTATTCCTAGAATTTTTGCAGTTTGAGTACGATTCCACCGGCAAGATTCCAGTTGCCTCAGAAGATACTCCTTTTCAAACTGTTGAGCTGCCTCACGGAGCGATTGGTTTGGGATCGCAGGGGATCCGATTCTTGAGCGCCTGACGTCGGAGTTACTACTATCACCTGTCCCCACAAACTCAAGAACGTTCAGATTGAGAAAACGCTGGAGGGTGTTTTCCAATTCTCTAACATTGCCAGGCCAGTCGTGCTGCATCAACTTGTTCAGGTCGTGACCAGAGAGAAGACGGGGGTGCATATCTTTTCCATGCTTGGCAATAAAATGCTCAGCCAGAAGCGGAATGTCGTCTAATCGATCCCTCAGTGGCGGCAAAGTAATGGGGATGATGTGAATTCGGTAGAAGAAATCTTCTCGCATCGTACCCTTGTCAAGCATTGGCCGTAAATTGCTATTAGTCGCCGAGATTATTCTTACATCTGGATAAACTGGCTCCAAACTACCTAAAGGGGTATAGCCGTTACCTTCCAGTACCCGAAGTAATTTTACCTGCATCGCCTCATCGATTTCGCCTAACTCGTCAAGGAAAAGTGTTCCATGGTTACTTTTAGCAAAATAGCCCGCCTTATCCTGATCTGCTCCAGTAAAAGCGCCTTTGCGGTAACCAAAGAACTCACTTTCCATAAGTTGACCAGGAATCGCACCGCAGTTAACCGGCAGAAAGACCAGCTCTCTACGATCACTCATATTATGGATTTCCCTTGCCACAAGCTCTTTGCCAGTGCCAGATTCGCCATATAGGATCACATTGACATCCGTTGCCGCAGCGCGCAGAATCAGTTCGTAGATATCCTGCATGACCTTGCTTTTACCAATAATAGCGCCGAATTTATACCGGTCCTGTATATTTTCCCGAAGACGAAGATTTTCTTTTTGCAGGTAGGCTTCACGCTCCTTTAAGGCTATTTCGGCCAACTTTCTTTCGTGAATGTCGATCAGAACCGTCTGTGTTTGAGTTATGAGGTTCTCGTCTTCGTAAATTGGGGAACTTACCGCATGATACCAACGGCTATCTTTGGGATGCTGAAACTCATACTTGATGGTTTTGCCCTGAAGCACGTTTTTCTGTGAGCACCAGGGACATGGGGAATCAAGACCGAAAACACGTCTATGACAAAGGGATCGACCACGTGCCAGCCCCATTGTTTTCTCCAAGGTCCTATTCACGTAGACAAGCAGATAATCGGCCGTACATATGTAAATGTAGCCGTCAAATGCCTCGACGACACCAGTGAGTCGCGATTCGCTTTCTCTGAGGCTCCGTTTTGCGAGTTTGAGAGAAGTGATATCAAGTAGAGATGCCACGCTGCATTCCGTTCCGGAGATCATGTCTACCCGAAGAAAGACATCTTTATGATGCCCGTGTCGGTCTTTCAAGGTAAATTCATATTCAATGGGCGTCGGGTCAACAGAATCACGCCTTTTAATGTGGTAACGGAGCATCCTGTTAAGGTCATCTTCCTTGGCGATGATTGAAGTCCATTGCATTTTCCCTTCAATCTCATCTTTAGAATATCCGATGAGGTTGGCAAAACCACTATTGGCAAGAGAAATTGTTGTATCTTTTTCAATAATGATGGTTCCTGCCCCGGTATTCTCAAAAACACTGCGATATCTCTCACCACTTGCAAGCAGTGCGTTTTCAATAGTTCTCTGTTCGGAAATATCTTCTACAAAGCCAATAAAAAATTGAATGTTTCCATAACTATCGACAGAGGGGCGTACATGGAGCCTGCAGGGAAAAACAGTGTCATCCTTCCGCCGCCAGCGGCTTTCAATATGGGTCGGCCGATTCCGCTGCTGAGATGTCAGATCTATGAGATGTTTACGAGACAGAGGATCTTCGTAAAGATCAGTAACCTTTCGTTCGGTGAGCGTGGAAAATTCTGCGAAAGAATCGTAGCCAAGCATGTCAGCAAATGCCTGGTTAGCAATCATAATACGACCATCGACAGTGGTACACAGTATACCGACTGGGGCCTGTCTGAACAGATCACTTAATTGCAGAAAATCTTCCGATTCGGTGGGATGATTGACTTCAAAAAAATCTGTCATAATTCAACCAACGTAGAGTAAAAGGAGTTTTTTGGAGAACTACATTTCTTTACAATGTCGATAATTCACCCTACCATAAACAAATTTCACTCGCCAGGAGTCTGTCGGGGTTAAACCCATCAATCGAGGGTTAAACCTACCCTGATTGCCCCCCTCACAACTCTAGCTGGTAATCGCCAACGTTTAGCTGAATTTTCTAGTTTCATATTCTTCCCATCCCCAGAAGGATTACTCTATTTTAAAATGTTTGAAGAAGTCAGTCTGAACCATCCATCTTGCCTAGACAGCGGAAATCGTAACCGCTGGGATTTTGAAAAATTCGCAGACCGAACTCGGGGACTGCGGCTAGCAGGTGATCGAAGATATCAGCTTGGATCGCTTCGTAGTTGGCCCAGGCTTGATCTTTTGAAAAGACGTAGACTTCGAGAGGTAAGCCGCGCTCTGTCGGGGCAAGTTGTCGGACCAAAAAAGTCATATCTTGATGGAGCTTGGAATTATTTCTCAGGTAGGCGATAACATAAGCACGGAACACTCCAATGTTGGTCTGGCGGCGGCTGCTGATGTTAAGGTTTTGGTCATAATTATGCTGTTTGTTATATTCTCCAATTTCCTGTTGCGTATTCCTTATATAGTCAGCTATCAATGAAATTTTGGAGAATTTATCCAACATCTGTTCATCACAGAACCGGATAGAATGAATATCTATATTCAATGCCCGTTTTATTCGTCTACCACCTGACTCGGACATTCCTCGCCAATTTTTAATAGAGTTTGAGACAACAGCATAGGTGGGGATAGTTGAAATGGTTTTGTCCCAGTTCTGGACGCGAATTGAATGGATGGACATATCAATAACATCACCGTCGGCACCATATTGTGGTATCTCCACCCAATCACCGAGTCGCACCATGTCGGTGGAATTAATCTGAACCGATGCGACAAAGCCGAGAATCGAGTCTTTGAAAACCAACATAGTTACAGCGGTCAGACCACCGAGGATCGAGAGAATCCCCCATGGAGATTTCCCTGTAAAAATAGAGATCAGAAAAATTCCCCCGAAAATATAGGTGAGTATTTTACCAGCATCGGTGTAGCCACGAAGGCTGGAACCCTTATTTTTCCTGACAATTCGGTGGATATCGTTGACGCTAGAGAGTAGAGCGGTGAGACTGAGGACAGAGACAATGACAAAGATGGCGGTTATCAATCTTTTTGCCGGTAGATAGCTTATTCCCCCCGGATCAAGAAGCATATCGATTGCGAGGGACAAGATGGTCACCGGTACGAACCAGCTGATTTTGATGAGCAAGTTGTTTCCAGCCAGAGGATCATCCCATTTGTAGCTATTTGATTGGATCCAGTTCACCAGGAACTTTAACAGGGTTTTGCGGACAATGAGGGTAGCTACAATTGCTGTCAAGATTACAGTAAAAACTGTCAGCATGTAAGCAAGCAGTTCTACTGTCGTTGATGACAGATCGAACTTTTGTAGAAGAGAGGAGAGCCAATTATTTTTCATACGAAAACATCCTTCCTGTATGGATCAAAGTTGTGAATCTGTTGATTGAGTTGCCTCAGCCCACCGACACAGAGATACATTCTATAAAATTAAGTCTTCTTATTTTGCTCTTTTTCTCAAATTTATACAAGGTGTTAACCCTTCGCTAACCCTCTCTCCTGTATATAACCATAAGCAACATACGGTATTAGCAGTCCTGTCAGTGTTCGCAATATTTTCTCACTGTCTCAACGACATTATTCTTCCCCTAATTTCCAGTTCGGTCTGCTGACAACAATGGGATTGTCGTCAAAAAATACCATCCTGATCGTCGAATTTACTAAGTCGTCAAACCTACTCCTTGTCGAGTTCAGCCACATGCATTTATCTCTGCATAAATTGGATAGGGGGAGGAGATGATTATTGAACTGAAATTACTAGCATTTCATGGTAATCAAAGAAATGACCAGGGTTTACAGTGGTTCTTGTGGTTAAAGCGAGCATTTTATGGGAAATGAGGACATTATGAATAAGGTGTCTAAATTTTCACTAACTATAAGCATGTTATTCACATCCCCCTGAATGAATAAGAGCTTCTCAATGTTGCAACACCTCACTCTATTTATAAAGTTCTCTAACTCATGAAAAGAAACCAATATTGCGAGAATATAATGCCGATAAAGATGTCTGTTCTGGTTGTCTTACTATCGTTTTTAGTACTCTCCGGTTGTGGAAAAAAGAATTGGTATTCCTCGTGGCCTGAAGCAGAACAGGTAACGGATTCAAAGCAAGCTGATCTGCTCTATGCCAACGCCATCGAAAGCCTTGATCATGCGGCTGATCTTGAAGGTATTATGTCTAGCAAAAACTTGTTGCAGCGGGTTTTGGCAGCCGACCCAATGCATAGAGAGGCCTTGGCCTATCTTGGCAACATACATATACTTCTAGGTACTGCATACACGGTTGACAGAGACAAAAAAAACGCCCATTTTCACCAGGCAATGAAGTATTGTGAGTTGTCTATGTATGTCAACACGCAATTCCAGCAGGCGGTTAAGGCTGGCCAAAAACCCTGGGAAGCATCCCACACGCTCCAGTCGCAAGATGCGCCGGCCATGCTTTTCTGGGTAACAGCCCTGCAATACGAATTCAAGGAAGGTATGACATTTCCTGAGAAAATCATCAACGTCAGCTGGTTGAAGAACGGCATCACCTTCCTTGACAGAATCAAAGAGGTGGACCCTAATTTTGGTAATGGTGCAGTTGAATTTGCCTATAGTATCTGCTACCTGGCCTTACCTTCTTTTCTCGGTGGAGATACTAATCTGGGCAAGACCTATCTGGCCAAATCGATCGCTAAAGGTAAAGATTATCTGTTGCCGACATGGGGCAAAGGAAAGTATTTCCATCAGGTGACAGGAGACCTCAAAAGCGCTCGCAAAGATTTATTGTGGGTGGCCAGCCAGAAACCTGAAGATTACAAAGATCTCTACCCTTGGCGGATACATTTCATAACTGACGCCAAACTGCAGCTTGATTCCCTATAAATACAATGCATTGAGCCGAAACTTTCGCAGCAATATTTGCTGTGAAAGCAAATTTGCCTATTAAAGCTGCTCTTGCTATTTTCAACTCCCCTTCTGTTGGCTGCAGGGTATCAGGAAAACAAATCACTTTCATCGCCAAGCCTGTATTCCATTACATCTTGAAAACAGGATACCAATACATAGCGAGAGAGCACTATTTGTACAAAAACTGTTGTTAGCCCGGATTCCCCACCAACAAAGTTTTTCGCAGGTCAAGACACCGGGCATGAAGCTGTAATAATCTACCGGAGTCTTCGCTACCTGCAAATGCTCGGTAACGAAGCAGCTGCGGACAAATCTGTTGGCCCGAAGGGTGAACATTTTGATTTGAAACGAAAAACACCCTGTTAATTAAGAAATTCATTTTTAAACCATAAAAACAAACAATTGAGTTTCAAATCAAAAAGTCATGAGAAATCCGGGTTAGAGAGTAAGAGCCCAGCTCAATCCCGCAATTTCCCCACCAACGATGACAACATCAAACTCCATATTTTCTCGCCTCCTGTGTAGTATGAGACGGGATTGCAGACTCGCTTTTTATTATGAGTCAAGCAGGATAAGAGGTGGAGGATGGAGCAAGCCTTTAATCCAACGAGCGGGCCAGCCTTGTTGCCCATTCAAAGCCCCTAGAAGAGCGCCTAAAACTGCTCCCCGGCCGGCATTATCGCCACCGCACATTGTGTTTGCAATCATTCCAGCCTCTGGTGAGGCTTGATATTTAAGGGCAAGATAGAGCGTTGCCGGAACGGATTGCTCAACATAACAAGCTGATGAGAAATGCTTGCCCACGACAATGGTATCGGGATAGTTGGTAAGGTTCTGAAGGCTCTGAGTGTCAACCTCCAGTGTTGACTGGCTCGCTCCGGCCGTAATAGACTGGTGGAGAGATTGCCCTTGCAGAAGGTTAAGAAGGGTAACAGCAACCAACTCACCCCATTGTCTCATGGTAGAGCCACCATGGGTTAAAGCAAGGTGCTGTAGCGAGACTTCCTCTGCAAAGGCAGGGTTCGTAGAAAGCGCAATGGTTAAAGGCAGCATCAGACTTAATCCGCCGATATGTTTTTCGTCCATCCTGCCACATTGAGAAGGCTCTTTGCCTTTGCCATAGTTGATGAAAAAATGTCTGAGATACTCTTCAATATAACTATCCTTATGACTACCGGGGGTGGTCATAAACGTAATAAGCCTGTTGAGCCATGATGTAGCTGAGTAGTTACCATCTGTCTCAAGCAAGAGCAGAAGTTCCCTTGCCAGCTGAAGATTGAGAGTGTTCTCTCCCGCCCGAAGAAACTGGTGGTAATGTATATTTCTTTTGCCCCAGTACTGTGCCTGATCGTGGAGGATATCAGCAGTTCCAGAGGGTGGTACGTATGATGAACGCCAGAGAATGGAGTCAGGATGTGGATTACGGGGGCGCAGATAATCGGTAACCTCGCCATAGTCGTTTTTGAGGGCCTGGGTGTTATAATACCAGTGGACTGGCATTGCCAGGGCATCTCCGATAAACATACCGAGAAGCGCGCCTGAAAGCCGATCTGTCGATGTAATAGGTTTGCTCATGTGAATTATCAAAACTCCGTTACGTTTTTTCCTTCTGGCAGTAATGATTAGTAACCATCCACCCTCTTCAAAAGGGTCTCAGCAAAGGGGGGAATTTTCTTTTTTACGTTAACCAGTAAACTAACAATTATATTTGTTTTGTGATGCTGGCATTGAACACTGAATATATAGAACGGGAGTCAATAAAAGAGGGGTTTGAAAATTATTCAAGCCCCTCCTGGTCACTCTATCAACTATAAACGACTGGTTTGTTTATTCAGCAGTTCTATACGTGTTAATGGTATAACGGCCTTAACATGGGTTAACATGGGTGTACTTCTTACCAACTATCACCAAGCACCTGGCTTAAATCCACACATTTGTCTTTTTCTTCTTCGGTCAAATGCTCCTTATCTTTGAGATCTCGTATATAGCAGGCATACTCTTTGCCATCATTATCCTTGACCCAGACCATACTCTGATACTCTTTTGAAATTATTTCGCCTCTCATACTCATGGTCCACCTCTCTATTTTGTATAAAACATATTTAATGTGGTTTACTGAAATTCACCAAATTGAATTTCTTGCAAAAAGCTCAGCTAAATTCAATTCCATCGGATTAGTTGCTTCTTGCATGTCTGATACATTAAACCAGTCAAGATCTATTTCAATGAAGGTAAAACAGTAGTATTGTGATAGCTGAAACTACCACCAAGATAGGCGACCGCTGTTGTTCAGCCTCCAATTTTGCCCCTCTTTCAACATTGAACATTGCCCCTGGAAGCTGAAAAGGCCTTATCCGAACCTATAAAATATACTCGGTATCAGTTTTCAGACCACAAACACACCCAATATTATTGGTTTGTATACGTAACAAACCTGTCTTTATTTTATTCTGAAACTTCAGTGAAGAGGTCACTCCTTTTCTGTTTTTTCCCAATCAATAAGAATATCCCATTGAGCAGGAACCAGAATAATAGTGAGTATTGTTGCAGTGCAAAGCCCGGTTACAAAGGTCATGGCCATACTACCCCAGATAATTGAGTATTGGGGTATCCCTAGAGCCATGGGAAGTAAGCCGAGTGTCGTGGTCAGAGTGGTGAGTAGGATTGGTCGCAGTCTGGTATTGGCCGCTGTAATCAAAGCCTCTTTCTTGCTCATTCCGTCTCGGTAACATGAGTTGATAAAGGCTACCAGTACAAGAGAATCGTTTACCACGACACCGGCAACCCCAATGACGGCAACAAAACTGTTTATTGTAAATACAGTGCGTGACAGGAAGGTTCCAAAGATTACCCCCAGTAGGGCAAAAATAACCGCAGATATGATAATGAGTGGTTGCAGATAGGATCTGAACTGCGCCGCAAGAATAAGGTAAATAAGAAGCGTGGCTACGATAAATGCATAGGTGAGTGAGAGGAAGGACTTTTGGGTCGATTCATGCTCTCCAGCAAATGTGATTGTGGCGCCCGGATAATCATTTCTGATATCTTGATAGAACTGTTGGGTCTGGTTGATCAGCATCGCTGGGGTAAGGGGGGATCCGTTACCGATGTCGCTTGTGAGAGTTATAGCGCGTTGCTGCTGGTATCTGTTAAGGATCCCAGGCTCTTCAGTGTAGGAGTATGTACATATATCCCGGAGTCTGATTATTCCACCTGGGGTCTCAAGAACCGGAGTTTCAAGTGCCTGCAGCAGATCTACTGTCACGGGTTGAGCGACCTTGACAATGATATCTATCTGCTCATCGGCTGTTTTCATTTCCCCGATAATTTCCCCATTCAAAACAGAGGCGGCAAGCACAGCCACTTGCTCGACACTCAAGCCAATTTCAGCAGTTTTCTCTTTAATTACCTGTATCCTGAATATTTTATTCGGCTTCCCCTGATCGTCTTGTAGCTCTGTAACCCATGGCCCTATATTGTCATCGCTCGTAAGAAAGCTCTTCATTTTTTCAGCAAGCTGAATCACATTGTTGTTATTGGTTCCCAGAACACGAATCGTTATATCCTTCCCCGTGGGAGGACCATCTTTTTCAGGCCTGACAACCATGGAAAAATTCTCTGGGAGCTCAGCTTTTAATCTTGATCTGATGGAGTCCAGATGTTTGATAACATCATTTTCGGGGTAGTCGGCAAAATGTCGTTCTCCCACAGGTGGCAGGGTGACAGCTATGTGACCCATTGTACTTCCATATTGTGGGGCAAAATCATCGTCGATAAAAAATCCTGAAAAACCAAGTACAGACTCTGACATACCGGCCCCGTCAGCTTTGAGTACTTTGGAGATATCAGTGATAGCTTTGTTTGTCGCAGAGATTGGAGTACCAGCCGGACCAAACAACTCCACATAGTATGTGGAATAATTATCTGGGAAAAATTGGATACGTATAAGGTTTGATTTACCGAGAAAAGAAAGACCAAAGATCACGAGAGCTGTTGCAAATCCAATAATCAGCAGAAACTGGGAAGTATATCGAAATCTCAGCGCAAGGAGAATGAGTTGGTTGCAAAGCTTACGCGTCGCTGCCATGAGAATTCCTTCGTTCTCAGTGCTGTGGTGGCGATGGGAGGACTTTTCTGAGGTTGTTTTTGTTGCCTGTTGTCCAAATTCCATATAGTGGCAGGGAAGGATGAATAAACATTCTAGTAAAGACGCCACAAGGGCAAAGACTATGGTTTTGGGAATAATGGCGAAGAAATCGCCAATCATGCCGGTCATAAGCAGCATTGGCAGGAATGCGGCAGCGGTCGTGAGTGTTGCAGAGACAACAGGGAGAAAAACCTCTGAGGTACCGACAACAATAGCCTCTTTAGTGGGTCTGCCCAACTGGATGTGGCGGTAGATATTTTCAACGACCACTATGGCGTCATCAACAATGATTCCGGATACCAGAATAAAGGCGAACAGTGACACCTCGTTGATTGAATTACCCGTAAGAAACATCAGGATAATTGTTACCAGAAAGGCAAAAGGAATTCCGATGGTGGTAAGCGCTGCATTACGAAACCCCATAAAGAGCCAGATAATGATGCAGACAAGGACGATACCAACGAGAAGATTTATTCCAAGCACCCCTATGGAGTCTTTTATTCGAATGGATGAATCCTGGGTAACAGTTACCTTGATATTGTCTTTAGCGTAGAGAGGTCCCTGTTCATCCACAATCTTGCGAACTTTGGCTGCTATTTTTAAGGCATTGGCAGCCTCGCTTTTGAGTACCTGCAGAGTTACACACTCTTCACCATTAATTGATGCGAGGATATATGGTTCCCGGTAGGTATGAATAGCGTCATCTATGACGTCAGCAATACGAATAAAAGACCCGTCCTGGTCTGTGCGCACTATGGTATCCAGAACCTGCTGTCTGTTGGTGAACTGTTCATCAACACGAAGGGTAAATTCTCCCCCGGAAGTGAGGACATGGCCAGCTGGAATGGATATGTTCGATTGCCTCAGGACACTGGTAATGTTTTGAAAAGTGATACCGTAGTTTTCCATCTTGAGTGAGTCGAGCAGCAGGTGAAATTCCTTGGTGTATTCTCCAAGCATTTTAACCTGACTTACACCGGCAACTGCAGACAGTGGTATCTTCAGCTCCTCGGCAACAAGCTTGAGTGTGGTGTTGGTATGGTCCCCTGATATATTAACACTTACTGTGGGAAACCAGTCACCAACATCAAGAAAGTTAAAGACTGGAGAGTCTGCCCGTTCTGGTAGATTATTTACCTCCGATAAGACCTTTATGCGTACGTCGTTGTAAATCTTTTCGTAGTTGGTGTCGTCAATAAATTTTATGACAATATTGGAGCGTTCTCTGTAACTGCTTGAACGTATATATTCAATGTCTGTGATTTCCTGCAGCGCCTCTTCGATTTTTTTTGTAACAAGCGTTTCGACCTCATCCGGTGCTCCTCCGGGCATGTAGGTGTTGATATACATCTTCCCAAAGTAAATATTGGGATAGCGGTCGACTGAGACCTGGAGCAAAGTGAAGGCACCAACAACAATGAGGAGCACAAACAGCAGGTTCATAACGACGCGCTGTTTGAGAGTGAATTGAATGAATTTTTCCATTGTGGGGTATCAGTCGTTAACTGTTAAATGTTTTGTACTTAGAGGTTACGCTTAGCCCGGTTTTCTCACCAACAAAGTTTTTCGCAGGTCGAGACACCGGGCATGAAGCTGTAATAATCTACTGCAAATGCTCGGTAACGAAGCAGCTGCGGATAAATCTGTTGGCCCGAAGGGTGAACTTTTTGATTTGAAACGAAAAACACCCTGTTAATTAAGAAAGTGATTTTTAAACCATAAAAACAAACAATTGAGTTTCAAATCAAAAAGTCATGAGAAATTCGGGTTAGGGCTATTTTTTTGTGGGTTAAGATGTTCCCGTCAAAAATCATCAGGTATGTTTTTTAAAATACTATCCTCTTTTTGCAGCTCAGAAGAGGACACAATGGCTGCTGAGCCATTATCGGTTGTACCTAGAAAAAGAACTCGCATGCGACCACTGTCTTCGTTGACTATCCAGTATGCATCATAGCGATTAATGACAGCTGAAAGTGGGAGTACGTATGTGTCCTTTTTTTGTTCTGTAAGGTGTAGTTCTGCTCGCAGGCCACCCCGGATAATTGTGTCATGATGTTTTGCTTCTACTATCAAATCAACAGGGATTTTTTTTGTGGTTTCAAAAAATATTGGTGAGACCCTATATATATGGCCGATTATTCTAAGGTTGAGATCAGGAAAGTAGAGAGGAACGTCAATAGTTTTTTTAAGACTTTGCAGTTCCTTAAAACTTAATGCGAGTGGTACAATAAGTTTGGTGAAATCACCAATTTCAGCAATGGGCCCTCCTGGCTGGACGTATTCGCCCGGCTCTACCATGCGGTCGATCATGGTCCAACCCGCAGGCGCGCTGATTCTGTGGCGTGCGAGGTTCTCCTGCAGCCGCTGGTACTGGTTTGTAAGTGAATTTATTTTCAGTTCATGGAGATCTGCACTCAGCGTGACTTCATCAAGTTTGGCCTGAGTTGATGAATTCTTTTCAAGGAGGGTGGTATATCTCTGCAACATCTTTTTTTCCGTAAGTAATTCACGTTTGACACTTTCTAGCTCAAGTCTGTTTGACTGGATATCCAGATGGACATAGGTGGCGTCTATTTCGGCCAGAACTCCTGAGGTTGGAATAGTTGTACCAATCTCAGCGTGGAAGGCGATGCATTTGCCGCCGACTTCACTACTGATCAGTACTGTTTGTCTCGCCTTTGTAAAACCGGTGAGCAGTTGTGTTCTATAGTAAGGCTTGGGTTGTACAGTTTCACTGCCGAGCAAAAGAGAAGGATCTACAAAAGGGACAACCATGACGATAAGGATGAGACTTAAATAGTGTGCTGTCTGAAGGCGGAGTGTCCTGGCCATATACTATCCTTCTTGTGGTTGGTGTTATAGTTTTGTGGGTGAGGTGGGATTTAAGGAATCATTTTCAATGACCTATGATGGTCCACCAGAGAGAGTAGTAAAGTGTTGATCTGCTGTTAATACGTTTATTCTATTTTTTTTCTACCCAGAAAAATAGGATAATATCACGTGGTGCAATCCATGCAAAGAGGTAACGCTTCCTCATCTTGAGTTCTGATCCTAAAGAAGACAGAATGACATTTAAGGGACAGACCTCAAGGCGTGAAGCGATCACAATAAATAGTGGGCAGAAGAAACTTCCCTATCAGCAGCTCTGGACGAAGGATGTTAAAGACGGTAACAGCAAGTATCCCAGAAAGCTAGTCAGATCAATATAGTACCGCTGGTTTGATTAATCCACTTGATAATTGTTGGATTTGCTCGGATCGAGGGGGAGACCAAAGAAACAGCGGCCGTTCATATGGCAATTGCCCAGGAAACAGCCCTTCAGGATGAACCTGTTAAAAAACCGGCCTGTATCCTCTCTGGTGGTGAAACGACTGTAACCATCAGGGGAGAGGGCAAAGGAGGACGCAGTCAGGGGGATGTTCTGGCTGCAGCATTAGGAATGGGGAAGATAAAAGATACCGTTATACTCTACGCGGAAATCGATGGTACAAATGGGCCGACAGATGCCGCTGGAGCAATCAGTGACAGCTCTACCCTTGAACGGGCACAGGAAAAAAATCTTGATCCTCATGCTTATCTTGAGAATAACAACTCATACCATTTTTTTGATTCGCTTGGAGACCTCTACAAGACAGGGCCTACCAACACTAACGTAATGAACTTACGTATAATTATGGTGGGATGAAATATACAGAAACCGAGGTCAGGGCTGCTCCATTTCCCCCGGCCTGACAAGTTTATCGCTGCCAGAAGCGGAAAATCTAATGTAGATGTCCTATAGTGTTCAAAAGAGACACAAAAGACTAGAGGCCAAGGAAGGTGGTGTCTTCTGTTTCCAACCTATTTCAGTATACTAAGGGTCTTCATATGTGGAGACGATCTAGTGAACTTGAACTCGAAAAAATGGAGAGCGATGATGTTTAACTGGCCATATTTGATAGAAATTTTAACACCTGCGAGATCCCCAGAAGATAAGACTGTGAGTCTTCTGGATCGCTTTGCTGACAGATGCCGAAGGGTAATTGACTCCGGTTGTGGTATATCCATTCCCGATAATCCGATGGGTCGTCCAAGATATAGCGCCTTTGAATGTTTTGAAGCAACCGACTATTGGCCTGCCCCTGAAAAAATTATCTTGAACCTGAACACCTTTCACTCCAAAGATGAACTCGATGCAATCCTAGGGAAAGCTGCCAAATTTGGTATACGTTATCTGCTCGTCGTCAGAGGGGACGGAGGACCGAATTTACCCCGTTTGGACCCTTTAAGTGTTGGTGGTACATATAATATCGCCACCACCATGGATCTGTTGAGATACATTAAGGGTGAGTATGGAGATCAGTTTGTCACTGGCGCGGCCTTCAATCCATATAAGCCTATGCCTTTTGAACTTGACAGGGCCCGCGAAAAGCTAGAAGCGGGGGCTGATTTCATGATCACACAGCCTCTGGTAGGTGAAAATAATGATGTCGACAGTCTCCGCCGTATCTGCGACGATGTCATCGTAGAGGCTTGGATGTCAACGAAAATTGAGTTGTTCTATAAGAGTGTAGGCAGGATGCCAATGGAAGAGCCCAGCGCCTATGATCCCATAAAGAACTTGAGCGAACTTCATCATGCCTACCCTGACAGCTGTGTCTACCTGTCAATGGTCAGTTTTGACCAGGACTGGCAACTTCAGCTTCCAGGTTTGGCCAGCAAATAGAGTAGCATCTGGTCACGGACCCAACGTTGAAAGCGAGTGATTTGAAGGCATCGGAGACAGTTCTGAGATCCTCAATCTTGGCTGCCGCTGATGCTGGCCGTCTCTATCAGAGTTTAGTTGTAAAAACTAAGATTCTATCTGACAGGTTCTAATTTGAATTTCGATCAATTCTGACATTTTGAAATTCGTTACTTTTTTCTGGTTCGAAAGTAGTAACAACGCATGGACTATCCGGAAATGGAGCAAAAAGTTTAGTTTACAAGCGAGTATCAGCCTGTCCAACAGAACGTAATACCCCTATTATAAAACGACTTGCTAGAATTTTATTCTATTATAATAGAACACAGCTTTTGCCATACGATATGATGCTGCTAGTAAAATGTTGTACTGAATGATTTTTACTCCACTAATCGCATCAATTCCGCCTTCAAAAATATCACTACCAATTGAAAAAATAATTAATAGGAGGCAGGTAATTCTACTTTGGAAAATTTTAGTGAAAAACGACAGGAAAATATAGATTACACCACTAATTACTGCCCCTATACCTAGTGAAAGTATTTCCCGATCCTGAGTATAATTGTATATGGCCACCCCTCCAAGAATTATAGAAAACACTCCAACAACATTGAAGTAATAGTTGTTTAGCTCAAGTACTTTCTTAGCTTTCTCTTGCGTGTTAATTATCGACTCAGGATAAAGAGGAAAGGGTTCTATATTCTTGAATTGAATCATTCTAACCAGTGATTATAAAAAACTATCTAGCCTACTTTTTTGTAGTATTATACAGGATAATATCATGTCAGGCAACATGCACGAGACCACAACAGGATCGTGCAGTACCGGATAGATATTTCCACTGCCAAGGATAATTGGCAAACTGGACCAACGATTTAAGCTTATTCCTGTGAAGGTCATGGAGAAGTTGTCACCAATCCCTAACAACATAAAAAGGTATTTTGACCTTTAGGGAATCAACGATATCCTGACAAGGAAAAAGCATTCTCACATCCAAAATGGTTCCAGAAAATCTTGGGTTTTTCCTTATGAGGAAATGTTAGGATTCGTGCTTTGTAGCACAACAATACACGTAACAAATTCTCTTGGCCGAGAGTCAACATCTTTCCACTAGATATTAACCAGAACATACCCAACATTTGTTAAACTAGGTTCAAAGTAGTGTCTTGTGTCGCTTAATATTTCAACGCGAAATGATGTTATCTGATTTTGTCATTGGGTGCAATAAATGGTTATGGCATGAGGACGGGTTACAGGCCGAGTGGGGATGGTGATATGTTAGGTAAAACGATCAATAGTAACTGATTAGGTACCGTAATAATTTACGGTACCAGGTGAGCATTATCGCAATACTAATTGCCAACAATAATCTTAGATGTTCTGCATTGGTCGTTATTTACGGTAGACATCCATGGATCAAACTTTGCCATACATTTTTCTACGATCAACCCACCACGGCCATCACTGCTAATAGATGTAACGAAAGGTCCAGCGTGACTTGAGCAGCCAGAAACAGCGACAGAAACAAATAAAACTAATAGAATTTTTTTCACTAGGTACGCTCTTTTTTGAATTATTTATGCTTTAAATACAAGAAATTAACACTTGTGTGAATTTGCACAATACGATTTTTGGCAATGTTATACAAAAAGAGAGTGTGATAAGCAAGGCGTAATCATCCGTAACAAACGGGAGAATCGTGAGAGATTGAGGAACATCGCTTGAAGATGCTGTCAGGTCCAATGAACGATAATAACTGAAAACCAAGCAAAAGCCGTTGTTTTGATTCAAGTCCTCCAAGGCGAATTGCGGGGTAAATATACCTACTCGTTTTTGTAGGGGAGCAGCTGAGATTCCGGCTGTGCTATACGGTTTCAATCCTCTTCCGTCGATGTTTTTGGGCTTTTCCAACTGGAAGAGATGAAAGTAGTATCTGTCATTAACTTCGGTGAAAATGGAGCGAGATTTAACGTAAAGCTATCCTGCATCGGGGCTGTCATCGTTGAGCGTTTTGTTCGCTTTTTTTAGTTCATTTTCTATTTCTTTTAGTACTTTCTCTAAAGGTACGCCACTTGATATTTTCTTACCATCTGGACGTGTTTCACTGTAATGATCCTTACGCCAAGTTGGATAAAGTTTTCCGTGAAAAATATGTAGTAAAGAGCTTCTAGTTGTAGGTTGGTATTGTTCGCCACTAGAGGACAAAAAAGTTAAATGACCACCATTTTTTAGAAGAATAATTGACATAGTAACCCCAGAGTTGAAATGTTTAGGCTCAGAGAATATTTCAATGGCTGATCTCTTTTCTTCCCCATAGATAATAGTATTAATTTCTCCCCTTACTTTTTTCGGTGGACTACTAAACCATGATAAATTTTCACGGGATTCTAAACCACCACTAATAGTAACGAGTGCTATTAAATCGGAATTTGCAATTAGATACGGCAAAGTATCTTGATAAGTCAGTGCAAGAGGCCTCCCTTCATTATCAGATCTGTGAGTACAGCTATAAATCCCAAAGACACAAAACAAAATAAATATGACAAGAGCTTTAATATTTATTTTGTGAGTCATAGTAATTTAGATGTAGTTTAAATTTTTGTGAAAGCTAGCAAGTTATTCTCCGGTTTCCTGATATCTCCAGAGAAGGAAAACTGTTGGTAACGTAAAAAAAACACTAAATAATTGTGGACAATTCATTTTACAAGTTTATACACAAGAATTTTATGTCAGGCAAGTTGCACGATATCACAACAGACACACCACCCAGGAGCGGATTGACCTATCCATCAAACACATTGATTTCAACTCGAAAGTACTATCAACAGTGGATATTGCGAAAAATGGATCAAAAAAAGTTCAATCGCTCAGCAGTAAATAAGGATATATGTACAGATGGTAACTATCGTCACCATTCAGCTTATCATCAGATATTTTATTAAGATTTTTATATCCAATTATTATGTTGTATGTACCAGGCTCCATATCGAATCGAACGGCATCCGGGAAATAATCAGTACAACCAGCAATGACCAGACGCCCTGTATTGCAGGTGATGGTTGCTTTATTTATCCGATCCCACTCCTCTGAATTAAGTGTAGGTTCTAGGCTGGAGATGCTAATTGAGACGGGTACATTGCTATTTCGTACAGTTCCTATTCCAACTACGTGATTTCCGATGGCTATCAAATTATCTATTGCCTCGGAAGTCCAAGAATCAGACAGATCACCATATTTGATATCATCATCTTGAATATAGAATTGAAAGTAGTCTGCAAAAAGTTCGAGTTGAAAACTTGGCATCATGCACCTAAAAGTAGTTATACTTGGAACTCCATCATATACAACTTGCGTTGTTATACAGAAATAAAACGTGTTAGGCAACTTGCAAGATACCACAACACTATCGATAGGAACCAGAGTATATCACCTATCTGGATTATGTTTTGTTACGTGGAGCCCGCTGTTATCGGACACGGACGCTACCGTACATTTTACATGAATCAATTGCCACAAAAGCCGTTGGTTTGATTCATCCCGTTCTTGTCCTGGATGAGGTCTGCACAATCAAAAGTAGACAAATTTACGGTCAAGCGTGAATCTGGTTGGGGATATTGGTAAGAAAGTATTATCAACGGCAGGAAATGGCTAAAAGGGAGCAGAACGTGGCGTTCACTGCCCCTCGCTGTTTTCGAAATCCAATGGAATGATTTCTTATATATTACTTCCTTTTATACTTTCAAGCTGTTCGCAAGCTTCTTTAAAATTGGACAACCCATTATGGAGAACAAAAAAACCAAATGGGACTGTTCCAAAACGGACAGTACAAAGCATATGGGCTCTACTTTTGTCTTGAGAGTACCAAATCATTGAACTTGTGCTGAAACTTTTCGCTACTGATATGATTTTTTGAATTGGAATAGTCCTCTTGAAAAACAAAGTTTTAACTTGGACATATTTGTCAGAGATTGTGATTTCACGAACCAGAAAAAAAACGTAAAATATCAAAATAATTACAAATAAAATCAATATGATAATTAGTTCAGCTTTGTTGTCATACCGTACCCAGTCAATGATCGCAAAAAGTGTGGGAATTGAAAACAATAAGAAGTAAAACAGAATAGATAACCTATACTTTGGGTTTGCTTTGTATGTTTTATTCATTTCGTCTGCTCGATTTATGTACACATAAAAGAGATTTTGTAGAAACTGTAGAATACGCTTTGGTAAGGTTATACAAGAAGAGGGTGCGGTTAGGCAAGATGGAAGATACCACAACACACTTCACGCTTCAGTGAAGGACTTCCATAGGAAAGTAGTATCAACGCTCGGACTATCTGGAAATGGAGCAAAACGATAGGTGGTTCATCGGTGTGTTTCAGCGTGTCCAGTGAAGCGTAGTGTGGCGATGATATAACGATCTGTCATACATCACCTTATTTATCTATCAGTTGCCTTCTTACTCCATACAATGTTCCTTTTAACCCCTTTATAAGAATTGCGATTGACGATGCGATCCAGAAAATACCAGTAACAATCTGTATTATTTCTTCTTTTTTATTGCATACATCATCGGCATAGCAAGATTCAGAGGTGAAAATTACTAATGGAATTCCCACGATTAAATTTAATAGGAATATGTACAACAGTGATACAATAATTCTTTTAATAATATGAGGGTACTTGTAGCCTATTTGTTGGAAGACATTTTCTTTTAATTTTTCGTCTTCTGTGTGTTTCTCAGGGGATTTAAGAACAACAATCGAATCACTAGCAATATCGTGCAATGCCTGATGCTTTTTGGTGAATAAAATAAGAGTTAGTGAAATAAAACCCAGTAATGCTTTGACGACAAATCTAATGATAGATTTTAGTATCGGTAGTTTTTTATCCTCAGACGTAGCCCTTATTTTTATTTTGAAAAGGTGGTGTCCAGGAGAGCCTCCAGTTAGAGTTACAAGAAGCGGTTCAAATAAAAAAATTGGTAGTAATACAATAAATATTCTTAGATAATTTGTAACTGATTCGATGCCTGCTAAGGCAGGAACCAAAGAAACCATAAGTATAGCAATGATAAAGGAGTCAACCAAAGCGGCTTTTACTCTTCTGATAAATCTGGGGTATGATGCATCCATGATGAAATTGTCTTTGTATAATAAGGAATTTTGCAAAAACTATAGAATACGCTTTTTGTAAGGTTATACAGGATGGGATTGCGTTAGGCAAGTTGCACGATAGCACAACACTATCGATAGGAACCAGAGTATATCACCTATCTGGATTATGTTTTGTTACGTGGAGTCCGCTGTTACCGGACACGGACGCTACCGTACATTTTACATGAATCAATTGCCACAATAGCCGTAGTTTTGATGCTGTCCTCCTGGAGATCCTGCGGGGTAAAGCTCCCTACTTGTTTTATGTATGGATAGTCTCGCCAAAAGATTTATTTCCTCCCCCGTTTCTCTCCTGCTTCACCCACATTCTCTGGATGTTTCCTAACCAGCCCCTGCCTATTGTATCATTCATGCTAATACAGCTAAGAAAATTCATTATTTTTTATCATTAACTTCCTGTAAATATGGGGATATTTTTTTTCAACGAATCACGCAGTCGCTTTTGATCGGATCTTTATGGTCTATATGGTGCAACGAGGCACAACGAAACTAAGAGTCAGGTTTCATCGTGCATAACACTATTAACAATAGGAGATTCACATGGCTAAAGGAAAGACAAGTTCAAACACTTCAAGAAGATCTAAAACTTCAATGACCACAACTGCATCATCACGTATTCAGAGTGCTACAGCTAAAGCAGGAAGTGGTGGAGTCGCAAAAGGTGGTTTCGCTGCCAGGGCACAAAAAGCCGCTGCAAAGAACTCATCTAAGTAATCATAAAGACAAGGGGGTGGTTCTTACTACCCCTTGTCAAAAGATGGAAAAGCAGAAAGGAGTTAAAGGTGTTGGTTTTTATAGGTGCAGTTCCAGAAAGAATAATGAAAAAAGCAGAGAGTATTGTATCTTCTCACGGCTTATGTGTTGGGGATGGGTGGAGAAAAATTACCAGCCTTCAAGGCTGGTATTCTTATCGCTTGAACAAAAATTACCGCCTTCTACGCTCAATCAATGGATACGAGGCTGTATGTAACCACGACAATTATCAAAAGAAAATTCGAGGCCTGACCAGTTAAATGATCAGAAAACATTTGCTATGAAATCAAAAAAACACACAACCCTCTACCCAACATTTGGAGAAATTCTGAATGAAATTTCTCACATTTTGGGAACTAAACCAGCCTATAAGCAGAATGAACAATTTACGCGTAATCTTAATAAGTTGGCTAATGAAGGAGATTTTGATTACACACTTTTAAATGAGATGCTCGACAAGATATTTAAGAGTCCCTTCCCTACAGACTTTTCTGATTTTAACCATACTCTCAGAACATACGGTGGAAACTTAATCGATTACTACATCGGAATATTAAGGGAAATCCCTCTTGATGGCTTTAGCAGGAAAGAAAGTATACCATGGCTGGTTGAGCATCATGCTTGCATACGGCTTGTTAAGTTTATTGAAGCATGTCAAAAAAATTACAAGCCATTAGTGGCAAACCTAGATTTATTTGAAAGTGAGTATCCACTACGAACCGTTTGGATTTGGATTGAAAACGAGTTTCCACAGTTTGTAGAGTTTCAGAAACAGTATGGTGGGAACACCTCGTTGGAGAGGAAACTGCAACGAGATAAGGAATGGAAATGGAAGAACGGAAAACATATTCCAGACAATGAAACTCTTTGGGGAAAACACGGACTATTAACTCAATTTTACGAAAAAAAGAACATCAACCATTATGGAATATCACTTGTAAATGAAACTGTCTTCTTTGCCAAATTTTTGCAGCAATTCTTAAAAAACACCTCATCTTTTAACACGTTTGAAAATCTTCAGAAGATGTCACGCAATCAATATATTCACCAATCAGACTATTCTATTCTCAAGCAATATCTACCGCATTCAGAAAATGAGGTAATTGGTGAAGCGGAAACTTACCTTTGCGCAGTAGATGATCTGAGAAAGCGTTTAATCAATGCAGAAATAATATGTAGGTCGGAGAAAGATGATATTCATGAAATCATCATGCTTGCAGAACGAGAGGTTGATAGACTGGAGGGGTACAATCCACACTGCTGGCATATTAGTCGTTTTCATGGAATGTGGTATGTGCTTTTTATGGAAGACCTTGAGAAAGCAATCCCACATTACAAGGAAGCGGTAAGGGGTGTTGTCTATTCTGGCGATAATCTTCGGACACAGAAAATTCTTAAAGAGGCTCTCACTTTATGCTGTACTGCCTACTTAGAAGGAATAAAGACGGTTGAAGAGAAAACCCTTCGCCCATTTCTTACAAAGTTGAAAAATCAAGCTATTGCTCTGGGAGGGTATGAAGACTGTGTCTCTGAAGGAAAGAAAATTTCTGATAACGAAATTCTATTCTGGAAAAATAAATATAAGGAGTGTTTTAGGAAGGTCTGGAATGATCAATGAAATGAAAGTTAATCACGCCACAAAAGCCGTTGTTTTGATTCAGCCTGTTTTGGGCCTCGCTGGGGTTAGTCCAATCAAAAGTAGACAAATTTACGGTCAATTGAGAATTCGGTTGTGGGCTATTTGGGTGTAACTGCTTTATCCAGCATGTTTTGATCTATAGATATTTTGACTTTTCAAAGAATGTCAATAAATCAAGCCTGACCCCGTTTTGACCCCGTTTCGTTGACGTTGAATTCACCGGTTTCGCGGTTGTTTGTAAAAATCATTGGAATGATTGGTTGTGAAAATATTTATTCTATTCGCTCAACTACATCATTCATTGTGTAATGAACAAATTGCTTCCCTAACTCCGTAAGAACATATGGTTTTGTGTTTTCAAAAGCGGATTCAAGGGTTTTGGTTGTCGATTTTTTTCCTCGTACAGGTGTTTTTTTCATAAATCTGCCATCATGCGTTGTCTGTCTAGCTTGTCTGATAACTCCACCAGTACTAAGGTCCCTAATGAGTAGTTTATATAAATCAGCTTCTGCTGAATCTTCTCTAGGAATTTCTGGATAAATCGACGTCCAAATTTCATAACGGCTTGAGCCTGGATTTTTATAAATTTCTCTCATAACCAGAAAATGCACTTCATGATAAAGTTCTAGCCAATCAATAAATAGCCTAATAACATCATCAGACGTTAGGTTTGTTCCGGATGCGTTAGTTATAAGATTTGCAATGTACGATCGCTTTTGATCTGTATCGGCCTTATCCCATGCCCTGAATGATTTTCTTACAAGATCTAAATATTCTTCTGATTGAATACGTTCATCTATTTGCTCTCCAAGTTTTTCGAATCTCTCTGCTATTTCTTCAAGCGTGGCTGACAACCTTCCCATTTTGTCATGATGTTCTTCTAACCACTTAGTTTGCAGGTTATCAGTTTTAATGGTTGATTCTTCAGCTTTTATACTAGCAGCAGCACTTATGAAGCTACCGACCCACGGAATACTCCCTAGAGCTGCGAGGCCAAATTTTTCAAGAGCTCGTTTTTTTTTGGTAGGTTCAAGCGTAGACAATTCACTTTTAATTTTTTCAATTTCGGTGTCTGATTTGTCTGTTATTTTTGTAGTATCATCCATAATATTTTATGCACAACGTTTAAGTTCACCTGCGAGTTTTAGCGAGTCCAACGGTAGCACAATAAGCGTTAGTTAAGCACTTCGGTAAGCATTACTCAGTATTCATCGTCCCAAATGCTTGTTTTCGCCTTAAAACCTTTTATCAAGACAAAAGACCATGCCAACATGCAAACTCCAGTTACCTGTGAGTAAATAGGTTGATGTAACCCAAAATGTTCAGGAAACAACCCAATGAATCCCAAAGGCATTATAAAAAAGCCAATATAAGGATTGATTTCTTTTCCTTGGAACAGAAATATAGATGCCAAAACCAAAATATAGAGAATAGCTATCGATGAAATCAGCCCCAAAAAGAATATGAGAAAATATGTTGAAATAAAGCCAATATTAAAACTAACTTGAATTTCAGGACCAATCTCCACAAATAATGAACAGATCATTGCTGGGATAAATATTTTTGCAGAAAGATCATCAATTGCTTTGGCGTATGTAGCAGCAAAAATTTCCAATTTTGTCTTGTTTCCTTCATATAATACGTAGGTGCCATCGAACTTCAGCGATTCCGGTGATATGACACACTAGGTGTTTAATCTATTCATACATTATCAAAGCTCCTTCCGACAAAATCCCATGGAGCTGTTAGCATTCCTGATCAGAGTCCGTTTCTAACTGATTAACCTATATTGTGGTGGCGTGATCTCGAAGCCTTTTATCAGTCCTGTGCACAATTGGTCTTCAATAATACTTCAGAACCTTGCTTCTCTAAAGACAACATCTTTCCACTCTATCTTAATCAAAGTACACCCAATAATTCGTGAAACCAAGTGCAAAGTAGTGTCTTGTGCCGCCTAATATTTCATCGCGAAATGATGTTATCTGATTTTATCTGTGGGTGCAATAAATGGTTATGTCGTGAGGGCTGGTTACAGGCCGAGGGGGGATCATGATAACCGGTTTCAAAGTGAGGCCATTTATGAATCAGGAGCCGTTGTTTTGAATCATCCCGTTCTTGTCCTGGATGAGGTCTGCACAATCAAAAGTAGACAGATTTACGGTCAAGCGTAATCCGGTTGGCTACACAGTTTCATGTTCCCCTGCCCTTCCCCATGTAACCAAGTTTATCCTGCATACTATTCTTTTATAACGGTTCATTTGTGTTTTAACTCAATCGTCATTCCTTGACATCGTGTAGTGTGTACTATATACTACACGTATGAAAACAGCATTTGGTGACTACATAAGAGAAAAACGCGAAGAACTTAAAAAGCAAGATTCTACTTACTCTCTCAGGCAGGTGGCAAACCGTATTGGTGTCGAACCATCGTATCTTAGCAAAGTGGAACGTGGAGATCAGCCACCACCGTCAGAAGAGAAAATTAAAAGAATTGCAAAAGAGTTAAAAGTAAACCCCGATACCTTACTCGCGATGGCCGGCAAGGTTTCAACTGAATTACAGAATATTATTAAGCAACGGCCAGAACTATTCTCACAGTTAATTATGGAACTAAAAGATTTGCCCAATCACGCAGTATTAAAAATCGTCCGAGAAGTTAGAGACGGCGATTGGTAAAGGAGGCAGTAATGATCGAACTCAAACACGAAACCCTCATTTTCACTTTTCCAGAAATACATCCAGAAGCACAGCTCAGAATCACATTTCAGAGGACACTTAGAATTCCTGACGATGGTAAGCCGTACCCACTTCCACCAGGTCTTGGTACTTTTCCATTTAAGCATGTAGATGATTTCGTAAAAACTGTTCCTGATCAATGGGTCAAACACGGTGGCGTAATGTTTCCCATGTATCAATCCGAAGCATTGTGGATCAATTTCGATTCAAAATACCTTGATCGCCATCAGACTGAATACCCATTTGCTGTGAAAATCGCGACAGGAAAAATTAATGCTATAACCGGTGACAAGTGGACAAATGAGCCTCACAGCAAGCCACAGGATTACATCGTTGTACCAGAACAGCCTTGGCTAGATGGTTACTGTGTTGAGAAAGGATTTATTCGACAGTTTGTTGCCATGCCTTTAGGGACAGGATACTCAGCAGAAGAACAATTGACAGGCAAAGCAGGGCATGGAGGATTACAAATAATCGTCTACCCAATGAAGAAATCTACTTTTAAACAAAGGTTCCCTGAGCGAGACTCTGATGACAGAGAGCCTGAAGTAATGTACTCAGCTTGTTTTTCTGCATGTGAACCTGCACCAGATATGGGTTTAGCACCAGGTGGGAAAATGAAGCAGGAAATCTATGATGACCCGTATGAGATTGAAGATTGGGACCAAACCGATAGCAGTCGATGCTTCGTGCATATGGCAAACTCCTTAGTTTGGCGGTCAATAACGGGAGAAGAGCCTCCCACTGTTCCGTTCACATCAAAAGAGTACACCAAAGCAGGTCTTCCATGGTTCGACTATTATGACGATAGTGTGACTGCAATTAGAGGATCTGACAAGCTCAATGGCCTGAAGAGTATGGTTGAAATGGCGAAAGATAAAGGTGATAACCCTTTGCCAGAAAATGAGACTGTTGATATAGAAAACATAATTACAATGCGGAAAAATCTGACAAAGAACCAAGTTCGTGAAGGTCGCTTTTAAAATGGATAGGGGTTTGTTTAGATATGGTGGAAAATCCAACGATCTACTTTAAGGGGCTCGAAGTCCAGCGGAACGATTATGAAAAACTTTGCATAATCGTTCCATTGCCGTTGTTTTGATGCAGTCCTGCGGGGCAAAACTACCTGCTTTTTTATCTTTATTCGAAGCAATGGCCATTGTGATTTGCTGATCTGGATAAGTATATAAAATATCATTGTGAAGGCTTTTCTAGCTGAATACAATCACCAAACTCGGACTGCACTTTATCTAGTACAAAAGCAATTTGATTATTGCTTGTTAATATCGCGTAGAGGATTGCTGCCAACGAGGACATATTGTTTGAATGTTTTACACAGTTAATCAATAACACCAAGGGGTAACCTTCTTTACAACGAGAAACAGCATGAATTCCACTGTGCGTGTATGAATTCATTGCTTTCCACGATTGGGATTTTATTTCATTCAACATTTCATAGGCACGGCGAGGTGCCGATTTTTCAATTTCTGTCAGCATTTGACTAAGCATTGGCATTTTGCTAGCAGCTTTTTCGCTTTCAGGTGTTAATTCCTCACTAAGTTTTGAAATTAAACGTTCACTTGCTGCATGAAAAACCCACACGGCTCTTACAAGTGCCTCGTATTGCAACCTTGTCATCCCTATCGCGGAGGTAAAATTTCCTACCTCCATAAGGATTCTCGCACTTTTAGCATGTTCGAAGGCAATACTGCACATTGTATAGGTGGTTTGATGTCGTGCTGAAGAGCTGACCTTATTGTGATCAAAAAACCTTAATAACTCTTCTTCAAGTGCGGCAGAGCGTAATAGTATTTTTTCTAGATTCATTTCATATTTATAAAAGGTGACATATTGATTTTTCCGTTTTGCTGAGCTTGAGGTTAGATTGAAAAATTAAGCAAAAATTTCTCCCCTCCTGGCTCTGTGTCAAAGTAAGTGAGACAGAGGGTACCCAACATTCGTGATACCAGGTGTAAAGTGTCTTGTGCCGCTTAATATTTCGATGCGAAATTAAGTTATCTGATTTTATCTGTGGGTGCAAGAAATGGTTGAACGAAGCCGCTCTGCGGCAGAAAAAACATCAAATCATGTATACTTCCTGTAGGTATCTAATTCCAGATACTTACAACGGAAAGGAGTATACCATGAAGTCATCTGAAGTAAAACGATTTGCA
>JBLHNA010000027.1:0-64343 GCA_047619065.1 Desulforhopalus sp.
TAAAAAGTTTATTTTATTTTCGTTAGTGAGAACGTTTTTGAAAAGCTAAATTGCCGTTCAGGCAGTTTGTTTTTCCCCGTGCTCAACAACGAGCGGCAAAGTACATGATCGCCTCACTGCCGTCAACCACTAAATTCGTTAAAATGAAAAAAGGTATGGCCACTTTTGAATCCAACATACTATATATGTAAAACTATTTAAAATGTGCAAAGATAGGTACAATCAACTAGTAAGTAGCTCATCAAATTATTAATTTCAGCTCACCTATAATATATATATGGATTCCAAGACGAACTGCCTCAGGGCTATACCAAAAGTAGATGAATGTATTGCTCATATTCAAGCTCTTGAGAATATGATAGCACCCGATTCAATTATCAAAGGCGCTATACAAAAGATGATTGCAGAGCAAAGGGAGAAAATCCTTGCGAATGCAGACTGTGTTCCGCTTTCCGAAGAACAATGGATCAATCTTTTCGTGTCCGAGATTGAACGAAAAACGACCCCTCATTTAAAACGGATCTTTAATGGTACCGGTGTTGTTATCCATACTAACCTTGGAAGGTCAATATTGTCTGAGAAGACGACCGACCAGCTCGTGCAGGCGGGTTGTTATTATTCGAATCTTGAGTTTAATCTGGACACAGGGCAGAGGGGGAGTCGGTATAGCCTAGTTGAGGATATAATCTGTGATCTTACCGGAGCAGAAGCCGCACTAGTTGTGAATAATAATGCTGCGGCTGTTCTCATTGCTCTGGATACACTTGCAAAAGGTAATGAGGTCATTGTTTCGCGAGGCCAGCTGGTCGAAATCGGAGGTTCATTTCGTATTCCTGATGTTATGGCTAGAAGCGGCGCTACCCTAGTAGAAGTCGGGGCAACAAATCGTACACATCTTAGGGATTATGAAGATGCTATTTCCGATAATACTGCAATGCTACTCAGGGTACATACTTCAAATTTCAGGATAATTGGCTTTACCTCTGAAGTTTCAGCTGAGGAAATGGTAGAATTGGCTCGAAGGAAAGGGCTGGCTACTATGGAAGATTTAGGTAGCGGTAGTCTGATTGATTTTTCAAAATATGGTTTTCCGAAAGAACCAACGGTTCAAGAGATAGTCAAGGCAGGAGTAGATGTGGTCACCTTTAGTGGCGATAAGCTACTGGGTGGCCCGCAAGCCGGTATAATTATAGGGAACAAGGATGTCGTAAATAGAATTAAAAAGAATCCCCTTAATCGTGCCCTACGTATAGACAAATTCACACTTGCCGCTCTTGAGAGTGTCCTTCGTGAATATTACGACATAGATCAAGCTCTCAGAGAGATTCCTACACTGAGGATGCTTACAACCCCACCTGAACTGCTTAAAAAAAGAGCGCAGTCAATCCTGCGAAGGATCAAATCTACGCTGATTAATGTTTGTCAAATTAAGGTTATTCCTACAGTCTCCAAAGTCGGCGGGGGAGCTCTTCCTGAATATAATATTGATAGTTGGGCTCTTCAGTTTCAACCGAGCAAGATGAAAGTGGTTGAACTTGAACGAGGGCTACGACGATTGACCAGCCCTGTCATCGGACGTATTGAAAATGATTGTTTGCTTCTGGATGTACGGACTATTCAGGATAGGGAAATAAGACAACTTGCTGCATTGTTAATACAATTTTTTGAAGGTGAGGTATAGAACGTGATTGAAAAGTTTCCGCTCTCTTTTGGTAATGGAGAGTTGTTTGTTGATGATTATTATATTTTTTCCACGAGTTTTGCAGAAATCCTTTCAAGGCATATTCCGACTGTTAAAAATATCGATTTCTTTGGAAGTGAGGAAGATTTCCTTGCTTCTCATGAAGAGTTTACAACAATATCTGCGTATTTAGAATATTTTCACTCTTTGAAAGAGGGACGTTCTTCTTACGCTGTGTATAAGGGGATCGTCTTGCTCGCTTTTGCAGCGGCTGGGGGAGATATTGTTGTGGCTGTTCTTACCGGTGCTGATCCTCTGTTTTTGCAGAAATTGAGTAAGAATTGGCTTGAAGATAAAGTTGATCTTCTTGAGAGGGAATTTAAGCTACTTAAGCAGGCCCGAGTTGATGTGCAGACCGGACTTTTAAATATTGCAAATCTTTATTCGTTGCTTGAGTCTGGTGGTTCGAAAAATAATCTTTTGGTGGCACTGGTAAACCTACCTTCTCTTTCTACCTCCCTTAATGAGAGTATCAAATACACATATAAGTGTGTGTTGCTCTTGAAAGCGTTTATAAGAGGACGATCAATTCTTCATTATCTTGGTCACAGTACCTTTGCTCTGGTGCTTCAACAGGGTGAAGAAAAAAAAGCCTCAACGCTTGAGTCAAATCTTGTGGCCTATCTGAAAAAAGCTGGTTGTCACCGTGTTCGCGTCGGGTCAAGTACTCCTCAATTGGGTGAAAAAGTTCGCAGGGGGGATAAGATTGGCCTTACCTTACTCGATGAAGCCTGGACGGCCTTGCACAGGGCCTCAAAACGAGGGCCTTTTAGTTTTTGTGAATACAAGCATCTCGCTTTTCCAGAAAATCAGCAGCTTGCGCCTCCTGAATCGTCGGTTGTTCGTAAGATAGGCCGGTGGATTCGTGGGCTGGAATCTTTTTCTCTTATTCTTTTTCGTGGGGATAATGAATTCAGTGTGGCAACTGAATTAGTAGTGCCTTTTGTTGAAAAATTTAAGATGATCTCCGTTGGAACAGATCTCTATGTGCTTAACACAACCGATCAAAGAAGAGATGTGGAAATATGGGTCAGTGATCTTTTAGCTCAGGTTTCAGATGAAGAAAAGTCCATTCATGTTTCTGCTGGAATAACATGCTTTCCCTTTGCCGATATTAGTGAGTCTGAAACACTTTTTTCCTGCAAAAAAGCACTTCTTCACGCTGCATTTTTTGGTCCTTCCAGTTACGCCTTTTTTGATCACGTCACTCTCAACATTAGTGGAGATGTTTATTTCGGTGATGGGGATTTTACGCTGGCAATTAAGGAATACAAAAGGGGGTTGAAGTGTTGTGGGGGGGATGTCAATCTCTACAATAGCCTTGGCGTTACACTGGCAATGATGAATCGTATCAGGGAGGCGAACGAATCCTTTAAACAAGCGCTGGCCATCGAACAGGATAATTTCATGGCCCTATATAATATAGGTTTGTCTAAACAGTCTCTGAATCAGAAGGCTGAAGCTACCGCCTATCTTGGTCGCGCCTTTGAGGTTAGAGATGCAGGGGATGTCGACCCAACCTTGATTGATGATTTGAAACTACAGCTTGGAATACTTTCATGTGAAACTGGGCAGTATGAATCGTCTGTTACCTATTTAGAAAGCTGGCTGGAAGGCGAGGGTGACAAGGGAGTAGTGGGAAGGGCTTACTCTTATCTTGGTTCAAGTTACTATTATTTAGGCAATAATCGTGCTGCCATGAAATCACTGGAACGAGCGCTACGATTTGACGGTTTTGATGACAGGGCGTTAAACCTGCTTGGTCGCCTGTACTTACAGGAAAAAGAAGGGGCAGAAATAGCACTATCTTTGTGTCAAAAGAGTGTTGAAATTGATCCTGATAATATTGAATATAAGTTGTATCTCGCTGAAATAAATGTATCTATAGGTAACTACGATGTGTCTCGGGAGTTGTTGAAAAAATGCTTGAGACGAAAAAATATCAAACCCTACGCTCAACTTCTTATGGGAGAGGGGTACTTGAAAGAGTCTCTCGCTAATAGGTCTGAGGGGTGGTTTGTTAAGGTTCTGGAACATCACAATATTGGGGCTCACTTGAAACAAAGAGCACAATTGGGACTGGAATCGAGTAAATCTTTATCAAGAAAGTGAAATAAGAGGAATGAATGGAAAACGGTAATGGGCGAATAATCAAAGAACCAAAATATTGCCTTGATAACTCAGTAATAGGTGATTCCTGGAGAATGTTTCGGATAATGTCTGAGTTTGTAGAAGGTTTTGATGGAATGTCGGCAATAGATATTCCAGCAGTAACTATTTACGGTTCTGCGAGAACAGCACAAGACCATGAGTATTATCTTCTAACAGAAAAAATTGCAGCGGGTTTGGTAGGAGAAGGATTTGGTGTTATTACCGGTGGTGGCCCTGGAATTATGGAAGCGGCCAACAAAGGAGCATTCAATGCGGGTGGTATTTCAGTGGGGCTCAATATCAACTTACCCTATGAACAGAACCTGAATCCATATGCAAACTTTTCTTTGGATTTTAAGTATTTCTTTGTTAGAAAAGTAATGTTGATGAAATATTCCTCCGGATTTGTCTGTATGCCCGGTGGCTTTGGTTCCATGGACGAACTTTTCGAATCCCTTACATTGATTCAGACTGAGATGATCAAGCCTTTTCCCATAGTTCTTGTAGGAAGTGAATTTTGGGGTGGACTTGTGCAGTGGATTCAAGATAAAATGGTTGGAAGTGGTAATGTCAGTCCAGAAGATATTTCCTTATTCAAAGTACTTGATGATCCAGATGAAGTCGTAGCATATTTAAAAAATAATTACAGCCAGTAGAAATTCCATTGTAGGTTACTGTTTTTAAACGATACTAGGGTAAAATATGGCTCAGATAGATGGCTTTTTTAAGCTGATGAATGACGAAGGAGCATCCGATTTACACATGGTTGCCGGACAGCAACCTGTTTTGCGTATTCGTGGCGATATGGAAAGGGTTAAGTTCAAGAAGATGGGCAATGATGAGCTTAGAGCTATGCTGTACGAAATTTGCCCTGAAGAAAAGATTAAGTTGTTTGAAGAGTCTGGGGATATTGATTTTGGTTATGAGATTCCGGGCCTTGCCAGGTATCGATGTAACTTTTTCCAGCAAAAATATGGGATTGGAGCTGTTTTTCGTGAAATACCCAGTGATATTATGACGGTAGAACAACTTGGTCTGCCACCGGTTATTTCACGATTAGCCCATCTTCCTAAAGGGTTGGTTCTCGTTACTGGCCCTACCGGTTCTGGTAAATCCACAACTCTTGCGGCAATAGTCGATGAATGTAATAAGGTACGTAAAGATCATATCCTTACCATTGAAGATCCAATAGAATTTGTTCATAAGAGCCAAAAGTGTGTCATAAATCATCGTGAGGTAGGGACTCACACAAAGAGTTTCTCCGCGGCACTTCGTGGAGCGCTTCGCGAGGATCCTGATATTATCATGGTTGGTGAGTTGCGTGATCTTGAAACAATCTCACTTGCTATGGAAGCCGCTATGACGGGTCACCTTGTTTTTGGGACTTTGCATACAATTAATGCAATGAAGACTGTTGATCGAATCATCGAAATTTTCCCTGCCAACCAGCAGGGACAGGTTCGATCTACTCTGGCGGATGCTCTTAAGGCTGTTGTCTCGCAAACTCTTTTCAAGAGAATTGATGTGAAAGGGCGATGTGCGGCACTGGAAATTTTAATCGCGACACCAGCTGTACGAAACCTGATCAGAGATGGAAAGACCTTCCAGATCCTCTCCACGATGCAGACCGGTAAAAAATATGGAATGCAGACCTTAGATGATGCTATTGATTTCTTACTTGCTAAGAAGATGATTGGCGCAGATGATGCCTATTCAAATTCAGTTGAAAAAGCCAGGTTTGTTAAATATCTCAAAAAACCACCGTCAGATTTCACTGAAGTGTAAACGACCGTAACAATTTCAATGCACAGGCCGGGGTGAAGGAATCCTTTCATTCCGGTTTTTTGTTTGCCCTACTTTTCTCCTCTTTTTTAATGGTAATAAAGACAAGAGGGTAGAGGGGATTATTCTGAAATCTCTGAGTTGTGCTTATGGTTGTGTCACTATTTTCTAGCCTGAATTCAATGGCTCCATTCTGAGAAGTATTAAGAACCTCAATATGTAATGCTTTACATTTATCTAAGAAACTTGGATGTGGAAAGTAGCCTTTTTTTGAGAGTGCGGCAGATATAACAGTGTACTGAGGTGAGACTGCTTCAAGGAACTCAGTCGAGTTAGAAGTTTTGGAGCCATGATGTGCACTGAGCAAGGTATTCGCGTCGAGGTCCATCTCTTGTTGTAACAGAAACTGCTCCATTGAAATGTTGATATCCCCTGGGAAAAAAAAGCAATTCTCTTCAAAACACCCTTTTACTATCAAACCAGTATTGGCGGAATTGCCACTTCGTGTCTTTTTGAATTGTTGCCCCCCTAGGTTGGCCACGCATTGTAACATCATTCCATTTTTATAAAGTATATTACCAGCTCTAGGGACCTTGATTGGAATACCTTTTTTCTTAGCGCGAGCAATAAAATCCTTATATTTATCATCGTGACCATGTTGGTCGCGAACCCATACTGTGGTTGGTGAAAAATGATCGAAGATGTACTCTAAGCCATTGTAGTGGTCAGCATCGGGGTGAGTGATGATGACTATGTCAACCTTTGAGATACCTTTGTCCCATAAAAATGGTGCTATGATCGACTCTCCCACACTTCTGTTGGAAAAAGAAGAACCTCCTCCGTCGATTAATATTGTAGTGCCGTTCGTCTCTATGAGTGTTGAACTTCCTTGGCCAACATCAATAAATGTTATCTTCTGCGCCTGTTTGCTTTTAGGCGACAGACGGCTCATTAAGAAAAGGGTAGATAAAAAGAAGGCAATCAAGATTAAGAATGAAGTCTTCTTCCTGGGTAGCTTGAAACCTTTCACACAGCAGAGATAAAGGAAAAGAAAACACAATAATATATGTTGGAGTGGTGGATCGGGAAGGTAAATAGATGCAAATGGAAATAATGTCAATATTTTAGCAATATATAAGGAAGAATCTATTCCGTAGGTTCCAAAATGGAGACAGAGGTTTGCCAGTTCAGGAGACAACCATATAAACGGAAGTGCAATTATGCCTGCAGGTAAACACCATAGGCAAATAAGCGGCTCGAGTATGAGATTGGCCAGAGGTCCGATTGTTGAAATTCTGTTGAAGGCTGAAATCGTAATTGGAGCGGTGGCAAGGGTGGCTATAAGAGAGACGAAAAGCGCTGATATGACATATTTATAGGCAACTGTGAGTGGTTCTTGCTTATCGCCTGGGTGTTCTTTTGTCAAAAGATACTTTTGAAGTATTGGTAGAGTGAAAAGGATACCGATTATCGCAGCAAATGAAAGTTGGAATGATACAGTGAAAAGTTGCAAAGGATCAAAGATAAGTATAATAAATGCAGCAGCAGCCACCAGCGGTGCAGCTGATTTTTTCCTGTCAGTGCACAGTGCGATGAGCACAATAATACTCATAATCACCGCCCGGGTGACGGGGCTATTCATTCCGGCTAGAAGGGCGTAGCATAAAAGAATCGGTATCGTCAGGATGGCAACAATCTTTCTGATCTGAAAGTGCAGGAGTATGAACTCAAATCTACTCAATATCCAGTACAAAATGAGGTAAAGAAGAGATGCAATGACGGCAATATGGAGCCCTGAAATCGCTAATATATGAAAAGTACCACTGGCTTTGAATAATTCCAGGTGTGAAGGTGAGACACTACTCCGATCCCCTAATAGAAGTGCTTTGTAGATTGATGCAAATTTAGGTTCCAGGGTTTGGTCCAGATAACTGCCGATATGGGTGCGTATCTTTTCCGGTAGGTATTTGTATTGACCTGTGATCGTTGTATTATCGGATAGTTTTTTGATGAAGAGCGACGAACTTATGTAGCCGGTAACCCAGATATCTTTTTGTGCTAAAAAACGTGTATAATCAAAAACACCAGGGGTGTGGAAACTACGTGGTCGTTTAAGATCTGCTCTGATAACGATCCGGTCTCCCGGGAGGATATTTTCGGGCCACCTATCCAATAAAGAGAGCCTCACAAGTCCCTTGGCCGGCTGTTGGAATTTTATGTCCTTTCGGCGAAAAGAGTTAACATCAACCACTGCTTTACTCATCTTTCCGTCATAGAGAACCATTTCTTTCAAGGTTCCAGTAAGGATGGCTTCGGAGTCTTTTGGGATCAAATTATAAATGTGTTGGTTTGATTCGGGTGGGTGGAAGTGTGCAATTCCATGGACGTAGCCAATTAAAAGACTACAGAAGGGTAGAAGGAATAGGGGGAGCCTGGTATTTGCCCGCACAAAAAAAACTCCAATCAGGAGGAACAGCAGGACTACAATGATGTTTATGACAGGTAGTATGTCAAAATGTGGACTGATGAACGGGACACACCATATACCCGCTATAAAAAAGAGTGTGGTAACCGTGAGGAGATGTATTGAGATGTATGATGCAGGTGCTTTCAAAGTAATGTGTGTATGAGAGTAAGGTGTTTATCGATGACACCTCTGTGGTTATCGACAAAATGTTTTGCAGCTTTGCCATTATTTCGAAGTATTTCAGGAGATTGTAGTAGGGTTTTGAGTGATTGGCAGAGGTCCTCTTGGGTCTTGATGGTTTTTCCTCCATGGCACTGAACAAGGGATTCTGCAATTTCACTAAAATCCTCCATGTGGGGACCAAAAAGAACTGGTATCCCCATGGAAGCGGGTTCAATTGGGTTATGTCCACCCTTGGCAACCAAACTACCTCCAACAAATGCAATTTTCGCAAGACTATAACAGACTGCAAGTTCACCGATTGTGTTGAGAATAAATATATCTGAAGGATTGTGGTTCATTTCTGTTCTCATGGAAACTGTGAGTGAGTGAGTGGTGGCGATGTTTTGTATCTCTTCTGCCCGTTTTACATTTCGTGGTGCAATGATGAGAAAAACTTCAGGAAATTCTCCGCGCACTTTAACATAGCTGGATATGAGCAACTCCTCTTCCCCAGGATGTGTGGAACCACATATGAAAATCACCTTGTCCTCTGGAAGGTAGTGCTTTAACATTGCGCCCTTTTTTTCAAAATGGAGTTCAGGGGTGTCAAATTTTAAGTTACCGAGGGTGAGAACCTTTTCCGGTGGCAAGCCAAGGGATTCTATCTTTTTCTTGTCACCATTCGTTTGCATACAGAGCGCGGAAAGACTTTTAAACATGGGGCTAAAAAAGAATGACATTCGTCTGTAGCCGATTATCGATTTTTCAGAGACTCGACCGTTCACAAGCATTGTAGGAATCTTTTTGTTTTGGAGTAACAAAAGATTGTTGGGCCAAAAATCGGTTTCGACGAGTATGAAGCAATCGGGTTGGATCATTTTCTGGAAATAGAGAACAACCGGAAGAATGTCGAGTGGCCCGTCTAGAACTACGTCAACCTGATGGGTTAGTCTTAAATCAGCTACCTCTTTTCCACTCTTGGTGGTTACTGAAAAAATGATTTTACATTGTGGAAACTGGTGTCTGAGCCCATGAATGAGTGGCTCGGCGGAAGTTGTTTCTCCTACCGAAAGAGCGTGTATCCAAAAAATGGGGGATTGTTCTCCAGAATTTAATGTGGATGCTATTTTTTTTCTGAGACCAAGGCCCAAGCGAGCAGGTATTCTATCACGATATTTAGGGCTGCAGAGAACAAATATGATAATAAAAGGGCAAAAAATGACTAGAAAGAGAAACTGTAGGAGATTATAGAGAATAAACATATAGCGTCCAATCGATTGCTGGTACTATTCCCCATGGGGAAAAAGATAATTTATATAGAAGGTGTGAGCTGACAATTACACCATGAAAAAGGTTTGTAGCACAGGATGAACATAATACTCGTACAGGCAGAAGAAATACAGGGAAACTGTGTGCAGCTTAGTGACCATAGAGCAGAGCATATAGTAAAAGTATTAAGATCGGATGTGGGTGGAAGGGTTAAAATAGGTTGTATAGATGGGCCGCTGGGGACTGGAGATATCGTTTCTATTAAGAAGAAATATCCGTTTGTAGTTCAGTTGAAGGTCGACTTGGCAAATGATCCTCGTCCTGAGCCGGATTTAGATCTCATCCTGGCACTACCACGACCTATTATGCTGAAAAGGATACTGAGCCAGGTTACTGCCTTGGGAGTAGGGACAATTCACCTCGTTAATGCAAAAAGAGTTGAGAAAAGTTTTTGGGGAGCATCAATCCTGGAGCCAAGGGAGTATAGGGCGCATCTTTTACAAGGGCTGGAGCAGGCCGTTGATAGTCGTGTGCCCAAGGTTGAGATTCACGATAAGTTTAAACCATTTGCGGAAGATTATCTTCCAACGATAATTTCTGATTATGGAAATCTTATCTGTGCTCATCCTACGGGAAACATGAAACTCGGAGAGGTGATAACCGAGCGAGCGGGAAGGGTGATGCTGGCCATCGGTCCAGAAGGTGGTTGGATTGATTATGAAGTGGAAAAATTCCAGGACCAGCAGTTCTCCTGCTGTACTATTGGTGATAGAATTTTAAAGGTTGATACCGCTGTCGTTGCGTTACATGCACAAATTACGGCTCTTCGGGAAAATGTACCAAGGACGTAATGTGGGTAACTATTATAATAGGGCCACCAAATCAGTTACTAATAGACTTAAGTATAATCTTACTAGATAGTTAGTGATAGTAATATTACTAATCGAGAACAATTGAGTTACTAGTTCAATTTACAGAATATTACGATATCAACTATGATTTCTGTAATTAATATTGTGGCATAAAAAGTTGTTCTTTTTGAAATTGGCTTTTTCAAATTTCAAAAAGAACAACTTTTTAGGTCTAACCAAGCGATAGCGCGGTAGGTTGAGCTTGGAGTATAGAATTGTAGAAATCCTCACTCAACCTGACACTTGCCTGTTAGAGCTTATCATGGATAAGGTCAAATCTCAGGTTGCACTTTTGTTGTTAGGATTTGAAGGCAGCAGAATTGTGGAGATACAGGAATAGTCTAAACTTGAAGCGTTGCTAGAATATTAAGACCTTCGAGATGGCAATATTAACGTCTAGCATCAGTGGCAAACCACGCTGTGAAATGTCCATTGTATGCTATTGTTAGCTGTAATTTACCACCAAATCTTAAGATAATGTATTTCATGTTTTCGATATTTTTAAAAACTCTTTATAAGGGCCGTTGATTATTTTACGACTATCCTTTTTCTTGTTGTTTGACTGTAACCATAAAAATTTGTCATATATTCTACGCTCAAATGCTTCCTTGTTTGACTTAAAATATCGATGTGCATTTGTTCCCTTGAATTCCAAAAGAATTTTATTGTAATCTGAACTTTTCGGAAAATTTGAATCTATTTGTTTTTCGACTTCGTCTAAAAATATCGAATACGATTCCAAATCCTTTTTTTTACAGGTGCTTGATTTATCTTCTTTTATAATTTCCCAAAGCGTTTGTTTTGCCAGATTATCGAATGGAGAAAACTTGGTAGGATTAATCAGGAATGCAATCTTACTTAATAATGATCTAGTTTGCCTCTTGTTAGTAATACTTTTATAAGAGCTAAGCTTTTTACTGAGTTCGTCAACTATTGACGTTTCGCCATTTCTTACCTTTGTGACAAAGTCTTGTTCAATTATCTTTATGATAAATACATTAACACTTTTATAGTTCTTTCTAATATTTCGCCTTACAGAGTATTCTCTCAAAAATGTTTCAAATGTTTTGGTGACGAAAAATTCAAATATTTGTGGTTTCTTATATAAGCTATCCATTTTCGAAAAGTAATTATGATAATTGCTTTCAGTACTGTTCCACCAAAAAATAGCTTCTAGAGTAGCATTTTCTACTTCATCTTTTGTCATTTTATGATCCATTTTTCACAGCTAACGTGAAAATCAGCGGTATTATCCGGTGCATTGGTTAGTTAGAATTAAGTGTCGTGTCCCCAGAATTTACAGTCTTTTCTGAAATATCCTTTAGTATTTCTTGAATTGTAGATATTTGTTGCCTTAAATCATCCAGCCCTGCTGTAGCTTGGACACGGCTGTTTGATTCAGATACCTGCCTCTTTTCAACTGAATCTAAAGTTGCTTGTACAGTCTTCGCTTGAGAATCAAGTTTTTCAATTTTGGGAACTAACTCTTTCGCTAGTGCGGAAGAATTTTCCGCAGACCTTGTTGCGTCCCGCGCAGCCCCACGAGTTTCTCCAATTATTTCAGCTGCCTTAGTTTTTATTTCATTGAACTGGTTAGCGTCTAATAATATGGGTTGGTGGAACTGCAGAATAGAAAAAACTACAGAAATTAAAATCGAGATCAGTGCAACAATTATTGCTCCAATTGAGAAGCTCCTAGCAGATTTAGCGTTCTGTTGAGCTTCTACAAGCTCTTGATGCTCAATTAGCTTAAAATAGCTATCTAGTGATATTGTCCTATTCCCACCCATATAATTTGAGAAACAGTCTTTATATAATCGAAGAATATTTAATCTTTTCTTTTTTTCCTCTTCCCCGAGGGTTTGAGGATTATTAAAACGTTCTACCTCTTCAGCACTTAGGTAACCATGTGCCATAAGGTGTTGATAAAACTCCTCATATGTTGATCCCTCTAAACCCTTTTCTTTTCCATATTCTAATATTGATATATAGATATCTTTTTTCAATTTTCCCTCAAATATGGCTTCCTGAATTTTGGTTTTGAAACATAACGTTGCGCTCACAGGATTTTGCCTGAAAAATACTGAAAGAATAGAAAAACCAGTGAGCATTGGAAAATGCAATTAAGGGAGCAGTAGCCAGAAGTGGCAAAAATCCTTGTGAAGCATCTGGTTAGTCAGCTTAATTACTAAATTTAATGCTATTTGTTGTACATTTTGTAAGAGCTGTTTGAGTGAGTTTTTTTATACCTTTTGTTGATCGTTTCACAATTTCAATTGCTCCAAATTGCATATCAACTCCGTTTTCGTTTTGTTTACATTCTTCAAGCGATAATAATTTTACAAGGTCTTCTGGAAGAGAAACTTGTAATTCTGCTTTCATAGTGCCTTTAACATTATCAATTGAAATTTTCTTTTTTGCGTTTCCCTGTTTCAAATTATAATGAATAACTTCTGCTCTATACTGGTTCAATTTGATGACCCACTCTCTATGATGCTGAAAAATTTCCTTTGCTAACAGGCAGTTAGAGAATTCATTGTTTTTGTTACCCGCAGCATTTGCAAGCCGACTCCACATTTTTTTAGGTTTTTGAGGATCAACAAAAGAGACATACAAAAAACTACCAAAGTAGTCGTAAAGTGAAATTAGGTTGAAAACAAAATCATCGAACAAATAGTTCAAAGTGTCATATTTGTACCAGCTAGAATCAGCAAAAGCACTTTTGTATAGATTTTGCTCGAATTGAGAATGTTGTGTACACAGATTTCTCAAGTGCCACTCAACAGCGTTTTGTCGATATTGGACACTACCTAGTAAGTCATATAACCTGTTCGAAAACTGTGTTCTCTCAGTAAATAAACCTTCTAAGTCACCTTTTATATTCATGGTGAGCTTTGTCATAAGAGAATGGATTTGTTTCATATCCTCATGATAGCTCTTTATGATATTTTCGTATCTCTTCATAACTAACCAGTAATTATCCGGAAGACTGAGTAAAGTCAGCCATAAGGTGCGCTCAGTCCTTTGACTGATGCTACACACAAACTTTAGATATTACGCTATATTAGCAAATTGGATTGTGTTATTCAATGCAAGTATTTTTACCGTCTTACTTCTGGGTAACATAACAAAAAAATGGTGCTACAGGTAAGTATATTTAAGGATCTGGAGGCTAGTATTGGCAATGTTAACCATTTAAGAAAATCTGTAAATTCACCTTATTCCTGTTAGCCCATGGCCCCTCTTCCTGTCATAATCCCTGCATCTGGAGTATCATTAAATGTGGTAATTCCTGCCAAATACCAACACAATCAGGAGGCACATTATGAAAGTTTCTCAAGCAGTCGATTTTCACCTGCAGTATCACCGAGCCAACTCCAAAAAAAAATACCATTAAAACCTGCGAGTTTGTCCTTTCCCGTTTTACTGCACAGTTTGATAAGCGTGATCTTGCTAGTATCTCACAGGAAGAGGTATTGGCGTTTCTTTTATCCCTGACCGAAAACAACAAACAGGCGACAAAGAGAAACCGCTATTCTGTTCTTTCTTCTTTCTACAATTTCAGCATCAACAACGCATTGCCCGCCCTGAATAACCCTTGCAATACTGCCGTTATTAAAAAGATTTTCAAACGCCCGCAAACCATTCAATGGCAAATAGTGGATAAAGAAACGATAGATGAAATTATCTTCCGGACCATGAACATCCGTAACAGGATTATGCTTGAGCTAATGGCCAGGTGAGGGATGAGAATAGGGGAAGTTCTAAATCTCAAACCAGCTGATATCCAAGAGAGAACTCTGGCTGTCCAGAACCCAAAAAGCGGTCGTGTTGGAGAGACAGTTTATGTTCCACGGAAATTATTGGTAAGGTTAAACGACTACGTGAGAGCCAATAATTTCACTGGGGGTGAGAGAATTTTTCCGATTTCTTATGTCGCAGCATGGTCTATGGTTAAGAAAGCTGGCAAGCTCGTTGATATTGAATTACGACCTCATGATCTCAGGCGTCATGCTGCAACGTATGCCTCCAGATCTGGTACTCCTATTGAAATTGTCAGCAAAGTGATTTTGCGGCATGCTGATTTGTCGACAACACAGAGGTATCTGGGCAAGGTGAATGATTCTGAAGCAATCAGGTGGATCGAGACACTTTATGGTTAATCCTTTGAAAATTGATGGGGAGGGGGGGCGGTAATAGGCCCGACCTCCCCATCTGTAATCAATAGTACTGCCAGGTTGAGAGCAACAGGAAACACCTCAAGTTTGAGTCCTAATGACTTTTTGAGAGGTGTGATCTGGCAATCTTTACCTAAGCCACCATGACCGATATGAAAGTAGTATCAACGCATAGGTTGCCAAGAAATGGAGTAACGCCTGCATCACCGGGAGGTCGGTTTTATGGCCAATCCGGTGTATGAGGTTGTTAGCAATCGTATCATGGAGTTGATTTAGCTACAAAATTTACCCAAATAAACACCCCAAAAAACAAGAACGACAAAAGGAGACATATCCCTTGCATAAGAACGCTGCCGGCACACCAGTAATAACTTCTTCGAAAGCGTGTATTGGCTTGGTGTGATTTTGAAATGAACTCGTTCAGTTTCTCATCGGACCCCTTTAGCTTAAGTATAGTATCGGTGAGTAAACTTGCCTTAAGATACTCAGCCTTATGGCGAAAACGATTAGATAATGAGTAAACCTGAAAAAAGCCTACAAACGTGGTCATTAATAGGGAAATCCAGGTCGCAACTATCCATGGAATGCCTTGCTGTTGATGGAGTTTGAGACCAATAAGAGAAAGCGTAAGTCCAAGAATTGCTGCAGATAAAGATATGAAGATTTTCGAAAGGCTGTCCATTTGGCGAAGGAACTCGTTCTGCATCCCCTCTATTTCTGCATACGATATGCTGAAACTGTTGCTGGACTTGTCTTTGTCCATTGTCATTTCAAATATTTCCTCAGTCTACGGCTAACGGGTAAATCACCAGTTCATCTGGTGTATTTTGATGTTATTGTTACTTATCAATAATGAAATTTTGACCCTTATGTTTTTTTAATATTCTGTCATATTATTTTTCAGATGATTTTTTTAAGCAGGCACTAATCTGCATAATCTGCCGCAACAATTCGTTTGGCAATTCCAGGATATACTGATCTGTCACCGACCCAAGGCAATGTGCCCTTAACATTTTTAAATCCTTCAGGAGGAATGGTGATTGTATGAACATTATTAGCAATAACCTGATAATATCGTTCTTTATAATCTCTTGGGGATCTTGACGATACTTTTGAAGACTTATGCCTATCAAATATCCTTGATTGAACTTCAATAACTATTTTTACAGGATTATATTTATCAGTATTAATAATACCCAATGAATATTCAACTTCAGCAACTTTTGGTGGACGGTGATATTCTACATTATTGAATGAAGTAATTATTTTTTCTTGAACATCTCTTACTAGTGCAGTTGAATCAAAAGGAGGACGCAAACCAAACAAAAGTTGGCTATACATACTTTTTGCTTTTTGAGAATCATTGTTGTCACCGTTTATATCTGTCCACCGCTTTAACAATCGTTTGGCTCTCTCGTTCCAATTTCTAGTAAACAGATCGGGATAAAGATCTGATATTAGCGTTATCCCGCTGTCTCTGATTTCATTACTCCAATATTGTTCGTAGTACCACATTGACACAAGAAAGGGTAAAACAGTGTTCATGGCTAATTTTTCATCACCATTAGCAAAAAATGCATCAAACGATAACTCGTCGCACGACATTTCTTTCTCGAGTGAGATATCAGAAGGTTTAAGAAGATCACCGCGATAAATATGAGCCAGCTCATGACCTATTATAAATTGATACAATATGCTGGCTTTTATCCTAGTCGCCCAGAACCATGTAGGCGCATGCAGACCTTTCCTGTCAGGCCCAGCGCCTATTATTCTATTATCCTTTTTACTGCGGGGTGTTCGCATTAATTCGAGCCAGTCCCTATAATTTACTCCTTTAATCGCTGGTAATGTAGAAGTCATCATTTCTAATGCTGAGGCAGCATTTTCGATCAATTCTATCAGTCCATCATTAAACATGATGATAATAAAGTCATCAAACTCAGCAATGCCAGCATTGGCTAAGGGATCGTGTATTAAAACAACATGAATATCTTTATGCTTAGTTATCTCATTTTGCCATATTTCATGAGATTTACTAAATGAGCGAAGGCTGATCTCAAGTGAGCTACCTAATGAGAGTTCAATAGATGAATAAAAGTCATGCCAAGTATTATCAATATCTGGCTCTGGAAGTGGTGCTTTATTACATTCTCGGCGAATTTTATATGGAATAGGAGCATCCTTAGGAAGGGATATTATTTTACAACCACCAATATCTGAAATGCGATACGCGAGAGCCTCTTTTGGTGCAAATCGTTTTGCACAAGCCGTCTCTGCAAAAAAGAATAACATCAATAGAACTAACGCCAAACGATTTAATGCTATCATCTTAAATATCTCTCTTTCCAATTTTCAAGCTCAATCAGTGCACTAGCATCACCTGCGTTAGCAGCAGCTTCTATCTCTTGTAAGTCTTTGTATAATGTTTCGGTTAGCTGTTTTTTCAAAAGAGGGGTATTGGCTATTTCATTTTTTACTTGATCTAACGTAACATTGGTTTGTGATAAGATTTTTCTGGTTCGTAGAGCTGCTAAAGTATATTGATTCGCAATAATCGACGAAGTAAGTTGTTTTTTCTGATCATTTTCACTACCCATATAAGATGCATGAATCCTCCCTTTGTTGTCATAAATTTCAATATTAGAATACATAACATATGCGCCAAGACTCATTCCTAGGATAAAACAGAGAGCTCCAGGAGTAACGTTAGTAATTTTAGCTTTAATATCATCTTTGTTTGCGATTATTTGCATTTCGCCACTTGCACCTAAAACAAAAAGGCGATAGCCTATATAGATGAGCATAGGTACACAACCTGAAACTACTAATCTCTCAATACCTCTTAAAAACAATTCAATCTGCATAAGCTACCCCTTCTTATCTAAAGAGCTAACATACATCCTAGCCCTTTTTATTAATGTTATTTGCAATGTTGCATCATTTTAACAAGCTGAGATATTGGCAGTAATTTGAACTGTGATTTTCAACTTTTTATCAAGTTCAAGACAGTCAGTGTACTCTTGGTTTATTCAATACTGAATACTTTTAAATTTACTCATTAAGGTAATAATTATGAATTTTAACTTGACCATTCATATATGATGCTAGGATATTTTTAGAACCTGGCTGCGAATTTTTTATTACTGCAAGAAACTTTTCCGTATCAAAATAGTCTCTAAGAAGATTTACCATCTCTTTTTTTGAATCAGTTTTTAGTGCAAACCAAGTATCATCCGGAACATGAATTACGTCAAGATTAGCTGGATCGCGTACGATAAAAATAATGCCGCTCTCTGCCATGTCACTTACATCTTCTGCATCAATCGCTAGTACTGGCATTGCAAAAAAAATGATTAAAACAAAATGCACCATGACATTCAAAGTCATTCTCCGTTTCATAGCTATCCTCTTTTAAAGTCTATTTAATAGGAAGACAACATGTTGTGTTAATAACAACTGTTGTCATATCTAGTGGTTACAGCGCAACTTGTTTCTGGGGATTTGTCATAGTTGCGGAATGACTTTTCCAAGAGCAAGTTTGAGTCTTTTATATATCTTTCCCGCTGAGCCTCTTCAAAAGGAAGTTAAATTTCTCATTATATATAAGTATAAAAAATAACAAGTTATTCTCTGGTTTCCTTATAGTTCCGGGGCCTATAAAATATAGATAACATCAAATCAGCAAGTTATCCTATTTTCTGCTCTATATCATGAGTATTTTGCTGGATATCTGTTTAACAGGATAACACTCATGCTGCAAATTCCTGTTCAACTCACCAAGCAATTCATGACCTATATCGGTCAAAAGGGTATTCCAGCCGGGCAACACGGGTAGTACTTGAAATGGGTGCGATACTACCGTGATTTTTGCCACCGTACCACAGCTTCCGAGACATCCGCAAGGAATTGTGTTAGGCAAGGGCGTTGATAGCACAACAGTATCGTGTAGTCCTAGATTTTAGATTCGCACTGGCAGGGATAAAAAATTTTCAGTTTGATGAGGTTTATATGTTTCCTGTGAATATAGACCTACCTATTTCAATGGAGTTGTACAAAAATGGAGTAACAGCAGACTGAAGCTTACCAAAGAACAGGTAAAATCGAATTTTCAGATTATCTTCACACTCGATTCTAAAATATGTCAGATCAGATTTCGATTTCTACAACTAAAAATAACTTTGTTAAAATGTGTTCCCGCAAACGCGGGGAAAAGTTGCGAGTGAAACGCAATTACAGCAGTTTCGACCGAATCATTCCCGCGTGCGCAGGGTAAATGAGATGGGTAAAAATCATAAACAAACGCATTACGAATCATCCCCGCGTGCGCAGGGTAAATACACTTTCTTTGAGTTAAATATTGGGGTTAGAGTGTCTTTTTAGTCTGTTAATTAATATGTAAAATTTATCACAAATGCTAAAAATCACCTAGCTTTAACATACCAAAACCAAAAATTTTATTAGGCCCTATTCCTACCGTTAAAGCTGTTTTAAATTTTTGTAAATTCATGATTTCTAGGATGCCGTTAGCTTCGCAAGATGATATAATAATGTCCTTTGCGTTTACAACATCGTGTCTTCTGACTTGTATTGCCTGATTGTCGATTTCATACCGTAAAAGTTTAAAACCACATTGGTCTGATCTCCGTCTAATCCATTGATCAATATCAGAGTTTTTTATCATAGGCACTTTCAATCCACGCTTTTTAGGCCCTTGATATATGTTTTTCACGGGAGAACTATGTAGACTGAAAGAAAAACGGCTTCTATTGTTGAGCGATATAGTCACCGGTTTTGTGCCGAGAACTTTATTCAATGTTATAGCATCGACTTGGTGAGTGTATAGCAAATCCGACCAGTCTGGTTTTACTTTGGATTGGACATAACAGTATATCCCATCTTTATCCGCTGTTTCAGAAACAAAAAATAGAAAAGGTTGCTTATGTCCAGATGGGTAATCTTTGTATGCGTGCCAAATAAATTTGTGTAAATTATACCGAAACAATCGTTTTTTATCTGTTTGGCTGACTTGTATTAAAGATAGCCAAAACCAAATGTTATCTTCCAAGTTACGACCTCAGTGGTTCAAATGTTCTTGTGTAGAGATGTGTTTTCCTGTTTTCAAAAGTTCTAAATGCGCTTGAACGACTATCGTTTATCGTTTCAGTTCTTTTGTATCGCCATTTCTGGCATAGATTGTTTTTACCATTATCCAAGTCTATAGGTACTCTGAGAGTGCATTTGTTAGGTCTTAAATGTCCGATAGATATTTTGCTTAAGCGGTGATACAGAATTTCACATAGCTTTTCAATTGAAGTTATGTTTATTGCGGTTTCACCTGGTTCAGTAAGTGGTGTTCCAAAGGTGTTGGATTTTCTACCTAGATAAGGAGTAAATGATGGTTGTTGTACCGCCAATGCTAATTGTTCTATCCATTGTTTAGCATTTTGATGACGGGCTATAATCACTGCAGTATCCAGCCCATCAGTTATATATTCTCTATTGCTTAAAATCGGCTTTTGTCTAATTTTGTTAGACATTGATAGGCTGCTGTTTACAGTTTGGAAATCTGTTAGAATATTCGGTGTACAGAATTGTTTATTATTTGAGCGATTAGTATTGATAAACGATGTTGCACTCAATGTGACTACCCGAAAACCTCCATACCATGCTTTTACTTGGGTTGAAGAATTTTGATCAATACCTATACAGGCTCCGCCTATTCCCAGAATTGCACTTTCGGTTGGAAAATTACCTGTCGGTCTATCATCGCCAACTGAATCAGTTCCCCAAGATCTCAGATTACCTTTCAAGGTTAGAAATAAACATTTCATTTCTAACATAGGTTACTCCTGATGGCAGGTATGGTCTGTTCAACTGTGGATTCGACAAGTGTTATTAAATCCACATCGGAATCATTGATGCCGATGTGGTTTTCATACCCACAAAAAAGACCAAACCGTTTTTTCCTTTTATCCATCCAATTTATAAAACAACATTTAGCATTATCAGAATATCCTCCTTTTGGCCCCATAAGCACCGGACATTCAAATGCTTCTTGAGCACTGTATGGAAATGCATTTCCATACGTTGTATAAATTAGAAATGGTATGTCATTATTTGCGAAACTTGCTTGATTTCCTACTAAATTTCTTGTTAGGACAGCATAGAGAAAAGCGGCAATCAGGTCACTCGTCAAATTTAATTTATCTTCATTGTTGAGTGCTACAAAAGCTGCGGCAATATTTTTTGTGAGAGTCGGTATATCTAAACAATAATATTGATAAAAAACACCCGCCCCAAATGACCTGCTATCAAGATGGGCACTGCCCATGTTTTCTGATGGTTTATTTAAGTCATCAACAGCTGACCAATAATCTTGTTCGATACGAGCTTCATGAACAGAAAATGCGTGAGCCACTTGTAGTGGAGATACGATGTTTTGATAATATGTTGACGATGTTGTGAATCTGCCAAAAAGTTGAAGTTCCGGCGAAAGCGATCCAAAGGATTCTCTATCTTTGCCTAACTGTTTTATGGTTTCGAAAATATCTTTTATAATTATTTCATTACTTGCATTTATTTCTAGTATTTGATCGATAATGAACTGTATTTCAGACTGTGAAAATGCAATTAATTGCGTAGTTGTCTCTCCGATATCTTTGGTAGTATCTTGTTTAGTGAAAAGGTTGCTAAGTGATCTGGTTGCAGCATGAATTTGATCTTTGTATTCAACAGGGTTTTTTCCGTGATGAATAATTTTTTCTTCCAACATGTGCTCAATGTAGTTGATAGACTTTCGTGTTCTGACCATACGAGTTGCACCATATTGTTCAGCTGCTTCTTCCAGGAATTGATGGAATATGTCACTTTGTCTAATGGAGTATTTTTCAGCCTGGCTTGATAGACGTAATCTACGACAACCTCCAATATACATAGATTTAGGGTGATTCATAAAATCTCTGTTGAGATTTTGTGCGGCATGACATTTTAGAATATGCAGTTCCAGTCTGTATCCAGGTTTAGGTCGAAACATTGCTATTCTCCATTGTTTGATCAGAAATCCAATTAAAGTATTGATTTGCCCAAGAACGTTTCACGTAATCTGATCGAAAAGGAAAGATTGAAAGGTCATAAAACAATACTCCAAAATCGAGGGTAATTTGAGATCCAGTTTTAAAGGAAAGCTTTCGAAGAATATATCCTAGGGTATCTATAATTGATTCTCGATCGGACAGAGACAGTATGGCCTCTACATGTTTGATATCAATATGGCAACTATGTGTTGAGAGCATTCGCCCAACATTTATACCTTCTTCAGAAGGTGTTATGTATTCCAGTAAAAAAAGTAAGTTTTCGTAAAATGGCTCGTATAGTTTGGAGTCTTCTTTTTTGGCTTTTTTGATACATCGCCAGAAATATCTGGATTCGTACGGAGCGGATGATCTTTGTAACCTATGTTTTTCATGAGATTTTAGTGTTAAATATTCCCTCGCAAAAGCACGACTAGCTTTCACCGTAGCTATATTATCGTAAAATGATTTTGACGTTTTCAAATTCTCCCCTCCAATAACTATACGGGTAGCCTTATATGCTGATTTCCATTCCGGGATTGATTTCAAGCCACTCTTCCACTTGTTGTCCATAAAATTGTTCCAGATTTTATTGGTCAAATTGTCAATAGAACGAGTGGTCTCGGTTTGGAAGATCTCATGTGAGTTTGCGCTAGAAGAGGATTTCTCTAGAAAATGAGCATATAATCTATCAGCCCCATCCCAGATTTCATTCTCAAGATTGCTAGTCAATAGGTTAAAATGCTTGTTTGGAATGTTTTTTTTTGGCTTCCCGTTTGAATGATGACTCAATAAAAATCTTATACCTTTTTGCAGATAGTGGATCTTTCTGATTGTTATTTGAGTGAGGTATACAACGTCTTTTAGATTATTATTTTGAATAGATAATTCAAGATCACGGCATTGAATTATGTTTTTAACATCCTGGTTTTTGGCGTCGTATCTCAGAGAGAATAGATGTAGATCAGCTGTTGTTTTTGTCATGCTGGCATTTATTACTGTTTTTAGCTCCTTTATGACTGCGGAAGGGTAATAAGATACAAATGTCAACAAAGCCCAGGGAGGAAAGGAATTGCTATTACTTGGTTGTAGTTTATAAAAATGATGAGCTTCTTTTTTATCAACTGGAATGATTGATATAGACGGATGATGACAATTTTTGAACATGCGGCCCATTATTCCTGCGACTTTGATCTCTTTTTTACGTCGACAAAGTGCCGAAACTTTCTTCTGGATTGATGGTTCAGTTAGGTGAAAATAGGAGTCAAAAACTTTAGATGTTTTACCGGAGATATCGCATTTGCCATCACCGGGAGGCGACAGAATTATTGCGTTTGCCAGGAAAAATCTACTGTTGGCAGTTCCGCTTATTATCCTTGAACCTATTAAATTATACCAACTGGGTGGTCTCATCTTGTAATCGAGTCCACCATTGTTTTTGCATTTAGGTATCCACAATAAAGGCTGTAAAGGTTTCCACTCTTTTGAAATTCCTGGTAAAACGGCACAAAAAAGCTTCTGTCGGAGAGTGACACCGTAGTGTAAATGTACAAGGTTGCGATTCGCAAGATTTCCAGATGTCCAATACAGAGAACCTGAACGAGCAAGAGTGCAAGCAGAAAATAAGTAGAGAGCTGTCAGGTCTGGACCAAATTTAGATGGGATTCTATCCGGTCGTCGAAGACCTTTTGCTGTACTTTTGGGATCATATTTTGGAATATATGGCCACATAAGTTTTGCTATCGGTAATTTGCGGCAACCTACAGACCATGTTTGTGGCATTTGCATAAAAGCCCCAAGACCTGTTAGTGAAAACCCTTCAATTTCTTTTAATGTGTCAAATATTTTTCTGATTGTTGGTTTTACATCTACTGACTGATAATGGCTGTTTACGAGTTGGCCGAAATGTTCTGTCGGCAAACCTTTTAACCAAATTGTATCTACTGCCACTTGTAAAATTGATGCCAATAATTCGTGTTGGATATCGGTCAAATATCCTACGAGTGGTGCGTGATAAAGAAGGGTGTCAGATTGCAACACCTCTACAAGAGACATGCGAGTATGGTGGCCAGTCTCATCACAAAAACGCCAAATTGGAGCTGTTGCTAAATTAAGAGTTTTCATCTTTATTGAATTTATTAAGGATAGAGTTCAACTCACTTAACTCATCAGCAAATAGTACTGTTTCATGAACTAATGTTGTTTTCAGGATGAGTTCATCTTTGCCATCGACCTTTTCAAGATATAGAGGGCAATTTGTGTTACTGGTGAGCATCAAAATCTTTAGAATTATTGTTGCTGTAGACTTAGGAAGTACAGCATCGCCAGAATTCTCATTTTGAGACTTTAAATCCATCGATAAATCATCATTTGGTCCAGCGCTGATTGCTTTTGCTAAGTCTATGGGGGTTTCTTTGGTTTTCTGAAGAATGTCATGTTGTAAAGAAGAAATTGTGGTTTCTAGGAATGTATTTACTGCTCGTAACTTGTTGATATATAATTTTGTTTTTTGATCAAGGCTGGGTGAAGGATATTCTATTGTATCTTGCTTAATACGAATATGATTGTGAGGAGTGTGGTGTTCCTGTTTACGCAGATCAATATAAAGGCGTAATCTTTTGCTATTCATAACCGACTGCCTTTTAGGACCGCCGAAATGCTTTTCTGTGTAATTGGCGACTCGACTGTAATTGATGATACCGCCCATATCAACAATGCAGTTGCAGGCCTTTTTAATTCTTTCCAGACTAATATGAAATTTTTCACTTTTACTTGATTGTAAAAGTCGCTGGAAACATTCAGATGCATTCTCAGGTTTGAGGTTCATTATTAGTTCTCGTCTTCAGGGAAACATGATACTAATCCTCTCTGCGGATTACCGGCTATGTAGTTTGAGTGTAGGTTTTCTATGAGTAAGTTTAATTTGTTATTTTGTGTGATGGTAAACGGAAGGGGGGCTCTCTTGTCTATGGACTCTTGTAGTTTTTCATCACCAAATTCATCAAATAACCAGCCTGCAATGAGAGATGCTGCTTCGGTAGAATAATTTTTATCAGGGATTTTTAGCAGAAATGATTCACCCGTTTGCTCAGATAGTATGATGCTCATGAATTCGCGGAGTATGATATCGGCGCCACTATCAGACAAGGGGTAGCCATTCCTCTTCAAGATTCTCGCTTGCTCTACAATTCCACGTGCTAAGCCAACGTCTGTTGTATCGGTGGCTTCAATTGATAGGTCATTAATTGACAATTGTGTGCCGGAGATGAGTGTGAGTTGGTTATCCTCTATTTTTTTTCCCAAAAGATGATAGCTATCAAGTAACATTTCATGTCGATTAAACCATTCGTAACACATCGGTAATAATTTACGATCATAGTCATGTATGCGCTCTAAGAGCGTATTTGCCTCAAATTGGAGTCTCTGCTTTTTGGGAGTATCTGCCATTGATAGATTGTGGCTTTTGCGCTTTATAATGTCTACGTCTCTATATAGCTGTTGTTCTGCTTTGCCGATTGAACGCATCTCAAGCATTATTGTATTTAGTGTCAATAGTTGATCTATTAAGAAATCAGGTCCTGTCGCGAAAAAGCGACAATTTCCACACCCTCCTTGTACAGGACTGTCGGCAGACTCATTGTCGAGATCGCTACTCTCGAGATCATGTAATGCACCTATGTTACAACTACTTCCTCTACCGCCCATGGGACATATGCCTCCTGCAACAGGAACAACAGCAGCAAAGTCCTGTGGAAAGTCGTCTGAAAAATCGTTAAATCTTCCAGGTCTGACGAGATGAGTTTGTAGATTGTCGTCACTGTCCAGTTTTTTGAGTAGAGTTTCAAGTGATGTTGCAATGTCGTTGTTTTGCAAAATCTGTATTAATTGCTCACGAATATGAGCGGGTTGGCACTGTAGATAATGCAGTGTCATCAATTTTGAGGCATGACCAGCGATATATTGACTGATGATATGGACAGGCAAGCCCATTTCGAAAAGTCGTGAAATCCAAGTGACTCTAAGTGAGTGTAAGTCATATACACATTTGGGATTCTGATTGTTTTTGTTCTTTTTTGTAATGTAAATGGATCTGCCGTGATCGCGTTGAATACGTTTTTCTGTTTCGACTGCCAGCTTGTCGTAAAGGTGAACTATTTTTGATTTTGAGATTGGGCAACTAGCCCTAAAAGGTTGTCCATGAATGGTATCAGTAATGTATTTGTTTAGAGATAAGTCTCGAAAGAGAGGGATAAACCAGGGGAGGTTGAGTTGTGCGTCCTCAAGGTCAGCTACTCGCCCTCGATCTTCCCAACTGTGGGCAAATGATAATGGGTGTGGATCAGGATCGTATGTGGTCATCCAATTGAATTGGTAGTCTAGGACTCGGTAAACTCTCGCCAGCCACTCACCTTTGGCACGCTGCTCAGGTTCTTCGGAGTTGAGTAGGTCGCTGCCATCTGGCCAAGGTAGTTCGTAGCCAGATAATTTGGCCCCATTCCATATTTGTGTTTTGTTGGTGTTGATGAATAGAGAAAGAGATTTCTCCCGGGTTAGTAAATCACTTGATAATTGTAGGACTCCAGAAGGGCGTCCATATTGTTGCTCGTGAGATTTTCCATTTGTATATCTAAAGTTTTTAAGGTGGTGAGGGTTGGGCACCATTTCCTTTTTTTCAAAACTATAAGATTCTTGGTCCATTAGTCCTTGGTCCAACCACCTGGCCTGGACGCCACGCACAGGGGTTAGAAGCAAAGTTGACAAGGAAGTCGCTCGACTAGGACACCATACTTCTATCTCAGTTTTGGGATTTTGAGGATTGGGAATTTTTACAATATCTATCTTATATTTTTGTGAAACCTCCTTAGCCCACTTGAAGGTTGGAACCCCTTGTTCGTCTGGAGAAAGGATAATGTCAATCATAACCTCATGTAGTGTAGTTGGTAAGCTGGTTCTAGGGGTCTTACCGAGGTTCTTTCTACGATTCGAAAATGGGTTGTCTAATGATTTAAATGCGTTAATTATTTGATGTTGTACTAATACAGGTGAGTTGGGCAATAGCGCATATTGACAAACAATCCTACATAGTGTTGCAGCAGTACTCCAAGATGCTGATTTGTTCTGATGTTTTTTTTTCTTAAGAAAATGATAATATGTGTTTTTAATTTTCGGGCGATGAGGATTGCGAATATCCTCTACTTTTATGGACCACGGTGATTCAAAGTGTTGCTCCTTGCAAGCCCAAGTCAGATAGGTCTTAAGACTGTTTCTCTTGTGTTGATTACTGGCATTGTGAAGCCACCATAAAGTTGCAAACTCTCCCCATTCAGTTCCAAATCTCTTTTTGACCCATTCCGGAGTCCAACTATCGACTTTATTCACTTTCTTTAAGGTAGACACTTGCAAGTAGTCAATTGGAAATACATTACGTTTTTTCTCAATTTGCGGATGTTTAAGTAATGCGCTTAAGTCTGAGTAGAAGTTAAGTTTGAAATAATCTGAACGATAAATAGACAGTATATTAATCGGAATATCGTCAATATGTGATGTTGAGGAAGTTGCAATAAAGTCGAGTAACCCCGATTTTATTGCAGGTTTAACGATTTTGCTGGCAAGTATAGATCTCGGCCAAGGTTCAAACAGTTTCAACCATTCGTATGTTTGTTGTGAGTGCGGGGGGAGGACTATGTATTTTTTTGTTCTCAACCATGAAATAGCAGCAGATGCCGCGTGTATTGCTAATTTAACACCATGATAATACGTGTTGGGATTATTTAGCTGACTTAAAAATGGTATTGCCCATTCTACTAATAAACGTTGTTCTGTTTTCATAGCAGCAATATAGGACTCACTCTTTTCAGTAAGGCGCAGTTTAGACCAATTTGGATGTGCTTGATAGTCGAGTTTAGCTGATATCGCAGATAGATCCCAAATGCTCTGTATAAAATGGGGGTTGTTCGCAATAAGTGACTGCCAATTGATTATCAATGGTGACAAGTTGAGAGGAATTTTTTTGAGAGCTGTAAAGTCTACTGCCGACTGCGGCGCAGTATTGTTATTTTCCCACCATAAATCAGCTATGATTTGGGGTGATTTATCAGCATGACATGTCATAATTCTACTGATATTTGTCGGCAGGTCCCTCCAGTTGCAATTGAATTCATGCAGAATGTTTGAAACGTCGAGTGGGCCCAGGTAATTTCTTTTTGTCCAGAGATCAAAATATTTATTTAAAAATTTGTTTGTGATGATTCTTTGTAAGCTAGAAATTTCGGTGAGTAATTCCTCATCCGTGTAATTGTGATTCAGTTCGATGGGATTTGATGTGAGGTTGCAGTAAATTGTACGATCAGACCAGTATCCGACTGTTTTAACTAGGTTTTTAGAATGGTAATTCATCTAAGTTTGACCTCCAGTTTTTGAACAGATTTTGGGATATTGCTGCTTCTTCGATCATTTGACGGATTGTGGAATCAGCAAGTTGATAGTAAATTTCTGTCGATTTTATCGAAGCATGATGCATCAATATTTGTGTAGTCTCAATTGGTATGCCAGAATTTGCACATATATATCCATACATGTGTCGTAGTGAGTGCAGTCCATAACCAGAGTTTTCCATGCCAATTCTTGTAAGGGCCCGCTTCCAGGCTTTTTTTAGGGCAGATACCGTGAGCGGCATACCATAATTTTGTTTGTATGTTGATATAAAGAGCCAAGGGTGCCACGGCCAGTTTTGAGGGGTGGGTTCACCAGTCGAATTGTTTCGCCAGAGATAATTTCGTTGATATTTTTGATACATTATCCAAAAAGCTTTGGCAAAATCATCACTTAAAAACCAAATATAATGTTTGTCAGGTGTTTTGAAGTAGTTTGGCGATAATTTTTGAGTGTTGTCGCTGTCTCCGAAAGTCATGCCTTTAAATCCAACATGTAGACGTGAGTTACGTTTACCATACAGTGTCCTGGGCTGGAGCTTATATAGTGGGTGATCAGGTGTGAAATCTAAATTTTGATACTCCCTTTCAAAATAATTCTGGCGGTTATCGTGAACAACTTTGCCGGCAGCGTCTGTCCACGTTGTGTGTCCGAACTCTGGGTCTGCAAGTAGAACTTGTGCGATTCCTTTTTTTGGGTTGAACTCGATATCACTCTGGAAGAGATGTAAGGCGTCAGATCCTCTCAGTGATCCAGTCCCTTTCAGTTGAAAAAGCATCTGATCCCGAGGGTTTTTTGATTTTACAACAAGGTCGAAAAACTTGTTTATAGGAAAATATTTTGGAGTCTTTTTGTGGTTGCGTGCCGTTTTATGTCTTTTATGGAAGAATCGTCCTTTTGCATATGTTTTGTGTTGCTTGGTCGTGTGGTTCCGACTTGCGTGTAAATGAATCAAAGGGTCATAGTCTGTCCTCTTCTTAAAGTCAGAATAAATTTCAAAATTAGATTTATATCGTTCCTCAACGGGATTGATCCTTGCAACATTGTGGTGTATTGCCTGCCAATTGTCATAGTTATTGATAGCTATGATATAGTCATCAATAGTTTTCGAAAACCTTGAAACAGGCTGCCAATTTAGTCCTAATTGGTGAAGCCAATCATACTTGCTGCCATCCACCAGGCAATGTTCATCAGTTCCATACTTTTTAGCGTCGATAAAATCTTGAATTATTCCTTGGGCCGGTCGGACGAGATGTGCGGACATGTGTAGGTCATATAGAAAACAGGGACCCATAATCTTTTTTTCAAGGCTCGAAGGTGTTATTTCATCTTCAAGAAGGCCATATATGTATTGATTTAGCAGATAGCTGGGCTTGCCGTTAGAAAGATATACGACAGGTATGTCTCTTCTTGGAAAATCTATACAATACATCCATATGATAATGTAATTATTAGATCTTGCCATAGTGTCCTCTCGGCATACAGAATATTATATTCTGTTTCTTGTATGACTATTATGAGGGGTGTTTTTTTTGTCGTTTTTTAAATACCTACTTTGAATTTTATCTTCGCGTTAAGTTTATTGTTTAAGTTATTTTAAGTGGAAAAAATATTAATTACAAGGTGATTTTTAATTTATTCAAAATGTTGTATTAGTTTTTTGTGAATTTGTTGATTGGATAATGTTTTAAAGTTTGTTTAAGTAGTGATGGCGTTTTGAAAAACTAATAAATTAAATCACTTATGCAATTTCCATGCTTCGTAATTATGGTTGTTAAAGTAATAATATATTGAAAAGTAAAAAATATTATAAAATAATTAAAAATTTAATATGTCGTGAGTTTTTAGATTTTTTGTATTTTAAAAATATATTAATAATTGTTATTTTGTAAGTTATGTTAAAAGTATACAAATGCATTTTTTGTATAATTTTAAAATTAATTTAAATTTTGTCCTGTGTGTGTGTTTTATTTATTTTCTGTCTGCTGGATATATATATTAAAAATATTATTTTTAATATATTTAAAATTCTTGTAATAAGTTGAAACTTTATTTTTCTGAAATTTCAGATGATCTTTTCGATATACAATGGAAAAGGTTTTTTCTGAAAATTAGAGATCCGAGACAAGAGGAGCAATGTTAGAGATAATGCTAGTTTGAAATTGGATGGTCAATTAATGCCAAAGGATTTCACTTTAGGGCAAATGATCCCGCACCGTCTTTTTTTGGTGCGTACTATCTTTTTCAGGAATAATACACTTGGTAAGTAATACCTGGATGTTGCCGGTTAGGTAAGTTTTGAATCATTTGTTATGTTTTAAGTTGGGTCAGCTTTTTTATTCAAAATAGTATTGTGCGTGTTGCTCCAAGTTTTTTCTATTTTTTAAATGGTAGGACGCTATTTGTCTTACCAAGTGTTTTATAATCATCCCCAACAGTTCAGGTGTGTGTCCAACAGAATTTTTTCAGGAGATGTTGAATGACGATAGATAGTCCTCATTATGATTGTGAAGATGAATATGATTTTGAGCAAGACTATGAGTTGGAGTACGCACTAGATAAAGAAGAAAACCTGATAAAAGGACGTTCCTATTATGAGTATGGGGCTAAGCAAAAAAGAGTAAAAAACGAATCTTCACCTGAAATTTCCCCAGAAGCTACATCCGCATCACCCACAGAGACACCTCCGCCTATTGTAGAAACCCCTGAAAATGTAGATGAACTCTTGCCATCTCTTGATTTGCTTGGCCTTTTCGATGATGAAAGTGAAGTAGATAATTCTGGTTTGACCGAAGATGACGACGAGCCCGCTGCTTCTTTATTAGAATTGGATCTCTCAGATTTCGATGAAAAAGTTGATTTTCCAATAGCAGAAAGAGAGAACCAGGATAGTTTGACAGACTTTAGCCAGCCGAGTGAGGTCTTAGAGCCTGAGACTACCTCGTCTCTGGAGGAAGAAAGCGATGTAGATAATTCTGGTTTGACCGAAGATGACAACGAGCCCGCTGACTCTGTAATAGAATTGGATTTATCAGATTTTGCAGAAGAAGATCATTTTCAAATAGAAGAAATTGAGAACCAGGATAGTTCGACAGACTTAGACCAGCCGAGTGCTGTCTTAGAGTCTGAAATTACTGCATTTCTTGAGGGGAAAAGCGAAGTAAATGATCCTGGTGTGACGGGAGATGACGAAGAGGCTGCCGAATCTGTAATAGAATTGGATCTCTCAGATTTCGATGTAAAAGTTGATTTTCCAATAGAAGAAACTGAGAACCAGGTTAGTTCGACAGACTTTGATCAGCTGAGTGAGGTCTTAGAGCCTGAGGCTAATTTGTCTCTTGAGGAAGAGAGTGAAGTAGATGATTCTAGTGTGACCGCAGATGACGACGAGCCCGCTGAATCTGAAATAGAATTGGAATTATCAGATTTTGCTGAAGAAGATCATGTTCTAGTAGAAGAAATTGAGAATCAGGATAGTTCAATAGATTTTGACCAGCCGAGTGATGTCTTAGATCCTGAGACGAGTTCGTCTCTTGATGAGATTTATGAGTCTGAAGATTTTTTCGCTGAAGAGGAAAAGAAAAATTCCTTTGAGTTAGATGATCACAGCGAAATGTATTTTGATTCTGATGATGACGAATATGATCTTACCTGGGCCGATGGTATACACGTTGACGTAGGAGGGAAACTTACCCAAGAAGACAGAGCTTGGCAGGTCGCTATGGAGGTGGCTGGTGAATATGAACTTGATCAGGTGGAGACTGAAAGTCTGGCTGAAATCTTTATTAGCAAAGGTTGGTCTGCCTGTCGAATAGCAATGGAACGTGAGTTGAGCCTGGGCACATCTCTTGAGGAACTACGTTTAGCAGCAGAAGTTAAAGAGGTCTGGGAGGAGTATCCAGAGTTTTATAATGAATTTGAGACCGCCTATAGAATTATGAGTTGGCCGTTAGCTTTATCGATCCTTCGCAGTTTTGAGGGATATCCCGCAATTGAAGAAATTGAGCAAATGTTATTACGTCTTTTTGAACATTGGCGTAAAGACAAGATTTCGACTCTGATTTTTAGGACCTTTTTAGAATATCTATATGATAAATTTGGACCTACCAAAGATTGTAGTGAATTTCTGTGTGAGTGGAAAGTTGAAGATGCCAAATTTGTTGAGGACAGTAATTTTTTTCCTCCTCGGTCCCAAGATATTCCGCCTCTAATCAATAGTTTCACCCCTGATAAATGGTTAGCGAATGTAAGACGGTATAATTCGTATTAGTATTTCAAAAATTCGGTTCTTCCTTTTCCAAAGAATTTTGTGAAGGTACTTATCTCGTTTATCGGGGGAGATCAAAACAACTCAGACTCTTTGGTTTTTGTAAAAATATTTTCAATTTATAGGGTGTAATAATGGGTACTGGTTCGTTACTTCCATGTGTTGGATCTTGGGTAAGAGAAGATCAAAAAGACGAAGTTGGCATTGTGCAGAATGTAGATAAGTCTGGCCCAATACCCCATTGTAATGTTCGATGGCTTAAATCAAAACGGCCTGAAAATATTCCAGTTGTGAAAATACGCTCAGCGTTTCGTATTGGCATGGAGGTTCAGGATGTTCCTGCATCCTTTACCAGGAAACCTCTTGGAGAAGGTTTAGTAGTTGATACGAGGACATTGGGTGGTCGCGATCAGGTTCTTGTTGCTTTTCATGAGTTAGGAGAACATCATTGGTTACCTTTTCAGAATTTGAAAAAAATCATTGGCGTGGAAGAGCGTTTTGTCCGTTGTTTGACCGGAGAAAAAAGAAACAGCGAGAAGTTTAGGCTGAGAAGTCTCGCTTATGCATTAGAGTCATGGCACGAAAATACCGGTGGCTTATCTCAGCTTGATATTGATCCACTTCCCCATCAAATTCATCTTGTCCACCATATACTTGCTTCAGGTAATCTAAATTGGCTTATTGCCGATGATGTCGGACTGGGAAAAACTATTGAAGTTGGGATGTTGTTATCCGCTTTGATTAAGCGTGGCACACACAAACGAATATTGCTCATTACTCCGGCAGGCCTTGTCAATCAATGGAAAGAGGAACTCAATAGTAAGTTTGGTTTAGATGAATTCAGAGTATATGGTGACGATTTCTCTATTAATGAACCAAGGCACTGGAAGTTGCATGATCATGTTATTGGCTCAGTTGATCGTTTTAAAAGCCCTGCACATCTATCGAATTTACTTCAAGCTGAGCCTTGGGATTTAATTATATTTGACGAAGCTCATCGGTTGAGTCGAGTGCAATATGGTATGAAATTGGAGTCCTCTGATAGGTTTAGGTTAGCTGCTGCATTGAGACAGCAGTCTGATGCAATGTTGCTTTTGACCGCAACTCCTCATCAAGGGAAACAGGATAAATTTCAGGCCTTACTAGAGCTTATTCGTCCTGAGTTTAAGGAGGAAATTCGTCGACTTGGGATGAACTATGAAATTCTTAAAGATATGGTCATCAGAAATAGAAAGGCTGATGTGACTGATGTTGATGGGAATTTCATTTTCCAGGGTAAAGAAAGTTATCAGGTACCAGTTCAACTCAGTGATCAAGAACTTGAGTTTGATAAAGCTCTGAGGCACTATTTGAAGGAAGGTTACAATGCGATGGCTGAAAGTGGAACTCAGACAAGTAGAGCCATTGGTTTTGTAATGACCACCTATCGTAAATTAGCAGCATCCAGTATTGCCGCAATAGAAAGATCCTTAAGTCGGCGGCTCGAAATGTTGCTTGATAAGAGGCAGAGTTATATGCCTGAGGTGATGCAAGAAGAAGAGCATGATGAGCGCTATTTCGGCGAGTGGGAGGAAGAAGTCTCCTCCTCAGCTGGGAAACAGTTTTTCTCTGGTGAAATTGAACTACTCCAGAGCCTTATTGATAAAGCGCGAGGGTTGTTTGCTTGCGATAATAAGATCAAAATCTTTGTAGACGAATTGCTAGGTAAGGTCCTGAATAAAAATCCTACAGAAAAAGTGTTGATTTTCTCAGAGTATAGGGGAACGCAAGACTTTATTGCAAAATCGATTCGTCAACGGTTTGGTGCTGATTCTGTATCGCTTCTTCATGGAGGCCAAGGTTATGAGGAGAGGGAAGAGGTCATTGCCCATTTTGAAGATGAAGGGCAATTCCTTGTATCAACAGAAGCAGGGGGCGAGGGTATAAACTTGCATCGACAGTGTCACGTGATGGTTAATTATGATCTTCCTTGGAACCCGATGCGTATTGTTCAACGAGTTGGCCGTTTGTACCGGTATGGCCAAAAGAGAAAAGTTGTGGTGTTTAATATTAATGTCGCTGACAGTATGGACGGTAAAATTCTAGATATTCTATATAAAAGAATTGATCAGGTCGTTGGCGATATGGCAAGTGTTGGCAATGAATTTAGACCAGGATTAGAAGCAGAGATTTTAGGCGAGTTTGTTGAGGCTCTGGATGTTGAGAGTATTTTGGCGGCTGCAGATTCAAACTCAGTTGTGAGAAGTGAAGAAAATATTGAAGAAGCAATGAAACTGGCGAAAGATGCTGTTGGGAAACAGCGTGAACTTCTTGAGTATGCATCAGCCTACAAAGGTGATGATAACGTTGGTGAATTTAAAGTAACCTTGGAACATGTCGAGGCTTTTTTTACGGGTATGGCAAGTGAGTTTGGGATTGAGTTCATTGAACGAACTCATAAGGATAAAGGTCTGAGGCTAAAGTTGCCAAAAGAATTAGCAAAGACCCTCGGTATGCTGGGGCAGCAGTTACATGTAACGTTTGATAGGGATCTTGCGTCGATCAGAAAACAGATTGTAATGGTCGATCAGAATTTGAAACTGTTTCGGTATATGCTAGATTTTGCCAAGCAATATAAGTTCGATGGAAAAATGGCCTCAATTGGAACCCTACCTGGGGAGGCTATTGTTACGGGGATCTTACGTTGGCAAAATGATCAGGGTAAAAGAATGCGTCAGGAGTATAATGCATTTCTTGTTGCTGAATCAGGAGCCGTAGAAAAAAATCCGGATTCATTTTCCCAATGGTTAATGGAGCCTGCGATGGAAATTGAAGCAGCTACTGTCGAGATGGCGAGTATGAAACAATTGCATAAGACCAATTTACAGTCAATTAACAATCGCCTGTCTGAGGTAAGTAATGTTGATCTTCATCCTGAAAATTATCAGCTGATAAGTGGGGCGTTGATAGCCTCTTGAATGCTGGAATGAGGGGGCGTATACGCTCTCCATGTTAAATCAATTTGGCTGAGTTTCTATGTGAAGGTTGATAATGTTTAAATCCATTGACTGTAACACAAAGCAGCAAATTATAATTATCGATCCCTATTGGACTAATGAGACGATCTCTGACTTACGTTTAAAAGGCAGAGATAATCAATTGAATTGTCCTGTATGCAATAAACCTGTTCATGTTAAGGCTGGTGAGAAAAAACGGTGGCATTTTGCTCATAAAGATTTGAGTGATTGCCCGATGAAGCATGAATCCGCAAATATCCTGCAGGCCAGGAGCCTTTTGTATCGTTGGTTATATTCCAAATACGGAAAGCAGGTCACAGTAGAAAAACATTTTCCAGAGTCTGATCTACCGCGACCTCTGGATTGCTATGTTGAGATATCTGAGAATGAAAAATATGGCTATTGGATTCTTGAAAATGGATTGAAGGCACGGGGGGATATACAGTCTACCTTGTTTGATTTAGGTATATCGACTACCTGGGTGTTTCTTTTTAATCTACTGGATAGAGAAACAGATAAACAACAGTCAGTCCACTTGTCGCCGACTGAACGTGAATTAGCATATGGTTCGGAGTATAACCAGATATACTCACAATATAACCTTTCTATAAACTATCTCCATCTTGAACCTCCGGCAGTAATGACTCTACGAGGATTATCGTGTGTCCATCTCCCTCAAAAGTATGAATATACGACTGAGCTTACAGATAGATTGTCCGAGATGTTGGTTTCACCTCTAACAGGGGAAATTGTTCATCCTGGGGAGCATGAAAAACTCGTTAAGCATAAAAATTTAATTGAAGCTGCAAGGCTTAGAGAGGAGGAGGTGCAAAGAGAACTGGAAAAGAGACGTCAGAAGCAGATAGAGCAAAGGGCGGCTAGAATAACTGAGAACAAACCACAGAGAGAACCTAATCCGATTCAAACAAGGCCTCAAAGAACAGAAAAAAAGGTAGAGAAAGAGGAGGCTGAAGAAGTGGGACTTACTTATCTTTGCCGAATTTGTGGAAAATCTACTACTGATTGGAGCACTCTTTTCACAGAAGATAATACATGTATTTGTAGCAGAGAGTGTTTGAGAGTACATCAAGGTAGGTAAGGCAAATAAAAGTAGACTATGAGTCACGTACTCTATTGCTTGTCTATGGATTTTTGGGCTCTGTTTTGATGAATTAACTCCAACGCAAAGTTATCGATATCTATTTCCAAAGCGGATAAGATTTTGGAAAGTGATTTGATTGTAATGTTCCTATCTTCTCTTTCAATCCCAGAAATGTAAGTTCTGTCCAGGTTTGCAAGCCTCGCGAGATCTTCTTGAGAAAAAGATTTTTCTTTGCGTACACGACGTATTATTGCAGGAATGAGGAGTGAGATGTCATTAGATTTCATAACTCACTATTGCGAAATGTGACAGATAATACCACGGACTATAAGTAACACTTTTAAGATGCCTTGTTTTATGTTTTAATAATTGTATCGTAATCGTACGTAAATACAGTGCGATATGTGTCTGCATGTTGACAAAACATAACAGAAAATGTGATTGCTAATAAGGGAAAAAGCAAAAATAGTGGTCTGTTTTCTCAAAAGAAAATTTGAGAAAATCGATATTGATTTCGTGTAAAAGGGTTAAAAGATATGGAAAAAAGAGATAATGCCGGCAAGTTTGTTGAAGTCGCAAATAGACGTGTGAATAAAGCGATAAAGTCCATCGAACTCGTCTCCAATTTGGCAAACACTAAATATTACGAGTACTCTGATAAGCAAGTGAAGAAGATTGTCAGGACGTTACAGAAAGAATTGGATAATATGGAAGATAGTTTCAGAAGTTCTAAAGATGGAGCTGAAGGTCGTTTTTCTATAAAATAGTGGTTTAGTTGTCAATCAGCTTTCAATATTGACCCCCTCAAACCAAATAACTGTTCTCTTTAGAAACTCTTAATCCACAATCCAGAAGGGGGTTGAACGAGAAAACATATTCTTCTCCATAATGTACAGGGGTTAATGCTCAACGCTGAAACAGGGTCAAATTTGGAGGCTGAACAACGCTAGGGGCAACAGAGAGGGGGCCTAGATTATGTCTGTTATCAATTGAGGGTTTCCGATTTTCAGGGATCGTTGCCTATCAATTTTTTAAGGGTATTTACTGAAACACCAAGCTGCTTGCTCACTTGGTGCTGTGGTACTCTTTGGTTGGTTAAATATTGGTAAACATTCATTGCGTAGGTCTTTTTTATTGTATCAATGGTATCAATGCTGGAAACGTCTAGAGATACAGCCTTTTTGATACGATTTAATAAGATGCGGTCCAGTTCATCATTTGATGAATCATGTAAGTCGACTTGAGGGTCTTGCTTTAAAAAAAGACTATCCTCTTCCAGGTCAATATGTTCATCGCTACCTAGCTTTATTCTTCTTGTTATATAATTTGCAAGTTCTCTAACATTTCCCGGCCATGAATGTTTTTGCAGTTCTTCAATTCGTTGTTCGGAGAAGTATGAGATTGCCTGATCTCGTTTTTCAAAATCTTCTTCCAGTTTGTAAGCAAGGTGCACTATTAATACAGGTATGTCTTCTGGGATCTCATTTAGGCTTGGGAGTGTTATTGTTTTACCGGCAATCCTGTAGTAGAGGTCCTGCCGGAACTCTTTAGTGTTAATTTTCTCGATCAGGCGACTTTTTTGAGCAGCTGAGATTATTTTTATGTCAGCTGTTTCTTCTTTTGTGCTTCCGAGGGGGGTGTAGGATCCGCTCTCTAGAAATCTCAGTAGCATTGCTTGAACTCTTGGCGGCAAATCTGGCAGTTCGTCAAGGAAAAGGGTCCCCCCGTTTAACTCAGAGACTAGTCCTTGCTTCTGTTTCGTTGCACCAGTGAAGGCACCTTTTTCATGACCAAAAAGCTCTGATATGAGTAGCTCTTCCTGAAGGACTGCGCAGTTGATAGTGCCGAATCTCCCTTGACTCCTCTTTGGGTCAAGAGCGTGTAGAAAGAAAGCAGCTGCTTCTTTGCCTGTACCTGTTTCTCCTAGAAGAAGGATTTTGTTTAGACTGGCCGTGCTAACTCTAATGATGTCTTTTTTTAGATCAATCATTCTCGGAGTTCGACCCTCAATTGCAGGAAAATCTGTTTTAGCAAAGGCAATAACTGCTTGATCTTCGTCCTTAGGGATTTTAGGAGACTTTGATAATTGCTCAATTGCATCTTTAAGGTGACCTATTGCAAGTTTGCCCTCTTTGTCGCCTAAAAAAGTTAAAGTTTTTTTGTACTTAAGGTAATTTTCGATTTGCGGAGGAGGTGTTGGTAACGCTTTAGTTGAATGTAATCTGATATTTGGAAAGAACTCTAACTTTTTACAAATGTTCTTATCCCCTTCTCCATGCCAGTCTATCTTCACACCACTAATCTTAGCTTGTGTTAGTACAGCTTGTAATTTTTCGTCAAAAAGAAACGGAGCAAATATAAGTATGGTCCTGACGTCATAAGTATTGATCGCTGTATCTATTTTATCAGCAATATTCAGTCTGGCTGATATAAAAATGCGGTCAATTGTGAGGTTCTTGTGCCTGCAGATGTCGGCGGCGTGGTAAATGAATCTGGTCGTTGGGAAGATTATAAATAATGACATGATTAGTTTGGTTAAATATGGATTTCAGGAGCTGAATATCAATTGAATATATCAAATAATGACACGTAAAGTCAATATGTGATGGACTAAGTGTCAAAATGTAAGTCATTCTTCGTGCGTTAGTGTGTTTGTGAATTGCTATTAGTTACTGAAAACAATAAGAAAAAAATGATAATCAATGCTTGGCATGCAAGATGCTTTAGTTAAACTGTCAATCAGTATTCTAATTTCAATAAAAAGGAGATTTATGCCAAACGGATTAATTCAGGAGAAGGATAAGAACAAGTGTAACACAGAAAGAAAAGTTGCGTTGCTTGGTGATTCAATATTTGACAACGAATCCTATGTGTTGCCTGGTGAGGCGGTTATTGACCAGGTGAACTTGTTAGATAAAGTCGGATGGAGTGCTGAGTTGCTAGCGGTTGATGGTGCAGTTACAAAAGATGTATCAAGCCAGTGTGAGCGTGTTACAGAAGATATGACGCACATTGTTGTAAGTATAGGTGGCAATAATGCTTTGGGATATATCAGTGTATTTGAAAAAAATATCTCGTCTGTGTACGAGGGGATGCAGGTTCTGGCAGCTATTAAAGATCAATTTCAGAAATCCTACCAGGAGATGTTGAAGGAAGTTGTCTCGCTCGATATGAATCTTGTTTTATGCACGATTTATAACACTTGCCCAGGGGTAGAGATTCCATTGTTAACGGCTTTGTCTGTTTTTAATGATGTAATATTTCATGAGGCTTTCAAACTTGGTGTTCCCGTTTTAGATTTTCGACAAACTTTTAATAACCCTTCCGATTACTCTTCTGTATCACCCATTGAGCCCTCTGAGGCTGGTGGGGTAAAGATTGCTAAAGTTTTACAGAATTTGATGGAATTACATGATTTTTCCACCAAGAGGAGTGTGGTCTATCATTAATTGTATTTTTATTCCTTACAGGTATTGAGGTGTGTTTGGTGTGCAACTTAATGATTATACAATAAAAAAATTAAAGGTGAGTTTGGATGCTTAATCAAGGACTTGTTGATGACCTGAATTTGTTATTTGCTGATGAACTTGAGTCGGTGGCAAAAGCACTTGGGGAAGGAGAGAGGACCAAGTGGGCCTGTCCAATTGTCACCACTGAGGTGGGTGAATATCTCGTTGTACCTTTGCTGACTTCTAAAAAAGTTAAATCCGAAGGGTATTTGATGCAGAATTGTATAAGGGAATATATCCCTCGGTGTATTGATGGTACTTATTTGGTTTTTTCTATACGTTCAGGTTGTGGTGAAAGGGTTGCAACACTAGGCGCTAGGGATGATGGAGGTTATTGGGTTTTCGATGATTGCCTGGGAAATGAGAACGAACCTGTTATAGAAATTGTGCATGAATGTTGTGACGTAGACGGAAGTCCCCTTTGTCTTATAGATTATACGGAGATTTTCTCTGTTGCTCATGAGGTAGTTCGTTTACTGAATTTAGAAGAAAGAAACTATGTGGTTTTGTCATGACCCAAAAGAAACCCTCACTTCACTTTGTTACGGCAATTAACTTTGAGCTTACCTATGCCTGTAACATGTCATGCCCTCATTGTCTCCAGGAAGAAATCCGACAAAGAGGAGATTTGTCATGGATAGATACTGAAAGTGCAATCAGGTGTTTGGTGGATGGGAAAGAACTAGGTTTTACTACTTCAGGAGTGAATCTAACTGGAGGAGAACCTTTTTTACGAGGAAGTAACTTGCCTGAGCTTTTAACAGCGGCAAATTCTCTGACTCTTGATGTAAGGGTAAACACCAATGGCTGGTGGGGTGGGCATCAGGATATCCAAATAGGTAATGAAACATTTCCTTCAAGTCGAGATGTTGTCAAGTGGTTGAAAAGTAAAGGTGTTGTACTTCTGGCTTTAAGCATTGATCAACGATATGATACCAATATTGCATCGTTAAACTCAGTCTCGACCGTGGTGCGAGAGTGTGAAATCCAAGGATTGTATTATCAGCTTATACACACCCGATCTTCGCAGTCAGATACTGTTCATATTTTTCAAAAACTAGCACGAGAGACAGGTAATCGCTTCGACTATATGATTCCAGTAAATATGGAGATGGTTGATTTGGGAGGAGCTTCAAAATTTGAAAATATAAATACGGATTCACAAATGTACTGTGAAGGAAAGGGCTTTTATCGCCCGATTTATCTTCACGTTAATCCAAGTGGTGGGGTTCGTACCTGCATGTACGCTCCTGGTTCAGGTTGGCTTGGGAACATCAACACTGAATCGTTAAAAGAGATCGCAGAAAAATTTGTAAATAATCCAGTAGTTAATTTGTTTAGTAACAGTAGCGGTTCAAGAAGTTCACTGATTGAAAGAATTTACTCACAAAGGGAAACTGATTTACCTAAGCACCCTTGTGCTCTCGCCGCAACAATAGCAAAAACGATCGAAGATAAAATATAAGAGCTACTAACCGTACAGCTTATGCATTGTCCTTGAGATGCAAAACAATATTAAAGGGATGTATGAAAATAACTATACATAGAGGGACCCAGGAAATAGGTGGGACAGTCATAGAACTATCAACTGATAATGGTTCAATTCTTCTTGATCTAGGACTACCTCTGTCTTCTGATAGTATACCTGTTGACGTCACAATGTTGAAACCTGATGCAGTGTTCATAAGCCATCCTCATCAGGATCACTTTGGACTTATCAATGAGTTAAGTTCTGATGTGCCGATCTATATTGGTGAACTCGGTAAGAATCTGATTGATGCAACCAAGCTTTTTCTAGGTAAAGAGCTTGATTCAAACAACTTCAAATACATATCTGATCGAAAGCAAGTAAAGGTCGGTGATTTCACCATTACACCCTACCTCGTGGATCATTCCGCTGTAGATGCCTACTCATTTCTTGTCGAAGCAGAAGGGAAAAGAGTTTATTACAGTGGCGACTTTAGAGCACACGGTCGGAAGTCTGTATTGTTCGATCGTTTGATTGCACATCCTCCAAAGGATGTTGATGTACTGCTGATGGAAGGGACTATGCTCAAACGTAATAATATCGAGTTTCCTAGTGAAGCAATGGTTGAACAGAAAATTGTAGAGACTATCCATGATCAATCAAATATCAGTTTTTTGATCTGTTCATCTCAGAACATAGATAGAATTGTGTCGGCTTATAGAGCTTGTCTCCGATCCGGTAAGAAACTGGTTGTAGATTTTTACACGGCCTGGGTTCTAGAACAAATCAAGGCAGTTTCCAGTAGTGTGCCGAACGTAGATTGGGATCATGTACGTTTGTATGCTGACTATCGACCTGATCAGATTGTAAAAAACAACCTGGAGTACTTTGGTGATTTCAGGAAGAGAGCATATGCTTCTCGTGTAACCAAAGAAGAGCTACAGGAGAACCCCTCAGGTTACCTAGTTATATCAAAGATGTCTAAACACAAAGTAATAAATTTATACAGAAATTTTGATCAACTAGTAAATGTGATATACTCACAGTGGCTACGGTATTTGAATTGTTCAAATGATGAGTACTATGGTGCTGAAGAAATTTCAGCGTATCGAGAAGATGCTGAAGTTAACTTTGTTTATGCACATACGAGTGGTCATGCAGTGTTGGATGACCTGAAACGATTCGCTGATGCTGTGAAGCCAAAGTCACTTGTTCCGATACACACTGAATGTGCTAATGAATATGAATATCATTTTTCCAGCGTAATAAGGGTATCCGATAAGGAATCCCATAACGTATGAATTGAAAAAAGGAGTTGTGAATGAGAGCGTTGTCACCCGATTTTTATAATGATCTTGAAAATGTGAATGGATTACTTAGGCCTGTCACTGAGAAACTGTTAAATGATCACACCCTGATGCTCGCCATTAGGGATGGATATGTAAATATTTATTATCGAGGTGGTAATCTTCTGAAAATACAGAAATCTAGTAGTAGCTATGAGGTTTTTTTTGATGCTAATTACAACAAAGAGTCGGTAAAACTTCCGGAAATACCCAAAAATGTATCTACAAAAGATGAAGTTGAGTCACTTGTAAAATTATTTCCTTACTTAAAAGAAGTGATGGATCACTATTTTGCAAAGAACAACAAGCCAGAGCGTGAGTTTCAACAATTAGTAGCCCGGGAAAATAATTATTCAAGCATATCAAATGAAAGCGAATATTTTATTTCTGATATTGAGTTTGCAGATACTGAGATAGGCGCTCGATTCGATATACTTGCTGTTCGTTGGTTAGCTTCTCAACGGAAAAACGGAAGTAAGTGTGTTCCTGTACTGGTAGAAATGAAATATGGAGACAATGCTCTGGATGGTAGTGCTGGGTTGATCAAACATCTGGAAGATATTGAGTCTATGGTAAGTGACTCTTCAGGTAAATATATTAATTTGCTGAAGGGTATGGAAGAGCAATTCAACCAATTGGATCAGCTTAAATTGCTAAACTTCAATAGGTCAAAGAGTGGGACAGTAGTTCAGCTGAACCCAGAAGACAAGCCAGAGTTGGTCCTTCTACTGGCGAATCATAACCCAAGATCAGAGAAGCTGGCCAACATTGTCAATGATGAAAAGTTATCACAATATGCGGATTCTGACTTTTTTGATTTGAAATTTTTTGTTTCAAGCTTTGCTGGGTATGGGATGCATTCCGATTGTATGCTGGATCTCTCTCAGTTCCGTGAACTTCTTAATAGGTAGGTTTGCATAGTCTTATGAGACAAAGAGTTTAAAAGAATAACACATGTGAAATATATTTTGCAGTATGACTGAACGTCAGTGCCTCAGTAGCGAGGCCGACCAAGGGTGATGAGTTTGGCCCCATCCCGTTTTTATTGCTGTTGATCGGGCGCAATGTGAATTGCTACATTGCGACTGGTTATTTATAGTGCGAATTAGCCGTTTTAAACGAATTACATCCATGTAAAACGACATAGGTAGTGGGAAAATGAAATCGCTGTTTCATGTAACTCGGTAATTATCCCTTGATAACGGCAAGTTGTGACAGCCCCTGTTTTTAAGGTCGGACGCCTTGGGAGCAGGGGGTCGTAGGTTCGAATCCTACCGCTCCGACCACATAATCCTAAAAAAGCCAATCACTTACCTAGTGATTGGCTTTTTGCGTTTCTAGACCCCTTACCTTCGATTTGACGATCCTTTGACGTTTCGAGTTTTCTCTGTCGTAATTGGGCGTCAGGTGATATTTACGCCTGAAGAAGTAAATCTAATAATGTGATTGTCAGTTTTTTCTCAACTTGACGACCTTCTGATATTCCAAGTGATATCAGAGCGAGATCGATTACGTAACTTATGATATGTTAAGGGGATACCCGATGTCATAGATAATTTTTTCGAATTTAAGGGTACAGATAAAGAAAGGGAGAGATGGATGGTGGACTCTAAATTTCTACTTGCGACCGTTGGTAAAGTCTTGGGTGCTGCAAAAGCTCCAATTACTAAATTTTGCGCTAAGTACAAAACAAAAAAAAAGGCATTTAAAGGTGAAAATCTCTTTGGCCAAGGTGACTATTACCAACTCGTTAAAAAAGAGCTTGAACGACTTTCAGTGGCTAGAGATCTACCTGTGGCTTTCCAGTCAGAGCAATGTCGGCATTGGTTAACAAAAGAAGAAAATATTAAACTTTTTGCAAAAGTATTCTTAGCAAGGAGAGCAGAGTGCGTAGATACTGCTAAAAATGCCGAAAAGCAACTCGCCATTGACTACGAAGAGAGCACAGGAGAAACAAGAAAATTGGCACCTGGCAGAGTTGAATTAGCAATTAATTTCGTTTATGGGCAGTTAATAGCGACTGATGAGGGAATTCAATCTTTGCAATTGGCTTACAACCAATTTGTTGCTGGAGAGTTGCTCGTTTTAACGCAACCAGGGCCACCCGTAGTGCCAAGTGATGATGAAATCCCTCACCTAAAGGCAATGGCTGAAGCAATTATAAAGTCAGCTGAACACATTTGGAGGGTGCCTCAGTTTGTTGCTCCTCTCAGCTTGGAAATGCGCATTCCAGAGAAGAAAGATGATGTGTTTTCTACCGACACATCAAAACTTGTGGATGCAATTCAGGCAGGTGAAAATATAGTTGTTCATGGTTCTGGGGGGATTGGCAAAACAACACTTTTACTTGAAATGTGTAAAACATGTTTGAGTAAAAAAATTCGTATTCCTTTGTATATTGATGTCGCAGCATGGTCATCAAAAAACATTGGTCTGTTTGAATATATCGAGGCTCTTCCTGCAGCGACGAGCAATGGTATAACATCAGCCAAACTGACCAAATTAGCGGAAATCGGCAAACTAGTCATAATCCTGAATGGCTGGAATGAAGTCTCACCAAAGTCTAAGAGAGACTGTAGTAGAAGCCTTACTGAGTTGATAGTAACAGCAGAAGCACTCAACATTGTTGTTGTATCAAGGTCCGATAAAGATATCCCAAACTCCAATTTTTCAAAGAAAATTATGGTTCGAGGTTTGTCATGGGAGGGACAGCAAAAAATAGTACGTGAACGACTAGAAGAAAAACTTGCTGGGTCTTTATTGGACTTTCTTGGTAGAGACAACCATCTTCGTCACTCAGCTCGTAGTCCGCTCATACTTGGAGGCCTTGTATCATGTTTTAGCAGTGGGGGAGACACCGAAAATATAAGCAATTATGACCTTCTTGGTGCTTCAATTGAGTCTTTTGAAACAGATATACAGCGCAATACTGCTCTATCTACAGAGCCGATAGAGTTTAATCAAACGGCTTATCTTGAAAAGATCGCTTGTTTTTTAACTGACCAACAAACGACAACTTGTTCACGAGAAGAAGCCCTAATGGTATTTAACTCAGCCGCAAAACAGCTGCAACGTAAAGGTCAGATCTCAACATTGCCAAACCTGTCAGCCATCTTGGATGTTCTTTCAAATCATCACTTGTTACACCTCGATTCTGACATAGTCCGTTTCGCCCATCAACGATTTCAAGAGTATTTTGCAGCTAAAAGAATACTGGGTGATTGTTTAGAAACAAGTTCATCTACGTTCCTGCTAAAGGGGGCGATGAATAAAGTTTCCTGGGATGAAGTGTTCGATTTAGTTGCTGAAAAATTCAAGGGAAAGGAAGATAAAGTCCATGCCAGAGTAAGATTGATTAAAGTGGCAAAGGATATAGACCTAGGTTTAGCATGTGATCTGATCAGAATCTGTGCTTTTAGTAGAACGGATGATTTGGTGCTTCATGATTTGATTGCAGATCGAGTAAATGCTCTTGCTGCGTCCCCATTTAATGAAATTAAGGACCTAGGTGTGCGCTTATCCCCAATATTAGGACCACCATCTTAAGTGGAATTTGCATTCCCAAATTGGTATTAGAAGAGGATGCAAATGAAAGGAAAAAGAACAGCACATTCAGACAAGTTTAAAGCCAAAATCGCAATTGAAGCCCTAAAAGGGATCAAGACACTCTCTGAGTTAGCAACAGAATATAAGATTCATCCCAACCAGATTTCCACCTGGAAAAGGCAATTGCAGATGAACGCTGAAGAGCTTTTTTCTCGTGGTAAAAGTAAATCCAAGACAGAGGAGGAACTCACAGCTCCACTCTACGAGGAGATTGGACGGCTGAAGATGGATATTAAATGGCTTGAAAAAAAGCTATGAGCCTGCCACTATCAACCCGAAGAAATTGGGTGGAGGTGAGTCCTGATTATTCCATCAGACGACAATGTAGATTGGCAGGCGTATCAAGATCTTGTGTTTACTACGAACCTGTAGTTGAAACAGAGGAAAATCTCATGTTGATGCGGCTGATTGACGAACAGTATTTGCGACATCCCGAGTTTGGTTATCCGCGAATGACTGATTGGTTGCGAGATAAGGGGTATCGGGTTAATCATAAACGAATAGCTCGTCTAATGCGACTTATGGGGCTTCAGGCCATAACACCAGGGCCTCACACAAGCAAACCAGCGCCAGGGCATAAAATTTATCCATACCTACTCCGCAACATGGATATTGAGGAGGTGGATCAGGTGTGGAGCATGGATATCACGTACATCCCAATGCGATACGGGTTCATGTACCTTGCAGCGGTGATTGATTGGTATAGCCGCTACGTTCTTGCTTGGGAGCTTTCGAATACCATGGGAAACCTCTTCTGCGTAGCTGCCTTAGAGCAAGCATTGACGCAGGGTAAACCGACAATATTCAACACCGATCAGGGATCACAGTTCACTTCTGAGGCCTTTACAGGGGTGTTGCTTGATAAGAACATTGCAATCAGTATGGATGGTCGTGGCCGCGCTCTTGACAATGTTTTCATTGAACGTCTATGGTGGACGGTAAAATACGAAGACATTTATCCCAAAGCTTATTCGGATGGACATGCATTATATCGAGGGCTTAGCCGGTATTTCGATTACTACAATAAGCAAAGGAAACATTCCTCATTGAACAAGCAGACACCATTTGAGGTATTTTCAACATCGACAACGCATTGAAGAAAGGGGGGACGCCCCTCAATTGCTTCCGGCTCGCTTCGCTGGCCGGAAGTAGGTTTAACGCCTTAAGGACTTAAGAATAGGAAGGTACTAAGAGGAAAGGCTGAGTATGTTTCCACACCCAGCCTCCTATTCTCAAGTCACTCACTACGGCGCTCGGGTCGCTCCTCAGCGTTGCCCTATCCTCCGAGTGAGCAGAACTATAATAGCACGGCTCTGTATTTGTATAAAGAAAATGGTATAAAAAAATGGCGAACTGACTTAACCGTCGCTGTAAAAAGGAACTGCAGATTCCACCTTAAATCTATCAACCAGTGGTTTAATAATGGGGGTAGCCGTAGTGTTGCCTACCAGATTGCGTCTTGTCTACCCGTATTTGCTGGTCATCTATGGGCGTTGCTTGAAGATGCAAACCATCAAAACCGACTAAAAACATATCGTTTAAATAGTACAGAAATCTCGATATTGCAGTTAGGAGACGAGGCTGAAATGCGTATTAATGCATGGCCTTTAGAGCGACGTATAGAATTCATAAATGAAACAGCAAAGCATCCTGACAATTATGAATATATTGTTAAGTTAGCTAGGTTTGAATCCATCCCAGAGATCCGATCTGCAGCAGTCTCCATCTTTTCTTGGGAATATCCTGCCTCAGAAGTGCCCATAAAATCTTTGTTTGATGCTCCCATAGAAGTTCTGACAGATCACAATGTAATTAGTTGTATTCAATATTATTCAGAATTGGGAGATGATGTAAAAGAAATTTTGGAAAGGATAAAGTCTTTCTCTACTGATGAGATTCCAAGTGGAGCACAAGTGGAGTTGTCTCTAGCATTTCCTAATGAGTTTGGTGCTATATATCAAGATGCCGTTCTTGAGCGTTTAGCAGATCAAGAGTACTATATGCATGATGATGATCTTCTAATGATTGCTCAAACATATTTCCCAGAACGTATGCTTGATGTTGCTAAAGAATTGGCTTTTGCAAAGAAGCCCCCCAGTCCACAAGACCATATAATCAGATACCAACCTTTTCCACCTACGTGGGTGGGAACATGCTTGCAGAAAATGTCTAGCGATATAAAGCATTTAATTTTTCAAAGGATGTTGGACTACTTATCACAGGGAAAGGATATAAACTTTCTTGATGGAAAGATTATTGGACCTCTAGCAAGTTCTGATCAAGTAAAAAAATGTTTAGATTTCCTTCTTCATGAAGATGGGAAAGAGTACAAAGAGATATCTGATAAAGACAGATTGAAGTATAAAAAAATAGAAGAGATCCTGAAAAATGCTGAGGGGGATAATCTATTAGAAGTTGTAAGAAAGTTCGGCAGAGAATCCTCGTATGAAGAGGCAGCACTGATATTAAAGTTCCTTAATCTTCGGATTAAATCTGATGATCATGCAGGAGTGATTAAGGAATGGCTTCCCACTATAGACGATGTTGATGTGCTCATCTTACTTTTTGCTGAAAAAGAGGAGACGGCTGAAGATCCTCAAAATCTTGTAAGAATTTATCTTTGCTCTATTGCTAGTTATGTCGATCCTCACCAATACATGCCTTTTATAATAGAATGCTGTCAGCTTCATCTTGATATCTGGAATGTTTATCAAGAGAGGATGTCTAAGTGGGCTAAGAAGGGAATGGGACGTCGGCCTCAGAATCCTATGTACTCCGAAGACTTAAAATCTGCGCTTGGACGATGCGGTGAAGTGGCTCTTCCAGAGCTTTTAGAATTGGCAGATCACCCCGAAGCTATGGAATTTGTAGTTGGGTCGATGGTTAGAATAATAAATGAACCATGGAGCAGTAAAAAAGAAAGCTTTGGGTCAGGTTTAATGGGTGCTTGCCAAGAAGGTAAAGAACGTAGAAAACAAAATCTTGTAAATAGACAACCAGAGGAAGCTCTTCAGCCTCTGACTGATCAAATAGCTAAGAAATTAGGACAGAAACTGGCAAAAACAGTAGCTAAGTACCTTGAACAAAATCATCAAAACGAACAGTTTGGTATTAGAGTTCCAGAGGGTTCTATTGGCCATCTGGCAGCTCTTTTGGCAGGTATTGCAAGTCCGGAGGTGATAGAACCTATTAATCATGCGTTGGCCAGTGGGCTGATCAATATCAATCACTCGGTTGGTGTTATTCAAGGACTTATGCGGCAAGGACTATTACTTAATGATAAGGAGGTGATTACTTATCTGGAGGATTTGTATGAAAACTCTGATGGCAAAGGTGTGTATAGTGACCACAAGCGGGATGACATGACCTCTCTTATTAGACTATTGCTAAGTGTAGATGAAATTGAACTGTTAAATAAGCCAGTTGACTACTATCTTGGTCAATGGAAACAATTTGCAAATACAAACGATATTATTAGAAACTGAAGTTTGACGCTTTTTTAGTGATAGTATTTAAGATCAGCCATGAGTAGGAAAAGTTGCTGCAGCAAAAACATCAAATGATTCCAGTTTGCTGACGGGAAAAGTCACCCCCGTAACATGTTGATATTACTCAATATAATATTTCGGTTTTTTTATCAGAAATTAGTATTTTATTATACAAAACAGTAGGTTAGAAGTGAACGCGAGGCCAAGTTATGGTATATTGTAATTGCAAAAAGACAAATCATAACAAGGACCTCGCATGCACATACTACATCCATTGCTCAGTGAACTCAAAGAAGAATTTGCCACTTCCCGAAAAAGTGAGGAGCGAGGGCCGTGGTTCGTATATACCTTGCTCGCAATCATTCTTCCATTTACCTCATCAAGAACATCCAATCTTCTCCGGGCTCTTGAACTCTTCTTCGGGTTCTCTATCAGGAAAAAAAAGTATTATAGGTTTATGGCATCGCCGAAGATCCCATGGAATCGGTTGTGGACAAGGATGTGGAAACTTATTCCGGAACCGGAAACCAACGGGAGGTTGCTTGTAGCTCTTGATGACTTTATCAACCCCAAGACAGGTAAAAACATTTTTGGGTGCGCTAATGTATTCGATCATGCTGCCAAACAGAATCAATCAAAATATCCTTGGGCCCAGAATGTTGTTTCTATTGGACTTCTTAAAGTAATCAAAGGTCGCTGGGCATGCTTGCCACTGAGTCAGTGTTACTATCATCTCGAAAAGGATATTGAGGTTAATAGTCCTAAGCACAACGGTAAAGATGTTAAATTTCGCTGTAAACATGAGCAGTCCGTTGATATGCTCTGTTCTCTTGCAACCGAGTTATCGGAATCCAATATTCTGGTAGCGACAGACTCTTGGTTTGGCAATAACGGTATGTGGAAACCATTGCATAAAGAGTTGGGAGACCGAGTTCATATGATATCCCGGCTTCGTTCCAACAATAATTTGTTTGACGAACCCTCGGCTCCGACCACAAAAAGACGTGGTAGGCCTAAAAAATATGGCGACAAACTTGGTACAACATCTAGCCTTGCGTGCAGGCAACGGATGTTGCAACAAGAATATACCGTTAATCTTTATGGGAAAGAACGAACGGTACAGGCCTACGACAAAGTTGTTATACTCAAGAGTCTCAAATGCAGGGTGCGAGTAGTCTGGGTTTACCGTAAAACACAATGGGTTGCTCTGTTTTCCACCGATCTGACTTTATCCGTTAAAGAGATTGTCGAGTACTACGGCGCCAGATGGAAAATCGAGGCTTGCTTCAAGGAGCTAAAAAGGGATATCGGTAGTGCGGAAACCCAAACCAGAAATGCAGTAGCCGTTACAAATCACCTGGAGTTCTGCATGATGGCCACTACATTGACCTGGGTTTATGCCTGTATGTTGGAGAAAACTCCAAACAGGAGACATACCGTTAAAGGTCGAAACCATTATGCCTTTTCAGATGTTCGAAGGTTGATAGCGAAAGCGGCCATGGAATCTAATTTTACAATACTTTGCCCTGTCCCAAGCAAATCGGTTGTTTATTCGTTTGTAACCACATTATTACGGATGGCGGCATGAAACATTTTCGACAAACTTCAGATTAGAAATATTGGATCAATTAACGCTGAAACAGCAAGGGATATTATTGCCAGTCTGGAAAGTGAGATTAATGAGAATGAGAGATTGTCAAAAGAATATGCCGAAGCAATGGTGAATGATCCGGACCAAAGTAAATTGTCTGATTTTATGGCAAAATTAAAAGATGGTTCAATTTCTGATCGGATTATTAATAGTTTTATGAGAGGAAGATTTACACCGCAATTAATTTGCCATTTTAAAGATAATCCTGACGAGTTAGAAGATTTTATAATCACTTGTCGAAATGTACGATCTTTCTCCGCAGACTCTATGGTAATTGATGTTTTCTCTAAAATCGAAGGAGCGGATCATCTACTTCATCAATATTTAATTGATGCTGTTGATGATGAAAGAGCAGTTGATGACAATATGCCGGCCTTTCACGCGATTATTAGTTTGTTTGAGTTAAATGTACCTGCTCAATCAGGGTCTTATGAAATTACTCAAAGAGCCCATAACGATATTAAGGGAGAGCTTTTCACTAGAGCAAAGGGAACTGGGAACGTTGCTAATGGTTGTAAACATTTGTTAGCTCATGTCGAACTTGAGAGACGAGAGTATGGTCGGCCAATTGATGAAATACGTCATCCAGCACCCGAAGAAAACAATCCATGGGATGAAATTTTAATAAATGATGTGGCGCATTGACGATTATTTCCTACGAAGTAAATCAAGAAAATTGATAAAAAGGTTGTAATATTTTCGTAGTTATTCGTGATTCCCACGTACGCCTGCTCGAATCACTCTCCCAGCTATAGCACGATACGGAGCACCTGTTAACGAATCTTCCGTGATTATGGTGCTTCTATTCAAAGGAACGAATGAGATACGATATCATCATAATGGTTGGCGTATCCGTTCAGCTTATCTCAATGACCAAGCTGTCATAATTTCATACATGAAACTAGCAAGACAAAGCACACCAGATGCTGTCTTGCAGAATGATGAAATACAGGCAATCTTGAAAGCAGAGTCCGGTAGCTATCAATGGATGAAGGTCAAGAGAGGGAAAAAGTTAACTAACTCAAAGAAGTATCAGGGGAACTTTAACATTTCGACTAGGGTATGGATAAGAGGTGATGGAGCTGTAGCGTGGGTGAGTGGTAACAGTGTTTTATCGGTGATATCGAGGGAGGGATTGAACTATGACGTCCAATCCCTGAATCAGAAAGAGAAGCAGAGGAAGACCAGTATAAAAGGTTTTTGTGGTATCCAACCTGATAAAAATGCAATAGGACTTAAAAGGAGTCCATATGAATAATGAAAATCTGGTTCCAATCTTCATTGATAAATCTGAAGGCGATGAATTTGAACAAATTGTCCGATTTTATTATTTTGTGGTGACTTTTACAGAAAGCAGTCAACAAATATTAAATATTGAATTGAGTAAATATCCGGATAGCGGTGTTGATGTTTTGAAACCTTTATCCCTGCCAGTTATGTGGTTGGAATCTAATCATAGGTTTATACTAACTGGGGTGTTAGGAGGAGGCTATTTTACTAGTGTTGAGAAAGTAGATGAGCTATTTGATTTTTTTGAAGAGAACGATCTGGTTGTAGATGTTATTTTTCACTCTTTCCATAACCTTATGCGTGAGTCCTACTTAGATATCAAAAGGGGTGAGGTTTATCGTTTGAATACGAGTGTTTTAGCTGGCTTTGAGATATCTGGAAAGGAAACTTTATTTATCAATAGTAATAACATGGTAATATCGCCTGAGGAAACTGACACAATAAAGAAATGGAATAAACAGGTTGTTGATGGGGTCAAAGCACGTTACAGAGAGCAGCCTGAGAGAACACTGAGACACAGAGTTAAGAGAGGTGATAAATGAAAGATTACCCCCTCCTTAAGATTACATTGCTAGACGTTGGTTGGGGAGATGCAATATTTCTCGAGTCGATTGATTCACAGCAGAACTATCACTTTGCTTTCATTGACTCTAATGATACGAAATTCTCTCTAACTTCCTATGATTTTCTCAAAAGATACTTTCGCAGGCATGAGCACTATATAGGTGAGTTACCTGATCCCTGTTTCGATTTTGTCCTCCTGACTCATGATCATGTTGATCATTTGTCTGGTTTAAGAAAAATTATACAAGAACATGGTTCAGGAGAATTCTGGTATCCCAAGAGTAATGCATCCACCCTTTTAGCAAGAATGCTTAAATTTGCTGATCGCGAATCTAAAAAGAGTACTGGTAAAATACGATTTCATGAAGCCCTTGAAGTCGGTAAGCTGTTGGACCCATTCGGAGATGTTTCCATGGAAGTATTGTGGCCTCCTGAAAATCATAATTATGAAGAAACATCAGAAAATAATTCATCGGTAGTGATGAAGCTTACTTTGGGTAAATGGAGTGTCATACTCACTGGGGATGCTGAGAAAGAGGTGTGGAGAGAAATCGGTAATCAAATCCCGACTAATACACGATTTTTCAAAGTCCCTCACCATGGGTCAAAGAATGGAACGGATCCACATGAGCCGAGTGGCTGGTATAAGAAGTGTTCACGTTTTGCACGATTGGGAATAAGCTGTGATCTTAGAAGTACAACACAGTTTTTTCCTGCGGAAGAAGTTATCCAACTTTTTGATAATGATAAAAGAAAATACTTTCGGACTGATTTGCACCATCACGTCACATTTATAACTGATGGAGAAGAGTACGATGTAAGGTATTCGCATTGATGTAGAAAGAAGAACTCTAATATAGAGTTTGAGGAGCAAAAAAATTAACATAATTCTTAAACGTTCTGCGGAGCTGGAAGAGGTACTGGTAAGTCTTTTTAAAATCTCATTCCACGATAACTCCGCACGCGCCGAATCAAGCAAAATAATGTGCAGCGTTTCTTTTGAGCATGCTGAAAGTGCTAAAATGTTAGTGGCTGCCGGGAATATCACCTCTGCTCTTGGGCTTGTACGCCTTCAGTATGAAGCTTTTGTCAGGGCTATGTGGCTATACTTTGCAGCAACTGATACCGCTGTTTCTAAACTGATGGCAGATCTCACTAACGAAAGTGCCAAAAGAGCTGATAGGCTACCAATGCTTAGTGAGATGCTGAAGAAGCTCGAAGGTAAAGCACCTCAAGTAGTGTTGGACCAGTTATTGGAGTTTAAGGAATACTCATGGAAGCCACTTAGTTCGTATGTCCATGGAGGAATACACGCTGTACATCGGCATAGTCTCGGGTATCCTAAGCCTCTACTCATTCAGGCACTGAAGACATCTAATGGATTATCCATAATGGTTGGAATGTTTCTTGTAATTCTGTCACGTGATCAATCACAGTCAGGGAAGATGCCTAAGCTACAGTTTGATTATATAGATTGTTTGCCGGATTTTAAGTACTCATTTTGAACTATAATTCAGAAAGGAATAAAAAATAGATCATGTTGGCAGAAGTAATACGGAGAACCAAAACGTGGGTAGGTACTGTGCATGGTTAGTCACAGCGCATCTGATAAAGGTGGTTCCGTGAAAGAGAACAATTTAGCATCCGAGGTGTAGCCCCCTAGACCCCTTCACCACTCAACTGCTCACGCCCAAAATCCCCTAAACACTTTGACTGTTCCGCAGTAGAATTATCAAGATGGCCCGCATATAACCCGGTAGTCTTCTTCTCGTCGTGCCTATGAACCAGTTGTATTTCAGATAAACTTGCACCTTGAGATTTAAGAATAGAAGCAGCCAGGTGTCGAAGCAGGCGAAGAGTAAAAAGTTGGACTCCAGCCTTATCGCAAAGTCGTTTAGTAACTCGTTAATATTCGTTAACAACGGCAAGTTGTGATAACCCCTGTTTTTAGGGTCGCACGCCTTGGGAGCAGGGGGCCGTAGACTTTGATTTAAAACAATAAAGACTGGCACTAGAAAAAAAGCCTGTGACTCGTGACCAATGCCATATTGTTTGAAGAGAAAGAGAAAGAGAAAGAGAAAAGTCGAGCCAAGAGCAAAATGAATTTTTCTGAAAATCAATTAGTAACTAGTAATAGGGGCCCTATGCTTATTTAATTAATTGGAAGAGCCATTTTTTAGAAAAAATACTCTAAAAAAAGGCTCAAAAACGGCTTCATTAGTACCATTAGTATACTGTCCCTAATTAGTGCCTCTTTATTTGTGACCTCGTGGTAACTTGATTGGTCTTGTCTGTAGGTCGAGTTGGGGCGTTTGAACTGATCTTTACTGGAATCATTGTATTCTGAGTTTCTAAGAGAAGGTTGACTATGTTTAAATCCATTGATTGTGAGAATGGTCGACAAGTTATAATTATCGATCCTTATTGGAACAATGAAACGATCCCTGAGTTACGTTTGAAAGGTAGAGAAAATCAACTGAATTGTCCAGTGTGCAATAAACCTGTAAATGTTAAAGCGGGGGTCAAAAAACGATGGCATTTTGCTCATAAAAATTTGAGTGATTGTCCACTTAAGAATGAATCGGCAACCATATTACAAGCAAGAGGTTTGTTGTATAAATGGTTGCATTCGAAGTATGGAGATCAAGTCACAATAGAAAAGCATTTTCCGGATTCTGATCTACCGCGACCTCTTGATTGTTATGTGGAGATTTCCGAGACTGAAAAACATGGATACTGGATTCTTGAAAATGGTTTGAAGTCACGAATGTCTTTAGAGATTTCCCTAGCAGATTTGGATATATCGACTACCTGGGTGTTCCTGTCTAATATGCTTGAATTGGACAAAGAAAATCAAAACTTTGTTCATCTATCACCCACGGAACGGGGGCTGGCTTATCGGTCAGAATATAACCAAATATACTCATTATGTGATCTTTCTATAAATTATCTAGATATCGAAGCTGCATCAGTGGCTACTTTACGGGGCTTGTGTTGTGTGCATCGTCCTCAGAAATATGAATATGATACTCAGTTAACGGATAGACTGTCTGAAATGCTGATCTCACCGACTTCAGGTGAATTTGTACATCCGGGAGAGTATGAAAAACTCGTCAAGCAAAGGGTTCTACTGGAAGAAGAAAAATTAAGAGAGAAGGAGGTGCAAAGAAAGTGGGAGAAAAGACGTCTGCATTTGATGGAAAAAAAGATGGCTATTATTAAAGAGAACAAACCAGATAGAAATCCTAATCCTGTTCAAACAAGACATCAAAGAATAGAAAAAAAGGTAGAGAAAGAGGAGGCTGAAGAAACGGGACTTACTTATCTTTGCCGAATTTGTGGAAAATCTACTACTGATTGGAGTACTCTCTTCACAGAAGATAATACCTGTATTTGTAGCAGAGAGTGCTTGAGAGTTCATCAAAACCGGTAACCCTCGCTTTGACGATCTCAGTGTCAGATTAGGTCTGAATCACTACAACTAATTCACCTACTCTTAGGGGGATAGCTAGATTTTGAAAGAATTATAATATCATTTGTCTTTTCATATCTGCGATGATATTCATTGCCTCCCCTACATATGAGTCCTGCTGTAGTTCCTCTTTCCAGCTGAGGGCCTCATCTAATTTCATATCCTTCCCATTGGTGGTCTGTAACTGCACGCCATCATATAGCACTGTTTGGGAGTTTTGGAACTGGTCACTAAGGCTTTTTCGTTCTGTATCGGCCTCTTCCATCTTTTGACACGCATCCGCCAATTTCAATGAGACAGTGGTTTGCTTGCTGCGTCCATTTGCCATTTTTGCCTCTTGGGCAAGGTTCTGCAGTGCTGGGTCCAGTTCAGTCCTCTGTAGACTCTTTTTTCGAATCATGTCCAGATAGAAGGGCTTATTGCTAAAGGCGGTATACTTTACAGGCCCGATCTCATCCCAGGGAAGAGAGTAATCGAGATACTTTTCCCCTGATTGCCTATGCTGAAATAAACTCGGCAAGACAATGTCGGGGGCAAATCCCTTGTACTGTGTGGATCCACCGGTGATTCGGTAGAACTTTTTGGTGGTTAACTTTAAGGCACCAAGATCTCCCACTTCATTTGACACTGAAGCCCTGAGGTTTTTATTCAGATACATAGTGTTCTGCACTGTTCCCTTCCCGTAGGTATGTTCCCCACCGACGATGATTGCTCGTTTGTAATCCTGCAGGGCGGCGGCAACTATCTCCGCAGCCGACGCGGAAAACTTGTTCACCAGAACGACAAGTGGACCGCTGTATTCGATGTTATCATCGTCATCGTTTAGAACCTGGATCTTTCCATTGCTGGCCTTGACTTGAACAACAGGTCCAGACTTGATAAACAGCCCGGCTATATCGACGGCATCAATCAACGAGCCGCCGCCATCATTTCGCAGATCGATAATAATCCCTTCAAGTTTGCTCTTTGCCAAATCTTTTATAGCCTTACGGGTATCATCTGCGGCATTCCTGGCATCTTCACCGCTGTTCGTTTTTTCAAAATCCCGATAAAAACTTGGGATCAGGATATAGCCGATCTTCCCACCATCCGGCGCATCTATTACTGTATCTTTTACAAAGGTATCTTCTATCTGAACCACATCTCTGATTATTGGAATGACCTGTTTTGTTCCGTCCGGCTTCTTTACTGTTAGGAGAACTTCGGTTCCCTTGGCTCCACGGATCAGGCGGGCAGCATCGCCGGGACGCATATCAGAGATATCAACCGGGGTAGCACCTTTTTCCTCCATCTGGAGGATGATATCCTCTGCCTGGAGCATCCCCTGTTTGGCCGCAGGGCCTCCGGGGACGATACTGACGACCTTGTTAAATCCGTTTTCATCGCGAAGAGTAGCTCCAACTCCTTCGAGATTTCCACGCATTTGGATATCTAATTCCTCTATTTTTGTAGGGGGAAGATATTCTGTATGTGGATCGAAGGACCTGGCTATTGCGTTGAAAAATCGGTCATAATGATTCTGAAGAGTTTCCTTATTAAGACGTAGAAAGAAATCCTTAATGACTTTGGATTCCTCTTCTTTAGCCAGTTTCCACAGCTCATCATCCGGCAATTTCACTTTTGTCTTCTCATGATTTTTGGCAAGTTCGAGATAGCTGTACATAACCTGCGCTCTCATTATTTTACGCCATCTGTCCTCCAGTCCTTTCAGGTCGATGGCATAGCCAATTTTTTCTGGATCGGTTTCGTAGACTTCATCGCTCTTTACATCAAAACCAGCGGACATTATCTGATCCACCATCTTTTCAACCTGACCGATCCGCTTTTTCAGAATATCGTATCCGGTTTTTGGCAGAACATTGGTTCCATTTCCAAGATCGTCCGCTATATTGTGGGCGTAAGAGCGCAACTCCGTTACATCACTGCTCAGTAGAAGCCTTTTCTGGTAATCCAGTTGCTTCAGGTAAAGACTGAAGATCTCTCCAGAGAGGGACTCATTCATCTCCTTATGGCTGAAATGGACGGCAGGAAGCGCTTTGTACAGCATATAGCCAATAAGCGTGTTTCTCTTCAGGTCAAATTCTTGGGTATCTTCTGCAAATCCTGAACTGGTGGTGAAGAAAAGAAGCATCAGAAAGACCGTCATTGTGTGTCTCGTATAATTTTTCATTCATATCACCACTTTTTTTCTTTCTAGCTGGTTATCGTTGTTGCGCGCTATTTCGGCAATTCAGTTTGTCTTTATGCTTTGTGAGTGACTTTATAAATAGCTTCAAAATGTGACTCAAATATGGACGATATGTGCAAGTTGCACCTGGAAAAGGGAAAACACACATAACTGAAGTTGAAAGAACATTGAACAGTTTATTTTTCGGGCATAGCAGCGTCAGCCTTATTCGAGGCTTGCCTCCTCTTCTGCCCCAGGAGTTGGCTTGTCAACGACATGCATATGCAGGTCTTGCTGGGGAAAGGGGATCTTGATTGCCAATGAGCGAAACTTTCGGTCGATTTCCTGGTAAAGCTCGCTTCTGGTCTGAACCAATGTATCAATTTCGGAAATCCATATCCGTAGTTCAAAGTCCAGTGAGCTTTCTCCGAATTGCATAAAAAGAACCTGAGGAGCGGGATGCGTGGCCACCTGGACGTGTTCTTGTCCGGTCTCCAAGAGAGTCTTCATTACCATGGGAACATCAGAACCATAGGCAACCCCCACGGGTATTCTGATCCTTGCGCATCGATCCGATAGAGTCCAGTTGGTGACCTTGTTTGATGTGAGATCACTATTGGGTACTACTATTTCGGACCGGTCGAGGGTCTGGACCAATGTTGCACGAAGGCCAATTTTTTTGATTACAACACGCTTTTTGTCGAGCTCTATATTGTCGCCGACCTTGATGGGCCGTTCAAAGAGCAGGATCAAGCCGGAGACAAAATTATGTACTATGCCCTGCAGGCCAAAGCCGATACCAATGCCCAAGGCCCCGGCAATGAGGGTGAAATCCCGCAGCTGGACGCCCATGGTCACCAGAGCAAGTAAAAGGCCTAGAAAGACAAAGCCATAATGTACCAGCCTGGCCATTGAAATCCGCACACCAGCTTGTAGTTGTCCCCTGGTGAAAAGGCCCTGCATGAGTATTGCTTGTGCAGCCCAGGAGATTAAAAATGCACAATAAAGAAGGGTCGCTGCTGTTAGGGTTAATCCCACGGTAATCCGCCTGGACCCCAAATTGACCCCGAATGATAAAATCGCCTCCATTGCTTCGGCCGGACTACTATATACTTTCCAGGTTACAAGGATAAATGTCACGGTAAGGGTTGCCGCGAACAGGTCGGTCAACAGTGCTGATCTGTTGATTAAAAGAGGGGCCTTAACTTGTAAAAAAGGAATTTTTTTATAAGTGGGGTTGTTAACCGCCATTTCCAGAAAACCACGGAGTATAACCATTAACATCCAGCCGGCCAATACAATGAGGATCGTTTTCAGTGTAGATTCGAGCAGATGTGCCGACAGGGAGCTGTAACCACCCATTTCGGCAACGCAAATTATCAGACAGAGAAGGGTTCCCAGTCTTAGAGCCCATGTATACAGGCGTCCATCCTTTTTACGAACGCTGGCAGCGGAGCGCTGGAGACCGAGAAATATACCGATCAATGTTGTGGTAAAAATAAATAATCGGAAAAGTGCAAGGGGAAGGGCGAAGACAGCAAATAAACGGGTTGTGATCAAGTAGACAGACAGCCCGTAGACAAGCCATCGTCTTCTTTTGTGGCGCTTCCTTACAAAAACATCCACCAGCCTGGTAAGGGAAATTATGACAACGCATTGAGCGAGTAGTCGCCATGTGCCCGGAACCGAGCCATAGAATGAAGAGGTAGTGATGGCAGCGACAAAAATTCCAGCGTCTAGTGGGCGTTTGGCAATAAATCGCCACTGCTCCTTTTCCATCAAATGATGACGCTGTTGAAATATGCCGATACTTAAAACCAGAGTAAATAAGATCTGGATAAAAATCAACCAACCCTGTCGCTCAACGAATTGCATGTCGGGCAGAGAAATGCGGGCCAGACTTTCAGGCAGTTCTTTTTGGAACCCAGTTTTCAACAGATAATAATAGTTGGATGAAAACATTGAGCGGCCTGTCTTAAGCATGAGGTTGTCACCCAAAACCGAGACTAAGCCATCGAGTTCGAGTTCAAGCGAGCATTGAGATGCCCGGATTACTTCTGCCGTCTGCAGTTGGCAGAGTAGAGGTTTCAAAGTATTGTCGATGAGGTCTTGCGATACGGAGATGATATTGTTGACCTTGGCAAAGGTCGGTTCGAGCGTAGCCGAAGAAACTTGTTTCGAGAGCGAAGATTGCAGTTGCTGCCAGCGTGTATCTTCGTCTTCCCAGTCCTTTTTCCAAAATTTGGTCTGGTGGATTGCCTTATTCGTGGATTTTATAGTGTCTTGTAGAACATCGGCATTCTGGTTGAACTGGGCTTTGATATCGAAAAGCTGATCGTAGCCGTAATTTTCTTTGTTCTTTAAAAGTCGTAAATTTCTTGAAAGGTTTTCCGCTTCTTTGGCCATCAGGGTCAGGCTTTTTTGGGTTGCTGCTATGTCCGACAGTGCAAGGATCTCTTGTTCCAGATTAAACGAACGGTTGTCGAGCTCCGTGGCCATGGAAATGAGATCGAGAGGATCTGTTGCTGAGGATTCTACGCGTCTTTCAGGTGATGACGGAAGTGGTGAATCTATGTCTTCTGCCGCCGTGCTCCAGGTCCCGATCAACAGAGTAACTGTCAAGATCAGCCAGGAGACTGCAATGATGTGAAATTTCATGGTAAAGGACTTTTGATAAAAGGTAGCTGGTTGTTTAAATTGGAGTACCCAACAATATCCACACAGGCATCTAAGTGTTATGTCGGTGTGTCATATCTGGCGTACTGGAGGAGTGAATGTCGTGAGCAACAGCTATCTATGAACAGACAAGAGCTTGCCTCACCGAGCTCTGTATGATTAAACAGTGATTAATGCTGAATTGAGGTGCAAATATGGATGAACTATGGAAGTTTTGCCTGAGGCAAAAAAATGCAGTTGGAAAAACTTGGTTATGATTGGAATGCTGGAATCAGCGGTATAATGTCATTACGTGGCTTTAGGGCTAATAAATTATTCCATGATGCCTAAAGAGCTTAAATAGACTTTGACATGGTCCGCCACCTGAGGGGTACGACTAACATTTGTGGGAATGATTATGATGGTGTCATCCCCTGCCACGGTACCCATGATCTGGTCAAGTTTCTTTTCATCAATGAATTTAGCCACGGTCATTGCCGTACCCGGTTTGGTGTGTACCACAATCAGGTGCCCGTTGTGCTCAATGTTATGAATCAGGGATTCAAAAAAATCTGAAGTGGGAGATACCACTTTCTGCGCCGGAGCGGCTGTTAGAAGTGTATAAATACTATTACCGTTGTCGTCGACTGACTTAATGGCATTGATTTTTTTCAACGCCCGGGAGATGGCGGACTGGGTGGTTATCACCCCAATATCTGCAAAGGCCTTGACGAGCTCTTTCTGGTTGCCGGCAATGCCTCTGGATAGCATCAGTTGTAACTGATCGGCAATTTTCATTGTGTTGACGCCTCTGGATTATCCATATTATGTGCATAATTATGCTTAGAAGTTATATTTATGCACATTTAATACATAAAACCATTGACTCTTTCAATAATATTCTTCATAAGAAGAACCAATGCCAAAAATTATACATACGTTTATATAAAAGGAGACAGAATGGCTAAGGAAAAGGTTGTACTCGCATATTCAGGGGGGCTTGATACCTCTGTGATTTTGAAGTGGTTACTGGAGCAGGGGTTTGAGGTTTTTGCCTATATGGCTAACATAGGTCAGGTTGAAGATTTTGAGGCTGCAGAAGCAAAGGCACTGAAAATCGGAGCCACTAAGGTTTTCATCGAAGACATGAGAAAAGAATTTGTCACCGATTTTATCTTTCCGGTGTACAAGGCAAACACTCTCTATGAAGGTCGGTACTTGCTGGGAACTGCCATTGCCCGGCCGTTGATTTCCAAAAAGCAGATTGAAATTGCTGAACAGGTTGGTGCCCAGTATGTTTCCCACGGAGCCACAGGCAAAGGCAACGACCAAGTCCGGTTTGAGCTGGCCTATTATGCCCTGAATCCGAAAATCAAGGTCATTGCGCCCTGGAAAAATGCCGATTTTTTAAACGCATTCAAGGGCAGGACCGATCTTCTGGAGTATGCAGAAAAACATGGGATTGCCACCAAGCAAAGCGCGTCCAAGCCCTACAGTGAAGACGATAACCTTTTGCACATCTCCCATGAGGCCGGTATCTTGGAAGATCCAGGCCATGAGGCAGAAGAAAGTATTTATTCCCATACCGTAGCTCCTGAGCTGGCCCCTGATACGCCAACCAAAATCAAGCTTGAATTCAAGAATGGTGTACCTGTTAAGGTGACCAATCTTGATGACAATACAGTTAAGACGGACCCTCTGGAATTGTTTGAATATCTGAATCAGGTGGGAAGAGAAAACGGCATCGGCCGACTCGACATGGTGGAAAACCGCTTTGTTGGTATCAAGTCAAGGGGCGTTTATGAAACGCCTGGCGGTACCATCCTGCACGAGGCTCACAAGGATATTGAGGGCATCGCCATGGATAGGGAGGTCATGAGACTTCGGGATATGCTGGCTGCCAAATTTGCAGAACTGGTATACAACGGTTTCTGGTTCAGCCCTGAAATGGAGTTTCTCATGGTGGCCATTGATAAAAGCCAGGAACTGATTGACGGGGAAGTGACCATGAAACTTTACAAAGGTGTGGCCTATCCCGTAGCCCGAACAAGCCCCTCATCTCTATATAACCAGGATCTGTCTTCCATGGATATCGAAGGTGGATATAATCAAAAAGATGCCGAAGGGTTTATTAAAATCAACGCCATCCGCCTGATGGCGCATCGGAGTATAGTAAAGAAAAGCAACTAACCCGAAATTCTCATGATCTTTTTGATTTAAATCTCAACCTTATGATATTACTTATAAATGATAATTTGGTTGAAAAACAGGGTGTTTTTCATTTTAAATCAAAAAAATCACCCTTTGGGTCAATAGATTTTTCCGCAAAGTCTGCGTTACAAGCCACTTGCGGTAGTTTATTACAGCAGCGTGGCTTGTATCTTGACCTACGAAAAACTTTATTGATGAAAAATCCGGGCTAACTCAGTAGTATCCGGTTAGAAACTTGCATATAAAAAGAATATAATTTTCACTACTTGGAGCATTATCATCTTGACAATGAATTAAAAAAATCGCTGCGCGACTCCCTTAAAAGAAAATTCTTTTAAGGGGGTTATAATGAATTCATTAAAACGTTACTCTGTTTGGCATATTGCTC
>JBLHNA010000028.1:0-63577 GCA_047619065.1 Desulforhopalus sp.
CAAATCGTTTTACTTCAGATGACTTCATGGTATACTCCTTTCCGTTGTAAGTATCTGGAATTAGATACCTACAGGAAGTATACATGATTTGATGTTTTTTCTGCCGCAGAGCGGCTTCGTTCAACAACTCCCTTAGCAAGTAGGGACTGTAGTTCAGATAGATTCCCTTGCTCAGCGGCATTAACCATTTTAGAAGCGGCTGGCTGTGCAACAGCTAGAGAGTTTAGCCCAATACAGCTATATATAGTGATGAAGAATAAAAGTGTCGTTAAGTGTAGAGAACCAATTGAAAAAGATAATGATGGTAGCTTTAAAGATTGTTCTCTTAAGAGATTACTTACATTTTGATTTGTTCGCACTGTAGCCTCCTGAGCAGTGACTGTCTGATGAAGAAAACTGGTGAGCACCTCGTATGCACGAAACAGTAAAACAAATGAACTTTTTACAATTTTATTTCTCTGTTCTATTTAGCGTCTTTGATACACCTTACAGAGTGACCAGCATTCATACCTCCATAATCTCTGGCAACTTGCTTATACCCAAAATGCATTGCATGGTACCATGCATTTTTACTGCCTTTCTTGCTAGCCGACCACCAGAATGTTATGTTATTCAAGGCATGAAAGATACCTGTCTCAAAATCGCGAGCACCAGCAGGTAGTGCGGAAAAACCGTTTGATGTCTGTAGCTTTGTGTATGATGGGCCTGTTCCACCAAAAGTGGTGATCAGCTCACTCCACTCCACATCCGTCGGGATGTGCCAGTTAGTTGGGCAAAGCCCCCTTGAGTCAATAACCGCATACCAGTTGTAGAGCTTCCCATACTTTTTACCGTTTTTAGGATCATTGTTGTAATAGCACCAACCAGGGCTTTCGTTCCTATAAGCAGTTAGCCATTCCTTATTGTTTTTAAGCTCAGGAATATTTTCTCCATTTTGGTATGTGGATACTTTAAGGTTCTCTGCCATCCATTCTTGGGCGCCAACCCTAACTGACTTGCATTGTCTTGCTGTTTCGCTGAAAGATTTGGAAGACGTTAGACCTATCAACAGAATAATAAGGATGTAATTAAAAGGTCTCAATAATTGTATCTGTTTCATATTATTCCTCTTTTACATACTGAGTTTTAGTACACTTTGTTGATTGACTCCTAGGTATAAGTTTGACTACTACGATGGATCGTTTCTTGGCGTAATTTACGATGGTGAATAATTTGATTTCAAAATCATAGATTGTATCTATTTCAGACCACAGCCTAACAATTAACATAAGAATACTAGTACAAATATATTATATCTCTGTCAATATCACATGGTGGTGATAAGTTGGTACAATGAACGCCAACCCATTTAACCAAGAATGGTTAATTGATAATTATTGATAAAAAAGAAATTCGTAAACGAATCTTTTACGGATTTTATTTTATGATGAAGGGAAGGAACAATTTGATATATTTTTTAGCTTGATTTCACTTTATGAGCAATATTGCATAAAACACTCATGACGCAAATTAGAGCTCAGTCCATGAGAGTTTACAGGAACGCATGATACCACAATGGCAGAGGCTAGAATTGGCAATGTCAACCATTTAAGAAAATCCTGAATTTTACACTATTCCTGTATCTCTCTGGTTCCGGAGAGATCAAATTCCTAACATGTTTTTACTTGCCGCCTGTCGGAGATGCATCCAGATTGTTTTTGCATCTCACTTTAGGTAGATTGTTAGGCAGCTCGCAAGAGGCCACAATAATATACGCAACAAATTCTCTTGGTCTAGATCAACATCTTTCCACTGTCTCTTAACCTGGGTACACCCAACATTCGTGAAACCAGGTGTAAAGTGTCTTATGTCGCTTAATATTTCGACGCGAAATGATGTTATCTGATTTTATTTCTTGGTGCAAGGAAATGTTATGTCGTGACGGTGGGTTACAGGCCGAGAGGGGGAGTGAGGCAACTCTTGATAACAACCTTGCTGAAAATGCCATACATCCCTTCTGAATTGGTTGAAAAACTGGCTATTTGCATGAATCTCTGGTGGTGCCCATGCTAGCGCTACCATGTACTCTATTATAGAATCGGCAAAAGCGAACAAACTTGAGCCTTACAAATAGCTGCGCTATCTGTTTGAGCAGTTTCCTTTTGCAAAATCAGATGAAGATTATAGCAAACTGTTGCCAAGCAAACTACCCCAGGAGCGACTGGAAACGGTTTTAGGGGGGGAGCTGTTTATAATTGCAGGAGAGATATTTAATGGAATTGTGCCTGATTGGGTATACTTCGTGAAACGCTTATTACGCTTGAAGCACTCCCCGATCTGTTAAACACCAGAAAAGGCCCGACAAAAGCCCAGTAAAAAAATAGGCACTTAACGAAATTTCGTTAAGTGCCTGCAGTATATGGCGTTCCCAGCCGCATTCGAGCCGGTGTTGTCGCCGTGAAAGGGCGATGTCCTGGACCTGATTAGACGATGGGGACATTACTACTAAAATTTCCATGGTGGGTCGTGCGCGATTCGAACGCGCGACTCTCTGATTAAAAGTCAGATACTCTACCAGCTGAGTTAACGACCCTTGGGAGAGTCTATATACAAGGTCAGACTTGGGGTGTCAAGGTTCTGAATGCCTTATTGTAGAGTATAAAATGCTGGATGGTCTTTGGACCGGCGGGCCCATTTGAACAGCAAGGTACGGTGACGAGAATTTAGAGAAGGCCACGACCGTACCTTCCTGAATGGATAGCCGTTGTTTTGATTCATTTTCAACATAATAATATAGTTGAAAAGTTGCTCCATTTCAAAGTGCTACCAATACAAGAAAGTACCTTCTTGTCCTTTGCTAATTACTGCTTGAAGAAGTCTGCAATCTTTGACAATATCAAGTCAACATCGTCTCTATTAATATCAAGGTGGGTGACCAGCCGTGTAATCTCTCCAGGGGTGATGAGTATATTGTTCTCTTGGAGATAGTCAGCAAGAGCTTGTGCTGTCTCAATATCCATCTTGAAAAAAACCATATTTGTTGCAACACTGTCTATTATAAGCGCGTCATGCCTTGTTAACCCATCTGCGAGAAGTTTTGCGTTGTCGTGATCATCCTGAAGACGTTTGATGTTGTTTTCAAGGGCGTAAATTCCTGCCGCAGCCAGAATTCCCGCTTGTCGCGTGCCACCACCTACCATTTTTCTCCAGCGTCTTGCTTTATCAATAAATTGTTTTGAACCACAGAGTATCGATCCCACTGGGGCCCCTAAACCTTTAGAGAGGCAGATAGAAGCAGAGTCGAAGTGCTGAGTTATTGATTTGGCTGTTACGTTCTTTTCGATGACAGCATTGAAGAGACGTGCACCGTCTAAGTGGAGATTAAGCTGGTGCTGTTTACAAAATAAGGATGCTTCTTCCAGGTAGGAAAGCGGAAGGGCTTTGCCGTTTTGGGTGTTTTCAAGGCAGAGAAGTTTTGTTTTAGCAAAATGAAAATCATCCGGTTTTATTTTTGCTGCAACCTTTTTAAGATCAAGTGTTGAGTCCGGTTCAAAATCAATGGGTTGAGGTTGGATAGAACCAAGCACTGCAGCGCCACCAGCCTCATATTTGTATGTGTGAGCCAGTTGACCAACGATATATTCGTCGCCTCTTTCGCAATGACTCATTATTCCGATAAGGTTGGCCTGGGTACCGCTCGTGGTAAAAAGCGAGGCTTCAAATCCAGTCAATTCTGCAGCGATCTGTTGTAGGTGATTAACCGTGGGGTCGTCTCCATAGACGTCATCTCCTACCTCAGCTTCCATCATTTGGGTACGCATTTGTTGTGATGGCTTGGTTACTGTGTCGCTACGCAGATCTATAATTTTTTTCATGGCTTCTCTGTATTGTTTCAATATGGAAAAAGTATTATGTACCTTTAATGCTTTCAGGTTGATTTTTTTCTCTACGTGAAAAAACAACCTGTCTCCAAGGGGTGCGTCTCGGCTACCTTCTCATTTGCCGGGAGCGTACATCGTCATATTTTATTTGACGATTGGATTTGTGTTTTTAATACTACAATATCTTCACATTAAGTGTATAGGAGAATGAGACGAAGATGGTTGGTAATGTGAAAATGATTTGTGAGAAACGTTTATGGATATCGGTATGAAGTTGAGTGAAGAGCAGGTTGAGGTTTTGGAACTGGCTGGGTTTACTTTTGAAGAGTTAAGTGAAGAGGAATTGCTTGACATTGCTGAGCTTCGTCGTGACGTGTCTCAGCTAACCGACGATATGCTGGTGGAATTTTTAGCAGCCGCCAATCTCCTGTACCGAGGTGGCGTTCCTCTTATTGAAGATAGTACTTATGATTTTACGTTTCTTGCCGAGTTACACAACAGGAATCCTGAACATCCTTTTTTGAAAGAAGTTGAACCTGAACCGCTTGTCAGTAGCAAGACTGTTCTTCTTCCGGTACGGATGCTTTCAACTGATAAAGCCTATGATATTAAGAGTATCAAGCGTTGGACGAGTAGAATTGAAAAGGCGGCTAAAGAATGTGGGGTCGATTTCAAAAGCCTTCTCTTTCGTGCTTCCCCAAAACTTGACGGGTATGCGGCCTATGATGATGGTACGACCTTCTACACCAGAGGTGATGGGCGTAAAGGAACAGATATCAGTCGTGCTTTTGCCCGTGGTCTTCAGGTTGCGGGGAGTGGAGAAAGAGGATTGGGGCCCGGTGAGATAGTTGTGACTAAATCTTACTTTGCAAAACATCTTGCGCAAAATTTTGATAATTCACGGAATTTTCAGGCAAGCCTCATAAAAGAAAAAGAATTGGATGCGCCCGCTGCAAATGCAATGGCAGAAGGAGCCGCTCTCTTTTACCCGTTTAATCAGCTACCACATTGGCAGGGGAACTGTGATGAACTCCTGACAGATTTTGAAACAATAGTAGAAAATCTCTGGGATAAGGTGGACTATGATGTTGATGGGGTCGTGTTCGAAATTGTTGATTCAAAAATAAAAGAGCATATGGGCGCCACCAGGCATCATCATCGCTGGCAAATTGCATATAAGCAGAATACGCAGACCGCTGAGGTCCGTGTGCTACGAGTTGTCGCCCAAACATCAAGGTCGGGTCGTGTAAATCCAGTGGCAGAAATCGAACCAACGAGACTGAGTGGTGCACTCATCAAGAGGGCCACAGCTCATCACTATGGCATGGTGAGGGAAAAGGGAATTGGGGCTGGAGCGTTGATTAGGCTTTCGAGGTCGGGGGAGGTCATACCGAAAATAGAAAAGGTCCTTGAACCTGTGACTCCCGAGTTGCCAGATGCGTGCCCGAGTTGTGGTTCTGGTCTGGTTTGGGAGAGTGACTACCTTGTCTGTGTCAATGTCATGGATTGTGAAGCACAGAAAACCCATACCATCGAACATTTCTTTAAGGTCCTTGGCAATGTTGATGGTTTTGGTCCCTCCTCCATTACGAAAATATATGCGAGCGGTGTCGAGAGTTTAGCTCAAATATATGCTCTTGGTGAAGAGGCGTTTATAGCCTTTGGCTTTGGACCAAAGCAGGCTGAGAATATGGTCGCACAGCTGCAGCGAAGTAGAGAAGAAGCCATTGAAGATTGGCGTTTTTTAGCAGCGTTTGGGATCCATCGCTTGGGTATGGGGAATTGTGAGAAGCTGCTGAGCGTTTATCCATTAATAGATGTGTTTACCCTGACGAGACAAAACATTGTTGAGATAAAAGGTTTTAGTGAAAAAATCGCTGATGAAATCCTGCCTGGACTTGCCAGTGTAAAAGAGATGTTCTTTAGCCTCTATGGGCTCGGATTTAATCTTGTGCAAACGGATATAGTCTCAGAATCAGGGTCCTTGCAATCAAGTCCTATATCCGGTCAACTTATTGTTTTTACCGGGACCATGCGACAGGGAAGTCGGGATGAAATGAAGCAGCAGGCTAAAGGACTCGGTGCCAAGGTGGGTAGCTCAATCACCGGAAAGACCAACCTGCTCGTTTGCGGAGAAAAGGTAGGCGCTTCAAAGCTGAAAAAAGCTGGTGATCTTGGGGTGAAGATACTCAGTGAAGCCGAGTATCTTCAACTGCTAAATGGGTAAGGACTCTTACTTGGGTGGTTCAAGAAGTTTGCCCGCCTTGGCAATGTTTTCATGGGGTACTTCGTCGATAAAGAGAAGGACCGCTTCAGGTGGCTTGTTTGCGACCCTGCTGATAACCTCTGTGACACCTTCAGAAATTTGAGCTTTTTGTTCTTTAGTTAATGTTCCGGCAACTCTGATGTTTACGTATGGCATTGTAACTCCTGTTGTGCTTTAAAATATTAATGACTTGCTGACTGTGGCTAACCCGGATTTCTCACCAACAAAGTTTTTCGCAGGTCGAGACACCGGGCATGAAGCTGTAATTTGCTACTGCAAATGCTCGGTAACGAAGCAGCTGCGGATAAATCTGTTGGCCCGAAGGGTGAACTTTTTGATTTGAAACGAAAAACACCCAGTTAATTGAGGAAGTTATTTTTTGAACTATAAAAACAAATAGTTGAGTTTCAAATCAAAAAGTCATGAGAAATTCGGGCTAATATCCGTTCGGTCGGACACTGGTTAAAATACTCGTTTTTGCCCCATGGACAAAGTGGATTTTTTTTAGCCCTGTTGAAATAATAGAAGAGGATGCTTGTTTTTGAGCTGAGATCATGCTAATTCCAAGTAAAACCTAACTATTTAAAAGAGAGTGGAACTATGCATATTTTGGTAACTGGTGGTGCTGGTTATATTGGCAGCCACACCTGTCTTGAGCTGTTGAACTGTGACCATGAAGTGACTGTTGTTGATAATCTGTCAAATTCCAGTATGGAGTCGCTGCGAAGAGTAGAAAGTTTGACCGGGAAAAAGATAAACTTTTTTGAGGTGGATCTTCTTGATGAAAAAGGCCTCACTGGGGTATTTGCCGCCTCGGACGGAAAATTCGATGCGGTGATTCACTTTGCAGGAAAAAAGGCGGTGGGGGAGTCTGTTGAGAAACCATTACTTTATTACCACAATAATATTACAGGGACCTTGGTTCTTGCTGAAACAATGTCTGAATTTGGTGTTAAGAACATCATATTCAGTTCTTCTGCTACTGTTTACGGCGATCCTGCTACAGTTCCTATCACCGAAGACTTTCCTCTGTCCTGCACCAACCCCTATGGTCGTACAAAACTCATGGTGGAGGAGATCTTGAGTGATCTTGCAGTCGCGGACAGTGAATGGAATGTTTGTCTGCTCAGATATTTTAATCCGGTAGGAGCCCATAAAAGTGGTCGGATAGGTGAAGATCCAAACGGTATTCCAAATAACCTTATGCCCTACATCTCACAGGTCGCCGTGGGGAAATTGGCAGAGTTGTCTGTTTTTGGCGGAGATTATGAAACGAAAGATGGGACCGGGGTAAGGGACTATATACATGTGGTTGATCTCGCTCTTGGTCATGTCAAAGCATTGGAAAAAGTCGTTACGGGGCCTGGGGTTGTTATTTATAATCTAGGAACCGGCAATGGTTATAGCGTTCTGGATATGGTGGATGCCTTTAGTAAGGCCTGTGGAAAGAAGATAGCTCATCAGATCGTTGGCAGAAGAGTTGGTGATATTGCTGCATGTTATGCTAATCCGCAGAAAGCCTCTGCTGAACTTGGTTGGGAGGCTCAATATGGACTTGCCGAAATGTGTGAAGATACCTGGCGCTGGCAGAAAAATAATCCGGACGGATATTGAAAAGATCTAACCCGAATTTCTCATGACTTTTTGATTTGAAACTCAATTGTTTGTTTTTATAGTTTTAAAATGACTTTCTTAATTAACAGGGTGTTTTTCGTTTCAAATCAAAAAGCTCACTCTTCGGGCCAACAGCTTCATGCCCGGTGTCTCGACCTGCGAAAAACTTTGTTGGTGAGAAATCCGGGCTAATCGTTACGCGTTTATTGTTTTTAGATCTCTTTATTTTTGATGGAGGGCTTTTGTTGTTTTTGGTCGTACCAATCTCCCAGTTTCATACCAATTTGAAACCTTCTCATTATTTCATAATTCTCCCTCCTGTCAGGTTTAACTACCTGAAAAGCCGTTAGTTGTGCGACAACGTGGTGCTTGTTAGTCTTGCGATATCAATTTATCAGGAAAACTTCCTATATTATGCTAATAGTTTCACAAACATGCCCTATCTCCCGTAATTTTCGATAAAAATGCAGTTGCACTAACAGGTGTGCAATGGTACTTTCCCTGAAACTTTGAACAGGAGGCACTGTTTGCACAATGGAAACATCGCAAGAAGTAGTTAAAATCTTTGGCTGTGGAAATGTCATTATGGGGGACGATGCGTTTGGTCCCTCTGTTGTCGACAAGCTGAACGCTACCTACGATATGCCAGATTTTGTTGAGGCTGTAGACGTAGGTACCTGTGTACGCGAATATTTGTTTGATTATCTGTTAATGGAAGAAGGGCGGCCCGATAGAATTATCATTCTTGATGCTGTTGATTTTACAGATAGAAAACCGGGTGAAGTTTTTGAGATTCGCCCAACCGAGATTCCGGCAAAGAAAATTCATGATTTTTCCCTCCACCAATTCCCCACTGTTAATTTATTGCAGGAGTTAGAAGAGAACACAGGTATCAAAGTTCTGATTCTAGCTGCACAAATTGAATTCATCCCTGAGGAAATTGCTCCGGGCCTTTCTCCTGCAGTGACAAAAGCTGTAAATATAGCGTGTGAGAAGGTTTCACAAGTTCTTTCTCTTCAAGTCAAGTGAGGTGATCTTTTATGATGTATGAATTTAAAGTCAGCCAGCTTGCAGAGGAATTTGGAGTCCATCGAAACACCATAAGAAACTGGATTAATGCTCGCACCCTTTCCGCAACAGAAGGGCCTGGCCGAAAGTATCTTATGAAGTTTCATGACTACCAGAAGCTCTGCGAAAAGTTCGGCCGAGAACCCCAAGTAAATCCGTCCAACCATGTTAATCCTGAAGCATTAGGCGCTCTAGAAGAAACAGACATTGAACCCCTCGCCGTTAATGGTGTGAAAAGTAAGCTGGTCTTAGATCCTTCGTGGGCTGATTCCTGCCTGACTTGTGGCACTTGTGCAAGTGCCTGCCCTATTTCAGGGGTTGACGGTCTGGACCCAAGAAAGATTGTTCGCATGGCAGTGCTTGGTATGGATAAGGAACTTGTGGATTCTACCTGGCCATGGAAGTGTACCATGTGTGCCAAGTGTGAAGAGGCCTGTCCTGAAAATATTCAGATTATTTCTCTTATGCGTAAAATTCGTGGTGCGAGAGACCGTGATAAGGTACCAGGCCCCATTCATAAAGGGGTTGTCATGTGTCTTGAACGGGGAAATAACCTCGGTATCCCAAAAGACGACTTTGTCTTCCTTTGTGAAGATTTAGCTGAGGAACTGGCTGAAGATTGTTGCCCCGGATTCAAGGCACCACTGGATGTCCATGGGGCAAGGGTCATGGTCACAGTGAATTCCAAAGAACCATTTGGTGAGCCTGACGACATGAAATGGTGGTGGAAAATCTTTTACGCTGCCGGTGAATCATGGACCATCCCTACGGAGAATTGGGAAGGTGTAAACTGGGGACTCTTTTCCGGTGACGATGAATCGATGAAAACGGTTGTCGGGCGATTGGTCGACAACATGCGGAGGCTGAACTGTAAGGTTCTCCTCCTCCCCGAGTGAGGCCACGCATACTTTGCAACCCGGTCCGGGTTGAACAGATGGTACCCTGAAGCACTCAAAGAATTTAAAATTGTAACGGTTTTTGATCTTCTCCTTGAATACATAGAAGAGGGACGGATTGAGCTTGATAAGTCGATTCATGAAATCCCAACAGCATATCATGATCCATGTAATTATGGGCGCAAATCGCTTAAAGCATTCGGTAAAGCCTACTTTGAAGAAGGTCGTGCTGTAGCCAAGGCGTGCTGTAATGATGTGCGCGAGCTTAATCCCAATCGCAACGGTGCATACTGTTGTGGTGCTGGTGGTGGTGCATGGGCATTGCCGTACTCCGATGAGAGAGTGTATTACGGAAGGACGAAGGCTCGTCAGATTACTGAGTCTGGTGCTGAGTTAGTTGTTGCACCTTGTCACAACTGCCGTGATCAGATAATGAAATCTCTTAATAAAGAATATGATCTTGGTGTCGAGGTGAAGTATCTCTGGGAGCTTGTTGCCGACTCATTGATTATGCCCAGTAAGCAGTAACCACTAACACCGGAAAAAGGCAAAATAAGCCGGCTTAAGTGCCTTGGTGGTTTTTTGGAGTTTTATATTTCAATCCACCTTCCAGATTTCTTGTTTTTTACACCCCTCAGGTAAGCGACAGACTCCGAGGGGGTACTGAAAAGAGTGACAAGGTTTCTGGTGTAAGGCACTAAGAGGAAGTGCTCTACCCCTCTTAGAGGCTGGGCATAATACGAAATGAGATGTTTCTTTGCAGCTGCAAAGAGACATTTATAGAACTATACGACAGGAGAAACCCGTCATGCTAGACACAAAGAAAGTTGGGTCGGTAATGATCGTGGGAGGTGGAGTGACAGGGATGCAGGCAGCCCTTGATCTCGCTGATTCCGGATACTATGTGTATCTGGTTGAAAAGTCTGGAGCCATTGGCGGTGCCATGGCCCAGCTTGATAAGACCTTCCCGACTAATGACTGCTCGATGTGAATCATCGCGCCAAAATTGGTAGAGTGCGGTCGGCACTTGAATATAAAGTTGATGACGCTCAGCGAAGTTGTCAAAGTAGATGGTAACGCTGGGGATTTTAATGTAACTGTAAAAGAATCTCCACGTTACGTGGACATGGATAAGTGTATAGCCTGTGGTGCTTGTACTGAGAAATGTCCTAAAAAAGTGGACAATGAATATGATGCTGGAACGGGCAAACGTAAAGCAATTTACGTAAAATATGCCCAGGCTGTACCTCTCAAATATCAGATAGACCCCAATTCCTGTATTCGTCTGAAAAAGCCGGGTGCCTGTGGCTTCTGTGAGACGGTGTGTGATGCCGGTGCCATTAATTTTAATGACACTGAAAAAATGCACGAGATCAATGTGGGTGCTGTTGTTTTGGCTCCTGGATTTGAGACATATGATCCAACGGATGCGGGCGTCTGGGGTTATGGGACCAATAAAAATGTCATCACCGCGATGCAGCTTGAAAGATATCTTTCGGCTTCCGGACCCACCGAAGGGCATCTGGTCCGTCCTTCCGATGGAAAACCAGCTCGCAAGATTGCATTCTTGCAGTGCGTTGGATCTCGGGATGAAAACCTTTGCGGTAACGGATACTGCTCCTCTGTATGTTGTATGTATGCCATTAAAGAAGCGGTTATAGCAAAGGATCACGTACCAGGGCTACAGACCACCATTTTCTATATGGATATGCGTACCCATGGTAAAGAGTTTGATCTGTATCTCGAACGTGCCAAAACAGATTCCGGGGTTCGTTTTGTTCGCTGTAGGGTAAACGGTGTTGAAACCGATGGAGACGGTGGAGATTGTCGTCTCAGTTATGTTAATGAGGAAGGGCGTCAGCTTGAAGAATTCTACGATGTAGTGGTACTCTCTGTTGGCTTGCAGACTCCAAAACACGTGCTGGAGCTGGCCAAGACAGCCGACATCAAACTTACTGCAGATAACTTTGCGGCAACATCTGATTTTGCACCGGTACAGACTTCACGGGAAGGCATCTTTACCTGTGGAGCCATTGCAGGACCAAAGGATATTCCCCAGTCAGTTGTTGAAGGGTCTGCAGCAGCTGCGGCAGTAGCCGAACTGCTCGCACCTTCAAGGCATGAGCTGACAACCGAACCGACCTTCCCAATGGAAAAAGATATTTCAAGTGAAGAACCACGTATAGGTGTTTTTGTTTGTCATTGTGGTTCAAATATAGCAGGCGTCGTTGATGTGAAGGCCGTTGAAGAGTATGCAGCGACACTTCCTGATGTCGTTTATGTTGAGCGCAATCTGTTCTCTTGCTCTCAAGATACACAGGATATGATTACCAAGCGGATTCAGGAACAGAATCTTAATCGTATCGTTATTGCTGCCTGTACCCCACGTACCCATGAACCACTTTTCAGAGAGACACTAAAAGCTGCAGGGCTCAATGAATATCTGGTAGAGATGGCTAACATCAGAAACCACAATTCCTGGGTCCATGTGCAAGACCCTAAAGGTGCTACAGCCAAAGCGAAGGATCTTGTTCGCATGGCCGCAGCGAAGGTAACCTATGGTGACTCTTTAAATCCTATCTCAGTGCCTATCACCCAGAAAGCTCTTGTGATTGGCGGTGGTGTTGCGGGTATGACCTCAGCACTCAATCTTGCAGAACAGGGCTTTGAAGTACATCTTGTTGAACGGACTGCCACCCTTGGTGGAAATGCTCTACATCTCAAGCATACCTGGGCGGGGGAGCATGTCCCAACACAGGTAGCTAAGCTTGTTGATAAGGTGATCTGGAACGAAAAAATCACCCTCCATAAGGAGACGAAGGTGACAGCCGTTGAGGGCTTTGTGGGTAACTTCCGCTCTACCATCACCGCACAAGATGGCAAGAGTAAGGTTATCGAACATGGTGCCGGGATCATTGCAACGGGTGGCGAGCCATTGACTCCAACCGAGTATAGCTATGATAGTATTACCCGTGTCGTGACCTCAGTGCAGTTTGATAAACTCTTTGAACTTAAAGAAAAGCATGTCAAAGCTGCCAAGCGGTTTGTCTTTGTTCAGTGTGTTGGATCCCGTGAAGGCGACAACATGTACTGCTCTAAGGTCTGCTGTACCCATTCTGTTCAGTCCGCAATTGCTCTTAAAAAGGAAAATCCGGATCGTAATGTGTATATCCTTTACAGGGATATGCGCACCTATGGACAGCGCGAGACTCTGTACAAACAGGCAAGAAAACTTGGTGTAATCTTCATCAACTATGAACTGCATGGTAAGCCTAAGGTTACTGAAGATGGTACGGTCTTAAGTGTAGAGGTCTGGGATCATGTTCTGCACAGACCGCTCAAAATTGATTGTGATCTGGTCATTCTGGCAACTGCCGTCAGGCCAAAGGCTGATGCTGCTGATCTTGGAAAGCTTTATAAGGTTGCCGTGGATGGCCATGGCTTCTTTCAGGAAGCACATGCCAAGCTCCGTCCGGTGGATTTTTCAACCGATGGTATGTTTGTCGCGGGTCTTGCGCACTATCCTAAGCCCATCGAAGAATCAGTGGCTCAGGCCCTTGCAGCATCGTCTAGGGCTGCGACTTTACTTTCTAAAACCAGTGTCTCGCTGGATGCTATAAAGGCAACCGTCGATGAAAATTACTGTGATGGTTGTGCACTGTGTGTGGATGTTTGTCCATACCATGCAATCACTCTTACAGAAAGGGTCGAAGGTGAAGGTCAGATCATAAGAGTGAATAAGGCACAGTGTAAAGGCTGTGGCCTTTGTCAGGGGACATGCCCTAAAAGGGGAGTTTTTGTTGCTGGATTCACAATGAAGCAGATCAGTGCGCAGATACAAGCAGCTCTGGCCGTCTGATACTTATCTTGAATTCAATCGAAGCCTCTCCGGTCGCGGACAACGTTCTTTGTACGCGGCCAGAGAGAATTTTCGAGATAAACTTTAAAGTTCAAAGGAGTAGATCACATGAGTTTTGAGCCTAAAATAGTTGCTTTTTGCTGCAACTGGTGCTCCTACGCCGCCGCTGATCTCGCGGGTACTGCCCGAATGCAGTATCCTCATAATGTGCGGATTATTCGAGTTATGTGCTCTGGTATGGTTCATCCTGAATTTATAATGGATGCTCTCTCCCAGGGTGCGGATGGGGTCATGGTACTTGGCTGACACCTCGGTGAATGTCATTACCTGGATGGTAATTATAAAGCGATGACCCGCTCAGATATGGTCGTAGAGTTATTGGAAGATTTTGGATACGAAGCAGAGAGATTCAGCCTTGCCTGGGTGTCTTCAGCGGAACCTGATAAATTTGTAGAGGCGGTTACTAAGATGACTGCACAAATTAAAAAATTAGGTCCTGTCAACAGTGAAGATGCCCCTGCGGCATAACAGGAGGAGATATGGGTGTAACTACAGCTTTAGAGTGGTTGGGATCCTGTTCCGGATGTGAAATCGCCATCCTGAATATCGGTGAAGATCTCGTTCCAATAATCACTGAGGTGCTTGAAATCGTTCATGCGCCGGTGTTGATGGACCATAAGTATTATGGTCAGTGTGGTGAGGGTGTTACCCTGACAATTCCCAATGCAGTTGTCGGAATTGTCACAGGTGGTGTTTCTAATCACGAGCATCTTGAAGTACTTGAGGAAATGCGTGAAAAGTGTCAGGTGCTCATTGCACTGGGTACCTGCGCAACCCATGGTGGTATTCCAGCTCTCATGAACGGGCAGGATTTAGGGCAGGCGGTCGCTGATATTTTTAGCACTGAGTCCACCGACCCAGGTGCTACGATTCCAAACATCGAAGTACCTGCGCTGCTTGATCGTGTGTACGCATGTGATGAAAAAGTTAAGATCGATATGCAGCTTCCCGGCTGTCCACCAAACCCTGCTCACATAGCAGAGGTGATTATGTCACTTGTTGAAGGCAGAGATCCTGTGCTACCTGGCAAAAGTGTCTGCGATAGCTGTCCGACTAAACGCGAGGGTAAGGGCGATGTGAAGGAATTGAAACGTTTCCTGACCAATGCCCAGTTTACGGCAGGGGAACCAATTGATGAAATGCGTTGTCTGCTCGAGCAGGGATACCTGTGTCTGGGACCTGTGACCGCAGCGGGTTGTGCCAAGCGAGGAGCACCAAGCTGCATTAGTGCAAGAGTTCCATGTCGTGGTTGTTTTGGTCCAGTCCTTAAAGATGGCAACCAGCTTCTTGATATGATGAACGCACTTGCAAGTAATGGAATAGACTATAAATCAGTTATAGATCGTCGTTCAATCCTGAGGTTTTCAGGAGCCCACGGAACACTTCGACCGCTGAAAAAGAAGGTCGTAGAGGAGGATTAAGATGGGAAAGGTATTAAATATAGCACCGGTTTCCCGCATAGAAGGGCATGCCAAGATTGCGATACATCTTGGTGATGATGGTAATGTAGAGAACGCGTTCCTGCACATCCAGTCTCTTCGCGGGTTTGAAAAATTTATCGAAGGCAGACCAGCAGAAGAGGTACCCCGCATTGTTAACCGTATCTGTGGAATCTGTCCATGGATGCATCACCTTGCTTCCAATAAGGCGGTGGACGCAGCCTTTGGTGTGACCCCAACTCTTACCGGACATAAGCTGCGCGAAATGTGTCAGGTTCTAGCCCACATCAACGATAAAATTCTGCACTTTTTCTTTTTGGCAGCACCTGATTTCGTTTTAGGGCCAGATGCAGATTACTCTGTTCGTAATGTTATCGGTCTTGCCAAAGCAGCACCAGAGCTTGCGACCAAGGTTGTGAAGATGCGTCAGCTTGGTCAGATGATGCTGGATAAATTTGCTGGAAAGGCAATCCATCCTATTGCGGGTGTTGTTGGTGGCTTTGCAAAGCCGATGGTTGAAGCTGAGCGTCTTGAGCTTTTAGAGGGAGCACGTACTCTTCTTGATTTCTCAACCTATGCTCTGGATTTCGCCGTTGAAAATGTATTTTCTAAATACATGGACGTCATCAGTGACTTAGGTGTAATTACCACCGGCTTTCTTGGTACGGTTGACCGAGAAGATGGTGCACTACGACTCTATGACGGTAAGCTTCGACTGATGAAGCCTGATGGAACCTATGATGATTTTGAAGGTACTGATTACCTCAAGCATATTGGTGAACATGTAGAACCATGGGGCTACTCAAAAATGCCTTACGCCAAGAATTGGAATGAGGGATTTGATATGGAGCTATCTGCTCCAAAAGGAATCTATCGATCCAATACCCTGGCTCGCATAAATGTCTGTGACAAGATTTCAACACCTCGGGCTCAGGCTGCTCTAGAGCAGTTCCGTGGTTCTTTTGGACGTCCTGCCCAGCAAACTCTTCTGTATCATTACGCTCGCTTGATCGAAATGATCTATGCCTGTGAGCGCACCATTGAATTACTCGAATGGGAAGGTATCACCGATCCTAATGTTCGTGCAAAGGCTGAACCTAAGGCAGGTCGGGGTGTTGGTGTTGTCGAAGCTCCACGGGGAACACTTATTCACGACTATCAGACTGATGAAAACGGTTGCATAACCAAGGCGAATCTCATCGTTGGTACGACCCACAATATTGCACCGATGAATATGAGCGTTAGGCAAGCTGCAACCTCTCTTATTAAAGATGGTGTATATAACGAGGGGTTACTTAATCAGGTGGAGATGGCGGTGCGCGCCTACGACCCCTGAATGTCTTGCGCAACTCACCGCCTGGATGGCGGCATACCAGTATCAGTGTCCATTAAAGATTCCAAGGGTACAGAGATCGACAACATCGTCAGTTAAGAGATGTCCTGGGGAATGCCTGTAGAATTAAGATTACTATGGGTTTGACAATAAAGGCTTCAGGTGAAGATGATTTATCTCGCAGGCCTTTATTGTTTTTTTTGATTGATAATGTAATATGGTTTTTACTATAATGTCCTCCGTTTATCGGACGACTTACTTTAGTGGAGGAAGCTCCAATGTCAAACCCGCGTAGAACACAGGTTCGTGCAGAAAACCCAAGCGGTGCTTGCGGTAAACTTGATCACATGACCATCGACGAGCTTAAGGCGCGAGCGGTGGGGGAGGATTTTGATGGTACATGTCCCGCATGTGGAAAATTTCATCTGACCCGTGCAGAAATTGACAAGATTGAAGCTGAGAAGGTGTCAGAATCAGCAAGTTATCAGAAAATGAAAAAAGAGGCGGAAGCCGAAAAATAGAAGTTTTTTTTGGAATATTGGGATGTTACTTGTCTCAATTGCTTACGTAATGTTAAAGCCCAGATGACAACAGTCACCTGGGCTTTAGGTATGCCATAGGGAGCCGGAATTTGGGTAAGGATCTTGAACGTCAAAAGGTGTTGTTGGATGAGTTACACAAGCTCGTTGATCGTCCCATGCGCCTCATGGTTGTTTGTGGTACGCAGAACAAAGCAATTTTAAAACATGGTCTTCGTGAGCTGCTACCTGAAGAGCTCGATCTTGTAGCCGGTCCTGGCTGTAGTGTTTGTGTCATGCCTGCAGGGCACATAGATGCTTTTGTTAAAATTGCAATGCAGCCTGATGTGATTACAGCGGGTTGTGAAGATTTACTCAAGATTCCAGGTAGTAAAGATTCACTCGGGACCGCTATGAAGAAGGGTGCCAAGGTTGAAATTATCTCCTCACCCATGGACGCTCTGGATATTGCCCGCAGAGAGCCAGACCATATTGTTGTTTACCCCGCGGTGGGTTTTGAAGCCACTGCTCCAAGTGTCGCAGAAACTATTCTTGAGGCGGCTCGGTTAGGCGTTGAAAATTTTTGCGTTATTCCCTCGATACGGCTACTCCCCCCAACGATTGATCTGCTCATGATGGACCCGGAACTGAATATCCGGGGGCTGTTGTGTTCGGATCACATTAATACGATCTCCGATACAGAAGCATATACTGACCTTGCTAAAAAGCATAAACTTTCCTGTTATATCGCAGGCTTTGAAATAGTAGATATCATAGAGGGTCTTTTGAGTCTTGTTCGCCAGATCCGTAATGATGAATCTCACTTTGATGATACGTCAGCTTTTATTTACTCCTCTGACGATAATCGCAAGGCACGTAAGATGGTGACCGAAGTGTTCTTTACTGTGGATACAGATTGGAGAGGCCTTGGTACCATTGAAAAAAGTGGTTTTGTGATCCGCGATGAACTGGCTCTTTATGATGCCACCAAGCGCTTTAATGTCCGTTTTAAAGAGGGGGAAGAGTCATGTATGTGTCAGTGTAATGCGATTATTACAGGAAGAGGGCTTCCTCCAGATTGCCCAGCCTTTGGCATGGTCTGTTCTCCACAGTCGCCTGTTGGCCCCTGTATGATTTCGGACGAGGGCATCTGTCACTCCTATTTCAAGTATCATGTACAGTCGACCAGGTCGTCATCTTCTTCCTAGGAAATTGTCCGAGAATACCCTCTTGACCAGATAAGCGAGGCACGAGACTCCGAAATACCTATTCTCGGACACACTCCTCGAAGCTGATGTCTGTCAAACTACTACCAGAGCGAACCCATGCATGAATTTTCCCTGGCCCAGGGGCTGCATACTCAGTTGATGGATCTTGTCCGTGCACATGAAATGAAAACTGTGCGAATGGTTGAGGTGAGTATTGGGTCCAGTGCAGGTATTGTAGAAGAATCGTTTCTTTTTGGTTTTAATGTACTTGCTGAGCAGTATGAAGAGACGAAGGGCCTCAATGTAGTTGTGATTCATGACGACAGTTCAGATCTCATCTTACAGCGGGTAGAACTTGAATAATCTCCACATTCTTCTCTGAAATTCACAACAGCCCACTTTTTACGGTACTCTCCACTCCTTCAGTAGAACATCATATGGGCCTGATTGTGTCTGGTCAAATTATTTCAATGTCAAAACCTGATGAACTGCAATTGCAAGATCTTTTGATGAAAAAGGTTTTTGGAGAAAGTTAACATCGTCACCCAGGATACCATGATGTGCAATTATATTTCCTGTATAACCTGATGTGAATAGGCATTTGCCATGGGGGATCAACCTGGCGAACTGTTCTGCCAATTGCTTGCCGTTCATTTCAGGCATAACGACATCGGTAATGAGGAGGTCGATCGTAGCATCATAGGTTTTTATAATACGGATAGCCTCGTTTGGAGTGGGGGCAATCAACACATTATAACCGAGCTGCGTGAGCATCTCTTGTCCGATATTAAGGATAGCTGTCTCGTCTTCAACGAAAAGAATATTTTCGCCATTACCTTGAGGGATATGCTCTGCTTTGGTGATCTGTTGAGTAGGTGCAATTGAATAACAAGGCAGGAATATTTTAAAGGTTGTACCAATACCCTTTTCACTGTAGGTATTTATAAAACCGTTGTTTTGCTTAACTATTCCGTAGACACTTGATAACCCTAGTCCTGTTCCCTTACCATGATGTTTTGTCGTGAAAAAGGGCTCAAATATCTGATCAAGAGTAGAATTGTCCATTCCTGCACCATCGTCGCTTACACTCAACTGTACATATTTACTCGTCGTAATATTGGGGTTTTGGGCAGTGTAATGAGGTTCGAAATTAATGTTTTTCGTCTCGATAAAAATTGTGCCCCCATCTTCAATGGCATCTCGGGCATTTATACAAAGATTGGTGAGCATTTGATCAATTTGGGTAGGGTCTATTCGCACGGATGAGAGATTTTCTGCCAGCTTATTTTCAAGTGTTATGTCTTCACCAATCAATCTGAGCAGCATGCTTTGTATATCTTTTACACACTTATTAATGCTTATTGTTTGTGGTGCTATGGTTTGTTTCCTTGCAAACGCGAGTAATTGGCTCACTAAAGCGGCTGAGCGATGTGCCGCATCTTCTATGCTTTCTAGCCTTGAATAGATCTGTTGGGTCTCATCACTATGGATTTTCGCAAGCTCTGTATGACCAATAATTGCAGTAAGCATATTGTTGAAATCATGGGCTATGCCCCCGGCAAGCCGGCCTATAGATTCCATTTTTTGGGACTGTAAGAGCTGCACCTGTAGTTTTTTCTGTTCTTTTTCTGCTTCTCTTTGAGGGGTGATATCTTTTATAATACAGTAGGTTTGTTGGAATTCCCCCTCACTGTTTTTGCCGATCCTGCCATCAAGATTAACCGTCAAAACGGAGCCATCTTTTTTAATCATTTCGAATTCAAAGCCAAGGATTTCACCGATTGCCTTGAATTTTGGGAAGTTTTCTTTGAATTGCTGTTGCCATTCGTGCCCGATAAAATCTCCGAAGTTCTGTCCAATCACTTCGTCTTTAGAGTAACCCAGAATATCTAACCAGGCCTGATTGATCTCAATGAAGTGACCTTCTGCATCGAGGGACTGATAACCAAGCGGAGACCGTTCATAAAGCTCCCTCAGGTATCTATTTTCCTGAACAAGAAGATCTTCACGTTTTAAGGATTCTGCGAGACGTTCTTTGTATTTACTTAACTCGGCTAGGTGTAGTTGCTCATTTGTCGTAGGTGGTGACATGTTAACTTTATTCCTCAATTCAGAAGGCTAAGTTTCAATGACTATAAAATCACTATTTACTGTAGCACTAATTATTGTGAATCTCTTAAGCCTGACTTCTCAAGATTATCACCACGAGACCTACTGCAAGTGCTGAGAATACCAATATTACAAAGGCAAAAAAACCTGAACTGGTGTTTTTTTTATTGTTTCGCCGTTGTTGGGGAACATTGTCCATGGATATGATTCCTTATAGGTAATAGGTTATTATAACTCACGGGTTGAGTCAAAATATCTTTCGACAATAGTAATTTTTCGCCCTCTCTATCAATGAACGACGACGGAAAAATGGTGTTTTGATCGTGTTTCATATGGCAAGTTAAAAAAACAATGACCTCAATCCAACAGCAATCATAAGAACACCGCCTATATCGAGAAGATTTCCGAGTTCACTGACATTACGCCTGCGCTTTGTTAAAAGTTTTGCTGTCTGTGGGGTTGCCTGGATAGGAGGATTGTTGATATATTCCCCTGCTCCGAGAAGGAAGAGGCCGATTGACACCTGACCCGCGCCTGTTGATACCGAATCAGAAAGTAAGCTTAAAAAGAACCCCACACTACCTGCCGCGAGATTAATAAGTGCTAATTTGTAAGCTAATGGTGTTCTTGGACTCGTAGAATTCATAAAATCACCTCATTTCATAACTGTTTCTCTACTTCTATTTTATCAGCAATAACCATAAGTTCAAAAAAAGAATTGTAGTCAAGAAAAACTTCATTAAGAAAACCAATGGATCTCTCTCTATATATAGGCTTAAACTATTGGACAATAATAAGTTGTTACGGCATGTTATCCACGTGACAAACACTGTGGACTGGAACCTGCCAATAAAAATACAATGGAAAACCAATGATAACTGCAATGTCAGGCAAGGAGAGGTTCTTTTCTGTATCAGAAATGTTTTGTCGCTTCTTGATCATAATAGTTTTGCTGGCAGCAGCTCTCCCAAAATTATTTAACATAGCTGACTTTGGGGAGATCATTAATGCATATGGGATGTTGCCGGATATGGCTGTCCAACCTGTTGCTGTCATCCTCCCACTGGTAGAGATTGGTTTAGCCGTTGCTTTGTTGTTTAAGATACGGCTCAGTAAATACCTCACTATTTTTCTCCTTCTTTTCTTTATAGCAATTCTTAGTTATGCCGTAGTTCAGGGGCTCGATATCGATTGTGGTTGCTTTGGGCCTGAAGACCCGGAGCACCGAGCTTTTCAGGGACTACGTATTGCAATAGTGAGAGATGTTGGCATGATTTTTCTTCTTTTATATTCGATCTGGTACGATCAGTATCAGAAATCAAACACAAATATTTCCAGGAGTTGAGAAAATGAAAAATGTTCTTGCAGTTGTGCTTATTCTGCTCATGTCCGCCTCGAATGGTTTTTGCTTTGGTAGCTCAAAGTTCAAAGATGAGGTTGAAAAAGAAGCAGGAGCTGTAAAGCTGGTGCGTGAGGTAGCCCGAGGTGGTTACGACATAATAACCACGGCCGAACTCGCCGAGTTGCAGGCCTCAGGTGAAGAAATTCTTGTTATTGATACCATGCCCTATGAGGCAAGTTATAAGAAAAATCATGTGCCAGGTGCTGTGCAGTTTCTCTTTCCTATTCCTGACATGAATGAATGGAATAATGAGGAGACTGCAGGTAAAAGTAAAGACGAGTTCATCAATCTTTTAGGCGATAACATGGAAAAGAAGATCATTGTCTACTGTGGCTTTGTGAAATGTACTAGAAGTCATAATGGTGCGCTGTGGGCCAAGAAGCTTGGTTATAAAAATGTATACCGCTATCCCGGTGGAATTTTTGCCTGGAAGGGCGCGGGGTTCGAGGTTGCTTCTGTGAAATAGGGCTATATTTGAGAGGGCAACGTTCTCCGCGTTGCCCTTTTTTGCCCACAAGTGGGTAAAAATTGCAGTTTTCTTCCTAATATTAGTTCCCAAATCTCCCACCATCCTCTTACTATAGTAATAATACATGTTAGGCATGGAATGTGCTATAGGAAGGTATCGCGCAGGGTAACTGCCTGACTGTTACAATCTGTTATTTGGGATGGATTGGTACGCCAAAATCAAATGGAAAGTTTCTACCCCGGATTTCTCACCAACAAAGTTTTTCGCAGGTCGAGACACCGGGCATGAAGCTGTAGTAATCTACCGGAGTCTTCGCTACCTGCAAATGCTCGGTAACGAAGCAGCTGCGGATAAATCTGTTGGCCCAAAGGGTGAACTTTTTGATTTGAAACGAAAAACACCCTGTTAATTAAGAAAGTCATTTTTAAAACATAAAAACAAATAATTGAGTTTCAAATCAAAAAGTCATGAGAAATTCGGGTTAAAGGAGGTGGTGCTGATACAGGGAACGGAATATTGATGCAAGGCTGAAGATACAGGGTCCTGAGACTTTCTAATTTGTTGTTTCAGGAAAACAATCTCAATGGAAAAGTTACACTCATTTTTCGTCCAAACTGGTGGGGGGAAAGTATGCGTAATTTTGTAAAAAGGAGAAATTAATGAAAAGAATAGCTGCTATCCTATCAATGTTATCCCTGCTTTTTATTGTTACAGGCGCCTTGGCCATAGATAAAGTTGCAATCAGTACCAATGTAGAAAATATAGTTGCTGAACTGGATGCTGGTAAAGATTCTACAAGTATTACCTCTGAATCCTATAGTCCATACGTCTTTATTCTGGAAGAGAATGGAAAATTGCTTGTGCATCCCTCACTTCAAGGTGAGAGTCTAAAAGAGAAGGCTCCGCCGGTATATGATGCACTTGCCGCAGCTGATCCAAAAGGTACTTGGATTCAGTATGAATGGAAGGGGAAAATTAAGAATACCTTTGCTAAAAGGTCGAAAAATAATTTGATTGTTGGCAGTGGGTATTGAAAAGAGTCCCTCTGGATTCCCTGTTTACTGGGGTTCGTCACTACTGTGATATTACGATCCGGTAGTTGAACACAAGAGCTCGAATTTCCCCCTTACTCGTTTGCTTTCTTTGTAAGGGGGATATCTCCGATACGATTTATTCGGCAATCCATTTAACTTTGAACTCTGTAAAAACACCTTTGGTGTGCATCTGATGCATCCACAGGTTCATCCAGTTGAGAAAGGCGAAGTCGTCTCTTGGGAGCATGTAACCAAAGTCGTCTATTGTAAACGTTTTGTCAGGTGAAACTGCAAGGAGCTTCGGGTTTTTACACGCAACAAGCATCGCTTCGACATTGTCTGTAATCATCACATCAACTTCACCGCTTTCAACTGCTGCGGGAATACTCAGGTTTTTCTCGATAACCACAATTGTTGCATTCTTTATGTTGGCAAGAACGAATTTTTCATTTGTTCCTCCAGGATTAACACCTATCTTAACGCCCTTAGTATCGATTTCTGCCAGGGTTAAAAAACGATCCTTGTCTGCGATTCTGATAAGAGGCGATTTGCCGACGCTGATATATGGGTCGGTCAATGCCACCTGACGTTGTCTTGAAAGATTTCTGGTGATCCCACTCATCGCGACATCGTAGCTGTTATCAACGATTCCTTGAACAAGTGTTTTCCAGGTCGTTTTTACAAAACGAACCTCTACCCCCAGAGCCTCACCAAGTTTGGTTGCGGCATCTATGTCGTGGCCCTCAAAATGTATTTGTCTCTTCGTTGAGAAAACTAACCCCGGTAAACGTGAAACAAGCCAGGATAAGTGCCTTGGTAGTTACGTTCAATACTTAATTTCAATAGAGTTTCCAGCGTTCTTGTCTCTCATGACAGGTTTTCTGGGGTAAGGCACTAAAAGGTTTATAATCACCGGTCGTTCCAACTGAGATATAACCGCGTTCAATAATTTCATCTAAGCGGGATTGACCTGCCCATGATGTTGTGGCTAAAAGAAGCACGGACAAGAGACACAATACAAATTTTAACTGTTTATCAATTTTCATTTTCACCTCTGATAAGTTGGAAATTCCATCCTATGGTTTGCAATAGGTTGCTGGATATTGTTTCTGTGGACGCTGAATAAACTTCAGCGAATAAGGCTGTGAAGATATCAAATCATTTCCTATCTGACAATAGACCTTATAATGCACTGTGAAAGTATTATGGTGCTTAACTGAACTCAGATGTTGTGTCGAGGGGCGAAAAGCGTAGGGAATGTTGTTGTCATGAGGGCTTAGAGAATTTCTTTTTTTTGCCAAAAAGAATGATGACATGATTTCCTCTATATGGTTCACTGATTTCCTGCTCTATATTGATGTAATGACATATTTAAAGAAAATTTTGAGAAAAGTTTTAAGAGGATCGAATGGGCTTATATAACCCCCAACTGGAAAAAGATAACTGTGGATTTGGGCTGATTGCCCATATGGAAGGTGAGGCCAGCCATAAACTGGTTCGTACTGCAATCATATCTCTTGCAAGGATGGCCCACCGAGGTGGGATTGCAGCAGATGGAAAAACAGGTGATGGTTGTGGACTTTTGTTACAAAAACCGGACAGTTTTTTTCAGGCCATTGCAAAGGAAGAGGGCTGGGCCCTTGGCGGCAGATATGGCGTAGGGATGATTTTTCTTAGCCAGGATCCTCAAAAGAGAGATACTGCCAAAGAGATAGTCGAAAAAGAGCTTGAAGCTGAATCGTTAACGGTTCTTGGCTGGCGGGAAGTGCCTGTGGACACAGAAGTTCTGGGCGATTTTGCAAAAAAGACCATGCCAGGCATTGTTCAGGTTATCTTTAACGGACCGTTTGGTTGGGGATCAAAGGATCTTGAGCGCCGCCTCTATATGGTCAAGAGGCGGATTGAAAAGAGCATCCTGAATGATTCTGATTTCTATATCGTCAGCCTGTCCAATCTTGTGATTATTTACAAGGGTTTGTGTCGGCCTGTTGATTTGCAGCAGTTTTTCCCCGATCTCGCAGATATCAGACTACAGTCATCCATCTGTCTCTTCCACCAGCGTTTTTCTACAAATACCCTGCCCAAATGGCCATTGGCCCAACCTTTTCGCTTTCTTGCTCATAATGGTGAGATAAATACCATTACCGGTAACAGGCAGTGGGCACGTTCCCGTTCCTATAAGTTTAAATCACCACTTTTGCCTGATATGGGAGAAGCGGCTCCCTTTGTTAACAGCACTGGCTCTGACTCTTCTGCGCTCGATAATATGTTGGAGTTGTTTCTGGCAGGAGGTATGGACCTGTTTCGGGCTTTTCGCCTTCTTGTTCCACCGGCCTGGCAGAACCACCCGAATATGGACGAAGATTTGCGGGCCTTCTACGATTTTAACTCCATGCATATGGAGCCTTGGGATGGTCCTGCCGGCATTGTCATGAGTGATGGCCGTTTTGCGGCCTGTGGACTCGACCGCAATGGTCTTCGACCTGCCAGATATGTGGTAACAAAAGACAAGTGGATCACCCTTGCTTCGGAAGTGGGAATATGGGACTACGAAGCCGATGAAGTACTGGAAAAAGGAAGGGTCGGGCCCGGGGAGTTGTTGGTCATCGATACTCTGACTGGTACCCGCTGGACCTCTTGGGATATTGATCAGGAACTGAAAAGACGGCATCCGTATAAAGAGTGGATGGGCAAGTGTTGCAAGCGGTTAGCGCCCTTTGTACCTGAACAGGCAGAGGAAGGTAAACGGACTTTGGATGATGAAAAGCTACTGATTTATCAGAAGCTTTTCGGTATCACCAATGAAGAAGTGGAGCAGGTTTTACAGGTGCTGGCCGAGACAGGACAGGAACCAATTGCCTCCATGGGTGATGATGCACCTATGGCTGTTCTTTCTAAAAAAGAGAGGAGCCTTTACGACTATTTCAGGCAGATGTTTGCCCAGGTTACAAATCCACCCATCGACCCCCTTCGTGAACGACACGTCATGTCCCTTGCCACCTGTGTGGGGCAGGAACAAAATGTGTTTGATGAGGTGAAGGGACATGCGTATCGAGTTATTTTTGATTCTCCAGTTCTTGTCGAATCTGACATGGAAAGACTGCTGGGCTTGGATCAGGACCATTACAAACATGTTGTTCTCGATATCAATTATCCGGCAACAGGTAATTTAAAAGAGGCCCTTGACGTTCTCTGCACGCGAGTTGAAAAAGAGGTTGATGAGGGTGTGGTACTTCTGGTTCTCTCAGACAGAAATATTGCAGCAGATACTCTACCGATTCCGACTGCCATGGCGGTGGGTGCGGTGCAACGCACCCTGGTTGAAAATTCGACCCGTTGTGACACAAATTTAATTATAGAGACCGCATCAGCCCGTGATTCCCACCAATTCGCTGTACTATTGGGCATGGGGGCAACAGCCGTTTACCCTTATCTTGCTTACGAGACCATTGGACAGCTGGTCAGTGAATCGGTCTTGACACTCAGCTTCAACAAGGCGGTGTACAACTACCGTAAAGGGATAGACAAGGGTCTTTTGAAGATTCTTTCCAAGATGGGTATTGCAACCATTGCATCCTATAGATGTTCTCAACTTTTTGAGGCGGTTGGTCTTGCAAAAGAAGTGGTGGACTTCTGTTTCAGTGATGTCGTGAGTCGAATAGAGGGCGCAACGTTTGAAAATTTTCATGTGGAACAGGCAAGGCTGGCTAAGATGAGCTGGCAACGACAACATAAACCACTTGTACGTGGTGGGTTGTTTAAATACATCCATGGTGGCGAGTACCATGCATACAACCCGGATGTGGTGCAGGCCCTGCAAAAAGCGGTACGGGGGGGAGAATTTAGCGATTACCAAAAATATTCTCAGCTTGTGGATAACAGGCCCATTGCATGTCTTCGTGATTTACTCGCGCTAAAAAAAGATTGTCCATCGATCTCCCTTGAAGAAGTGGAGCCAGCAGACACCTTTTACAGCCGTTTTGATTCGGCGGCTATGTCCATTGGAGCACTCAGCCAAGAGGCCCATGAAGCATTAGCTATTGGTATGAATCGTCTTGGTGGTTTTTCTAACAGCGGGGAGGGTGGAGAAGATCCCAACCGATTCGGGACAGAGCGGGTCTCAAGAATTAAGCAGGTGGCTTCAGGGCGGTTTGGGGTGACCCCACATTATCTTGTGAATGCAGACGTTATACAGATTAAAATGGCCCAGGGGGCAAAACCCGGTGAAGGTGGACAGCTGCCAGGTCATAAGGTGACGCAGCAGATTGCATCTTTGCGCCATTCTGTGCCCGGTGTGACCCTTATTTCACCGCCGCCCCACCATGACATTTACTCTATTGAAGATCTTGCCCAGTTGATTTTTGATCTCAAACAGGTCAATCCAAAGGCTCTGATCAGTGTGAAATTGGTGTCTGAGCCTGGGGTAGGGACTATAGCCACTGGCGTTGTAAAGGCCTATGCGGATCTTATCACTATCTCCGGTTATGATGGAGGAACTGGAGCAAGCCCTTTGAGTTCAGTGAAGCATGCGGGCAGTCCTTGGGAGCTTGGTCTTGCTGAAACCCAACAGGCACTGGTCGCCAATGGTTTGCGGCACAAGGTCCGCTTGCAGGTGGATGGTGGCTTGAAAACCGGGCGTGATATTGTCAAGGCAGCAATCTTAGGAGCTGAAACCTTTGGTTTTGGTACCGGCCCTCTTATCTCTCTTGGTTGTAAATTCTTACGTATCTGCCATCTGAACAACTGTGCCACAGGGGTTGCAACCCAGGATGAAACGCTACGCAAGGAGTATTTTGCCGGAGTTCCGCAAATGGTTATGAACTACTTTCAGTTCATGGTACGTGAAACCAGAACACTTATGGCGGAGCTTGGAGTGGCAAAGCTCACCGATCTCATTGGACGGACTGATCTTCTTGTAGAGCTGGAGGGCGTGACAGACAAGCAAAGAAGGCTGGTGCTGGCACCTCTTCTCGAATCGGTGGAACCACCAGCAACAAGTGGTCTGTTTTACTCAGAGCCTAATACACCCGATGACAAAGGTGCCCTTAATCTGAAGATAGCGGCTCAGTTTCGTGATGCAGTTATTGCAAAAGTTGGTGGCGGTGGTAGTTTTGCGATCCGTAACACGGATCGTAGTGTGGGCGCGCTCCTGTCAGGTGAAATAGCCAGGATCCACGGCAATAAAGATATGAGCACAGCACCACTCAACCTTCTTTTCAGCGGCACCGCGGGGCAGAGTTTTGGGGCCTGGAATGCGGGCGGCCTGAATATGATATTGACAGGGGATGCGAACGATTATGTAGGTAAAGGAATGGCTGGCGGCAAGCTTGTTGTTCGCCCTCCTCAGGGGGTAAGTTATAAGAGTCACGAGGCTGTAATCATCGGTAACACATGCCTCTACGGAGCCACTGGCGGCAAGTTATTTGCCGCAGGTCAAGCGGGAGAGCGTTTCTGTGTCAGGAATTCCGGGGCCAAGGTGGTGGTTGAGGGTATCGGGGACAATGGCTGTGAATATATGACAGGTGGTATCGTCACCATTCTGGGTGGAACCGGAGTGAATTTTGGTGCAGGTATGACGGGTGGTTTCGCATATGTGTTAGACGAATCTGATACCTTTTCGTCCAGAGTCAATTCAGAGCTTGTGGACGTTCTGACCCTGGATGGCCGCGGTGTACTTCAGGAACATCTCCGGGGTATTATAAATCGTCACGTAGAAGAGACAGGTAGCAAAAAGGCAGAGCGAATCCTGTCCGGGTTTGATGAGCATTATGTCACTCTTTTTAAACTTGTGAAACCGAAAACATCAGATGTGAATTCCTTACTTGGACGTCGTGGACATTCACCTCAAGAAACCCTTGCGGTGGTGCAATAAAGGTAGATTATGAATCAGAATCTTTTTCAGTTTATTGAAGTTGAACGGGTAGATCCCCAGAAAAAAAATATAGGGCGGCGTCGCCATGAGTTTGTGGAGATCTATAACCCATTCCAAGAATCCCAGGTGCAGATGCAGGCGGATCGTTGTCTTGCCTGTGGTAATCCATACTGTGAATGGAAATGTCCTGTCCATAATTACATTCCTGACTGGCTTGAACTTGCTAATAAGGGGCGAATTGTGGAAGCTGCTGAACTCTGTCATCAGACCAATAGCCTTCCCGAAATCTGCGGCCGTGTCTGCCCTCAGGATCGGTTGTGTGAAGGTGCCTGTACCCTCAATAACGATTTCGGTGCAGTAACTATTGGCAATATAGAAAAATTCATTGTGGACACAGCTTTTCAGATGGGGTGGCGACCAGACCTGTCCAAGGTTGTAGCAACAGGAAAAAAAGTCGCCGTTGTGGGCGCAGGCCCTGCAGGCATCGGTTGTGCTGATGTCTTGATACGAAATGGGGTGACGCCGGTGGTTTTTGACAAGCACCCTGAAATAGGTGGCCTTCTTACTTTTGGGATTCCTGCTTTTAAGCTTGAAAAAAAGGTAATGGAACTCAGACGAAAAATCTTTACCGAAATGGGTATAGAATTTCGTCTCGGAGTGGAGGTTGGAAAAGATATACCATTTGCCGAGTTGCTTGACACGTACGATGCAGTGTTCGTTGCAACAGGAACTTACACCTCCATGCGAGCAGGATTTGAAAATGAAGACGCTGATAAGGTGTACGATGCTCTTGATTATCTCATCGGCAATACTGACCACCTGATGAGCATCAAACGACAGGATTATCCCTATGTCAACCTTGAGGGCAAGCGGGTGGTCGTACTTGGCGGCGGTGATACTGCCATGGATTGCTTGCGTACAGCTGTTCGTCAGGGAGCAAGGGATGTTGTTTGCGCCTATCGCCGGGATCGCATAAATATGCCAGGTTCCGTACGTGAGGTTGGAAATGCAGAAGATGAAGGGGTGCGGTTTCTCTTTAATCTGCAGCCCCAGGGAATAAGAGTGGATGAGTCGGGCAAGATCACAGGAGTAGCTGTTGTTTCCACTGAGCTCGGAGAACCTGATGAGAAAGGGCGACGGCGACCTGTCGTAATTGATGGCTCAGAGGCTGTGCTGGAGGCTGATTGTGTCATTATGGCCTTTGGGTTCAGACCCAGTCCTCCTGATTGGCTGGTTGAAAATGGTGTGACCTTAAGTGAGTGGAACCTGATTGAAGCGCCTGAAAATTCAGACTTTCCCTATCAGACGTCCAATGAAAAGGTCTTTGCCGGAGGTGATGCCGTTCGGGGATCAGACCTTGTTGTTACAGCAATTGCAGAAGGCCGCATAGCAGCTGAGAGTATTCTCGAATATTTGGACGTATAAAATTGTTGTGCAAAAAGTATTGAGAGAGGCTGATGGTGGGGAGAAGCACAAAGGAAAAGATACGGCTTGCCAGGAAGTGGGCAGCAAGGCAGTATGAAAAGCACCGCCGCCACAACCTTGTCTATGCGACTCCTGGAGTACATGACTTTGTCATCGTGCTCGACAACCTCAAGCCCTCTTTTAACATTGGAAAAATATTTCGTAGTGCTGATGCCTTTGGGGCAAGAGAAGTCCATTTGATCGGAATCGATCACTTTGAGGTAAAGTCAGCCAAGGGATCTTTTAAATGGGTACCCGCTTTTTTCCATGAAGATTTTGCAGCCTGCTATCAGAATCTGAGCGAAAAAGGCTATACCATGTACACTCTGGAGCCGGGGGAAGAAACGACCTTGTTCCAGGCGTCCTTACCAAGTGAAAGTGCCTTTATTTTTGGCCATGAAGAGTTTGGCATAAGCTTTGACCCTGGCGATTATCCAGATATTAAACATCTGTCAGTGCCTCAATTTGGGCGGGTGGGGAGCCTCAATGTAAGTGTTGCTGCTTCGGTTGTCATGTACGAGTATTTAAGGCAGCATGCTATGGATGCGGGCGGTTTGCAGCGTGGCCGGTAGTACAACTTCAAATCATCTCCAGCAGTTTCTCAAGACTCCAGTAAAATCATTTTTTTCTCTCTGGATTCCGGTCCTGTTTTCTATGGTGGCCGAACCATTAACAGGCCTTGTTGATACTGCCTTTGTGGCCCGTCTTGGTACTGAAGAGCTTGCTGCATTGGGAATTGGAACCGTGGTGCTCAGCAGTACCCTGTGGCTTTTTAATTTCTTGGGTGTTGGGAGCCAGACTGAAGTTTCCCATGCGCTGGGAAGAAAAGATTTACAGCAGGGCAGAAAGATTGCAAGTCTGGCTATCATTTTGGCCTTGTCCATAGGTGTCGTTGGAAGTCTTATTCTGATATTCGTTGCACCACAATTTGCTGCATTTATGGGAGCAACTGAGTCCATTCATCAGTATACCGTACGCTATATAACGTTACGGGCCTTTGGAGGACCTGCAGTTCTCGTGACCATAGCTTCATTTGGGATTCTATATGGGCTTGGTGACATGCGAACACCACTGTTGCTTGCGGTGGGTGTGAATGTGATGAATATCTGTCTTGATGCCTTACTTGTTTTTGGTGCCGGGCCGATTCCGCCTCTAGGTATAGCTGGTGCCGCTATAGCTAGTAGTATGAGTCAGGTTGTCGGCGCCTTATTTTGCCTATATCTGGTCCATAGAAAGCTGGGATTTACTCTGGAAATTGAACTCAGTCACATTCGGCGCTTACTAGCAATAGGGCGGGATATGGTATTTAGAACAGGGTCTCTGATTCTTTTTGTTCTTTTAGCCACTCGTCTGGCGACCAAGCTAGGGGCGGAAGCTGGTGCTGTCCATCAGGCCATACGTCAGGTTTGGATGTTTACCGCTTTTTTTCTGGATGCTACGGCTGTGGTTGCTCAGAGTGTTATCGGCTTTTATCTTGGCTCAGCTATGGTCGCAGAGGCAAGACAGGTTGCAAAAATGGTATGTTTCTGGAGCCTGCTTATTGGTCTCTTTCTAATGTTCTCCATGGTTGTAGTGGGAGATTGGGTGGCCATGATTCTGGTTCCAACAGTTGGGACTGATCTTTTTCGTCCAGCCTGGTTGGTCGCGGCCCTGTTTCAACCCATTGGTGCAATAGCTTTTGTCACCGATGGTATCCATTGGGGAACCGGTGATTTTAAATATCTGCGAAATGTTGTGATCTTTGCCACTCTCTGTTCTGCGGCCGCTCTTGGTTTTGTTGAGTTATTTGGCCTTGCCTCACTGGTTCTTATCTGGTGGATTACTGGAGGTTGGATTGCTATTCGTGCAGGTTTAGGTCTTTTGCGTATATGGCCAGATTCGCATCGTAATCCCCTTTCTATAAAGTATTCCAACTAAATCGGATTTCTCACGAGCTTTTTAATTTGAATCTTAAAGCCACACACTGTTTCAGACAGGAAAACAGGGATTAATTATAGAGTGCATTTTTTTTTCAAATAAAAAACCATCTTCTGGACGTATGGATTTTTTCCATGGTTTCCTCTTTATGCTAAAATTGTTTGACTCAAAATTGTATTTGTAAGAAGTATTTGTGTTGATCGTGTTGTGGTATTGGGCACGATGCCTGACGATATTCCTGAACGAAAGACGAAAAATAATCTGGTAGCATCTCTTACGAGAGTCAATTCGAAAAGTGTTAGGCTTTCACCATATTGAGAACCGAAGATCCACAGGAATAAGGTGAACTTGCAGATTTGCTTAAATGGTTAATATTGCCAATACTAGTCTCAGTCATTGTGAAATGGTGTGTCCCGGTAACCTCTCATGGATAAGGCTTGATCTCAGATCGCTTGTTTGTTGTTAGGTTTTGAGAATTACCCGCTTTTTCAGATACAGGAATTATGCTCAAATCGTTGGACCTGTCTGTTCATTCTCATTGGCAGTGAAAATCTCTATCAGAGAGTTCTTACTTCTTTGTAAATTAACTCACCACCAAAGGTAGAAAAATAATTATCATGTTGACAAAGATTTTATCATGGTGAATAATGGATCATCGCAGCGATAAAACAAATATCATTTAAGAAGGTAGAATATCACACTCGTAGGAGGGAATCATGGAAAAACTTGGTACTATCGACTCGACAATTCTTGTAATTTTTTTGTTTTTATCAGTATTAATAGGCTATGTAGCCGCAAAACGGACCAAAAGCTCCGCTGATTTTGCTGTAGCCAACAGATCTCTTGGAACATTTATAACAATGGCCACTTTGGCTGCCAGTATGGTAGGGGCATTTGCTGTTATCGCTCAGGCTGGTTTCGCCTATAAAAACGGAATTTCAGCTTATTGGTTTGTCGTTTCCTGGTGCGCTGGGTGGGCTGTTCTTGCCGTCATCAGTAAACGTCTTCGAGACACCGACGCTCTTACTCTTCCTGACGTTTTTCGAAAAAGATTTGGTGACAAAGCTGCTGCATTAGGCGGGGTGATAACACTTATTTTCGTGATTGGAACCTTGTCGTCTCAACTCGCTGCAACTGGCTTAGTTTTACAGATTCTGTTAGCTCCATATGGTGTAGACTTTGTCACCGCAACTATAATAGGCGCGATTCTGGTAGCTGTCTACACTATATTTGGTGGACTTTATGCAGTAGTCTATAATGATGCCTTTCACTTTATCACGCTGTTCGTTGGAATATGTATCATTACACCAATAGTTACAGGAAACACTGTACCTGCAGACTTTAGTTTCAGCGGAAGTTTTCCGGCAGAGATGTGGGATTGGTCCAATGGTACCACAACGATGGCGATTGCTGGTCTGTTTGTAAGTTTTATGTTCACTGCCACCTCAAATCCTATGCTTATCCAACGGACATTGGCTGCAAGAACCTCAAGAATTGCCTCAAATGCCCATTGGTATAGTATTTGTTGGTATCTCGTTGTTGGCTTAGTTGTAACTCTATGTGCCATGGCTGGAAGATTCATACTCCCTGGCTTGGAAAATCCAGAAATGTACATGCCAATTTTTATCCTCACATACATGCCTGTGGTTTTCAAAGGTATTCTTATAGCAGCATTGTTGTCTGTACTTATGTCTACGATTGACTCTCAATTACTAGTGGCAGGGACAACAACATCGATTGATCTGTTTAAGACAATTAGGCCTAATGCTGATGATAAATCAGTTTTGTTGGTTTCCAGAGGTTCAATCATCTTCTGGAGCATTATAGGAATGCTTCTTGCCTTATATTTTAAAAGTGTCCTCGGTCTTTTTGCGTATGCAACAAAAATTTATGGCGCAGCTATGTTCTTTCCTCTTTTGTATACATTGTATGCTAACAAAGGTTATTCCACAGCTATGTTCGCTGGGATGATTTCGGGGGCTGTTTGCTCTCTTACTTGGGCCATTTCAGGAAATCCATATGGAATCAGCCCAGTTATTTTTGGAGGTACTGTGAGTATAGTAGCTACTTTGGCAGGACATCTTTATGGTACTAAACAAGCTTCATTGAATGATACTTTTGACTCACAAGTATCTACAGAAATAACTTCTTAAACCAATTACTTATAAAGGGTATACGTGATATGCATTCACTTCTGAGACATTATTCATTGCTGATTAAATTTTTAGGAGAAGCGTTAGGTAAGAATTGTGAAATTGTACTTCATGATACGGATAATCACCCAGAGTCTATTATTGCAATAGTTAATGGCCACGTAACAGGTCGCAAAGTAGGAGCTCCAATAACACAACTCGCGCTAGAGTGGATAACGGACGAAGTTTACAAAAAGGTAGACTTCGTAGGCCCATATGCAGCTAAGACTGAAAGCAGCAACCCTCTTTGCTCTTCGGGGTGGTTCATAAAGGATGACAGTGGGAAGCTTGTAGGGATGGTCTGTATCAATGTAGACATCACTCATCAAATGCAAGTATCCAAATCTCTTAGCTTGCTGATGGACGACATTAATCTACCTTTTAAAGAAATGAATAATGGCAATGGAACACAGTCACCAGAGGAATTTCATTCCAATATCAAAGAATTTACAGGTGCAGTTATTAAACGAGCGCTGGAGAATTCATCTGTATCTCCTGAACGAATGAATCCTGATGAAAAAATTGAAATTCTCCGTGAGCTAAATAAAGACGGTGTGTTCCAATTAAAAGGCTCAGTAAGCATTGTTGCTGATCATTTGGCCACATCGGAACCTACCATTTACAGGTATTTAAAGAAGCTGAGTATTTCATAAAAACACAAACTTTACTTATACAATTAGGAAATTTAATATGGTATACGAAACAGTAAAAACCGACTCTGCACCGCAACCCGTAGGACCTTATTCACAGGCAGTTGAAACCAGTAATTTTGTATTTACATCCGGTCAAATAGGTGTTGATCCACTGACCAATACATTGCGTGATGGTGTAAAAGAACAAACTCGTCAAACTATGGAGAATCTTAAAGCTGTATTAGAAGCAGCTGGCCTTGCTTTCAGTAATGTTGTTAAAGCGTCAATATTTATTACAGATATGGCCGATTTTGCTCAAGTGAATGAAGTTTATGCGTCGTATTTTGTCAGTCCATTTCCTGCTAGATGTTGTGTTGAGGTGCAAGCTATGGCAATGGGTGCAGGTGTTGAGATTGATCTTGTAGCTATAAAATCATGATGGCGGAATCATAAAAAGGAAATAATCTATGAAACTTGGTCTTGAGACAGAATCTTATCATCTATGGTTTCAACATGGACGGATGGAAATCATCGGCTTTATTGAACGTGTCGCCGAATTAGGCTTAGATGGCGTTCAAATTAACTTAGTAAAACATTACAACCAAAACGATTGGGGAGTATTAGGGAGTATCGACTCTAGTCATTTAAAAAGGGTCCGCCAGGCAATCGAGTACTATAATTTTTTTGTAGAATTAGACACAATAACAACTGACTCAAAGCATTTGCGAGATGTTCTAAATGTAGCATCTTGCATCGGTGCAGATAGAATAAGGACATGTATTCGTCACCCAGGTATATTTAGCCCTGCTGCTTGTGATACCACAGTCAAAGATATCAAGAGTGTCCTACCTGATCTGGAATCGAAAAGAATAACGCTTTCTCTTGAAAATCATGAAGAAGAAACAGCAGATGAAATTCTTGATATGATTTCTCAGATAAATAGCCCTTGGGTCGGTGTTCATTGTGATATTGGAAATCCAATGATGGCCTGGGAAGATCCTGTAGAGGCTGTAAAAAAACTTGCACCTCACACTTTCACCACTCATTTTAAGGACCATATTGTCATTCCGCATGGTGATGAATTTTATGTATGTGGAGTGCCACTTGGAGATGGAAACATTAATCTTGATGAATGTTTTAACCATCTGGTACACAATTCTTCTTTGACCCGAATAGTTCATGAGATGTGTTACCCATATTGTTCACCCTTCAGACGAGCCCCAGGGACCGGAGGTGTTCACAGTCTAGGGTCAGGTGCCTTTTCTATTGAATCACCACTCTACACTGATTTGGCACCTGACCATTACTATCACCCGCATGAAGTTTCTAACGAACTCTTAGAAGAACTTATCGATTCTCAAGATAAGGGGGTTAAAAAAGGAGTGGCAGTATTAAAAGCTCTACGTGATAAGCATTCCAGATAGGAGCCTGTTTTCTTGGGAGGAAAGATGTCTCCCTAGAATGATGCAGTATATGTCACTGTCGTGCTGGAGATGTATTTGATGTTTCTCTTCAGCACGATTTTATAGATCACTTTCAATTTAACCAAGGCCGCAACTATAGACTCGTCCTGTGAAGGTAGTCTTGCTTACTATACTGGAATTGCGAAAAAAATGGAGCAACTGTAAGTCAGAGCTTACCAAAGACAGTGTAAATTTGGTAACTGATTGTTGGGATTGACATTGCCAAGTCGAAGGTAACGATTCTTGTCACTTGCTCCAACTTGAGGTGTTTCCTGTTACTCATAAGAAGTCCACGAACACCACGACAGTAAGGGAGAGGCCTGACTATGTCCTCCCCCTAAAGCAGTTATTCCTAATCACCCATACAGCGTCTCAATGCATCTGATTGCTTCAGAATCATTCACCTTGCCGAGGTACCTCTGAGTAGTCGATAAATCGGCGTGCCGCAAAATCACCTTGCTCACAATCTCAATAGGGGTGCCAGATCTGGAGGCATAGGTCGCAGAGTGACGCCTCAGATCATTGGGCCGTAATTCAAAATCAACGAGCTTGCCTGCTTTCTTGACCATCGACCAAGCCGCAACGTACGAGATTGGAAAAATTCGATCATTGCTCCCGACACTATTGCCGTTTACATAGTTGGTTAACCTTACCAATAATTTTCGTGGAACATAAACCGTCTCTTCAGTCCGGCCACTTTTGGGGTTTTGAATGGCCAGTGTCCTATCTTGAATGTCTGATGGTGTGAGTTTCAAGACTTCACCGACTCTCATTCCGCCTCTAGCCATAAGCTCCAGCATCAACCCATTCCGTGTATTTGTTGTCGGAAGATATCCTACTAATTGGCAGTCATGAGGTCAGGGGTTCTATCTTGCCGAAGGATATAATATACAGTAGGATATTAAGATCATACACCCACCTACCCATATGCCACATTTATAGCATTTTAAACAAACACATCGGTGATATAGTGGTTAACGAGACGTTAATAGACAACCCAGAGTCGATTGATCTAGAAGCACTTCAAAGAGGTGACAAAGTCGTGCTGAAGAGTGGAGAAAGTGGTTACTCATATAGTATTGAAGTTATCGTTGCTACTATTTCTGATGATGTTGTGATGGGTTACGTTGATGCTATCGTTGATGACAATACATCTGAAAACCTTAATACCGGCGGAAATATTGTCGATAGTTTATTAGGCGATGAGCTCACTTTCTCTATTAGCAAAATCCATAAATTCATCAAGACAAGCTAACTATCACCCAGCACCATCTTTTTTTAGTGACCCATTATATGTGATTATGTGGCCCCAAGCATCACACTTATGGAGCCTATGAGTTTAATTACAAGCATCCCTGATCAAGTTCGATCATAGCCTTCTACTTTAGTACGTTGCATGACAAGAGCGTACCGCCAGCAGATAGCTTCCGTTTCACCAGTCTTTTCTTAACATCATTAATTAGTATCAACCACCAGGATCGTCAAAAATGGAGCATCTTTTTAGCAACATTTTGCTAGGAATGACGATGTATAGGAGCCCAGGGCTATCAGGAGTAAGGTGAACTTGCAGATTTTCTTAAATGGTTAATATTGCCAATGCTAGCCTCAGCCATTGTGAAATGGTGTGTCCCTGTAACCTCTCATGGATAAGGTCGTATCTGGATTTATAGTTATGTTGTTAGGCTATGGGGAAAACGAACTTTTCTATATACAGTAGCCAGGTAAGTAGGAGATAAAGTGATTCTCAATAGGTGGCTCAACTGATTCTATCAAATCGTCAAAAAACTTTTTATCCTTAACCTGAAATATTCCCATGAACTAATAAATTGGGCATATTTGCAACCAAAGACATGACAACACTTGAACAGCTAAAACTGCGCTCCAATAGAGTTTGCAACCTCCAAAACAACAGGTGCTAACTCTGACTGAATTCGCTCGATGGTCCATTCAGAAAAATTCACTGATATATATACCGCTGCTAAAGGTACCCCTGCTCTTCCAACGACTGCTGCAGATATAGAGATTTCTCCGAGCATCTGTTCTTGTGTTGATATGGCATAACCAAGTTCTCGAGCTTTTCTTACCTCATTCATATTCTCTTCTATGTCAAGAATAGTGAAAGGCGTAAACTTTTCTATAGTTGATTGGGTCAAAATTTCTTTCACTTCATCATCAGGCAGATGGGCTAAAATAGCACGTCCACCACAAAAAGCTGGGACTCGTCTTCCCGGAAGTGTTGTTTCCAGTAGTAAGAAACGTTGAGGAAGACGGATCAAATAGATGATGTCAGTTTCATACAAGCTACCTAGATAAATTGCATTTCTAATGCGTTTTCTTGCCTCTAACAGCAACGGAGTGGCAATTTCGACAAGCCTCTCTCCTTTAAGGTAATTATACCCCAAACACATTACTCTCGGTGTCAGATTGTAACGTTTTGTTGAATTGTCCTTTTTTAAGTATCCAAGGGATTCTAATGTGTAGAGAAACCGCTGAACAGCACTACGATTTAGACCGGTTATTTTTACTACATCAGATACACTCAAGTTTCGATTGATTGAATCAAAACACTCCAAAATATGCATCGCACGCTGTACTGATGCAACGAACAGAGGGTCCTCTCTTTTAGTCTTTGTTTTTTTCATATCTTTTCTATTGAGGATACAGTTTTAAAAATTAAACAATAGAGCCAACTTCACAAACCCCTATTCACCTAAGATTACATGTTCAGGAAAATCTTGACAAGTAGATAAATGTTCAATATGGTTGTAGTGCAATTACTGTAATCGCATTGCGATCATGAAGTACACTAAACGATCCTCTTTTAACATTTTGGTGTAATCTAATGGAAAAAGCTGGTAGAGAAAATTGTCATCCAATCTGGGCAGAAATCAATTGTTCAGCCCTGCGTCAAAATTTCCGTCTGATTCGTTCACACATCAAGACATCTACACGAATAATGTCTGTTGTGAAGGGAAACGCCTATGGGCATGGAGCTTTAGCCGTAGCTTCATTATTTGCCCAAGAAGGTACTGATTTATTTGGGGTTGCTCGCTTCTCTGAAGCCGAGCAGTTGCGACAAGGGAAGATCTCACAGCCTATTTTGATTTTTGGAATTACCGATCCACGTCTTGTCTCAGCACTTGCCTCAAATAATTTTATCCAGACTGTCCACTCTCTTTCCTATGCCGAAAAGCTACATAAAGCAGCCAAGGAAACAGGCTGTCAAGTCCGGATCCACCTCAAGGTGGATACAGGAATGGGACGACTTGGATTTTTAACCTCCGGGAACGGTGGAACCATTCCAATCTCTGAAGTGATTTCGCGAATTTCTAGGCTTGACTCCTTACGACTTGAAGGAATCTACACTCATTTTGCAACCTGCGACTCGCCTGTATTAGATAGTGCCAGAAACCAATTAGAGTTGTTTAACTACAGCCTGGTGCAGTTAGGGGATGTTACCCAACCAAAAGAGCTATGTATCCATGCATCTAACAGCGCTGCTCTTATGGTGCTCCCCGAAGCACATTTTGACATGGTAAGGCCTGGCATTATGCTCTATGGGCTTGTTCCTTCTGTTGAAATGGATAGTTCCGCATTCAAGTTATCTCCAGCCATGTCCGTTAAAACAAGAATTAGTCAGTTAAAGCGAGTCCCTCCAGGGTTTCCCATAAGTTACGGTCACAGCTATGTTACCAATCACGAAACTGTCCTTGCTACAGTTCCAGTTGGATATGCTGATGGGTACCCCAGGCTTCTTTCTTCATTGGGAAAAATGCTGATAAGAGGTGTACATGCTAACGTAGTAGGTCGGGTATGCATGGATCAACTCATGTTAGATGTTGGGCATATACCAAATGTACAAGAGGGAGATGAAGTGGTTGTACTCGGCAAACAAGGAGATGAAGAAATTGCGGCAGATGAACTTGCACAACTAACAGGTACCATCAACTACGAAGTTGTCTCACGTTTTCTTGCACGTGTTCCACGAGTATACATAGAATAACATTAGCACCTTACTCCGTAAAAGCTGTGATAAAAAACAAGAAAATACGGATGCTCCAAGGCTACTCAAATTTTAGTGTTGATTTAAACGCAACACTAGTGCTATTGAATCGTCAACGGAACAACATGCATACTGGCTCCAAGTCGCTCATAGAACTGGGCTCAACACAAACCCATTAATAAGGAGTACCAAATGAAACTTAACCTCAAAACTACTTTTGTGACTGCGTGTTTCGGAACAATGTTATTTGCCGGGACTGCAGTCGCCGCTACTTCAGTAAATCTAAGCTACAACGGAACACCAGATGCTGAGAAAAATGCAGTCCATGTATTCGCCACAAACCTTAAGGAACTGATCGAAAAAAAGACTGATGGTAAGATTACCCTAAAGCTTTACCCAAACAGCATGCTAGGTGAAGAACAAGAACGAATGGAACAAACGATGAGTACCCCAAGTCTAAACATTGCATCTTTTGCAGGTGTTTCACCGCTTGTTCCAGAGGTTTTTGTTAGTGCTATACCATTCCTGTTTAAGGACTTTAGTTCGGCACGTACATTCTTTGATGAAGGCGCTTACTGGAAAGATGTAAAAGCAGCATTGCGAAAACGTGCTGGTTTAGAAATGTTGGCCGTCGTTGAAGAGGGTGGCTTTCTTGCATTCACTAACAACAAAAAACCAATTTCATCACCTGAAGACTTTTCAGGTCTGCGCTTTCGTGCAATGGACCCTAGTCAGGTAGCTCTTTATGAAGCATTTGGTGCATCTGGAACGCCAATTCCTTGGTCAGAAGTATATATGGGTCTAAAAACAGGCGTCGCTGATGGTCAGATGAATCCGCCGATGTATATCATTCTTGGCAGTCTTCAAGAAGTACAAAAGTATCTAACCCTTGCTAATATCCAATATTCAGATCAATTCCTCGTTGGTAACGGTAAATTTATTGACGGTCTTGATAAAGATACTCGTAGCGAATTATTGGAAGCAGTTGCAGAAGCTAATGAAATGGCACGCAAGCAAAACGAAGAAAAAGTCGACGGTCGTATTGCATTCTTAGAAAAAGAAGGAATGACCGTTATACGTCCAAATCCTGAGCAAATGGCAAAATTCCAAGAACTGGCTCAACCTGCTTATATGAAATGGTTAAAGGAGCAAAAAATCGATGAATCTTATATCGATAAAGCTTTAAAAGACGCTGGAAAGAGCAAGTAAATTAATACTGATCTCAACCATGTTCCACAGGGTCGAACAGGGGCTTATCGCCCCTGTTTCTCTCAATAAGGATTCGTCATGAAAAAGAATATCTCTCGAATACTCGCAATAAGTACGCCTGCGTCCCTAAACATTGCCAGCCTTCTTCTTTCCATAGATCTGATGATTATTCTCTTCGGCGTTTTTATGCGATATATAGTTGGTGGTGCCCCCATTTGGACTGATGAACTCGCTAGATTTTTGATCATTGGTGGCGTCATGCTTGCCGCAGGTGCTGTGTGGGTAGAAGGTGGTCATATGCGTATTGATATTATTGAGAAGTTATTGAAAAGTCGTTTACGTAAAATCCTTATTATTTACCAATGGGTATTAACCATTATTATCGCAATCGGGGCTGCAATCTTTAGCTATCGTTACGCGATGTCTGTTTCCATGTTTAGTACCCAAGGCCTTGGTATATCGAGAACAATTCCAATGCTGTCACTGCCAGTCGGGTTCGCCTTACTTGCTTTTCATGCCCTGTTACAGGGACCACAGATCATCGATGTAAAAAAGGATAAGGTGCAACCATGATGACAGCTGCAATGCTTGCGGTATTTTTGCTGCATGTTCTATTAGGTTTACCACTTTTCATTTCACTGCTCACTGCAGCTACTGTTGGTTTCTTTTTCGTAGATCCGAGCATGATTCCGCGGATGATGCCGCAACAGTTTTTCGCAGGAATTAACGTATTCTCACTGATGGCTATCCCACTATTTATTTTGGCGGGTAATCTGATGAACATCGCAAAGCTAACCGATAGATTAATGGCCTTTGCGAATTTATTAGTGGGTCATCTACGTGGTGGCATGGGGCATGTGAATGTTGTTTCGAGTATCTTTTTCGCTGGCGTAAACGGTTCAGCTGTTGCAGATACTTCTGCACTGGGTTCTCTGCTTATTCCGACGATGCGTAAAGAAGGTTATTCGACCGCTTTTGCAGCAGGCTTAACCGCTGGCAGTTCTTTAATAGGCCCAATCATTCCACCAAGTATTTTCATGATTCTATATGCTTCATTGACAAACACCTCAGTAGGCAGTCTGTTTTTAGCGGGTGTAATCCCTGGTCTATTACTAGGACTCGCGTTTATGGGGATGAATGTTTGGTATGCATGGCGTAACGGATTAGAAAGTCGTGGTCGTCTTCCAACGATCCCAGAGCTCATTACGACTGCAATTGGAGCATTGCCTGCCATTGTTGCCCCTTTCATAATCGTAGCTGGCATTGTATTGGGGTTTGTGACTCCCACTGAATCAGCTGCGTTAACTGTTCTTTATGTTGCATTATGTGGCGTGGTGCTAGGGAATATAAACTTCGCATCATTCTGGAAAGCAGTGAAAGATACAACTCGCCTCACCTCCGCTATCTTTCTTATTATGGCCGCATCAGCGACGGTTAGCTGGTTGCTTGCTTATGCGCAAGTACCAAGCCAGTTTTTATCGCTATTAACACCCTATGTTGATCAACCTATCGTAATACTGTTACTTATCAGTGCTATCACATTTGTTACAGGTATGTTCATGGAAGAAGTATCAGCATTAATGCTATTGACCCCAATCGTTGTTCCTGTCGCTTTAATGGCCGGAGTAGATCTAGTTCATCTAGGCATCATTATTACTCTCAACATCACGATCGCTTTGATTACTCCGCCAATGGGAGCCTGTGTTTATGTTGCAGCGGCTGTGGCACAGTTGGATATTGTTTCCTTGTTTAAGACTATTTGGCCCTTCGTATTAACGGCGTTATTTGTTTTGCTGCTACTGATCATTTTCCCCAATTTATCACTTTGGCTTCCGAGCATGATGGAATAACACCTTGAACGATATTTCTAAACAAACGAATTTTTCACCTATTGTTTCTAAGTTCGATGTTGATTTCGACAAGGTCAGTCAAATCAAAATCGTAGGGAGCAACGAAGCCTTGGTGGAGTTAAATCAAAGCTACTCTGAAATTAAGGTAGTCCCGATTTATGCCAAGCAGGGCATTCCGGGTGCGCTTAGTGAATGCTACGTTCGCGACGAAGTTTATCAACGCTTACTCAGTGTTGCGCAATCCTTAGCGCCAAACTATAAGCTTGTTGTACTGGATGGCTGGCGACCCACTTGCGTACAACAGTATCTTTTTGACACTCTTAAGGAATCTATTCGTGCTAATAGCCCTGAGATTGAGGAATCTGAGTTATTACAAAGAACCCTCGAGTTTGTTGCCCTACCTATTATTGATGACACCGCTCCCAGTTTTCATCTCACAGGTGGATCTGTTGATGTGACTTTAAGCGATGCAAACGGTCAGATCTTAGACTTGGGCTCATCATTCGACGAAGCAACGCCAAAGTCTCACACAGCGTACTTAGAAAATCGTGGACAACTAATAGACTCGGATCGCATGGCGCAGATTAATAGAAGACGTTTATATTGGGCAATGTTAGATCAAGGCTTTACAAACCTAGCCAGCGAATGGTGGCATTACGATTTTGGAAATCAGCTATGGGCATATTGTAATGGATACAAACGAGCGCTTTATGGACCAACAAAACCAAAAGATGGCGTTTAAAGCCCCCCCCCACGGTGGGGCAGTTTTGAAGTAGTTTCGGTTTGTATTGGTTTTAAATTGTTGGCGCTAGTTTGGTTTATAGGTTTTATCGTTGGAAGCTTCTGTTATTATCAACATGTCAACCATTGTAAGCGTTGCACAAAGCACACCCAATACAAAGGTTCACTCCTCAGATTGCGTCATTCTCGATCAGACAGAACTTACTTTCGAAACGCCCTCTAATGTCTCGGAGGTTAAACTGCTCGGTTCTCGTCATCCATTTAATGACATTAAAATACAATCCTTTTGAATCAGCTAATTTATCTAACAACATTGGTCAGTTTTTTTCTGTGAAATGTTGTCAGATACTGAAAATGAAAGATGCGACAAAAATCAAATCACAATTCCCTACCATTCATAGTAAGGCTCATAATGACATAAATACAACACTTAGCCTGCCGTCGAAAATCTCTATTACCAATCTTAATAGGTTCAGAAAATCTATCTTTTAAGCCTTCTTCCCAAGATGGTAGACTTACCGACTTCCACAGAAAACGTCAAAAATGGAGTAACTTCAAACCAAACATTACCAAAGATCACATAATTTCGGCAGTTGATCTTCGTGCTTAGCATTGCCAAGGCGAAGGTAACGAAGCTGGTTAATAGCTCCAACTTGAGGTGTTTCCTGTACATGTCATACGTGATCATACTCTGAAATACCACTCGAAATGGAGCATCTTGAAGGCAGAGATAATTCCAGAGCATCAATCAATAAAATTGCTCCATTTTGCTGTATCAAGATGAACGATAGTACTTTCTTACCAACAGCCTAAAACATCCTTACTCTCAGAAGGAATTCTGTTTGGTGGGCTGTCCGAACGGCCGTTCAGTATGATACTTTATTTTTACGTGTGGTTTTCAGGCAACCTAGAATCAATAGGTTACGTTAATTTGAGTATGATACTTTATTACTCACCTACAAGTATGATACTTTATTAATCGTCTACATTTGGGTGCCTGGTAGACCTTGGCACCCAAAGAAGAAAGTGAGTTGTGAATCATCCAATGGGGAACCAAATAAACTTATTGGGGTTTGAAGCTAAAAGTTACTATAAGCCGTGAAGGTGTTAGATTTGCTGATGGTTGGGTGTGATTTTTGTCTTGACTCAAATTCGCCACTCCTGATACAAACATAACATGTTGCTCTTATTTTTGAGGAAAAGGAACCTGCTATGACCCAACTTGTAAAATGCAAATTCTGCAAAACAGAATTTGCCTCGAATGCAAAAGCCTGCCCTAATTGCGGGAAACCCCCTTTATCCAATCACTTAGGAGTGATTGCAGTTACAATTGGTGTGATCCTTTGTGCTGTCATTTTTATCGTGCCTCGTTTGCCTTCCTTAGACCCAACGTCACTGCCCCCTCAAACCCTGGGTGAGGAAACATCTATGGAAACTGTTGTGGGTGAATAATAAAGTTTTACCCCAAGTAATATAGATTCATCTTTAATAACAAAACACCATACTGGGAAATCGCTTAGTGTAGTGTTTTTTGTTGTTATTTGATTTTGCAGAACGTGAAATCAACGAGTTGACTAATTTCGAGTATGATACTTTATTATTCAATTTTTCAGTGGAAAATGGACTGAGCGTTCGTTCAGTATGAAACTTTAGTTCAAAACGTGCAATTTCACGCTACCTGTAATCAATAGGTTACGTCATTTTTGGTATGACACTTTATTACTCGTCTACAGCTAGTTTCATCTAATTCGGTTTATCCCTTGAAGTTCTTGGTAAGCCCATTATCAACATTGCCATGTTGAAGGCGTTGAATGGTTATGCAATGTTTTAAACTGATACATCTGTCTGTCAGGGCGCAAGTTGTTGCAATGGTAAGAGCCTATTACTGGCAATGTTAAGCATTTAAGCAAATCTGCAACTTAGGACTCATCCTGTTTGAACTTGATCATGCCCCACAAAACTCAAAGTAAATGGAGCATTTTGGGCACGTCTGAAAAGCAGAGGTTGTTTCCACAAAAATGACGATCAATGGAGTATTTTAGATTATTGATTCTTCCAGACAATGTTCGGACAGGTACCTTGTCTATTGATTGTCAGATCAGGCAATACTGATCACCTGCCTTGTCATCTGTGAGTCACAGAGATTGATATTACTCTTTATTCTTTTTTTCAACGAGACAGTGTAAAGCCTCATCCATTCCGAGAGTTGTAAAACACCTATTGCATGAAATACATTTTGCCTTGGTCCTGTCTCCACCTGCCCAGCGGGCGACAAGATGTGGTTCTCGTATGAGTGGTCGTGAAAGAGCGACGTAGTCGGTAAGGCCTGAAGTTACGGCCTCGTTTGCGATATCAAACGATAGAAATCCTCCTACGAGTATTAGAGGGGTTTTAATTTTCTTCTTGAAGGTTTCGGCAGCCTCTTTGTAGTAAACTTCTCTCTCTTCAGATTTTGATGTGCCGATTCTGGATGGGATGAGCTTTCCTGACTGAAAAGTTCCTCCGCTCATTTCAATGGCGTCTATTCCATAATCTTCCAGCATATGGGCAACTTTAATCATCTCTTTAACAGTGAACCCGCCTTCAAGAAAATCCTCTGAGTTGATCTTGACCATAACAGGAAATGACACACCCACCCTTTGCCTTACTTCTTTGTACACCTCGATAAGAAGTTTGGCCCGGTTCTCAAGTATTCCTCCGTAACTGTCATTTCTTTTGTTGTAGTGGGGTGATAGGAATTGGCTTAACAAATAACCGTGAGCAGAATGGATCTGAATGGCATCAAAACCAGATGTAACAGCTCTTTCAGCCGCATCGCCAAAAGCGCGTATCGTTTGTTGTATACCGCTCTCTGTCATTTCGGCAGCTACTTTAACACCCTCTTCAAATATCTCTGAAGGCCCCAGGGCGGCGTATTTATCTTTTCCTATGCCTTTTTGACCGGCATGGCCAAGCTGCACTGCTATGACTCCGCCATTGTTGTGAACGACTGAGGTAATCCGTTGTAATCCGTCAATCATTTCGTCGGAATAGATACCCATTTGACGGGGACCTGCCTGAGCTTCCATTGTCACATGGGCATGACCGGTAATAATAAGACCGACATTACCACGGCTGAGTTGATCCATGTAGTCACAGAGCTGATCTTTTACCGTTCCATCAAGTCCTGCCATTGCTTCGTAGGTTGCTGATCTTACAAAATGGTTTTGTAGTGTCATGCCATTGAGTTCTGTCGTTTCAAATAGTTTGGTCATTTTTTCTCTCGAGGCAGAGGTGCGTACTGGAATGTCGCGAAGTGTAAATATTGTTAAAAAATTAAATTGGTGGTTATTTCACGTATATCAGATAGGCTTGAACGGTGAGAATTTTTTCCTGCAGCTGTAAACATTTTTGAGCAGGAAATGTTCTTGATGCAAGAGTAGCAAACTTCGTGACGATTAGCTCCGGTAGAAGAGGGTTTTGTGGAGCGCCTGAAGCATAGTCTACATGATCTTCTATGTTTCTGCCGTCTTTTGTGGTGATAGTGATATATGGTCCCGAGTCAAAAGGGAGTCCAGGCCTATCAATTAATTCCAATATGTTTGGAAGTTGTAATACCTCTTTCAGCTCAAGATGAGGGGTGTCAAATTCTGCCATAAAATCCCCACCGGTGTTGAGTGCGACCCCGATGCTGTAGTGGAGGTTAAGTTGTGCTTCAAAGCGAGTTTTGGGAAACTCTTTACTACCCTGTCATCTGGATCTTCTGTCGGGTAATCAGGGTATCCTCCAGCATATTACCGGTTGAAACCTCGTAACAAGATTGGAGCTGCCTTTGGTTCCCATGGCTGGGGTGGAGAGTCCGTTCGACAGATCTGTGACACCTTCGATGAGCTGAAAATCAATCGTATTGATGATGGTCTGCGTATTGTCTTTGTTCCCGATGAAAATCAGTTGCAGGAGTGTCGTGAGTATGGACATAAAATTGCGGCAGCTATTGAAGAACAAGAGGCAAAAGCAGCAGTGGCCGCATAATTGAGCTGAGATTACCTTGTCGATGTCTCAGAGTTGAGAGGATGTTGTCTTTTCTACGAAGAGAGGATCAGAGTACTAACGACATAACAATGAGTTTTTAATCAATGTAGTCTGAAGTGAAAATCTTTTCTCAGGAGAATTTACAATGAACTAGAGAGATAATTTTCACTGTTATGCCGTTAGTACCCTTTTAAAACGTGGTAGATCAACATCTATGATCCATCCAGTACCGGGACATTACAGACTTCATGACCCGGTACTGGTTTTGATACGTGAGGAAATTAGAATTTAAGAGAGAGGCGAACACCGCCTTCAAAAACGTCTTCATCGCCGGTTGCATCACCTGCTACGAGATATGCCAGAACGAAATCTGCGCTGAGGTTGTCCATGAGAGCATAGGTAACTTTACCATCAAATTCCAGACCAAGCTCATCTTCGCCATCATCGTTTTCTTCGGCAAGCATTGCATACCAAACGTCACCGGTGACCTTCAGCTTGTCCATTGGCACAAAGGTAGCACCAGCGTTTATAGCAGTGACGTTGCTTATCTGATCTCCCGGAGCGGAAGTGGAGGCAGTGTTATCAAAAACTCCCAGACCCATTATCTCAGACCAGTAGTATGACTGTCCTGGTGCAGAAAGGAAAGCGTCGGTATCAACATCAGCTGCATCGTCATCACCTGTAGCGTAGAAAGCCTGGCCATGTACTACACCTATATCAGCACCAGCTGCGACGAGGAAACCGTTAATGTCACCATCGACATACTCTCCACCATTATAAATGAAGGTTCCCCAAAGTGAACCCATATCCAGTTTCATGTCGAGGTCAGCACCAAGGTAGTAGGCATTCCAATCACCTACGGTTACATTTTCTTCATCTGTACCTTCACTTGCACCCCAGTAGACGAAATACGGTGATACGCTCATGTTGTCACTAATTTTCATGTCGGCTTTAATAAATCCAAGAGCCTCGTCGAAATCAGCATTACCACCATCTTCGGACTGAACTGCAATGTAACCAACAGGCAGAGATATGTTGCCAAATTGTGGAGTCACAATGATACCTGAGAAGTCATCATCGAAAAGGAAACCACGAGCCAGTGTTGCGCCCTGGATACCTAATTTTGTGTTTACTGAACCCATCGTAAAGTCAGCGTAAGAGTTTTTAACCACGAAAGTGTCACCATCAGCACCAATATCACCACCCTCATCATCACCCCAGTTTGAGTTGAACTCAAATTTGTTGATGAACTTAAAGTTATCATCAAATTTAGCGGTGTAGTAAAGTCGGGTACGGTTATCTACTCTAAAGTAGCTTCCGTCCTGTTCCATATCATCCTGAACAAACATACGTGTACGCCAGTATCCACCAAATTCGCTTTCTACAGCAAGCGCACTTCCTGCAACTCCACCAACAATCATGAGCCCTACGGCTGAGGCGATAATCTTTTTCATCTCAATCTCCTGGTTAAAATTTGCCTAATATTAGGCTTGGGTATTTCTTTAAACGTTGATGGACGAGTAAAAAGCTCAACCTACTTCGTTGTAGGTATTAAGCCACGATTGGCCATACCATACGTATTGTCAAATCGTCGTTTAAGACACTACGCCTCGTACCCCAAGGGCACTTCCTGTGGGGCGTATAGCAAACTTTTGCCAAAGTTCATCTGTGCGGGCAAAATGACTTTTTACGAGTTTAGCAACGTTGATTTTAAAAAATCTTCTCTTCTCATTATCCAAAATAGATAATTGTTTTCATCATTTATAGAGCAAGTGGTGTGCCAATAGTTAAAATATTGATATCGTACAATTATTTATATCTTTAGTTTTTGTACTCTCAATATATTGCAGATTGTCTCTCAGTATATTATGGATGCGTGAAATACTATGGACAAAAGGGAGCGGTTATGGAATTGAAACTGAGGGATTTCTTCAGGCAGGTCACAATACGAATATGTGGAAGTTTAGATATCAATGAGGCATTGGCTGATACGTTTAGCTACATAAAAACTGTCATGCCAGCTGATGCCTTAGGGATGGTTCATTTCGATTTAGTGCGGGGCAAAATTATTTCTGTTGCAAAGGTAGAGAAGGAGGGGACTCAAACATTACTTCAAGGTCAAGCTTCGGAAACTATTATAGGTGCAGATATTGTCAATAAGATTAAAGGAGAAGATAAGAATTTGACTGTATCCATGAATAACAGCCCTGAAAATCTTTCTGAAAGTATGCTCAATTTATTTCCTTCTCTTCGGAGGTCTTCTTTTCTTAGTCTGCGTTTACAATTGAATGATCAAATGATTGGAAAGTTTGTGGTGGCTGCAGAAGGACTTAACAGATATACAGAAGAAAATGTCAAGTTGCTGGAAACGGTGATGGAACCCATTGCCATTGCATTGAGTAACGCTCGTCGCTACCGCGAGCTTCACCGTTCAAAAGAAATGTTGGCAGAAGATAATCAGGTGTTAATAGAACAGCTTAAACGTTTTACAGGTATTGAAGTCGTTGGAGGCGAGCTAGGCCTGAAGGAAGTGATGAACCAGGTAGAACAGGTTGCTCAGTCTAACAGTCCCACCTTACTCCTTGGAGAAACCGGAACAGGAAAGGAGGTTATCGCAGACGCAATCCACATGGCCTCCAGGCGTCAGGGTGCTCCTTTGGTTACCATGCAGTGCGGTGCTGTGCCGGATTCTCTTCTTGATAGTGAACTCTTTGGCCATGAAAAAGGCGCATTTACTGGAGCGTCTGCTACCAAAAGAGGTCGTTTTGAGCGGGCTGATAAAGGAACACTATTTCTCGATGAGGTAGGAGAGCTGAGCCTTGAGGCTCAGGTTAAACTTCTTCGGGTCTTACAGGAAAAGCGTTTTGAGCGAGTTGGGGGTACTAAAACAATACAGGTTGATGTACGGGTGATAGCAGCGACCCATCGGGATCTTGAAAAAATGGTTGAGGAAGGTACTTTCCGTGAAGATCTCTGGTACAGGCTCAATGTCTTTCCTATCCGAATTCCACCCCTTCGCCTCAGGCGGGAAGATATTCCGGGCCTTGTACAATATTTTGTAAGTAAACAAGCAAAGGACATGAATCTATTACGCATTCCTCAGATTGAAGAATACGAGATCGAGCGGCTGAAAAATTACGATTGGCCGGGCAATGTCAGAGAGCTGCAAAACGTTGTTGAGAGGGCTCTTCTGGTCTCAAAAGGCGCATTTTTGCATTTTCCCCCTCTAAAAAGTGTGCGATCTCATCAAATACAGTCATCTGTGTCTGATCGTGTTTCAGAAGGACTATCGTTGGACGACATGACACGTCAACATATCAGGCTGGTACTCAATAGGGTTGGTGGAAAAATAGATGGCCAGGGTGGAGCGGCTGAGATTCTACAATTGAATCCCAGCACGTTGCGTTTTCGTATGAAAAAACTCGGAATTCAGAGAAAGAAATTGTACTAGCCGGGATTACTCACCAACAAAGTTTTTCGCAGGTCGAGACACCGGGCATGAAGCTGTAATAATCTACCGGAGTCTTCGCTACCTGCAAATGCTCGGAGTCTATCGCTCACCTGTCGGGGATAGGTACCTCGAAGGTTTTCTCTACGTTCGCTATCTGGCGGTTAGTTTGAGTTTCTAATTTCAAACATTATCCAGATTTCTTATACGCCACAAGGAGGTACTGAACTGAGTGAGAGCCTTTCTGGAGCAAGGTACTAACACGGCTTATTGCTCCAAGAAGTAGGCGTGCTAATCTTGCACGCTGATGTTACGCTCACTAAACACTTCCTTTGCCACAAACATGCCGTTTAATGCTGCGGGAAACCCAGCATACACAGCCATCTGAATTATTACTTCGACAATCTCTTCAGCCGTGCAGCCAACATTGAGTGCCCCGTTGATGTGTACGTTTAACTGTGGTTGGCAATTGCCAAGAGCAGTTAAAGCAGCAACTGTACAAAGTTCCCTACTCTTTAAATCGAGTCCAGATCGCTGATAGATATCACCGAAGGGGAATTCAATTGTATATTTTGCCAGATCAGGCGCAATTGACGCCAGGCTTTCTATTACCTTCTCTCCCGCCTCACCATCGATCTCTTTGAGTTTTTTTAGTCCGGAATCAAATCTTTCACTATGCATAGAGTAGTCTCCAAAATGTAGAGTTATTATCAGTGTTTCTATAAATCTACAAGTTAGAGTAGACTCTAAGTCAAGTTAAATTTTTCACCATTTATCTGTGTTTCATATAATTTGATTTTTTCATGCAGTTTTTTGAGGTGGAGAGAATGGGTTTCGATTTTATCTTCTAGTATCTCTACGTGCTTTTGAAGCAATTTCATGCGCGATTCTGACGTGATACTGCCTTCTTCCCTCATATCTGCATATTCTTTAATATTGGCCAGAGACATCCCGGTTTCTTTGAGTCGGTGGATAAAATCAGCCCATATCAGATCATCCTTGGTGAAATTCCGATGGCCGCTTGCGTTACGGTTGATATTCCTGATGATCCCGGCCTTTTCATAATAGCGTATGGTATGTGCCGATATCCCAGTATGTTGAGAGAATTCACTAATATTCATGACAGTCTTTATGTTTTGGGATTGCAATATGTTGAAATCTTGTGAAGAGTTTTTCCGAGTTGTGACTCTGAATATGCCAGATTAAGCGAATCCAGTTGTCCGCATTTGTAACAAACATGTTTGATCTCTTCGAGAAGAACTCCAGCATGCTGTGAAAGAGATGCTGACGCTGTTGTATAGCTTCTGCCTACAGGAAAAAGCAAAAAAGCAGTGAGTAAGCTACAAACCTCAAGGTACTTGGGTTGCATACAGTTCCTTGTGGTTTGTAGCTCCTAACCAGGATGGTCGCAAGATCATCTACTGAATTATGAGACGTGCGTTAACAGGTTGTATCGGACGATTGTTGTCGTGGTGTATGGTGTGAGCAAATTTGCCAATCTGCTCTTTTGAAGCAGTGTCAACAGTTTTGAGTACAAACCACTTGACTCCTTCTGAGCAGGGAGGAGTAGTTAATGAACCATTAAAACGGTAGTAATCACGGTTGGCGGGCAGCAGAACATTGGCATCCACCTCTGTCATCAACGCCTGCTTCCCATCAGTATTTACTGGCATAAGTTCCCATGCTTTTTCCAGTTCTGTATTGTGCTTTCCTGTCTCATACATGACCGCCACAACAGCAAGGTTGCCGTCCTTGTCTGCGTGGACAAAATGCGCTTCCATCGGGTAAGACGTGTTCTCTATATTGTTTTCACTCGGGGAGTGAAAATGGAACTGTTTGAGCTCATATGTCGCGTTGTTCACAGAAATAGTACTACCTGGCACATAGTTTACCTGAATAGTGTGACCATTGTTTACAACTTCATTTCCACCTACCTTGTAGGCCACCGTAAGTGGGGGAAGTTCCCCCTCTACCATTCCTGTAAGATTAATTGGAGACTGATTTTTTCCACTGGCGCAGATTGAAAACTCCGGTGCCAATTTTCCCCAGTTTGCTGGTGCTGTCTCACCAGTATATCCCCAATGTACTTTCTCTGCTGCAAAAGTGAGAGTAGAGCCAAGAATGCCGACAAGTGCCACTGAAGTTAGAACAATACGCGTTTTCATAATTAACCCATCCTGTTATGTTGAGGTTCACATGGAGTGCTATTTGGCACACATGTTGGTTTGAAAAGAGATGCCTAGTTAAGAACAATCCTTACAAACATATTGATCCGAAAAGGTCGTATGATACTGTAAATCGATTTTTTGTAAAATAGTAAAGTTGGTTTGCTGGGCGAGGGATGAGAGTGTTTGGTGTGTACTTTATTAAACCCCTCAGTGCAGTTAGGTGCTGGGTAATGATGGGCTAATGATTTCTTGATTTTTATGGGGTCATAGAGGTTGTGGTGGTGCAAGACGCCGCAATCTTCAAAAGTGCTTTTTGCAGCTGCACTCTCGGACACGCGAGATTAAGGCGAATCCAGTTATCCGCATTTGCAACAAACATATTTCCTCCTTCAAGAAGAACTCCGGCCTCCTGTGCGAAGTAGAGGGTCAGGTTTTCTTCATTTGGTAGGTATGTACCTACGTTGATCCAACCAAAGTAGGTGGCATGAGGGATGTTGAAGGTGGCTTCAGGCAAATAATCACGTAAAAAATTCTGGGTGAATTTGAAGTTTTTATCGAGGTAATCGGTGAGCTGACCCAGCCAGTCCTGCCCATGCTCGTAGGCAGCCTGCGCAGCGGCAACACTGAGAGGATTCTCAAAGATGTGGTGTCTTGCGTGCCATTTCTTTCGAATTAAACTGTTTGGAATGATGATATTGGCAAAGAGCAAACCAGCTAAATTAAAAGTTTTACTTGGTGCCATGCAGGTGATGATCTGGTCTGAATCTGGAAACAGTTTTGCAAGAGGTGTGTGAGGGATTCCTTTTCGCTGGATGTCACAGTGGATCTCATCTGAGATGACCATGACATGATTGTTTAAACAGATATCCCCAAACTCTTGCAGTTCACGGGTCGTCCAAACCCGTCCTGTGGGGTTATGGGGGTGGCAGAATATGCAAAGTGTGACTTTTGGGTCAGCACATTTGTCCTTAAAATCAGTGAAGTCGATGGAGTAGTGGCCATCTTTTTCAATGAGCCCGGAGGTGACAAGTTCAATATTATTATAGTCGGCAGAATGTTTAAAAAAGGCATATGAGGGAGTGAAGATGATAACTTTTTCATCCGAACTGCATATATATTTAATAAGCTCAAATAACGCCGGAATAATGCCGGGTGAGGTCACAAGATGCTCTTTCTCCGGCGACCAGTCGTATCGTGCCCCAGTCCAATTAGAGAACGCATCAAAATATTGAAGATCAAAAATTTTTGTGTAACCAAAGATTCGTTTATTCAGTCGATCTTGTATAGCTTCGATTATCTCAGGGGGAGTGGCAAACCCCATATCTGCCACCCACATGGGAATGATTTCATGGTCAGGGACCGGAAATTTTAGGTGGTTCTGTCCTGTGAACAGGTAGTCCCTGAAACCGTCAACGGCCATGGCGTTGGAGTTCTGACGGTCGATCATTTCATCAAAGTCATATTGCTTGGTTGTCATATTTTACATTCCAATATTAAACATGGCTTCAAGGTCGTGGCGGGAAAAAGCTTTGAAGGCAAGCATCGTCTCAGATTTAATGATGGCATCAATGGTCAGCAGTTTATTGGTGACAAGGCCTGCAAGGTCGTCATTGGTCTTTACCCGGGCAATGATGACTAAATCATATTTACCGCTTACAGAGTATACTTCAGATATTCCCTCCATCTCTGCCAGCTGTTCAGCCACTTCATTTATCTTTGTTCTTTCGGTATTTATAAGGATGATTGAGGTAACCATAATATTCTCCCGGAAATGATGATGTGTTGAGATAAAAATCGTCTGTGGTGAACTTAACCAGATGTATGACCGTTGCGCAATCAATGTGTTAGCAAATTGCGAGCATCTCACCTGTTTCAAGACAGTAAAATGAGAACAGGAAAAAAAGGGGTATAATCAGGCAATAGAGAGAGTAAAATCGCCTACGGTAAGAACTAACCCGGATTTCACACCAACAAAGTTTTTCGCAGGTCGAGACACCGAGCATGAAGCCGTAATAATCTACCGGAGTCTTCGCTACCTGCAAATGCTCGGTAACGAAGCAGCTGCGGATAAATCTGTTGGCCTGAAGGGTGAACTTTTTGATTTGAAACGAAAAACACCCTATTAATTAGGAAGTCATTTTAAAACTATAAAAACATACAATTGAGTTTCAAATCAAAAAGTCATGAGAAATTCGGGCTAAAGGTCCAGATCTAAAAGATATGGACCTTTAGCATGGAGTGCTCCCTTAAGCAGCAAGCTTGCTGGCAAAGAGTTTGAGATGTTCTGTCTGCTCTTCTACAAGTTTGTCAGGTGTTGTGCATTTTTCGATATACAATTCACCCGCCTTAATTGCCTTATGAGGGGCCTGCAATCGCGAAAAGGCAGTGAAAACAGGTTCTGCATTGTTTTCGTATGGTCCACCACCGGTGACAAGCAATGCCTGACGCTGTCCGTCAACGAGGGACGCGTGGGTTGGCTTATGGTAATCGGTGTAGAGTGAGTACGTACGGTCAATAAATGTTTTGAGTGGTCCAGCAAGACCCCAGAAGTAGAGGGGGGAGGTGAAGAGCACCACGTCAGCCTTAACCATCTTCTCAAGAATTTCACTGGCATCATCTTTTTGTATGCAGGAAACACTGTCAGGCTCTTGCTTGCACTTTCCACAGGCAAGACAGGCCTTGATATCTTTTTCGAAAAGGAAAATTGATTCTACTTCATGTCCCATGGAAGTAAGTTCAGCCTCCACAATTTTTGCAGCAGTTGCGGTGTTTCCTTGTTTCCTGGCCCCACCGTGTAATGTCAAAATTTTCACCGAATCTTCTCCTTGATTTCCTGATTTTTTATAGGAATGAGCTGTTTTGTTAGCAAGCTTATTATGTGGTTCTTCATGGTTTTGTCAATTAGTTACTCCACTATGATACATAGGAGAGGCTAATACCTTACGGATTAACTATAGGATTAATGTATTTGACGAAATGGAATAATTAATTAATACTCATTTATTTACCTATCAATTGAAACAACTCATTTTTGTCGGAGAATAACGCTATGGTCTTTTATCTATATGTATCTCGTTTGTTGGAGCGGCAGTTGGAGAAGACATCCGGATATAACACAAAATCGGAGTTGGCCGCGCTCAAATGTAGGCAGCTTCTCAGTGATATGAGAGAGTATGGTCCGCAACATGAAAAAGTACTGATCAAGCGTACTAGAAAAGGGGAGCAACGTATTAATAACTGTGTGAAGTATGATATGGGAGCAGGCTACAGGTTGACCACAGTTATGAATAATAATAATCTCTTTGTGACCTTTTTAGGTAGTCATGACGAGACAGATCAGTGGTTTACCCGACATAAAGGCAATGATTTTATTTCGGAAAATCCCAACTACACCTGTGAGCTGATTCGTATCTGTGACCATGAAGACGGGGTGAAGGTAGGAGCGGCAGCAGAACGCATTGAACAAGATGCCTATGAAGCTGAGCTTGAAGCAAAGCTTGATGAAACCATCCTGCTCTCAATTTTCCAGGGTCTAAACCGCAACAAACAGATAGCAACCGAAGACAAAGCTTCAATTGAATGAATTCAGACCAATCACGTTAGCAAACTACCAACTCAACAAATTCGTTTTAAAAGTGAACTTGAGAATAACACTATGTTCATCATAACTATCTTCAACATAGTCCGAATCCTGAACCGTATAGTCGTAATTTAAACCCACGTCATAGTTGTCGCTGATACAGTATTTGAGAACGCCACCACCAGATAACTTTTTGACATCGATTTCTGAACCTGATTCAACCTCATTACGGATCTCATCACTATATCCACCATAAATGGAGGTTTGCCAGGAACTGCTCAACGGATAGTTATACTCAGCGCGTGAACGCCAGTAATCCGTTAAAGCACGCTCTGTTGTTCCAGAAAAGTTGTCAAATTGCGTACCGAGATCTGAAGTAAACTGTATTGATCCCTGACCTATTCTATAGACAATATTCAAGTTACCATTAGCATCCCAGGAATTATCGGACCCATTAAAGTCGGTATACGTTGGTCCCGCGCCGAGTCGAACGTCAAGTGCAGGCAGGGATATGGGCTGATACCCCAGTGTCAGTTTATGAATTCTGCTGATACCAATAGTGTCATCATCATAGTTTGTTTCGGAAAAGTCATAGCTCAGCAGTAAAGGGTGGGACGGAATTATACGGGATTCTAGCTCCGCACCAAGATGGTACTCATCGAGGTCATTATCCGAGTCATCATCTGTTTCATATATCCCACGAAGATATTGACTATATCCTTTTACAGTCCATAGCTCGCTGAGTTCATGAGAAACCGCTATACTTACATTATATTTATTGTAGTCCTCATACGTTCCGCTTGCTGTGTCATCTTCATCATACTCAAGGTGATCCCAGCCATACCCCAATGAAAATCGGCTTCCCTTCTGATAATTATAACCCGTAGCGATATTGAACTCATTTCGGGAATATCTTCTTGTCCCCGATTCGTCTTGCAGTGTGTCGTTCATGGAAGAAATCGACGATAATAACTCCTCTACATAGTCATCACTGATCGAATCCTCTACCGGTCGGTTGGTTTCGTATTCATCGGTGTTCTTGAAAAAATTATACAATTTCAGATCCCAGTTTTCTGTCAGTATTTTATGAAAACCCGCCGATGCTTCTTGGTTTATGTCACCTGATTCACTCTCGATCAGATCATAGTTGAAATAAGGTTTATAGCTTAATAGTGCGGAATCACTTGTGGACTCTGTGAAGATATTAATAGTAGGTGAGATGACAAAATTAGATCGTTCATCGTCTCGAGTAGGGAAAGCACCCCCGTCTTGTCCTCCTGCATCATCGTATGTTCTGTCGGAATAATCGATACCACTACTTATCTCGGTCGAGATGACGGTTTCTCTCGCATTTGAGATGTTCGCAGACAGGGTCATGGTCGCAATGAGCGCAAAGGTAGTATTTCTTTTCATTGATCTTTATGAGTTAAGAGGAGAAGAAAAAACTATGCTGGCCAACTGTCAAAAGGCTGTTTTTCCAGTTTCATATCGCCGTCCTTGTCCTTATAGATATTTATCCATGCCCTCCAGTTTGCCTCATCAAGATCCGGGTAATCCAGCCTGAAATGACTGCAACGACTCTCTTTACGCATAATCGATGCTTTTAGTTTCATTTCAGCGCTGATAATCATATTCCTCGTTTCATGAGCCAGACGCAGCTCATGCATATCCTCAGCTCTCAGCATCGGAATATGATGGTCCCTCAGTTCTTCTATGTATGCCAGTGCACCTTTGAGCAGGTTTTCCTTTTTTATATAGAGGATGAAGTTTGGAATCATGATACCTTGCAGGGTCTGGGTGACCCAGGCGGGGCTGTAACCGGCTTTTCTTCGTAACGGTGCAAGGATTTCATCTTTTATAGCTTTAATTTTGTTTGCTGAAATTGTGTTGGTAGAGATACCTTTACTATAGTCAGCGGCAGCCTCAGCAGCTACAGCACCCTGAACGGCAGAACCGGCAAGGGAAGAACCTATCTGAGTGTAAATGGCACCTGCCATGTAGGACCCCAGAGCATCACCGGCAGCATACAAGCCAGGAATTGTCGACTCACATTTTTCATTTATGGGAACCAGTCCTTCCGATTTGTGAATAGACATCCCAGCAGAAGATCCACCTACAGAGGGGCCCATGGGGGGCGGGGGACCACCACCTGCCATCATTTTCCTTGGGCCTCCACCGCCGGGAGGACCACCTTTTGGAGGGCCACCAGAATGACCACCAGAGGGACCGCCTTTTGGTGGGCCACCTCTATCAAATCCGTCGGGCCTGTAGGGACCACCTGCAATATCTGTGGTATTTTCTCTGCCAGGACCACCGGCGAGGGGACCACCTTCCATATAGGCTATGTAGTTCATGTCCACCCCTAGGTCATGATGAACTTCCACACCGGTAGTTCCTGGTTTTCTGTTGAACATGCCGTGCCATCCGTCAAAACAGGCGGCGGGGTTCGAGGCCTGGCCGCTATGCCCATCATTCCACTCCTTGCCTGTGACTTTTGCGCCAATGTCATATGCCATAACGGTACCGTCATGGGTGAGATCACAAATAGGAAACCCATTTGGCTTAAAACCACCAGCACCTGTGCAGAGGATCACACTTTTTGCTTTAAAAATATGGATCTTTTCTGCATCCAGACTAAAGCCCGCTGCTCCTGCAATTCGGCCCTCTTCTTTTATCAGGTGAGTGATGACGATCCGTTCCAGTATGGGAATATTTCGTTCTTTAATCGGTTTATTAAAACATTTGTTATAAAGCGGTGAATCGAAGAAACCCCATTCACGTAATTCACTGACCCTGGCGAGAGAGTGTTCAGCCATTTGCCTGGTATAGACAGGATTATTTGTCCCAAGAGCAGAACGAGAAACGGTATCAACAAATTCATCAATGCTCCCTTTCTCTTTAGAGGGGTCAAAAGCGAATATTCCTTTGGCAAAAGGTGTTTGACCGGATGAACCGAGTCGTCCTTTGGATACGAGTGTTACTTTGGCGCCTGCATCATGGGCCTTTACAGCTGCAAACATCCCCGCGATTCCACCACCGATGACGAGTACATCGGTTACACTTTCTTGGGTGTATACGGTTCCAGGTTTGACTTTGGACTCATTTGAGCCCCATCCTGCAGAAATTCCAAGAGTGGCAAGGGTTGCAATTCCTGCAGCGCCACCCGCCAAGCCTATAAAACGGCGACGGGACATTTCGTTATTATCTGGTTGCTGTGTCATATAACTGCTCCTGTACCGCTTGCCTACGGGGAAGATTTGTTTTAAGGAGAAGACAAACGCCACCCGTTACACCCGCAATAAGATAGGTGCAGAGTAAAGGGGTCATGTGTCGGCCGAGATTGATGGCATGCCAGGAAGCACAGATAATAAATAAAACAGACAGGAGACCATGCATAACCCGCCATGTTTTGTAATTCGCAAAGAGTTGCTTTCGTAGAAGAGATGTGATGCCCAAGAGGAGCATCAACGACCAGGCGCTGATACCGGTTACAATCCCCACATTACCCACGCTGGTAATTATGGTGAGAAACGCGTCACTGCTGTTGATCCCTGCTTCAAAATAGCGTGGTACAACAATCAGAAAAGGGTGCACAAGAAGAACGGGGAGAAAAACATATCCTAACACTTTATGTATTTTAATAATTCCGGAGACCGAATTATTCCCGAACATTCCGCGAGTGCAACGCGTTAAAAAAAACTGTGCTATTATTAAAGTAAAAGCAAAAATTGATAAAAGAGATAGAGATTCTTTTAACAGAGTTCGTCTCGGAATATCCATTGTTACATAGAGTAAAACAGGAATCCCTATAAACAGCACAACAACTTGCAAGAAACCCCTTTTCCACGTTTGTTCATTCATAATTATCCCCATGATACGATGACCGGAATGGTTTTCTCCGGTGAAATAGTGATTGCATCAACAGGACAATACATCCTGCATAAATGACAAATCTGACAATCAGCTGCATATTTTATGATTGCCTTTTGTGTTTTAGGGTCGATTCGTAAAACGTCAGTTGGGCAGCTTTGCACACAAGTTCCGCAGCCGATACACCCATTAATGGCTTCAATGGTCATTTCTCTGTCTTTTCCTTAGCCAGAAAATTTAAACAAGTTGAGATAAGCAGCTGAACGAGGAACCTTGAAAATCAAGGTTCTGTGGTGTACGTCTCACAATATTGACGCAGTTCAGAGGAGTATCTGAAATATTGGGGTGAGCTGTAACACTGTTTTAAGGCATCCCGGACAGTGGTTCAATCGACCCAGACAGTTCTTCTTACTGACGTTTATGTCCCTCTGGAACCGCTACCAACAGGTTTTCTATGGTTTGGCACGTTGCGCTGAGTGACTCACCGTTACGGCCAGAAAATTTCACAGCATCACCTTCCTGCTTCCCATCACACGCCTTAATTGCCTCCGGTGGTGGTCCCTGCTTATCTCCACCGCCCTGATTACTATTGGCGAAAGTCGTAACAACAGATGTCGTGGCGACAATCAACATGACGATAATGCCATTGAGTAAAGTTCTTTTATTCATTTCATCTCTCCTTTGATGCAATTAAATCATGGGTAATATAGTGTTTCCGACCACTGCTTATTCTCTAGTGATCGCGTTTGAATTAACTAAAATTAACCTTCAATAATGCAAGAAATGTGAAAGGAAAATGGAATTTATCATGAAAATATCTGAAGCAGGGCTAATGAAGAACTCACTTTTGTTCTAGCCGACGTTCTAGGCGAACCATGTGCCGCAACGGACTTAACGTTTCAGTCAGGACAACCGTGTGCCTGGCGATCTGTTAGATGATTTTGTTGTTCAATTATTGCCCGGAACGGGCATTAAGAAAAACGACCTTTTGTCTGGATTCGTTTTGATGTGGAAAATAATCTTATCGGTTCCATATGAGAATAATATATCTGTTAATAGAACAGTAATCGGATTGATATCTTCGCAGACGAGATGCAAAAGATGATTGGTGTTGTTGGTAGGCGAGCGTGTGAGCAAGAGTCATCGCAAGCCCACACTAATGTAGTAGCTGAACTGGTTGTTGATACTCATTTTGTTGGCTGTTCGATGGAACCTGCAAAGAGGTTTGACGTTCGGCGTATGGTCGTACACAGGATTGTTGCAATTTTACGTATCAGCTTGACTCCACATCGTGGAGATTGATCGACCAGTGTATCAAAGCTTTGTCTAGAAAGTATAAAAACCGTAGATGGTTCGGAGGCAATAGCTGACGCAGATCGTGTTTCATGGTCGATGAGTGACATCTCGCCAAGTGTAGCACCGTTTGTGAGGGTTGCTATCGTGATTGGTTGATCATTATCGCTGCGTTTTTTTATATCAATCTGGCCTTCAATAACAATGGCAAAGAAATCACCGTCATCGCCTTCATTGAAGAGTACTTCATCTTCGACAAGTGAGTGGATTTTCGCATGTTTCACCAAGATATCAATTTCATCATCGAGTAAACTGGTAAAAAGCTCAAGTTGTCGAATATTTTGCCTAAGTATTGAAGAAATTGTCGCCATGGGAGGACCTCCGTTGATCTGTATGTATGTAGCGGTGCTCTTCTTAGAATTATGTCCAAGAGAATTCCACTCGAAGAACAACCTTCGATTGCCTGTCTTCTACAAGCATATGGCAGATTTGTTCCTAAAGTCAACTCTGTCTGGAGATGGGAGATATATCTTCGGATGCAGAAAACACAATTGAGGGAAATTTAAAAATTGTGCGTCAGTACAGAGTACTTTTTTATATATTGAGCCTCTTGCAAAAGTCTTTCACTCCAAAGCACAAAGATTAAAGGAAAAGAACAATCAGGCGTTTGTAACATGCTGAATAGATAAAGCTTCACCGCATTTTCTGTTATAATTTATTTGCGAAGTA
>JBLHNA010000029.1:0-63541 GCA_047619065.1 Desulforhopalus sp.
TTCTCCCAAAAATGAGAAAAGGAACTCTGACACTGTGCTATTAGGAATATAAGCAGTGTCAGAGCCACAAGCTATGGGCTTGCGTTAACCTTGAAAGGAATTGAGCTCTGGCGTCACGGATTCAGGAGTATGATAAAAATGTAGAAAAATGCAGATCAATGATAAATTATTTTTAATTACCATTGTAGAAAGAGCAAGATTTGTGACATTTATCCTTACTATTCAGGGAGCTTAATTGCTTCCTTCTCTTATCACGAAATAGCAGAGCTGATAATTACTGTTTATGAAAGAGCCATTGGGAATTATTAAAAGTTATTTAGGAACTCTTGCTTTTAGATTATTTACGGTGGGCCTATTTGTCGTTCTTGTCTTGGTTACTTTCACGATTGTGAATCTTGTTCCGCAGATTATAAACATCGGTGATGATATTTTAACTGCCCCTGCTTATGCAAAATCTAGATCTAGTTGGTTGAAAATCGGCCACAATAAAGCCGTTTTGGATATACAAAATGGAAATCTAAAGCTTGAAAATAATGAGTCAAAAAAAACTGTTCTGATTTATAAAAAAATTGAGAATTCATCTAATTTTAAAAAATTGCGCCTACGCGCTAATTTAAAAAGTTTAGAAGTTGTAGCTGGGATTAAGGCGTACAATTCTGCACGATTATTGCTTCTCCAGTATTCAAAGAAGGAGGCACTATATACGTTACCTCATGTTGTAGCTTCCTTGGAAGGTACGAATGAGAATAGGGATTACAGTAAAGTCTTTAATATATCACCCCAAACCACATCTTTGTTGGTTGCTGCTGAATTGAGCCAATGTGCTGGCGGGTTAGAGGTTGGTGATATTACCCTTTTCAGTGTTGCTGAGTCTCATCAATTCATGTGGTGCAAAAGGCTTATTCTTGTTGGGTGGGGTTTTCTTTTTTTCATTCTTATTGCCTCTTATGCATTGACCGTTCGCCTCCCGATAGCTAATGTATTTACATTGATAGTTTTTGTTGCAATTGTAGTTGGTACTTCAATGCCTGGAGAGGTGAAAGAGTCTGTAAAGCAAACATTGCTGGATGAGGTGCGGGTAGGGGCAGCATTAAATCCGATTACTATATCTACATCTGGACGTTTTGAGAGATATGAAAATGTTATGAAGTTTGATGTAACAAAATTTGCCCATTTCTGTTTGTTTAGTCTTTTTGTTATGGGCGTGGTTTCTTTAAACCCGTTAATACATGTGGGTAAGGTTTCTATTGATGTTGTTATGCTGGCTATTGGGACGGAACTCATTCAATTTTTCGTTGAAGGGCGGAATCCGCTGGTGTCTGATGTTTTGATTGATTTGAGTGGTGGGGTGTTAGCATTGTTAAGTGTCATTGCTTTTAGTAGACTGAAATCGTTTTTACACTCAGGGCTGTAAAAACAGTTTTTCTATGACAAAGATCACTCTTGTTGTAAGGAAGTGATTGTGGGTTAATGTCAGGATAAAGCTGCAGAAACAGATTAGAGAGTTTGGGATTATCTTGAACAATGAGCTATTTAGGGATTCTTTAAGATTGTTATGAGCGGGCATAGTTTCTAGACCAGGCTGAACGTTAATGTTTTTCTCATTCTCAAGCAGCTTTTCTTGTTTTTTCTTTTAATTTCTCTACATACTTCGCTTGAGTTACTCCGGCGAGTGCAGCATGTGGTCGCTCAATATTATATTCGTCAAGCCAAGCATTGATAATCCGCCTTGCTTCTTGTACTGAATAAAACAGCCACCTATCCAGGTAACCATCACGAAAAACAGCATTAAAACTTTCATTATACCCGTTTTGCCAGGGGCTAGCAGGCATTTCATCGATCACGGTTAAACGTAACCGCCTGAATAACCCCATCTTCAGATAATTCCTGATATATGTTCCATTGTCCTCTACAACTTAATGGAGGCACACATATGGAGACCCAAACCAAAGCAGAGTATTGACAACGACAGATCAAGGACTGGAAGGCCAGTGGCTTAAATCAAAAACAATTCTGCCTAAGCCGTTCACTCGCCCTATCAACCTTTTGCTACTGGAAACGCAAGACCAATCGAATCGAACCGATAACCCCAAAATTTTATCCCTTAACAGTACCAATCCTGCCGGACACCTCATCCGATGCAGGACTTATACTTCTTGTTGGATCAAAACAATTCCAGGTACAAATTAAAAAAGATTTTTCTGGGACTGCACTGAAAAGATTAGTAACAACTCTGGAAGAGATATGATTTATGGATTAACAGCATCGGACAGGGTGTTTATTGCACTTGGGTCCACTGATATGCGTAAATCGATCAACGGATTATCCCTGCTCGTGGAAGAACAATTTGAACTGGATCTTTTTAGTGGCAGTTTTTTTGCTTTCTGTAACAGGAAGCGAGATATAGTGAAAATCCTGTATTGGGCAGATAATGGCTTCTGTATCTGGATGAAACGCCTTGAAAAGGATGTGTTTCGTTGGCCTGAGTCAGAACAGGAAGTTGTTGAGGTGAGCCAGACAGCATTGGGCTGGCTTCTTCAGGGGCTTGATTTGCAACAGGCTCATGACGGCTTAGAACACTGCTCTGTTTCTTGATTATACTATTGATATAACTGGTGATATGCTTGATTTTTGCTGTGATTTGTTGTAGTATTTTCCTATGTTAAAACAGGCCAAAACATTACCAGATGATCCAGAAGAACTGAAGCGGATTATTCTTGAGAATGAGCGCAGGTACGAAAAAGAAAACGAACTGCTGCGCGAACAAATCCGTCTTCTTCTGGCCCAGATGTTTGGCAAAAAAAGTGAAAAGGGTTCAAGTGATTCCGGTGCTGTCCAGATACCACTTTTTGATATGCCGGAACCTGAAGTGGAGGAGGAAGAAGAAGTTGAAGCTCCATCCCACAAGCGAAAGAAACCCGGTAAAAAGAAGTTGCCTGCGGCCTTACCCAGAGTAGAAATCGTACACGACATTGATGAAGCTGAAAAGGTCTGCGGTTGCGGTGCAACGCTAGATCGTATAGGCGAGGACATCTCAGAAAAACTCGATGTTATTCCCGCTGTTATTCGGGTGATAAAGCATATACGCCCCAAATATGCCTGCAAACAGTGCGAAGGGCTCGATACAGACGGTCCGGTTGTTAAAATTGCACCTCCGCCGAAGCAGATCATACCTAAATCCATTGCCACTGCAGGGCTTCTTGCCTACATCCTCATTGCTAAATTCTGTGACGCATTGCCTTTTTACCGACAAGAAAGTCAGTTTGCCAGAATTGGTGCTGAAATCTCCAGAGCAAACATGTGTAACTGGGCCATGAAGGTGGCAATCGCCTGCCAGCCGCTCCTTGCTCTGCTACACCAGGAAATTCGTTCGGGGCCTCTGATTAATATTGATGAAACAACAGTGCAGGTTCTTCATGAACCAGACCGGGCTGCATCAACAAAATCGTATATGTGGGTTTGTCGTGGTGGTACGCCAGATAGACCTGGCTTGATGTATCATTATGCGCCGAGCAGATCTGCCGAGGTTGCCAAGGCACTTCTAGAGGGGTACGGCGGTGTTGTACAAACTGATGGATATGCTGGTTACGGTTTTCTTGATCATATTGCAGGGGTGCACCATGCGGGTTGTCTCGCTCACGCAAGGCGTAAGTTCACCGATGCTCAGAAAGCCAGAGGAAAAAACTCAAAGCCTGGTAGTGTTGATGTTGCCTTAGCCTATATTCGTAAAATCTATGCAGTAGAGTCAGAAGCTAAAAAGATGGAACTATCTGGCGATCAGTTGCTGTGTTTGCGACAAGAAAAGGCAAAAGCCGTCTTTGATAACTTCTTCAAATGGCTCAGCAAGAAATCACTCCAGGTAGTACCGAAAAGTCTTCTTGGAAAAGCTATCAATTATACTCTTAATCAATGGAGTCACTTGCTTGTTTACCTTGATCATCCAGATGTAACTCCAGATAACAACATGGCAGAGAATGCAATCAGGCCCTTTGTGATAGGAAGGAAGAACTGGCTCTTTGCAGGAACGCCAGATGGGGCAAAAGCCAGTGCTGATATTTACAGCCTTATAGAAACGGCCAAAGCCAATAACCTTGAACCATATAAATACCTACGCTATTTGTTTGAGAAAATACCTTTTGTAGAGTGTGAAGAAGACTTGAGGGACCTACTCCCAATGAATTTAAAACCCGAGCAATTAGTGCTGCCTGAGTTCCCTACAGGTGTTTAATTTGCGCTTACGGTTAAACACCTAATACGCCGTCCACAGGTGGTCTGGTCTGACACCAGATCATAACTCCAAACATGATTGGGATACTTCGCCTTGCTAAGCTTTGTTGTGCTTTTATCAAGTAATCGCTATTTCTTCTGTTTATTGATTACCTGTAATCCTTCCTACCTTCGGATTAATCGAACTCCTTCTCTGCCAACTTTCCAGCAAGTTTCTTTGAGCTTTTCATAGATCTTACGATATGTAAATCGTGGGTAACGGAATGATAGCTTGTAGATTTCTTCTCTAAGTTCCTGATCACGATTCGCTTTCGGCTTGTTCCTTTTTGTGGCTCGATTCAGATGCATTATCTGGCATGAAAATTTGACTGAAGGTAGTCAGATACTATTCTTTGGCCAGCAAGGCTTACCAGATTTTTGAAACTTCTTCCTTGAGCATACGTTTATCAAAAGGGAGTTCGGCAATCAGCTTTTTCTTTTCTAGCCTTTTTCAAACGCTTTTTCAAACGCTTTGCATCTGATACTTCCATGTTGCCAAATTTGCTGCGCAACCGATAATAGGTTTGCTCCGTATTATTATGTGTTGTCGACATGCTTCACGAACATTGCCTAGGGCTTCTCCCTCTTTAAGAATGCGTATGATCTGTTCTACAGAAAATCGTTTCCTTTTCATTGTTCTTTTCCTGTTGATTTGACCGTAAGTCTAACATATCAATTGGTATAATATTCAAGGGGCTTTCCACTTCATAAATTAATTATAAATCTCTATTAACTCTTTGATTCACCAATTGGATGTAGGAAAGGCCTATACCAGCAATAGACCAGTAAATAAATGGGATTATGGTGATGGAACTCACAGTAAAGATTATTAACAAAATTCCGACCAGCACCCCTAGAAGAGTTTGGCCGAGACGATACATTTCGTCATCTTTGTTCGACAACCGGCACATCCCCTTACGTATCTGTAAACAGATCGTAATAAAGAAGGAAGTGAAAAGTCCAAATCCTACAAGACCAGTCTTTAGTGCGACAATTAAGTAGGTATTTACAATATCGATAATGCCTTCACCTGTCCTAAATTGTTCGAGATTGATATAGGATGAGCCGAATACGGGGTTTTCCATCACGAGGTTTATTCCATGAAACAACAGGTTCTCTCTGAATTCGACGTTCTCGGCATCGACCGTCCCGACGAAAGGCAGGAAATCGACAATTCTATCCCAAGCGGGGGTTACAGCCACCATGGCAACCATAAATAAAACCAAAATGCCCTGTTTTGTAATGTTGGATACAGCGTGAGGACCAGTAATCACGAATACTAAAAGCATAGTGATGGCACCGATCCAAGGTCCTCTAGAAAATGGTGCCAACAAACCTGCTACTAAGAGTCCCAAGGCGAGATGCCAGGTAATTTTATTGCTGGTTGATTTGCGGAAATAAAGGAAGCTACCAATAGCCACCGCAATCACATACCCGAGGGCAATAGCCTGACCAGGTGTGGCCAGAGCGCGCAGAAAACCACCCCGTGCAAGGTATTTCCCATAAAGCCAAGTCGCTCCCAGTGCCTCGTTTAATGATGTGTACAGAAGCCAGTGTCTTCCCGACTCCATAACTGCGACAGCCGCAAGAACCATGCAGGCAACCACGATGCTCATAAGTACATCACGGAAGTCCTGTAGGGTATTTAGGCTTCGGCTAGCTATATAATAGGGCAGGAGAATGTCGGTGAATGCATAAAAGACATTTACTCTAAAACAATTACCTAAAGTGTAGTTTGATTGAAGAGACAGCAGAAATACGAGCAAAAGGTATGCAAGCAAAATTTTATCTTGCAAGTGATAACCAAACTTTGGCGAGTCCTTTTTGAGTGAAGCCAGGGCAGGAAGTAGTATTGTTAGGGATAACAAGCGAACATAGTGAATATCAAACAAGAAAACTGGCATGGTGATTCTTGCCTGCATCATTGGAATTGTAAAGATCAGGAAAAAGTACAGTGCGAATTTGTTGTGCTCATGTTTAGCTCCAACGAAAGTCAACAAACCAGAAAGTACAATAAAAATCCAGAAGTTGTGCGACAGGAATGCCGAGAGCGTCACACCAAACCAGATGAGGCGGCGACGGTTATAATCTTCATTTGTTATTGATAGCGGACATGCTAAGAGTTTTGCAAATGCGAAGACAAGTGTTGCAAGAGTAAGTATGACTAAAAGGGCTCTTAAGTGTTCAGGCATTTTTTCTCTCATCCGCCATGATGGATATCGGTCGGAGTAATGTAAGTTTTTTGTAAAGTCTGCTGAAAAAAATCATACCATTGCTATTGTTTATAACTTTTTTTTCAAGTGAGGCATAAGCTGGCATAGGTATATATTTCATAGAAGAACCTAGCTCTCTCAAACGGTCATTTTTGCAGTCTTTCAGTAATTACAATGTGGATGATCGTTTCAGACGACATCGTGGTTCAAGTGTAGACATATGTGTAGGCAATACACAAGTTTATTCCTACAACCTCTCTCAGAGAGGTTAAGATGTGATTTTGTTCAGCCAGTCAACTCGACGGATTAGATGTTGCTTCACCAGCACAGGAATAAATAACCCCGCAATGGTGAGAATAGGTGAAAACAAAAGAAAATTGGTCCCATCCCAGGAAATGAACTTTAGCATGAGAGCTTTCACAAATCCGATGCTGAGTGTGTTCATTAGATAGATAGGGAAGGACATCAACCCCAAAAAACTCAGTATGTTGGTGAAAGGAATTTGCTGTTTGCATAAACCGTGGAGCGCGATAAGTGACAACAGCGCAGTAGGGATCCACCCATCTCCCCTGTATTGCCCTGTAACCAACATTACTATAAAAACGACCATGGCAGGTATCCATGTCCAATAGACAAGGGTATTATACTTTTCCCAGTGGCGTATGGCTAGTCCACCAAGTGCAAAGAATAAAAAATATTTACAAAATTGATCCATTCCTAAAAATGGTGTTTGTGTTACGAACAGCAGGATCAATCCGAGTCCAACTAGCGGAAGGACAGCGCCTCTCGTGAGGGGGATAAGTGATATTCCTACAGTGGAAAACAAGAAGAGCACGTAAATATACCAAAGAAAGGCTGAGATGCTTTCCGTCGGGAATAATAAAATATTGACAAAGTCGGTCCAGCCATTCACAGGGTTGTCGACATATAGGAAACTCTGAGCACCCCACTTGGCAAGAAAAACAGCTCCGGCAAACAGCAAATAGGCTGGCATTAGACGGATGAAGCGTTTCCACAATTCATCCTTGTAGTCCTTCCAGGATTTGACAATCCTTACTTTCATAAAGAAAACGATACCGCTTAGGAACATGAAAAAGGCCATATGAAACCCATAAATAGCTTCTTTGACAACAAGGTACCATCCGTTTTCAGCGGGGGGTTGTCGGGCCACAATGTGTCCAAATACAACGAGGATGATAGCTAGTCCCTTGGCAATATCAACATCAGTTAGTCGCTGCGAAGGGAGTCTTTTTGTTTCGCTGTTCGATTTTGCACTGTCCGTTGTCATTGAAAATCTGTATTGATTGGTGTGTTAGAGTAATAGAAGCTAAAATATAATGTCTTCCTGGAAATTTCATATAATACCTCCTCGCAACAATTATTTCATAGAACCTATCTTGTTTTTATTGATTTATCCAGTTTTTTTCATTTTGGTATTAAGGGTCTCCCTCGCCTTGGTAACGGATCCGTTTGGCTCATTTTGAGCTTCTTACATATCGTGACGAGCATCTTTTAGGATGTGTTGTTGCAATATGCTGCTGACTGCTATGTCCAAATTACATTGAGGTGGCAAAATTCTAATTACTGTAAGATGAATAACCTGGAAACCCAAGGTCAAAATATAAGCGAATAAATATAATTATTACAATAAAGACTACCAGTAACATAGTCGTGAAAATATCTTGTTTAATGCCGGATAATCCTTTTTTCTTTAAACCGTAATTAATTGCTAAGTATACAGGTATATCGTTAAATGCCACAACAACGACAGCACCCAACTTGCCATGTAATGTATGGGCGAGCGGTAAGCAAATTATCATATATATGAATTTAAGAGAATTGCCTAAGGCAGGATATATGGGGTTGTCAACTACGTAAAGACTCCTGTCTATGGTTGCATAAAGAATTAATGGCCACATCCCCAGAGAAAGAAGTGGTAATATCCATCCTGCTTCCTGGTATCGTGAGTCATATAAAAAATTTATTAGTATATCTCCAAATCCGGTGAATAGAGCAACTAGGAAGGCTAGAGGAAATAACAATAATTTCCTTTTTTGTAAAATTTTATTTCGCAATTCATGTCTTGGTAGGTCAGCGTACATAGAAATGATAGGGAAAATAATTGTTCCGCTGATTTGGTTGACTACATTTTTGGGTAGTTCAGCAAATCCGGCGGCAATGCTGTATACACCTAGCAATGCTAAAGGGAATAATTTGCCAAGTAGTATCCTATCTGCTTGTGTCGCCAGAAACATCATCGATGTGGAAAGGAATATCCATTTTCCAAAATGAAATAACTCATTGATGGCAGATTTATCCCATATAAAGTGGTGGTGAAGTTTTTTGTCTAGGCGATAGCTCCACACCAATTTAACCGCGCTTGCAACAAGCCCTCCTATAACTAGAGCCCATACACTTCTATACATATAAGCGAGCCCAGTCATACATATTATACTTAATAATTGAGTAGATAGGTTCATAAGTACAATTTTCCCCATCACTAGTTTTTTATTCTGGGTTATTATTGCCATAGAGTTAAAGCCCGAGATGACAAATCCAAAGCCTATAACTGGTACAAGATAAGAAAGAATGCTTTCGTCATAAATAAGAGCAACTGGATGTGCAAATACGATTGTCATAATCCATAAACAGAAACCTCGTATAACTTGTAGGGTCCAGGCAGTGTTGAGAAAAGATGGTTCTAACCCCCGTTTGCTGCGGATAACTCCAGGGCCAAGACCAATGTCTGAAAAAAGTCCAATTGCCATTATTAAAACGTTGCTTATGGCCATCAGCCCAAACAATTCAGGAACAAGTAATCTGGTCAGAATGAGGTTACTTAATAGACGAAGTCCTTGAGAAAGACTATCGCCTCCAAGCACGTAAGCTGCACTATGAAGTATTTTTTTTCGTAACTCTGTCATGATGAGTTTCAGGGTTTTATATTTATTGCTGAAAGAACACAAGCTAACGCTTTTTAGAGTGTGTCATTTGAGACATCTATATGCGGTCGTAAAAATCGTAAATAGCGTTCATCTGAGTAAATCGTACTTTGTTTCGTGACGAATCGTAAATAGATGTTTGTAAATGGTGAATAAAGAGTTTTAATCACTCCTTATTATTGTAGTTTGATAAGCTCTTTTATACCCTGTTCGAGGGAAACCTGAGGCTCATATAACAGCTCTTGTCTCAGCTTTTTGTTTTCTACGAGGACATGGGAATTGTCCCAGTCATAACCCTCTGAGTATTTCAAGGAGATTCTACAGTTAGTTAATTGCTCAACAATTGCAACGATATCGTGTAATGAATAAGATTTTCCATAACCTATATTGAACAGTCCTTCATTTTTGTTTTGGATTACTCTATCGACTACTTCTGATAAGTCATCAATGTGTATATAATCCTTTCTAGCTGTACCATCGCCCCAAATGGGCATTTTTTTTCCTTCTAATGCGGCTTTTATGATATACGGGATAACTCCTTGTTGATCGCCTTCACGTGAGCCAATGCCGTAGATATTGGTGATTCTCAAAATTGTAGTTTTCAATGAGAACCTTTGGCTATATTGCTGGAGGAGTTGTTCTGCATGGAGTTTTGCCCATCCGTACATATTGGCAGGTGTGCAAGTGTCTTCTTCTTTGGCAGGTTTAGTTTCACTATTACTATAAATTGCGCCTGCAGAAGAGAAAAATATTAAGTGTATATTTTTAAAATTATTGGCACTAATTGTTTTTAGCAGCTTTATGAGTAGCGGAATGTCTTCTATCCACTCATTTCCCACAAGCGATTCTGAAATTTTTGGTACACTGCTCCAGGCTAGATGGAGAATGACATCTATTTCTTGTAAGATATTATTCTCAAAAAGATCATTATAGGAGTAATAGCCTACTTGTTCTTTTCGTGAGACGCGATAGACTTTATTTTTGCCGCCTACTTCAAAATAAGCAGATAGTACGGTTCCTAATCGCCCCGTTGCTCCAGTTATTAATATAGCTTTACTCTTTGATTGTGACATATTATTTGGGGGAGAAATCCTGTGGGTATCAATATGCCCATGGGTAATTTTATCAACACCTCGGTTCCGATCAAAATATCTCATTACGAGGTCGTCACTATATAGAATGAGACAAATCTGTAAATACTACTTACGACAAATTTACTAGTTGCTAATTTTACTCTTAAGCAGTTCTTTGCGTCTAGCGCCAACCTGATCCCAAGTGTAATTTAAAGCCGATTTACCAGAGGATGCTGACATCCTTTGTCTAAGTTTTGGGTCATTTGCTAGCTTTAAAAGTGCATCGGCGAATGTTCGCGTATCGTGTGGGTCTATTACAAGTCCTTCAATGCTGTCCCGAACTATTCCACCACCTCCCATTGTAGAAACGATCATTGGTAATGATGCTCCTAAAGCAAGGTAGGTGACCAGTGGGCTTCCCTCTTCAAGGCTAGGTAATACAAAAATATCAGCATCCCTGTAGAGAGGTCTTAAATCATCAACAAACGATACATGTGATATGGTTGAGTCTTCCAGGTATGGTAGAAAGAATTCTTTGAAATCAGGTGCAATGTTTCCTACAAGTGTAAGTTTCCCGGCAATGTTTGCTTGTTGCCAAGCATCAAGTAGTAGATGCACTCCCTTGCGTAAGCAAATTCGGCCAACGAAAATAATGTTAATGGGATCAGCACCATATACTTTGTCAGACACATCCAAAATGTCTTTAGGGTCCATTCCGTAACTTGTTTCGAGAATTTTTTCCGAGTCTATACCAGCTTGTTGAATTGAAAAGGTTACAGCAGGGCTTGGGCTAAAAATATAATCTGCCAATTGCATCTTTTTAACTTCTTCTGTAGCACTTCTTTCAGTAATATCATGTTGTGCTGACATATTCATACGGATTGTTTCAGCATCGAGAAGTCTTTTGCTATGGCAGCGAAGGGTATTAATTCTTTCAACAATTATGGTGCAGCCGACTTTCTTAATTTGCTCATAGAGGTGCAGAGAGGTCCCGGGAAATAGGTAAGCAATGTCATTAGAATGCAGGGTTTTTAAAAATCGCAATTCCACTATTTTTTTGATCTTTTCATTGGATAAGAACCGATAAACAATAGATCTAAGAAATCTTGGGAATGTGTCCTTGTAAAAAGAGCGTTTTTGGGTGGTTAATTTGCCATTTTGTTTTTTTTTTATCAAAGCTTCCCTATGGGGGTCTATTGAACTATCGGAAACAATCCCAAGAAGAGTGGCATAAACATTTTCGTCATTAATATATTTTATCAATCTCAAACAGACATAAGAAATCAACTGGTCTCCAAACCAATTAAGATATAGTGCTTTGATGTTTAATGTACTTTTCATTTACTTTTTTCCTGTTTTTAAAAATGGTACTAGTTTTTCTGATAAAATAGTGACACATGGAGGTTGAATGATCTCTAGATGACTACCTGGTATATTAATTGTTGTGAAGTTACCGGTTAAATGCTCTCCCCAACCATAATCTTCCATATAAGTTAATGATGAAGTCTGTATATTAAAATTCTCTAAAGCTCTAACTAGGACGACATCACCATCGTAATATGGCATTGAGTTTTCATATTCTTCCATGGCTTGGAGATAAGCAAGCTCACGAAATTGTATACTTGCAGCTTCGTCGCTCTCCTCTGCTGGGTGTTTTCGCTTTCCAATTACTTTTTTTATCTTAGAAGTAATGTATTGAATGCCTTCTTGTTGGAGAACATGTCCAAAATAGCGAATTCTATTTGTACCAATAATCCCTTTTCTCAGAACAGTATCTAACAAAATGACAAGAGATACGTTGTCACCTTTTTCTTTTATCAGTTTGGCCACTTCAATAGCCAGTACTCCTCCAAAAGATATACCTGCCAAATTATATGGTCCAGTGGGTTGTTGTCTCTTGATAGCTTGATAATATGTTTTCGCCAGTTTATGAACAGAAACCTTAGCGACCTCTCCTTTTATAGCTTTTTCGAGTAACGCCTGTTCCTCGTTTGCATATATAGCATAGACAGGTTGGTTTTCACCGAGGCTCTGAGCGAAGTCTTTATACAAATTGATTCCACATAAACAAAATAGAGGTGTATCACTACCCTTGGATTGCAATGTTACGATGCTTGATGCCTCAACAGGTGCCTTGGAGTCAATTGCAGCGACCAGTTGCTTGATTGTAGGAGCTGAAAAAATGGAGGCGTATTCAAAGGTAATTCCGGTTGCTTTCTTTAATTTGTTTACAAGTTCAAGTGCAAGAAGAGAGTGCCCGCCTGAATCAAAAAAATCATCGTTGATACCAATATTATCTACTCCCAGGACTTCCTGCCATACAGCAAGCATGCTTCGCTCAAAGTCATTGCGTGGCTCTTCTCGTTCTTTGCTTATTGAGGCATCAGTAAAAGGAGCCGGGAGTGATTTCCGATCAATCTTTCCATTGGCTGTAAGTGGAAAGGTATTCAAAAACACAAAGTGCTGCGGGATCATGTAATTGGGCAGCGATTGTCGTAAAGATGACTTTAAGGTATCCACGTCGATTACGATCTTCTCGTCTGCAATAAGGTAAGCCACAAGCCTCTGGTCACTGGCACTATGAACAAATATGTTAACGACCACTTGTCTGATGCCGGCAAAGCTACTTATGGCTGTCTCTATTTCACCGAGTTCTATGCGAAAACCACGCAGCTTTACCTGGTTGTCGAGACGGGTGATGTATTCAATATTACCATCCTGCCGGTATTTGACCAAGTCACCAGTTCGGTAAATAATATCATTATCTTCAGAGCTAAACGGATTCTTAACGAACGCTTTGCGTGTAAGCTCTTCTCGGTGCAGATAACCTGCAGTTACGCCTTTCCCTCCAATATATAATTCTCCTGCGACACCGCGGGGAACTAGTTGCTTGTTGGGATCTAATATTAATATGCTGGTGTTTCCAATTGGCTTTCCTATTAATATTTTAGTGTTTTTTTCAGCAATCTTATATGTAGTTGACCATACTGTTGTCTCGGTTGGTCCGTACATATTCCACATTTCTTTAACTTTAGGAACAAGTTCATTCACGAGGTGTTGCGGCAAAGCCTCTCCACCGCAAAGAGCTTTTAAATGTGGACTACCCTCCCATTCTGAAGATAACAACAGTTGCCAGGTGGAAGGGGTGGCCTGGAGTATTGTTACTCCTTTTTCTTCAATGAAGGTACGGAGACTCTTTCCGTCCATTGCCTCTTCTTTACTGGCGATAGTTACTGTAGCACTACTTATTATAGGCAGGTAGAGTTCAAGAACAGCTATGTCAAAAGACAAGGTGGTTACAGCCAGTAACGAATCGCTCTGAGTTATTCCTGGAGTTTGCTGCATACTTAAGAGGAAATTAAGTACACATCTGTTTGGTACAGCAACACCTTTAGGTTTCCCTGTCGAGCCGGATGTATATATGACGTAGCAAATGGAGTCTTTTGCAGGCGATGTTTTTTTAATTTGTGTGATGTCGCATCCAGCGATATTGTCCCATTCTTCATCTATATTAAGAGACGGAGGCGTATTGGTAAAAAAATCTATTGACAGGCTGCTCTCAGAGATCAATAACTTTATACCGGAATCATCGATCATATACTGGAGTCTATCCGTTGGATAGTCGGGATCTAAAGGCACATAGCCTGCACCGGCTTTAATTACCGCCAGTGTGGAAACCAACATGTTAATAGATCTGTTGAGGTAAATTCCTACAAGCTCACCAGGCTGGATTCCGGAGAGTTGTATATGGGCTGCAAGCTGGTCGGATTTTAGGTCAAGATCCGCATATGACAGGGATGCGTTCTTAAAGATTACTGCTGTTTTATCTTTATTGTCTTTTGCTATACAGCGGAACAGTTCTGTAAAGGAGGTGTATGGAGGGAGCGGGAAACTCGTAGTGTTGTATTCATCCAAGAGGAGTTTTCTTTCCTGGGCTGAGACTAGAGGTAGATTTTTTATACGTTGATTGGCATCAGTTGAGATTGCTGTGAGCAATTCTACTAAACCATCAAGGTGGCGTTGTATCGATTCCTGTTGAAAAAGCAGACTATCGTACTGACATTCAATGGTAAGCCCCTTCTTGATTTGTACGATGTTGAGAAATAAATCAAAATTCTCAAACGCTCTTGGTGGGCTTGATACTCCAACTTCCAGCTCGTCAAAATCAACAGCATCCATGTCCTGGTCGATATTGAAAATGATGGATACCACTGGTGGACTCCCTGAGTCTCTTGAAAGTTTGAGATGTTGTACCAGGGTGCCATAAGTGATTTGTTGGTGCTCATAACCGTCAAGAAGTGTTTTCTGAGAGTTCTGTGCACACTCTGCGAAAGTGTTGTTTTCATCAATCCTGCAGCGAAGAGGAAGCAGATTGATACAATGGCCAATAAGCTGGTAGTTGCCGCTGGAGGCTTGTCCGGCCGCAGGTACTCCAATGACGACGTCTTTTGTTCGGCATATTCGAGATATATAGCAGGATAGGGCAGAATGAAGCAACCCCATGAACGTTACTCCGAGCAGACCAGACTGTTTTCGTAAAGCCTTAACCAGTTGCTCCTCGATCGGGTAATCCACTCGATTAGAGTCAAAAGTACGGAATTGAGGGCGCTGATTATCGGTTGGGAAAGCTAAGGGTTCTGGGACAGGGCTGAATTGTTGCAGCCAATAGTCCAGGTCGGCCCTGTTTTTTTGAGTCTGCTGTTGTTCTGCAAGGTCTCTGGCATATTGGCTGAATTGATAGGCTGGGGTGATAACGGGGGCAATATTATTTTTTCTGGCATTATATCTTGCTGCAAGTTCCTCCAGAAATACCCAGAAAGACCATCCGTCCATTATGATGTGGTGGGCGGTAACCAGCAGTTGGTGGTTTTCGTCAGAACACTTCATCAAATGCAGGCGAAATAGTGATCCATGGACCAAATCAAATGGCTGTGTAGCGGCCTCACGTTCGATTTCTTTTGTTGAAGTTACTTGCGTTGTTTTGTCATGCTGGCTCAGGTCTGAATGCCTGAGGTTTATGGGCACTGACGCGTTTAGCGAAAAAAACCGGCCATCAGGGGTGAAGGTCGAACGGAGAGCGTCATGGGTATCAACAACGTCTTGTAATGCAAAATGGAGTGCCGTTGTATCCAAGGGGCCTTTCAATTCAAGGTTAAGGGATTCATTAAACGCACAGTTTGCTTTATCACCAAATTTAACAGAGGCCCAGATTTCTTTCTGGGCCTCTGTTGCGGCCACTTTACCTTCAATGATTCCATTGGCGAATGGATCAAAATCAACAGGGATACCTTTTTGCATTATGGATTCCATAGTTAGTCCTCAAAAAGGATATATTTACCGGCTCTTTTAGGGTCGGGAATGAACCATGCCAGGCTTCCGTCAGGTTTTTTGCCCATGCGGGCATTGGGGACAGGAGGCATATTTTCATTTTTATCTCTACTATCACGGCCTGCCTGTATTGGGAAAAATCCAGCTTCCTGCATGTTGGCAATACTCTCCCGAAAAGCATGAATCACAAAATCCAAATCCGCGTCGGTGTGGGCTGCAGTAAGAAAGGTTGGACGACCATCCCATATATGGACACCTTTTTCCCTCATATAAAAATAAAAGAGTTCATTTGTCGGGTTGTCGTCAGTGAAATCAATTTTCATCAAGGAACCAAAGTTATTAATTTTCATTGGTGCGTTGGAGGTATGAAAGAGGTCATTTAGTGTTTTGCTAAAGGCATCTGATTTTTGGTTAATTGCTTTTTGTAATCCTTTGCCTTCTTTTTTAAGATGTGTCAGAACCGCTTTAGTGGCGGCAAGTGCCATTGGATGTCGTACAAAAGTTCCGGCAAAATATGTAACACCTACTGTTGGGGTAGAGTCATCTCCATATTGCCAGTGTCCACCATCGAAAGCATCCATAAACTTGGTGATACCACCAATAATTCCAATGGGGAGGCCTCCTCCAATAACTTTCCCGTATGTGGCAAGGTCGGCTTTGACACCGAAATAGGCCTGGGCACCACCCGGATCAATACGAAAGCCGGTGATCACTTCATCAAAAATAAGGGCTGTACCGGATTCTTCGGTCAATTTTCTCACTTTATGCAGGAAATTTTTTGGTTGTAAGGCTGGATTCCTACTTTGTACCGGCTCCACCACAATTGCTGCTAGCTCGCTACCTCTTTCTTTTATGATCTGTAAAGCTTCGTCAGAGCCGTATTCAAGAATTAAAGTGTTACCTACTGCTTCTGGCATGATTCCAGAGGCAGCAGGAAAAGATTTGAGTGAAGGGGTGCCGCGGACTATGACTTCATCAAAAATACCGTGATATGCACCGGAAAACATAACAATTGTTTTTCTTCCTGTTACAGTTCTTGCAAGCCGAGTTGCCCCCAGAACAGCCTCGGAACCAGTGTTGCAAAATGCAAATCGGTCAAGTCCAGTTAGGTCTTGCATGAGTTCTGCAACGTCAGCCGCCAGTGGATGTTGAGGGCCAATTTCAATACCTGCTTTCATTTGCTCGCTTACGGCTTCTATGACCTGTGGGTTGTTAAAGCCAAGGAAATTGGAGCCGTATCCATTGAGCATATCGATATATTCATTGTCATCAAGATCCACCAGTGTGGTGCCACTGGAACGCTTTACGACTATAGGGTAAATCATTTCTTTAAAGAGTGGCCTGAAGCCTGAGACAGCTCTTGGGTCTGCTAGTTTCTGTCTGTTGTTTGCGGTGTGTTCTTTTGAGCGTTGAGTTTTCTCGGTGTAGCGTTTTATAAGAGATTGAAGAGCCTCTGTTTGTTCTGTCGTTAAGGTCTCCTTTGAGGTCGAGATCCTGGCCCCGGGGCCAAAAGGTTTTTTTTCGACTTCTTCAGTTTTTGTGCTCTCTTTTTCCATAAGGACTGTTGGAGCCTGAGGAACAGTGGTCTTCTGTGTACTTTGGCCTTTTACGACCTCCTGCATGTTGTGTTGTGCTTTGGGATGAACAGTTGGTGCTCGATTTCCAGTAATAATATCAAGCTGTTGGCTGATTATCTGTAGCTGTTGGTGTAAAAGAGTCTGTAGGGTACCATCTGAGGTATCAACCGAGGAAGCGGTATAGTGCACTGTTGCTGGATTTTGAGTAGCGGCTGCCATACCCTGAAATGATTCCTGTTGGGGCTCATCAGGAAGCATTTTTTCTATCCCTGACGAATGTATAGATAGGTACTCTGCCAGGGAGGCAACGCTGTCTAAATCTTCCATCATTTGACGAAAGGTAATGGCTGTGGAAAATTCATTACTGAGAATGGTGGCAAGTTGGGTCAGAATTAAAGAGTCAAAACCCAGTTCAAGAAAACTATTTTCACTTTCCTGGTCGCTTATTTCAATACCGGAGGATTCGAGAATGAGTTCTCTCAACTTTTTGATTACGTGATGCTGTATGTCACCACTTTGTGGGGCTGATGTTGTCAATGTTTCACCTTTAAATGGAATCAGGTTTGTATCTTTTAGAGTAGCGATGTCAGTTTGGCCTTCGGTATTGACTTGAGATAAAGGATCAAGCCAGAAACTTTTCTTCTCAAATGGATAAGTGGGCAGAGGAACTCGAAAACGCTCCTCATCATTATATATTTTCTTCCAGTCAAGGTTCATGCCGGAAAGCCATAGGTTTCCACAGGCCGTGATAAAAGAGTGGTAATCGGCTTGTGTTGAAACCGTGTTTGTAAGTGTCGAGATGATTGGTACTTTTTTCTCTTTCAAGTGCTGTCGGGTCAGAGTGTTTAAGGTAGCTCTGGGACCCGCCTCAAGAAAAACACCATCTATTTCGTTGAGTATCTGAGAAATGCCGGCACTGAACTGAACCGGCTGTCGTATCTGTTTTCCCCAGTAAGCTGGTGATGTTGCCTGCTCATCCGTTATCCAGCTTCCGCTTACACAGGAGATAAATGGGGTTGATGGCGGAGATAGTGTGATTTTCTCCATGAATGTGCTGAGTCCAGATGCTGCACCTTCCATTGATTGCGTGTGAAAAGCATGGGATGTGTGCAGTATTTGACAGGGAATGTTTTGTTGCTCTAGTTGGCCTTGGAAGGTTGTGACGGCATCGGTTTCCCCGCCAATGACGCACAGATTTGGTGCATTGATCGTTGCAACAACAAGCTCTTGAGGCAACATTTTTTCAATCTCTGCTGGTGAGTGTCGCACTGACAACATGCTCCCGGCAGGACAGTCCTGCATCAGTTTTCCCCTCTGTGCAACAACGCGTATAGCGTCTTCAAAGCTAAACACTCCAGCAAGACATGCAGCCGTTAATTCCCCAATACTGTGGCCAATCATGGCTGCAGGGTGTACACCAAGTTCCTTCCAAAGCTTAGCCAAAGCGTACTCTATTAAAAATATGGCCGGTTGAGCATACCTGGTCTCTTTTAGCCTGCTGGCATCTGATGGCTCATCGGAGAAAATGAGATCGCGGATATTACTGTCAAGTAGAGGGAGAAGGAGTTCCGTGCCTCTGTCGATAATATTTTTAAAGCAGGAGTTGTGTTGATATATTCCCTCAGCCATTCGCAGGTGCTGAGAACCTTGACCGGGGAACATCAATACAATTTCAGGATCCCGTTTTATAGTATTTGTAATATCAAAATCTGTATAAGACTGTTCACTGAGTTTTTTAGCCGCATCTACACTATGCTCGCAAACGGCAAATGCCCTGAAATTAAAGTGAGTGCGGCCGTTTTGTAATGTGTAGGCAACGTCTTCGAGAGCTACATCCTGTTTTATCAGGTGGGCTCCTATATTTTTTAGCTGACTGCGTGCTGCCGTTTCTGTCTTTGCACTGACTGGTAAGATATGATACGGCCTGGTTGTCTCAGGTCGGAAGTTTTGACTTTGGTACTCCTCCAGAATAACATGTGCATTGGTTCCGCCTACTCCAAAACTGCTAACTCCTGCACGTCGAGGCGTTTTTCCCTCAGGCCACTCAGTGAGTTTTGCGCACACAGAAAATGGGGTTTTTTCGAGCTGGATTTGCGGGTTTGACGCGGTGTAGAAAAGGGTGGGGGGAATAAGCTTATTTTGAAGTGCCAGTGCTGTTTTTATTAGACCCGTAACCCCTGCGGCATGGACGGTATGGCCAACATTACTTTTAACTGATCCGATTAAGCAGGTCTTTCCCTGCTCGGGAAGAATTGCAAATGCCTGCGTGAGAGCACTGACCTCTATGGGGTCACCCATTGGAGTTGCTGTTCCGTGGGTTTCAACATAGGATATTGTTTCAGCTGAGAAATCGGCCTGGCTAATGGCCATCTGGATAGCATTTTTCTGGCCATTTACACTTGGAGCCGTGAAGCTTACTTTTTCCGCTCCATCATTGTTGAGACCTGTACCTCGTATAACAGCAATGATATTATCCCGATCTTCAAGTGCATCCTCAAACCGTTTTAAAACAACGACACCTGCACCGTTGTTGAAGGTTGTCCCCTGTGACCTCTCATCAAAAGGGCGGCAGTGTCCATCCGGGGAGAGTATATTTCCTTCCTGGTAAAGGTACCCTGAATTCTGAGGCACAGTGATTGATACCCCTCCCGCCAGAGCCATATCGCACTGATAGGTCATGAGTGCCTGAAATGCTTTGATTATAGCAACAAGGCTGGTAGAACACGCTGTATAGATGTTTTCACTGGGACCGGTAAGGTTTAATTTGTATGAGACTTTGGTTGTCAGAAAATCTTTTTCATTGGCCAGCATAGACTGGAATGAGCCGATTTTTTTTACCGCATCAGGTCGTGAGAGTACATTGTTAAGGTAGTAACTGTTGTTGTTCATACCACCGTAAACTCCAATCAGACCTGGATAACCACTTGAAGTGTAACCTGAAGTTTCCATGGCCTCCCAACACAGCTCCAGAAAACAGCGCTGCTGGGGGTCCATAATTTGGGCTTCGATGGGAGGAATGGAGAAAAAATCAGCATCAAATAAATCAATATCAGAGAGTATTCCACGGGCAGGAACATACGCAGGATTGTCTTTTTCTTCTTTTGCTATTTGGGAGGAAAGTTCATCCCTAGCAAAAAACGTTATTGATTCTTTCCCATTTAAGAGATTTTTCCAAAAAGAGTCAACGTCTTTCGCACCAGGAAAACGGCCAGTAACACCAATAATTGCGATTCCATCTAGGTTCTCATCTCTATTGTTTGTCATTGTTACTTGCGCTGTTTTTTAAATTTATTAAATGCTGATTTTTGCTTGTCGGCTCGTTGCATGTTGGCCCTTTGAGTTTCTTGTGGTGTGCTTTCATGTGCCAGGTAGCCTGCAAGTGATTGAATAGTCGGATATTGATAGATTACTACAGCTTCAATATTCTTATCGAGGTTGAACGTTTTATTAATCATAGAAAACATTTCAATACCTAGCAAAGATGTTCCGCCTACATCGAAGAAGTTGTCTGTCGAGCTCAATTGTTTATTGTCAAGCAGGTTGCTCCACAGGTGGGTCAGCTTTTTCTCCATAACTGTAGTTGGGGCGATATAGTTATTTTGAGTGGCTGAAACTGGGGCGGGTAATTTTGTTATATCCAGTTTTCCATTGGTATTTAAAGGTATATTAGTCAATTCAATTAAATAAGCTGGACACATGTGTTCTGGTAGGATTTCGGCGAGATAGTTTCGGATGTCCTTAGTGGCTATCGAGAGCGCTGTAGTGGTGTAGTATGCCACAATATGTTTAGTTTCACGTGGATCAGTGTATAAATTTACTACAGCGTTTTTTACCTTTGGATACTTAAGGATTGCTGAGGTTATTTCACCGAGTTCAACACGGTAGCCGCGAATTTTGATCTGATCATCAGTTCTTCCAACATAGTCAAGAGTTCCATCAGGCAGCTCACGGACGAGGTCTCCAGTACTGTATAGACGTTGCTGTTTATTACCCATTAATGAAATGCTAATGAATTTTTCATTAGTTAATTTAGACTGGTTCAAATATCCCAGTGCGAGCCCCTCTCCACCCACATATAATTCTCCAACTTCTCCTGTAGGTACTGGTAAGCGTTGTTCATTCAGAATGTAATATATTGAATTCTTGAGCGGCGTACCTATTGGAATGGATATACAGTTAGCGTTAAGATCTCTGGGGATGTTGTAACAAGTTGTTAGGACAGTGTTTTCTGTAGGGCCGTAACCATTGATTAATCTGGTGTGAGGTAGTGATGTTAAAGCCCTTAATATATGCGTTGGGGAAAGAGCTTCACCGCCAACGATAATTTCGTCTGCACCGGATAGACATCCGGAGGCCGCAGAAATGAGGGTATTAAACAGGCTTGAAGAGAGTATAAGAGTTGTAATTGTGTGCTTGAGAATCAAATGCTGCAGCACTAAGGGGTCAGGGAAATTGGCCTCAGAATAAAGGACACATTGAGCTCCATGCAAGAGTGGTCCCCAGATTTCAAATGCAGCTATATCAAAAGAAATTGAGTTCAACTGAAGAAAGACTCTCTTTGGACCAAAATTTATATAATCTTGACCAAAAACAAGGCGAACGACTCCTTTGTGAGGAATGATGACTCCCTTTGGTGCGCCAGTGGTGCCTGAAGTGTAAATAACATATGCCGGCGAATCAGGAGAGACTTCTGTAGTAGTAGAAGCTTCTGAAGGATGTCTATATTCATTGATTTTTTTTATTAAAGTATAGGGGGCTTGTATTTTTTCTAGTTGGGGGGCTGTGCTGTTGTTGGCTAAGATAATTGACGGAGAGCAGTCTTTTACAATGTAATCAATGCGTTTTGAAGGGTATGTGATATCTATGGGAACATAGGCCGCACCGGCTTTTAGAATGCCAAGCATGCAACAGATTGCCTCTGCTGATCGCTCTAAAAAAACGCCCACCAAGCTGCCTGAGGTGACCCCATTTTTTACCAGATCTACGGCAATGTTGTCAGTAATCTTTTCAAGTTCCTTATAGGTGATTTGCAGTTGACCATGGATAAGGGCAATCTCGTCTGGAGTCGATTTTGCCTGATTGCTGAAAATGTTATGTATTATCTTATTGTTAAGTGCATTTTTCATAACACTTTCCTGTATGCTACTGTTTGCATAACTTCTCTTTTATTCATCGTCTTCAGAAGCTGTCGATGTTGTTTAATGTTGTTCTTTGAATTCTTTCAAGGTGCCTTTGGTGAAATCTTTTTTGGTCCTTTTCCCTGTATATTTCATAATTCTTGCTGGGACCCCAATGGCTGTTGCGTTGGCGGGAACATCAATGAGAACAAGTGAATTTGCGGCAATGGTTGCCCCATTTCCAATCGATATTTTGCCAAGTACTTTGGCGCCGGCGCCGATAAATACATCATTGCCGACTATTGGTGCGCCGGCGCGCATGTTGGTTCCAAATGTCACTTCATGCATGACGCCACACCTGTCTCCAAATATCGTAGCCGGGTGGATATGTATGTTGCCCGAATGTATTAAATGAAAGTCCTTTCCTACAGTTACCTCCCTATGCATTCTGATGCCGCTGGTTATAAGGATTAAAAACATATTTAATCCATAGATCTTCCCAGTGAGCCAGATAAATGGCTCGAATTTTAGAGTAAAGGCCCATTGACCAAATCTGTAATTCCACATTGCCCATAGTGCCGGGTTGAAGAATGAAGATTCATGCCTGTGAAAATCAGAGCGCATGTTATCGAACATAACATTCCTTAATTATATCATTGATTGTAAAATGTGTTTATAAAAATTGCAAGTTGTGAAGCCACAACTCTTTGTCCTAAAAGATTTAGATGGCCGTCGTCGCTTGTGAATTCAGGAGCGAGACAATATACTTTTTGCCCTTTTATCTGCATTGATTCTCTTTTTCCGTCGAGGTGAGTTGATTCAATTTTTGCTATATCAAAAACAAGATGTTTTGGGAATGACCTAAGGAGTAAGTCATTGTAGTTTTTGCGAACTACATTTGAGGCATCTCCCCATACTTGAAGACCTAAAAGGCCTTTGAAGCGGTCTTTAGGAGTTAAAGATTTTGCCGTGAGTGGGATTGTGAAATGAATGAAAATAATATTTGGATATTCATGTTGTAATTGAACTATAGTTTTCTTGTAATGGTTGAAAATCTCATTAAAATGAGTGTCAGGTGTGAAATCAATATAGCAGAATTTTAAAAAGGCTATTTGAGTGTTTAGTCTCTCTTGATTTTCGGTAATAATTGTCGCAAACTCATCTATTTTGCTTTTGGGTGTTCCGTTTTTTCCTGGTGAAAAATGTACGAAAGATGGTGGTTCGATCAGTTCTGTTTGTGTTAAGGAGGTTATGTGCAGGTTGAAACGAGATTCCTCTGCTATTTGTTGCAATCCTAAAATGATATTGTTTCCTACCGAGTGATGGGCAAACAGAATGTTTGAATTGGAAACCTCTTTCAATGCCTGGAAGCTCTCATTTGAAAATTCATATGTCTGTTTATTACTCATTGAGTTTTTTTCTTTTGGTTGTTCAGGTAAGTTGTCGCAACTAGTCAAAATAATCCAGCAACATAATACAATTATTATACGCATGAGATTCATTGTAAGCATTTTAAGATAAAGATCATACAGGTTATTTAGAATTGCTCATTTTGAGAAACCTGGAGTAGTTGCTGCTGTGTCTATGCTCTGGTATATGCCAGAAAATGTGAGTATTTTATTTAACCTGTCTGATGTGTTGATAAACGTGATCTTTTTTTGATTTTTCCGCTGCCATTTGAGTAGAACGAGAAGGAGACCTAAAAATGAACCATCAACGAATTTGGTGTCTTTAAAGTCGAGTGCTATATCCTTATTTCTCTGAGCTGAGTTGCAAAAAAGAGCCCGTAGATGATTGTTTTTAACACCAGTGATCGACGGTCCAAACAGAAGTGTTATGTTATTTTCAGTTTCTTGGATTTTTGTTTGATGATTCAGTTTTGATTTTGGACGTAATTGTTTCTGCCAATAGTGATATTGTATCCAGGTTGGTAGGGATTTCGTCAGGTGTTTAGCCAAGGCAATTCCATCATACAAATACCTTGAAAATAGTGTCGGTTCTTGAACTATTCGCCAAACCCACTCCAGACCTGCTTTCCGATAAAAAACAGGTGCACGCTTTACGGATCCTGCTAAAAAATTGATTGTGGCTCCTAAATGGCTCACGATTCGTGCGTTAAGTTGACGGTGATTCTCTTCAATCCACTGGGTGCCTTTAGCCGTTCCTAAGGCAACGAGGAGGATATCAGCTTTAGTGCTATTAATTTCATGTATAATTGTTTCAGTACTCATTTCTTTAATAGTACCAAACCCTGGATTGATAGCACCAACTACGTGTAAGCCTCCTTGTTTATCGTTGACTTTTTGTTTTGCTATTTCTCCAACATCTTTATCTCCACCGAATAAAAAAAGAGATAGAGGGGGGGATATATGGTTAGCTTCATTGAGTTCATGGATAAGAGTTGAACCGGCAACCACTTCTTTCATCGGATAACTCAGTAGTTGCGCTAGCCATAAAAGAGGCTTCCCATCTATGCAGACAATGTCACTGTTAAGAATGGCAGAGCGAATTTTATGATTTGAGAAAGAACTTATTACCCAGTTTATGTTAACGGTTGAGAGTATGGAGCTTTTTTTTTCGGATTCTTGATATTGAATCAAATCCTTCATTTCGGAAAGAGTTATATTGTCAACGGGGAGACCAAATAAGCACCATACATCTCTTTTGAAGTCAATTTCAATATTGCTATCGTATAGAGTCATGTTTTTTAGACGTATTGTTGAACGTTAAGTTACACGTCGACGGTTTGTGGATAAATCGTTATCCCAAACAAAGCGAACCTGTGTTTTAGTACTTTATTCTAAAAAAAAATATCAGTGTAATGTTGTACACCTATAATACGACTTGAATAAAAAGAAGTAAAGATTTGACAATATTTTGTGTTATGAAGTCATTGCGCAAAGCTTAATGATTCTGTGGGATTGAATGTTTTTCTCTTTAAGATAGGTAATATTAAATCCAGCATTGTTAAACATGTATGGATAGTTGTGTGAGAAGGAGTACTCACCACCGAAGCATTTAGAGGTGGTCTGTAGTTTTAAATCATGGTCAGGCGCTAAGGGTTCAATAATAACGATTATACAGGGGGCAAGATTAGTTGAGATATGCTCGAGTAAAATTTCTATGTCGTTTTGTGTGAAATACTCAAAAACTCCCATGTTTGTTAAAAAAATAGTGTTTTTAGAACCATAGTTTTTTATCCAAGATAAAGCATTTTCGCAAATAAAATCGATTTTAGGTTCAGTATTGCTTATGTTTAGTTTATTGATCTGGTTTTTAGATAAATCTAAGCCTATGAATTTTTTAATACCCGGGAGGCGGTTGGATAGGTAGAAAAGAACTTGGCCCGAACCGGTTCCTATTTCGCAAAGCGTGTCTATGGACTTTTCATGTCTCAAAATGTTTTCCATTGCATCTATAACATCAGTATTGTGTTTTAAGAAAATAGATTTGAATCTGTCCGTAGTGTTGTTATGAAAAGATGTAGCATTATTACTTGACCAAAAATTGAAATGGTAGGTCGACAGTGCGTTAAAGTCGTTTTTTGTTAACTTGTCCTGTACCATCCTGAATACAATCATTCGATCAATTATTGATCTTTTATGGGTAGAAAGTGTAAAACCCTCTTGTGCAATGGCTTGAGCTTTCTGTGGTAGCACTATTATAAATAGTCCCCCAATTAAGTTTTTGATTCTATCTTTTATATGTAACATTTTTTTTTCCTATCTGAGTAGTTCTATAGCTTATACGTGTAATACGTTAGATAGATATAAAAGAAGTGAAGTGAAATTTCAACGTAACGTCTTTTCTGACCCATAAATCCGCCAGTAAGGCGCAAGGCGCATGGGGTAAAAATGAGGGGATTTTTTAAGGAATTTGTCGACTTTACCAGGAGCTTTGCGGTAGGCAATAATGAGGCGTGATTCTGTGTTGGCAACAGCCTCCTCAAGGCGGTGGATTGCCTGTAAAGCAATGTCTCCTGGGAGTGGGTTATTAAAGAAAAACAGAGAATCTTTTGATGGAATCGGCCAGTCGAGAATATCAGCCTGTATCCATGATGGTTTTACTGTTTTCTTAGTGCTATAGTTGTAACGTTGGATATTGATTTTCCCACTTTCTATTAGGTGAGGAGACAACTCTACTCCCACCATCTCATTAAAACCAAACTCACTGGCGAGCATTAATGCCATACCCTTTCCTGCCCCTACATCGATAAAACTATAGGTTGAGAGATTGACTGGTACCGCAGCGATAATTTCACGGAAAAAATCTGGATTGGTCGGGCCATATCCCCAACAGAGATCTTCAATGGCGATACTATTAGATACTTGACAGCTTTGTCTTGTAAATGTCTGAGTTCCGTGGAGCTGGTCGAAATATACAGATTTTTTGTCAGTATACTTGCCTAAAGTATGGTCGAATCGTTCTGTTGCTGGTTTTAATAATGGCAGTCGCTTAGAGAGTTGTTGAGAAATATAGTGGGCCCAGCCGTAATGGGCGCGCATTGCAAAGAGGTCTCGGCATTGCATTATCTTGCTTTGCTCAAGCATTGTAAGATAGGAAGGGTGTAAAAATAAATTCAAGTTACTATTCCTTTTTTGTTGTTTAGGGGACTTCCTGTTGATCTATAATTGAGCTGTAATTGTACGAATATACCCATTGGAGTCATAGATGGGAGAGATAAGTGAATAATTATGTTTGGTTTTCAAACGTTGTATTATGGTCTCACCTTGACCTAAGCCAACCTCAAATGCTAGCCAACCGCCGGGTTTAAGGAACTTCGGTGCTTCCCTTAGCAATTTTCGAAGGATTTGAATTCCAAATGGTCCACCGTCAAAAGCTAGCTCTGGCTCATGCTGAGATATCTCACTGTGCATTTCGGAAACCTTTGACGTTGAAATATACGGAGGGTTGCATGTCAAGACATCGACCTTTTTGTGAAACTGGTCTGAGTCAAATGGTGTGAGTAAGTCTCCAACCTTGGGGTGAACGCGATCTTGTAAACTGTAGAGGTCAATGTTTTTTTTACATAACTCTATTGCTTGGCTCGATATATCAGCAGCATAACTAGTTAGATTTCTACATTTTAAGGCAAGCGCAATGGGTATGTTTCCCCCACCTGTGCAGACATCCAAATGTGTAACTTCAGTTGTATTGCGATTTTGTATGATGTTTAAAGTGGCCTCTGCAAGAATTTCTGTTTCTTTTCGCGGTATAAGAGCTGAAGGACTTGCCTGTAGATCGATACCAAAGAAATGTTGCATACCAGTTATATGCGCCAGAGGAACACCTGATATGCGTTGAGCAATTAAATCATGCAACTTTTCAGTTTGTTCTTGTGATAGATTCGCACAATTTCGCTTGTTAGCTGTTATGACTGAGCATGGAGGTCCACATGTTGTTTGCCATAAAGAAATTAAAGTGCGTTCTGGAGTCTCTTCTGGCTTGTCTGTTAGTGGGGTGAAATTAGCTTGCAGCTGGGAAAGTGATTTCTCCCACAAGTTTTCCATATTTGTCATCGATTTTCAGCCATTGTTGCAAGCTTCTTTTTGTCTATCTTACCATTTTGGGTTTTAGGCATTGTCGGAAGACAAGTGATTGTTTGAGGGACCATGAAATTTTCTAAGATCGTTAGGCACTTTTTTTTAAGATGTTTTTCATTAAAAAGAAAATCATTTTCAACAACTATATATGCAACAATCTTTTCTCCAAGTATATCATCTTGTGTACCAACAACAGCAACCTCTATTATGCCAGAAATGGCAAGGAGTGCATTTTCGACTTCGAGAGGGCTAACTTTTTCGCCTCTTGTTTTTATGATGTCATCTGAGCGGCCTTCGAAAAAAAGAAAGCCCTCTTTATCCATGTGAAAGGTATCATGGGTGCAGAGAATTTGTTCTCCTGGCAATAAGCCAGGTTTGAGCACTTTTTGGCTTTTTTTATCGTTTTTCCAGTAACCTGCCATTAGGTGGGGACCGCGAACATGTAAAATACCAGATTCACCATTTTGTACTTTATCTCCATTTGGAGACAAAATAAAGACCTCTGTTCCCGGAATCGCTTTGCCGACTGATGCGCTCTTTTGGTCAATAAATTCAGGTTCAAGGTAAGAAATTCGCTTACATTCTGTTTGTCCGTACATTTTGTATATGAGTGCGTTTGGGAAAATATTTTTGAGATCTGGAATAAGTGATGGAGGTAATGCCGCAGCTGTATTGGTTACACGGGTTACGGAAGGAAAACATAAAGATTTTCTGTTATGTGTTGCAGTTATCATAGCAAAAATAGTTGGAACCCCTGGGAAAACCGTTGCCTCTTCTTCTAACATACGCTTATAAATTTGTGCTGGGAAAGTAAACGAGCGCTCTACAATGAGTGTTGCACCAAGGTGTACGCTCATCAAAAGTTGGTAAAGACCATAATCAAAAGAAAATGGGAGTACGAGCATTAACCGATCTGACAATGTGAGTCTAAGATATTGTATAAGACTTCCGGTAGCAAAAACCATAGCTTGATGGGTGAGCATTACCCCTTTGGGGGGGCCAGTGCTTCCAGACGTGTAGACTAAAGCCGCAAGGTCATTAGGTATTGTTTTTAGTGGTGCCATAGGTGCAGTTGACTCAGAAAGAACAGAATCGAACTGCGATAAGTGTGCTGTGCACTCAAATTCTGCCTTTATGTGCCCAGAGTAGATGACATGAATTATCTTGGGTGATTTTTGTATGGCAGTGGAGAAGGAAGAGTGGAGGTGTGCATCAGTGAGTAGAATCTCTGTGTCACTATTGTTTAGCAAATATGAGAGTTTCTCCGTTTTGGTTTGTGGGTTGATGACAATAAAGACACCGCCCGCCATCAAGGTTGCGTAAATGGATACAATACAAGGCCATGTATTGTCCATGTAGATTGCAACGCGATCTCCTCTTTTGACACCTCGTGATTGAAGCCCTATAGTTAGATATAAAGCGTCGCTATGCAGTTGTTTGTAGGTGTAATTGGTGCCTTCTATCACAAATCCTATTTTTTCAGGGGAGGAATGCGCTGTTTTTAAAAGTGAATCGCTAAGTAGTCTGGTTGTTTTGTTTTCCCAAGAAATATGTGAGTGGTTCATTGAGTCTGTTTTTTTGATATAAATTTAGCTAAGTTGTTAATACTGTCGAGATTTTCAGGGATGAGTTCGTCATCATCAACCTCAAGGCCACAAACCTCTTCAAGCCAGTCGATGAGTTCGAGAATTCCTGTAGAGTCAATGATACCAAGGTCTAAAAAAGAATCATCATTTTGTAGCTCAACATTATCTGTGTCATAAAGAAAGTTTTCAACGATAAATTCACGTATTGTCTTAATAGTTTGTAACATCCTGTCTCCTGAAATAACAATGTAGTCTATATCCAAATTTTATCTGGTGCAGCCTTAAAACTCTGTTGTTTAATTTTATATTAAAACTGGGTATTGGCATGGCCAGTACCTTTTTTTGATAGTATGTAGGTTGTAAGTTGGGGATAAAATGTTTTTATGAAGTTTATGGAAGCTTCTTTTGATTTGGCGTAAGATTCCGTAATTGGAGCCGCTACTCGTATAAAACCATGTTGTTCGTCGTTGTTAACTAATTTGTTGTAGCCCATGTCAATTTTGTTTTTATAGACCTGAGTGTTGCTTTTTTCACCTGCTTGATACCAGTATAACACGAGTTCTTTCTTGTCTCCAAAAGAGGTTATTATCTCTTCATAGTTGATTGTTGATTTATTGACGTCAAGTTGTCCTTTCTTAGGCTTTTGGTCGATTGCCCAACCCTGGCTAGGGTAGCATACAAGGGGAGAGTGAGAAGCGTATGCTTTATTAGCAGAGTAGTAGTAGCCAATGTAGAGATTTACCGCTCCATTAGGGCCCTTAAAGTCGGTGAAAAAATAATCATCGAGGTTCAGCATTGTTATATGATCATCAGATAAGTCGATTGTTCGATCAATTTTGTATCCTTCAATTTGACTGAGGTACTCAGCTAAAGGAACTTTTGATATATTATCAGGAGACCGGTATCTGCTGTATATGGCAAGACAAGAAATGAATAATATACAACTGAGGATGAGTAGTTTTTTGGTTATCTGCATTCCCACGATTCAAGTATATTTTGTAAAAGAAATAATGTGGCAATTGCTATGACGAAAACTAAGAGCCCCATCACAGTATGCCAGACACCTTCAGTTAGGTCCAGTCTGAAGAAATGATAGGCTAGAATCATCGTAACGACACGTATGATATTAACAAAAATTGCAAGAGGAATGCTAACGAAAAATAGTATTGTTTTGGATGATAGTCGTTTAACTGTAAAACTACCCATGAGTATACTTAAGGTAAGAAGAGAAACAACGGAACGAAGTCCACTGCAGGCTTCAATTACCTCAAAACTCATTCCTGGGATTTGCATTATATTCCCCTGTCTCAACATGGGTATATGAAACATTCTGAGGATGGTTTCACTGGTTTCTGAAACTTTTAATTGTAAGGGGAAGGTGAGAAGAGTGTAGAGTTGTTCAGGGATTGGGATTAAAATGAGAAGCAGTATTAAGGGCGTGAGTAAATATTTGACACCTTCAAAACCAGTGAGGAAAATTAGAATACCCACAATCGCTAAAAACATAGAAAGAAGTATTATGGTATGAACTTCTGTCAATAATGAAAAATAATAGAGAAGCAGTGCAACCAAGAGTGTTGAAATCCCGATTATTGGGAAACTGGATTTACTCTTTATAAGCAGTTCTTTTTTAGTCCACACCATATAACAGATTATTGGGAGAACAAGAAAAGCGTGTGTGTATTCATCTGAGTTGAACCACTTGGTGACGAGAATATCTAAGGCAGGGTAAAAAACTACAATAAAAAGTAGAAAAGATAAGCCGCCGAGGAGGGCTGTAACGGTTTTAGAATTCATATAGATTAAATGCTGTGTGTTTTTTGGCAGTTAAATTGGAAAATAGAGAGGTGGTGCTTTGGGGAGTCATGATGCCCCTTTAGATTTTAGAACTGCGGGAATAGTTTTCAAAAGGATCTTGAGATCAAGGGCAAAACTCCAGGTATCAATATATTCAAGGTCAAATTCCAGCCATTTTTCAAAGGGAAGGTTACTTCTTCCTGATATTTGCCAGATACAGGTGAGTCCTGGTTGTACACTAAAACGCTTTCTTTGAATTCCACGGGTAAACAAACCGACATCACGCTGAGACATAGGTCGTGGGCCTACTAAACTCATTTCACCTCTTAGCACATTAATGAGTTGGGGGAGCTCATCGATACTTGTTTTACGTATGAAATTGCCAACGCGGGTTACGCGAGGGTCATCTTTCAGTTTGAAAATAGGTCCGTCGGCTTCGTTTAAATGTTCCAGATCTTTAAGGCGTTCTTCTGCATCCATGTGCATTGATCGAAATTTGAACATTGGGAAAATGTGTTTTCTCATTCCGACTCTTTGTTGTACAAAAAAGGCAGGTCCTGGGGAATCTAACTTTATAGCCATTCCAACCAGCATGAAGAATGGGATCAATATGGGTAGTGAACATATGGTCAACGTAAAATCAAAAACTCTTTTAGCAAAAAGTTGTTGGGGGTCTTGGGATACCGGTTCCATGTTGAGCAGTGGGATACCTTTGACGTTGGAAAGGCTGATTCTTGCCACCTGGAGGTTGAAAATATCTGCCATGAAGCGTAATCGTATGCCTTCTTCCTCACATGCCTGGACAATTGGCTCTGCGTCTTTGAGAAGAGATCTCGATATCGCAATAACAACCTCATCTACAACGTTTTCCTTAAGGCAGTCGTGGATAGTGTCTAGTGTTCCTATTACTGGTATCCCTAATACCTTTGTTCCGACAAAAGACGGCTCTGGGTCAATAAATCCGACAATTTCAACTCCCCAGACCATGTGTTCCCGAAGCGCGAGCACAAGCTCTTGGGCTCTACTTCTTGAACCAATAACTAGAATACGCATCATTTTTGCCCCGCTTTTAACCTGCTTCTTGTAATAAGCGATAACAAAAGCCCGGAAAGATACTAATACACAGAGTTCTAGCGATGCAAAAAGTAAAATAACAAATCTACTGACATACTGGATGCGTAAGAAAAACAAAAGAACGAGTAGAATACCCACAGCAACAATGATTGCTTGTGTGATGGACCAGCAGTAACCAAAGAGCTTTGTCTTGAAAGGACTTTGATAGCCTCCAAAATAAGAGAGCGTACTTGTGACGAGTGCAAGAAGTAGTGGTATGATGAAAAGATGTGATGAAAAATGTAGAGGAGTTGTGGGTTCTATAAAAATATTTCTACCCGCAAAAGCAGCTAAAAAGGTTACTACTGTCAATAATACATCGGCAAAGAAAATAGTATTGCCTAACTCATTTGTTGGATCTTTTTGCATATTAACTTATTGCGCTGAGGGCTGCCGTATGAGTGTGAAAGCGTAGGAGATGCGTACTCGCTTAGTATTAAGTTGTTCGATAGGTCGTGAGAGTCAATTAGCTTATTGTTTACCAACGGAGCCAATTTTGTTCCCATGACAGGGTGAAGAGAAAACGATGATCATCGTAATTATCACCAACTATTTCAGACTCTTGCTTTGTGAATGTGTACTGCATACTTGCTGTGTAGTTTTGTAAGAAATTATAACTTAAACCAAGACCAGTTACAAACTCTTCGGTGTTATATTCTTCGAAATTATTTACGAGATCAGTTTCAGATAGTCCAAGAGCATCATCTGTAAATTGTTCTCTGTCTTCATATCTATAACGAATCTGCCCATCAAGTGTTAAATTGGACATAATTTGGTAATCAAATAAAAGATGAGTGTCCCAGTAATCAATAAATCCTCGTTCCTCTGTGCCTGAAAAATTGTCAACACCGTAGCTTTTTTCGACACCAAAAGTTACTGAGCCATGTTGTGCCTGATACTCAATCTCAGCTATACCGTTTCCTCCAACGTTACTGTCTCGACCTTCAGATTTTTCGTATGAGGGACCAGCTCCAAGAGTAACTGTTGTTTGTCTTGCGAAAATACGAGACCATGTGAGTTGAAGTTGGTGTATGTCGAAATCTACTCGTATATCTTCATCATACTTGGTTCCTATGTAATTATAGGATAGGCCCAGAGTTGTTTGTCTTGTATATTGATTCTCCAAGGTCGTGAGAAAATGATATTCCATAAGATCATCTGAGACGGTATCGCTTTCTGTTAGCAAGGTGCTTGGTGCGATTGTTTCAAAGTCTCCCCGGACGACACTGAGGTCAGTAGTTGTGCTCCAGTCTTGATTGAAACGATGTTCATTGGTTACGCTTCCGACATATCTGTCGTAGTCGTCATAGCTTTGGAAATCGGATTCGTCGTTGCGCAGGAGGGTGTAAGCAAAACCAAAATTGACGAGGCTTTCTTGTCCATATGTATGCTCTGACGCTAGGTTGAGGGTGTTTTGCCAGTATCGGGTTCTTCCATAATTGTCTGAAAGCTCAGGAGAAGAACTTACAGAGTTATCCGTGTCTGAACTTAACAATGAATCATGGTAATCGTTTCTTATCAGTGAGTTTGAGCCAATGAGCCGCCAACTTTTATTTACTGAACGTTCCGCCGCTAGGTAGAGGTCGTTGTCCCAATCTGTTTCGGAGTCGAGAAGGTCGTATTTGATAGAAGGTGATGCCTGGATTTCAAACCTATCTTTTCTGCTGCTGGAGATAAATCGAATCAAAGGGGAAATTGCTATAGTTTGGTAATCATCATCTCTGTCGGTTGTTGCAGCTCCACTGATAGTGTCATATTGTCGATCGTCATAGTCATAGCTAATAGAAATCCCGGTATCTACGCTATTGGAACGGGCAAAAGATGTTGCAGGAAATAACGCGAGTAGAAGAAGACTGGCCGTGATTGCTGCTTTTTGAGTTGTCATATTGGTATTGTCTCTGAAAAATTATTTAAATCTGACACCTGAAGAATTGAAAAATGTTTTCTTCAAGGCAACCCCAGTTTAAGTCTCGCTAGTTTACGATGATGATATCGTTTGAGTGTATAAGTACATTTTTATCTAAGGTTTTTCCTGAAACAAAGTCATCGTAATCAAATACTAATGTATTTTTTTTGAATAGTTTTTCATCGCTTACTTTGAGTCGTTTTCGAACAACGGTGATTTTTCTGTTAGACCATTCGGTGAAACCGCCCGCTCGTGCAACGACCTGAATAAGACTCATGGGGTAATCGAGAAAGAATATACCGGGAGCTGTAACCTCTCCCATAACGGTATACCGAAGACTGTTGCTTTGCACTAGGGTTGTTGTGATTATAGGATCATCAAAAATTACTGAGTACAGTTGTTTGAGATAGTCGGCCAGCTCCGTAAGGGTGAGCCCAACCACTTCTACATCGCCAATATTTTTTAGAGAGACGCGTCCATCCATCATAACGGGAGTACCTGTACTCGCGGGTCGAGGAGCATCCGCGCTTTGCTCCCTGGCTGTTGCTGGCAAAGCAGAGACAGACATATCACCTTCTTCAAATATACTGACGGTAAGAATGTCACCATGGCCAATAACATACTCATCTTCAGATTGATATTGATCAACTTTAGTGCCTAGTATTTTTGTTAAGATTGTTTTTTTCTGATCAGGTGTGACTGTGACATCAGCGGTGGATTGAGCAGCAAAGGCACCTGTCCCATTGAATACAAAAAATAAAAAGTTAAGAACTATTAAAAGTCTCTTCATTGATCATCTCCTAACGAAATATTGAAAACCTGGTGAATTTATTACAGCAGGTACATTTTATGTATCAGCGTTAAAATATATATCAAATCATATTTCTTCACATTTGTCACTGTCTGACCTACATGTGGAGGAATATTTCCAAAAAAATATAAGTTGCAAACGTGTAAAGTCCTTAAATGTTGATTATCTAATGAATGTATTGTCTCTTGTATACGTTATGTCACTATGAAGATCGATTCTTTCGGAATAAAAAAATGTTAGGTAATGTTATGAACGTAATGAATTTCACGATTAAAACGATCATTTTGGTTTTTATTTTTAGCTTGCTTGCTTCTTGTTCAACACCAGAAAAAGATAAGGAAAAGTATTATCAAAGTGCTCTCGAACATGTTGAAAAAAGCGAGCGTGAAGCCGCAATTTTGCAGTTGCTTAGTGTGTTGCAGATTGATGCTAAGTATGGACCAGCTCATTACCAGTTGGGGCTTTTATACCTTGAAGAAAAACAACCGAAAAAGGCATTTGATTCTTTGTTGAGAGCCGCTGATATTGAGCCAGATAACCTTGATGCAAGTCTTAGAGTGGCTCAGTTTTACTTGTTCAATAGAAAAACGGAAGAGAGTCGGAAGAGAATCGAAAATATTCTCAGCAGAGATCCTAATCATCGTGAAGCGTTGACACTTTTGGCCAACCTTGAGCTTGTCGCAGGTAATTACGAGGAGTCTTTAGTTGCACTCGAAAAAATTGGTCCAGAGGTTGATACCTCTGATGACTTACAGAATGTAAAAGGTCGAATATTTGCGGCTCAAAAGCAGTGGGGACCTGCTGAGAAGGCGTTTCAAAACGCTATTGATTTAGATAAGGAGAATCTGAATAATTATAGAACGCTACTGTTACTTTATCAAAAAAATCAAGAAAAAGAGAAAGCTAAGGCACTGTTGGATGGAATGGTGACCCAGTTCCCTGAGAATCCTCTTGTCCGCCAACTGCTTGCCAATTTTTATCGCAGTATAAATGACAAAGATCTCCTACTTAAAGAATTGCTGGAAATAACAAGAATTGCACCAGAAAATTTGCGTTTTAGGTCTCAGCTCGCCGAGTTTTATAGAGAAAATGGCAGAGAAGATGATGCGGAAAAGACACTTGCTGAGGCACGGTTAATTGATATAGAGAATGCAGACATTACTGCTGCTTTAGCAACGCTTTATTTTGATCAGAAAAAATTAGATGAAGCTAAATCGCTATTCGATGAACTAGAAAAAACGAACCCAGGGCATGGCGGTGTAAAGTTGATTAAATCTCGGTTTTTACTCAATGATGGTAAAATTCGAGATGCAATTGTACTTTTAGAGGGATTGAATAAGGATTTTCCAGAGTGGGGAGAACCATATTTTTTCCTTGGCTTGGCTCGCTATGAATTGGGGGAGGTGGATCTGGCTCAAAATGCCGTTGCACTGGCAATTCAGAAATACGGGCGAAGTGCAAAGTATCATACTCTGATGGCGCAGATATACCAAACTCAAGGTGCCTTTGAGGATGCGCAGAAAGAAGCTATTATTGCACTGCGCCTTAATCCTAAAAATATCAGGTCAGCTCTCATACTCAGCCGAGCGTTGATTGATTTAAAGAGATATGAGCAGGCGGAAACACTGCTCAGTAACATGAATAGTCAGGTCGTAGGGAATGTTGAAGTGCTTGGAAACTTGGCTATGGCCTACATTGGGCAGAAAAAATATGAGGAAGCAGAAACTACACTTTTCAGCCTAATTGATGCATATCCTGGTAACACCAAATCGATTCTGTTATTATTGGATTTGAAGTTTAAAAACAACCTCGCCGAGGGTGAAAATTTCGTTAAACAGCAAATTTCCAAAGCTCCCGAGAATAACCAATTGTATTTGTTGCTTGGTGATATTTTAATCAAACAATCTAAGTATGATGAGGCTCTTACAATATACAAAACTCTTCAGGGACAGCAGCCAGATAATGTAACTGCTTATATGGCTGAGGCTAAATTGTTACGTAAGTTGAATAGAAATGATGAAGCAATGGCTAGTTTTAATTTGGTACTAGAGAAACAACCCAAGTCGCTAGCTGCGCATATGGGGATTGCTGACCTGTTTCAGTTGAATGGAAATGTTGCAAAGGCGATGGAACACTATCGTGAGATTCTGAAAGTAGAAGAAAATTTTGCACCAGCAGCAAATAATCTAGCTTGGTTGATCGCATCAGACCCTAATGGAGACCTCGGGGAGGCTCTTATGCTCGCGATGCGAGCAAAGCAAGAAAGCCCTGACTCCCCAGTTATAGCAGATACTCTTGGCTGGGTGCATTATAAAAGACAATCATATTCGTTGGCTATAACTCAATTTGAGCTCGCTTTGGAAAAGTTACCAGATAATCCAACAATGGCTTATCATCTGGCGCTGGCTTTATACGGTGATGGACAACCACAAAAGGCCGCTGAGTTACTCAAACAGGCACTCAAAGAGGGCAGAGACTTTCCGGAGCGGGAAGATGCAGAAAAAATGAAGGTGGAATTGGGAGAGGTTGATTCAGGAAAAAAATAATGTAGTGGCGTGAGTTGGTTGTTGGTATAACGGATAGATGTCTGACTATCCGTTATACCAACTAATTAATTTTCTATTCATCATGCTGGTAATAACTGTATTTTTTGGAATAGGATTTGTCGAAAATATTACTTTTTTGATCGTTGTATACCATCCCCAGTATTTTCTTTTTCCCAATTGTGTCAATCGCTTTTTGAATATCAGCTTTTTTAGACATACCTTCTCTGACAACCAAAATCACAGCATCAACCAATCCTGCCAGCACGCTTGATTCCGCTGCAACCATTATTGGAGGAGTGTCAAAGATGATGATTCTATCATCGTATCGTTGAGATAATTCATCTTCCAGAGACTTCATCTTGGCGGAACTGAGGAGCTCGGCTGGGTTTAAGGGCGGTCTGCCACTGGGTAGCACAGAGAGTTTATTAATAGACGTCTTTTGTATTACTGTTGATAGTGGAGTGTCGTCTCTGAGATAATCGACGAGTCCAGAGGTGTTTGAAATGCCAAGTAAGCCAGCTAGTGAGGGTCTTCTAAGATCACAATCTATTAACAGTGAATGTTGATCCATTCCTTGCGCAAGAGAAATGCCAAGATTTGCGGTAACAAAGCTTTTCCCTTCGCTTGGGACCGCGGAAGTTATCATTACGGTTTTAATTGGTTGTTTCGTCTGTTGTGGATAGAGTATCCGGGTTCTTAGGACTTTGAATATCTCAGGTAGAGAAATGTCTTTATTGGTTGCCTTGAAAAGGCGAGCGTTCCATGGCTTGCTTGGTGCATCAACAGTCGATTCTGGAGGAAAGGTAGAATCTTTTTGCTCTATAGCCTCAACTTTTTCGGGCTCTAGCCAGTTGTCATCCAGGTTTTCAGTGTTTCTGGCCTGATGCTCTCCTTTTTCAAGGGTTGTAGAAAATTTACCCATTTTGGTTAGACCTATTTAAATATTTCAATGATTGGAGTTGATATGGTGGAAATGTATTGCCACCAGGTTTGTGGGGCGAACTTATAAACAAGGGATATGCCTATTGCGAGGACAGACATCCCCAATATAACAGTGCTAAGTATCTTGATTCCAATATGTGGGTCTTTTTTTATGTCTGAGCCCTGAAGCTTTTTCTCATTCTGGAGTTTAATTTCTTCGATGCACTCTTCGATAATATTTTTATTAATAGTTCTGAGATCATGATTGAACCCTGAGATAAGGGCATGGTCGCAAATAATATTAATTAATCGAGGATTGCCTCGGCTTTCTTTGTGAATAGTAGTGATTGCTTCATTATCAAAAATGGCACTATTGACTGCACCAGCTTTATTGAGTCGGTATGCAATGTATTGAGCAGTGTCGTCTTCTGAAAGAGGTTCTAAATGGTGTCTTAGGCCTATTCGCTGCCTCAGAGGGAGTAGTTGTGGATCCGCCAGTTTCTCTTGTAGTTCTGGTTGACCAATAAGAAATATAGTAAGGGCATTCTTTTCTCCTGCATGGTTGGAGAGTAGACGGACCTCCTCGAGTAAATTTATGGGAAAAGCCTGGGCCTCGTCGACTATGAGTAAAACCTTGCCGTTTTCCTTTTCGTGATTTTGTAGGAATTTAGCAAAATCGAGAATGAAGGTGCCTTTGTTTTTATTGTAGGGGACTCCAAACTCACCGGAGAGGTAAGAAAAAAACTCGTGCTTACTCAAGGTCGGATTGTTGAGAACGCATACTCGAACCTTGTCTTTAACCATTCCGAGAAGGGTGTTGAGTACAGTCGTTTTACCTGTTCCAACTCCACCGGTGAGTAGCAAAAAACCTTTGTTCGTAATGACACCGTAGCGAAGGGTTGCAAGGGCTTCTCTGTGGCCTTCGCTTAGGTAAACACGTCCCCCAACAGGAGCAAGTTCAAAAGGTTTGTTTGTAAGGCCATAGTACTTACGATACATAGTTTGTCTTCAGGTTAGTGTCGCCAATTAATTAAATGTCGATCGGTTTAAATGTGTGGGGTATGTCGAATTGAATTGGTTTACAGTATAATCAATTTTTTGTACCAAAAGTAAAATATTGCAATGGTGAGAGACACAGTCCAGCATAAAAAGAATAAAAAGCCAAAGACACTCATAGCGCGTTGTTTGGTTATTTCTTTTTTCAAAGGAATGTGGGGGACAGAACAGATTACTTCTATACCGAATGTTTGAGATAGTTTTATCGGATCTTGAAACGAAGTATTCAGTGTTTCAAGGGCCATAATGATTGCACCAGCAAGAGCGGAGCCGATCAAGAGTGCAAACTTCATTGTCTTTGTGAAATCTGGTTTTGTAGGTTTGTTAGGTGTTCTTGCAGGATCAACTATTTTGAATTGACTCCCTTTTTGTTTCCTTTCGAGGTTCAGCGCTGATCCAGCCTGCAGGTTTTGAGAAACAAGGAAGTCATAGTGTCGTTTTAGCTCTCCATATTCGCGGGTTAGAGCAGACCACTCAGCTTCCCTTATGGGTGCGGCTCCAACCCATTGTTCATATTGCTGAATTCTCTTGTTGATCTGTTTTTTTTCTTTATTAATCTTGTCTATGCTTAGACCAATTCCTTTAACTTCAGTTTGTAACTCGAAAAGTGTTGCGTCGTAAGCTCGCTCAGTCTGACTATTAGTCAGACTGGCCATTGACTCATCAGGTATGGTGGCAGACGTTCGTTTCTCGAGGTTTGATATTTTCTTTTTAATACTTTTTATTTTAGGATGTTGATCAGTGTAGCGCTCTTGATAGATTTCTAGATTTTTTCTTAATCTCGCAAGTTTCGCGTGATCAGTTTCTATCTGAACAGGTTGGTCATTTAACGCGGTTGAGCCACTAGCCAAGCTTGTTAAGAGCTGTTTGCGCACTTCAATTTGGTCCCGTATGAGAACACGTGTTCGCTCAAGTTCTTGTATTGATTCTTGTCTACTTTGATACTGCGTTTGCAAGGAGGCGAGTCTAGTCATGTTGTTGACTCTTTGTTCTGGCATTTCATTGTAATGCTTTAATTTGTAATCCCGCATGACAGCTTCTTTTTTGTCTAGAATTACTTTTGCCATATTAAGCTCATCTTGCGTATACGTAGAGGTCTCGCTAGCTTTTGCCTCACGGTATTTCATGTTTTCTTCTATGAATCCTGAAGCCAAGGTATTTGTGACTCGCGCTACTTTATTGGGCTCTTTTCCATCGTAAGTGACTATAAAAGTGTCACCTGTACGTGATGGTGTAATGCTGATATTTTCACGCATCATTTCGATAACGTCTTCGAGAGGTAAGTTTTCACGAAGCGTTTCATAGAGTCTCTCATTTGTAATGACTTTTTCAAGATTCGTTCTACTGGTAACCACCTCAGATAGGGTTGATACAATGTCTTTAATTTTAGCTTGCTCATCTGGGGACATCTGCGCCGGGTTGATTGATTGCTGTTGATAGGTGAGTAAGGCCGTTCCCTGGTAGGTTTTAGGTTGCGTGAAATATCTAGCAAGACCAAGAGTTACAGCTAACAATAGGCAGCTGGCAATTACCGCTTTTCTGCGTAATGCAATGTCGATAATTTGCTTTATATTGATCCCTTGAGGGAGTTGTGTTTCCATGTGCTAGTTTGACTCCAAGGTTTTCGTTATGAGATATCAAATGAAGAATAGTATTGTACGGAGCATAGGAAAAATAATGAGTGATTTCAAACATTATTTTATTTAATTATTTGTTGAGTGCTGTCTTTATCATATCCGATAATATATTTTAAATATACAAACTCTTTGAGAAAAGAGCAAAATCTGAGCCTATTGTTGTTTTTTTTTAATTAACAGTTTTACTCACCCTTAGTTTGTGATAATTATCACTGTAAACCAGCTATAGAAATGTTTTAGTAATTCTGTCTTCGACCACCATCAGCTAAAGGGGAGGGGATGCTGGTATTGATTCACTGAAATTGTTCAATTTTCCTGGGTGACTTTGTGATCACTTATGAGAGCCTTGCCCTGTAATTTTATAAGAAGTATGATTTCTGATGCGTTGTTTTGTATTCCTGTAATGCGGAAAAAAATAATTACTAGTATGTTAATTCCGGAATGTAGAGTAGTCGAGTGAAATAGATAAGTAGTGCTTATGAGAAGTAGCTATGAATGTTGTTTCTCTCCAGTCTGGTAGAATTTTTTTATTTTTAACTCAATAGATCGAGAGAGTTATGTATAGTTTTAATGATAATATGTTGTATAGCACCCCTTCCAGGCGTTTGTCGTTTTTTGCAAAGCGATTCCCTTCCTTAGTTTTTTATTTTTCGTTTATTTTTATTGTGCTTAGGGCGAGCAGAACTGCACGGAGGGGCCATTATAATGATGACGGTTGGGTGAATAGCAGTTATGAGGTGCTTGAGGCGCTGGAAAAAGTTGGAGTCTGCGTTGAGGTTTCAGGGATTGAAAATATCTTAGACAACGAAGGCCCAGTCATAATAGTCGGGAATCACATGAGCATGCTAGAAACATTATTGTTGCCAGGAATCGTACAGCCCGTTAAACCTGTGACGTTTGTGGTGAAAGATTCGCTGCTGAATTATCCAGTCTTCAAACATGTGATGCGATCGAGAAACCCTATATCTTTAACGCGTTTGAATCCCCGCCAAGATTTGAAAACGATATTATCTGAAGGCGTAGACCGAATAAAAAAATCTATTTCAGTTATTGTTTTTCCGCAAACCACAAGGGCACATAGTTTTAATCCTGCTCAGATGAGTTCTATAGGTGTGAAACTTGCGAAAAAAGCTGGGGCCACTGTTGTCCCCCTGGCCTTAAAAACAGATTGTTTGGAAAATGGTGAAATGATAAAAGATTTCGGTCGGTTGAATGTTCGTAAGACGGCTTATTTTTCTTTTGGTAAGCCCCTTGTCGTTTCAGGAAAAGGTGATGAAGAACAGAACCAAATTAATAATTTTATAACTTCTAAATTAGAGGAGTGGGCTGATGATGACGAATAAATAAAACTAGCATCTCCCAAAGCTCATAGTGACGAGAAGATGATTCTCTTTATGGCGTCACATTGCAGAATGTGACGTAGTTTCCTCCGCGCACTAGTAGGTCCACGGTTTGCGTTATTGTGGAGTAAAAGGGAACTACTAATAGTAGTTTCAGCCGATCATCCTTTTCCAATATAGAGAACCGGGGAGGTTGGAAGGACAATTTTACGATCTATGCTGGATTAGGAGGATTTCACACCAAGGAACAGCGACTTGCAGGTGGTTCTAACCCCGGTAAAAAGGAAATAAGCGAGACTCTTTTCAGTACCCGCTCGGGGTCTATCGCTTGCCTGTCGGGTGTAAGTGTCCCGAAGGTCCCCTGTGATTGCAATCTGGCGGTTATATTAACTACTGAATTACAAAACAGTCTCCTGATTTCTTGCTTTTTATGACAGGTTTTCAGGAGTAAGACCCCAATAGTCAAAGTCCATTAAACGACAGGGGGAGTATCTTGAATGTTGAGATCTTCCTCTTCTTCCTCATCATCAAGGTCATCAGAGGTTGATTCAACTTCATCATCATCAACAACCTCATCAACGACCTCCTCGTCATCATGCTCTTCGTCTTCAGCTGTGAGTTTGCTGTTCTGCTGTCGAACCGCCTTGGGGATTTTTGATTCAGGAAGGACAAGCTCTGTGATTTTAGCAACTTCAGCTTTCAACTCGGGATCAGCCAAGCAAGTATCACAACTATTGATATGTTGTTCAATGAAAGAAACCATCCGAGCGGGAGCCATGGTTTCATCTTTGACGTGAGTATACCAGGATTTTATTTGTTTTATTAGTCTATCGCACTGCATATGTGGGTAGGAGGATTTCCTCTGTTTGGGATGAAAAAGATAAAAATCAGTGATTCTCTTCACTAATTGCATAAAACATACTAATATATTAAATAATTCTTTTCAAGGTCAAGTCTTAATAGTATATTGTTTTCTTTTTATTGCTTGTCATTAAGGAAGTGGATAGGGCACTGGTGGCTTTCCCGGACTTCAAATCCGGTGTAGCGGGTTAATAGCCCGTTAGGTGGGTTCGATTCCCATGCACTTCCGCCATCTTTGAGTATCACTTGAAGATGGTCATTTCCCGAAGTAATTCTCGTTGTTTTCACAACCTCCTCAGTGTTTTGCCGTGGGGAGGAGTGGTCCTTGAAGTTTTTGAAGGCCAATTCTCACAAGGAGTGATAATTGGCCCGTATTGTGTTGCTTTACTTCTTGATGAGCGGGTGTCCCATCTCTTCTCGTTGAGCTACGTAGGCTTCAGCGACTTTTCTGGCAATGTTTCTGATGCGACCAATATACCGAGTCCGCTCGTTTACACTTATGGCTTTTCTCGCATCAAGCAGATTGAATGTGTGTGAGCACTTTAAGCAATAATCATAAGCTGGTAATATAAGATTTTTTGCTATGAGCTTTAGTGCTTCTTCTTCATAACTATTAAAAAAGTAGAGTAATTTTTCAACATCTGCCTCTTCAAAATTGAAGGTAGAGAACTCAACTTCTGCCTGGTGAAAAATTTCACCATAGCTCACCTCATTATTCCACATTATGTCGTACACACTCTCAACACCCTGAAGATACATGGCGATGCGCTCAAGTCCGTAGGTGATCTCTACAGTTGTGGGATGAAGATCAATCGATCCTGCCTGCTGGAAATAGGTGAATTGCGTTATCTCCATGCCGTCAAGCCATACTTCCCATCCTAAGCCTGAGGCTCCTAGGGTTGGTGACTCCCAGTCGTCTTCGACAAAGCGAATATCGTGGTCCAGTAGGTCTAAACCAAAACGTTTTAGGCTTCCTAAATACAGTTCTTGAACTTCAATTGGGGACGGTTTAAGAACTACCTGATACTGGTAGTAGTGTTGCAACCGATTAGGGTTATTACCATATCTACCATCTGTAGGTCTTCTGGATGGTTGAGGATATGCTGCTCTCCATGGCTCAGGTCCAAGAGCACGCAAGAGGGTGGAAGGGTGGAAGGTACCTGCTCCAACCTCGTTGTCATACGGTTGTTGAACGAGGCAACCCTGGTCCGCCCAGTACCTACTGAGTTCTAAAATTATATCCTGAAAATTCATTGAATTTCACCTTCTATGGCTATGTTGAGCTGGTTTGTTTGATACACCCTAAACGAAAAGATGACTACGCTAATCAATCTTAAAGATGGACTACTTATATAATTGGTATCTTGACTTTTGTCCATGGTGTCCTCATTATATCTGTTCATTTGTAGCCCGTTGTTCTTTTTGTTTTTTTGGAAACTAACCCCTTAGGTGGAGAGAAAATCTTTATGCAACAGCTGAATTCTTTGAAAGAAAATGATATGCTGGTTGGATTATTCAGAGAGAGTAGAACTGTTGCTATTGTAGGTCTTTCACCTAAAGTGAATCGTCCAAGTAATATGGTAGGACGGTATCTTCTCAGCAAAGGTTATGTCGTGTATCCCGTCAATCCTGGACAAAAAGAAATTCTTGGGCAGGCTTGTTATGCTGACGTTCTGTCATTACCAAGACAAGTTGATATTATAGATATATTTAGAAAATCTGAAGATGCACTCGCTGTCGTTGAACAGGTTGTACAATTGCCTCAACTCCCTCGAGCTATCTGGATGCAGCAGGGTGTCGTGAACAATCAAGCCGCAGCGCTAGCCCAAAAAAACGGTATTATGGTGATAATGGATCGCTGTATTAAGGTGGATCACCAAAACCTCATTAGTACCTTACTCTAGAAAACTTGTCATTAAATACAAGAAACCTGGAGACTCATTTGAAATTAGTATTAAGCATAGCCACCAAGGTACTTATACCCCTCAGGTAAGCGATAGACTCCGAGGGGGTACTGAACTGAGTCCCGGCTTATTTACCGTTCACCGGGGTTAGGTAGTAGACTTTCCTTCTCTTTTATCACCAACGTACATATTCATGGAACCAAAGACTCTTTCCATCCGCGGTGCGCGGATGCATAATTTGAAAAACATCGATGTTGATTTGCCACGAAACAAACTTGTCCTTTTTACAGGTCTTTCAGGTTCAGGTAAATCGACTCTTGCCTTTGATACATTATACGCAGAGGGCCAGCGTAGGTACGTTGAGTCATTATCAACCTATGCCAGGCAGTTCCTAGGGCAGATGGACAAGCCAGATGTCGATGCATTGGAGGGTTTGTCTCCTGCTGTCTCCATTGAACAGAAAACCACGAGTAAAAACCCACGATCGACCGTAGGTACCGTCACAGAAATTTACGATCATCTCAGATTACTTTTTGCGAGATGTGGACGACCCCATTGCCATAAGTGTGGTAGTGCGATTCAAGCTCAATCCATTGAAGATATGGTCAATGCGCTGATGAAACTTGATGAGGGGACAAAGGTCATTTTGTTGGCTCCACTTGTCACGGAACGAAAAGGGCGGCATGAGCAATTGCTCGCCAGGATAAAGAAAGAAGGTTTTGTCAGAGTTCGAATTGACGGGCAAATATTACATGCGGACGATATCACGGCCCTCGAAAAAAATAAAAAGCACACGATTGAAGTTGTTGTAGATAGGCTTGCCATAAAAAGCACTGGTAGAAGGCGGCTTTCCGACTCTGTTACCACTGCAGTAAAATTAACGGATGGATTTTTACTTGTACTCTATGCTGATGGTGACAAAGAGCAGCTTTTTAGTGAAATGGCAGCCTGTCACAGTTGTGGTATTTCATTACCACCTATCTCAACTCAACTTTTTTCTTTTAACAATCCGCAAGGTGCCTGTGTCGAATGCGGTGGGCTCGGTGTAAAACAATTTTTTGATTCAAGTCTTGTGGTGCCTGATGACTCGAAGTCTATTCGTGAAGGGGCTATTGCCCCCTGGGGATGGCGAAAAGAGGAGTCCTACTACGGCCACATGCTTGAGTCAGTGGGAAAGCATTACAGCGTATCCTTAGATACACCCTTTGCCCAATTACCTGCGGAAGTACGGAATGTATTTCTCAACGGATCCGGAAATGAGGAAATCGAATTTCACTACCGGAAGGGTAGAAGAGTTATGTCTTCGGTCAAATGCTTTGAGGGGGTAATTCCACAGCTTGATCGGAGATTTCATGAAACTCAATCGTCCATGATTCGTGATGAGTTGAGTAAGTATATGAAGGAGCAACTCTGCCCTCTATGTTCAGGAGCACGACTAAAGCCGGAAGCCTTGGCTGTAAAAGCTGGGGATTGGTCGATATATGATTTGACTTGTATGACCATTGGACAGCTTTTGGAAGTTTTACCCGTTTTACCTTTTAATACCAGAGAGCGAACCATAGGCGAGCCTATACTCAAGGAAGTGGTTGATCGTTTATCTTTTCTAGAAGATGTCGGCCTTGGTTATCTCAGCCTTGAGAGGCGTGCGGGAACATTATCTGGTGGGGAAGCTCAGCGGATTCGTCTTGCATCACAAATCGGGTCGCGATTGGCCGGGGTTTTATACATACTTGATGAACCCTCAATTGGACTGCATCAACGTGATAACCAAAAACTGATCAATACTTTATTGGAACTTCGTGATCTTGGCAACAGCGTTATTGTTGTTGAGCATGACACCGACACTATTTTGGCTGCAGACCATATCCTTGATATGGGGCCGGGGCCTGGCATACATGGTGGAGATGTCGTTTATAATGGAGATGTTCGGGGTTTACTTGAATGCAAAGGGTCAGCCACCGGTGATTACTTGTCGGGGCGTATTCAAATTGCTATACCCGGAAAACGGCGACGGGTTTATAAAGGGAAAACCCATAATCTCAACCTGAAAAATTGCAATATCAACAACCTCAGAGACGTTAGTGTATCATTTCCTCTGGAGGCAATGACTTGCGTCACTGGTGTGTCTGGTTCTGGTAAAAGCTCGCTCGTTATTGAAACGCTGTTTAATCTGGCAAAAGGCGGGGTACGGAATAGACGTGATATCTTTACGGAAAATGAGACGACCCTTTCCGGCTTGGATCAAATCGATAAGATTATAGATATCGACCAGAGTCCAATTGGAAGAACACCTCGATCAAACCCCGCCACATACACCGGTGTCTTTGGACCCATTCGTGATTTGTTTGCAAAACTCCCAGAGTCTAGATCCCGTGGATATAAGCCTGGTCGCTTTAGTTTTAATGTAAAAGGAGGGCGGTGTGAGGCTTGCGAAGGTGAAGGAGTGAATAAGATAGTGATGCATTTTCTTCCTGATATTTATGTGGAATGTGAAACATGCAAAGGGAAACGCTATAACAGTGAAACGTTAGAGATAAGGTACAAGGATAAGAATATCCACGAAGTGTTAAAATTGACTGTGGAGGAGGCGCTGGAATTCTTTCAAAATGTTCCTCCAATCAAAAACCGCCTTCAAACCCTCTATGACGTTGGTCTGTCCTATATATCATTGGGGCAATCATCTGTTACATTGTCTGGAGGAGAAGCACAAAGGATAAAACTTGCCAAAGAATTATCTGGACGAAGCAGTGGTAAAACCTTGTATATTCTGGATGAGCCTACTACGGGTTTGCACCCCGCTGATATCCAACACTTACTTAATGTGCTAAACCGCCTCGTCGATCAAAAGAATACAGTGGTCGTCATTGAGCATAATCTCGATGTGGTTAAGACTGCAGACTGGGTGATAGATATTGGCCCAGAGGGTGGTGATGGCGGCGGTGAGATAGTAGGCGTTGGGCGACCAGAAGATATTGTAAAGCTGCCTCAATCCTATACAGGAAAGTTCTTAGGTGATATATTGTTTCCCAATTTGAAACATGATCCTGAAATCCTTGTTTCAAACGGATAATTGCAGTCTAATCTAGGTAAACGGGAAATAAGCTGGACTCTTTTCAGTACTCGCTCGACGGGTATAAGTGCCTTGTTTATTAAGTTAACCACTTAGTTTCAATAGAGTTTTTAGATTTCTTGATATTTATGACAGATTGCCTAGAGTAAGGCATTAATAATCACTAACGTTTTGGGACAAGATTTATATCTTATTTCATCGTCTTAAGGTTTAATCAAACCTTTCAATTTTAAAACAATTCATTAGAGGAAAAACATGGCTGAAAATGCTGACGCAGAAAATGCACCAAGACCTGAATTTCGGATGCAAAAGATGTATATCAAGGATTTGTCATTTGAGAACCCAAATGCGCCGGAAGTGTTTACAACAATGAAGGGTGATCCTGCAGTTGAGGTAAATCTTCAACTGAATAATAAAGAGATTGATGGGGACCATTGGGAGGTTGCCTTACAGATTACTGCTAAGGTCTCCTCAAAAGAAGAGGGTAAGGTTTTGTTCATTATGGAAATTGAACATGCTGCCGTATTTATGTTGAAAAATATCCCACAGGAGCATATGCAAATGCTCCTCGGAGTTGATTGCCCAACATTACTGTTTCCCTTTACACGGCAAGTTGTGAGCCAGGTTTCACTTGATGGTGGATACGTACCTTTTTTAATGGAACCAGTCAATTTTATGGCTCTATTCCAGAATGCTAAGAAGAAAAAAGAAGAAGAAAATAATTAGATCTATTTGAAAAACCAAAAAAGGGGAACAACACTCGTAGAGCGTTGTTCCCCTTTTTAGTAATTTGCAGCAGGGTATTTGAAATTACATTCCGTATGTCACAAAGTGATCAACGAGAGTCGTAACACCTTTCTCGATTGCAAGGTTAAACAGGGTATCATATTGGTTATCAGCGAGGATAGATTCAGGTGAGACAAGAACTCTAACACGGTTTGACCAAACAACATTACCGGTTGATGCTTCTTGGATCCATACTCGTAATTGAACTGTGGCCTGATCTACACGACCACTTCTATGACCTACTTTCCCAATTCCATACCCTGCGGCACTCCAGGTTATGGAATTTGAAGCACTGCTGGAAAGCCCAAATAATTCATCACCGCCGCTGAACGGAAAGGTCGCAGTATTGTAACCTATTATACCACCAATAAGTGCACCAGTAAGTGCTTCATTTGTCTCGTCATATTCGTCAGAGCTTGCAAATCCATTAAGTATTCTATTGGCTCCACCACTTACAAATGGAAGGATACCTTTTTTCCAGGGAGCCCAGGATGCTTCATCTCTCGTTTTGAATTCAAGTATGCGACCTCGAACAATGTAATCTGCGTCAAAGTGACGTCCGATTTTACCGATTTTTTTGCTAGTGAGGCCGTGTGTTCCTGGTGAAATGCTGGAGTGTTTGGAAGCATCATTCTCTACCTGATCCTTGTAGCGTGTGATCTCCTGTTTCATGACGTCTGACCAATCGTCATTCAACTCATTTTGTAGAGATGACGTATCAGCTTGTTCATATGAGGCAACTTGAATTATTTTTTCATCAACGAGGAATTCAAAAACATCTTCTTGTATTGGAAGTCCGAAACCATTACGGATTAAACTATCCGTCATAGTTTCAGTGATCACCATATTTCGCCTATGTGCAGATTGCAGGTCACCTTGTGAGTAATCGGCAAAAGGAAGAATTACGATACTTTTACCTGAACCTGGCGCATTTAGTGCGGGGCCTTCAGTAATGTTGAGGGTTTCCACTACGGTTTGTCCACATCCTGCTACAGATAATGCTAAAATTCCGATGACCAAAGATTTCAGCCTCTTCATGTTTATCTCCCTGCTCAAATTTGTAAATTGCATAAAACTAAAGATTTAAATAATTCTTGGTCGCAATAGAATAATCAACTCTCGTTTGATGTGTTCTTTTTCTTCATATCCAAAAAGATACCTGAGGACTGGAATGTCTCCAAGTATAGGCATAAATTCACTTACTGATTGTTCAGTATCGCTTATCAAACCACCAATTACGAGCATTTCGCCATCTTTAACTTTTACTGTTGTATTTATTTCTCGTACAGCGATTATCGGTAAACCTACAGACGCTCCATCACTGCCAATTTCTAAATACTCAATTGGTTCTTCGAGTACAGAGGTGATAGGGACTAAATTCATAATGATCTCGTTGTTACCTAACACTGTGGCAGTGAGAGCCATACCAATACCTGATAGTATCCTTTCCGTTTCAACGGTATAGGTTATTACTCCGGTATCAGTATCTACGTCTGATTCGATGGAGTCTACATAGGTAACATTGCGACCAACGGTAATGAGTGATGGTTGACCATTCATTACACTGAGTTTGGGGTTTGACAGAATTTTTGTGTCACCCTGCTCATTAAGTGCATTTAAAAAAATGTCGAAACCTACAGAATCTAGAGTGATATTGGAAATGAATTGACCAGGGTTAATAGTTTTGAAGTAGGACCCCAGTGTATCGTCGGTGTATGTGACATTGCCATTGACGGCATCATTGTTGTAGACAAATGGGTAAACTTGACCATTATCACCGAATGTAGCAGTGCCACCGATATTGAAATTTTTAAGGACACTCGACCAGTTGATTCCAATACTCGATGCGTCAGACATCTGAACTTCAATAATTTTTGCTTCAATGGAAATCTGTTTGTAAAGCGATTTCTTTAGGGTTGTTACATAGGCATCAATCTTTTCTAGTACTGGACGTGGCGCAGTTACTGTTATTAAACCGACGGGCTTGTCAATCAGATAATAACCTTGTCCTCCGACGCTATTCTCATTTTGCTCGGATTTTTTGGCGATTCCATTTGAATTGGTATCAGTACTTGAACTTTCTGTACCTTCTGCTCCACCATCAGTGGCTATTTCGTTGGCAGAGTTCTGTTCTTGGCGGTAGGACCAAATCTCCATAATACTTTCAAGATTGAGGCGGATGTTCTCCCATATGTCAAATTCGTTATCCTTACTTGCGAGTTGAATGGTTCCATCAATGTTGTTCGAGGTTTCGCTGTTGCCAAGTACGTTTCCACCTGTGCTCGTGGTAAATGTTTGCTTGGTGAATGGCATTGCAATTTGAAACTGCCTGGTTTCCTTATACTTTACGACAATGGTGTTGCCCAGCATTTCATGGAAGTAATCTACTTGTCGAAGCATATTGTCCAGAGCTTCGTAAAAATCGTCGTTGGCGTTAATATCCACATCAACGAGGACATTCTTATCTACATCGCTGGCCCAAGAAACGTTCATCTTTTTGAGCGATGCAAGTCTCTTGATAATATCCCATAACGGTTGTGGGCCACGTGTCGAGGTGATTCGCGCACCTACTCTAAGCTTACTGTCTTCTGATGTGGTAAGATCTTCTTTTGCTTGTTTGTCTACGACATAGCTGGCGGTTTGATACTTGACCGGCAGGGTATCAGATTGATTCATGATTGGGGGGGCAATCGGTTCAGTTGGAACTATACTCTCTTGAGCATCGACCGACTGATTATTAGCCTTTGGACTATCATGCATACATGAAGTAAGCGTCAGCGAAAGTAGCAAGAGGCTACCGAATAGAGTGATATGTTTTATCGACTTCATAAAAACCTCTTGGACTGAAATTTTATTAAGTGTATCAATCTGCATAATATTTAGTAAAGGCCTTTTGCGGACAGTCGTCCTTCAATGTATTTTTTGAGGTCCGGGCGGATGTGAAAACCGGAGTTTAGGATAGCTTTATACTGTGTGGTAGCTTCCTGTTTTCGATCAAGTTTGTCAAAAATGCGCGCCTTGGCAATCATAGTGTCAACGCTTTCACCATAGAACGAATTGTACTTATCGAGCAGGGTGATTGCCGAATCGTTTTGGCCGTTGTTTTCACTAAATGCAGCATAGCTAAGCAGGGCTTCTTTTTTTGGTGGTGTGTCACTAATACTCTGGGAAAAATATTCCTGAGCCTCAGGAATACGCTGCATATTTGCAGAACCAATAGCAGCATGGAGAGCAGCATTGGTATTTCTAGGATCGATCTTTAGGGCTTTCTTTGCAAAATGAATAGCTTTTGCATTCATTCCTAAATTGACGAGATAGAGTGAGGAAAGTCTGTTGGCAATTTTCACATTGTCGGGCCAGAGCTCTAAAGCCTTGGTGTAAAGAACTGAAGCATCTTCAAATTCTTCCTCTGATTCAAGTCTTTGAGCTTTAATCATCAAATCCTTGGCTTTTACTACCTCTTGTGATTGGTTGATACTCTTTTCAATAATGAGGGCCTCTTGTTCGATAACTTCTATATCAGCTTCAAATGCCAGGTTATCTTCCGCACGAGTAGGCCATACAAAATCTTTTTTTGCAGGATATATGACGACGGTATTAAAACGTTCTTCCTTTTTGAGGTCCATGAGGTTGAGGATGATGTCAAGAGCGAAATCCCATGGAACATCACTGAGAGCAAGAGTAAGGACTCCTTGTACTTGTTCATCAACGATAATATTGAGATCAGTGATTTGCCTAAAAAGCCGAAATACATTGTGTATGTCGATTTTGTAGAAGTCAACACTGATTCTTTGTTTTTTATATCCGGAAAAAGAAAACCCGTCTTCTAGTTCTGATGCCCTGGATTGAGCTGCATCAGCTATAATCTTTTCGGGGTCTTGGCTCAATAATTTTTCAGAAGAACCAATAAGTTCATCAAGAGTTGTGTCACCTGTTACAGGTGCGGAAGCCTTAGCGGCTTCAGTAACTACCTTCTGGGGTTGTGAGCTCTTTTGATTAGTCTCGTCAATAACGACGTTTAATCCTTCAGGTGAGGGCGTGACGGTATAGGTGAAAAGATTTTGCGATGCTGAATCAAATACTATTCTGGCACCATTGCCTCTTTTAGCCACACGAATTTTGTCTACGGCAGTACCTACCTTCTTCTCTTGTACAAGTTGATTGATTGCAACATCTTCAATGTCTACAAACATTCGCGGTGCTCGGTTTGCACCACTGCCAATAGTATCGACAGTGTAGTTATCAATTGGTCCATTAGATACAATCGTTATGGTGGTGCTATTTGGTGTACTGGAAATTTTGAGATCTGTAAGAGATCTGAATTCTGCACTACTGTTCTCAGAAACTTTAGATTTTGCGCTACCTGGTGTGACCGACAATTTAATATCATTACCTATCAGCGCAACATCATAATCGTGTGTGTCTGCTAATGTGAAAATGAGTCTTTTGATAGTAGGCATTTGATCGGCCAGATCTTCAACCTGTAGGGAGCTGAAATCATTTGTTGGAAGAGCCATTATTTGCTCGCTGACACCTTGACTTAATGTCGCACCAGCTACATCAATGACGACTCTAAAAGGAGCGAACCGTTCCGAAACCGTATATGCGGGTTTCTGTTTGCCAAAGACGGTATATTCAAGACTATCAGTTGTAAGCGTTGCCTTAACGTCTATGATTTCATATGTAACTTCTGTTGCCGATTTTGCAAAATCTGTCTGAAATGTGAACAAGATGCAAAATGCGAAGAAAACAGCTGGTTTTAGTTTTGCGAGCCATTTGAGCATTTTCTATTCTTCTCCCTCTTTCTTAAGTATCATTACAATTTCAGTAATGATTTTCTTTCCTGCGCGAGTTTCGGCAGTCTCTTCTATACGAACGATATTGGAAGCAATGTCTTTCACAACTCCTTTACGTCCAATTTTGGTGCCTTCAGTAAGGACGTATCCTTTCCCTGTGAAATCCTCAACCATAGCTATGTCTTCATTCCCACTCTGCATGAGTGCAACAAGGGTAAGTTGACCAGGTTCAAACAATTGCATCCCAGTTAGAATTTCATTTTTCTCAACGACCTCATTCATGTCAACATTTGATGTAGCCGCTTTTTCTGTTAAAAACGGTACAAAGGGATCTAGTCGGTTTTCTAGGATATATTCAAACCGGCTATTGGCGACTGTTTCATCGAGTTGACTCAGTTCGCTGTTCTCAGCGGCACTTAACGTTGATATGGTCGGAACCATAAGTGCAGTCAATAAAAAACCGATCGGCAGGCTTCTTTGCAAAAGTATCGAGTGCTTGATTGGTTTCAGGTTGTACATAAGCGAACTCATGAGTTTTATTTTTTAGGTGGTTTAGGAAGTTCAATATTTGTAAAGCGATAGGTTACGAGCTTACAGTCAGATTTAAGCAGCATTTCACCACCTTCTTTCTTGGGTGAACTCATCTTTATATTGGTAACTGATACAATTCGTTCAAGTTTACTGACCTGGTCTAAGAAAAAACCCATGTTATGGTAAGGACCTCGAACATTGATAGAAACTGGTAGTTCTGCATAAAAATCTTTTGGTATATCAGCTAAGGGCTTGAAAGTAATAAAATCCAATCCAGCATTACGGCCTAAAGCAGAAATATCTTTTAAAAGTTTTGGAATCTCTTTGTCTTTGGGTAAGAGAATAGCCTTTTCTTCAAATTTGATTTTCACTTCAGCGAGTTCTTTTTCAAATTGTTCTTTATTTGCAGCTTTTGCTTTAGCTTCTTGCACCTGTTTTTTAAGCTGTACCGTCTGGCTATTCAGTGATGTGATTTTATCAGCCTTTGGCTGATAATAAACAAGGTAAAAGATAGCAACAGGTAGCAAAAAAATGACAGCCACTATTGCCGCTTTAAGTCGCGGGGCAAGCGGGATATATTTTTCGTTTATAAAATTCGTTAGTGCTGCGTTACTCGTTTTCATACAGTCGTCTCAGAAATATTGCGAGCGTTATTGGGGCTGCTCAGAATTCTCGGGTTCTGCCGGTGCGGGTTGAGCCACACTGCATGTGAGTTCGAAACTCTTTAAATTTCTTCCGGAAATAATTTTTAGAGAAGAATTAGTAAGAGTGACATCGTTGACAAAAGGTGAAGCTTTTAAACTGTCCATAAATTGTGCTACGGTCTGGTTATCCAGTGCAATGCCCGATAGTTTGAGGGATGATTGCTGTTGATGAAGCGAGGTGATCCACATACGTTGATTGTCGATTCGGTTCGCAACTTCATCGATGACCCTAACGGTGAGGGAAGAGTCGCTTTTTAATTTATCTATAATTGCGATTTTTCGTTCAAGTTCTATCCTGTCTTTCTTTAAGTTTTCAATTTCTTTAAGAGTTTTGCTGTATGAGTTTTTTTCATTATTTAGCTGAGTGATTTCTGTCTGTAGTGTAGAAATCTTTTGAGCTTGAATGAATCCGACGGTAGCAAGCATGGCTAAAAGTAAAAGAAAGAAGAAGAAGATTGTGGTGAGTTGTTTCCTCGCCTTCGCCCTTCGCTTTAATTGCCTAACCGGCAGCAGATTAATTTTTAACATATTTAAACCTTGACGATAACAATTATATAGCTGAAGGCCTGAGTGCTATCCCCGTTGCAATAGCCATTTCAGGACCAATGCTTTTGAGATAATCAGGATCAATTTTTTTATTGTTTGAAGCCATATTAGCAAAGGGATCGAAAAGCTCAATATTGAGCTCAGTTTCTTGGGCCAGAAACTCTGCAAGGCCGGATACCTTTGCTCCACCACCACTTAATATCAATCTTTTAAGTGGTTGCTCAGGATGGTTTGAATGGTACAGGTCGATAGCCTTTTTGATTTCTAAAATCCACTGGGTGCAGGTCGCTGAAAAAATATCTTCTATTTCTTCACGTTTGTCGCCTGCGGGGAGTGAACCTAGTTTCAGTTGTTCCGCTTCGTCGAACTCAATATCGAATACATTCTGGATCTGTTCAGTTAATTGTCTGCTACCCACGATGATATCCCTTGCCACAACGGATATTCCCTGTGAGAGAATATTGATGTTCATCTTTGATGCACCTATATCCACTAGTGCAACATTCTCATTCTTCTCGTAATTGTATTCGTATACATTCTCCAAAGCAAAACCATCAACATCGACCACAACGGCAGTCAAGTTTAAGTTTTGAAACATTTCAAGATAATCATCAACTATATCTTTCTTTGCAGCTACGAGCATAACATCGGTCTTCTGCGAATCGTTTGTAGAAGTCTTAAGATCATGAAAATCTAAGTAAACATCGTCAATATCAAAAGGTATGTACTGTTCTGCTTCTGACATGATATGTTCTTCCAGTTCAGCCTCCTCCATTACAGGGAGATTGACTTTTTTCACAATGACTGAATATCCTGAAATGGAAAAGCCAATCTTCTTATTGCGGATTTTCAGGTTCTTGAAAAGATCAGCGATGACATCGCCAACCACTTCAGGGTCGTTTAAAGTGCCGTCATCAACGGCTCCTTCAGGGAGAACGTTGCTTCCAAGGGCTAGTATTGTGTAGCCGTCAGAGGCCCGTTTAAGCTGGCAGATCTTCACAGCATGAGAGCCGATGTCGATGCCAACTACTAACTCATTTTGTTGTGTGAACGGCAAATTCATGTCGGTTGTATTGAAAAAGTTAATATTCACTTACCGAGTGTTAATTAGCACCTCAATAAACACCTGATTTTTCATGTACATATAGCTATTAGTGCATAAATATATTTCTTTGTCAAGAAAAACAATGATGATTAAAATTGAAAAATGCTTATTTTACAGGTGCTTAATGAGATCTTCTTACCTTCGAATTAATTTAAAGCGCACAACATATAGGTGGCGATGAGTGTTGGTCTACTGCATGCTGTATGGTTGTGAAAATGTAGAATTGGGAATGTGAAGTGACTTGTAATTGATCTATAATTCAAGTAGTTTTTGGCAAGTTATAGAGTGTTGGTTAAATATAAAATCATTTCGATGAGGTTAACTTTGTCTAATATAGGTAAGAATAAATCGGTCTTCAGAGAGTATTTTGAAGCTATTTGCATTGCGATTCTGCTGGCTCTGTTTATTAGGACATTCATTGTTCAGGCATTTAAAATACCCTCCGGGTCTATGTTGCCTACTTTGTTGATTGGTGACCATCTTCTGGTAAATAAATTCATCTATGGGATTCGAGTGCCATTTAGCGGTAAAATTCTTGTTCCGATTGTAGATCCCTCCAAAGGGGATGTTGTTGTTTTTAAATTTCCAAAAGACAGGTCTATTGACTATATCAAAAGAGTTGTAGGAACTCCCGGGGACACAATCGAAATTAAAAACAAGAAGGTCTTTGTTAATGGCATTGCTGCAGATGATACACACGCCCACGTAAGTTCACCTGCTGTTCTTGATGCTCAGGCTAGCCCTAGGGATAATTTTGGTCCTATTTTGGTACCAGAAAATCGAATATTTGTCATGGGAGATAACCGGGATAATAGTTATGATAGCAGGTTCTGGGGATTTGTTGACCAAAAGGATGTTCTGGGGAAAGCATTTATTCTCTATTGGTCATGGGATATTGATACGTCATTGTTGTCAGCTGATCGGTTTAAGTCAATTAGGTGGGGACGTGTTGCAAATCTAATCGACTAATATATATATGATATCTGAGATTTCTTTTAACATCGATACATTGAAGTTAGCACCAGGCAATTATACTCGCTTATTTGCTGTTTACCTGGGTTAGATCAACCTTAAACTCAGGATTAGTTACTATCTCTACAAGTTACTCACTACCCTTTACATGATAATGGGTAGTGAGCGAACTACTTCAATTGAATCTGGTGTAATCTCTGCTTGATAGGCAAGTGCCATAACGCCTCCCTCTATTGCTTCCATTAGTGTGTTGCCGTACACCTCATCAATATGGGATGCAGGTGCAAATTTTTCAGCATCCATTCTCTGAACCAAAAAGAAGATACAACTTCGTTTACCTTCATTTTTAAGGCGGATGAGTTCGTTGAGATGTTTTGTCCCGCGTGTGGTTCTCGCATCTGGGAACATCGCACATCCATTCTGTGCAAGCGAACAGTTTTTTACCTCCACGTAGGTATCTCCCATTTCAGAGAATACATGTAAGTCCAGTCGAGTGTGTTCAGAGGTTTTTACCTCTCTTCTGATTTTGTGTACCCCTTCAAATTCTTGAATGTTTCCATTAAGGATTGCATCTGCCACAAGACCATTAGTTCGCGCAGTATTGATACCTATCCATATGGAATTTTCTTGGATCATCTCCAGTGTATGTGGATATTTCCGTTTTGGGTTATCGGAGACGGAAAGTCCGACAGCACTGCCCGGTGTAGAACAGGAGAGCATGGTTCCGGTGTTTGGACAATGTGCGGTTATTATTTCTCCATCATTAAGTTCTATGTCTGCCAAAAAGCGCTTGTACCTTTTGATGAGTCGACCGCGGATGAGGGGGATTTCAAATTTCATAGAGGTGGGATATTGGTATAATTAGTTAAAAAATGTTACTGTTGCACATCAATAAAGTTAATGATACATAACGAAGTGAATTACTTGGACGTATCACTTACATAAACGCAACCTTATCAACATTTTGATAATGGGATGTGTAGGCTCAGTATTCTAGCTTAATTGGAATGGAGGTGCATTGCTATGAATTTAGGGATTAATGGATTGGGCAGAATTGGTAAATTGTCATTATGGAACCACGTATCGAGGAAACATTTCTCCGGGATTGTCGCTAACATTGGGCGGGATGTAGGCTCTAGTCTTGCTGATCTTGCAGCAACATTGGAAAGAGATTCAACCTACGGTCGTCTTGGTACGTATCTCTATGGGCATAGCTGTCCACGGGTGATAGAGGAACTCAATGAAGAAGCGGGGACGATGGTTGTAAATGGTGTACCTGTTAAAATCCTTCGCAGTGCAAGAAACCCAAAAGATATTGCCTGGCAGGAAAACGATGTTAAACTTGTTGTTGATACGACCGGCGCTTTTACAGATCCCACAACTGATGTGGATGCAGCTCGAGGTGCGTTGCGAGGGCATATGCAGGCAGGGGCTGAAAAGGTTATCTTGTCAGCTCCTTTTAAGATTAAATCTAAAGGTTTGGGTATGCCTGAAGATGCAGTTACCACCGTTATGGGGATCAATGAAGAAGATTATGATTCCAGTCAGCATTCTCTTATCTCAGCCGCATCCTGCACGACGACTTGTTTATCCTATATGATCAAGCCCCTCATGGAAAAAATTGGTGCAGACAAAATCATGAGTGCTTCCATGGTTACCGTTCATGCGGCCACCGGTAGCCAGCAGGTGCTTGACCGATTGCCTGGTGCCGGTGCTACCGATCTTCGTAAGAATCGTTCAATTTTAAATAATATAATCTTGACGACTACAGGTGCTGCTAAAGCACTGGCTCTTGTCATACCAGAGATGTCTTCTATTGGGTTTATGGCCGAGTCTGTTCGCATTCCAACCTCCACTGGTTCACTTATTATCCTTGTATTAAATCTACAAGATGACTTTGAGCAGCCGATTAAACGAAATGATATTAATGGAATTTATGAGGAATATGCCAAAATCAATCCATATCTTCTTTTTTCCAATCAACAAAATGTTTCTTCTGACATAATTGGAATGCCTGCAGCGGCAGCTACTATTGAAGGAACTGAAACCCACACAAGAACTGCCAATATTCAGGTTGATCTGTCAAAGGTAAGGGCTGAGAGCCTCGTTGTCGGGGCAGATCCAATTCTGAACGTTCCAGTGACCCAGGCCGTTGTCTATGGATGGTATGATAACGAGTTGGGAAGTTATACCAATATGCTTGGTGATCTCGTCGTTCATGTCAGTGGGGAGATGTTGTAAGGTCATTGGTGAAGATTAGATATATGTTCGAGGCAGATGCCCCTGTGGTGGAGCGCCTCGAACAGCAAACATCCTCTCCCTGGTCATTAACGTCTCTCTTAGGAGAACTAAAACAGGATCGGGGAGTCGTTATCGTAGCAGAACTCACTGTGGATCAGGGTACACTTCCAGAAGTCGTCGGCTGGTGTGCTTGTAGGTATTTAGTTCCTGAGTCCGAATTACTGAAAATTGCCGTAAGTAGTGACCATCGTAGACGTGGTATAGCTACTGCACTTCTAAGGCACCTCACTCTTTTCCTCTCCCAAAGAAGTATCGAAACTCTCTTTCTTGAAGTTCGCTCACAAAACCAAAGAGCCTTGAAATTTTATAAAAAAAGTGGTTTTCTTCAGATCGGCCAAAGATCAAAGTATTATTCAAATCCTAACGATGACGCGTCAATATTTCGCAAAATATTGTAATAAAGATTCGAGCGAATATCTCAACAATAGAAAGGCTATATAATGAGATCTATACTGTATTTGCAGCTGAATTCAAAAAGAGTTCTTTTGCGGGCGGATTTTAATGTACCCATGGATGCAGATATGAATATTACAGATGATATTCGTATTCGTATGGTCCTGCCCACGATAAAACACATAGTAAAGGAACAGAGTCTAAGCGTTTAGCCTGGACCCTGTGGCAGAACACCTTAGTCAACTTTTGCGCGCTAACCCGGATTTCTCACCAACAAAGTTTTTCGCAGGTCGAGACACCGGGCATGAAGCTGTAATAATCTACCGCAAATGCTCGGTAACGAAGCAACTGCGGATAAATCTGTTGGCCCGAAGGGTGAACTTTTTGATCTGAAACGAAAAACACCCTGTTAATTAAGGAAGTCGTTTTAGAACTATAATAACAAACAATTGAGTTTCAAATCAAAAAGTCATGAGAAATTCGGGCTAAGGTGACGCTGGCAACAGATTGTGTTGGTGCAGAGGTTGAGTCTCTTGTGGCTGGAATGGGCCAATGGGTGCCTTTGAAATGGATGTTTACGCGAGAGGAACCATTGCACTTTGCCAAGAGATTGCGTCTTGCCATGCTCTGTCTATTGTTGGTGGTGGAGACTCCAATGCGCTGTCAAAAAGAGCTGGTGAAGAAAGAAATATTTCGTATATGTCTACCGGTGGAGGAGCTTTTTTGCAATTGATGGAAGGAAAAAAACTTCCCGGTGTTGAAGTGCTTTCAAACTAACTAGTGCTCGTCCATAAATGGCTCTTTTATCCTAAATCTTCGTTGCATTCAAAATTTAATCCTCCGGTAGCGAGGCTCGAGACTCCGAGATATCAACTATATGCCTGTGTTTAAATTTATCGTGCGTCTCGACTTAGAATAAAATATCTCATTACTGGACAGACACTAACTAAAATTGCGGAGTGATAGATGACAACACGTAAGGCGTTAATGGCCGGAAACTGGAAAATGCATACCACCGCTGCGGATGGCTGTAAATTAGCCGTTGAAGTGGCAAACACCTGTGGAAAATATGACGATAGGGAAATCCTGATAGCCCCACCTTTTACTATTTTGAGCGATGTTTCGCATTCGTTGAAAGAAAGTGCAATTATTGTTGCTTCCCAAAATGTTTGCTGGGAAGAGCAGGGCGCTTTTACCGGAGAGATTTCTCCGGTCATGATAAAAGATGTTGGCGGTAGTGCTGCGATAGTTGGACACTCAGAGCGACGTCAGATTTTCGGAGAATCTGATGCAATGGTCAATATGAGAGTAAAAGGTGGCCTGGCCTTTGGTCTTATGGTAGTCTTTTGTATTGGTGAGACTCTTGAAGAACGTGAAGATGAGCGCACCTTCGCAGTACTTGAAGAGCAGGTACGAAAAGGGCTCGCCGATGTGAGTGCAAAAGATATGGCAAATGTTGTTATTGCCTATGAACCTGTCTGGGCTATTGGTACCGGTAAAACCGCTTCTAAGGAACAGGCTCAGGAGGCTCACGCTTTTGTGAGAGGAATAGTTGAACAAATATATGAAAAAGATGTTGCCGAGCAAACTCGAATATTGTATGGTGGCTCCGTCAAACCAAACAATGTTGATGAGTTAATGGCTCAGCCTGATATCGATGGCGCCTTGGTTGGCGGAGCGTCCCTTGATGCTAAATCATTTGGACGTATTATTAATTTTAAATAATTTAACATAGTTTACTGTATGGATACTTTACTAACAATTGTACACGTTATGGTCTGCCTTTTCCTGGTTGGCATTGTTTTGCTCCAACATGGCAAGGGTGCAGATATCGGTGCTACTTTTGGTGGATCCAGTCAGTCTCTTTTCGGAACCGAAGGACCTTTGCCACTGTTGAATAAGATTACAACTGCAGTCGCTATCCTTTTTATGTTGACTTCTGTTACGTTAGCGTATATTTCATCTCAGAAAAGTAAATCTTCTGTCATGAGTGGGGTAAGCATTAGCCAGCCTGCGGTAGAAGTTGCAACTCCAATAGCAGAAGAAGATATGGTTATGGAGCCGGTAACTGAAGAAAAGAGCGAAGAGAAAGTAGCAGAGTAGCAAAAAATATATAGAAATGTGTGCCGAAGTGGTGAAATTGGTAGACGCGCACGCTTGAGGGGCGTGTGGGGCAACCCGTGCCGGTTCGACTCCGGCCTTCGGCACCATGTTTTAGTACAAAGACTTCCACTAAAGTCTTTTCAACCCGCAACTGGAAACAGTTTGCGGGTTTTTTCTTGTCTTTTTGTCCCATTAACGTCCAGTAGCTTCTTGTAGAATCTATAGCTAAAAGGGTGTACTCCGGGGGTATATTAAAAACTGATTTCGAACTTAACGTTAAATATGCCTTGGTGGAGAGCGTTATGTTCAAGCTCACCGTGTTAGACACTCGAAATACAAAAGGTCCTTGTTGCTAAGTGGATGGGGAAGATCTCTTCTACGTCATTACACCTGCTAGTGTATAACTGAGGTTGTATCGGTTTAAGCTCAATGGAGCAGATGGAATGTCTATCGTTCTTCATTCTTTTCAAGGCTCATGAGGAAAAGAACAAGATCAAGGATGTGTACAACTGAGCGGAGTATTTAGAGCAAAGGCAACAGTTCATGCAATGGTGGGGTAATAAGTTAAATACTCAACTTTCGGGATTAAGTTTCAGGTACTCTCAATTCACTCTTTGCGATACCTACTGAATCAAGTGCTGCGTCCATTAACGTTGCAAAGAATATTTGGATAGTCTTCTCACAAAATGCTCCCAGT
>JBLHNA010000030.1:0-62942 GCA_047619065.1 Desulforhopalus sp.
GTGCATAAAGCCTCCGTTTTGGATTGAATTCTCTTTGGTAGGAGTTTCCATCCATTATAGAGGCTTTTATGCATTAACTCATTGTCTTTCCATCGTGTTTGGCAATTCTTTTCAACACCCTTTAATGGCCTCTTTTAAGAAAAAACCTTTCAAACGTAACAAAGGTCAAATAACGTGTCAGCGGTCAGATGAGCTTCAGCTACTATCTTGTACGTAATAAAACTGGTATGATAGACTCAATGAGTTTTAGAAGGCTGACCTTTTTCATTTATAATGGGAGAAAAGTATGAGTATTCAATTTAGACATTCGAATTTATTGATAATATCTATATTATTTCTAACCTGTTCAGTCGCAGTGGCTCATGGCTGGATGGCCCCAAAAGAATTTAGCAAAATGATCAATCCTATTATCCAGGATAGTGCCTCGACATCCAGAGGAGAAATTGTCTTTTTTGAGAATTGCGCAGCATGTCACGGTGTAAAAGCCAAAGGGGTAAGTACTGAAAAAACTAATCTTGAGATAAATACTCCCAATCTAGTGCAAAGATTATCCACCCATTCTGACGGTGATTTCTTCTGGAAAATACAGGAAGGAAAAGGTGAAATGCCTGCTTTCAAAAAAGATATTGATGAAAATGATATTTGGGATGTAATCAATTTTATCAAAGCGCTCAAGTAAGTCGTGAAGTAATTCGCGGAAACTAATAATTTGAAATATCTGGCTGTACAGCTATATCTATTTATTTTTCGTGAAAACTTACCGATTTTTAATCGAAACTTTTCTGCCTTAGGGTAACAAACGAATACCCTAGCTTTTGCATATTCATCAACATTGTCCGTTCTATTTTTCTCGAAAGAAAAATAGGATTTACATCCTACGACTGCGCAGAGTTGTGTTGTGCAATAATAAATATCAGTCTTGAAGACCTTTTGTGCAAATGCCCTTGCTACGAACTCGTGCAATATAATCAAATAAGAATAGTCCTGAAAGTCTCTTTCCTCATCAAACCTTGCTTAAAGAATAATGAGGGGTCAGTATCTTTCATTCGTATACAGAGTAGGACGTTAAGATAATACAACTGTACTACAACCCAGATATCTACCTACTATGCTACGTGCCAGAAGCCTTAAACAAAAATTAGCACTTTTAGTCATTCTACCTCTTTGTCTCATTTTGCTAGTTGCAGGTAGCATAGGTATTCGGCTGATAGAAGATGTTTTATTTAATCAGTGGGAAGAAACTGCCATCAGTAAGATGCAAAGATCTGCTCACAATGTTGATATGAGGTTGATGCGTCCTAAAGAACTCCTTCGTTTTTTTCAGCAAAACGGACAAAAAGAACTTTCCTGGAGGGATTTACAGTTACTTATTAAGCAGCTCAATGCAATTGATGGTGTTGTAGAGGTTAAATCGAATTTCTCACAGAAAAATCAGAACTTCATGAGAGGGATGCATAGCTTACAAAATATAAAGATATCATCACTTGGCTATAACACTAAACTAATGGGCCAAACCGTCTCCGTGGTCGCTCAATTTGGACCCAAAAAAACGCCCAATGAGTCATATGTCGAGGTAGTTGTAGAATTTATTGATCTCGTTGAACAAATAGTCAGCGCCCCTTGGTGGAAAGGGAACAATGCATTTTTGCTCGATCAAAACGGAGCAATACTCGTAAGTACAGAGCGTAGAAAAGATGTAACAAAAAATATCGATCCAACTAAGAGAGCCTTTGGATCAGCAAATGAGCTTGAAAGTAAGACATGGCAAGCCATACAAAACAATACTTCTGGTACGGTCTTTTCCCCTGGCAAAACTCCTGAAGTGGTTAGCGGCTTTTATCATCTCAAAGAAGCACCGTGGACCATTGTTGTCATGGCAGATGGGAGAAGCGTATTGCAACCAATCCTTACCTTTAAAAAGTATTACTACCTTTTGTGTACCATAGTCATCCTATCTGTACTCCTGTATTTATGGGTTATTACAAGTAAAGTGACACGATCCATAAATCGAATATCTACAGCGGCAAATAGCCTTGCAATGGGAGTCTTTGGTTCCCCCTTGGTTATTGATAGCAGAGATGAAATTGGAGATTTAACTCATAGTTTCAATACTATGAGCTCTCAGTTAAAGGAGCGCATTCATCTCCGCCAGGAGATGAACTTAGCCGGAGAGGTTCAAAATAACCTGCTCCCTCACATAGATTTTAAAGCAGAGGGTTTAGATATTGCCGTTGCAACAAAATACTGTGATGAAACTGGTGGAGATTACGTCGATATCATCAAAACATCACATGCTGAAAGTCGGGCAACTGTTGTTGTCGGTGATGTCGTCGGCCATGGTATAGGAGCATCTCTACTGATGGCTACTCTACGCGCACTTTTACGAGGGCGAGCAAGTATGCCTGGATCTCCAGAAGAGATTACCAGTGATGTTAATACACTTTTGTGTAAAGACACTCTTCGCTCTGGTAATTTTGCAACTCTTTTTTATCTCACGATCGATTGTTCTCAAAAAACTATAGAATGGGTCCGTTGTGGTCATGAGCCAGCTCTACTTTTTTATCCAAAGCAGAGCACTTTTACAGAACTTAAAGGATCTGGTCTAGCTATGGGAATTGACTCAAATTATCAACCGACTATGAATAGGAAGACTTTTTCAGATGATAGCCAAATCCTACTCATAGGTACTGATGGTATATGGGATGTTGAAAATAAACTTGGTGAATCCTTTGGCAAAAAGAGAACTAAAGAGCTTATAGTTAAACATGCTCAATTGTCGGCAAGGGAAATAACAAACAACTTCCTAGACGCTCTCGAAGTATTTCGTGGAAATCGGCCACAAAATGATGACATCACTTTGGCAATTATTAAGACACAAGCTGCTAAAATAATTTAGCGGTAAGCTAGAATAATTTGCAGCATCAGTATGCTTTTTTACATGTTAGAGACAAAAGGGAATCGGCAGATTATATACCTGGAGGACGAAATGGTCTTAAAAACAGTTATACTCGCCTTGCTCGTTGGATTAATTTCTATAGTACATATAACCTATGCGGGGTCCGAAATGGGATTCCACATTCTGCATCAGCAACTTTTTTTCATCCCTCTCATACTTGCAAGCTTCTGGTTCGGATTGCAAATCGCATCGATAACCGCCCTAGTAATCAGTTTGTTATATGGCATTCCGATGCTGTTTGGTGACCACCAACATAGCAGCCATTTAATTGTTTTTACCCAAATTGCCCTTTATTTTTTCGTGGGCTTGCTCATCGGTTGGTTATCTGATCGGCAACGGAAACAGCAACGCAAACTTGTTAAAAACGAGAGAGGCACTGCTCTTGGTAAAGCGGCCTCCGCCCTTAGTTTTGAGGTGCAAAGCATTGTGAGGCGAATAGAGTCTATTCATAGACATGCAGGAGCCAATGGGGACAAGTCAGCCTACGATGACATGCTCTCTGAAATAGACCGATTAAAAAATCTTCTGAAGTCCTTAAGTAAATTCAGTAAACCACTCGGTAATCTGTCTTTATCCCACGACCTGAATACGTTGATTCAACAGAGGCTACCGACGTATCAAAAACTTGCTCATGAAAAGAGAATAAAGGTACTCATAGACCTAGATCAAAATGGTTGTCCAACAATGATTACTTCCGAGTCCATACCCAGAGTTATCGACTCGCTTGTTGACAATGCAATTGATTTTTCAGAGAGCGGTCAGTCAATCGTCCTATCCTCAATAGGAAGGGGTGAATTTTGTCTGCTCGGAGTCTCTGATTCCGGTCCAGGCGTCTCAAAAGAGAATGAAAATAAACTTTTCGGTGTATTTTTCACAACAAAAGAAGATGGATATGGACTTTCCCTCTCTTCCGGGAGAAAAATGCTGCGCGACCTTGGAGGTGATCTATTTTATGAATCGAATAAAAATGGCGGGGCTACCTTCAAAATGAAAATTCCTCGAGATAGCCCAAGTGAAAATGTTGGCGATTACGTCAGTTCCACCCTGCCTGTGCAAAAGCAGCAAAACTGATTCACGTTAACATGGATAGAGCTTTACAGAGACAGCTCGAATTTCCACCCCACAAATTACCCTTTACTTAGCAGGAGTTACTATGAAAACTTTATTGTTATCATTTGTAGTTTTCAGTATGTCCTTGATTACAACTCTCAGCATGGCACAATCAAAACATGGTTCCACTACGGAGATGCCCATGCATGATACCATGACGATGGAATCGTTAATGAACCAGAAAAACATGGAGGAGATGGGGGAATTGATGAGGAGAATGAGTGACACCATGGAAAAGCATATGATGACTCATGAACAACAAACTGAATGCGCCAGAATAATGAATAAACTATCCCATACAATCATGAACTGTGCAGCTGATATTAAATTGAAAGATGTGGACAAGCACAAGAATGGAATAAAGGAAATAACCAAAGAGTGGGATTACTTCCAAAATCGGCTTGATAAGAACGACGGTAATTAATTGAAGTAGTCCGAAGCTTATATGTTAGGCAAAGAAGCAACAATAGACATATTATTTTGGAAGACTTTAAGGAGTGCAAAACGTTTGGCGTGGCAGTCTAAATTCATCAAAAGATACCATATTTTCAACCCGCATATCCGTTACCTTTGTCGAATAAGATTGAAGTTGAAGGAAACACAACGAGATTTTCCACTTCCGGAACAATTCCAATCATCTCACCAATCTTGTGGTTATGATGACTTGAGACGAGTGCCAGGCAAATCTCTTTGGTGGGTAATTCAAGCTTGTACAAGATATTTGGCCCCCGAAAAGATTTGTGCATTACACGTGCCTTTACAGAAGAATGGTCGTCGTGTAACACATCTTCAGGTCTGACCAGTAGGTCGACATGACATCCGGAATCACATGGTAAAGAAAGATTCCCGGTTAACTCGCCGAGACCGCAGGAAACCTTATCCTCCGATAGTACTTTACCCCTGACAATAGCTCCGTCTCCTACAAAGGTAGCTACTTCCAAGGTCTTTGGGCGATGATAAATATTATAGGCACTGTCCCATTGTCGAATAGAGCCATCGAAAATAACACCCACCGTATCTGCAACAGAGAAGGCTTCAAATTGATTATGGGTAACCATGAGAGCTGTGATTCCAGCTTCCTTTAATATGTCTCTGACTTCAACTGTAAGCTTTTCTCGCAGGGTTACATCAAGGTTTGAGAAAGGTTCATCTAGCAGTAATAGTTTTGGTTCCGGGGCCAGGGCCCTGGCAAGTGCAACTCGTTGCTGCTGTCCCCCTGACAATTCGTGTGGATAGGCTTTCCCGGTGTCTTTTAAACCAACGAGTTCAAGCAGATGGTCAACGATTTTTCGTTTCTCTTTGCGTTTGTTGCCACTAACGCCGAAAGCTATATTCTCATTTACAGACAAGTGAGGGAAAAGGGCATAGTCCTGAAAAACCATACCAATATTTCTTCTCTCTGGAGGAACCATTAAGACATCTGAAGAAACTTGCCTGTCAGCAATAATTACTTCACCACGACGCACGGTCTCAAATCCGGCAATTATTCGGAGGAGAGTTGTTTTACCGCAGCCACTCGGACCAAGGAGACAACCGATTTCTCCTTTGCTGAGTTCAAGTGAGACACCTTTTACAACGTCTTTACTGTCAAAGGCCTTATAGACATCATTAATAATGAGTAGAGGACTATCTGTTTGCACGACTTACTTCTCCATTTTTTTGATCAATAAAAAAACTGGAATCATTCCAGCAATGACAAGGTATAGCCCAGGTAACGCAGCTCTAACCCACTCACCCTCGCTCGTGAGTTCATATATTTTTACAGCAAGAGTATCCCAACCAAATGGCCGAGTCATAAGGGTAATTGGCATCTCTTTGATTACATCTATGAGAGTAAGTACCATTGCGGTAAGTAATCCTTTCTGGAGGAGAGGGAAATGAATTCTCCTTAGTGTTTCTCCACTGGATTTACCCAAAATTGCGGCAGCTTCGTCCAGGCTTGGTTTGATATTCTGCATTGCACTGTCTATGGAACCAAATCCTACAGCAAGAAACCTAACCAGATAGGCAACTAGCATTACAAAAACAGTTCCTTGGAGTATTGGTCCTACTTGAATATTGAACAGATAAGACAAAACACTCTGAATAAGGTTATCTGTCCAGACAATAGGCAAAACTATACCGACTGCGAGAACAGTACCAGGAAGCGCGTAACCGATTGTGGCTACGCGGCATAAAAAACGATTCCTCTTTGAAGCATCTCTTCTCCTGGCGTAAGCAAGTAGTACAGAGGTGAAACAGATTAAAACACCAGCTAAAGCCCCAAGGAAGAGGGTCTTATTGATGTAAGAAAAGTAACTGATCTGTTCGCCGGACTTCAAAACTTCCACGCTCCAGACAATAAGCTGGATCAGAGGTGCAACAAATGCAATGATCAGAATAAATGAGCAATAGAGTGTAACTAGCCATGCCTTCCAGCCACTCAGGTTTAACCGGGAAGGGATAGAGCCTCCCCGTGAGCTATCAAAGTATCGCATGCGCGATCGGTACAGTCCCTCAACCATCACAAGTGCCAGAGCAAAAAAGACGAGGAGCGACGAGAGCTGAGCCGCAGCCTGTAATGAGAAGAAGCCAAACCAGGATTTATAAATTGCGGTGGTAAAGGTATTGTAATTGAAAATTGAAACTGCGCCAAAATCAGCAAGAGTCTCCATAAGTACAAGGGCAAGTCCACTGACAATCCATGGCCTGGATATAGGTAGCGCAACTTTAAAGAAAGCCCGTGTCGGGGTATAGCCTAAGGTTCTGGATGCTTCGAGTATAGCCCGCCCCTGATTCATAAAGGACGCACGGCTTAAGAGGTAAACATAGGGGTAGAGAGTCAGACCAATAACAATGATAACAAAGGGAGCCGTTCTCACCTCTATCATTTTACCTTCAAATCCCGGAACGGTTCTGAGCAGACTCTGTACTGGGCCTGAAAAATCCATTATACCAAGGAAGATGAATGCCATTACATACGCAGGTAATGCCATGGGTAATGCGAGTGCCCATGAGAAAAACGTACGCCCTGGAAAATTGCAAGCACCTGTAAACCATCCAAGGGTAACGCCCAGCAGTGATGTGAAACATGCAACCCCAACAACAAGTATAAAAGTATTGCTTAAAAGTTCAGGGAGGAGTGTACTTGCAAGATGCTCCCAGATCTCTTTTTCCGGAGTGAGAAAGGAACTGAAAATTATCGCAAGTGGAACAACGACTAAAGCAGCCAGGACCCAAACGATATATCGCCATGGGTCCTTTAAATTATGCTGTGATATTTTAATGTTCATTGGATCTCGAACTATTTATAGCCAGCTTTATCCATCAGTTTGATTGCGTCGGTCTGGTACTTACCATATACCGCAACATTTAAAGGACTCCCTGTGAAGGTACCCCAGGCAGCAACAACGGCGTCTGGTTCAACAGCCTTATTGACTGGAAATTCCATATTTAAACCAGCAAACTGGGCTTGCGCTTCTTCTCCAGCCAACCATTCAAGAAGCTTTACAGCCCCTTCTCTGTTATCTGCGTGCTTCGTTATACCTGCTCCGGAAACATTCATATGAACGCCCCCTGTTTCCTGATTTGGCCAGAATATAGCCAAGGGGAGTTCAGGTTTCTTGTTCATAAGTCTTCCGAAATAATAGGTGTTTACTATTGTCACTTGGCCGATACCTACTGCGACCGCTTCGAGCGCTTTTGTATCATTGCTAAAGGGTGCTGCCGCAAGATTATTTACCCAACCTTGAACTATCTGAGACGTTTGTTCTTCGCCGTGTTCTGCAATGAGCGAAGCAACGAGGGATTGGTTGTATACTTTTTTAGATGTCCGAAGGACGAGTTTATTCTTCCATGTCTCATTAGAGAGAGCTTCGTAGCTGCTCAGTTGAGATGGTTTTACTATTTCTGTATTATATACAATTGTTCGGGCCCTCACCGACAAGCCAAACCAATTACCCTCTGGGTCACGAAGATTGCTAGGGATTGCTGTTTCGAGAGCTTCTGACTTTACTGGTTGTAGAACCCCTTCTTGTGCTGCATGCCAGAGATTTCCAGCATCAACAGTGATCAACATATCTGCTGGCGTGTTTTTACCTTCAGCTTTCAAACGTTCCAGTAAGACACCTTCTTTACCCGTAATATACTTTATTTTCACACCAGTCTTTTCAGTGTACAGGTCAAACAAGGGCTTGATTAGATGTTCTTTGCGTGCTGAATAAATAACAATTTCCTCATTTTCAGCTGTGACATATGTCGGTAATAACATGAGAGATAATAAGACAATAACTGTAAATCTTGAAAACATTTCAAACTCCTTTGAAAACGTTAATTACTAAAAGCCTATTAAATAAAACTGTCTATTTAGGCAACCTGTTTAAGTTTTGGGGACCCTAAACAATTACGCCAAGGCTGTCAATGATTATTGTACTACAATGTCGCATAGTTTAGTTTTGCACCGTTTGTTTTGATTGTCAAATAGTTTGACATTCAAGAGACTTGACAATTGATCTATCGTCTGTAATATCTACCCAAAATTAATACAGGAGATTTAACAGATGGAATTTGAAACGATACTCTTTGCAGCAATCCAGTCTAGTTTTTTGCTCGGCCTTCTTCATGGAGTAAATCCATGCGGACACTCTTGGCTGGTACTGGCTCCATTTATAACTGGGGAGAGGAATGGTGGTAGGGTAGCACTACTTACCTTTGCCTTTGTTAGTGGTACGGCTTTGGCCTGTCTTGCTTTAGGCGCAAGCATTGGGGCGATTTCTCAATTTGTACCAGAGTACATGGGTACGTGGGTGGAGATTGGAACGTCAGTTATTCTGATTATTCTTGGTTTACTACTGATATACGATCCACATATATTGCACAAACATGAACACGACGATCATCATGACCATTGTCACGGGCATGGAGACAAACACGATCATCAGGAGTGTAAAACACACTCTCATAGTCATGACGACCATGGCAGTCGTGGGTTCGTCTCGAAGCTTCATGGGTTGACTAAAGATGGTCATCTGTTGCCTTTTTCTCTTTTTGGCATCGGTTTTGTGAATATGATAGTTCCGTGCCCAACAGCTGCGATAATGTATGGTTATGCACTCAATGCAGGCAGCGCTTTTAAGGCCACCTTGGCCTTTGGAGCGTATGCAATTTCAACTGCAATTGCTGTTGGAGGTGTGATATTTCTGATTTTCAAAGCAACTACTATGGCAAGTTCATTACAGAAAGAGTGGGTAGAGCCGCTTGTTATGAGGTTGTCTGGGGGAGTAATTGTAATTTTCTCAGTGTATGGAATGTATCAAGCATTTACGTAACCAATCTTACAGAGGGTAAATACAAATGAGTTTAGAAGTTCTTTCCCATCAATTGGCAGAATTTTATGACAAAATGGCTTCCTGGGAACACTCTATTGTCACAGATAGCGGCTTGTCTCCAGCCCAAATCCATACAGTTGAAATCATAGGTCACAATAAAGACATGAGGATGAAAGAGCTGGCAGAACGACTTGGCGTGACAACAGGAACACTTACTGTTGGAGTGGATAAGCTTGAAAAAATAGGCCTTGTTGAACGCAAACCCCACAAAACAGATCGTCGTTCATGGCTCATTGTTCTAACTGGCGAAGGGGAAAAGATGTATGAACAGCACCATAAATTTCACCAACAGTTTACGAACGAAATATCCCGCGATCTCACCATCGAACAAATTACCACACTTACTGAGTATCTTGATGTCATATTGAAAAGACTATAGCGGAGTATTATTGGATACTTTCGGGAGCGTAATGTATTGGTTAAGGTTCCCACGTTTAAAAAAACTGATAAAACACGCAGCTGTCCCGCAGAATATTTAAACCAATTAGCCAGAGGACAAGACCACCAACTATTTCGGCCCAGGTGGAAATCCAGGTAACGCGGGATATTTTTTTACCCAAGTGCAATCCAACAATGGTGAAAAGTCCGGCCACTACTCCAATTATCAGAGCCGGATAGATGATCGACACCTTCAGCATTGACATGGAGAGCCCAACTGCCAGAGCGTCAATGCTGGTTGCCACTGAAAGTATGACCATGGTCATGCCTTTTGTGGCATCTTTTCTTTGTAAACATACGTCTTTATCATCAGCGCGGGAAAGGGCTTCTTTCAGCATATTAGAACCAACTAAAGCGAGCATGATGAAGGCAACCCAATGGGCATAGGCGGCAACATATCCTTCTATGGAGGTGCCAATTGTCCAACCAATGATCGGCATCAGGGCCTGAAAGAGACCAAAATGCCAGGAGAGCCGGAATGTTTGCCGTGGGCTGACCTGTTTCAGGCAGACGCCGGTGGCGATCGCTACGGCAAAAGCATCCATCGCTAGAGCTACTGCAATTCCCAAAGTTGTAAGTATATGCATGTGTCTTGTATGTGTTGAGGTCGTTTACTCTTGTGTTTTTGGCAAGGACACCTGTTTACCAGAAACGATCATCGTCCTGCAACTAATATTCTTCACTTCGTGTAACACTCTCAGGTAAAGGGCTTTAAACGCATATTTGCCACGACACACAATTCGTTAATATCGAACTGTTGCAATGTATTTATCTGTTTGCCCTAAGCGGCTATTTGCTTTATCATTTGGTTCATGATCGATATGTGTATCAACTTTAAGGCGAAAAAGATCATGGGACTAGAAGTAGTTCTAATCGATAATAATGAACACGAACAAAAGAACAGCCACACAAGGTGAAGTGCTCCTTCCATCTTCAATTTTCTGTTGCTTCTTCTGGTCATGACAGCATAGCCATTGGTTGACAACTTTACATATATCTTCCTCCTAACACCGGGAAACGAGGTAAGAACTTTTACGAATTTATTTTCTATCCTAAAATTTCAGAGAATAAATTCTAAGGGACCAAACGTTCTGTCATGTATGCTGTCGCATTTTTGTCTGCATGGCCGTGCTTTTTCTATAAAAAATTCAATGAACAGAAGGTATAGTATTGGAAATATTACTGTTTTATTTTTTAGTAACTTTTGCTTCACTCTTTTGGTTTACCCTGAAAGACCACCAGTCAAAACACAGGAACAGTCAAATGGTCTCAGAGAATCTGGTCTTCTTGAAAGTTGGGCCACCCCATCCTCTAGCACGTTCCTACAATAATTCTCGGGATAGGTATTCTAACCCCGGTAAACGGTAAGAAAGCCTGGACTTAGTTTGGTCCCCCCTTAAGGGGTGTAAGTACCTTCACGAAATTCATTCATACTCTTTTTAGCACCCCCTTAAGGGGGGAAAAACAAGAAATGATTTTCTAAGGCATTAACAATTCCTGTAGGTGGTAGTGCCCCAGTCACAGATCTGTCGTAGTAGATTAATCATTAAATTATCAGGAGTTGTGCAATGCGTAGATTATTATTTTTTTTCCCCTTTACCACAGCCCTTGTGGTCTTTCTGGGTTTTGGCGGAGTAGCCTTTGCGGCTAGCTCGGGAGTGGTCCAGGAGACCTTGAATCTCACAAAGCACTGGGGAGGCTATGTCGCGTTGATAGTCTTCGTTGTGGCATATGTATTTGTCATGCTCGAAGAGGTTACGCATATGCGAAAGTCCAAACCGGTCCTGTTGGCTGCCGGTATTATCTGGGGCATGATCGGTCTGATCTATGCGATGAATGGCATTGATCATGCCGCAGAAGTTGCGATACGCCATAATATTCTCGAATATGCAGAATTGTTTCTCTTTCTGCTAGTGGCTATGACCTTCATCAATGCCATGGATGAGCGGCAGGTCTTTGAGGTCCTCCGGGTAAAGCTGGTCAATGCCGGTTATTCCTTCAGGAAACTCTTCTGGATTACAGGCTTGCTGGCCTTTTTCATCTCTCCGGTTGCAGATAACCTTACAACGGCCCTGCTAATGTGTGCTGTGGTGATGGCTATCGGCAAAGATGATAAAAAATTTATAGGCTTAGCCTGTATTAATATTGTTGTTGCCGCTAATGCAGGTGGCGCTTTTAGCCCCTTTGGAGACATTACCACCCTGATGGTATGGCAGAAGGGAATTATCCAGTTCCAGGACTTTTTCGTATTATTTATACCCTCTGTTGTCAACTGGCTTGTGCCGGCAGCCATAATGAGTTTCGCAGTACCAAACAAGCAGCCTGAATCAGGCGTCGATGATATCAAACTGAAGCGTGGGGCCCTTGTGATTATAGGTCTTTTTCTCTGGACCATCGCCACTGCTGTAAGTTTTCATAATTTTCTAAAACTGCCACCTGTAGTAGGTATGATGTCCGGATTGTCGCTCTTGAAAATATTCGGCTACTACCTCAACAAAACCCATGTTAAAAACCGGTTAACCTATGATCCAGTAAAAGCGGAACAACGGATCGGCCAGATCGTTCCATTTGATGTTTTCGCCAAGGTAGCACGGGCTGAATGGGATACACTGCTTTTTTTCTACGGTATTATTCTTTGTGTTGGTGGTCTTGGTTTCATGGGTTACCTTGGCCTCGTATCAAATATAATGTACCTTGATCTGGGGCCGACAACCGCCAATATCATTGTAGGATTTCTCTCAGCAATTATTGACAACATTCCGGTCATGTTTGCCGTCCTGACCATGATGCCGGATATGTCCCATGGCCAGTGGTTGCTCGTCACGCTGACAGCAGGAGTTGGAGGAAGCATGCTGTCCATTGGTTCAGCCGCAGGGGTGGCACTTATGGGGCAGGCCAGGGGCAAATATACCTTTTTCGGCCACCTCAAATGGTCTCCGGTAATTGCCCTGGGATACGCAGCGAGTATCTATACTCATCTTTACATAAACAGCTCGTTAATGTAGCTGAAAATTGGCATTTGTAGTACATAGCACAGTTTCAATGAAAGAAATCCCCGTCAGGAGGCTATCAAGTCTTCTGACGGGACCAATACATTGTAGTTACATGCAGACGAGAAAACATTTAAGATTCACAATCTTCTATGATCAAAAAGTCAATTTTTAAAACCAGCAGCTTCATCGTTGTCCTCTGTACCCTACTGCTCATTGTCGGCAGTATAGGAGGTGCGTGGTGTTTTCAAACAACGATTGAAACACAAGTCCTTGAAGTGGAATTGTACGATTGCCATTCTGTTCCTGCCACCTGCTACATGCCGGGTCGAGATCGACAGGAACAGACAAGCCATTCCGATCAATCAGATTGTACAACGTGCCTCGATGTGTCATTTGAGGAATTACTGAACACAGTTGTACAAACACGTATCACCGATACGGTTCCTTTTCTGGCAGCAGCGCATTATCAATTCCTGCTTAGTGAAGAGCCTGTACTCAATAAACACCTTTTTCCCTCTCACCACTTAGCCCTATTGCCCTACACATCTAGGGCAACCCGACGGGTGCTCCAGACCACTGTTCTCATCATTTGATACCCTGCAATGAATCTCTGATTCTTCTGTAAGACACCGTACCAGCATAGCTTACCAACTCTTTCCGACTCATTATTTTGTGGAATTAACCGGTTAGTCTGTGCCTGCGATGCGACTCACCCTGGATCCATTCACGGGAAGAGCCATTTAAAACAGATCATTACAAGGTGTAACTCATATGATTAATAAAAAATCATCACTTTTTCAAATTGCAGTAATCGTAGTATCCATGCTTTTAGGATTTTTGGGTGGCGTTGTTTTCACTGTATATAAATCCCCGTCTATATTGTCTCAGGTCGCTGGCAATCAACAGCAGGGACCCACCAAGGAAGAAACCGTCCGCCATCTCAAACATCTTGAGAAAAACGTAGCTGAAAATCCCGCAGACGTCGCATCGTGGATCGATCTGGCCCACACATATTATGAACTGGAAGATTACCAAAAGGCAATACCAGCTTACTTGCAGCTCATCGAGCTTTCGGATGAGAAGTCAGATGTTTACACAGACCTTGGCGTAGTTTACAGGCGGGATGGTCAGCATAAAAAAGCCATTGAGTCGTTCGAAAAAGCCTTAGAGCATAATAAGGAAAACCTTCAAGCCCAGTTTAACATTGGGGTGGTTTTATATCATGATCTGGACGATGAGCAGGGGGCAAAGCAGGCTTGGGGAAAAGTGGCCAAGCTCAAACCCGATTTCCAGCTTTCCACTGGACAGACAATCGAACAGCTTCTGGAAAAGCTGTAATAACGGTTCTCCCATCCATTGAAGAAAGGATCTCACATGTTAAACAGAAACAATTTTCTCGTAAAAACATTTTCGTCAGTAGAATTGGCGATATTCATCATTTCAGCAATCGCAATAACCTCAATTTTAGGGACTGTGATCCCTCAAAATGAGGTTATGAACTTTTATGTTGAACGATATGGTGTACAGCTTGCCGTAATATTTCAGCTTCTTGATATTACCAGCATGTATTCATCCTTTTGGTTCCAAGGGCTCTTATTGCTTCTTTGTTTCAACTTGGCTGTCTGCACATACACGAGGCTCCCAGCAGTTATCGCAATAATCAAAAAAGACAACCTGGGAGTCAGCCTGACCGGTACCAATCTTGATCCACATGGTGTTACTCTTTGTTCAGAGCAATGTCTTAACAGTTCAGAATTGAACCTGGTCGGTAAAACGCTGGCGCGCTATCCACACAAGACCAAAAGCGATGAAGCCAGTGGCTCTCATGTGTACCTGCACGAAAAAGGAGCGTGGAGCAGAACCGGCGCCTACGTCGTTCATCTCAGCATACTCTTTATAATAGCAGGCGCTCTTATCGGTAAATATTTCGGTTACAATGCCTCCGTTATGATACCTGAAGGGAGTGGGATTGCAGAAGTTCACACGCAAGCTACAGACCAAGCAACAATACCTCTACCGTTTGAACTCTTCTGCCAGAATTTCAGTATCGATTATTACCAGAACGGGATGGTTAAGGAATACAGATCTGACCTGACAGTGCTCAGCAAAGGTGAACAGATCCTTGCCAAAAGCATAACAGTAAACAACCCACTGAAATATAAAGGAATCACTTTCTATCAGTCCAGCTATAGGGCGATGGCCAATGATTACAAGGTCGTCATCACACGAACTGACACGACCAAAGAGGCGCAAACGGAGCTGAAGGAGACATTATTTATCAAACCCTTCGCTGAACAAAATTCGGCTGGCCTTGGCGTGAAAATCAAAATTGTCGAAACCAGTAAAGATGGTCACGGCCATGGTCCATATAAGATCATGTTTGATGATGAAGGGAACATCCCTGTCTCCAAGATCGTGAACGATAATGAGATCGTCTCATTAGATCGTAAGACTTCCACATTTACAATCAGCATTGGGCAACGCTTCGCAACAGGCCTCCAAGTCGTTAAAGACCCCGGGGTTTGGATATTTTACTTCGGCTGTGGGTTAATGATGTTGGGGTTATACATTGCCTTTTTCATGTCTCACATACGAGTCTGGATTAGCGTGGAACAGAGGGAAGGTTTTTCCCAAATTTCTATTGTCGGAAAAATAAACAAAAATAATGAGCATCTTGAGCGCGTTAAAGAGAAGATCGTAAGCAGTCTTCTAGCCGAGAAGTCATTAAAGCTAAGGAGAGTATGATATGGATTCTTCATTGTTTTTAGGAACCACAACATTTATCTACCTCATTGCAACATTCTTCTATGTTGCATATGCGTTGTTTCGAGTCAAGTGGGCGGGTACTGCCGGAACGATATCTGTTTGGATCGGTATTTTTGCTAATAGTGCAGGTATTGGGTTACGCTGGATGGAAACCCATCAGCAGGGGATAGGCTATGTGCCACTCTCCAATATGTACGAATCACTGGTGTTTTTTGCATTATGTATTGCCGCTTTATATCTTGTCATAGAATCTAAATATAAAGCAAAAATCCTCGGCAGCTATATTATTCCCTTCACCTTCTTCGCAATGGCATATGCTTCGTACTCAGCAGAGTTTGGTAAAGAAATCAAACCTCTTTTGCCAGCCCTGCAAAGCAATTGGCTTGTGGCTCATGTTATCACCTGTTTTATAGGATACGCTGCTTTTGCTATTTCTTGCGGCATGGCTATTTTCTACTTAGGCAAGGTTTATCTTCAATCACGCTCTGCTGCATCAAACCAGTCTGATAGTGGAGAAAGTGGCACGCTTACTTTACAGGCAATCGACACCATTAACCACAAAATGATGATGTTTGGCTTCATCTGGTTGACTGCGGGCATTGTCACCGGAGCCATTTGGGCAAATTCTGCATGGGGTACATACTGGAGTTGGGACCCGAAGGAGACCTGGTCGCTTATTACCTGGTTCGTTTACGCACTCGCCTTGCATGCTCGCTATACAAGGGGTTGGGATGGTACCCGAATGTCAATCGTGGCCCTGGTAGGATTCATTTCTGTTATATTCACCTATTATGGTGTGAACTTCCTTCTATCAGGCTTGCACAGCTATGGTGGCTAGAAGACGTTAATATTGTGTTAAAAAAATCAGTTTATATACATCCACAAGGAGAATTTCATGAAATTATTGAGGTATTTTTTCGCAGGGTTAGCCTGCGTGATTCTGACAAATCAAGCAAGTCTTGCTGTAATGCAGGATAAGGGTACGAATGGGAAGGTCGAATGGGGGGTGGTTCGTGAGCTTCAGCTACCAAGTAGTCCAATTGATATAGCCCATTCTTTAGATGGTAATTTTGCTTTTGTTCTTACAAAAGAGAGTGAGGTCCTCGTTTATGATAAAAAAGGAGGCTTACAGGGCACTATCCCCGTCAATAAAGGTGTGACATCGATTACCCTTGATCCATATGGAAAGTTCCTTCATATGAGCGATAGTGAGAATAATATATTTTACACCTTATCCATTGATTTTGTCGTCAAGATAAATGATGTAGACGCGCCGTATAAAGGAAAAAAAGACGCACCCATCACTATCGCAGATTTTTCGGATTTTCAATGACCATACTGTGGCAAAATTTCGCCACTTCTTGAGCAGGTGCTCAAACAAAATGAAAATACGGTCAAAATCATATTCAAAAATCTACCGCTCAAAATGCATGATATGGCTCAACCAGCAGCTCTTGCAGCTCTCGCTGCCAATAAACAAGGGAAATTCTGGGAGTATCATGACGAGCTTTTCGCAGAAAAAAAGATCACTGATGAAACCTTTATCAAAATTGCTGAAAAATTAAGCTTAGATACTGCCCAGTTCAAGCAGGATATGGCATCCAAAGAGATTATTAATCATTTAAGGCATGATATGGCAGAAGCTCAACAGCTTGGTGTCACGGGGACTCCAACAATTTTCGTCAATGGGCGAAGAATCAAGGACCGCACGATTACAGGATTTCAGACCCTTATAGATGAAGAGTTGCAGAAGCTGCAAAAATAGAATTCAGATACCAGCATCCATTTGTAATTAGCCTAAAGGATGCTGGTTAATTTGTAAAATTCATCAATCAGCAAAGAACGCAAATTTGAAGTAGTGATTTGATTTTTATCGTCGAAAAAAAGGTCTATTAATTACATTCAAAAATAGATTTTGCTGTGCGGCCTCAGAAATGGCGGTTACAGCAGGGTGTTTGATAATCCGCTCCACAGAAATTGCATAAACTTTTCCCGTATTTTATTTGTACGCCCAATCACCTGAACTTGGTACTGCTGTTCAATTTCTTTTTCGATAACTGTTAGTGCCATGTAAAATCCCACACAGGCTTGTCCAAATACTTTAACAAATGCATTGTCGTCAAATTCACCAATTATTACAGGTCAAGGAAAGGGGTCGGATCTTTGCTTGACTCTTTTGGGCCATGTGGATGTTTGCTGACATTTGAACCAAGGTTAAAGTTCAGAAACAGATCATTGGATTTATCGAAGCAGTTAGGTTTTCTGCACGATACTGGGGGGGCCGCAACGATTCGTGTAAAATTGTTCGTAGAGTCGGACTATCATCATAATATCCTACTGTTGCACAGATTTTTCTAAAAATCGATAATCATATCCTTAATCATCCACATCGCTGTCTCGCATCTCATATTTCCTAATTTTATATGAATCGTTCTCATACCCCTGTCGCCTCATCCAAAACATTCCTGACGATTCTCCTGTTATGGCTGGTGCCCGGCTTTCAGAAAATGCAATAAGTGGGTCCTCAAAAAAGAACCTTGTTGCTCTTATCAACGCAGGTTCAAAAGCTGTTGTACGTAAACTAAAGATAAAAGCTAAAGTGACAATGATGGCTGACAATCTTGAGATCACTCATCTGGGGTTACTTGCCAGTATGCCAGCAATTGAAGTAGATGGGAAAATTGTACACAAAGGGCAACCAATCAAATTGGCTAAAGTTATTGAACTCTTTCAAAGGATTGATTGTAATAAGTAATGAAATAAATGGTGATCGACGACCTGGCATTTTCCCTTGGCCGGGTCCGATCATGGAGGCGACCATTGCTATTTTATTTGTCGCATTTGCCAATATTGCTTCTTTTACAAATCTTTAGCCGCCTCATACTATATTGGCCTCAAGCAGATCAAGATGCTGCAGTTTACCTAATAGATTGAACAAACCAATTTGATGTTTTTTTGCCGATTATCAAAATGATGAAGTGGTAGGAAAAAAGATTTAGAGGTTTGAGTCCGACTTGAATGGTGTACCTCGTAAACCTCTTTTTTTAGCTTAGATATTGATCCTTTTTACCCTCCATCCAAAAAAGAAAAAGGAGGATCTGAAGTAAACTCTTATAGATTTATAATAAATGCCTCTGTACACGGAGACAAATACATCATCAATTGATGATGAAAATGGTTTTTTAAAACAAGAACGGGTGCAGGAGTATAGAGACAAACCGTGCTACTCAAATATTGATAGAAGACTACGTTTGAGCTGAGTCTGTACTCCTGGCCGTGTGTCAGGAATTTGATTTCGAGGTTGAAAATGAGATTATTCCTAAGATCGCTTTCGGCTTTTCTGGCGGAATTGGCAACACGGGTGCCGTTTGTGGTGCAGTCGCTGGTGCTGTGATGGCTATCAGCCTCATAGCTGAGATAGGCGAAACAGTGGAAGAGACACACCGTGCTTTGGAGGTAGTGAAAGAATTTCGTCTACGCTTCGAGGACGAAATGGGGACTATCTCCTGTCGTGAATTAACAGGAGCAGATCTGAACACGGACGAAGGGCTTGAAGAGTTTAAAGATTCTGGAATTCCTCAGACGGTTTGTTTTTCTGCTGTTGGCGTGGCTTTTCAACTAGTGGTGGACCTATTAAATGAAAATTCGTAGTTAGGTGCAATAGTACTTGAATTAATATCAGAAAGTTGCCGAAAAAAATGACCGCCAAGACTCAATGTAATGCCGATACGACCTTTCAAAGTATAAGTAACAATTTAAGATTGGCAGACCAAACCTGCACTTAATCTTTTTATTTCCTAAGTTTATACTATTCCTGTATCTTTGAACCTGGGGCTGGACTAAATAACGACCCCAGATTCTCCATCTCGTGCATGATAAATATTGTCAGGGTTGGAAGTTGATAGCAGAACACAATCAGTATCCTGTTCCGCAATATCGTTTTGATGATCTGTAAGACGTAATCAAAACCTATCTGGGAAAAACGTCAGATCGAGTCTCAATTTCTACATCTAGCAGATGAGCATTATAGAGCGCTATTTAGCAAGATTTTTATACTCTTCAGATACCTCTGGTATTGCTAATTTAGCTATCTATAATAAGATATGCGCTCATATGAAAATCTCTTTAATCATTGTCACTCAACAATTTATCTCTGTGCAACTCATATTTTTTTTGAGAAGACAAACAAACCGGGATACGCTCGTTGATCCATACACAGAGCATTCCAACCACCTACATTACACTTTAAATTGTTTGATCAATTCGTTTAACTGTTCCGCCAATTGTGAAAGCTCAACAGCACTTGAGTTTACCTGTCGGCTGCCATCTTCCATTTCCGTTGCTGCCTGATTAACTTCAGTAACATCCTGGGCAATTTCCCCTGATACAGTTGAACTCTGAGCGACATTCTCGTTTACATCCTGGATACCCGCTGCCGCCTGGTTTATGCTTCCGGCAATTTCTCTCGTTGATACCGTCTGTTCTTCAACTGCCGATGCTATATTTGAAGAAATTTCATTTATTTCATTAATAATTTTTTCTATCTGCCTTACCTCAGTCACGGTCCCTTTGGTCGTTGCTTGTATATCTTCTATTTTCTCACGAATTTCCTGAGTAGCAACCGCAGTCTGTTTAGCCAACTCTTTAATTTCATTAGCAACAACAGCGAAGCCTTTACCTGCTTCCCCGGCTCTTGCCGCCTCAATGGTCGCATTTAAGGCAAGTAAATTAGTTTGATCAGAAATCTCATTGATAGTTTCAGTGACCTTACCTATCTCATTTGCGGCATTACCAAGCTCACGTACTTTTTCAGAAACACTTTGGGCCTGCTGAACTGCTTCATTGGTAATCTGATGCCCCTTTTCTGCATTGCTAGCAATCTCGATTATAGTTTCACTCATCTGTTCTGAGGAGGTGGCCACCATCTGAATATTAGTTGAAGCCTGTTCAGAAGCGGCCGCGACACTGTTCATATTAGCACTCATCTCTTCTGCTGCTGCTGCAACCTGATTGGATTTTCCTGCGGTTTGTTCCGCACTGGCAGCCATCTGCTCAGACACCGCTGAAAGTTCTGTAGAAGATGATGTCAGAGTACTCACTCCCTGATTAATATCTTCAAACATGGAACGTAGCTTATCGACCATTGTATTGAGAGATTCAGCCAGGACCCCAACCTCATCTTTTTGGTTGATATCAAGTTTCTGTAATAAATCACCTTCTGAGACCGTTTTTGCAAATTTGACACCTTTGGCTATGGGCCGGCTGATACTTCTTGCGATCAACGTCGCTGTAACTATACCGATAAGAACTGCAGCTACTGCCATGATGAGATTAAACAGAATAGCTGTGTCGATACCATCCGACATCTCGGTTTCCGCTCGCTGAAATTCAGCTTGATAATATTCTCTTATTTGATCAAGAAGAGACCTCGTTTGGGCCAATGCAGGCAGAGATTCATTTTGAAATATATCCTTTGCTGCAATTTGCTTTGCAACAAGACTATCAATCCAGTCCATTGTTATTTCATACTGTTGAGCTAACTCCTCAAGCGCTGGTGAAGTTTCCTGTTCAAAGATCTCAATTGCTTCTTCTGAAAAGTTGCCATCAATGACTTTGACAATTTTCTGAGCAGACTCATGAAGCCTAATATGGGGTTGTTCCCAACCTTTGAGGAGTTCTATAAATTCAGAATTATCTCCTTGATAGGAGTAATACCATTTACCAAAATTACACTGTTTCGGGTTGAGACTTCCGTTGAACTTTTCACCGGTCAGAATCGAATGACTCAGACTTTTCATCCAACTCAAATGCTCAATCCAGCGACTGGCCAATTCGCCATCTAACTCCCTGTCGAAATGAACATAGGTATCAATAACCTTAATCGCGCTATCATGAAGCTTTTTATGGGGTTCTTTAACCGAGTCTATTAAAGCACCTAAAACCTTATTTTCGGATGATAGATCTTTGGTGCTTTCGCTGTAGAGCCAGGACCCAAAACCACATTTATGATCATCGGTTTGAATCTTTATACTCGCAACCCGTTCATCAAAGACCAAACTATTTAACTTCGCAATCCAACCAAGATGATCAATAGTCTTCATCAGAATAAATATATTGGATTCTGAGGTTTCCTCAGTCTCATGTGCAAGATGATCAACCTTATCAAAATTATAATAGCTGTAGGCGCTGATAAGTGTGAGTAAGAATAGCACTGACCCAAATCCTACCGCCAGTTTCCTGCCAATCGACAAATTATTCCAGACCATTTTTTTTCCCTGTTTGATGAGTATTTAAATCTGTTCTCGTTGATGCGTTAACTTCTTTCATGCGTTTCTCAATGACGGCTACAGCAACCTTTATGTCCTGCTTATTTTTACAAATAAGGCGAGGGTAAAGATCTCTACAACGTGCAATAACAACTGGATCAAGAGTGCCACTCACGATTATGAGGTGTAGAGAATCCAGCCAGTCAGAAAGATCGTTCAAATTCTGAACATCCGAATTATTTTCTACATAAGTGAGTACAATGGGTTCACTGACTCGACTCAGCCTGAGAGACTCTTTCAATTGGTCAGGATGATGAGGAACAACAAAACTGGCCTCAGAGATTACCTGAAGAATCATTTGTTTGAGCCATCTTTCAGTTTTCTCCACGACAGATGGGAGGTATAAGATTATTTTTTCCACTTTTCCTGATTCGTTATCAATTCCAGTGAAGACCAGTTCCTCACTCTCATCCCACTCTATTACAAGTAGTGTGCCTATAAGGCGGAATAACAAAAAGGCTAACAACAGCGTCGTACTTATCTATTGCTATCTGATAGTTACTGAAATAACAAAGTTAAAAAAACGGATAATGACCACACGGACGAATCGTCATTTGAAGGTGAATGTGTACAGAATCTGGGATAATTCCAAGAGTTGGGACGGCTCATTAGGACACCAGGAAAAATTGATATTTTTCCCAATTTCATCGGGGCATTATTATTTTTCACCCGGCAATAACAGATATATACCTACAGGTATTTTACCTTTACGCTTCAATTTCGAAACAAATCGCTGGTTTTACAAAGGACCACCCAGCTAATAAATAGGATTAAATCAACGGTCAATATTATATTTTTTAAACCGTGAGTACAGACCAGATCGAGACAGCCCTGAAACCTGGCAGGCGCTGCTTATATCTGAGTTAGTATGGGCCAGGAGAGTTTCCAGATAATTCCGTTCCGCATCTTCAAGAGAATCTTTCAATAAGGGGAAAGGGCTGTCAGGGTTCCTTTTTACAGGGGTGACCTCTTCTAGGAATGAACCTTGCTCAAAGGTTAATCGCTTCATACCAATCCGGACTTTTGCTGGAAGATGATTCGGATACAGAACGTTATATAACCGCGCCTGGGTGACAGCATAATCGATTGCGTTGACCAGTTCTCTCACATTACCAGGCCAATCATACCCTTCCAAAACCTGGAGAAATTCAGGAGAACGACCTTTTACCCCAATGCCATAACGTTTGCAGAATTTTGGAACATAGTGGCAGACAAGTGCTTCGATATCAGTTTTTCGATCTTTGAGTGGAGGGAGATGAATGGTGGCTGCATTGAGCCTATACATAAGGTCTTTGCGAAACTGACCTGCACTGACCATTTTCTCTAAATTCCGATTGGTAGCGGCAACCAATCTAAAATCGGCAGTAAGTTCCTCTCCACCTCCCACAGGTCGGAAGCGACGTTCTTGAAGAACGCGTAAAAAAGACTTTTGCACGGCAAGGGGCAATTCACCAACTTCATCAAGAAAGAGAGTTCCTCTGTCAGCCTGGGAGATCAAGCCCTCGCGGTCCTCATAAGCCCCAGAAAACGAGCCTCGTTTATGGCCAAAAAGCATGCTTTCAATAAGTGATTCCGGAAGCGAGGCACAGTCAAGCACAACAAATGGTTTATTTACTCTTGCACTGTTGAGATGAACAGCCCTGGCAAATCTTTCCTTTCCCGCACCGGTTGCTCCTGTAATCAACAAGGGGATATCTGTTGAGGCGCTGAGAGCAAGTTGTTCCAAACATGCTTCAAAGCAGGGGGCGCTACCAATAATCGATTCTCGTTTAAAAAGGGTTACCTTACCCGGTCGCATCTTTTCCCGACGATACTCAAGTGCCCTGGTCACATGGAGTGCAACCTCACGAACAGACAAAGGTTTTGGCAGATAGTCCCAGGCACCGGTTTCAATTGCCACCTGAGCACCATCAGGATCGCCCTCACCTGTGATAATAATGACTTCAGGGGATGAGGAGGTAGCTTTGATCTCAGACAGAACTTCAAGCCCACTGCCGTCGGGTAGACGAACATCGAGGAAGACAAGATCAAAGGCAAATTCTCTTGCAAAGCGTAATCCCTGTGCAAGATTATGGGCCATGACTGATTCATGACCAAGATTAGACAGCTTCTTTGTAAGCATTTCACAAAGCATTTTATCATCATCTATCAGTAGAACGTGCGCCATTTTTCCCCTTAAGACTTTCACCGGTAACGATGCAATAAGCAGGCATAAGTGCCTAGCCCGAATTTCTCATGACTTGTTGATTTGAAACTCAATTATTTGTTTTTATAGTTTAAAAATGACTTCCTTAATTAACAGGGTGTTTTTCGTTTCAAATCAAAAAGTTCACCCTTCGGGCCAACAGATTTATCCGCAGATACTTCGTTACCGAGCATTTGCAGGTAGCGAAGACTCCGGTAGATTATTACAGCTTCATGCCCGGTGTCTCGACCTGCGAAAAACTTTGTTGGTGAGAAATCCGGGCTAGAATCTCTCTCTACATTCGTTATCTGGGTGACTATTTAAAGTTATTATCTTAAACCCACACTGCGGATTTTTTTTTTTCATGACAAACTTTCTGGGGTAAGCCACTAACTATCAAGCACCTGCCGAATACTGGTTTTAAGAACCTCTTGATTTATAGGCTTTAGTAAAAACCTCCGAACCCCAAGATTTTTCGCAGTATTTTCGTCAACAATATCACTATAGCCCGTACAGAGAATTATAGGGATATCTCCACACAGAGATAAAAGTTCAGTTGCAACCTGATCGCCTGTCATACCTGGCATTGTTTGATCTGTTATCACAAGATCAAAACCATCAGGATTTTGACGAAATATCTCAATTGCCCTCCGGCTATCCGTTTCACATGTTATCTTATATCCAGCAGAAACTAGTATTTTCTGCATCATTTCAGCAATTGCAGGCTCATCATCTATGAGCAGAATTCTCTCATCTCCTCCCACTGCTTTGTCAGAGGTTACATTGCTATGATCTTCAACTTCTTCAAAACTTACTGCAACAGGGAGATAAACGGTAAAATGGGCCCCTTCTCCTGGCCTGCTGCTGACTATAATCTCTCCTCGATGATCCTTGACAATTCCGTGCACAACTGACAACCCAAGACCGGTCCCCTCTCCTTTGGGTTTAGTTGTAAAAAATGGATCAAATATCTTTCCTAAAACTGATAATTCAATACCCGGTCCAGTATCCACGACACTGATTTTGACATAAGACCCTTGCGCTACTCCTGGAGGCTTAACATCGTTTCCAGTTGCAAATGGAACAACAGAAGTGTCAATACTCAAGAGTCCACCACTCTTGCGCATGGCATGTCCTGCATTGGTACCAAGATTCATTAGGATTTGGTGTAATTGCGTTGGATCACCAAACATTTTGGTATTGCCTAGGTGGTCATTTAGACATATTTCAATGCTGGATGGCAGTGAAGCCCTGAGTAATTTGACAACCTCAGCCACAATGGGCCCAACTTCTAAAAGCCTTTTCTCATATTGCACCTGACGGCTGAAGGCCAGGATCTGTTTCACCAGATCTTTTGCGCGATACCCTGCTGCCAATACATTTCCGAGGCTCTTTCTGGCAGAGTTATCCTCAGGAAGGTCGTCATCGAGAACAATTTCAGTATAGCCAATCACTGCCGAAAGAATATTATTGAAGTCGTGGGCTATACCGCCGGCCAGAGTACCAATGGACTCCATTTTCTGGGCATTCTGGAGCTTGAACTCAAGTTTTTGTTTTTCTACTTCCGCACGTTTTTGTTCAGTGATATCTGTATCAACACCGAGGAACCCAAGCAACCTTCCACTGTCATCCAGGACAGGCACACCATTTGTCAATAGACATACCTGCCTCCCATCTTTGTGAACATTCCAATTTTCCATATTTCTGATAGGCTCTTTTTGAGAGGCACTGGCAAGAAACTCCTCACTAATTCGCGTTGCCTCCTCCCCAGACATGAAATCAAATGGAGTTTTACCGACCATCTCCTCGGGCGAGTACCCAAGGATTTCCTGAACTTTATCAGAGCAATAAATATATCGCCAGTGGGAGTCAACTTCCCAGATCCAATCCGCCATACTGTCAACTATGCCACGAAAACGTTCCTCGCTTACCTTGAGTGCCTCCTCAGCTTGCTTTTTCTCAGTAATGTCAGAATGGGTGCCAATAAAACGAACCGGGCTGCCATTTTCATCCCGAGTAACAATTTTTCCCTTTGCTCTTATCCAAAGATAATGACCCTTTTTATGCAAAAACCTGAATTCTTTCTCAAACGACTCTCTTCCACCAGCAATATATTCTTCAACGGCTACCTTAACCGCAAAAATATCTTCGGGATGCACCCGCAACTCAAACTCATGAAATGATTCTGGATATTCCTTTGGCTCATACCCTGCCATGGTGTAATACCGGTCATCAAAATGAAACGTGTTTTGATCTATGTACCAATCCCAAACTCCATCATTTGCCCCATAGAAGGCCAAGTTCAGACGCTCTTCGTTTAAGCGTAGTTGCTCTCTTAGAGTATAATCTTCAGTGATGTCCCGAAAGACCAGGACCACCCCAGAGAGAACGTTCTTCCTATCAACAATGGGTGCCGCAGAATCAGAGATCTGAAACGATGTACCATCTCTGGCAATCAGAGCAGTGTGATTGGCAAGACCTACAATTTTTCCGGATTTAAAGACCTTTCTTACCGGATTACTTACGGCCTCACCTGTCACACTGTTGACAATATTGAAAACATCTTCCAGCGGAAGCTTGTCCGTTTCTTCAAATTTCCATCCAGTAAGCTGCTCGGCAACAGGATTCATTCTGGTAATTCTACCGCTGTTATCTGTAACAATTACAGCGTCACCAATAGAGTTGAGTGTGGTATGCAGATTTTCGGCAATATCATTTGTTGTCTGCTGCTGAACTTTCAGACGGTCCAGGATCTTGCCTGTTACAACCCCCCCGATAAGAAAGGTTGAGCAAAACATACCACGAATGAATAACCGTTCCGGATCATCAACAGGCAGGAAGGCCTGCCAAAATGATTCCCCTGTATTGAACCAGAGATGTTTGAACACTGAATCTGCAAACCAGAGAAAAATTGTCAGGAATGAACCGGTCCCAAGAGCAATGGAACTCATATCGACAACATCTCCCCGAAGATACTCTTTATTCGAGTCAGTTACTCCTGCTGACCTTTTTAACCAGATAAAAAGCGGAAAGGCGATAAACAAAATAGCAAGAGCGTGGCCCAAAGACCATTTCACCAAAGCCGCCGGAACAGCAAATGTCGGTATTGCCCCTAAAAACCACTTATAACCAATACCACCAATTGCCGAAATCATAGGTGCCACAAAGAGAGCTGCAAAAAAACAAAACAGCACGTCTTTAAATCCAGATATATTTAACTCCTCGGTAATGCGCCGCTTCATTAAAAGAGCGCCTGCGAGAGGGCCAAGAGTATTGACAACGGCTAGATAACTAGCAAAGAACCACCCTAACCCTATGGTATAATGATCTGCCAAAACGACGCCCAGAAAAATTCCAGGGGCAATCCTCAGGCCGCGATAAAATAAAACAACAATGGCAAGAGCCGCGCCTGGCCACAAGGGCATAGGAGCCAAACCAACATTGCTGAACCACAAAAAATTGATATGGGTCATAGCCCAATACAGTAGAGCGACACCAAGGTTTTCAGCAAAAGAACGGGATAATATTTGTTCTTTGTCAACGCCACGGTTGAGCATGTTTACGTCCCATAACTTAATTTTGGACAAACTATTGCCAAATCAAAAGCGTAATAAATCAACATCAATCATAGTAGTAGAGACAAGGCACACATTAAAATCTCCTTCAAAAGATATTTCCAAGCCTTAATATCCCACAAAGAAGTATTAAAGACCAGAGAGATAAAGAATTTCATACCATTTCAACCCTCTTTTATTCTCTGCTCTTATAGAAATATGCTTAAGAAAGTAAGTGAGACTTCATCTCACCTCATTCAGAAAAAGTTCCCTTTAAAGAATGGAACACCCACATAAAAAAAGGCAGATCCCGCCTATAAGCGAGATCTGCCTTTTTCGTACTACTTAAAACTTCTTCTACTTTATTTGAACTTCAACTCAAGTGTTTCAGCATGATACAAGTGGTTGATCTGAGAGTTATCAAACACAGCAAGACCAAAGGGATAGCTCTTTGACTTGTCTGAGAACTGAACGTCCTGAGTTTCAACGTTTTCTCCTTCAGTCTTCAATGCACGCATTACTTCGAGTGTCCATACTCCGTCCTTATATTCATTTCGGGAAAGAATATCTGCCCGACCACCCATCATTGGGGCAATGCTGATTCCTGGAAGTACATCACCGGCCTTAAAATTATCTACAAAAGGAACTTTTTTACTCGGAATAACATAATAGAGTTCATCAGCAGTTGGATTAAGATTCATGAATGCAGGTCCAGACTTGTCAGCGTTATCGTTATTTTTATAGCCACCTTTTCCTGTATCCCCTTTTCTTCCCCAGCCCTTATTCTTTTTGGGATCAGTATTGTTATCCACATACTGGTCATCCCACATCCCCATAGGCATGGACCGAACAAATTTCGCATGCCACATGTCGATGGTTTGATCTGCAGAATCTGTATATTTACGTCCAGCAGAGGTATCACCAGGCTCATCTAAGTGACATGCAACCATACAACCTTCTTCAGCAAAACCTTTGGTGCTGATATTCCAAAACATGGCAAACTTGTCTTCGTAATAGGTATTATCATGCCCTGTATCATCCTTGTTTGAAAGTTTCTTCCAGCTACCGTCTTCCTGTTTCACCCACGGAAAACGTGCAAGGCTTTTGGTCGGATCTTTGTAGGTAAATAGAAAGTAGACATGCTTGTCATCATAGAGGGATTTGACCGTAACGTCAGTTGCCTGCATCCCCTTGTAACCATTACTCGGCTCATACGGAAGCTCATCCACTGTGACGGTGATTCCTTTCGCGCCCTCCCAGGCCTTATCGACCATACCATCAAGGACAATAGCTGAACCAGCTTTGGTACTGATAAGTGTCTGATCAGCAGCTATGGCTGATGTGGATAAAGCAACCATTCCCGTTACGGTTAGGATTCCTAGTTTGTTCATGATCTCCTCCTGTTTTTGGTTAGTGGATAGTACTTTATAGATTTTGTACTATCTCAGTGTAGAAGTTAGATGACAAGATCTCTAGATAAAGCTTACACACAAACAGAGCTATTCCGTGAAGTACAGTTCACAAACGGACCTTATGTTACTGATCTGTTAAGGAATTTGTTTTGAGAGTAACGACAGACAACTGACCATTTTTTCACCTTGTGGTGTAATATTATAGAGTTTTTCTCGGTCATGGGAGACCAGACTGTTCGTTTTGAGATTTTTAAGATGAAAATTCACCTTTGTATGATCGCTAATTTTTAGATGGCGGGGGATGTCCATAAATTTCATTCCCCCTTTACAGGACAGCAGGGTTAAAATGTCTCTCCTGATCTGATTCGATAGACATGCCAATGCCTCATCCATCCCGGGCCCGGCGAGCTGCTGTTCAAATTTGAGTTCCTCTAGACTGCGACGCACCGCGACAAGAAGATCCTCTCTTTTAAAGGGCTTGGCCAGATAATCAGCTGCGCCTATTTTCATGGCGGTGACGGCATTTTCTACTGTCGAAAATGCCGTGATCATTATTATTTTTATTTGTGGATGCTCTTTTTTCAAGATTGGGATGAAAGCCATCCCCCCCATACCAGGCATCATATTGTCCACGATTGCCAGAGCAGGACTTTGACATTGAAACCCTTGCTGTGCCGCTTCTGCTGTTGCAAACGAACTTACATTGTAGCCATTGTCCTCAAGTATCTCGGTGATACTCTCACGCAGGTCGCGATCATCATCGATCACCCAAATAGTTTCACTCATGATTTTCCACCACTGGCAATGTAATGGTTACAACCGCACCGCCCTGCTCACTACTGACCAGAGAAATCTCCCCACGGTGATGTTTGATTATATTATAACACACTGAAAGTCCGAGTCCCGTACCCTTACCTATCTCCTTGGTCGTAAAAAATGGGTCAAAGACCTTTGTGACATGTTCAGGCTGTATACCATGACCGGTGTCTGTTATCTCTATCATGACCTGGCCCGCGCAGTAAGAAGTTTCAACTTCGATGGAATCCCCTGTTTCGCAGGCATCAATACTGTTCATCAGGAGGTTGATAAATACCTCCTCAAGTTTGTAGGGAATCCCCATGACTTCAGGAATTTCACTAAGTCGCAGATAAATGATAGAACTCAGCTTCTGATTTTTAATAAGAGCAGTACTGGATCTGATCAGCTCGTTGAGGTTGACCTGTTCAAAGGATTCTTCTGTCTCTCTTGAGAAGTGAAGCAGTTCCTGGGCAATTTTTGAAGCTCGTACGATATTTCTGTCAATTGATTCAAGCTTCCTGTCGGTTTTTTCGTTTCCACCAACCAAATCTTTTAGCATCTCCAGATTAAGCGACGCATTTGTCAGAGGGTTATTGATTTCGTGGGCAATGCCGGCGGCCAATATCCCCATGGAGGTGAGTTTTTCTGATTGGGCAAAGCGCTGCAAATGTTCATCAATCAATTTTCTCTGCTCCAGGCTAAAAATAGAAAGGGCTTTAATGGTAAAAAACATGATCAGGAAGGCACTGCCCCCCCTTAGTATGATTATTTTAATATCAAATAGGGGAATAACATAATCGGATGGAATTATTCCTGTGAAGATGGCATAGCAGACCATAAACCCACCTGCAAAAATGAAATTTGCAGCAACTTTTCGAGATAAGTTTTTTACCGTCCGTGAATAAACAATCAGGCCGATTCCGGCCAACAGGCCCCCTGGAAAAGCGACCATCCTCCTGATATTAATATCGGTTCCACTGTTCATGTCAAAAGATAGTGCGAGAACTATCAGTCCAAGCGCTGCTGAGCCAATTATGGCTTTAGTCAATGGTGGCGTTGTTTTAAGGGCCTGATCCCCGTAGAAGGAGATGACATTGAGGAATATTCCGAAGTAAAGAAGGAAGAGGAAAGAGGTCCCCACCAGCAACAGGCGGAACATGGAGAAAGCTGGGGAAACGGCATCAGGATTGAGTTTTTCAAGTAATTCCAGCCATTCATGAAAACCGTGTACAATGCCAAATATGGCCAGCAGCCAAAGGATTCTTGCGATACCAAGTTCACTCAGCCGTGTGTCCCTTGACAGGATGGCGACACCCAAGGTAAAGAATGCAAGGCCATACAGTAAATAGAGCACAAAGTTCCATACCATGTATTCACCTGCAATGATTAATCGATAACGTCTTCTGGAAGGCTTTTACCAACTACAACAAACTAATAAAACACTCAAAAAATAGCAAAAATTGAACTGTTGCAATTCAACTATACGCCTTAGAGTAGAGACCCGTAAAGAAATCATGCATAAAATATTTCAAATATAGAAAATAGATGTGGACAATCTCAACAACGTAAGCAATCTTTTACGTTGCTCGACAGGCAATAAAACCTGCCACAAAGGAAACGAGAACATGTTTATGACCGCCAACAGGCTCAAAATTGAAGGTAAAGTAGTGTTGAAGCTTAATATCCATGAGTATACCGAAGAAGACATACCGTTTTTGGACAGCCTTGGAATTGATCAGCATCAAGAAGATTCGCCAAATTGGAGATATGTCTACATCCACAGCCAGAAAGATTTTCTCAGCACCCGTTCTACTCTCCTTGAGAAATACACAGTTCTCGAAGAAAAGGGGCCAAAGGTCTTCCTTGAGGCGAAATAGACAACAACTTCACCCTCGCCACCTTTACCTTGGTCTTTCTCTTTAACCCGAATTTCTCATGATTTTTTGATTAGAAACTCAATTGTTTGTTTTTATAGTTTAAAAATGACTTCCTTAATTAACAGGGTGTTTTTCGTTTCAAATCAAAAAGTTCACCCTTCGGGCCAACAGATTTATACGCAGCTGCTTCGTTACCTAGCATTTGCAGGTAGCGAAGACTCCGGTAGATTATTACAGCTTCATGCTCGGTGTCTCGCCCTGCGAAAAACTTTGTTGGTGAGAAATCCGGGTTAACTACAGTTGTCCATATCCAAACGAACACTTTTTCTCTATAAAAAATCTCAACAAAACCAGACACTCGCAGCAACAAGTTTAAACTATAGAATAATGTAAAATAGGAATTAGTAAGAAACGGAGATTTTGGCTATTTACCTTTGTACCAAAATCAGAATATACTAAAAAACTAACTTTACGATAAAGATCTTCACAGCACACACTCGTGAAATCACGCATTATAGATATTAGGTAAATCATTTTACCACAAATTCTGGACCCAAAAGATATGAATCCTATCTGTATAGTAGACGACCAACCTCAAATTTGTACCACAATTTCGGGCATCCTGACGGACGAAGGGTATAACTCCATTGTATTTGAGGATGCAGAGAGTTTCTGGCAGAGCCTCGATACTCAGGAACCCTCTCTCGTTTTACTGGATATATGGCTCCCAGGCGTAGATGGCCTCGAGCTTCTGAAGCGGTTAAATGGCCGCTTTCCAAAACTCCCCGTCATCATGATGAGCGGACATGCCGGTATAGAAACTGCTGTTAAAGCCATACAAGCAGGTGCTTACGATTTTATGGAAAAACCACTCCATCTTGATGTTTTACTTGAGAAAGTAGACTCCGCCATTAGTCATCTCTCTTTAAGAAATGGTTCCTCTTTAACTTCGGGTACACGGATTGACTCTGCTAATCCAGAATTTTTAATCCCCGCCGGCATGGTGGATGTCGTCGTTTCTTCTGAACCTCAACGTACCCTTGGAGAGGTTATTGTCCTTAACGGTGTTGGACTTTTGAGTGGTCGGAAAACAGGTATCATCTTATGTCCGGCTGGAGTTAATGAAGGTATTGTCTTCCAAACCCTGGACGGTCAAACCATCCCCGGACACATCACTTCTCTCGAAAATTTTTCCCAAATTGACCCTACGAAAGTTTTTTCCGCTAACTCAACTACTTTGAAAAATGGCAGGCAACAGATTCGCACCGTTGAACACCTTATGGCCGCATTTTCCATATACGGCTTAACCAATGTGCTTATCAAGGTGGATGATGAAATACCAAACATAGATGGTTCGGCCAAAGATTTTAGCGAGCTCATCGGCAAGGCAGGAATAGTGGAACAACAGGCGCTTGCAAAGGTCGCAGTCATCAAAAAGAAAATAGGTGTAGGGATAGAGGAAAGCCACCAAAAATATCTATATGCAGAACCTTTTGAAGGATTCGAAATAGTAATGAGAGTGGATTATCCTCAACCTATAGGTGTGCAGGTTTTCACTTTCAATCCTGAAAAAGATTCTTTTTCAGAAGAAATAGCCCCTGCCAGGTCATTTAATACCTTTGAAAATATCGAAATGGCACAGAGACTTGGAAAGGTCGGCAGTGGATATCTGAATTCTCATATCATCATGCACGAAGGCAAGGTTATAAATACAACACTCCGTTATCCTGACGAATTCGTACGCCACAAGATACTGGACTTGCTCGGTGATCTCTATTTGCTTGGTTTCCCCATAAGAGGACGAATTACTGCTAATATGACTTCTCATGGTTACAATCAGGCCCTGACCGAACGCTTGTACCAGGCAATCCAGTGTAGCGCCTAACCAAAATATTTCAAATATATTGTTTTGCCACCCTCCTCACATAAAGGGGGCGGCAAAGCAACAAACATTTTGATAGTATTTCAACCCTGACAGTCTCGTATAAAATGTGTTCGTAGTTCTCCGATGGCTCTGAAAAAAGTTTGATATACAGGTAGCGCAGACTCCGGGGCGTAGTGTTTTTTGAAGTTTCACGACTATACATGTAGTATGTCGTGAAGGTTCAAAAAACCTACAACGAAGTAGATCTGACTTTTTACGAGTCCATCAACCCTTACATCTAGAACAATGACGTGTGGATTTCACGGGTCATTGCAGACCCAGTTTTCAGTCACATCCCACCGACAAAAAAAATCTCAAATTTGCAATCTCTCGCTCGCAAAGATACAATGAAATAAAGGGAACCTTCACCAAGAAACTGTAGTTTTCTGCTCTTTTCTTTTATGGGGGTAAATATGAAAATAGTCATAGTTGGTGGTGGAGCAATCGGCCGGCTCTTTGGTTCGTTTCTGTTGCGGGGCAGCAATGAACTCACCATGATCGACAACGACCTGGAAACCCTCGGAGCACTGCAGGCACGAGGTATAGGACTGATCCTTAATAACTCTGACGCCATGTCCGCTTCCCAGGATTTTCCTGTCAAGGCACTTGAGTCCGCGTCGTCTCTTACGAGTGCCGAACTCGTCCTGCTACTGGTAAAATCCCAATCAACCCTCAGCGCCGTTAAAGATGTTGCTCACCTGATAGGCGACGATTGCCCACTCCTCTCCATTCAGACTGGCCTTGGGAACCTGGAGACAGCAAGTAAAGTTGTAGATCCCAGTAATATTCTCCTTGGGATTACTTTCATGTCAGCCACCGCCTTAAGTGACGCCAAGGTCCGCCAAGGTGGACTCGCCAAAACATATATCGGTGAACTCAGCGGCCTCATCTCACCAAGGCTGGAAGCTATTGGCAGTGTCTTTAATCGCAGCGGTATGGAGACCCAGCTGGTGCGACGGATCATGGGCCGACTCTGGTGCAAGGTGATAACATATTCAGCACTCAATCCGGTATCAGCCATCCTCCAGGTCCCCAACGGCTCACTCACCACCAATATGGAATCAGTAACATTGATGAAACGGTTACTTGACGAGGGCAGAGCCGTGGCCGATCTCTGTTCCATAGAACTGGTCTACCCTGATCTCTACCAACTTCTTTTTAATGTTTGCGAAAACAGCGCCAACAACCTCTCCTCAATGCTTCAGGATGTCCTCAACGAGGTACCCACAGAAATAGAAGCCCAAAATGGAGCCCTGTGCTACCATGCCCATGAACATGGCCTGCCTGTTCCTACCCAGCAGACCATGGTAGAAATGATCAAACTACTGGAACGCTGGAGACCGAGGATGGAACAGCCGTGAGAGAGCCATACACCTGAGTCGCGTATATGCACGTTTGATGAAAATGTCAGTTCGACACGATACCGCCAGTCCCAATAACAGTGGGGGTAAAGATGGATCAATGGAAAAACTTTCTGATTGCTATAGACGAGATGGAGTCCGCATTAAAAGCTGTACGTTATGTGGGACGCCTCACCAGGAGCATGGATTCAACCTCCATCTGCCTCCTTCACATCTACCCCGAACCACCTCCTCATTTCTTTGTCAACGGTGGTAAACTCGAAGATTTTCAGGCAGAGCGAATCGCAAGAGCCGAGCAGATATTCCAGCATGGTTTAGAGATATTATCAGAATATGGAATAAAGAGAGACACCATATACTGCACCACTCACATGGCCGAAGGCAGAACCATCAGCGACACCCTTCTTGAAGTACGGCGCAAGGGAAATTTCGGTACTGTTGTCACCGGTAAACGCGGAGTATCCAAGGCCGAAGAATTTCTTTTTGGTTCCATCTCCAACACCCTGGCCAGACACTGTAATGATTTTGCGATCTGGATTGTGGGGTGAATGATGATTAACTGGAACCAGTTTCCCACCCATATCCTCCCTCTCCTCAAAAAACATAACGCCATGAAGAGCGTGCGGAGACAACCTCGGATTTTTGAAGACACCAGCGACTTTACCCGGATAGACTACGGGGACATCATCCACGTAGACGACAGGTACTTCCTGGTGGTCGGGTACACAAAAGAAGGACGTTTCGGGATTGACGACCAGCCAAAGCAATGGGTTCCGAAGGTGTACGACCTGATATCAGGGGAAAGGTATATCTTGAAACTTGTCTTTCATGAAACATTCAACCTCATGCTGAACAAGCTCAATGTCACCTGCTACCGCAGTCCAGAAAAAGAAGGTAGGGTCCTTGACCTCGTCCAGGGAAATATGATGTTTATGCAGGGATATTCTACCCTTGATACCGCGGGTAACCTTGTGCGGATACTCGATATCATCCGCGGCACACGTCTTGATACTGCGATTACAAGGCTCGGAGGGACCTACGAAGATTACCTCTCCCTGCATTTAAAAAAAATTCTCAATGACTTCCTCAAAGCAACAGAAGCGATTATCTTTCTCCACAGCTTCGGATTCAAACATGGTGATATCCGCCGCGACCATATTCTCATCGACAGGGGAAAAAACCACTTTCGCTGGATTGATTTTGACTACGATTTCTATCTTCCAGAGCGCCCTTTTGCCCTTGACCTGATCGGTCTTGGCAACATCCTCCTCTTCATCCTTGGCAGAAAAAACTTTCGCCCGATGGACGTACTGGAAGATCCGAAAATGGGTGAAAAGGTCTTAGCCACGGTAAATTACAATGACCTCTCCATCCTCTCACAGGACCGTATTTTCAACCTGGGTAAACTCTACCCTATTCTGCCCAAAATATTTAACGACATCCTGATCCACTTCAGTAGCGGCACCGAGGTTATGTACGACACGGTACAGGAGTTTTATGATGAATTAGCAGCAGCCACATTCAAGGTGTACGGTTAACATCCCTCCGGACGATCAGCGAGTTATTGACTATCTTGCGGACAATATCACCACTCACTCTCTATGAGCTAAACTACTGTTTTATTTTAATAAAAATATTATTTTAATTTTTCACTTGCAATAATAGACGACTGGTCTATTATAGTCCTCATGAAAGATAGCCAAACAACAAAAGATCGCATTCTTGATGCCGCTGAAGAAATCATGCTGGAAAAGAGTTTTCACTCCGTCGGCCTGACGCAGATTCTGAATGTCGCAAAAGTTCCGAAAGGATCTTTTTACCACTACTTTGAGTCGAAAGAGCAGTTTGGTGCTGAGATGCTCAAACATTATATGGACCAGGCCGGTGATAATAAGCGTCGAATGCTTACAGATACGGATAATGATTCAGATCCACTAAATCGGCTCTTTATTTATCTCGATGGAAGCATTGATTTCATTCAGTCCGTTGCGGGCAGATTCCCCTGCCTTGCCCTTAAGCTTGCCTCTGAAGTCTCTGATATCAGTGAAGATATGCGAAAAGAGCTTGCCTTAGGTTTTGACGACTGGATCTCCATTTTCCGCGAGGTACTTGACGAGGCTGTAGACAAAAAGATACTCCCTGCAACCTTCGACAGTGGAACGGAAGCACAACTTATCCAAGACCTTTGGTCCGGTTCAGTACAACGGGCTGTTATTAACCGTAGTTCAGAGCCTGTACGTAATGCGGTAGAACATATTAAATCAAGGATCAGTAGTATGATAGTACCGTAGCATTTTTTTAATCTTCAAGCTAGACGACCGGTCTATTTTTAGTGTGGCAATTATAAAACAAAACTAACCCCGATAAATAGGGATAAACACCTTAGAAATTCATTCATAGAATGGCAAAAATTCTAAGGTATTAAATGGAGACAATACAATGAAAGCATATCTATTAAAAGAAGCAGGCAGAGTAGAAAACCTCATCTTGAGCGAAGTAGAAAAACCAGAACTGGCCGCAGGCGATGTACTAGTCGCAACCAAAGCGATCAGCATCAATCCGGTCGATGTGAAGGTAAGGCCCATTGAGGAAGTTCTCAATATGATCATCGGTGAAGTGCGCCCGATCATTCTTGGTTGGGATATCGCCGGTACTGTTGCTGCAGTGGGTGCAGACGTAACTGAGTTTGAGGTAGGTGACAAGGTTTTCGGTATGGTCAATTTCCCTGGACATGGAAAAACCTATGCAGAATATGTGGCGTCACCAGCCAGTCACCTCGCAAAAATGCCAGCAAATGCAACGTTTGAAGAAGCTGCGGCAAGCACATTGGCCGCACTTACAGCTCTGCAGGTACTAAAACCACGCGTTAAAGCAGGAGACCGTGTCCTTATTCATGCAGGTTCCGGCGGTGTTGGCCATTTCGCGATCCAGATTGCCAAAAGCCTTGGCGCAACGGTTGTTGCCACCTCCTCTGGTAAGAACCGTGATTTTGTTCTCTCACTTGGTGCTGATGAACATGTGGACTATCGCGAGCAGAAATTTGAAGAGGTGCTGAAAGATATCGATTTTGTCCTTGATGGGATGGGCGGTGCTGTTCTTGAAAATTCTCTCAAGGTGGTAAAAGATGGCGGTACGATCGTGTCTCTACCAACCCATGAATTTTCAGAGGAACTCAAGGCCATTGCTGAACCACGCAATATCAAACTCGAGTTTGTCATGGTTACATCCAACGGAGACGACATGAACACCATAAAAGAGTTGATCGAGGCTGGGACAGTAAAGCCCCATGTCTCCGTGACCTTCCCGTTTGAGAAAATGGCAGCAGCTCATGAGCAGATTGAGTCCAGTCGTACCGTGGGTAAAGCGGTGGTTACACTGTAATACTCTGGCGTCAAAACTAAACCACAGATTACCTGGGTTTCATGGCTGAATATCGCCCTACGAAATCCAAGCAATCTGTGGATATGAACAACACCCCTTTTAATCTCCACCTGAAATAAAACTCCACTGAATAAATCGACGCTTTGATGCAAAATCTGTGGCCCTCACCATGGAAGAACACATGCATTTTATCGCTGTTATTCAGCCAATAGGAAAACGAAGAAAAATGAAACTCACCATCATAACATTACTGTTAACGTTCATTGCAATACTGGCACTTGATACCGGGGCTGTGTTTGCGCAGGGCGACAAAGAAGCCGAAAAGCCACAGTTTCGTGAAGAAAGTATGCGAAAGTTCGAAGTAGCAAACACCGCAGTCCAGCTTAATAAGGGAACGATGTGGGTTTACAACTTTGGTACAATTACACTGCATGCCTACGAAACAAAGGATTACTTCGGGACCTTCGTGTTCATTTTGGAAAAAGAAGGAAAGGCGGTATTGCTTGAGTCACCTCCAGTAAGAGACAATTACGAGGAGTTAATTGACTATATAGTAGGCCTCGGGCATACGAGCATCGACCTCATTGTCTCCTATCATCCAATTGGTGCTACATTCATAAAAACAGACAAACTAAAGTTTACAAACGTCTACTCCATGCAACATGCCGTGGACAATTATACCACGGGCCCCGGTGCACCGTCTTTGATTGGTCTTAAAAATCAATTTGGTGAACTGTTTGACGCAACAATCTACAAGCCGACTGTTATGCTGAAAGAAGGAAAAAAAGAGATTGCAGGAATCACCTTTGAAATGACGAATGTCGACTTTGCCTTCGACGTTGCTATTCCTGGGATGAACATTGTCCATCCGCATATGCTCGGACACGATAAGCACACCCTGGTTTTCAGCCCTGAATTTCTCGACGCAGCGATTGCCCAGCTCAAGAGGTATCAGGAGAAGGGTTACGACATGATTATCAGCTCCCACGCAGAACCTGAGACACGTGGTGATGTTTCCATTAAACTTCGCTATCTGCAGGATCTGAAAGTAGCGATTGCAGAATCATCGAATAAGGATGAGTTCCTGGCCCAAATGAAGGCAGCATATCCAGGTTTTGGCTGGCCCTTTTACCTACAGGGAAGCGCTAACTTCCTATTTGTAGAATAATTTTCAAATAACCCAATTAAACACCTCAATTACATATAGAAAAGGAAAAGACAATGATAACTAAAATAGTAAAATTTGAAGTAAAACCAGAGGCCTCAGAATCTTTTAAAGCTGTTTTGAGTGAGAATAAAACAGGTGCAGCACAAGAAGCTGGCAGTGTCGAAATGCGCATATTCGTAGACAGAAACAATCCCAATCTTTTCTTTTCCTATGAGCGTTTTGCAGACGGAGCAGCACTTTATGCACACAAAGAACAGTCCTATACTCAAAAGCTGATTAGGCTTTTCGATACAGCTCTAGTAAGCCCACCAGAATGTTTGAATCTGGGTGATACTGCACCTGCACCTGTCGCTGTGAGTGAACAAAAACAAGCAAATCAGGAAGATGATGTTTTTGTAATCTTTTTCATTTTCAAATTCAAAGATGGATATCGCGATAAACTCCTTGCTCGCTTTGAGGAACACATCACCCATACCCGCCAAGAAGAAGGAAACCTTCTCTTTGACCTCTATACCATCGATGGTCAGGACGATACTCTGGCCGTTTATGAGCACTGGAGAAAAGAGTCTGATGTATGGGATATTCACTTCAAACAACCATATTCAGAGATAACAGGTGCATTGATGGGTGAGGCCGTTGTGGGTGATATGGAGCAGTATATGAACTTCGCCAAAGAAATCGCATAGGGAGAAAGACATGTCAGCATATTTTGTTATTACCTATGACATCGTGGACCAGCAGGAGTACGCAAAATACAATCCCGGATCAAATCATATTACCGGCAGTACCGTAGCTAAACACGGTGGAGAACTTATTGCCGCAACCAATGATTGCATTAGGATAAGCGGCACTGAAAGGCAGATGAAAGTGATCATCAAATTTCCAAACAGTGAGGCAGCTGAGGCCTGGCATGCAGACCCGGAATACGCCGATGCCAAAAATATTCGTCTGAACTCAACCAATAACATCAACGCCTTCATTATCGATGGGTTGAGTGATTGATCCCCAGAACTCACAAGAACAGCAACCAAATAACCAAAAGAGAAAGAAATGAAACACGCAGCAGTTTTCACAGTCGCCATGTTCTTCCTGGCCTTGTTCGGTACTCCTCAAATCACCAAGGCAGCAAACACAACGAATTCACAGAATAATTCCACCGTAGAACAAATCTGGGAAGTGGCAGGGTTTTCCATGCCGGAATCTGTAGCTATCTCCCCCACTGATAACTGGATTTACGTTTCAAACGTCAATGGTGATAAAAATGGTTATATCAGTAGACTTACCAAAGATGGAAAAATTGATAATCTTCAGTGGGTTACGGGGCTGGATAATCCTGCCGACTTAGCCCGAATTTTTCATGACTTTTTGATTTGAAACTCAATTGTTTGTTTTTATAGTTTAAAAATGACTTCCTTGATTAACAGGGTGTTTTTCGTTTCAAATCAAAAAGTTCACCCTTCGGGCCAACAGATTTATCCGCAGATACTTCGTTACCGAGCATTTGCAGTAGCAAATTACAGCTTCATGCCCGGTGTCTCGACCTGCGAAAAACTTTGTTGCTGAGAAATCCGGGTTAGTCTCTATGAAAACACATTGTATGTAGGGGATGGAGCGCAGTTACACCTCATCGATGTACAACAGGGAAAACTGCTGAAAAGTATCTCTTCGAGTGAGGCAAAGGCGCTCAACGATGTCACCATTGGTAAAAATGGCCAGGTTTTTGTTTCAGATATCGCCAGCGGCGAAAATTTTCACCTTTGAGGGCGAATCATTGAAGGTCTGGTTTACTGCACCGGAAGTCGCCCACCCAAACGGTCTGTTCATACAGGACAACCATCTTTTTGTTGCCGATTTTGCAAGCGAATTGTCCCATGAACTCACTCCAGAACAATACGGCTCACTCTACAAAGTAAGTTTATTTGATAAATCCTATAGCAGGATTTCAAGTGCAACACAGTTAGGTGGCCTAGATGGAATAACCAGTATCAACAATGGACTGCTGGTGAGTAGTAATCCCACTGGAGAATTATTCGCCATCACCGATAAAGAGCGCATTCTTGTGGGTACCTTTGACAAAGGTTTAGCAGATATCAGTATGGCTGGAGATACCTTGTATGCGCCCCTTCTGTTTACAGGCAAACTGGCGGCCTATCGCCTGCAAGGAACAGATTTCACATCCACTACCTTCCAGAAATGGAATCACGTAACGACCAAAGAGGACTTTTTAGCAAAAGTTGCAGATACATATTTTGGGGATGAGGGTGGTCAATCCGCTGCTAAGAGTGATGGTACGATTGAAGGAGATTTTGGTGGCAAAAAACTTAAGGGAACCTGGGAATGGGATACCACATACTTTTGCAGGACCAGCACCCTGGGAGATATGGACCTCGGCCATGATTGTATCGTCATCGATGTGACTGATTACCAGATGCGACTTACGCTTCAAAAAGGTAACGGCATGTCAGTTGTTTACGATAAAAAATAGCTCCATAACTTAAGAGAATGAAAATAATAATGAAACGTTTCGCAAAAAACATCCTGCTGGTGGCCACTGTAGCCATTTCTGCCGCGTTGCTCGCAAGCCCTGCGAGCTCTACACAGGAGAAACCCACGGTAAGCATCAACTCCGAATTCAATACTATTGAAGTTTCAAGAGATAAGGCTGTCCTCTTACTTCGCATCAACACTCCCCCACGTAATGTTGTTTCTAAGACAACTCTGGCCGAGATTAATGCAGGGCTCGATATTGCCGCAGGTGATGAGACCATAGGTGCAATTGTCATCACCGGCTCTGATAAAGTTTTTTCATCAGGTGCTGGCGGTGAGAGTCTCCAGAAGACACCAGCAGGTCAACCGACCCATTCTTTTATCGCCCACGAAGTCTACAGTCGTATTGAGGGTTTCCCGAAACCTGTGATAGCAGCAATTGCTGGTATAAGCGCAGGAGGTGGCAACGAGCTTGCGATGTCTTGTGATATCCGTATCGCAGGAGAAAGTGCCAAGTTCCGTCAGCATGAGCTCCAGGCTGGGTTGATCCCAGGCTTTGGCGGCATGCAAAGACTTCAGCGCCATGTGGGCCGTAGCCGTGCAATGGAGATGATGCTGACAGGTCGTTTCGTAGATGCAGAAGAAGCCCTTTCCAGCGGTTTGGTAACGACAGTTGTCCCTGACTCCGAAGTGGTTGCAGAAGCCATCACCCTCGGCCAAAACTTAACAGACAATCTCGATAGGAATGCCCTGGCCGTATTCAAGAGGCGCATGGCGGCATCCTACGACGAGTCGTTTCGTGTTGCGCTTGCCAGCGATCAAATCACCTTTGATCAACTTGCGACTTCTGAAGAAACAAAAGCGGCCATTGCTCGCTTTAGTCAGAAACAAAAAGAACAACAAGCAAAGTAATAGCTAAACCACTTTTCGGGTGAGTTGCCGAAAAAACAACAAGATAACCGTTCACCGGATCCCTTCAAAAGATTGCATAAACCGGATCCGGAACCGTTCGTCCAGTGCTCCAGGTTCGTTCAAGCTGGTCACCGTGCTATAGTTGGCTATGCCAGGAGACCTGATCGGACGAAAATGGGGTGCTGGTGAACGGTTACAATGAGATTTACTTGCAATATGAGGAGAAGCAAGATGGAAATAGTATCACTTTTAGGTAGCCCGCGAAAAAAAGGAAACTCCACTCAAATGGCTGAGATAGTAGCCTCCGCTCTTGAAGATAAAGGCAACAGGGTGACCAGGTATTTTCTGAATAGCTTAGATTTCAGAGGCTGTCAGGCCTGTGGAGCCTGTAAGGATAAAAGCGAAATATGTATCCTTAAGGATGACCTTACACCCGTTCTGGATGCGGTGAAAAAGGCTGATGTAATAATGATGGCAACCCCTGTGTACTGGGGCGATATCTCAGCCCAACTGAAAACGTTTATCGACAGAACCTACTCATACCTCATGCCAGATTTTAAAGAAAAAGAGGTTAAACACCGGCTTCCAGGGGGGAAAAAATTGGTTTTTATACAATCCCAAGGGGCACCGGAAGAGATGTTCACCGAACTATTTGATCGATATAATATTTTTTTTGAAATGCTGAACTATTTTGAAGAAACACATGTCCTACGCGGTTGCGAATTAAACGAATTAGGAGCATTGAAGTCGAGAGATGATCTGGTACAGGGTGCTATGGCAATTGCTGAAAAACTATGATTTCTATATTGCTCAGCAAAGAATGTCGGGTTGGCGAACGGACTGCTTCGCCAACTAACGAACACAACTGTAATATAACCCCCCCGTCGGTGACCACTTCGACAAGATTAATCCGAAATAACCAAAACCACAGGTAGATTTGAAATGAAGTACACAGGACCAATATTTAGACCTCCCCCTGAGGCAAATACGTTATTACTCCAAGCAACAGTGGGCTGTACACATAATAAATGTTCATTTTGCACGATGTACAAAGACACACCATTTTCAATTGAATCCATAGATCAAATTGAAAAAGATTTGCAGGAAGCAAAAAGAACCTATGGGGCACTTACGAGGATTTTTCTCGTTAATGGAGACGCATTCGTATTGAAAGCAAAAGCCCTTAAAGAAATCGCTGAAAAAATTATACAGTATTTTCCTGAGATGGAAACAATATCAATGTATGCATCCATACGAAATATAATGAATAAAACCGATGAAGAACTCATAGAATTACGTGCTTTACGAATAAACGATTTGTGGGTCGGACTTGAATCAGGAAACGATGAGGTTATTTACCATCTGAACAAAGGCTATACACTCCAAGATGCCCATGAACAGCTCCTCAGGTTAAATAAAACTGGTATACGGCATAATGGTATCTTTATGCTTGGTGCTGCAGGTAGAGGAAAGGGTATTCAAAACGCCATTGATACAGCAAAATTAATCAATGAGACGAAGCCTGGTCTTGTGGGAGTCACTACCCTTGGATTTTTTGAAGGAAGTGACCTATCTAAAGAGTTAGAAAACAACACTTTCACCCCAGCAACTGAATTAGAGATTCTTGAAGAGGAAAAAAAATTAATTCAACGAATAGAAGTTGAGAACATACCGTTTTATGGATCTCATCCCATAAATGCAGCGTACGTCGCAGGGATGCTTCCAAATGATAAAGAAGAAATGGTTAAGACAATAGAAGATTCAATTAAAGCCGCCGATGAGGAGTTCCTCAACAGTAGCGCAATACGTTCTTCACTCTAATATTCCTAAATATGAAGCGTAGCAATTGATACTCGATCTGACGTTTTTTCCAGACAGGTTTTGCTTACGCCTTACAGATCATCAAAACGATAGTGCTGAACAGGATGCTGATTGTGTTGTGGTCTCAACACCCAACCCTGACAACACTTTTCACATACGAGAAGAAGAATCTGAGGCCCTTTTTTAACGCAGCCCAAGTTCACAGATACAGGAATAATGTCAAATAAAGGTGCTAGTAGGATAATCAGACCTTCGATGTGGCAATATTAACGCCTTGCTCAGTGGCAGTAAAAAGCAGAGTGACGAGGAACGTCGTTTTTTTACTGTCCATTGGAGCTACTTGTTAGGGCTATTTGTCTAAGAATTGTTGGTATCTCAGAATAATCATCAACCCATATCATACTTAGCCCAAGCCCGTTTGCATCCTGCTCTTCAAGCAAAAGAGCTAGTTTATCCATCTTGTCTCTGGTCGTAGAGTCTGACGGTGTTTTCTTTATGAAATAATGGTTCAAAGTTTTTTCTGGGTTTTTTCTTATTGCCACATCAAGTAATCGTCTCAGATTAGGATCAGTCAGACTCAGACCAATAAATAAACAAGTATTTTGACTTAGTTTGTTGAGCTGAATAAGGTTTGACCAACTAAAGGGCTCAATAAATTGGCTATGGTAGGCATCTTCACTAAAAACGACATCCATATCTTTTGGGATTCTTCCCTTTCTAGGAAGGAATCCATGAACATGATAAACAGGCAATTCATTTGGGGAATTCCTAACTCCTTCACCATATACTGTTTTGTATTCTATATTTTGCTTATCTAAATTCTCTTCCAACAATGCATCAAAGTTAAAGGTGATGATTGAATCTATTGGCTTTCCATCTCTTTGAGGCCTAGAAAGATCTACTATAGAATTTAAAATATCACATGTCTTGGGGTCTGATGTATAGAGCGCCTCACGAAGCTCTGTTAGAAAGTCCTTACCTAAATTACTCTTTAAATACTTTCCTACTACTAGTGATGATTGGGAATATCTGGAGTGAAATTTATCTGCATCAGACCCACTCATTGATAGAGAATGGTCTGTTGACATTCTTGTTATCATTGTGCCAAGAAGACGAAGTAGTAAGTCATTCCATGATGGCACCCCAGCACCAACGGACACCCCAGCTCCACAAACTAATGTCAAACGTCCGCCATGCAATGCTTTTGCTAAATCAGATATTTTACTATCTCTTGCTTCTTTCTTTTGTTCTTGCTGTTGAGCCTCTACTGATTCTTCAGTTTCATCACGTCCTTCATGGGCTAAAGATGAAATGAGCTTTTTTACACCCATTTCAAAATCTGATGACAAATCAATATATAAGTATTGCGACAAGTAACTTGGAATTGGCCCCTTATCAATTATTACAGGTATAATTCGCTGCTTTTGTTTTGATAGATCATTAAAGGCTATAGCTGAGAATTCATGCATCACCCACTTAGACTTAGCTGTATTTTTACTTATAAGCAGAATCAAAATATCAGCGGTCTCAATCCCTTCAGATATCTTTTTCAGAAGGTTGTCTCCGACCTTCAAATTCCAAGAGTCAAACCAAACTTCATGGTTTGCTTCTTTGAGCTGCTCTGCTATCAGTATTGCATGTTTTTTATCTTGATGGCTGTAGCTGATAAATACTTTCATTATAAATTTTCCATGTATGCCATGCTCTTATGCCCTAACCGTTTAGTTCACCTGCGAGCTTCAGCGAAACGCAGTGGCGCGATGGTGTAACGTTTGGTTATGTGATTCAGCACCTTATTGAAGTCAACTCAGCACCTTATGATAGATTGTTGCTGCCGCTATGAATAGTGATAATGAAGCTATAAATGCTCCGCATACACTCACGGTGAACGTTCTTTTAACTGACTGTTCAGTGACCTTGTTTAGAATAACAAACAGTAAAAAAAGGACGGATAAAATAGAAATTATTGATGGAAAATAGGAGGTAAGTAGCGACAATGCTATTCCGTTAAATTCAAAAATTTCAGTACCGTTAACTATTATGGGGTATTTTATAAACAGCGAATTAAAACTGAAGATATTCTCGTATTGAGTTTTCAAAATTGATATGTCTTGCTGTGTTTGCAGTATAAAGCAAATATTACCTGCGACTACTGTGAAAAAAAAGCAAACTATTGCTACTGAAATATCTTTTGTGAAATTCAAAACGATATCAGTACTAAGGTGCTTGGCAGTGGAATATTTTAAAATAATATTTCTTGTATAGGAAAGTGATACAAAGTCGGCTAGTACATTCGACCACACCCACAATTGAATAGTTATGAACATCAGAAAAGAGTCTTTTACAGCCCATCCGTTATATGCTGGGAACACAACGCATAAACTTGTTAAATATATCCAGTTAAAGCAAATTATTCTTACAAGTCGCTTGGTCCATGTTTCGCCAATAATGTTTGTGAATATTTGCCTATAGATTATCTTATTAACTTTTCTAAATAGTTCCATTCGGTGAGAACTTGGATCTTCCCTAATTATTTTTGATGCATTTTCAAGTTCTGTTTTGAAGTTTTTCCACCATAATAAAATCGGTATAATGCAGCCGAGAAATGATATACAGAGTGTGATTATTAATATCAGCTCAATGTTTTCCTTTTGGTGGAAAAAATACCTAAAAAACTCAATCATTATTTATGGTTTTCCTTTGTTCATTTCATAACCAGTAATTATCCGGAAGACTGAGTAAAGTCAGCCATAAGGTACGCTCAGTCCTTTGAGAGGACTACACACAAGCTATAGATATTACAATATATTAGTGTAATTAGATTGTGTTATTCAATGCAAGTATTTACCATCTTACTTCCGGGTAACATAACAAAAAATGGTGTTACAGGTAATTATATTTAAGGATCTGGAGGCTAGTATTGGCAATGTTAACCATTTAAGCAAATCTGCAAGTTCACCTTATTCCTGTGAACCCTCCGAGCAAAGAAGCAAAACTTTAAAACGTAAAATGCTCTAAAATATTGCTCCATTTCCAAACAGTCTAAGCGTTGATACTAATTTCGAACCAGAAAAAAGTAACGAATTTCAAAATGTCAGAATTGATCGGATCTCAGTTTTTATGAAGCGCCCCGCACTCAACTCAGGAGTGCTTTTCCTAATAATATCTCATGTTGATTACACAGCTTCGAGTATCTCGTAGCTGTTCTTGCCTTTCACACGATTAAAGCTCCGGTTCTTTCAACATAAATCGGCAGTAAAAAGGCCCCTAAAACTCAACACATAACATCTAACTTCTCTGTACATCCTATTCAGTTTGAGCACAAACTAATCAATGCTCTTTTTTGAGAGAACCACCTCTATTGCCATGCTCATGCGTCTTTACAACAACTTTTAAAAAAGTTAAGATAAGGGCCTATAACACCTATAGCTTAAGCTTTGAAATTTCATAACTATACCTCCCTGATATTTTCAACTATTGTAAATTGATTGTTTTATAGATTAGAGATGGTTTGGCCCAACAGTTACATCTTATTGTCCTGTGGATACCTACTCAAAACGACAAAGCTAGTAAATCACCACAAAAAAACCATTCTTTTAAGAAGAGTAAGTAGACTATCATGTCGTTTTATAAAGAAGAAATCCACTCGATTAGATTTAAACTAATCACGAGTCTCATTGCAGTTTCTCTGTTCGTTTGCCTGGTATCGATCCTCGTCGGCGGAAATATGCTGTACCGTTCTGTAATCGACGAGGCCAACAATCGAATCAAGCAGGATCTCAATGTTGCACGAGTCATATACGATGACCGGATCAGTGCAATTCGCTTGGCTCTCGAAATTACCGCTTCTGTCTCGGAGTATTCCAAAACCACATCCATTACCGATTCTTTACCTGCCACCAAAGTCATTAACCAGCTGGCCAAACAACTCCAACTTGATTTTCTTGGGATGACAAATGGTAGCGGCCAGATCATCCATCAATACAGACAAGATAAAGAAAACACCACTCACAAATTCAGCAAGAACCCTCTGGTAAACAGTGTACTTGAAACCCAGCAGACCATAGCGGGTACCGTTGTTTTAAATGTTGAACAATTACTATTTGAAAACCCTTCCCTGGTTGCCCGGGCAGATATGTTCACCAATATTACCCCAGAAGTACAAAATAGTTTGAGAGACTCGGAAATCGCCGCAATGACCATTGGCGTTGCTGTACCAATCTTTGTAGGCGAAAAACTAAAAGGCGTGCTCTATGGTGGGTTCCTACTCAACAAAGACACCAATATCGTTGACAAAATCGGGGAAACAGTTTTTAAAAATGAAACATACAAAGATCGGAACGTGGGCACAGCCACTATCTTCCACAACGATCTTAGAATTGCAACCAGTGTGAAAGACTCCTTGGGCAAAAGAGCATTGGGGACGTTATCCTCCCAGGAAGTGTCACAACACGTACTTGGTAAAGGTGAAAAATGGACCGACCGTGCCAAGGTATTAAGCGATTGGTTCATCACCGCATATGAGCCGATAATTGACATTTTCGACCAGCGAGTGGGGATGCTCTACGTCGGGATATTAGAAGCTCAATATCTTGATATCCGCAGAAAAGCCTTCACACTATTTGCAGGTATAAACCTTATGGGCCTTTTAATTGCCATTATCCTGGGCTGGCTCTTTACCCGCAGAATAATGCGGCCGGTAACCCATCTAATTCGCGCCAGCACAGAGATTTCTGGCGGTAATTTTTCACCCGATATCGGACCGATATCCATGGATGACATAGGCCAGTTGCAAAAGAAATTCCTCAAGATGGCTGAAGCCTTAAAAGAAAAAGAACAACGTCATAAGGACGAACACGAGACCCGGCTACTTCAATCCGAGAAACAGGCCAGTGTGGGAAAATTAGCGGCCGGCGTCGCCCACGAGATCAATAATCCACTCACCGCTGTTTTAACGTTTACCCATCTCATTCTAAGAAGAAAGGACCTGCCAGATGAAGTGCTAAAAGACTTAGAAATAGTCAAAACACAAACAGAGCGTGTGAGAAAAATCGTCAAAAGTCTGTTGGATTTTTCGAGGCAAACAGTTATTAAACCGGAGTCCACGGATATAAACAGACTTATCGAAGACTGCGTCGGCCTGATGAAAAATCAAGCACTTATCAAAGACGTTAATCTCTCTTTTCTAGGGACAAACAATCTATCGACGCTCACTCTTGATCGGAACCAGTTCCAAAGTGTGCTGATTAACATGATTATTAATGCTCTGGATGCGACGCCTTCCGGGGGATTTATCAATATCGAGACTATGAACGCGGATAAAGAGGAAGAACGCGGAGTGAGGATTAACATTTCCGATAGCGGAACCGGCATTTCAGAAGAAAACTTAGATCAACTCTTCGATCCATTTTTTACCACAAAAGAGGTTGGTAAAGGTACGGGACTTGGACTGGCTGTGACAGCGGGAATCATTGAACGTCACGGTGGAACAATTAAGGTACAATCTCAGGAAGGTGAGGGTACAACTTTCACCATTTGGATGCCCCGTCGAGTAAGTGGCGGTCCTTCAGACTACCACACACATGAAAAAGACCAAGGACCAAAGTCATGAAAATACTGATCGTTGATGATGATGCAATTGTAGTCCAAAGCTGCGTGCGTATCCTCGAAATGGAAGGAATTGAAACACAGGTTGCAAACACAGTGGAAGAGGGAGAACGATTACTTTCTGCTGTAGGAACCTCATACCCATTTGCACTCATACTGACAGACGTCAAAATGCCAGGTCAGGACGGATTTGAAATGATCCGGCGAGCCAGAAATATACGGCCAGACATCCCAATACTTATGATGACAGGCTATTTAACCAGCAAAACTATGGAAAAAGGTCGCCGCTACGGAGCGGACAACTATATTGCAAAACCATTTACACCGGATGAGCTCGTTGATGCTGTGAACAAAACGACTGTCCGACTCAAAGGAGGATCTCAAGAATGAATCAATCAATGCTGATTATTGATGATGACACCGCGGTGTTAGCATCCTGCCAGCGAATCTTTACCGAAGAGGGCTTTAAGGTAACCACCACCACAAACCCTTCAGAAGGAATTGAACTCGCAACCAACAACCAGTATACAGTGGTGCTCTGTGACTGGCATATGCCTGAACTTGACGGTATGGATGTTGTCACAAAACTAGAAACTGATGCACCAGAGTCCGCAGTGGTCATGATTAGCGGTTACCCTTCTGTGGGAAGGGCTACCGAGGCTATGCAACGGGGTGTGATGGATTATCTAGCCAAACCCTTTACCCCTGAAGAGATTGCAGAGGCTGTGCGCAAATCCATTGCAGCCAAACTCACTCAGGAGAAAAAAGCCCTGGGCCGATTTGAAAAACTGCTGGGAAAATTCCCAACCCAAAGCATGGACGATAAGGGTCCAAAGAACATTGCCGAAACTGTCGCTGAAACCGTCGGTGTGGCAAAGGCGACTTCCCCCTGGCTCTCTCTTTTCGTCCTTGGTATTATGGCTGGTGCCTATGTCGGTTTTGGAGGACTATTTGCCACCTCTATTACCTTCGATATACCCGCCGAAATGGGCCTTGCCATTAAAAAACTGCTCGCTGGCGGGGCATTTAGTATTGGACTCATGCTCGTCATCATTGCGGGTGCGGAGCTGTTCACCGGCAACACCCTCATGATCTCAAGTATTATAACTGGCAGAATTACATGGAAAAACATGCTTGCGAGGTGGACAGTTGTCTATTTTGCTAATTTCCTCGGTTCGATCATACTCGCCCTGCTCTTCTACTATTCTGGTCTCTGGAAAACAGGAGCGGACGCACTGGGTATTGCTGCGGTTAAAACGGCCTATGGCAAAGTTCACCTTGATTTTGGAGAAGCCCTTGTACGCGCCATAGGCTGTAACTGGATGGTCTGCCTTGCTGTCTGGATGGCTCTTTCTGCACGTCAAACCGTCGGGAAGATTTTTGCTATTTTCTTTCCTATAATGGGCTTTGTTGCCATCGGTTTTGAGCACTGCGTGGCCAATATGTACTTCATCCCTGTTGGCATATTTCTCACCCGCTGGGCGGGTATTTCCCCAGATGGTATAGATGTCAGTACAATTACCTGGAGTGCATTTGTCCTTAAAAACCTCGTACCAGTGACAATTGGTAACATAATTGGTGGGGTTGTCTTCGTCGGTTTAGGCTACTGGGGAGCCTATCTCAGACCTACAAAATAAAGAATATTCACAGCTATTTAGCAGCGCCTCACTTACCCACGATCAACCCGCCAAGCATACAGGTGTATCGAAGTCTATCGCTTATCTGCTGGTCGAGTTGCTTATGGACATGCACTGCTAAACAGTTATGCGGAATAGTTTTGAATATTCTATCTATAAGTAAGAAAAAATGCGCTTGGGACGGCTTATGCCCCAAGCGCATTCGATCTGGCATTGTACATTGATACTCTGTATCTTTTCCTTAGTGAAAATTACAACAGGTTCTTTTGGACGAATCTAAAAATCTCAATGTCCTATCTGTCAGCGCAGTCTTGAGTGCATCCCATCCTTTCCATTGTTTCAGTTCAGCTGAACAAGGCCTTGGAGTCAAAGCCGACATTAGCGCGCTCCAATGTTGGCCATCTATGTATATCGGCATTGGAAGATGCAACGCTTTCAATACCGAGACCGCCCAAATGGTTGAGGTAAAGTTATTTTTACATTGGGATTTGATTATCGATTTTTCGCCAAATCTATACGTTTTTTCTCTTTGTTAATTCTTTCAATACTGGCAATGGCATAATCTTTAACGTTTACAATATGCTGCCTCAAAATCATGGTAGCTCCGTCAAGATCCGCTGCGGCAATACAGTCGTATAATTTAACATGTTCTGAATCGACCTTTTCCATAGGTGTTACAAAAAGGATATTGCCCCGGTACTTGAGGTATAAGAGGTCAAACAGCGACTTCAATGTATTGATTTGAATCGTGCACCCTGAAAGACCAGCCAAAACGAGATGGAACTCCATATCTCGCAGAAGCCGCTCTTTTAAGTAAATATCTCTCACAGCCTCAAGGTGGTTATCGAGGGCTCTTTTAAGGATTTTGAGTTTTTTCTTGTTCATGCCAGCTACGGTCTTTGGCAGAAGCGATGTTTCGATTAACTCTCTGAAATCATAAATTTCTATGATTTCTTTTAAGCTTATATCTTCAGTATAATATCCCCGATTAGGTTCGTGTCGAACGAGACCTTGGTCTTCAAGTCTTTTCAATGCCTGTATCACAGGGGTGGTGCTCATCCCTAACCGCTTGGCGAGATCCCCATAGGAGATTTTTTGCCCCGGAGTGATCTCGTTGATGAAAAACATTCGGCGGATGCCCATATAGGCTTCCTTCGCGAAATCATCAGCACTCTTTGTCTTCTTTTTTATTTTCCGTTCCATCTGAACAGAATTATACCAAAATCCCTACAAAATCAATTAAAAATCACCAATAAATGATCAAAAACACCACCCCTATAAATCAAAATAATGTTATTATATTCTTGACATACCGCTATTAAACCAGATACAAGTCAGTATATCTGATTAGATTTTTAATTAGATATAATATCACATCAACACACAGCCCCACACCACCCAGGAGGATAAATGACCTTATCATTTATGGAAGGAAATGAAGCGCTGGCCAGGGGAGCTATTGCCGCAGGCTGTAATTTTTTTGCAGGCTACCCCATCACTCCGGCCACGACCATTTTCAATAACATGCTGAAAATGTTACCTGCCACGGGTGGTATCTGCCTGCAGGGAGAAGACGAAATTGCCTCAATGGGATATTGCATCGGTGCCTCCATGGCCGGTAAAAAGGCGCTTACCGCAACATCCGGCCCAGGAATCAGCCTGTACAGTGAGCAAATATCCTTTGCCATCGGCAGTGAGATCCCTCTCGTAATTGCTGACGTACAGCGTCTTGGTCCTTCGACAGGCTCGGCAACCAAGGGAGCTGACAGTGATATTCAATTTTTACAATGGGGCAGCACAGGTGGTCTGCCAGTAATCGTACTTGCGCCAAAAGATGCCCTCGACTGTTACCTCCTGACCATACACGCCTTTAACTATGCGGAAGAATTCAGATGTCCTGTCTTTATCGCTTCAAATAAGGAAATTGGCATGACCAAGGAGAGTTTTGATCTCTCGTCTGTCAGTCTTCCACCTATCGTCGAACGAAAAATATTTACCGGCGAGAACTATCTTCCTTTTGCAGCACAGCCGGATGAGGCACCGCCCTTTCTGCCCATCGGTGGCAGAACACTGGTCAGGCAGACATCATCGACCCACGGACCCGATGGTTTTATCACCAATGACCCGGAAACAATCTCCTGCAATCAGGAGCGGTTACGTAGAAAAATCCTGAGCGCCTGTAACAGAATAACCCTGTACGAAGAAGAGATACACGCCCAGTCAGACACCCTGATCATCAGCTATGGTGTCACCGCACGTGCTGTTGAGGATGCCAGCAGAATGCTTGCAGGTTCTGGCAGACCGGTCTCCACCCTGACCCTGAAAACCTTATGGCCTGTTGCTGAGGAGTTGCTGCAGGAGAAGGCAAAGCCTTTTAAGCGGATCGTGGTCTTTGAAATGAATCTGGGACAATATATCCATGAAATAAGGCGGGTGCTTTCTAATAAGAAAGTGGAATTTTTCGGACAGATGAACGGTGTTTTGATTACACCTGCACAGATTATGGAGGTTATTGACAATGCCTAGTTTTTTAAACACGAACAGGCCACCTGTCTATTGTCCTGGTTGCACCCACGAGAATATCACCAGCAGCCTTGATAAAGCCATGGTCAACCTGAACCTTTCGGCAGACAAAACCGTGATGGTCACAGATATTGGCTGTTCCGGTCTTTTTGATACCTTTTTCAATGTCCATGCTCTACATGGCATTCATGGGCGCGCCCTGACCTATGCAGCCGGGTTGAAACTTGCCGACCCTGAATTACATGTTATTGTAACCATGGGAGATGGTGGTCTCGGTATTGGTGGAGCCCATGTGTTGGCGGCATGTCGGAGAAATCTTGATTTAACCCTCATCATTCTCAATAATTTCAATTTTGGCATGACCGGTGGACAGTATTCTGTCACCACGCCAAAAGATGCCGTGGTCGGATCTGAGTTTCTCAATCAGGCTGAAATGCCAATCGATATCTGTGGCATCGCTGAAAGCGCTGGGGCAACATATGTGGCAAGATCTTCCGGGTTGGATAACTACCTGCCGGACATAATTGCAGATGGAATCAAACATAAGGGCTTTGCAGTCATAGAGACATTAGGAATGTGCACCGGCCGCTACACCAAAAAGAACAAACTTTCGCCAAAGGTCCTCGATCAAATGGTCTCAGATCTGCCTGCTAGAAGTGGGTTCATCGAAAAAAATAGCAGACCTGAATATGGGGAACAATACCGGGCACTGAGCAATGAAAAAAACATCTTTCCGGAAGCGGTCACCGTTGAAAAGCAAATTCATCTCACCGACTACCGGCATCAGGAGGTGTCGATTTTGGGCAGTGCCGGTATGCGCATTGTGACCGCAGGTGATATTGTCTGTCATGCAGGTCTTGCTGCGGGGATGAATGTGTCGATGAAAAATGATTATAATATCACTGTGCTGAGGGGCCAGTCCGTCAGTGAAATTCTAATTTCTCCTCAGGAAATCGGTTACATTGGTAGTAGTTCTCCCACAGTTGTCCTGGCCTTGAGCGATGAAGGCGTCAAACAGCGAAAAAATATATTTGCAGCTCTTCATCCCACGACCTTTGTTGTCAAAGAAAAGTCTGTCGATATACCAGAGACTCCTGGTGAAGTTGTTGAAGTTGATTTCAAAGAATTGAAAATTGTCAAGCAAGACTGGGCCCTGGCCGCTCTTTGTCTCATTGCAAAAAAAGAAAAGGCCATTAACAGAGACATGTTGAACATCGCTTTAAAAACACGCTTTAACGAAAAAGCATATGCGGGTGCCATGGTAATTGCCGAAAAAATATTTGGAGCAGACAATCTCTAACCTTCGAGGAACAATGGAAATTCTAAATACACTGAACATCGAAAAGGAAAATCAGGGCGCATCAACCGGGGCCAACTGGAATACCACCCAGACAAATGGGAAAATTGAAGTCACATCGCCCGTTGACGGCCGACTGCTCGCCACAGTTTTTCTCGCTTCCACAGAAGATTACAAAAACTGTGCTGCAGCTGCCAAAAAAGCCTTTGGCCAGTGGCGAACGGTTCCTCCCCCTAAAAGAGGCGAGATCGTGCGCCAGATAGGAAACGGCCTGCGCGATAAAAAAACAGCTCTTGGCACCCTTGTCTCTTGGGAAATGGGTAAATCCCTGCAAGAAGGGCTGGGGGAAGTTCAGGAGATGATAGACATCTGTGATTTCGCCGTCGGTCAGTCGCGGCAGCTCTATGGTTGCACCATGAGTTCAGAACGCGTAGAGCATCGCCTCTATGATCAGTACCATCCCCTCGGGACGGTGGGGATCATCAGCGCCTTTAACTTTCCTGTTGCTGTCTGGTCCTGGAATGCAATGCTGGCTACTGTCTGCGGAGACACCACCCTGTGGAAGCCGTCCTCCAAAACTCCACTTACGGCCATTGCCATCCAGCATCTTCTCGCTAAAGTCATCACAGACAACGAACTACCCGAGGGCTTGTTCAACCTAATTATCGGTTCCGGCTCGACGGTTGGAGAACAACTCCTCCATGACCGAGACATTCCCCTGGTGTCCATCACCGGCTCAACCAGAGTCGGTCGCCGCGGTGCAGAGGTTATCGCCTCAAGATTCGGTAAATCTATTCTGGAACTTGGTGGGAACAATGCTATCATTTTGACCCCTCAGGCTAACCTGAAACTGGCGATACCGGCCATAGTTTTTTCAGCAGTTGGCACAGCAGGCCAACGCTGCACCAGCACAAGACGGCTCATTGTCCATGAATCACTCTATGATACAACGAAAGAGGCTCTGGCCCGCGCCTATGGCTCTTTAAAAATCGGTTCCCCACTTGATGAAAACAATCATATTGGCCCGCTGATTGATAAAAAAGCGGTTGCCGACTACCAGAAAGCCCTGCAGGCCATAGCAGAACAAGGCGGAACCGTCGTCTGCGGTGGAAAGGTGCTTGAGGGGCAAGGGTTTGAATCGGGGTGCTACGTCGAGCCGGTGCTTGCTGAGGTTAAAAACAGCTATCCTATTGTCCAGGAAGAGACTTTTGCGCCAATTCTCTATCTTATCAAATATTCTGGTGGGGTTGAAAATGCCATCGATCTCCAAAACGATGTTGTTCAGGGACTATCATCCGCAATATTTACCGACAATCTGAGGGAAGCAGAACTGTTTTTCTCTGCTGCCGGATCAGATTGCGGTATAGCCAATGTTAATATCGGTACCTCCGGCGCGGAGATTGGCGGTGCCTTTGGGGGAGAAAAAGAGACCGGTGGCGGCAGAGAATCTGGCTCGGATGCATGGAAAGGCTATATGCGCCGGCAGACAAATACTATCAATTACGGGACTGAACTACCTCTGGCCCAAGGAATTACGTTTGATTTGGATTGAGATTTTCGCAAGCCCACCATTGCCAACAATGAGTGGGCTTGTAAAAGGTCATCTTACCCGTGCGGATGAGTTCTGGCAAAAGTTCGACATACGAATCCATCAACAATTCATTTTAACAAAAAAATAGGAGCGTTGTCATGAATGCGACAACCGAGTTAACCGATTATATGAATTTCCAGGATCTGCTGGAAGACGAAGAGAAGCTGGTTCGTGCAACCGCCAGAAATTTCGTCAATGAACATGTTATGCCGATTATTGATAAACATGCCCAGGAAGAGACCTTCCCCCGTCATTTAATACCTCTAATGGGCGAGATGGGTTTTTTTGGCCCTACCCTGCCAGAGGAGTACGGCTGTGCCGGCCTATCCAATGTTGCTTACGGCCTTCTGATGTATGAACTTGAGCGCGGTGATTCAGGGCTTCGCAGTTTGGCTTCTGTCCAGGGATCTCTGGTCATGTATCCGATTTTTGCCTACGGCAGTGAGGCACAGAAAAAACACTGGCTCCCCCAAATGGCCACAGGAAAGGCAATCGGCTGCTTTGGCCTCACGGAACCTGATTTCGGCTCCAACCCCAGCGGCATGAGAACCAAGGCGGTTCGCGAGCCTGGCGGAAAATGGCGACTTAACGGTGCCAAAATGTGGATCACCAACGGTACCATTGCCGATGTGGCGATTGTCTGGGCCAAAACCGAAGAAGGCATCCGTGGTTTTCTGGTGGAGAAAGGAACTCCGGGATTCTCTGCCCCACAGATGAAGGGAAAATGGAGTTTGCGGGCCTCTATCACTTCCGAACTTATTCTCGAAGATGTCATCGTCGATGAAGAAAAGAGCCTATTGCCTAATGTCACAGGGATAAAAGGGCCGCTTGGCTGTCTGACGCAGGCACGCTATGGCATCGCCTGGGGTGCCCTCGGTGCCGCCGACAACTGTTATCAGACGGCGCTCGAGTATTCCCTAAACAGAATCCAGTTTGACAAGCCTATCGCCAGCTTCCAGCTGCAACAGAAAAAGCTGGCAGAAATGGTCACCGAACTTACCAAGGGACAACTTCTTGTGATGCAACTTGGGCGCCTAAAGGACAAAGGAAAATACAGTCCGGCTCAGGTCTCAATGGCCAAAATGAATAATGTCCACATAGCCCTTAAAATCTGCCGTACAGCCAGGACCATGCTTGGTGCCAACGGTATTATGGGGGAATATCCGATAATGCGACATGCCAACAATCTTGAGTCTGTATACACCTATGAAGGGACGCATGACATGCATACTCTTATCGTAGGCCAGGAAGTAACAGGAATACCTGCTTACCGCTAGCCCAAATATTTCGTGAACATTTTAAAGAGACGTATCATGTTGTATTGCTGAGCGAGGATTCGTCTCAACTCATGAAATTTTCAGGCGAGAATTGTTTTCAAATATTCAAGATGATACGTAATCATTCAGGAGATGTTCAATGACAAAACAAATCAACTCTGTATTGGTTCTTGGCCTTGGAAAAGTGGGCTATCTCGTTGCATTACTACTCCATGAGACCGGTTTCAAGGTCACCGGAGCAGATCTGCATCCAACCGAGACATTTCCTTTTTCTGTGCAGGCCCTTGATGTCACCAGCAAAACAGAATTGAGTACGGCTTTGATGAACCACGATGCCGTCATCTCCTGCCTGCCCTATAATTTCAATGTCGAAGTGGCGCGAGTTGCAGCAGAATGCAACACCCACTATTTCGATCTTACTGAAGATGTAAATACTACCAGAGAAATAATAAAAATGAGTCATACCACACCGGTGGTCATGGCTCCGCAATGTGGTCTTGCGCCCGGTTTTATCGCAATCGTAGGCGCTTCTCTTGCCGGTCAATTTGACAAAATCAGATCCATAAAACTGCGGGTTGGGGCCTTACCCAAGAATCCCACAGGCCTCCTGGGGTATGCCTTTAACTGGTCCCCTGAGGGTGTCGTCAATGAGTACCTCAACGACTGTGAAGTCATCGAAGGTGGTGTCCGAAAATTGGTCTCACCTCTTGAGTGGCTGGAAACGATAGTTATTGATGGCCTGCAGCTTGAGGCATTCACCACCTCGGGTGGACTTGGCACCATGTGTGAAACCTATAATGGTCGTGTCGAAAATCTTGACTACAAATCGATTCGCTATCCGGGCCACGCAAGCTTGATGAATTTTCTTCTCCATGAACTGTTAATGCGCGAAGACAGGTCAAGTACAGGTAAATTGCTGGTGAATGCCAAGCCACCCGTGAGTGAGGATGTTGTTTACGTACATGCCTCAGTCGAGGGCTGGACACATGATCAGCTCATTCGGGAAGAATTTGTCAGGGCCTACCCCCCTGTTGAAATTGCAGGAAAACCAAGAAGAGCCATTGCCTGGACCACCGCTGCCTCCATCTGTGCGGTCCTTGAAATGGTGAATAACGGCGCTCTGCCAAACAAGGGTTTTATCAAACAGGAAGAGATCCCTCTGACCACTTTTCTGGCCACCCACAATGGACGTTTGTATGACGGCCAGCCCCATGGCGGTAGGATTGATTAGCCTCAACGCCATCCACCCACCGCCCACAGAAATATCGTGCAGTAAAACTGCTACAATAATACAGTTGTTAACAAAGGAGAGTTCAGTAGCTCTCCTTTGTTGTCTACCGGTTTTGCCGTTTTGATTTCGCCCATTAATTATCTTACCTAAATTTTACAATTGACTAGTTCACCGGAAATGCGAGGCAGCGAAGCTGAAGACGTATAAATATACTTCAACGCTTCAATAACAAAGCAGATTCGGTGGAATTGTTAATCCCGAAGGGTAGCAAAGTACAGAAAAATTGTACTCATGCAAAAATGAGTTTCTAAAATCCTTTTTTGTTAATAGAACATATTTTTTTACAACGATAAATTATATTTTCTGTACTTTGTGTATGCAAAATTTAGGTTTTAAGGAAAAGTATGACAGAAACAACTATTGAACTTGCAAGTGCTGTTGATGCGGAAACGCTTAAAAATATGTCGATAATTGCTTTTACGAATGATTTCAAAGAGTATGGGGCTTTTCCTCCTGATGTTCAGTCTATTTCATGGCATCTGACTCAAATTGAAAAGGGGCACTATTATAAGATCAAATATAATGGTGAACTAGCAGGAGGAATATGTTTAATCCTTCAAAATGAGTCACTTATAAAAATAAAATGTTTTTTCATAGCTGAGAGCTTCCAGAATAAAAGCATTGGTTCTCGAGTCATTAAGTTAATTGAGACACACTATAACAATGTGACCACATGGGCACTTGTTACTCCATATAAGGCATATCGAAATCATCATTTCTATGAGAAATTAGGGTATGTAAAAAATGGAGAAATTCAACCTGACCCAAATAACGCATTTACAATTTTTAAATACATTAAAAGATGTTGATTAGCTGTTTTTTTTTGGATGGGACATAACGGATAAGAATAGATGCTGATGGCCTCTAACCTGCCCGGCGATTCGTTATTTCTCAAAGAGTTGATCTAAAGGGCTCTTTGACCCATCAAGACCTTTTCGCATAACATGAGTGTAGATTTCTGTTGTACTTACATTAGCATGTCCAAGGAGTTCCTGGAGAACGCGAATATTGGTGCCGTGCTCGAGCATATGGGTGGCGAAAGAATGCCTCAAAGTGTGTACGGTTGCTCGTTTGCTAATACCAGTTTGTTTAACAGCTGCTTTCACGGCTTTTTGCAAGCCAGATTCCAAGACATGATGCCTTCGTTCTTTTCCGCTCACGGGATCAATAGACCGTGTTTTACTCGGAAAAACGTATTGCCATGACGGTTCCCAAGCCGCTTTGCTGTATTTTTTAGCAAGTGCATTTGGCAAATAAACTTCTCCAAAACCCTCTGTTAAATCATTTCTGTGTAATTCTTTGACATTTTCAATGTGTTGATGCAATTCATCTTGAATCAAGCGGGGCAAAAAAGAAACTCGGTCCTTGCCTCCTTTACCTCCACGAATAAAAATCTGGCCCTGACCAAAATCGACATCTTGAATTCGGAGACGAATACATTCCATAAGGCGAATACCTGACCCATATATTAACTTAGCCATTAACAGGTGTGTGCCTTTCATTTGTGTAATTATTCTCTGCACTTCTTGTTCTGTAAGAACTGTGGGTGGACTTTGTCTACGCTTTGCTCTGACAGGCGCGATGGTTTGATCCAATGGGATTTGCAGAACATCACGATAAAGAAAAACGAGTGCATTGAGAGCCTGTTTTTGCGTAGATGTTGCAACTTTTTTTACAGAGGCAAGATGGGATAAAAACCTTTCAATTTCACGGACGCCCATATCCCTTGGATGCCGCTCTTTATCATAAAAATAGATAAATTGTAAGATCCACTGGCTATATGTCCTCTCAGTTGAACGAGCGTAATGATAATATCGTAAAGTCTCGCGGACTTGATCCATCAACTTGAGATCAGGATTTGGAGTGAATTTAGGCTTGTTTTCCATCATACCTATGAGAATATTAGATAAAGTGGACAAAATGAAGACGAAAAACAATAACTGGACATGATTTTCCATCTTCACTTCCTCGATACCAGATAGGGTGGAAAAAGCGTCCATATATAAGTCAATATCATGGATATTTTCCATGTATTAAACTGTTGGGCACACATATTAACTATAAGAAATAATGGCATACTTGAAAGATATAACAGTGAGTTTATTTCGGGAGAAACACACGACAGCCAAAATGCGCTCGAAAATAAAGGAATTCAATCGTTCTAGTAATTGTGTATCAAGTATGTTTCTTTATGAACTCGGCCGATTAGAAACAAGTCCCTTCAAAAAAATAATTATCGAAGTCAAATCAGACCCTGATTACAATAGCCAGGATGATATGGTAGATGTTGTAAAAATTGAAGCAGAAATCGATATTGATAAATATCTTGGTTATTCAGAGAAGAAAAGGAAGAAGCATCTTCTTAACCTAATTTATGAACGACTTCTCTGGCTATTCAATCAAAGAGGTTGGGATACTACCCAGATGATTCGAGCCTATGAACAATGTTTAGATAAAAATATTAACTATGTCCTTTCTATTGGGAAAAAGAAATCCAGTCCTAATCGCCGATATTCTGCACAGTTGGAAGTCGAATACGGAATGGAAGCTATTATTAGGGTTCGAATATCATATAGTCATTCAGAAAAAAGTAATGGTTTTTTTGAGCTTTGTCGTACTGAACCTCATGAGGTTAAATTCGTCCCAATGCTTGGAAAAACAAAATGGACATCAAAAGAAGAATTTACGCTTTGGTCTAAAGATAATACGAAGCACTGGTCAATACAGATTACGACCAATTGAGGAAAACAAATGCCCAACGAATAAGGATAGATTGTGATCGCGCAGCGATCCACAATCTTATCCATGGTTGAACAAGCCCGGGGTAATAGCAAGGAAATATCTTTTCCAAAGGATTTTTCTATAAGTGCAACCGAACGGTATG
>JBLHNA010000031.1:0-61628 GCA_047619065.1 Desulforhopalus sp.
GAGAATGGGCCCCAACTGGATGTTCGTCGGAAGAGTTGGCTTTTGCTGAAGTGGATTATTATAAGGATGCCAAATTACTCTTGGTAAGTTAGCAAATGAGGCGAAAACTATCTTGACACCTACCGGATATGCCAAATTAGAAAGTGCTTAGCGTACGTTTTCGTTCCGTTGGGCTTCAGACCCCCCTATACGCCAGAACCAAAGTGCGGAACCAACTGAAACTCGGTACAAATAAACGGCATGCCATCCTATCCGCTCTGAGTCGTAAAAGTTATTGGCACATGTCAAGGACCCTGGCTACACAGTCTCAGGTATGACTATCCAACGGTTGGCTAATCAAGGGCTTGTATCAACCAAGAAAATGTGGAGTGTGATTCACTATCCGGCTGCAGCCTGGTAATCTTTGTGAAACGCCTAGTGCGGACCTGTATGCTAGGTGTTGTGGGGGCTGGTGGAGCCCCCACCCCGGCTACCCGATCAGATTTTTTTTTACTAAGTAGCTATTTTAACTTTAGCTTCTGCATGTACAGTTTGCCAATTGGCATAAAGATGATCATAAAATGAATGAAACATCCAAAATATAGGATCTTTTGGTGAAACATCGGGGTTTGCCATATCTCCGCCTATTGCTATATGAACATCATCATGATGACTCTCAAGTATTCTTGTGAATTCTTCAAAATTTAAAGACAACAAGCCTCCTGCTGTAAGTAATTCATTAGGCACTGGAATCATGCTGATTTCATCATTTCTTCCTTCATGGGTTACCTCAACAGGTATAGTTTCGCTTGAAACCCAATACGCGAGTGCAACATAGGGCGTATTATTTTCTAGTGATTCAGCACGTTGCCATTCATCGAATTTTTTTAGAAAGCCCCTATGCCACGGAAGAAAATTCAATGTCCCATGTACGTGACCATTTGAATGATGCTGAGCTACAGGGTCATAATCACTCTCAATATATTGTTTAATTTTATTTGCTAAATGACTTCGCGCTTCATTTGTCAAGAATTTTTGGTTTTGACGAATTGTTGCAGATAAATTTAAAACTATTATTGGCTTATTATGATGTTCCATTTCATCTCCTTGTTTATGTCGCTTTTATCTAGTCGCGGTGCTGACCAGCACCGCGATTCTCGTCGACGCAGCCGACGAGAACTAAGAGCGTTTTATCATTTGTCCCGCCCTAAAAACATCTCTTTAGTCATCCTGCACCGCGATCTCATGTTTGCCGCAGAAGCCGGAAAGAGAACACGGGATGATTAATAAAATGTTGTTGGACCGAGCAGCAGTTTACGAAGAAATGACCTGAAAATTCCCTCTATGGGGTTCACCTTCAAGATCTTGTTTTATATGAAGATTTTAAAGATATTTGAAAGTCTTCATTATGCCGATGTTTATCAACTTTCGGTTTGCTGAATAGATCTTTATTCTAGCAAAGAAGTTTCGGCACAGCACTCTCTTTTCCTCGGAAGGGGTTCAGTCCAACTGGATATTATGCATTATTAAGTTATATCCGGAAATCCGCTTTTTCCACATAAACTGATTTTATGATGACATTGACGCCCTGTACATGGACTTAAATATTAAAAGCAAGCACCTTGTTATTTTAGGTATTTTGCGATGGCATTGGCGATCGGCTGCCCTGTTGCATTTTCGTATACGCTAAACGCTGGACTCGGGTTTACCTCGAAACAGTAGATATCCCCTGAAGGTGTGATGCGAAGATCGATACCGGCAAGTTCAAGGCCAAGCGCTTGGCTTAAGGCAATGCAGGCAGATGCATACTTTCCTGAAAAATCGACAGCTGACCATGTTGTATCCGAATCGTACCTATAGTCCGTTGTTTTTGAAACGATTGCAGTAGCAAAGATCTCAGAACCGACCACATGCACCCGAATATCAGTACCTTCAATATATTGTTGAAATAGAACTGGGCATAATGCAAGATTTGATGCCCGTGTTGCAAGTGTTTCTTCATCCAGTTCTGTCACGATCGAGCGTTCACCACTGCAAGATTTATATATAACTCGTCCGTGTTCCTTCCAGAAGGCACGTGCTTGTTCAACATCATTGGTCACTAAGGTGTCGGGGACAGGAAGATAGCGCCGGATGAGCTGTGTCTGGAATGCTTTAGTACTGTTAGACTCATTCGTCGTCCCACGGTTCAGAACCGGCACTGGAGCGAGCTCAAACCATTGACTCAAAATCCAGTTTGCTGCTATTGCATGCCGTGCGATAGGATCTTTGGCATCAACACTTCTATACTCTGGTGTCAATTCAAGTTCGGAAACACGGTTGAACACGCCAGTTATCGAATTCAACTCGATTAGATTGTCGCCTACCATTATGACTCCATCGAGATTGCCGTGTTGCAACAGATAGGCACAGTCGTTAAGTAAATCCCTTTGGTTCCAGAGGACATAAGCAATCCCCTGCCGTTCCAAAGCAACAACTACAGATGCAACACAGGGGTCGTTTGGAAGACCAGCAACGAGTACAATATCTTGCTTCATCGCTCCTCCAGTTCCCTAAGAAGGGCATCAAGGACAGTGGGTCCTAAGGACGTAAGATCCGGCGTCAAACAAGCTCGCAAAAACTCCCACTCCCCCGATGTCTTGATATTGAATTCCAATTCCACTAGGCGAAGGCCCATTGAATGAGATAGTGCTATTGATGCTTCCGACATTGACAGCGGCACAGGTTTCTCCTCAGCTGTAAGAACCGTTTCACCGACTACCACAACAGAGTAGTTTTTAGGCTGACTAGTAAAAGCCTCTTGTTCTACTTTGAGTGTCGCGACCCTCAAGCCAAGCATATTAGCACGCTGACGCCACAGAGACTCATGCACCATCAGGCCAATTGCTGAGTAGGGCGTAGGTGTATTAAGTACGGGGCATGGTAAGCCGGCGAACCAGGCAACAACAGCTGCTCGTACCTCTTCACTAGCATAGACTGTGTCACGGTCGGATGTACCATTGTACATAGGGCTCGGAAAATCATGCATGCGATTAATGACACCGACAAGCGTAGAGCCGTCAATGCGGCGACCGTCGGCTAAATCCGCACTAACAATATCGTGTTGATTGGCGACCCGAACAGAAAATCGCGCTCCGACCACCAATTCATCCGGCAAGACATGCTCAACCGCGCAACCACGTTTGCTGATTTCGGTAACGAGCCACAGGCCACACGTGTCTTCTGGCTCACAAATAACTAATATCATCTTTTTTTGAACCCCACGTTATCGCCGTAGTAAATTTGCCCGGCGTGCCATAACATCATTTCGCAACATTTCAAGTTCAGTATCATTAATATCGGGTTCAAAGCCAAGTCCAGCACCTGTGAGATCTGGCCGCCGCCTTGGATCTATAAATGGTCCTTCAAAAAATTCCTTCGGACTACCTTCTTTGATTTCCTTAGGCTGGAACTCCTTAGGCTGGAACTCTTTAGGTCTGAATTCCTTAAGTTCTTTGGGTTGGAACTCCTTGGGTTGAAACTCCTTAAGTTCTTTGGGTTGGAACTCTTTAGGCAGAAATTCTTTAATAGGCTTTGGTCCAGTACCGCATTGATCAATTGTATCGTACTCATAGCCAAGCGCCCGATGATCCAAAAGATCTTGAGGGTGTACCATTTCTGGAGAGTTGGTCCAGGGAAGTACACTGAAGGGTAAAGAGGTTCCATTCCAAGGCCACATCGTATCACCGAGGTTATGACCAGTTGGTCCTCCAACAAGAGGTTTATAAGGTTCGAATCCGGGTGTGCTTTCATGCTGGCGTATCCACTCCGCCCAGAGTCGATCGACGTTACAGTGAATTAACCAAAAATCCGGTGTTCCGGCTGTCGCATTGAATGGCATTATGTGGCCACCTATGAACACATGGGCGGAGCCGTGTGGACCTTCAATTAATCTAAATTGATTGAAGTCACTATTAGCCATGCGAGTGGCAATAGTACCACCGGTTCCTGGAAATGTGAATATATCGAAAGGTCTCCGCGTATACCGCCCGGCAAACGGTCCAGTAGTAATCGGATAGCCATTGGACGGCCCTGTTGGTGGCCCACCACCTGAGTTGTCGCCGGGACCGCCAAGAAAATCATCACGCCATATCAATGATTCGGTACCGGCCGAATTAAGGTTGGCGGTTGTCCAGTCCCAGTAAGGTAAGGTCACACTGGCGTCGATCGCCTGTAAATCAAGCTCAAAGCGTCGAACAAATTCTCGGTGCCAAGCAACGAATGCAGGCCCCCCATGTCCGTGCCCCCCAGCCCCTCCATGTATCTGAGCATATTCGTCTGTAGTTCCATTTTCCATCAACTGTATAAAAGCATTGACAAAAGACGTTCGCTCCGTAGGCGTCAGCTTATTAAGGTTTTTTCTACAGCCCATAATTAGTCCTCCTTGCTATTTTTACAATTACTCGTACTGGTGCCAATACTCGATGATGTGCTTCGCCATAAGTTCCGGTGACTCCATCATCGTGTAAGCGCCCTCGCACATCCAGAGCTTGATATAGTTATCTTCAGGTTTCCCCATTGTATGCAGCATTATGTTGATTTTTTTATCATCTATGCTAAGTTTGGCTGCATCTTCAGCCTTATTCTTCGCAATCTTCACCTGCTTGCCCATATAAGTAAATTCACTTTTCATTACATACCTCCTTTTTATAGATTAGTTCGCCGACATCAGCCGCTCAGCCGATTTCCGCAATCCGTTGGAAAGATCAACGTCAGCCGGAAATCATCATACCAGGAGCAGATCGCCTAGACGCATGCGATATGACACCCGGTCCAACACATAACGGGCAGTAGCTACGCTGTAGACTATCCTCGGCCGCGCGTGCAACCAACCTGGATCAATTGTCAAAATCGACTAGCAAGTAGAATAGCTCGTCGAAATCGTGCTCGCAATGCGAACAATGCCTACGTATGTCCTCGTACAGGCTGGATTGCGTTTTGCATCTGGGCTTTCTGCTATCAGAAGTCACTATGCCCTCCTTCAGGTCGGAATGGCCTTGTGGTATAGCGATATATGTTTGAATTTTAAAAGCTTGTAGATTTACCCCCAAAACCTGAGGTAAGCTCCCTGGCCCGTTTCCAGTCCCGCGCCTATAACCTTTATTCGTCGGAGCGCTTCCGAGGCGTTGGTTTACTACCAATCAGCCAACTGATCAACTTGCTAAAATTCTATCAGAACTACTATGTGATGCCTGGGGCAACTGGCAATAAGGTAATAATGAGTGGCAGCCGTTAAAAGGCACCTTGTCAGGATTAAGGTTTGACCCTATTTTTACTATAATATCCTTTGTTTTTTACCTATGTTACAATCTTTTTTAAATTGTATATCTGGCATACTCCTTTATTCAGTTCGATTAAAATATCAAAAAAAGATAATACCATAATGTAGCATTTGCAATAGCAAGCCTAACATTTTTTTTATGGCAAAAAATGTTGTTCTTACTTATATCTTTTCGGCTTCAAAAAAATTTCACAGACAAACATAGATATTTCCCCCTCTAACAACAATTCTTTTTCATGTAAACTTTCCATTTGGCTCTTTCTGTTTGATCTTTTGTTTCATTGAGTATCAATCACGGATTCTAGCCAAAGGGAGTTGCGGAAATAGAGCAATTCTCACACCGGTTTAGTTGACATGGCTCCCTGTATCTGGAAAAATGTCGTCTATTCCTGGAGAGTTATGTGTGTGAGAAAAGGGCTCAGTCGATGTCATATAAGCGGAGTGCAAACTTATGAACTGACGGACAGAAACTTTATACATGGCTTAGTCGCAGGGTGAAGCAGCACAACATATCCATGCCCAATGAACTGGAGGGGGATAGATTAGCCGTAAAGACTCCATCCATTTACGGCCAGATATTTTTCAAGTGCAGATCAACTTGCCTGGTGGTGTGGTGCTGGGAGAAAATCCATCAACAACCAGATTTATAAAATTTAAGGAAAAAGCTTGTCCAAGAATTTGACGACTCTATCCTCTAACTTTATCTTATTTGCTGTACGATGTTCTTCTTTTTCATTGTCAATTTCATGAGCAGCACCTCTATAGTTCACGAACTCAAAATTTTCAGGAATTGTATTGCTTCTCAAAGTTTTTTCCACTTTTTTACTATCAACATAAATATCCTTTTCGGGATCAGACAAAAGTACTAGACCTTTAACATCGTGTGTCACTTCCCAATTTTGTGAAGCTAGGCCTGAGGCAAGAAGGTTCCCGGTAAAACCGGGAATAGTAAATAGAGAATCAGGCCTTATACTATCCAAATATTTAAAATCGATATTTCCGTTAAGATTATCTGTCTTGATTTTTGTTACAACCTTTGAATTTGTTGCTGGAGCAATCAATATTACCCCTTTAAGTCCTTCTTTTTTGTCTTTAGCCATCTCATATGCCGCAAGTCCTCCTGATGACCAACTAATTACAACGTCAATCTGTTTTTTAGAATCAATTCCATTGGTACTTTTTATTTCCTTCCAGACTATGTCAGCTATCTCTTTGGTCCGAAAATGCATCAACTCAGAAGGTTTTTTAGCTAGTCCCAGCAAAAGTGCGAACTATAGCAGAGTTTGGGGTCGTGACGGTGTCATTATAGGGTTGGCCGCACTCATGACCGATGACGAAGTCATGATCAGAGCATTCCGTAATACCTTGCTCACACTCGCTGCACACCAGGGTCCCCATGGAGAGATCCCCAGCAATGTTGACTTTGAAAATGGACGAGTGAGTTATGGCGGGACAACAGGGCGAGTGGATGCTGACCTCTGGTTTATTATTGGTTGTGGAGAGTATTGGCAAAAAACACAAGACAGCCGGTTTCTAGAAAAGATGATGCCCGTTATCGAAAAAGTAATTTTTCTATTGGGAGCCTGGGAATTCAACGCCAGAGGTCTGCTCTATGTGCCGGCTACCGGTGACTGGTCAGACGAGTACGTGCACAATGGTTACATACTCTATGATCAATTATTGTACCTCCAGGCGCAGAGATCATGGTCGTATCTTCAATATTATGGTTTGAACAAAAAAGATGATGAATTACTAAACAAAATTCATTCATTAAAAAAAACTATCCAGGCTAATTACTGGTTTGGCTCCGACCAAAATGGGTCAGAAAATATCTATCATGATGTCCTTTACCAAAAGGGATACAGGGCTGCCGACCAATGTGCAGGTCGACACTGGTTGCCTTTTTTTACTCCGCTTGGATATGGATATCGATTTGATGCATTCGCCAATGTTCTTGTATCATTACTCGGTGTATCCAGCAAAAAACGCCGTCAAATTGTTACAGCCTATATTGAAGAAGTTGTAACACCCAAAGACATGAACATGCTGCCGGCCTTTCATCCTGTTATCAAGCCAATGGATAAAGATTGGGATGAGCTGAAGATTACGTTTTCCTACACCTTTAAAAATCAGCCTTATGAATACCATAATGGTGGTCTATGGCCTTTGATTAGCGGGTTCTATATTGCCGATATGGTCCAAAACGGTGAACTTGAAAAGGCAAGGCTATTCCAGACAGATTTGCACCGGGCCAATCGCATGAGGATGAACAATGAACCATGGAGCTTCCCCGAATTTATACACGGCAAGAATTTCACTCCTGGCGGAAATCCACATCAAGGTTGGAGCGCATCCGCTGCTTTGATGGGACATTACGCCATACAAGGAAAAAAGGTTTTTAACATTATATGAAGACAATATTGTTGTGCAGTGATCTCGATCGCACACTGCTTCCCAATGGAGCCCAGATTGAGTCGCCGAAAGTGAGAAACACATTTTCCAAACTCGCCGCTCGGAAGGAAATACGTTTGGCGTATTTCAGTGGAAGAAATGAACAGCTCGTCAAAGAGGCTATTAATAAATATGAGTTGCCTGAACCGCATTTTGTCATTGGAGATGTTGGTACGACACTCTATCGGATAGATGATAACCAGTGGGAGTTGGACAAAAACTGGCAGCAGGAGATAGGACGAGACTGGCATGGCAACAGCCGCAATGATGTGGTCAAGTTGCTTTCTGGTCTTGATGGTTTTGCGTTACGGCTGCAGGAAGAAGAAAAACAGAATAGCTACAAGGTAAGTTATTACACCGACCCTCTGCTCGATACGACAGCCATCCGAAAAAAAGTTTCCGCTCTTTTAGATGAGCATGGGATCCTCACCTCTGTTATCTGGAGCCTGGATGAAAAAAAGAACTGCGGTTTACTCGATATACTTCCACAGCGAGCCAGCAAGCTGCATGCAATTCGCTTTCTCACAGAACAAGAGGAAATTCCTGAAACAACCACCGTGTTCGCTGGAGACAGTGGAAATGATCTTGATGCACTGACCAGCGGCTTGCAGGCAATACTTGTAAAGAATAGTACTACTGACGTTCAAAAAGCCGCCCTTGAAGAGTTGGAGGCTAAAGGACGTACTGATTGTCTGTATATTGCCCGGGGCGATCTGCACGGTATGAATGGTAACTATGCAGCCGGTGTTATCGAGGGGCTTGTCTATTTCTTTCCGGAAATAGCAGGATGGCTGGATCTAGATATTAGCGACCACAGATAACTCATGCTTAATGATGGTGAAACAAGAATTACAAAGTGGAAAATCGAAATACTTTCAGATGAATGTTAAAAACGAAAGCACCTTAGCAATAGCAGTAACCAAGACGGTGAGGGTTGAGGCAAATGAAAATATCATAAAGCACGTGCTTAGAACGGAGAATGGTTATAATAGATTTATTATGCTCTATCCGGCTGGCACCTGCCAGCAGAGACAGGAGCATTACTACCTGGGAAAAATACCTTATGAACCCTCCCGCCCCATCATCCACCCATAAAGGCCGTTATGAAAGTCTTCTAGAGATTGTCTCAACCGATGATGTCATATGTATCCCTATTGTTGCCGATCCGGATGCTATTGCCAGTGCTCTGGCTTTAAAAAGATTGTTTTGGAGAAAGGTGCGAAAGACTATTATCTGCCGGGTCAATGCCATCAAACGTTCGGATAATCTCGCTATGATTAGAGATTTAAAGATTACCGTGCCGTACATTACGAAGGAAGACACCAGTGAGGTGACAAAGTGGGCCATGGTAGACTCACAGCCGCATCATCATAAATCTTTAAGCAATATCGATTTCAGTATTATCATCGATCACCATCCGCCCGATCCTTTGCTGAGAGTCTCTTTCAAAGACATACGTGAAGAATATGGTGCTGTTTCATCCATTATGGCAGAAGGTTCATCAACTGCAAGCTAATAGTCACATTTTGTCATACTCATATATATGGTAGATATCATAAGATTCTAATCTGTATGGTCTTATAGACATGGTAAATCGTAAAAAATGGTCGGTACAAGAAGTCATTGAATTGACAAAACTATATACGAGTAGAACTCAATTTCAAAAAGATCATGGCGCACCATATTGGTGGGCTAAAAAGAATGGTCTACTGAATGAAATTTTTCCACACCTTCCACCTATCACTAAACGAGGGCATTGGGCTTCGAAATCAAATGTTCTTGAAGAGGCGCGGAAATACAAATCGAGGATGGAATTTAGAACAGGCGCGAGACGAGCGTATGATATTGTTCTTAAGAATCAATGGAATGAAATTTTTGATTTATTCAAAAAGGAGAAAAGACCTCTAAAATGTGATGACAAACAGAGAGTGATTCAAGAAGCAAAAAAGTTTCGCACAAGAACCGAATTCCAGAAGTACTCTAATTCGGCATGGCGTTCAGCAAAGAAAAATGGCTGGGAAGAAGCTTTTTCCCACATGGAAGAACTGGTAAAGCCAAACGGATATTGGGATACCTACGAAAACTGCAAAAAAGCTACTCTAAAGTGTACTACTAAACTTGATTTTAGAGAAAAATATCGAACCGCATATGAGAAGGTTAAGGCCAATAATTGGAATGAATTGTTAGACCACATGACAGATCCGAGAATTGGCAGACAAGCATATAATATCGCTAAAGAGGCCAGAGAATTAGGTTGGTGCATGGAAACTATTTTACCCATTGCACAACAATACAAAACCAGATCTGAATTTAATAAGGCCCGGCCCGCGGTGTACAAAGAAGCAATGCAGCAAGGAATCCTCGATGAAGTTTGCTCTAATATGAAACCTCAAGGAAATCACTTTAAACGAGGAATATATGCTATTGAGTTCGCTGATAACACTGTATACGTCGGCTTGACCTATAATTTTAGAATGCGTTTCAACCAACATAAAAGGAACTCCAGTAACCCCGGCGTTAAGAAACGTCTCATTAACAGAATGCCTCATAAATTTATCAAGTACGATAAACTTTTATCTCCACAGGAAGCATTACAAGAAGAAGATCGTATAGCGTATGATTATATCCAAAAAGGCTACACTCTTTTAAATAGGGGCAAACTAGGCGGAGGTGCCAGTTTAGGTGGGGGGTGGAAGGCCCCTCGTTTCAGGCGAAAATGAAGATTTGCACGATATTAAATGGTCCCGTCCCATTGTTCTCCAAGTTGCAAAAAAGTGTAAAACCCGTTCTGCATTTAAGAAAAAACATAGTGGTGCATGGAGACACGCAAGACACCATGGGTATCTCACTGAATGTCACAAATTGATTCCAGCTGGCAAAAGGCCAAATGGATATTGGCATTCATCCGAGAATATTATAAATGCTGCTAAAGAATGCAAATCCAGAACTGAGTTTAAATCGAAATACAGTATTGCCTACGCAAAGGCTCGTGAACAGAAACTATTGGACAGTCTTTTCCGTCCTAAAAACCCTACTAAATAGTCAGCTAGTTGATACAACAAACACCGCGAATCCAAGGTTGAGGTGTTGATCAGCTTGCAATATTGCCCCCTCTACAAATGATAAAGACATCTTTTCGCTATTGCCTCCATCACTAACATGTTCCTTCATCTCCGCGATTATGTTTCCTGAACGGGTAATATAGTAGGGTCAATTTTCGACGCTGTTTTGTATTCCAAAGGGGTGATTATTGAACGCTGATCAACACCAGCCTTCTTGCCAACTGAATTCAGGTAAGCGGATGACTTTGTGGGAGCCTGTAATACTTTTTCGCTTGCCAAAAAAAACCTTCATATCAATTGTTATTTGATTTTAAATAACTATAATTAATAAACAGTCTGCTATCCCCGGCAAACGGGAAAATAAGCCGGGATAAGTGCCTTGGTGGTATCTTTAAGTTTCTAATTTTAATACACTCTTCAGATTTATTGTTTTTTGTGACAGGCTTTTAGGAGTAAGGCACGAAATACCTCAGGGGGGTTCTAATGGAAGAAATAGACAAGTTTGTAGATAATCTTGGCCCTTTAAAAGTCATTTATGTGCATGAACCTTCTGTTAACCTCAAAGCCATCCTTGTTGTCGATAATATAGCCAAAGGCCCCTCGCTTGGAGGCGTGCGTATGGCTACTGATGTATCGACTGTCGAATGTATTCGTCTCGCCCGAGCAATGACCTTCAAAAATGCTGCTGCCGATTTACCCCATGGCGGTGGTAAGGCCGTTTTATTTGGCGATCCCAAAATGCCTAAAGCTGAGAAAGAACAACTCATCCGTGCTCTGGCTCAGGCTTTAAGAAATGAAGACACGTATATTTTTGCGCCCGACATGGGTACCGACGAAGAGTGTATGGCATGGGTCAAAGATGAAATTGGTCGTGTTGTCGGGTTACCTGTTGAAATTGGCGGTATTCCTCTTGATGAAATCGGGGCTACCGGCTGGGGCCTGAGTCATGCCGTTGATATCGCCATACAGCATTGTGATTTTGAACTTAAAGGCGCAAAACTTGTCGTACAGGGTTTTGGTGCTGTCGGCAGAAGTGTCAGCCGTTTTCTTGTCGATAAAGGCGCAGTGCTGGTTGCTGTTGCAGACTCAGCGGGTGCTATTCATAACGTTGAAGGACTGGATGTTGATGCCCTGTTGGCATTAAAACAACAGGGACAATGCGTCACCGAATACGATAATGCAAGAATAATACATCGCGATAATCTGATTGATGTCGAGTGTGATATCTGGATACCGGCAGCTCGGCCAGATGTCATCAATGAAAGCAATGTCGATCGCCTGAATACTAAGTTAGTTGTCGAAGGTGCTAACATTCCCATCACCCACACCGCTGAAAATGTTTTACATGAAAAAGGAATTTTATGTGTTCCTGATTTTATCGCGAATGCCGGCGGTGTCATCTGTGCCGCAATGGAATATCAGGGAGCTAGTCAGTCTGCTGCTCTGCAAGCTATTGAAGAAAAACTACGAAGAAATACATCACTTGTTTTAGAGGCGGTTCGGCATAAACACATTTTACCCCGTGAAGCAGCAATGGAACTGGCAATGGAACGCATTAACAAAGCGATGAGTTTCAGGCGGTTTAGGAACAAAATAACAGACTCCTAACTCGGCCAATATTTCAAGAAAAATATAACGAATACGATGTATTGTTACGGTAATTTAAGACGTTAAAGTGAAGAGTCTCAGAAATTTTATAGGCACACTTTGTACTCGTAAAAAATTGTAACGTTTTCACTCTTCGAGCGAACCTGAAAGAACCATCGCCTTTTCAGATTCGTGAACTATGCAGATTAAAGGAGTGTTGATTATGTATCGAATACGTTTACACGGCCGTGGCGGCCAGGGCATGAAGACGTCCAGTAAAATATTGGGCAGTGGTTTATTCCTTGAAGGTTATGAGGTGCAGGACGCACCGCGTTATGGCGCTGAACGTCGAGGCGCACCAATTTTCGCTTATGTACGCGCTGGTTCAACCCCGATCAATGAACGTGGCATTATCACCAACCCCGATTTAGTCATTGTAGCCGATGACAGTTTGGTACCGGTTGCCGGTGCAGGTGTCTTAGCCGGAGTCGATCAACATACCGTATTATTAATTAACAGTGATGAAAGCAGGGAGACCTGGCGGAAGCGCCTCAATTTCAAAGGACAAATTTATACTCTGCCAGTTGAAACCGAAGACCGAGCGGAATTACGTTTTATCGGTGCAACCTGTTCCGGGGCCGCTGCCAGTTTACTCGGTATTATTTCACGTGATTCATTAATTGAAGCAATCAGGACGGAACTCGCTGCCTTAGGCCAGTCTGTTATAGACACCAACCTGACTAAAGCACTTGCTGCCTTTGATCAGATGCAAAAATATGCAGGTACCGTCACAGAAGGAAAACATATCGAGGCAACCAACTATCAAAGCCCGGATTGGGTTGTATTACCTTTTGAAGATGCTCGGATTTCTGCTCCTGCCATTCATGCAGCAGCCACCAGTGTCAACGTTAATACCGGCTTATGGCGAACTTTAAGACCGGTGATTAATCACCAGTTCTGTCATAAATGCTGGTGGATTTGCAGCACCTTTTGTCCGGATAGTGCAATTGCAGTTGATGAAAATCATTCCCCGCAAATTGATTATGGCCACTGTAAAGGCTGCATGATCTGTGTTGCTCAATGCCCATCTCATGCCATCGCATCCATTCCTGAAGAACAGGCCCAGCGGGAAGAAAAGAACGCTGCCAAAGAAAATGAAGGAGTCGACTCATGAAACGTATGTTATTAACCGGCAATGCAGCGGCTGCCTGGGGAGCCCGGTTGGCCGCAACCGATTATATTCCGGCTTTTCCCATTACGCCGCAAACCAAAATAATTGAAAGCCTGGCAAACTGGATCGACAACGGAGAAATGGATGCGCGCCTGGTCACGTTAGAATCGGAGCATTCTATGATCACTGCAGCTGGTGCCGCCGCAGCAACAGGTATCCGTGTGTACAGTGCAACCTCGAGTCAGGGATTGCTGTACGGCATGGAAATGTTATACACCGTCGCCGGCTGGCGAGCACCGTTTGTATTAACCAATGTATCACGTGGATTGTCCTCACCGATCACACTTGAAGCGGATCATAATGACATTATGGCCGCACGCGATTGTGGTTTTTTACAGATTCATTGTTCAACATGTCAGGAAGTTCTGGACAACACTATTATGGCTTTTCGTCTGGCTGAAGATCCGCGCGTGCGTTTACCGGTGATCGTTAACCTTGATGGATTCTATCTTTCATTTACCCGCGAGCCGGTTGAATTGCCTGATGCAGATAAAGCAAAACAGTTTGTCGGTGAATACGATGCTGAGAATATGTTGTTTCGTGCATCCCGACCAACCAGTCTGGCTGTTGCCGTTTTAGGCGGAGGCCCCTACTCTTACTTTCGGTATGAAACACATCTTGCTGCACAAAATGGTTTGCCTGTTTATGAAGAAGTCGCCGATGATTTCAATAAACACTTCGACCGTCATTATGACGCTGTTGAAGCCTACAAAACCGATGATGCAGAAATTGTGTTTGTTATGATAGGATCTTTTGCTACCAAAGGAAAAGATGCGGTTGATCGATTACGCGAAGCTGGCCATAAGATAGGGTTATTACAACCACGTTTATTACGACCATTTCCTGCAGGGCGATTTCAGGATCTGTTAAAACACGTCAAAGGCGTCGCCGTCATTGATCAGAATATCTCCATGGGTATGGGGGGTGTATTACATTCTGAACTGACGTCAGCAATGTATGGACAAGCACAGGCACCACAAATAATCGCCAGTTATATGGGTGGACTTGGTGGTCGCGATATCAGTAGCGAAGAATTTTATGAAATGGCAAAAGAAGTCAGAAATGCCCTGAAAAATAATCAAACACTCCCCCCACGTTTGTTGTATACCGAAACAGAATTGCGTGAAGTCAGAAAGCTACAGGCTGTCGCACATGTCGAACGGCAGGAACTCCTTAACACCAATGAAGATGCAGACAAGGAGGAACATAAACATGAGTCAAGCACCAGCTAGTTTATATCGTCGAAGCAAAGATCTGCCTTCAACACATCTTTTAGGCTCTGGCACAGCTATGTGTGCAGGTTGCGGAGGCTTAGAAGTCCTACACGAAATTTATGACATCATTGGTACAAAATCTATCTTTGTAAATGCTGCCGGGTGTATGACCTTGTTATCTGTCTACCCTTTTACACCGTTTCGTGGTTCCTGGTTATATACCGCGATGGCTTCAGCACCTGCCGGAGCACAAGGGGTTCGGGATGCGCTCGATATATTAAAAGCCAAAAAACAAATCACTGATGATGAAGACATGCAAGTGGTAGTGCTCACCGGGGATGGTTCAGCCTATGGTATGGGTTTATCTGCAACCTCAGGTGCCATGGAACGGGATCTGGATTTTTTTTATATCTGTTATGATAATGAAGGTTACGGCAACACCGGCCAGCAGTATTCCGGTGCCACACCACATGCTGCGAAAACCTCGACCAGTAAGGGCCCGCGTGGTTTTTCTGGTTTCAAAAAAGATTTATTTTCGATCTGGGCTGCACATCAACCCGCCTATGTAGCTACGGTAATTGGAGCTGAACCGCTGGATCTGGCGAAGAAAATTGCAAAAGCCATGAGCATGAAAGGCCCGCGTATGATCATTGCACTCTCGCCCTGTCCTACTGGCTGGAATTATGATCCGAAAGAAACCGTTAACATCGGCAAGCTTGCAGTGAAGACTGGCGTCTGGCCACTGAAAGAATATATAGACGGTAAAGTGGTTCACACAAAAATACCTAAACAACGCAAACCGGTTGAAGAATATTTAAGTCTACAGGGACGCTATAAACATTTATTTGAACCTCATCGTGACGAAGAAATGCTGCAAACAATTCAGGATAAAATTGACCGTTACTGGGGAAATATCAGTGAATAAAACTTGATTGCCATCAGTTCTCAGTAAGAGTTAATCTGTACTGAGGTATAGAGATAGCTTTAGCAGCATGCTAAATGAGTTTTTTATCATCATTGGCAGCCTAGCCCGTATTTCTCATCACTAAAGTTTTTTGCTGATCAAGACACGGAGCACTCGACTGTACTTTTGTACCTCAAGTGCTCAGTAACGATGCAGCAGCGGAAAAATCTTGTGACCCAGAGGGTGAACTTTTCAATATACAGCGAAATACACACTGCTTTTGCATTCTGTTTGATTCACCCTGTGAAATTAGTGTTTTAGATTACTTATCGAAAAGTTCATGAGAAATGCGGGCTAGAACGTATATTAAACCTGTAACAAAATTTAGCCAGGTAGCGTGGTGTAAGTGTCGTAGTAAAAGTAGATATGGGAGGAAATTACACTATAGAATTTATGGAAATAGGTAGAATCCGTGCCGTATCGTGCAATTAAAGTCAATGCGACCCAGGCGTGACTTACTGTTTTTTTATGTTAAAGTAATTTACCTTCGATGTTCTATGTTGGGGGGCGGGGGAACAAGACTGTCGTCAAGGCGACTTCAGACTCCTAAGGGGTCCTGATTCTTTCGGTTTACTCCGATTTTTTCCCCCTTCCTCTTCGCCTGAAAACGTTTTTTTATCAGCTTACCATCTGACCGCTTATGCCGATCTCGAAACTAACTGTTGGCGAACTTCGCCTCACCGTCAATCCTGACACACTGGGGTTTGCCGACACCTCAGAATTGTTGGATCATACGCTGTCCTGGATTGGACAGGAGCGCGCGGAAATCGCCGCGCGCTTCGGGCTCGAAATGGAACAGGCGGATTACAACCTGTTCGTGCTGGGCGAGGTCGGCAGCGGCCGCTCTTCGCTTCTCAAACAAGCTATGGAGGAAGTAGCCTCAAAACGGCCGACTCCGCCGGACTTGTGTTATTTGTACAACTTCGATGCACCGGAACATCCCCGCGCAGTGCGCCTACTCGCTGGGCAAGGTCGTTTGCTCCGGCAATATATGGCGCGTATGATGAAGGATCTGTTGACGGAAATACCGCTTCAGTTTGATGGACCAGATTTCAAGGTGGAAAGTGAGCTTATAGAAAAGTCATACAATGAGGAAGAGTCTAAGGCATTCGCTGAACTTGAAACCTTTGGCGAAGCACGCAATTTCAGGATGCACAGGGAATCCAATCAGATACTCTTCACCCTGCACAGCAAAGACGGTCACGCCATGACCGAGGATGAAATGCTTTCCCTGCCTAAGGAACGACGTGCCGATATTGCACTGGCGAATCAGGAACTAATCGTCGAAATCAACCGGTATTTCGAGAAAACTCGGCCTATGGAACGGGTGATGAATGAGGCCCTTACGGCATTACGTCGACAGGTGGTCAAGCCACTGCTGAATCGCGAATTGCAAAAAAATCGCACGTCCCTGGAGATTAAGGATTCCGCCAAACTCGGCGTCTATCTGGATCAGGTTATGGACGACCTGCTCAACAACCTGGAATTATTCACAGCGTCTGAAAGCGACGATGAGTTGCGCAAAGAGACCTTAAACGAGGTACTGTCCCACTATCAGGTTAATCTGGTGGTGGACAACGACGGTTTACATGGAGCACCGGTGATCGTTGAAGACAATCCCTTGTTCCGCTCATTGTTTGGCAGCATCGAATATCAAACCGAGAGTGACGTGCTGGTAACGGGTTTTTCACGCATCCACGCAGGCAGTCTGCACAAGGCGCACGGTGGATTTCTGATGCTGCATCTGCGTGATCTGCTGACTGACGCTTTGGTGTGGGAAAAACTGCGGCGTTTTTTTCGCAGCGGTCGCTTGCAGATTGAAGAGTCAGGCACGGCTTTTGCCCCGATTGCGGCGGTTTCACTTGTACCCGAAGCGGTGGTAGTCACAGTAAAGATTGTCCTGATCGGCTCGAGCGAACTGTATTACGAATTGCAGGAGGGCGATCCTGAGTTCGCACGCCGCTTCCGCACTAAAGTGGACTTTGCGGATAGATTTTTAGCCAACACCGATACGCGTCGCGCATCAGCTATCTTTGTTGCCCATACCTGCCAAAAACTGGGGTTGCCCCAGTTTTCCGCAGCCGCGGTCGCACGTCTGTTGGAACAAGGGCATCGCGAAGTAGAAGACCGCTCACGCCAAAGTGCCATCTTCGGCCACATCAAGGCGCTTATAATGGAAAGTGCTGTACTGTGCCGAAAACAAGACGTTTGTTTGGTCGATGCGACGGATATCGATGCGGCACTGGCTGCACGCAAACTGCGGCATGACTATCCTGAGCAGCGGATGCGGGAAGCCATCGCCGAAGGCGATGTGCTGATCTCCTTGCATGGCGACCAAGTCGGCCAGCTTAACGGCTTGACCGTAGTGGACTTGGGGGATTATCGCTTCGGTTTTCCGATACGCGTCACCGCTCGCACCTACGCCGGGGAGGATGGCCTGATCAATATCGAGCGTGAGGTGGAGATGTCCGGGCCTGTCCACGACAAGGGCGTACTCATTCTGCACAGCTATCTGTCAGCGCTTTTTGCCCACGACGCCCCTCTTGCGCTCAATGCCTCCATTGTATTTGAACAGGAATACAGAGGCGTCGAGGGCGACTCTGCCTCCTGCGCCGAGTTGTATGCATTGCTCTCGTCGCTGTCCGGCTTGCCGCTCAAGCAGGGTATCGCTGTGACCGGTGCACTCAACCTGCACGGCGATGTGCTCCCGGTAGGCGGCATCAATGAAAAAATCGAAGGGTATTTCCACATCTGTGCTGCTGCCGGACTGAACGGCAGCCAGGGCGTGCTGATTCCGCATCGCAACCGTCGCCACTTGATGCTCGATCACCAGATAATCGAAGCAGTTAGCCAGGGCTTATTTCATATCCATACGGCGGAACATGTGACCGAGGGCCTGGAACTGCTCACCGGAGTGGTGGCGGGTTGCGCAAATAACAGGGGCGTTTTTCCGCGCGGCAGTGCGTTGGGCCATGTCCAGAAAACCCTGCTGGCTTACCGCAAGGCTTGTCAGGCCTCGCAACACAGCAAAACGGTGCGCAAGTGTTCGCATTGAACACGACAGATAACCATTAGATTACTCAAAAATACGGACGATCAATGATCGTAGTGCTTAATACCCTTGCAATGAGTCTACGAGATAAAATGAAAGAGGATAGGTATGAAAATTTTAATTATTGGTGCAACGCGCGGAATTGGGAAAGCATTGCTTGAAACTGCGCTTGAGGATAAGTTCGATATCACCGTCCTGGCAAGAATACCTGGAAAAATAACAGTTTCACACCCACAACTTCGAGTCGTTAAGGGTGATGTTTTGGATACTGAATCTCTAGAAGCAGTTGCAAACGGGCAGGATGCTATTTGTTCATGTATTGGAGTGCCAATTAGCTTTAAACCGGTAGATCTTTTTTCAAAAGCAGCTCACAACATACTTGTTACCGTAAAACAAAATCCAGGACAGAAATACATTGCCGTTACAGGGATTGGGGCGGGTGAATCAAAAGGGCACGGCGGTTTCCTCTATGACAAAATATTCAAACCTCTTTTATTAAAAAATATCTATGTTGATAAAGATAGGGAAGAAGAGCTTATCAAAGATAGCGGAGTTGATTGGATGATCGTACGACCTGCTGGTCTAACAAATGGGAAACTTACTGGTAAGTATCATATTTTTAATGATTTGAATGGAGTCACTGCCAAAAGAATCTCTCGTTTGGATGTTGCTGATTTTATATTGAAGCAATTAAAAAATCCGACTCAATTCGGTAAGACACCATTGCTTACATATTGAAATAATCGTACCATTTCAGTAACTTTAGTTCATGATCTGTCTGAATTGTATCTTACCCCCCGTAAAATAGGACAATTGATTAGTTATGTCTTTCATGGCTAGCCAGAAATATTTCCATCTTTATATTGGCCTTGTGAGGCAAGCTTCCCATTCTTATGCCATGATCTATATACTCCAACTGGTTTTCCATCAGAATATAGGCCTTCAGATGCTTTTACTCCGTTAGGATGCCAACTCACCCAGTTACCAATCATTTTTCCATTTATTGAATAATCACCTTCATCAACTTTATTCCCTTCTTTATCCCATGAAACAAAACTAACCGTATGCTTTTCAGAAGGTATTTGTTTTTTACAGAATTGAGATTTAAAAAATCGAAGAGGGACATTGCTTTTAGATTTAAATTCCAAACAATAACATTTATCATTATTGCTACAACGAACAGGCTCAGATTGAAACAGCCCATTAACCAAATCAAGCAACTGCTTATCATCACCAGCAAATACATTTATGCTAAAAAATAATGTGATCAGAAGATAAAGGCAGATTCTATTCAATTTCATATGTGATTACTCTTGGGCGAACCAGTAGTTATACTGAAACTTTGTAACACTCTTTTTATGATGTTATACAGAAGAGGGACATGTTAGGCAAGGGTGTTGATACCACAACATATGTGTGCAGATACATTCTGAAGATTTGCACTGCCAATGCAAAGCGATTCGTAGATTCATCTGGTTGAGGTTTCCTGTGAACCCTGCGAGCAAAGAAACAAAACTTTAAAGTGTAAAATGTTCTAAACATGTTACTCCATTTCCAAGCAGACTAAGCGTTGATAGTACTTTATAGTTGAAATCGATATGTGTAAGGGATAGGTCAATCCGCTCCTGGGTGGCATGTCTGTTGTGCTATCGTGCAAGTTGCCTAACGTTTTTTTGCGCTGTATAATATTACAAATTGCATGTTTGAAGTTACTACAGAATCAATTGTTCGGTGATTAATATGAGGAGAAAGGATGAAAAGATCGAAAAAATCTCTGATGGTGGCAGTCGTAACATGCATCATGTTTTCATTTTTTTCCCCTTGTTATGGAGAATCGAAAAATCGGCTTATTCTTTCCACAATGAACTGGAACCCGTATTATGCGGAACACCTTCCTGACGGCGGACCTGTTGCAGAGATAACAAAAGAAGCATTCCGGCAAGTCGGCTATGATGTCGCAATTGTTTTTTTGCCATGGAAACGTGCATTGTTTATGGCAAAAGAAGGTTATTATGACGGATTACTTGGGGCTTACTATTCCGAGGAACGTAGCCACCATTTCAGCTATACCAATAAACTGACAGAGGCGGAGGTCGTATTGGTCAGCCAGAAAGGAAAGCATATAACTTATAAATCATTAGATGATTTAAAACCCTACCTCATTGGTGTTTTGAGAGGTGGGACTGTCACTCAAGAATTTGATACGGCAACATATCTTACAAAAGTCGAACTCACCGATCATGAGCAAGCTATCCAAATGTTGATAGCAAACAGAGTTGACCTGGTCGTTTTGGGGAAATATCATCTATTGCAGTATCTGAAGAGCACTTATTCCGATTGGCCTGACTTGATAGAAATTGTAAATCCTCCGTTGAAGGTCAACAGCTTGTTTAATGCAATATCTAAGCAGAATCCAGATCATAAAAGCATCGTGTCGGATTTCGATCGGGGATTGAAAGAGATACGTGTGAACGGAATGTTCGAACGAATTATGACAAAGCACAGTACAAGTGAGCATCGCTGAGAAGCTAACTCGTCAATCACGATATGCTTGTGAAGAGAGTAAGTTGTTTTTGTGTTTAATTCCGCTCTAATGAAGTATCGCCCTCATTACATCACTTGTCGTTACTCTGCTCCATTTCCGTAAACCCTCATGGTTGATAGTACTTTCGGATCGGTCATGGTGGCTTAGGTAGGATTGCCAAATCACACCTCTCAAAAAGCCATTAGGACTCAAACTTGAGGTGTTTCCTGTTAGTTTGAACTTGATCATGCCCCACAAAACTCAAAGTAAATGGAGCATTTTGGGCACGTCTGAAAAGCAGAGGTTGTGTCCACAAAAATGACGATCAATGGAGTATTGTAGATTATTGATTCTTCCAGAAAATCAACGGAGACAGTTGCTCCATTTCCGGGAAGTCCAGGCGTTGATACTTTCATATCGGTCATGGTGGTATAGGTAGAGATTGCCAGATCACACCTCCCTAAAAGCCATTAGGACTCAAACTTGAGATGCTTCCTGTATCTGTGAACTTAGGCTGCGTTAAATATGGGCCTAGGATTCATCTTCTCGTATGTGAAAAATGTTGTCAGGGTTGGGTGTTGAGACCACAACATTCTAGGTCGTCAGGCAAGAACTTCCATAAGAAAGTAATATCAATTTGTGGTCTTGGGTAAAATGGAGCATTTTTAGAGTCGCTTTCGGTGTTGTAGGCATCCATGATATGTGGGCTATTTTCAAAATAAATCTAGCAACTCTATTGAGTTCTTCATCTTTCCGGTTTCTTGACATAACTATACTAACTGCCATAAACTGCATTCATGGCTAAATATCATCGGCATCTCTTAAGATCAGTCGCTTTCATCTCTTTTTTCATAGCAATGGTATTTCTTGCAGAAAAAGGTGCGTGTGTTGAAGTCATTTCCAAGACCAAGGAAAATACTTTTACTATGTCCATCAACAGGCCAGCAGGAACGCCTTTATATAAATGGGTCGATTTAATTTATTCAGAGGTTTTCAGGCGTCTAGATACCAAGCTCAGATTAGTGTATTACCCTTTAAAACGTGCGAGTAAAGAAACAAACGAGGGTAGAGTTGACGGCGAACCAGCGCGCATTCGTACGTACAATAAATTACATCGCAACCTGGTGCGGGTTGAAGAACCAGTTTTTCAAATGATTGTTGCTGCGTATAAGGCAGACCTATCAATTCCAAAGTTAAATGGTTGGGAAAGTCTCAATAATACCGATTATTCTGTAGCATACCCACGAGGGATGAAAATCTGTGAAAATAATCTGCAGGAAGTTATCAAACCGGAACGGCTTTCCAATATTACTGAGACCTATCAAGGATTACAGATGTTGGCTTTAAAACGGATTGACCTTTATATCGATGACGTTAATTCTGTTTCCCCTTTTTTGAAAAATGGAAGGAATAAAATAAAAGGAATGGTTCATCTCGCCGGTATCATGCAGGAAGTTCCCTTGTATATGTATGTGCATAAAAAGCATAAATCGTTGGCTCCTAAGTTAGCTGAAGTTATCAGAGAGATCAAGGACATGGGACTAATTGAGGACTATTATAAGAAAGCTTTCGAAACCAGCGAGGATTAGTGGATAAGGAGCACAGCCTAACTCTGTGCTGCATTACTGTAAGGCGACTACAAAGGAGTGCCAATGATTGCCCTCTCAGAAAGAGAAAATGTCCTTGTGAAAAGAGCGCAGCGATTACGTTTGAATAGGTTTTGGATGTCTGTGGCTACCTATCTAGTTGCTATTCTGGCTACATTTCTGATCACCCGCCTTGGAATTGGTGTTTTGAGCGTTATCCAATGGGCAATACTAATAGGGTGGTGCCTTTTGGGCACAAGCTTGTTCTTCACTCTGTTTTACACAAACGTGAATTTGCGCTTTTCAGAACCATCTTTAGCTCGTGAGCAAATCGTCTTTTCTTCATTTTATGGTATTCTTGCGATGTACTGGTTGCCGGAGGCACGCCCTATTATTTTCCTGTTTGTCCTCGCTCCTTTCAGCTTCGGAATGCTGATACTAACCTTCCGACAATTTATCTTTGTGGCAGCCGCCCTAATGGCGCTTTATGCAGGGTTATTGAGCATAGATTACTTTAGTCATCGTCAGGAATTTAATATCCAATACCAGCTTTTTCTTTTTGTTTTATTCGGCCTTATCTTGACATGGTTTGCATCATTCGGCGGCTTTGTTTCGAAATTAAGGTACCGCTTGCAGACCCAAAAAAAGGAACTTAAACAGACACAGATTGAAAAAGATAATCTGATTTTTGAGCTGAAAGAATCACTGCTCAAGATTACAACATTAGAAGGGATCATACCTATATGTATGCACTGTAAAAAAATTCGTGATGATAAAGGTTATTGGAATCAGGTAGAATCCTATATCAGTAAACACTCAGAATCAGTGTTCACTCATTGTTTTTGCCCTCAATGTCATGAAAAAGAATTACAAAGAATAAATGAGTACGAAAGCAAAATGAAGAGTAGAGAGTAATTCCGTGAAACAAACTGCTCCTTATATGTATTTTAAAAACACTGTCGTCCAAATCAAAAAGAGATTATTTTTTACAATTGAGGGGAAAGCTAATTCCAGATTCTTTTCAGATATATTGTCAGGCATGACGATTGATAGCACAACACATGCGTGCAGATATATTCTGAAGATTTGCACTGCCAATACAAGACGATTCGTAGATTCGTTCGGTTGAGGTGTTTCCTGTTAATGTTGAATTTGATCCTCGCCCAATAACTTGCCCAAAAAGGAGCATCTATACACTTGGAGAATGTCAAGCTTAACTCCAGCAGCCCAGTGGATAATGGAGCATCATGACACCCTTAGTAATTCCATAATATGTTTGATTATCACTTCATGAAGTTTGTCAGGCATGATGCAAGACAACACGTCATAAGAAACCATCAGAGAAAGAGTAAAATGGCCTAGTTTTGGTCAAACTTTATTGTCTGCCGGACACCACCACGGTTCTAAGGATGAGTTTAATTTTGAAACCGTAAGCTTTTGTTCAAATGTCCCTGCTGGTTCAAAATATACTTTATCCCAGGCAGTCGGGTTCATTTAATGTCCATTTATATTTGCCTGTTGCACATTTCGGGGGGATGGGCAAAAAAACCCACCTTGGAATTGGCAATGTTAAGTCCAAAGCTCAGAGGCTGAGAATACCTGATCAGGAAACATCTAAATCACACCAATTTGTCAAAATCTTAGAATTGGCAGTGCAAATATTCAAACGGAGGAAGCGCGATAGTGGTGTAGTCTCGTGCAGAAAACCTAACTGCTTCGATAAATGCAATGATCTGTTTCCGAACTTTAACCTTGGTTCAAATGTCAGCAAACATCCACATGGCCCAAAAGAGTCAAGCAAAGATCCGACCCCTTTCTATTCTCTCTTTCTTGTTCTCCCTATTCGATTAACAACTTGTTGACCTTTCGGATAAGTGTGAGAGCTGAAACCATACCTTCAACTCACTCCTTTTTTAAATTCAGTCTGTTGCACTTATTGTACTACTCCAGCGTTGAGTAATATTTAGGGACAAACAGTCGAATAATGGGTATTGACACCGTTTTCTATTTTAATCATTACAGCGCATTTTGCAGGGTCGCCCGACTCGTTAAAGCTCATTTGTCCCGTTACGCCTTCATAATTTTTTAACTGTGCTAAGTGGTCACGTATCGTTTTCCTATCCTTCATCAAATTACCGCTAGGTCCTCCACTGTCTTTAATAGACAGGAGTAATACCTGGACCGCATCCCAGGTAAGGGCAGCTACTTCGTCTGGCAACTCTCCGTACTCCTTTTTGTAGATTTCGACAAATGCTTTGGATTTACCAATTGCTTTTCCTGCTGCATAGTTACCCACAAAAAAAAGATCATCACAGGCTGCACCGCACTCTTTTGCTATGTTGCCGCCTGCCCAAGAATTAGAGCCGATAATTGGTTTGTTCCATCCGAGTTTCCTTGCTTGTTTTACAATACCTGGCACCTCGTTATAGTGTTGCGGTGTAAAGAGAATGTCAGCATTGGAATCAATGATTTGTTTCAGTTGCTTGCCGAAATCTGTCTCACCTGTCCTGAATTCCTCATAGGCCACAATGGATCCTTTTCCGTTTGTTTCCTCAAAAACCTTTTGCCATTGTTCTCGGATATGTACTGACTATGTCATAGAGAACTGCAGCTTTTGTCACGTGAAATTCCTTAGCAATAAATTTTGTTAGAACTGGTGCCTGTACTTCAAGAAGGTAACCGCTGCGAAAGACAAATGGTCTGTTTTTTGTTGTTGCAGGGGACGTTGACCATGGAGATATCAATGGGGTGGAAAACGAGTTAGCCATGTTGCCAGCAGGAACGGCCTGTCTCGAACTTAAGGGACCGACAATAGCGATAACTTGTTTTTTGCTTACCAGGTCCAGCACCTGGTTTGATGCTTCCGCCTGACTCGATTGGTTATCATTGTAAATAAAATCGAGTTTATGAAATGTGCCGTTAATATCAAATCCACCTATATCATTGACCTGCTTGAGGATTAAATCGCCAGTTTGTTTGGCGTTATTACCGACAACCCGGAACTCACCTGACAGAGGGATGTTAAACCCAATTTTCAAGGTCTCTCCTAATGCAGGGTACGTTTGAGCAAAAAAGAATACGAGGGCAATAGGCAATAACAACCTGATCTGAAATTTCATGAATCGTACCTCTGGTACTAAAAGATAAAAATGTTGTTAATAATGCTTCCTTTCAACACTGTTGTATGACTGCTAATTACATCAGCAAAATATGCGCCAATCTTGTTTTCGGCGTATCCGTTATGGATAGTCGTGTGTTGAGGCGACTTACTGGCGTTTACATTATTACAACCTAGGTTGTAGGTAGTTCCCGATTTCCTGAATTATATTATGAGATTTGGTGTGAAATAACGTTAGGATGGACTGTTGCCGGCACGTAGGAAACGACTGCTATATTCCTATCAGTTATTGGATATAGTTCGATTGGTAAATTGTATGTTAGGAAATGTCTTATAAGAATATAGCTAAGGTATGGAGCTATGACGAAGGTAGGATACAACAATGGTTGTAAACACAATATTTGTTGTAGGGGGCCTCGATTGTCACTAGGATGATATAGAGGTCTTTTTCCTGCCTTCTTACTCACCAGAACTCAACCCTGATGAATATCTGAACTGTGACTTGAAAACAGGAATCCGCAGTTCATCGCCCGCTAGGATCCCACTGGATCTTAATGCCAAAATTTTAGGGCATTTGAGAATGTTACAGAAAAAACCGTCGAGGGTGGAAAAATATTTTAAGCATCCATCAATACAATACTCCGCCTAGATCTATTTAACGACTGGGTTAATTGTATAAAACAACAAAAACACATCATAAGTCGTGTAACAATTTCCATACATTCTTCTTCGTTTATGTGGTGCTCATGTGGAGCATAAGGCTACGGAAGTCTCCCTGGTCTTGTGAGGCCATGGGTTCGACTCCCGCGGTCGAAAAAATAACTCCAGACAATCTCCGTGATGCTCTGGAAGCATCAATAATCTGAAATGCTCCATTTCATGCAGTTTTTTGTTACGTATACTCTGGAATTATCTCGCACCTTTTGAGGAAACAAATATGTTGTTTTTACTGGGCACTCATTTGCCATACAATCAACCACTACATACAGTTGGAGGGCGAGCTTATGCTCCCCTTGCTCCTAATATTCCCATGTCCCATTACGTGGCCAAGGTCATGAAAAAGTTGCGTGATGCACAATTTCGAGGACGATCATCAAACCTATCTTGCAATACACTTGATGAACCCTTAAATGCACGTTATCAGCAAGATTTGATGGTAATGACTATGTAACCTGAAAAAATATTGCTCTACGCAGAGATAACTGCTACAATTTTTTTATGTCTATTATAAAGGCCGCACCATAGGGGAGCCATTTTTTGGGTCTCTCGTAAAAAGCGACTACCTTATCATCCATAAAAGAACAATTGATGTCACGGAGAGACGACTGGAGCTTATCGATATGGGCAAGCGGTATCTACTTTACAAATTCTGCAGGGACGGTGATCGCCATCTCATCACTTGGCTGACCGCTTCGGGAGTGGAGGAGGCTAACCTGGCCGTGAAGCTGTTGCGCAAAAACCATCCCCAGGACCTTGCCTTGGGCGAGGGCGAATTTTTCGAGATAATCGAGGAAAGCCAGCTCAAGTCTGGCGAGTGGGAGCAGGCCATGGAGGCCCTGTCCCTGCGCAAGGGCGGGCTGTAGCCCGTAGTCGTAAAGGAGGGAAACAATGACTGAGGTGTGCGACAACAAGGTCCGGAGCGTCTGAGGCGGCGTGGTCCTGGTCAAGCATGGGGACACGGACTATGTCCGTCAGCTCCGGCATGAATTATATGCCTATATCAAGGCATATAATTTCCAAACGACGACATCTGCGAGGGCGATTAGGAGTGCAATGTTTCACTCAAGCACTCTTATGGCAGTCCTTACCCTTTCCATGCAATCATAGCGTTTGACCATCAACAAAAGGCTTTTCATAGTCAGGCCTCCATCATCATACGGCTCTATAATTCTTTCTACTATTAAGGGACGGGGGAGCCACTACGCTTTGGCTTACTTTCCTTCAATTAAGACCAAATGATCCAATATTTTGTTGATTACCTTCCGTTCATAGATAACACTGACGAGCTTCATCAGTCCACCATAATGCGGACAAAGAAACGGGACCACCTCCCAGGTGACACTATTAAGGGGAATCCTAACCTGTTTCTTCAACACAGAACTTGGTCATGGTTCAAAAAACTTGCCAGAAAAGGAGCATTTGACATTATTGATAATTCCAGAACATTAAAACCATAGCCTTTTCATCATATAATTCTCAGAGGACCAATTTTAATCCAACGAGAGGAGTTTAAATGATGAAAGTCAATCAAGCTGTGTATTACCACCTGGTGTACCACAAGGCCAATTCACAAACAAACACTCAGAGATGCGTTGAATATGTCTTGGGAAAGTTCTACGACCAGTTTCAAGAGAGAGTTCTTGCCTCGGTGTCTCATGAGGATGTCCTTTCCTTTTTAACGAAGCTTACCTTTAGCCGAAGGCAGACAACGAAGCGGAACAGATATTCAGTCCTTCACTCTTTCTACAATTTCACAATCAAGACATCGCTCCCGGATCTGAAAACCCCTTGTAGCAACTCCGTAATCAAGAAAATCTTTAAAAAGCCACACCCTATCCAAGCGAAGATTCTCGACAAAGACAAGATTGATGAGATAATTTTGCGCACCACTAATGCGAGGAATAGATTAATGCTAGAGTTGATGGCTAGGGCTGGCATGAGAATCAGTGAGGATCTCAACCTCACACCAGGTGACATTGATGAGCGTAAACTGATACTCAAAAAAAACCCAAAAGTGGTATTCGTGGTGAGGTTGTTTATATCCCAAGTAAAATTCAACGTCGACTACATGATTATATTCGGGATAAAGTAATTGCGCCCGATGAAAGAATATTTTCAATCTCATACAGCACATCTTGGTCCATGGTTAAGAAGGCTGGTAAAATGGTCGGAATAAATTTGCGTCCACATGATTTGAGAAGGCACACTGCCACATATTTATGGACTTATCAAAAGTGCTATCGAAACCATTTTGGAGCAAAGATATGAGGAGGTTTATAATCACGGCGTTACTGTTCATCATGGTGAATCTGGCAAACGGCTGCACCGTGCAGTCCAACACGATATTTCCTCCTCAGAAGGATGAGCAAACCAAAGCAATATTTCTGGTCAGCCATGGTTGGCACGCAGGGATTGTTGTAAAATGTATAGATCTCCGACAAAATAGCTGGCCAAGGCTCCACGCTTTCACTCATATGGATTATTTGGAAATCGGTTGGGGAGATAGAGACTATTACACATCTCCAGAACCCGGCCTAAGACTTGGCGTAAAAGCCCTGCTATTACCAACCTCAAGTGTTTTGCACCTGGTCGGTCTTCGAGGACCACCAGAGATCAATTTTCCATACAGCGAGATCATCAGGGTAGAGCTTTCCGTTCCCGGATTCGAGCAGATGATCCACCATATCTCAAAAAGCTTCTCGCGAGATGAGTCCGGTTCGGTAGTTCCTTTGGGGCCAGGAAATTACAGTTTCAGCCAGTTCTATACATCAGAGGAAACATACCACCTTTGTAACACATGCAACACCTGGACAGCAAATATCCTCCAGGTTGCAGGATGTCCGATCACTTCTGCATCAACGGTGAACGGTCTCATGTCCCAAATGCGCCTATTTGGTGAGGTTATACAAGAAAAATCGGAACCTCAGTAAAGGGAATAGATTTGTTTTTTCGGTTCGAGATAATCCAAACCATCAATATTATCTGGAATTATCATTCAATGATCAATATCACACTTTTTTTGCTCTCGTATGTTTCCTATATATGTGTCTTTGTTTATACTGAAAATCAGCAATCTACCCTGTTTGGTAAATTCATCTCGTTTATCAAAAGAAATTGCTGATAGAGTGGTTAATGACTACACATACGATTTTAAAAGGGCTTGGCAAGTCTATACTAAGCTGATCCCACTTATGGATTTTGGTGCTGACGAAATTATTACCAGCAGTTTTTGCAGTTACGTCTATAGCTATAAATAATTGAGGAAAATGTATGTCAATTGAAAAGTATTTAAAATGGCAAGATCAAGAAGGAAACGAATTCAGGCCGGTTTCCCTTGTTGGTATAGATTTGTTGAACGATCGAATTTTGAATAAAGGCACAGCGTTTAGTCAAGAAGAACGCGATGCCTTTCATCTAGATGGACTAGTTCCGCCCAGAGTACAGACTTTTGATGACCAAATAGAAAGAGTTTATAAGGGATATACGAATATTGAAGATGATATTCAAAAATATATCTTTCTTAGATCGCTTCAAGATCGTAATGAAACTCTTTTTTATGCACTGGTCGCGGATCATATAGAAGAAATGGCCCCAATTATATACACTCCTACTGTCGGCCAAGCGTGTCAGGAGTTCAGTCACAGATTTCAAAAGCCGAGAGGGATGTATATCACTCCTGCGAATGTAGATAATATGGAAGGTATGATGCATCACTTCCCTTCTAAGGAGATTAAAATAATTGTTGTGACAGACAGTCAGGGAATTCTTGGAATAGGGGACCAAGGGGTAGGAGGTATGGGTATACCAATAGGAAAGCTCTCTCTCTATACTTTGGGTGCAGGTATTCATCCCGCGTGCTGCCTACCAATTGCACTAGATATTGGTACCAATAATGAAGAACTGCTGAATGACCCTATGTATCTTGGGTTACAGCAAAAACGTATTTCTGGTGACGAGTATGACCAGTTCATTGAGAAATTCGTCACTCAGGTAAAACGGCATTTCCCTAATGCCCTTCTACAGTGGGAGGACTTTAGTAGATCGAACGCATTTAATAACCTGCAGAGATATGTAGATGAGTTGCCATCTTTTAATGATGATATTCAAGGAACTGGAGCGGTTGTTCTTGCTGGTGTTATCAGTGCAGTGAAAATCAAGGAAGAAAAACTAACGGATCAGACCTTCCTCGTTTATGGGGCAGGAGCAGGAGGGATTGGAGTTGCTAACCAGATTTGTGCAGGCCTAGTGAGAGAAGGACTCAGCCAAAAAGAGGCGCAGAGAAAAATATTTATTCTGGATTCCAAAGGACTGGTTTTTGAAGATAGACCAAATCTTGATGAGTACAAAAAGCCGTATGCAAAATATGCATCAATAGCTACTAGTTGGGACGTGAAAGAAAAGGGTAAACCTTCGCTCACGGAAGTTATAAATAATGTATCTGTTACAGTTCTCATTGGAACCTGTGGGGTTGGTTCCTCCTTTAAAGAAGAACACGTTGTGAAAATGCTCAGCTATACCGATCGACCGATTATCTTCCCTCTATCCAATCCGATCAGTAGCTGTGAAGCACTACCTGTGGATCTGTATACGTGGAGTAATGGTAAAGCAATCGTCACTACCGGAAGTCCGTTTGATGATGTGAATTATAATGGACAACTCTTTCGAATCGGACAGGGAAACAATGTGTTTATTTTTCCTGGGGTCGGCCTTGCTGCTATTTTGGCCAAAAGACAAACTGTAACGGTTAATATGTTTACAACAGCAGCGTATGCTCTGGCAGAGTGTGTTGCGCAAGAAGACCTGGATGCAGGTACTGTTTTCCCAAGAATAAAAGACTTAAAGAAAATCTCTCTATACATTGCTATTGAAGTTATAAAAGAAGAAATCAAAGATGAAATAGGTCATGAACTGCATACAAAGGATTTAGCTGAGTATGTAGAAGCTTGTATGTGGAAACCAACCTATCTTCCCTATCGCCGAGTTTGATGTTGTTTTACAGATAACTTCTGTTGGTCAAGTCTTGTTAATATGTTCCTATTGGTGACCCATATAACTAGGCTTGCGATCAGAGATTAAGTATCAACCCGAATTCCTCACCAGTTGAGGTTGCAGGGTATCCTAGGATCGAAGCAATGGACCATAGAAAATTATGTACATTGCTTCAGCGACGCGGGAGACACGGTGAAATCGACTGGCCTTTGGTGAACTGAACATTGTGTGAATTTCAACTGTGAATAAAACGGAGTATAGTGTTTTGGAATTCCCGATTATTTAAATAATTCACACAATATTCATGAGAAATGTGGCAACTTGTGATGTAGATGCACTTCAAATGATTTAGAGCAATAGTTCATTCAGCTACAGGCTAATATTGCCAGATCGAAGCTTTGAGTATTATAATTAACGGCTGACTTCACACTGCACTGTGTAGATAGGAAGCGTCTGTTCCGAGAAAAACAGCCACCAATGGAGTATTCCAGGTCATTGATAATGACAGAACATTTCGGGAATTATTTGGAATTATCTCTGCCTTCAGAGCGCTCCATTTCTGGTGGTATTTCAGGGTATGACCACGTATTACGTGTACAGGAACAAGGTCAACTCCTAAGGAGCTTTCCAGGCAAAGGGTTGCCAAGGCGAAGGTCTATTCAGGCTACCTTTACATATTCTTTCTCTGTCTATTTCGATATACCGTTTTCATTAGGGGGGAGGCAGCGCGATACCAAGAAGAGGTTTTATTAATTGTTACGACGGCCCAACCCGATTTCTCCGGTTTTTTTTAATGAGTGGTTTAGCGATGGCCCAGGCACTGGCACCAAGCTTCTCACCGATGAAGCGGGTGACCTCTTCACGGTTCAGATCTGATTTTGTGCGCACACATTCCTTCACCGCAGCGACAGCACTGTCTTGATCTTTACGCATCAGATGGACTGCAGCCAAGGATAGACGAGGCAAATATAACCTGTCGTCTTCTTTGCATGCGTTCTCTGCCGCTACCAGCGCATTCTCTGATTCGCCTAGCGCCAAATACCCTAAGGCAAGCACAGCCCCCCAGACCGAAAGACGGCTATCGGCAGGACTGCAGTTGATGCCATCGGTCAGGTATCTTACTGCGTTTTTGTAATCACCTTTTAACATCAAAGCAGCCCCGAGCGCCGTCTTCGCATGTCCGTTTTGAGAATCCAAGTCAATCGCTTTTTTTAAGATCGGCAAGGCCCGATTTACCTGCCCGACATCTGCAAGGGCACATCCAACCAAGCCAAGAATCGTTGAATCTTGATTTTGCAGCTCCAGGGCCTTTTCTGCCGCCACAATGGCAGTTGGCACAATAGTGTCATCATTTCGCAATAAACCAACCCGATGCCCGAGTGCCTTGAGCAAAGCAAGATACGCATACGACAGCGCCAAATCCGGTTCCTGTTCAATGGCACTTTCAATCATCCTGGTAGCTTCAATAAAAGTGGTTTGGTGCCACCCTTTCAGGGAGAGCAGCGTAATTGCCCGCAACAAATTGGCACGGGAACTATCTCCCCCATCGGCCAACTGGAATTCGGCCACCATGGCCTGCATCAGTCGAGGCTCAATCCGACTGATCAATTTGTGAAGTAATCGTTCTTGTTCGCCCGCACCCGTCGTATCCTCAACCTGTTGCGCCCAGATTTGAACAAGGTTGCGTGTCTCGATGATAGTCGCGTTTGCCGTCAGTCGGCTTTCGAGTCGCTGCAGGCGCACTTCCAGAACGTGGGTTATATTAAACTGGGATCGCAATTCGCGGAGATCCTCCAATTTGTCTGCTTGTGGAAACGAAGCCATAACTCGGAGCAACGGTATGCGTGTCAGAATTGATGCGGTGCGAACTTGCAAGAGATGGGACAGTTGATCGAGACTGCTTTCGCCCATAGTCTCAAAAGGACGTACATATATTTTAAGCTGTATTTCGTTATCCAAAAGCGGTGGCCTGCTTTCAGCTGCCTCTGTCAGGTCAGTTTCTACTGGAACCACAAATTGTATTCCACGTCCCCGGATGGTTCGAATGTACTTTTGCTCCCGGCCAGAATCGCCCAAGGCCTTTCGCGCTGATTTAATGGCGGTTGAAATGGTGCTTTCAGAAACAATCCGCCCATCCCATACAGCATCAACCAATAAATCACGACTCAGCACCACACCCGGCTGTCCCAGCAAGAACGTGATCAAATCAAAAACAAGAGGTTCTACTGGGATAATCACAGGGCCGAGGCGCAACTCAAACGCATTGGTGTCCAGTATAAAATTGTCAAATCTGAAAATCTTTGCCATGCGGCTCTCCTACCTTTTTGGCGTCACAGGTGTGACCACCACACTACCCCCACACTATCCCCATTCGATCCTCAAGCAATAAATGTCTGTCGGATATAATTTGTTTTTAAAGGCCGGGCAATTCAGCCACGACGATCAAACATCGAAAGGAAATAACATGCCACTAATAGATATACATGTCATTGAGGGCGTTTTCAACGAAACAGAAAAACAAAACATGATCAGTAATGTCACCGACACTATGGTAGCCATCGAAGGTGAAGCCATGCGGGGTGTGACTTGGGTGCGCATCATTGATGTGCCCAGTGGGCAGTGGGGTATCGGGGGTAAGGCCCTTACCACAGAAGATATCAAAGCGATGCAATCGAGTGGCTAAGCCGTCTTTAAACAAGCTGGACGGGGGGGCTGTTGGCCTACCGCATTGTCCTGCGTTGGGTGATAACACCGGTCTCCTCATGCTCCCATGACGTTGAAATCCATAACCCGTGTGAAACAGACCCCTTACAACCACTGTCCAAGGTTTAACCTTCTTTTAATAATTTCATATCACTTTATGGAAGGTTAACTATTGGATTTTACATAAAGTTTATAAGTACAGGATGTCCAGTTTATCATTTCTGATTCAACAATGATAAAATATATTTGTCCCCCTATTTTTAACAAAGGAGGTGTCACCATGCAACCAAGTGTATTCGATGCGCAAAAACCTCTTAAGGCGCTATATAATCAAGAACCTGAGCGGGCTATGGTTATAGACCATGCAAGGACATTGAGCAATACTGCTTCAGATCCGTTTCATTCCAAGGTCGAACCCATGGATGGCTGTGGCGTTTCGGTGCCTGTTGGCGTCCATGCAGCGATCGGAGGGAAACACGATGCACCAACGCCTGGAGATCTGCTTTGCGCTGCGTTAGCGGCCTGCCAAGACTCGGCTATTCGGATGGTCGCAAACTTGATGAACATCGAACTCCTTGATTTGGAGGTTCGAGTAACGGCTACCGCAGATGTTCGTGGCGCTTTGATGATGGATAGGAATGTGCCTGTTGGATTTCAGTCCATGAAATGTGAAGTAAAGATGAGGGTCAAGGAAGGGACACAACCGAGACAGTTAGAGCGCCTAAGGGGTGTTGCGAAGGAATGTTGCGTAGTTCAACAAACTCTCAGGTCACCACCTGTTGTTGAGACTACCTTTGTATAGTTAATATTTGCTTTTGAAAAAATTTCTTACCGAAGACGCCTAGCGAGTTGGTCGAGTCGCTAGGCGCTTCGCTTTCACTCGGGTATCTGGTGCTCCGCGGATTTTTGGGCAAGCGCCGCACCAGAACAGCCGCCGCTTACATCGGCGTTGAACTTGCCACTCTCAAGTTCAAGCAATTCTTAGTCTTCTTATACATTACATGTTTCCTGATATCTCTTCTGAGGGCTAACAGGAATAAGCTCAAATCGTAGTTCCAGTTTGCCAATTATCATTGGCAGTGGAAATATTTGTCAGGTACTGCACGATCCTGTTGTGCTATCAGCTCCCAACCCTGGCAACATTTCTAAAGTGCGAGAAGGCGAATCTGGGGTCGTTATTTAATCCAGCCCCAAGTTCGTATAAACAGGAAGAATGTTAAATCTTGAAACTAGAGGAGCAACTCAATATTTCACAATACCGTGATCATGTGTCAATCAGCGTTCGATATTGCCCCCTTGTCAGCGTCCAAAACTGCCCCCCAAAAAAGACAAAAAATCTGTTGTCCATTTCACCTTTAATTTTTAGTTTGTCTACCAAGGATGCCAAAGGTTTAATCAGCTCCGCACTGTTGCAGACACTTGAAAAGATAATGGTACAGTTTCACCTTCACGGGAAGCTCCACTTATGGAGTAGACAATCAACCTGCAATATTTTTACAATACCTGTTACCGGGAATTCTGAAGTATAACTATTGCAGGATGAGTGTTAGTCAGGAATTAGAATTGTTGTCCTGCAATATTGTTCTTCAATTGAGCAATCTCAAGCCCAAGTGTAACGCATTGCTTGCTGTTCATGCATTTGTCGGCATCCAGTATTTCAAGAAAATGATTCAATTTGTGGCTATCTTTTTTCAAGTGAACGACCCAGGTCTTTTCCCTATGATCCTTAGTCACATGAATATCAATCCCACACGTACCTATTTCTGGATAAAGATTAACAATTTTATCACACAGTTGCTTTTCATCATACATAATCTTGTACCTCCTGCTTCTGAGATGGGAATTATTCCCACCTGTACACTATATGCATATATCTTATCTTTTACCTTGATCATTTGAAAAAAGTAAACATAGGCGCACCTCTGCTCGGGACGCAACCGAGCCACCTAATTTAGGAAAATTTTAGCTATTCATCGTATGGATGAGTATTTTTTTCAGTTCCAGGCAGCTTCGATCTAGTTATAACTGCCATGACAATGCCTTCTATGACTGGAGATGTGCTTTTGATGGAGATGCGGAAAATCAGACATGACATCCCGGTTATTCTTTGTACCGGATATAGCAATAAAATCAACGATGAGGGAGCAAAACAAATTGGAATTGATGCTTTTGCCTATAAACCGTTTACAAAGCTAGTTTTGGCAAAAACCGTAAGGGATGTCCTGGATGCTTCCTGATCAGCTATGGTTTGAGATTGACAATATGAACCTCCCTTTAAGCGACAATTCCGCAAGCTTTACACTATTCCTGTTTCTCTTCGGTCTTATCTGGATTAAAACCTAGCAAATTTCACTATGCGATTAGTAAGAGATGTTTCCACATTTCGGACATTGTCTGGAAGCATCAATAATTCAGACTACTCCATTTTTAGGAAATTTTATGGAAATAATATTTATATTTTAGACGTTCAAAAATGCCCCTTTTAGGTAATGTTTTTTAGGGGTGATCAATTATGAGCTGATCAGGTTAAACTCACGTTCTGTGTAATATGGTTAAGATTGCCCCGTCATACCCAAGTTTTTCCTTAATAATTCTTCTCTGTAAAAGCATTGTGCCTTAATAACTTTAAGGGAGCTACCATATATGTTCAGCGAAAACCACGCTGTAGACTTGCTCTTTCTTCAGGCACCGTCGTATAATTAAATAAGATGAGTTTCGATTTAACTGACGACAGATAAAGCCAAACCTGCTGAAAGGCTGGGACGGAAAGCTACGGGTCTCAACAGATAGCCGAGCTGCCTTGGAAAAAGGTAGCTCGGCTTTTTAGTTTTCTTGACATCATTTTGCCGACCAGAAATTGGAGGCACTTTACCTTATTTACTCTTTTCTATTGGTTGTTTCGGAAGCAACTTCTTATTAACTATCGTTATAGCAAGTGTAGCTGAGGTTATACAGCTTCTGTCTATCGTGCTAACCCCGGTAAACGAGAAATAAGCCAGGACTCAGTTCAGTACCCCCTCGGAGTCAAACGCTTACCTGAGGGGTGTAAGTGCCTCGAAGGTCTTCTCTACGTTCGCTATCTGGTGCTAAATGATGGATAGCAAGGTTATTACAACAGTAATAATATGTCTATTTGTCATAATTTACCTTGGAGGAATCGTTGTCTCTTAAATATTTTTAGACGGAACAGCGTCCAATGGTTTAGGGATTGTTTGATACTGGTAATTGGAATAATAATCGTTTACTTGCACATAAAGGAGAGCAGATGAAATCGATTAAGGTTCTTTGCCGGGGTAAACCTTTGGTTGTTATCCTATTGGTCGTGTTTCTGCTCGTGGGTGGAGGGGTTTCCATCCTTTGGTTGGGGGGCGACAAAGTAGAAGTTATTCGTCCGCACCGTGGATTGGCCGTGCAGGCGGTCTATGTGACCGGAACAGTGGAGGCGTCTGTCATGCTTCCAATTGCCCCGCGCATCACCGCACGCCTGATGGAGTTGCATATTGATGAAGGCGCTTCCGTAAAAAAAAACCAATTGCTTGCCCGGATGGAGGACACAGACTTGCGTCAGAAGTTCCGGGAATTGCAGGCCCGTGAAGACTTTTTGAAGCAGGAATTTGAGCGTAAGCAAACCTTGCTAAAGCAGCGTGCCTTATCCAACACAGAGCACGATCGCGCCCTTGCGGAATGGAAAGCGGCGGAGGCTGCCGTGGCGAAGGCCGTTGCCGAATCCGATTTCATGAAGCTGGTCGCTCCGGCGGATGGTCGCATTATTCGTCGTGACGGGGAGGTCGGTCAGCTGATCCCAGCGAATAAAACGGTATTCTGGCTCTCCTGCTGTTCGCCGCTACGGATTTCCGCGGAAGTGGATGAAGAAGATATCGCTCTCGTGCAGCCGGGGCAGAAGGTGTTGACACGCGCCGATGCATTTCCCGACCAGATATATGAAGGATTGGTATAAAGCATCACGCCAATGGGTGACCCGGTGTCGCGCAGTTATCGTGTGCGCATTGGGTTCAGCGAAGAAACCCCGCTGATGATCGGCATGACCGCTGAAACCAATATCATCATCCGTGAAACACCGAAAGCGTTGTTGTTGCCTTCCAGCGCGGTTACACAGGGAAATGTCTGGCTGGTCAAAGAGGATAAGCTCGTAAAACGCAAGGTTTCCATCGGTGCTAAGGGACTTAAGGAAACGGAGATTCTCAGCGGTATTGAAGCGGATGATGTCATTGTCCTAAAACCTGATGCCGAACTGGAAAAAGGGCTGAAAGTACGCCCCCGGATGGTTCAACAGGAGGAATAGTCATGCGGTTGCTGGCATCTATCGCCATAAGGCATCTGTTTGCTCGCAAGCGGCAAAGCCTGGTTTCGTTGCTGGGTATCATACTGGGCATGGCGTTTTTCCTCACGATTTCCTCGATGATGCAGGGATCAGAAAAGGATTTTATCCGGCGGCTGATCGATAATGTGCCACATATTTTTGTAACGGATACCTATCCTAATCCGCACCTGCAGCCAGTCGAACGGCTCTATAATAGCAAGGGTGCGATTGAGCTGCGTAGTGTCAAACCCGTGACCGAAACACGGGGCATTCGTGGTTACGAACAGGTTGTCGATTACCTGCAGACCATGCCGGGGGTAGAGGCTTCCCCCGTGCTTGCGGGGCAGGGTGTCTTGAGTTTTGCGGGCAAGAATGTCGCCGTCGCCCTGGACGGAATGATCCCCGAAGACATACAGGATGTCGTTACCATTCAGGATTACATGATTTCCGGCAGCATCGGCGATCTGATCGCAAACCCCAATGGTATTGTTCTTGGGGAAGAGTTGCTTCGGACCTTCTCCCTGGAACGCGGCGATAACATTACCGTCACCGCGCCAACCGGACAGGTGCGTACCTCAAAGATTCTTGGCGTTTTCCGCACCGGCAGATCGGAATATGATCTGAAACATGGTTTTGTCTCGCTTAAAAGTATGCAGCTATTGATGAACCGTCCGCATCGGGCCAATACCGTCATCGTTAAGCTGCCTGATCCGTATCGCGCCCGCGCGATCGCAGTCGATCTGGAAAGACGTTTCGGTTATAAAAGCATATCATGGCAGGAAGCATCGGAAGACCTCATGAGTGCACTCGCCATCCGCAATATCGCAATTCTCAAATCCATGGGTTTCCTTGGACGCGATATCAAACGGATTTTTGTGATAGAGGGATTCATCCTGGGAATTATCGGCAGCTTACTTGGCCTGCAGCTGGGCAGCGCCCTGATGTATGCGCTGATGCAGATTGAGTTCAAACCGCCGGGAAGCACGCAACCCATCGTGATGCCGCTTGACTGGGGATGGATGCAATTTGGAATTGCCAGCGGGTTCGCCCTGAGCGCAGCACTCATCGCCGCATTCCTGCCAGCGAGAAAGGGAGCGCGTGTCCAGCCGGTCGATATTCTGCGGGGTGGGGTATGAGCGATATCGTTATAAAAACCGAGCACCTGACACGTAAACTATCCGGCGAAGTGCCGGTTACGCTGGTGGAAGATGCAGGGCTGGAGATTCGGCGTGGGGAGTTTGTAGTGATAACAGGTCCCTCCGGATCGGGAAAATCCTCTTTGCTCTACCTGCTTGGACTGCTTGATACACCGACCAGTGGAACCCTCTGGATGAATGGCGAGAACGTCTCTGACTGCAGCGAGGACAGGCTGGCCGAATTGCGCCTTTCGGAGCTGGGTTTTGTCTTTCAGTCACATTTCCTGTTGCCGGAATTTTCGGCGCTGGAGAATGTGATGTTGCCCATGCAGCGTCTGGCCCGGTTGTCCGATGAGCAGATTCACACCCGTGCGGCATCGTTGCTGACGGATCTGGGACTTGAGGAGCAGCAGCATAAACTACCGCGCCAACTGTCCGGTGGCCAGAGTCAGCGTGTTTCTATCGCCCGTGCGCTGGCCAATGACCCGCTTCTGATCCTCGCCGACGAACCGACCGGCAACCTGGATTCGGCCTCAAGCGAGAATGTAGAGAATATCCTGAAAGAACTGGCGCACCGGCATCATCGCGCCGTGGCAGTCGTCACCCACGAAACCCGCTTCGCCGCTGCCGCCGACCGCGTGATCACGATCGTTGACGGCAGGATTCAGGGATGAAAAGATTTATTATCAGCTGGTTATGCTAACTACTTAATTTCAAAAAAGTCTCCAGCTTTCTTGTTTTTTATGACAGGTTTTCTGGGGTAAGGCACTAAAGTTTGAGCGAACCAGGAGATTGAAATACGGCATTTCCAGATCCGATACACCCCATCGCAACATGCTCGGCCACCTCGTGTGCTGATTGCCCGGTTTCAGCAAAGGTACATTGTCACTTTCGACCGAAGGATCTTATTCACTTTCTGCTCATTTGTTTGCCGGGGTTCATTATTGGTGGTGCTGTAATATATGGTTTTAGCCACTGGTTATTTGCGATGTACATTGCCCTTTCCATCGGCTTCTTTGGCTTTCTTGAAATACGGGTCATGTGCTCCCATTGTCCTCACTATGCCGAAAAGGGATCAACCTTGACCTGCTGGGCCAATCATGGTTCTCCGAAACTGTGGAAGTATCGTCCAGGGCCGGTGTCAAAATATGAAAACTTTTGGTTTTTCACAGGGCTTATAATCATTTGGGGATTTCCCTTGTCTTTTTTCTTTCTCATCGAGGCCTGGCTTCTGCTTGCACTTTACCTGCTGACGAACGCAGCCTTTTTTGCATCACTTAAGCTCTTTCTCTGTTCAAAATGTATGAACTTTGCTTGTCCCTTCAATGGTGTTGACCAGCATGGGAGAGAGATGTTTTTAGAACGTAATCCCTCCGTTGCAGAATATTGGGTTTGCGGGGTGACTCGTGCGCTTCCAAATAAAAAATAGTGAGTAAAACCAGGGTAATTCGAAGATAAAAATGTCGACATTATGGATAGTCGTTTTATTTAACATGATCTTTGCTGACAGAAGATTATGATGAACGCTTAATCTTGTCATGCACTCTGACAGGAATTCCACTACGTTCCATTTACGCGGGTGATGGCCACGATAGGGGTGAGAAATCCATGGACGTCAGGTGCTATTGATAACTGTCACTATGCAATGCGTAGTTTTTAATGGTAAAAGTATCTGAACGCACAAACAGGAAGATTCTCTCACCATGCGGCATGAAAGGATTTGATTATCAGGTTGACTCGTAACCTCTTAATATTCAAACCAATTGATGTAGCGTGAAATCAACCTGCCAGAACCACGCGGTAAACTTGCTTTTTCAAAAGACGCTGTCGTATAATTAAATAAGGTTAGTTCCGATTTAACTGACGATAGATAAAGCCAAACCTGCTGAAAGGCTGGGACGGAAAGCTACGGGTCTCAACAGATAGCCGAGCTGCCTTGGAAAAAGGCAGTTCGGCTTTTTGGTTTTCCAGACTTCATTTTGATGACCAGAAATTGGAACCATTCTACCTTATTTACTCTTTTCTATTGGTTGATTCGAAAGCAACTTCTTATTACCTACCGTTACAGCAAGTGTAGCTGAGGTATACAGTTAGAAAATGATGCTGAAAACATGAAAAAGGTGGTTGCCGAGGTTTTTAGGATCTGGAGTTATACAAGTAGTTATAATAACTTGTGATTGGGTGGCTATCGCGGTGCAACAAATGCCATAGTATTACTATGTGGAATACCGATGCATACATCGTTCTCCCGGAAGCGTTCGGATCATCAACATCAAAGGGAGCTGGTTGCAATGAAAATCATTGTCTTAAACGGAAGTCCCAAAGGTGACATTAGCATAACGATGCAGTATGTCCACTTTATCCAGAACAAGTTTCCGCAGCATGAGCTGAAAATCCTGAACATCTCGCAGCGAATCAAGACAATCGAAAGAGATGATAATGCCTTTTGGGAAATCATTGATGCGGTTAGCTCTGCAAACGGCGTGTTATGGGCCTTCCCGCTGTATTACCTCCTGGTGCCCTCCAACTACAAACGATTCATTGAGCTCATCTGGGCAAGAGGGGGCCGAAGATACGTTCAAGGACAAATACGCAGCATCTCTGAGCACCTCGATGCATTTCTATGACCATATTGCCCACAATTGCATCAATGCGATTAGCGATGATCTTGAAATGAAGTTCGCCGGGGGGTTCTCCGCTGATATGTTTGACCTGCTGGAGGAGAAGGAAAGGACGCGGTTGTCGCTGTTCGCCGAACATCTTTTTTACACCATCGAAAACAACGAACTCACGTCGAGGAACTTCCGTCCATTGATACACAGTTCGTTCGAGTATGTTCCCGGAGATGTTCAGACCAAGATCGGCGTTGGCAGCCCAAAAGTGGTGGTTCTGACGGACTCGAAGGATGAGGGGACTAATCTGGGGCGGATGCTTCGCCAATTCACAGGGACATTTTCCGGTGAAGTCGAGATGATTGATCTCAACGAGGTCGATATCAAGGGAGGATGCCTGGGCTGCATTCAGTGCGGATACGATAACAGTTGCCAATACGGTGATAAGGACGGCTACGTCGAGTTCTTCAATACAAAAGTAATGAGCGCCAATATCCTCGTTTTGGCTGGTTCGACCAAAGACAGGTATTTGTCGTCACGGTGGAAGCTGTTCTTTGATAGGAGCTTCTTCAATACCCACATACCGGTGATGAAGGACAAACAACTCGGATTTATTATCTCCGGACCCTTGAGCCAGAACCCCAACCTCAGGCAGGCACTGGAAGGCTTTTTTGAGGTTCAGCAGGCCAGCATCGTGGATTTTGTAACGGATGAATGTGGTGATTCGGCCGAGATCGATGCCCTTCTGCTGAGCCTGGCTGAACGACTTATCCGCTATGCCAACGATGGCTATGTAAAACCAGCCAGTTTTCTCGGTGTTGGTGGCAGTAAGGTTTTCAGAGACGTCATCTATGGTCGGTTGCGATTCCCCTTCCGGGCGGATCACAATTTCTACAAAAAAAACGGGTGGTACGATTTCCCACAGAAGGACTACAAATCTCGAATTACGAATTCGATGATGTTGCTTCTAAACCGGATGCCTTCGATGCGAAAGGAAATCTATACCAAGCGCATAAAAACGGAGCTGATCAAACCGCTGCAAAAGGTGCTGGAGAGAGAATGAAAGTCTACCCGTTAATCGAGATTGCTGAAGCTCTCCGCTATTTTGGCACAGGACAGGCCCAGGGAAAAGTAGTCATAACTGTGGAACATAACTCATAAGGAACGTGACAAATTCGAGGAGGATGGAATGCCAAGTCAAGTGATGGGCTATTATCGAGCGCATAAAAGCAAGCTCCTGAAGGATTTTGATCGTACCTCTGCGCTGCTAAAGGCCTCGCTTATCCTGCCCTGTCTTGCATTTGGGACATTTGCCATCTGTCAATTTAGAGGGAACAAAATATTTTAAGCAAAACGGTTTGTTGTTTGGGGTTTATGGAACGTTAATCCGGGTAAGTTACCGTTCCAGGAGGCGTAAGCCTAAACTACCGAAAATTCCATCCGCCTGGCTGGCGTGATAATTTTTTTCGATGTTGCTTTTCCTCGGAGAGCACGCAAATAAGAGGAAATACGATAGAAAGAACCCTATAAAATCCCTGTCTAAAAACGATCACATCAGCTCGACCTCAGCGTTGATATGGCCCTGTATGGCCTTTTCCAGTTGAGCTTTCGTAGGTCTGTCGAGATCCGGCAGAACCGAATCCAAGGCATACAGGGTGAAAAAATAACGGTGGCGGCCGATGGGCGGACACGGGCCGCCATAACCGGTACGCTGCCAGTCATTTTTACCCTCCATGGTGCCGGTCGGCAGGTCAGGGCCGACAATCCCCTGAACAAGACCGGTAGCGGCGGGAGGTAGATTATATAGAACCCAGTGGACCCAGGTCATTTTAGGAGCAGCCGGATCAGGTGCATCCGGGTCGTAGACAATAAGGACCAGGCTCTCGGTTCCCCGAGGTACTCCGGACCAGTCCAGGGGCGGTGACAGATCACTGCCGTCACAGGTATAGAGTAGAGGGATTTCATGGTAATGGGAAAACGCGGTGGAAGTGAGTATCAGAGTCATAGTCGATCCTCCTTGCATGATGCCGGTTGAGTAAATGCGTTGGTGGCTGAGATATTTCCCAAAGCAAGAAATAACAGTTTCAGGACAAGCACAGTCAGCCAGCTTTCATATAAATATGTGATAGAAGTCAGCTCCATAGGCCTGCAATCTGCTGACCACACGTTTTGCACCGACCTTCGGTCAGATTGTTCTGTCGGATACTAAAACCATAGCGGTTGATCAACTCAGCGCCACAACCTGGGCAGTAGGTATTTTCCCCGCCTTCACCGGGAATATTACCTTCGTACACATATTGCAGCCCCTCTTTAAGGCCTATTTCCCGCGCTTTGCGCAAGGTGGCCAACGGAGTAGGTTCCCGGTCCAGCATCTTATAGGTGGGATAAAAGGCCGTCACATGCCAGGGCATGGTCGGTGAAACCGATTTAACGAACCGGGCTATCTCGCGCAACTCTTCCGGCGAATCATTGAGGCCCGGAATAAGCAGCGTGGTCACCTCAACCCAGACCCCGAGTTCGTGCATGAGCTTGACGTTATCAAGCACGGGCTGCAACCTGGCCTTGCAGACCTTCTTGTAGAAGTCATCAGTAAACGCCTTGATATCGACATTGATGGCGTCAAGACACGGTGCCAGATTTCGCGTTACCTCTGGGGTCATATAGCCATTGCTGACAAAGACGTTTTTCAGCCCCCGCTTATGGGCAAGCACAGAACAATCATAGGCGAATTCATAGAAAATTGTCGGTTCCACGTAGGTGTAACAGATACTTGCGCAGCCACTGCGCTCAGCATCGTCGACCACGGCCACAGCTGTGCGCTCTTTGCCGGCTATCTCACCGTTGTTTAAATGAGGATATTGTGAGATATCGTAGTTTTGACAGTGGAGGCAATGGAAGTTGCAGCCGACAGTGGCGATGGAATAGGCCTTGCTGCCGGGCAGAAAGTTGAACAGGGGCTTTTTTTCGATGGGGTCAATGTTTTCGGCGATCATCTGGCCATAGACCAGAGTGTATAAAACGCCTCCGCAGTTTTCCCGCACTCCGCAGATACCGCGTTTCCATTCTTTTATGTGACAATGATGGTTGCACAATTCACAGATTATCTCGTTTTTTTTGCCGGCTTTATAGAACATAGCCTCTTTCATGTGCTCACCCCTTTTCTATTCATTGAAAAATTGCAACTATTCAGGTCTACGCTAAAAAATCTCAAATCTGAAATGGTGTATATTTTCGAGTGCAGCGCTGGTTACTCCTGGTTACCAGCAGTATTGATTTCGCAGGTAAATGGGACAAAGGCAACAGGCAGGATATTCCTTTGGGTAAAATGACCGTTTGCTTCTTTTTCAACCAGCAGAAGTTCCTGGGGCATATGGGGGTGACCAATCGGGATAACAAGTCTGCCGCCGGGCTTGAGCTGCTCTTTCAAAGCAGCTGGTATATGGCCCGCGGCAGCCGTGGCGATGATTCCGTCAAAAGGAGCATGTTCCCGCCATCCCCAAAAAGCATCTCCCTGGCGAATTTCTATATTATCGTAACCGAGTTCTTTAAGAAGTTGCTCCGCCTTCAGTGCCAGGGATGGAACGATTTCGAGCGTATAGACTCTATTAACCAAGTGTGAAAGTACCGCTGCCTGGTATCCTGAGCCGGTTCCAACTTCCAGAATGATATCGTCCTTGTTCGGGCAAAGCAGGTCGGTCATCAGTGCAACAATAAAAGGTTGGGAAATTGTCTGGCCGCAACCGATGGGCAAGGGATCGTTTTCATACGCCCATGGTTTCAGATGATCCGGCACAAATTCTTCCAGTGGTACCCTGGCGATGGCCTTCATAACCTCCGGCTTAAATACTTGTATTCCGGTGTATCTGCTGGTATCTCGACAATCCGCCTCAATACTTCGCAACAGAGCATTGACTAGCTGTTGGCCCATTATTATCAATTCATCATCCCTGTCTCAGGGACGCTCCCACAACACGCGGATCGTTTTTTCACCGTCACCATAGGTTAATGACAGGGCGCCTTTATAGGCACGGGAAACGGCCTCGCCGATACGGCGGGCAATGTGGATGCCGGTGGTCGTTATCAGGGTCTGCTCATCTTCCTCGGTTATGGCCATGATTCTTTCCAGTGGATGCTCACCTTTTTCCTCCTTTTCTTCGTTACGGATGAGATTAAGCATCTCTTCCTGATGCTTCTTGAAAAAGGATCCCTTTAACCCCAGGTAACCGGCCGGGAAGTTTTCGGTAATACGTTGACAGGCGGGGCAGAGTACTTTGTTGTCCTTAATGGGTGTTTCATACCAAGTCCAGCGACCCTCAATGTAGACGGCATTGCAATCTTTACACACTGTTGGTTCTGGCCACTTTTTGTTCTCTCTGTAGGTATCATGCTGTTTTTCCTGCACTAATCTGTCTCGTCGTCCGTATTGACTCTTATCCATTGAGTATCCTCCTTTTGATAATTTGAAGGCAATAAATAAGCCGACATTAATTTTTTTTATAAATGGTATCTTTTCACATTGTTGCAGGTTTGTCATAGGTGCCTGCTTTTCTCGGAGTTATAAAAACTGTAAATTTCATCTGCAATCTTTTGCAGATCTCGCTTTTATTTTAGCCTGATTTTCTTCAATATTTGTGTAATCTATAGAAAAACGACCTACATTAGAAATTTTGCATCCGGCATGATTTCTGCACTAATCCCTTGTGTTGACAGCTATTCACAACATTTGACAGGGCAATCTTCAAATCCCGGTAGATGGGAAAAAAGCCGGGATAAGTACCTTGAGACAGATTTTTTTCTTTCAAAAAACAAGAGATAAACGCAGACTTCGAAATAATCTGTAAGGTACTAAAAAGAAACGGACTCTTTTAATTCGATAAATATATTTTTTGCCTTCTCGAGAATATTGCTTTTAACCACTTTGGTGGTTGTTTTCTCATACAGCTTTTTAAAGGTATTATAATGAGCCACTTCTTCATCTGCCAGCGTAGTGAAAATCTTCTGCAAGCCTGCATTGTTGGTTCTTTTGGCAATATCTCGATAAAATGCTTCTCCGTCCTTTTCCATCTGCATCGCACAATCAGAACCATTCTCCATTTACTGTAGATCCCTAAAACTGATAAGGAGCAAAAACATGCTACCAATAGAAATAGAAGCTCTTGTCTTGGAAACCATCTCTAGAATCGCTCCTGAGTCGACTCTTGAAAATCTGAACCCGGATGTTCGTTTCCGCGATCAATTTGATTTTGATTCTGTAGACTTTGTCAATTTCATAGGGCAATTGCAGGAATCTTTTCAGTCGAAAATCCCGGAGACCGATTATCCACAATTGACGACCCTCAATGGCTGCATTGCCTATCTCGGAGATAAAAAATCAAAAGCAGCAGAAAAAAGTGAGTGAGATGAACTGGTACTCCTGTATTAGGCCGAATATCTCATTAAGTTTGTAATCAAAATGTCACGATGTTCATGAGAAAATCGGCTAGAGCTTCAGGGAGACCTGCATTACTCCCGGGTCGTCTCTATCCGATTTGACAGAAAACCCAAGTAAACGACATAGCTTGAGCATAGATTTATTATCATTAAGAACATCGCCAAAAATTTCACCAATCCCACGACTGCTTGCATAATCAATGATGCGACGTAATAGCATGGGACCAAGCCCCAGACCCGTCATATCGCCGCGGAGTAAGATGGCATATTCTGCCCGTTCATTGTCCGGATCAGCAATGATTCGCACCACGCCATAGAGTTCCTTTTCTCCCGCTTTATTATTTCCTTCTACCACTAACGCCATCTCCCGGTCATAATTGATTTGGGTGAGTTGGGCAGCGAAGGAGTGGGACATGATTTTCATGGGATGAAAAAAACGTAGGCGAATCTCTTCCAGAGATAAACTTTTAAATATCTTTTGAAAATTGGGTTCGTCTTCCGGGCGGATTGGACGGATGAGCAGGGTCTGTCCGTCTGGTAGACTGAGGGATTCTTCCAATTCCTTAGGGTAGGGAAGAATTGCCAGCCGATCGGCCGCAGGGCGCGTTGCCTTGACCACTTTAATACGGGCATCCAACGCAATTACCCCATTTTCATCGGCCAGCAGCGGATTGATGTCTAACTCGGCGATATCTGCAATGTCACAAACAAGCTGAGATACTTTTACTAGAGTGAGGGCTATACTGTCCAGATTAGCCTTAGGCCTGTTTCGATAGCCTTTTAGAAGGCGATAGACACGGGTACGCGCAATCAGATCATGGGCCAGGTGCATATTGAGTGGGGGTAAGGCGAGGGCCTTGTCATCGATGACCTCTACACCAATACCGCCATGTCCCACCAGGATCACAGGACCAAAAAGATTATCATCTACCATGCCGATAATCAGTTCGTGGGCATGGGGACGGTGGATCATTGGTTGGACCGTAAATCCCTGAAATGTGGCATCTGGTCGCAGGCTATGCACACGGTTTAACATGGCAACTGCGTTTTCACGTACTACATCTGAAGTCTCAAGGTTGAGACTGACACCGGCCACATCAGATTTGTGAATAATATCTGCTGAAAGAATTTTCAGAGCCGTTGGGCCTCCAATTTTTTCGGCAAGCTTTGCGGCAGCATCCGGGGAGTCTGCTTCATAGGTTTCCACGACAGGAATAGCGTAGGCTGTCAGGACCTCTTTGGCTTCTGATTCTGTGAGGCAGTGACGATTTTCAGCCAGAGCCTTATTAATCAGTTGTCGGGCTTTGGTTGAATCCGGGATGAACATCTCGGGAATGTTGGGTGGCGTTTCCATCAACATTTCCTGACTTTTTCGGTAACGAACTATTTGCATAAACCCCCGTACTGCTTCGGTGGGTGTTGCATAGGTGGGAATGTTGTTTTTAGTAAAAAGGTGCCGGGCTTCAAGAGCTGAGCCCTCTCCCATCCAGCAGGTCAATACTACTGTGCGGTTATACATCGATGTCTTGTTTTGTTGTGTATCGATCACCGCTCGGGCTGCCTCGCTGGACGAAGCTAATGCCGTGGGACAGTTGAGTACCAAAACAGCATCTACTTCTTTATCATTGAATAGGGGTTCCAGAGCATCGGCGTAGCGGCGGCCTGGGGCATCACCGATGATATCGATCGGATTGCCATGTAACCAGGTAGAAGGAAGGACGTGGTTGAGTATATCGAGGGTTTCGGGGTTCAACTCAGCCAACCGACCGCCACGAGAGATCAGTGAGTCGGTAGCCATTACTCCAAGACCGCCTCCATTAGTCAAGATTGCCAGACGCTCTCCTGTAACCTGACGGGCCATGGCCAGAGTCTGGACCGCGTCAAATAAGGCCTGCATGTCACTTACCCGCAACATTCCTGCTCGTCTAAAGGCCGCGTCGTATATTGCATCGGAACCTGCCAGCGCTCCTGTATGAGAATTTGCTGCAAGGGCGCTTTCTGCATATCGGCCGGCCTTGAGCACAATAACTGGTTTTATACGGGCTGCCGCCCGAGCGGCTGACATGAATTTCCGGGCATCGGTTATAGCTTCAATATAGAGCAGGATCGCTCGGGTTGAGGGGTCATTTATGAGGTAATCCAGCATATCTCCAAAATCTACATCAGCCATGTCACCTAGCGAAACGCAATGAGAGAATCCGATATTTTTTGAGGTGGCCCAGTCGAGTACAGCCGTTAAGACGGCTCCCGATTGGGCTACAAAGGCGAGATTGCCGGATAATGGCTGGACATGGCTAAAGCTTGCATTGAGCCCGATTCCAGGAACCAGAATACCCAGGCAGTTAGGGCCGACAACTCGCAGTAGATATGGCCGAGCCGCTGCCAGCATGGCATTGGTAAGTTCTTGGCCGTGAGGGGCGTTGCTCTCGGTAAATCCGGCGGTAATGACCACCGCTGCTTTAGTACCCCTTTTTCCAAGTTCGCCAATCAGCTCCGGCACACTATCAGGTGGAGTGGCAATCACTGCCAGCTCAGGTACCTGAGGAAGACTTGCAATATCAGGATAAGACGCTACTCCCTCAATTGTTTTGTATTTAGGGTTTACCGGAAAAATCTCCCCCCTAAATTTGGCACCAAATAAATTACTGGCCAGCACACTTCCAACAGTGCCGGGTTTTTGACTTGCTCCGATCAGAGCCACTGAGGAAGGAGCAAATAAATAGTTGAGGTTTCTAATTGTCATAGGAGCATCTCTCTCTAATTACGAAAAGTAATTACTCTCATTGATCTTCCTTCTCCAGGGTCGAAATGTCTCCTTGGGGTAGGCCAAGTTCACGGGCTTTAAGGAGGCGCCGCATGATTTTACCAGCCTTATTTTTGGGAAGATCGTTAGTAAATTCAATTTCCCTTGGGGCTATGGCCGGACCAAGAAGACGTCGGCTAAAGCCGATCAGTGCAAGGCGCAGGTCATCATCACCAGTAAGACCTGGCTTGAGCGCCACAAAGGCTTTAACCAGCTCACCTAAGAGGGAATGTGGTTTACCGATTACGCCTGCTTCGGCTACTGCCGGATGGGTCATTAATGCACTCTCCACCTCAAATGGGCTGACCAGATGGCCTGCTGTCTTGATAATATCGTCAGCCCTTCCAGCAAACCAAAAATATCCATCACTATCTTGTCTGGCCAGATCACCGGTGAGGTAGTAGTCGCCTATAAAACATTTATGATATCGCTCTTTATCATGCAGATATCCACGAAACATTGAGGGCCATCCAGACCTGAGAGCCAGCTCTCCCTGTACATCAGGCTCTGTAACTATTTCTAGTTCAGTTTCACCATGTCGCTGGGCGATGGCAGCCTCGATACCTGGCAGCGGTCGGCCCATGGAACCGGGCCGAATTTCCATGGCAGGGTAGTTGGCAATCATGATGCCTCCTGTCTCAGTTTGCCACCAGTTGTCGTGGATTGGTATTCCGAGGACATCCTGCCCCCAAAGCACTGCCTCGGGGTTGAGTGGCTCTCCCACACTGTGGATACACCTAAGGTACTGTAGGTCAAATGTACTGCTGGGCTCGGTGTCCAGGCGCATCAATCGACGAATGGCAGTTGGTGAGGTGTACCAGATATTAACCTTTTGGCTTCCCAGTATCTGGTACCAGCGCCGGGCATCAAATTCTTGCCCATCGATGATATTAGTGACACCGCATACAAGAGGAGCGATAATGCCGTAGGATATACCGGTTACCCAGCCCGGATCGGCGGTGCACCAGAAGATGTCACCGGGATGGAAATCGAGCACATATTTTCCGGTAATGTAGTGGGCCAGAACAGCATTGTGTGCGTGTAAGGCTCCTTTTGGCATTCCGGTGGTGCCGCTAGTAAAGTGGAGTAGGGCAAGATCTTCGGGATCGGTTGGTGCTATGTTGTAAGCGATTGAGGAACCGGACATCTGTTGAGGCAAAGACCAGAGTCCTTCGTGCATATCTTTGGGGGCATCGGTCAGCAGCACATGCTGCAATTTCGGCAATCGTTTGAGTAAGCCTTTAATTTTTTGATGATACAGCCGAGTTGTGGTCACCAAGACTCTGGCGTCACCTTGCTGTAAGCGGTGAAAGATAGCCTCTGGGCCAAACGCTGAAAAAAGCGGACAAAATATACTGAGATTTTTGAGAGTCCCCAGTGCGGCAAAATAGAGTGATGGAATTCTGTCGCAAAAGACACACACCGTATCACCTTTACTGATTCCCAGCTGTTGCAGCAGATTGGCAAAGCGGTTGCTCTGTTGCTTGAGTTCTTGATAGGTAAAATCAAGGGTGGTATCGTCGCGACCAAGCCAGCGGAGGGCGAGTTGATTCGAGTTCGGGCCATCGGCGTGTCGATCCACGGCCAGATAGCCTATATTCATGCCTTTGTTGCTCTGGTCGCAGCGTAATTGCTCATAAACATTTTGCCAGGAAAAAGATGCACAGGTTTTTTCATAATTTATGAGATTTGGCGGAACTCGAAATGTATCAGGTTTTTTTAAGATTGGTGTAGACTGCACAATTTTCCCTCTGTTAGATGGCAATGTCTAAGGCATTCCGTACCAATACTTCCAACCGTTGAATCCAAGAATTTTCAGGTATCCTCTTACTCTTTTGTCAGGGTGGCAATAGATCTCTTCACGTTTCACGGCCAGTTGTAAATTATGGTAGTGTCAGATTGCTAAAGAGATGAAGAAGTTGCCTGATGTCCTCTTCATCGGGATGTCCCTTGGCAGCAGGTGCGTCCGCAAACCAGACAGGTTGAGGATCTTTTTTGCCTACTTTTGCAAGGGTTTCTTCAGCAACCTCTCCAAGGCAGCTGTAAATAGCGCAGATTCGGGCCGGAGCAGCCAACTCTTTTGCTTTATTCATGGCATTTTTAACGTGATCTGAATCTCTTGCCGCAGCATGGGTCGCAAATAAAAAGACTTCTTTTTTATTACCAATCTTAGTTAGAAATTCCTGGGCGGCTGGATCGGGTTGTCCAGCCTGCAGCCAAAAACCGACTGCCACAAAATCATACCCGCTCGGATCCGGATTATCAGAGATTGCGACCAGATCTTTTTCAAACTGGACGGCACCGTAGAGTGCTTCAGCTAATTTTTTTGTATTACCGCTTTTACTTGAGTAAGCAACCAGTGCTTTCATAATATAACCTCCAGTTTTTGAAAATTTGTATGGTTAGCCGAATTTCCTCATCAGTTCAGGTGGCGTAAGGTTCATTATTTTTTATCTGTAGATCATAGTGGTCTACAGGTGAAATTCTGAAGAAAACGGCGCTAAAGGATAGGTTGTTATTACTTTGGGCTGTAAGATTTCTCTTACCCTGTCCAAGTCCTCGTCCCTTTCCTTGGCCTTGAGGAGCACCCCCTGCCGCAGTTGGATTGTTGCTATATTCACCGTTTTTGAGTTTGGTTACGGCCTCTTTAACCCTCTCTTGTAATGATACGCCCTCATAGAGCGTAATTCCGGCTGCTTGAAATGCTTTTGAGGCGTTAGGTCCCACACGGCCGGTAAGTATACCTTCAACACCTTTATCCGATACGAGTTGGGTTGCGCTAATCCCCGCCCCCTGATTCTCTACAGCAGCACTGTTATCCAAAACCTCCAAGGCATCGGTGTCTGTATTAATAATCAAAAAATAGGGTGCTCGACCAAACCTGGAATCTACTTTTGCCTCAATTGTCCTATCTACCTAGCAGTTCCGGCGGCATAGTCAATTGCAAATTTAGGTGTAATCTAAAGTCTTTGCTTATCTGTCTATCGCATAAATCATGCCAGCTAAGAATATTGTTATTACCTGAATGATTTGATTAAAAGAGGTGAAAATGTCCTTCTTAATGGAAGGATAGTCGGGCCTTTCGTGACTTTTTGAAAGTATGGATTTTTTCAACCCGGATCAGCAGAGGATGCCAAAGAGAAAGCTCTGTTGCTGACTTTGTTTGTAAGAAATTGCAATTTTAATCTGCAATTTTTGGTAGATCTCTTGTTTTACATAACCTCTGCTCCTTATAGCCACTTTTCTTTAGTCATGGTTTGGCCTTTGGGGCAATGCCGGTCTCGACAAGAATTGTAGGATATTTTTTCAAATCCCCACTGGTTGCATTGTTCGACATGACCGCTTAGTTCAGCTGTACGACATGTCTGAATGTGACGCATAACCTTAATCTGCTTACAGTAAGGCTATTTTTTGTCGGTACTGATCACCAAAAAAATTGAAAATATCGGCGACCTCGTGGTGGTGTCTACGCATCGGAATAGGAAGATTCTGTTTCATTTTTCGCCCTCCTTTTCAGGTACGAATTTATCGAGAGGGCTTTCAAGTTTGGCAAATCTTTCTGGAATGATATGGAGATATATTGTCGTGGTATTTATTGATTTATGCCCAAGAAGACGGCTGATTGTGTAGAGGTCAATTCCTTGGTAGAGGAGGTGGGTTGCAGATAGCGAACTTGTGAGACCTTCGAAACTGTGGCGAAGGGGATGTAATTCAGGAAAAACTGGCGCATTCTCTCCTTTTATGGTTCATTCGGCTTTCGCCTATTTCGGCTCTAGATAGTTGGTATGTTATTGTTGTTGTTCTACACGCTCCAGGTTGCCCTGGAGCATGCTTATTGGAACGCCTTATCAGCAAAAAAAAGTACGCTTTAGCCGAACGAGCCCTCGCTTTCACCTGTCATGGTATATCGGATGTCATAGAGATCAGGATGTATTATGAAGACAGAGGCAGGTTGTCATCCTTACCGTTTCAAACTTAATATAACTTCATATAGGCAGTATCGTGGGAATTAACAAACAAGGTTTTGATTACAAATACAGTCTTCATCAAGATGTTCTCATTCTGAAAACAGAACGTGGTCAGTCTAAATTTCAAATTGATAATGCTGATGTCCTGGAAAATATCCACGATATTGCTTCGTTGATTATCAAGGAATTAAAGTGTGTTGATGCGAAGACTGGTGCACATCGGGACAACTTGAATCACTATGACAAGCTTTTACTGGCAACACTGAACATCAGTGAAAAATATACCAAACTGGATAAAAAATATGAGGAGGTCAAGATTGTTCTGAAAGAGCTTCAAGCGCTGAAGGCAAAATTGCAGCATGCGACATTTTCCCATGCAACAACAAGACCTTCCGCTGCCTATATGACCAGCCCAAAGAGGGTTAAGACCTCCCGCCTGGAAAAAAGAGCGGCTGTACCTCCAGCAGCAAGGACCACACCTTCTCAGGAAAGTGCGCTTCCATCAAAGTATCCAACTCAGACTGGTCAGGATGGATCATTGTTTACACAACCTTCTGTAGGACCTACTGCAAATCAGACAATGGACAAGCAGCGAGCAGATTACTTGCAGCGCTCCACACTGTCTCAAGAAAAGATGAGTATCGAAGGGTCAAGCGTTGCTGGATGTGCTGCGAATGAACACTTTCCGACGGCCCTCAAACAATCCGTCTCCGACAAGTTTGATATATCGATTTCTGCAACCGCTGCTGACACGAACTCTGTTCCATCGGCTCTATTGCATTCCGCTGATGGGAAAGAAAGTACAGACACGTCCAAAGCGGACAAGTCAGATTCAGATATGGTTGCGGCGACCGCTCCTGAAAAGCAAGAAAACCGGGATAAATCAGCTGTACCGGGTAATTCGTGTCAGCCCACCACTAATCAAAAGAAGCCCGAGCGTCATACTGGTGTTGCAGAGGCAGAAACAAGCGTACCAGATACGGTCAATCACCATTCTGAAATCAGTCAAAGCCCTGTATGTATTGCTCCTACGGCAATTGACATACCTGTTGTACCGGCTCTTTCTGTGAAAGAGCAATCATTGGAGATACCGCTTGCAGAAGATGTGACAAGCCAGGATGTGACCGATAGTAAGGTAGCTGGCTCTCCTTCCTGCGTTGCTGGGGTAGAAACGAGTATACAGGACACGGCTACGGTAAACCAATCCCCTGAAAGTGAGGAAGTTGAGGAATGTGTTGTGCAACAGAATTCAACAGGAAATTCGTTGGATGTGGACACGTTTTCCCAACCAGTAGCTCTGGCGGAAAGCACCGTCGAAACCTCAATGGCACCTGCCGATTTCATAGGTGCTGCTGACGATGATGTGACTGCACAGACAGTAGAAATGGTTGAGTCGGAGAGTGTTGTAATAGATACAGCAAGGTTGGGCTTTGAATACGATGCAGAGGATCTGCCCACAGAACAATGGAAAACCAGCCTTGCTCCAGGCTGTTCTTCTCCGACAGAATGGTCTCCGGATGCAGGATCAAACCTTGAGGATACAATATTATATAGAGAAGATTCACTCCTTGAGGCGAACCAGGATATTTTTAACTCGCCTTTGCCGAAAGCTGATGAACCCTTTGGACAGGCTGGATATCACACCGGACATGATGCTGATAATGGTGCTTACCTTGAGCAGCAACATGGGCAAACTGCACAATTAAGCGAATATCAGCTGCCTTTGCTTTCATTTTTAAGAAATATCAGTAGCGAAAATCTGGTGGACCAGGAACGTATTCGCACCGATGCAGTGCTTCTTGAGACAAAGCTGGGGCATTTTGGTATCAAGGGTGAGGTTATGGGTATTCATCCCGGTCCGGTGATCACCACCTATGAATACAAGCCAGACCCAGGCATCAAGATCAGCAAAATTGTAGGCCTTGCAGACGATCTGGCTTTGGCCCTCAGTGCCTATAGCATCCGTATTGTCGCGCCCATTCCAGGCAAGGATGTGATGGGAATTGAGATACCCAACATTAAAAAACACCTTGTGCCGTTCAAGGATATTGTCACCTCGACAGATTTTAACGAGATTGACTCAAAAATCCCCATCTGCCTTGGTAAGGATATTGTAGGTAACCCCGTTGTTGTAGCGTTGGATTCCATGCCCCATCTGCTTATCGCAGGTGCCACCGGAACAGGGAAAAGCGTGGGGCTCAATGCGATGATTACCAGTATTCTCTATAAAGCAACTCCGGATGAGGTGCGTTTTATAATGATAGATCCCAAGCGGATCGAACTTTCCTTCTACAACGATATTCCACATCTGTTGACACCGGTTATTACAGACATGAACAAAGCCAATACTGCACTGCAATGGCTGGTTCGGGAGATGGATAGGCGCTATAATCTGCTTGCGGAGTTCCAGGTCAGGCATATCGAGCAGTTCAATCAGAAGTTGGCAGCTTCAAGAAACGGCCAGTTCTGTGAACATGATGAAGAATTGGAACCCCTGCCTTACATTGTTGTGATCATAGACGAATTGGCGGATCTGATGATGACAGCGTCCAGGGATATAGAGTTTTCTCTGACCCGTCTGGCTCAAATGGCGCGTGCAGCAGGCATTCACCTTATTTTGGCAACCCAGAGGCCTTCGGTTGATGTGTTGACCGGTATCATAAAAGCGAACTTTCCGACTCGAATTTCTTTTCAGGTCTCCTCTAAAACGGATTCCCGTACCATTATTGATTCCAATGGTGCTGAAACCCTGCTCGGCAACGGTGATATGCTTTTTGTACCTCCTGGAACCGCTCGGCTGACGAGGGTCCATGGAACCTACCTCTCAGAAGATGAACTGGATGCCATCACAACCTTTATCAAACAACAACGAAAACCCAATTATATTTTTGATGTCCTGAGCGATCAGGATTCCGATGATGTTAAGCCCAACGACAAGCAGGATGAGTATGATGAAAAATATAATGAGGCACTGAATTTTGTGATGACCAGCCGCCAGGCCTCCATATCAGGAGTCCAGAGAGCGTTACGGGTGGGGTATAATAGGGCAGCCAGGATCATTGACCTCATGGAGAAAAATGGAGTTGTTGGCCCACCTGATGGGGCCAAACCCCGTAAAGTGCTTGGCAATGGTATTAATAATTTAGCATCTTACCATGAATAACGTGATAGGCTTTGTCGAGTTTTGGAATGTTTCAATCAAGAATACGCTGGACCAATACAAAAAGAAAAAAAGAAATAATTAAGCCATGGATATTCAACAAACTACAGATCAAATAGACAAAACCAAAATTTATCAAACGCTAAAAGATCATTTTGGATTTGATGCTTTTCGTTCTGGGCAGGAAGAAGTCATAACCACACTGTTAAATGGTGAGAGTGCCGCTGCCATCTTTCCCACTGGCTCTGGCAAAAGTCTTTGCTATCAATTGCCCGCCTTACTGTTACCAGGGTTGACGCTTGTGATTTCTCCATTAATTGCGCTTATGAAAGATCAAATTGACAGCTTAAAGAAACAGGGTATCTCTGCCGAGCGTCTTGACTCCAGCCTGGATGCTGACAGCTACCGCAACGCAATTAACAACATTCGTACAGGGCACCTTAAAATTCTGTTTGTTGCCCCCGAGCGCATGTCAAACGAACGTTTCTTAAGCATCATCAAAGACCAACAAATCAGTTTGTTGGCGGTAGATGAAGCGCATTGCATTTCTGCATGGGGACATAATTTTCGGCCTGATTACTTAAAACTTGCTCGGGCAGCAAAAGAACTCTGCGTGGAGCGAGTGCTTGCCCTCACAGCAACGGCGACCCCTAAAGTTTCTACTGATATTGCTGAAGCTTTTGAGATAAAAGATCAAAATGTTATCAATACAGGATTCTATCGGCCGAACCTGGAAATGCGTGTTATTGCATGTAGCAATAGTGAAAGACCATCACTGCTAATCAAAAGGTTACGTACAAGACCACCTGGTTCAACAATTGTATATGTAAGCTTGCAGCGAGATGCAGAAATGGCAGCTGAAAATCTTAGAAATAATGGATTTAATGCTCGAGCCTATCATGCTGGAATGTCGCCTGAAAACCGTGCAGCCGTACAAGATGGGTTCATGGATAATTCGATAGAAATTATTTGTGCAACCATTGCATTCGGCATGGGGATAGATAAAGCCAACATACGCTATATCTACCACTATCATTTGCCGAAAGGATTTGAGAGTTATATGCAGGAAATTGGCAGAGCAGGCCGTGATGGAAAACCTTCTGTTTGCGAACTTTTTGCCTGTGCCGAAGACTGCACAACGCTTGAAAATTTTGTCTATGGTGACACACCTGATGCGGGGAGTATTGTTGACATTGTGAATGCCATATTAGATCAGGGTGAAGAAATTGATGTTTCTACTTACGAACTTTCACGTAAGCACGATATGCGCACGCTTGTTGTGAACACTTTGCTGACTCGCTTGGAGCTTATGGAAATTATCCGCTCGGAAGGTTTTTATTATAGCAATATCCGATTGGCCCCGGCTCTTAGCAACGATGAGATATTGTCACATTACAACGAGAACCAGGCTTCTTTTTTACGTAAGATGTTTAGCTGTTGTACTATGGCAAAAAAATGGGGCACACTGGATACTGATCAAGCAGTCATCACTACTGGCCATAACCGTTCAGTGATTCTTCGAGCTTTGGAGGATCTTGAAAATAAGGGTTTTGTTGAACTTCAACTGGGTGGGTACAGGCAGCGATTCAGAAGACTTGATGAAAATGTAAATCGTCAGAAAGTCTGTACTCATCTGCAGACGACATTTCTTGAGCATGAGCAGATGGAGATTCGCAGGATTCAAAACATGCTCGACTATGCACAACATGATGGTTGCTTAACGGGCTATCTTCTTAATTATTTTGGTGAGAAGTTGGAAAAATGCGGACATTGTGGCATATGCCTTGGCGACTCTCCTGCCAGAGTGAAGAAAAGAGTAAATGAAGAGATAAGAAATGACAAGATCGACAAGTTGGATGCGTTGGTCAAAGAATATCCAAATGCTTTATCACAGCCCCGACAGCAGGCGCGTTTTTTATGTGGTCTGAACTCACCTGCAGTTTCAGCGGCCAAAACTTTACGTGGCAATCCAGTCTTTGGTAGCCTTGCAAAAGTGCCTTTTGCAAATGTTTTGAAATATTGCAAATCTACACCCAAACCTCGCGATTGAAGTAGAACGAGATTAGACAGCAATACCCTGTCCTTTGCAACTTTTCTCGATTTCCTCAACAACCAGGTATGGAGTTCAGACGTAAAAATAGGCGAAGAAGATCCTGCTTTTCTCTTGAGTCGCCATTGCCCGGATGATTTTCCCTGTAGCGAAGTCTCTGTCCATTCCTGGGCTTCTCGAAAAATAGACCAGTCACTGGGATGCGGCTTTAAAAAGACACTGATAAAGTGTCTATGGTTTCATTCCAATCTAAAAAAGATCCCAATCTATGTCATAGTCCGTAAAAAAGAACCAGTAGCCAAAGTATTAAAACTGCTCAGAAAAGGTGAGAAAAACCCGGATATTGCAGTGACCGATGAGCTTGGACTCATGGGAGTTTTGGACAACATCACAGATTCAAGCGATAGGGTACAAGACGTAGATCATCCGGACCGTCAATCCATAGGTACTACCGAATACCCTTGGGCCTGGTAGCCGACTAACGAAATGTATGCGTTTCCGACAACCGTTACCTCGGGAAGAAAATCTTTAGTAGGTATGTCTAAAATTTCAGCGGCAATTGCGCATTGCTCGATGGTAATGCCCCTGCTTGAGAAGCGTTTAACCCAGTCTTGGATTTTTCTTTTACTACTGATTTCCTCCTCCACAACATAATGATCGTTTTGAGTAATAAAACGGCTGGCTCCTCCCCTAAACCCAACAACTCCATTGACTTCTAGACCAGATTCTTCCATTTGCTTAACCGTGCGATCTACCAGCTCCATCCTTAAGACCAACAACTTGTCGTCTTTGAGACTCACATCAAAATATACCTGAGCTTGTTTTAACCCTTTAAGCGAGCTACTGTTATCGAATTCTGTCCCAGAAACAGATGGCACAACAAACAATCCTATAAGACTCAAGGTCATAATTACCTTTAGAAAGGGTTCTTTCATTTTCTACCTCACTTGCTAACAACCAAGTTGCATCATTATCTTAATCTTGATAGCCTGGTTATCACCATTATTTGTTGAGTACCAGACCTTCACCTGCTGCTCTTTTTCAAATTCACCAATCTGAGAAGCACCATCCAAGATGGTGTCAGGCCCAAGGGTTATCAGAACACGTTTGCTTTTGAATGGTTTAACTGAAACCTGCATTTTGTCAGCGTAGACTTTACTGATTAGCCCTCTGATATAGAGCATATTTTCAGTTGATTTTTCTTCAAACATCTCTTTTGCCACAATCGGCGATGCACTGAAATTAACTAAAAGACAAATCAGTAGGATCAGTTTGATTGCTGCACTATGTTTTTTCATTTTCTCTCGCTCCTTCTAATTTAGGGTGCCACTATGTAGTATGCTAGTGACGATAATAAGGGCGTTGGGAAAATTGTCAAAAATGAAAGAGGGGAACAAGACTTACTCAGAAGAATAATAATGGATTTAATCTATGTTGAGATTCTTCTTCAAGGCAGGGTGTGTTAGTGCCTAAACTCTCAATTTTCAATACGTTATTCGAGATGACGACATGATCATCGTTGAACGAATCTCAACTCCATTTTGCCATACAAGTTCAAAGAAGTATCTTAACTTGTGTAATCTCGCTATGCTTATATATTGGCAGGGGGAATATCGAGAAGGAGAACTTTCTTCATTTATCATTTAGG
>JBLHNA010000032.1:0-60737 GCA_047619065.1 Desulforhopalus sp.
TACAGAGGTGATTAAGCCTAAGTCAGTGCTGGCATCCGTTGTATCTAAAGTACCAAAGGATTTTATTGAGTTGAATACCCAGGCGTTTGAATTAGGTATGGAGCTTGGGGCTGATTTTAGCTGGTAGGATGCTCGTCAAAAAACATTTCTCCTGATAAGGGAGAAGTGTTCGTGGATTTACCCTATCTGTATCTCGTTGTTTGATAAACTGATAAAGAGTGTAACCTAAATTTTGCAATTGACTTGTCCGCCGGAAATGCGAGGCCGCGAAGTTGAAGACGTATAAATATACTTCAAAGCTTCGATAACAAAGCAGATTCGGTGGCATCGTTAATCCCGAAGGGGCGCAAATAACAGAAAAATTTTACTCATGCAAAGATGAGTTTCTAAAGTGATTATTATGAATGCAACATGTTGTTTTGCAATAATAAATCATTTTTCTGTACTTTGTGTATGCAAGATTTAGGTGTTATATTAAATAGGTCAATCACCGGTGTCGGTGGTTGACCTGTTTTTTATTAATGTGGTAAATAAACAGTATGTTAACGTTGAGTGAGGAATTATGAAATCAGCTGCAAATGTTGAAGTCCTTATCATAGGCAACGAGATATTAACGGGAGATATTTTAGATACAAATACAAATTGGTTGTGTCGACTCGTCCATGGACGTGGTGGGTGTGTGACACGGGTAACTATTGTCCCGGATGTCCTTAAAGTTGTTTCACAGGCAATTCGTGATGCTGTAGCTCGAAAGGTTGATATTCTTTTTACCTCTGGAGGCTTAGGGCCGACGTCAGATGATTTAACCCTTCAGGCCGTAGCTGACGGAACAGATCGCAAAGTTGTCTTGCATGAAGTTGCTCTGGAGCAAGTGAGACAACAATACGATCATTTCTTCGAGCAGGGTATAATGACCCAAGGAGGTTTGAATCCGGCTCGGCAAAAGATGGCCTGTCTCCCTCTTGGTGGAGAACCGCTATTAAATCCTGTGGGGACTGCTCCAGGTGTATTCCTTCAGGTAGAGAAAACAGCAATTATATGTGTCCCCGGCGTACCTTCTGAGTTGAAAGGAATTATAGAGCAGTCATTGCAACCGTTTCTTGATCAGGTTTTTGGTGAAGGGGAGGCAATGTCACGCTGTGTTGCTGTGACCTGCAATGATGAATCTCTTTTGGAGCCAGTATTAATTCGTATAGTTGAAGACTATCCTGATATTTATACAAAATCTTTGGCTACAACCATCGGAGAAAATCCGGAGATGGATATTATTATGACTATTTCTGGGATCGGTGAAAAACTATCGATCTTGGAAAAGGCTTTTGATGAACTCTGTGCTGGTATTGTAGATCTGGGTTTTTCAATAACCAGGAAATCAATATGAAGTTAATGTCATACAAAAAAACGCAACCGAGTCTTGTGAAATTAATCACAAAGTAAACAAGGAGAAAGTTATGCCCAAATATTTGATCGAACGTGAGATTCCAGGAGCAGGAAAACTGACCCCAGCTGAACTTCAAGGGATATCCGCTAAATCTTGTGGTGTATTGCAAGAGCTTGGTACTTCTATTCAATGGGTTGAGAGCTATGTAACTGAAGATAAGATCTATTGTGTCTACATCGCTCCGAGTGAGGCAATGGTTCTCGAGCACGCAAGTCAGGGAGGCTTTCCAGCCAATAAAGTCTCGGAAATTAAGACTATGATTGACCCGACGACAGCAGAGTAGAATAAGTGGTTGTACTTCAATGAGAAAGGCACGCACCGTTTGGTCGGTACGTGCCTTTTTTTAGTAAAAATTCGGATCTCATTCATTGTGCTTTAAGACAGAATATCACAGTCCCCAGTAGGATCGGTACCAGTTGTTTTTGTAGTTAGAACCAGTCTTTCCTCTGCCAAAGGCATATGAGCCGTTTCCTTCCAGCTTAAATTTCACCTTTATGTTCGGGTTCCCAAGTTTTCCAAGCTCAAGAGTAGGGTCTCCCTGGAAACATACATATCCACTCTTTTGGCCAGCTACCTGTATATAGTTTTTCCCTGGTATTGACATTATTCTGGCGGATCCTTTTCCCCCTTGGGCGGAAAGAGAATACTTGTAACAATTTGATGCACGTTTTGCGATTCTTGGATTGACGTCCCAGCCAGCTTTAACTTTTGTGTCAGATTTTCGTACCTGCTTCTTGTGCTGCTTCTTTTTTTGTTCGTGACGAGAATATCCCTTTTCATAATGGTTGTGATCTCGATAGTCATAATAGGATTGTTGTACGTGTCTGGAACCCCATCTTTCTTGTCTTTGATTCTCATCATTGTGATCGTCATGTGCAAAAACGATTGAGGGTGATAAGAAAAGTGCCAATAGTATGATCTGTTTTATCATTGTCATAACCTGTCTCCTTTTTGAATTACCTTATTACTGAAGGACATCATTGTTCTGCTATGGTTTTAGATTACGACAGGGGGGATCCGTTTACTACTGGATATGAGGCTATATCTATCTGAAATTGTGGGGATGTCGGCCTATGTCGGGTACTCGTGGTGGTATATTGGGGTGATATCCCACCCCACCGTTTTGTGAGGGGGGCTGTTGCACCAGTACCAGATACTGTCACCATTTTTCATGAAGTACTGATTTAAAGCTTGGCAGCACAATCCACACAAAATGGATTTGCTGGATCAATTTCCAGTCGGCGTCTGTTTATTTCTTCTTGGCAGGAGGCACAGAAACCGTATTCCTCTTCGTCAATACGCTCAAGAGCAGCATCGATTCTTATCAGTTCTATTTCTCTACGCCTCTTGCTTTCTAACGCCATAGCCTGGGACTGCATGGCATTCATTCTTGAAAGCCTACCGACACTGGACTGGTCCAGATTGACTGCTTGGGTTGATTCCTGGGAATTTTCTCCCGTATGGGTGAGTTCCTGTTGTTTTTGTAACAGTAGCTGGTGAAAATAAATCAGATCTTTTTGGTTCATTGTATTGTTCACTAGAGAAATTGATAGAGAAAAAAGAGAGGGTGCTTAATAAACCCAGTGATAATGATTGTCAGGAGTTGATCTACTATGACCCCAGTGGTCAATATTCTTATCAGCTACTGGAAGGTAAAATATGATAAGTGTACCCTTTTCCTTGGTTGATTCCAGCTTGATCGTACCGTTGTGATAGGTAACCCTAGCATAGGTTATAGCATGAAAAAAATTCTATTTAAAAGAACTATGTGGATTCTTAAATAATATTTGCGAGGTTAGGGTGTTGGCTTTGTCGTTATGGAGGACGCGTGCATAGCTGCCTGTATTGCGGCAAGGCTGAATTTTCCTCCTGCTGATTTTGGCACACTTTTTCCAAGAATCGCCTCCACAATTGCGGATTTGTCATATTGATCTCTTGGGAAAAGCGGGAGGTATTGCCCGTCTGCTTCGGTGCGACTGATAAAATTATTTTTTATGAGGGTGTTAGTTACACTGTTTAAAAGGGTCGGTGGATAGACTGGCAGGTCGCAGATAAGATGTTTTTTTGTCAGTTTTCTCCCTTCGTTAAATGCCTGGAGAACGGCCTCCATTATGTCAAAAGCGGCACTAAGTCGTATGGATGCTTTCGGCTTTAACTGCACGATGCTAAAATGCTTCTCACTTTGAATAGCATAGGCGATTTGAGCTCCAGCGAGAATAAATATCCAACTGAGGTAGATCCAGACGAGAAAAAGCGGGAATGTGGCAAAGGAACCATAAATGGCATTATATTTTGCCACCCCTATTTGCATGGAAATGTACAAATTTTGAATAACAACCCAACAACACGCTGCAATGACTGCACCAATAAGGGCTGGTAGCGTTTTAACTTTGGTGTTTGGGAAAAATATGTACATCACATAAAACGAAATGGTGATAAAGAAAATAGGTAGAGCCTGGAGTAAAAGGGACTGAATCCAATCCAGTGGGATATAGCGATCAATTGTAAGTGCGAGTTTTTGATTGTTAAGAAAGGCACTGGCTGCAAAGGCCAGGTTAATGGAAAGAGGCAGGAGGATCAGAAGAGTGATGTAATCGGCAATTCTTCTGAGAATGGGTCTACCCGCAGTCACTCCCCATATACTGTTCATAGCTGTTTCAATATTGCCTAAGACCATCATAACACTGAAAAGGATTCCAACGACACCAAAGGTTCCTAGGGTTGCAAAATTGGTTCTATCCACATAATCAAAGAGCTGTGTAACGGCAGATCTGAGATGGTCGGTGAGGTTTGTTTCTGTGTTATTATGAGAAGTTGCATCGGAAGGGTCCAGCAGAGATTCAGGTATGTCTGAATGATTTTTTGGTTGTTCAACTTTTTCAAGTGTTTCAAGATAGGTGTAAGCGACTTCTCTGAGTTGGTCGCCTCCGCCGAGACCTTTAACTACAGCTGTACTCATGGCCAGTAAAGGAACCATGGACAGAAGAATTGCGTAGGTAAGGGCGCTGGATCGAAGTGACAGGTCGTTGCGTTTAAATTGTCGGGTTGTGATAAACAAGAGCCTGAGGAAGTAACGCAGCATCGCTACCGGGGAGTTCTTTTTGGGCGAGGCTCTGTCGAGCCAGTCCTGATAAGAAGACCAGATTTGAGCCCTGCGGTTTTCTGTATGTTCCATAGGTGTAATCCGGCTTTAACTTCTGATATGTAGCCATTTTTCCAGAACTTGGAAAATAATATCTCTTTTAATAGGCTTTGTGATGTAATCACTCATTCCAGCTTCTAGACAGAGTTCTCTGTCACCCTTCATTGCGTTAGCGGTCATTGCAATAATGGGGATATCAGTAAATCCTTTTTCTCGAATAGCTCTGGTTGATTCATAGCCATCCATTATTGGCATCTGGATATCCATCAGGACGGTGTCAAATTTGTCAGGTGATTTCGTGAAAATATCGACAGCCTCTTTACCGTTTGGTGCAACGGTTACAAGATACCCCGCCTTGGTGAGCATCATGGTGGCGAGTTTTTGATTAACGAGGTTGTCTTCGGCCAGCAGTATTCTGATCGACTGCTTGATCTCTTCACGAACAGAATATTGAGTGATAAGCGTTTTTTTCTCAGCACCTGATGTTTGTTCATCGGAACCTAATATTCTTGTAATTGTTCGAAGAAACGTTTGACGCCTGGCGGGTTTTGCTAAAAAAGCATTAAAACCGGCATTATTGCATCTTTGGGCCACTTTTTCAGTGGATGATGTGTAGGCGAGCAGTGGCAGATTGGCACTTTTAAGCTTCGAATTTCGGATTCGTTTCGCAAGTTCGTAGCCAGAGAGGAGTGGCATAACCAGATCAAGGATTGCAAATTGAAATGGTTTGCCGGTCTCTTCAGCCTTCTGAATTGTTTCCAGTGTAGCGGTTTCATCCAGCAGAGTTACGACCTCCATCTCACAGTTTTCTAGAAGTTTTTTGATTATCTCATTGTTTGCCCGGTTATCGTCAACCACAAGGGCTTTAAGTCCTTTGAGGTCTTCAGAGATGGGGCGATGTTTCTGTTTGATGTTTGATTTTTTCATCTTTGCCAGAAAATGAAATGTGCTTCCTTCTCCCACAACAGATTCTACCCATACACGTCCTTGCATGAGAGTTGCAATTTTTTGACAGATGGAAAGGCCAAGGCCTGTTCCTCCATATTTTCTCGTGGTGGAGCCATCGGCCTGCTTGAATGCTTCAAATATACTTTCTAATTTGTCCTGAGCAAGACCTATACCTGTATCTCGAATCTTGCTCAGAACAGTTAGTTCACTTTCTGTTTCTTCCTGAACCTCAATACTGAGTTCGAGTTCTCCACGTTCTGTGAATTTTGCGGCATTGCCGAGAAGATTCACCAGGACCTGACGAAATTTTCCAGGGTCGCCTTTGAGGTTTGCAGGAAGATCGTCGCCTATTCGACACAGAACCTCTATTGGCTTTCCGGATACCCTCGGTCGGATAAGGTCACAGACATCATGAGCGGTTATTTCAGGATCAAAATCGATCTCTTCAAGGTTCATCTGGCCAGCTTCGATTTTGGAGAAATCGAGGATGTCGTTGATGAGGCTCAGGAGTGCTTCACCACTTCTTTTAATGGTCAGTGCACTATCACGCTGTTCATCGTCGAGTTCGGTAGTAAGTAACATCTCTGTAAATCCGATAACACCGTTCATCGGAGTGCGGATTTCATGACTCATGGAAGCAAGGAACTGACTTTTGATAATGTTTGCCGCCTCTGCTGCTGCCTTTGATTTCCGTAATTCCTTGGTCTGTTTTTTTATTTCGGATTGTAATGTTTTGGAATAATTCTCCTGATGCTCCTGGATGATGCGGTAACCCCGTTGGGTTTCTTCCTGCATATCCTGATATTTTTGATCTAATACCTGAAATTGACGGTTATACTGTTTCTTTTGTATGGACAGTTTTTTCTTAAGTTCGGACGCATCCTGACGGGCAATAAAGCAGGACACCGCGAGTGAAATGAGTACAGGCGTCTTTGTATAGGTCACATCTTCTTGTATCTGCGAAAAGAAAATATTCGCTTCAAGCGCTGGAACATGAAAGGCCCAGTTTTGATAGTCATCAGTTGAGACAGCTGTTTCGTTTTGGGTGCAGTCTTTTAGACGTACTTCAAGGTCGTTTATGGTCTTATCAGATAGGACATTTTTTACCTGCCCTGTCAGTATTTCACCTGAATGCAACTTAGCCATAGCATGCATCTGAGGAAGCTTTTCGGCGAGAAAAATGAGTAATTCCTCAACTTGTTTTTGGGTCGATTCCGTTTTGTTAAAAAGATCGATCATAGGAACCTTTAACCGTATATTGCATTTGCTTTTTCCATTTCTTCAGGGAGGTCTTCGATGAGGACGTTGTATTCGTCAATATTATTCTTGAGGTGCTCAAGAAGTGGAGGCGAAATATCAACTTCTATATCCGGTAAGGTGGTATGGCTCAACTGACCGACAATATATTCAGAGATCTGGATTATTCCCGCGAGAGTGTCCGGTTGCATGTCATCAGAAATACGATGGTGATTACGGATGGCTTCTTGAACCGTAACTGACATGTTCCATTCAAGAGTCATGAGATACCCGAGGTCACAGTGATTCGTTCCAAAAGCATTATCTTCCAAGTCCACCAAGGTGCTTGTGGAGGTGCATGAGTCACAGATCTTATCAAAGGTCTCTGGGGCAATCTGTTCTTCTACGAGCAAGCCAAAGTCATGGAGTATGCCGCAGAGAAGGGCGTCATCACCGTTGACTCCAAAAATCCGTTCTGCAACCATTTTACTGCATATGGATACGGCTGCAGAATGATGCCATAATTTTTTCTTTGAAAACCTGGTTGTCTTTTGTGGTGCTATAAAGATGCTCTGCAAAGCGTCTATGACAACAAGATTGTGGAGATTTTTCATGCCAAGAAAAGACACAGCCCGGCTTATTGAGTCAACAGCCTGGGTAAGACCATAAAAGGGACTATTGACGAGTCGTAGCAGCCTTGCAACCAGAACCTGGTCCATTTTGATAACGTCTTCAAAGTCCTTCATGGTTGATTCGCTATCATTGATCAGCCTATTCACTGTCATCACAACGCTTGGAAGTGGGTGAATGTCAGAGAATTTGTCAAGAAACTGCTTGGCTGTAGACATAGATAATCTCCAGTTTTTGTTTAAAAGATCTCTCTTTTGGCCACGGCTTCCGCTTTAACTCGGTCGAGAAGATCTGCAAGAACAGGTTTGATATTTTCGCGAATATCACCTGCCACAATGATATAAAGGAGGTCATCACCGGGCTGGAAGGTTCCTGAGTAGGCTTCTATTATAATATCAAAAATTCCCTCGCTTTTAAGATATTCTTGTCTGAGAGTCTCAATTTTATCAAAATCCGGAGTGACTTCAAGAGCAGTAACCTGCGCTTTATCTTTTCGTGACCAGTTACGGACGACACCGTTGTGGATGAGTATCATTCCAACATTATCGGTGAATTGAGGATTTTTTTTGAGTTCTTTTATCGCTTTGGTAATATCCATATTAATTTTCCTTTCTTCGTATTTGTTTGAGTTAGATCTGTTGTACAATTGGGATGACTAATTCTTGACTTCTACTCAAGCGTAATAAATTAATCGTCGAATTATATCGTTCAAGTAGCCAAAGTGGGATTTCAAATTTGTTATAACAGAGATCCCAGAGGGTGTCTCCTGTACTCACGGTATAAGACTTCTGCCCAATGACACTAAATGCTGCAAAAAAATCGTCTTCTGTTTCCTGAAGAAAATCAAGCCTCTTTTCTTCAAAGGTTGTTGGCTTGAGAGCGTCAAACTGCAGAAGAAGTTGCATGCCTGGTGTCACCGATACATGAGGCCCTAACGAGTTGAGTTTGAGTAACTCCTGACGACTGGTTTTGAGTAGATCAGCATATAGGCGTATGGATTCTTCGGGTTGTACTGTTATGTAGCCGAGTGTTTTTCCATTTTTCCTATGTATATTGAAAACGTTGTAAACAGTAGGGTCTTGGGCGGGAAAAACGTGTATTTTCTGACCTGTTGGTTTGTTTTTTTTATCTGCAATAAGAGTGGGGGTCGTGTACGTGTTCCTGAAACTTGAATAATCTTTTTTCGATTTGCCACTACGAATTGTTGGAGCCTTAGGAATGCGCAGGTTCTGTTTGATAAAAATGGTAGCAAATCCGTCGAGATTATTAGCCTTCATAAGTGTTTTTAGCGATACTCCATAACGTTTGGCAATACTCCCTGCTGTTTCACCACGCTGTACCCGATGAAACTGTGTGGCTTTTTGGCCTTTTTTATATAGAGACGAGGGTACGTTAGTTATCAGCTTTTGAGTCCCTGCGTTTTTAGGCAGACGAATGTTATAGCCTTTTGGGATAAGTTTCTCCCCTTTGACAATAGCAGGCCGAAATGCCGGGTTGAGTGAGTGTAGTGTTTGGGTGGAAACCTTAAAATGACGGCTGAGTCCGCTAAGGCTGGCATATCCTTTAAGTTTTAAGTAGGAAACCTTTTCAGGAGGATCGGTCTTGATCTTTTTTTCAAGATTTTTGGCAACCTTTCGTGCTGCAAGAAATTCTGAATAAAAGTTTCTTGAGGCAAATTTAAAATACCCTTTATTGTAGTCTGTAAAGATTTTTTGATAACTACCCAGCTCTTCCTGGGCCCTTATCATTCCGGGAAGTCCGTAATTGTATGAAGTGAGAGCAAGAGGCCAGCTTGCGAGGTTTCGGTAACTGTTCTTTAAATATTTAGCAGCAGCGTGGCTCGCAAGTATCGGGTCAAGACGTTCGTCAACACTGTAGTCAATCTGCAGGTATCTTTTCCCTGTGGCTCTTGTGAATTGCCAGATACCGGCTGCTCCGAATTTGGAATAAGCCTTCGTGTTAAATGAGGATTCAACATGGGGTAAATAGGCAAGGTCTTCAGGGAGGTAGTTTGATCTAAGTATACGTTTTATTTCAGGTAAATATTTCCCTGAACGGATGACACCTTCTTTAAATCGTTCCCTCTGGCCTTTCTGGCTGCGCACACGTTCTGCAGCTCTGCCCATATCCCTGCTTCTGTATTTTCCTGTATAAAGAGCTGCAATTCTTTTTTCTTCTCTGGTGACAGGCCGTTGTTTAGACAGCTTTTTAAGAAGTTTTTGATATTTTTTTATGGTCTGCTTCTGGGCTTTTTTATTTAGCTTTGCAGCGTTATCAGTAGGCTGATTGAGTAGATCAATGACCTCGTATATCTTTGATAAATCCTTGGAGTCATGTATAACTGCTTGGTCTAAAGAGTATGTTGAATAGATTTTTTCCCAGAAAACCACATTCTTTTCTATGGCAGCATAACGAGGAAAATCTTGAGCTGTAGCAGGGTCTTGCAGGATGAGGGAAAAAAGCGGAATTATGCAGAGCCAAAAATATAAGGAAAAGCTGGTTTTTCTGTGAACAGTCATGCTGTAAGAGTAAAAAGTCATTCCCAGGTTACTGGGGAATGTAATGGGAGAAGATTTAACTACTAAAACATATTTATATCACAAGAAAGGTCGCAACGGAATATGTATCTGAACGCATTCGAAGAAAAAGGAAAAAGATAATGTATACACCCATAATGGCAACCCTTGGTTACATTCTTTCACCTGATGGGAAAAATACGCTGCTGGTGCATCGAAATAAAAGAGAGAGTGATCAACATCTAGGTAAATATAATGGTCTTGGGGGAAAGATGCTACCAGGTGAAGATATTTATACTTGCCTTGTCCGGGAAATTGAAGAAGAAGCAAATATTAAATGTAAAGATGTTGTTTTACGGGGAACAATAAATTGGACCGGTTTTGGGCCAAATGGAGAAGACTGGTTTGGTTTTATTTATCTGATTAATAGCTTTACGGGTATTCCAAATAGTACCAATGAGGAGGGAGACCTTATTTGGGTGGAGGTAGACCAGATCATGGAGCTGCCAATGTGGGAAGGGGATCGTTTTTTTCTTCCACTTGTTTTTGATAATGATCCTAGGGTCTTCCATGGTTATATGCCCTACGAAAACGCCTCTCCGCTTGGTTGGAATTACACAAGAATCTGATTGATGTTGCAGGGATGAAAACCCATGGTATATTCCCTTAACATAATTAAAAAATCCCCGACCAGATGTGTTCGCCACTTTTGTGGTTGAACTGGGTTGGAATAAGAATACTAAAGGAGCATTGAGATGGACAGAGATACTGAGTTGCAGCGCCTGGAGCAGTTTGTAGAAAAATTACTGTTAAATTTTGCTGAATTAAAAGAACAAAAGAGTAAGCTTCTGCAGACATTAAAAGAAAGAGACTCGCTTATTGCTGAACTGGAAGGTAACATCAGTTCTAAAGATAGTGAGCGTACAGAGATCAGTCTTCGTGTTGGCAAGTTGGTCGAACAGATTGAGGATTGGGAGCTTGGTCTGGACGATGAAGAAGAAAATAATATTGACGACGCAGGCGCCTCGTATAACGATGAGGTTGTAGGCGACGACGAGGATGCGGTCAAAGATGAAGGGCGTGTTCAGCATGATCTTTTTACCGCTCCGGGTTCCAATGAGTAGAGTTTATTTTCCTGGAAAAAAGTAAGGTAAGGTTCGGATTTCCATGTCAAATAGTGAGCGTCTGGTCGAATTTGAACTTTTAGGCCAAGAATATAAATTTTATACTGCGGCTTCAGAAGAAGAGATGCAGGCTATACTCACACTTGTGCGTCAACTGGTTGAGACAGAACCAAAAACCAACGTTGGTACGCTGGCATCTGGAAAGAAGGCGATACTTGCTTGTTTAAATATCGCCTCGCGTTACGTAAAGCTGCAGCAGGACTTTACAGACTATCAGGAAAACACGGAAAAAAGAATAGCCATGTTGAGCGATGATATCAGGGGATTGTTATCTTCTGAATAAGATGTTTCCATAGTTATTTTGTTTTCGTTTAGGCTAAAATCTGCTATAGTTTTACTAGAGCTGAAATAACTTGTAGCCATTGATTTAAAAGTCAATCTAGGACTTTTTTATAATAAAGTTTTCCCTGCACTGTTGGTGATCATTAGTGTGTGTTGAGCCAACTCTCAAAAAAAGGGTACCTCCTCTTTTAGCGTAAGGAGGGTCATTTTTTGACGTACCTGAAGTTAGTATGAGGTTGCCCACCTATTTTATAGGTTTAACTTTCCTGGTGACACGGCAGTGTGGGGATTTTTAGTGTCTTACTCCAGAAAACTTGTCATAAAAAAACAAGAAATCTGGAGACTCTTTTGGAATTAAGTAGTTAACATAATCACCATGACACTTATCCTGGCTTATTCTCCCGCTTACCGGGGTTAGTTTTGTCTGGCCACTGTGTCATAAACGATCGTACTCTCCGGAAAAACTGTATTTTATAGAAGGATATAAAAGACAGTAAACCGGTTAAACATATAATTGAAGATTGGTATCAGCAATAAAGGCTGATCGAACAAAATACGAATTGAGAGAAGCTGGATTACTCTTTGAGATATGTAGCTAAGGAATATGATCATTAGAACGTATGGTACTCTGGCATAGTTATGCTGGAGGCCCCTCTATTTTATCTGTGAAAAAGTGTTACTTTAGTTGCAGGTGTTTAGCATTTCAAAGAGCTGTTCGATGTAGATTATTTCTGGCGGGATTGTTGCCACATTTTGAAATCGCAATGAAATCCAAGTCAGAAATTTAATATATGGTTTTAAATATCCTTAGATCTTAAAAGAAATATTCTTGTGGAGCTTGTCTCTGTTTATATTCACATAACATTTTGAATAAGCTTTGAGGGAAGAGTCTTAATAATTCGGGATGCAGAAATTGTTTGCAGTCGAATTTTGTAGCTCTGTTTGAGATCTTCTTTTTATCCTTATTATGTTTTGTCTCCTCTTTTGCCCTGCCGGTCGCTACCTATAGGACTGCTCCATGGATTTCATAAATCATCCATTTCTCATTGCAGGATTCGGCCTGTTGGCAGGTGTTTTTCTAGGTTTTTTCCTACGAAAAGTGATTGTCGAGGGCAACGAAAAAAATATAAAAACCCAGAGTAAACAGATAATCGAAAATGCGATTGTCGAAGCTGATCAGCTCAAAAAAGAGGCCGTCCTTAAGAATAAAGAAGCTGCGTATCTAGTAAAACAGGCGTTGGAAGAAGAACTCAATGTTGAGCGAGAGGATCTTAAAGATGAACAGCGTCAGTTAAAAAGAAAAAGAGACAGCCTCAAACGTGAATGGGACAGTTTTGATAGAAAACAGACAGATCTGCTGACAAAGGAACAGCAGGTAAAAAGTCTTGAAGCTGACTGGCACGAAAAGCATAAGGAAATAGATGACCTTGTTTCTACAAAGAGATATGAATTGGCCAAAATAGCTGGTATAGCTCAAGATGAAGCGAAAAAACTCTTGATGGAATCGCTTGAGAGTGAAGCGCGTATGGATGCAGCAAAGAGTCTCGCCCGTATAGAGAACGAAATGAAGATGGAAGCGGACAGAAAGGGTAAAAATATCCTTGCTCTCGCTATTTCTCGTTATGCAGGGGATTACGTTGCTGATAGAACGGTATCAATGGTTCCACTACCAAGCGATGAAATGAAAGGGCGGATTATTGGTAGAGAAGGTCGCAATATTCGCGCGATTGAAGCTGCTACTGGAATTGATATCATCATAGATGACACCCCTGAAGCTGTAATTTTATCCGGTTTTAACCCGGTTCGAAGAGAAGTTGCCCGACAGGCATTAATACAGTTGATTGGTGATGGTCGGATTCATCCCGGCCGAATCGAGGAAGTTGTCGAAAAGGTCACAAAAGAACTCGAAGTCACCATGCGTGAAGCCGGTGAACAGGCAACTTTTGATGTTGGTGCCCACGGTGTGCATATGGAGATTATTAAGCTGCTTGGGCGCTTGAAATACCGAACCAGTTACGGGCAGAATGTATTACAGCATTCACTGGAGGTTTCTTTTCTCTGCGGAATAATGGCCTCGGAGCTTGGTGTTAATGTGAAGCTCGCAAAGCGAGCAGGCCTGTTACATGATATCGGAAAGGCAGTAGATCATGAAGTTGAAGGGTCACATGCTGTAATTGGAAGGGATCTGGCCAAAAAATATGGTGAATCAGATGAAGTTGTTTATGCAATCGGGGCACACCATGAAGACCAGCCGCCACTTAGTGTTATTGATGTACTCGTCCAGGCAGCAGATGCCCTGTCCGGTGCAAGGCCTGGTGCAAGAAAAGAGATGTTGCAGAGTTATGTGAAGCGTCTTGAAGATCTTGAGGCAATAGCCAACGATTATCCAGGAGTTGAGAAATCCTATGCTATACAGGCTGGTCGTGATCTGCGTATTATCGTTGACTCAAATAAAGTGAAAGATGAAGATGCAACCCTACTGAGTCAGGATATAGCACGTTCGATAGAGTCAAAATTAACATACCCCGGACAGATTCGGGTAACAGTTATACGAGAAACACGTGTGGTAGAGTACGCTAAGTAGAATCGCGAAAGACGTTTTGGATGATGACTTTCCAGCAATAAATAAAAAAGGGTTCGTAACGAAAATCGTTACGAACCCTTTTCTATTCGTATATCGAAAGCATTTTATGCTATAGAATCTAATTTACAGTTTCATCCTGCCGAGTGTTTTGACAATCATGACAGATACCGCTGAACTCAATATGGTGACCTAATATTTCATAGTTACTTGCATTCTTAGCGAGTTGATTGATCTGTTCCTGCACCTCGATGTGCACATCATCAACCTTGCCGCATAAACTGCATCGTATATGGTAATGCGGTTGTACAGTCGCATCAAACCTTTTCTGCGTGCCACCAACTTCAAGTTTAAGGATAACTCCACTGTCAGCCATAAGTTCGAGATTTCTGTATACTGTACCCAGTCCAATTCTTGGTAGTCTTTTGCGTACCATATCGTACACTTGATTGGCAGTTGGGTGAGATGTGACCTTACCAAGCTCTTCCAAAATGATCTGGCGCTGTGTCGTCAATCGCATATTCGGCAATTGTTCCATAAATAAACCTCGAAAATATAATTATGAGAAAATGTATTAGATAACATCCTATCCCATGTGGGGGAAAATGCAATTAAAAACCTGTTGAGCCAATTGACTGGAAAAGTATCTCATGGTGGCAATGGACTTTTTAATTGTGTACAGGGTTTATCTGTGGGTTGAAGTAGCCAAATTTGAGTTGGGGGTATTTTTCTTTTAACTTATTTACCCAGACGCGGATGCCGTAGCATGGCGTATCTTCCTCTAAACCAAGAGTGTTGAGGTAGATTTCTGGGTCCATATTAAAATTGCGCAGTTGAATAAAGTCGGGTTGATGGTTGTCGATGAGGTGACAGAGCGCGGAATACTCATCATGACTATCTGTAAATCCTGGAAATACAAAGTAATTAAGCGAGACAAAGCGTCCAGCATTTTTCATAACGTCTATGGAATGCATTACATCGGCGAAGGTGTAGCCCATAGGACGATAGTAAAGAGTGTAGTACTTTTCCTGAGCCGAATTGAGACTGACCCGAATACTGTCAAGGCCAGCTTCAGCCAGCCTGGAGACTTTGTCTGGAAGGCTGGAATTTGAGTTGAGATTGATAGTTCCTCTGGAGGTGTTTTTACGTATCTCTACTATGGACTGCTCAAGTACATCGGCTTGTAATAGTGGTTCGCCTTCACAGCCTTGCCCAAAGCTGACTATTGGATTGTCAGCCGTTTGTAAATGATGGATAGCAATCTCGGCAAGTTCATTTACATAAGGGACAAAGTCTATACGGTCTTGAGTTGACGGGCAGCAACCTGATTCCTGTAAAGAGATACAGCCTATACATCTGGCATTGCATTGAGGAGAGGAGGGAAGAGGCGCTTCCCAGCGCTCCAGGAAATAATTTCTGGCAGCGGGACAGCCATAGGTGAGACAGCATTTCCCGAGGTGCTGTATGAGTCTGTTGTCAGGGAATTGCTTTAATTTAACCTGTGTTTTCTGGTTGACTGTTTCCTGGCTGTATTGGTTGATATCCTGTCGTACATCGCCATCGCTTCTAAAGGCGGCAACCCAGAACCGGTTATCGTGCCATCCAACGGCGGTGTACGCAAACAGTGGCAGGGTTGGTGCATTCTCTAGGGTTTGATATCCACTGGTGTAAATAGAGGTGTGGGCTGGTGCGATAAAGGCAGACACGGCCTGTACGGCATCACCATGGCTGTAAGGATCTTCGGCGAGAAGAGCAGGTTCCTTATCTCGCACGTCCCAACCAATGGGTAACCTTTTGGGCAGGGTGAATAGCTCACTACCTTCAGGGAGCGGAATGAGGTCTTGGAGTTCTGGTTGACAAAAACGTCCATTACTCATGCCGACCATTTCTAGCTCCGGAAATTCTGTAATATTACCATCTTTATCTGAGAATAACAGACATGGCATTTTGCTGGGATGTTGCATTTAGAGTGTTACTCCTGAGGGCCTGTCATGAAAAAGGAAAAATGCGGAGTCTATTAAATCAAGATATATGAAGGTACCGCGAGATGGCGAGCGCAGACAGCTCTTTGTATTGCTCATACCTCAGGTAAATATCAGACTTCAGGTAAGCCAAGGATACCAAGCTCGTGCTAGGCTCCAAGCAGGGCTCACCTGAGTCCAATTAAAATGTTTTACTGTCGGTTACGGTCTCAGTATCCTGAATACTGAGTCAACGGCTCTGTATATATCCAGATCATCGCCGAACACATCCTGAATGGCAGGATTATTAATAAGGTCCTCGACTATATACTGGGTAAAATATAGGCTGACTACATTGGGGTCTTGGGCGATCGTTCGGATGGGAGCAATTTTCATTTGCAGTTCGAACTCCTCGACATAGCCGAGTTTGTTTAGTTGTGTTTCAAATGCTTCCCGAATTGCTGTAACGGACGTCGTTTCAATGATCTCACTATCTATTAATCTTTGTACGAGTTTAGCCGCAAACTCGGGAGCATGGTCTTTAGCTCTGTGAAACATCTTTTTGCGTTCCTGTTCTCGCTTGCGGTCAATAGTACGTATGGTCTTATCTGTTGTTCTGTTGGGGCTGATATTTACTTTAGCCATGTGAAAAAATCTCCGTATAGTTGTCATTGTCCTAAAAGACAATGTGAACAATTTTATCTGATGTTTGAATACACATCTTATAATCCGAAAATATAATAATCACTAGCTGAAATGTGTACAGGATATGTAATTTATAAAGAAAAAATACTCCGATGTAACAGGGACAGGGCGATTATCAAGCATAATAAGCGGATGGGAAATGGTATTGTTATTTAAAGTATATTTGTTCACTAACTAAAAAAGAAGTTGAATTTGACTGTTATTATTATATATACTAGTTGGCTTATTATGGAAATTATTGGAAAATGTCGTTTTTCTTTTGTCTTTCTATTGTTACATATTATTTGATCGGTGTTACGAAATCATATCGAACTACTGGAGGTTCCTACAATGATAACAAATGTTAAAAAACTACTACCCGCGCTATTGTGTGTTTCTCTTTTAACTCTTACAGGTTGTGGATCTAAAACGAATTCTGATGAGGGGATGAAGGTTGCAGATGCTGGTGAGGCAATGGGAGCTGAAGAATCTCTTGACAGCGTACCTCGTGGAACAAGTGAAGGTCGTACGTCAGAGGGAATGCTACCTGTGTATTTCAACTTTGATTCTTCTGATGTTCAAGGTGACCAGGTTCCAAGGGTTGAAGTGAATGCAGAGTTCAGCAAGAACAATCCTGAACTTGCCATTAGAATTGAAGGAAACTGCGATGCCCGAGGAACCAATGAGTATAACATGGCCCTTGGCGAAAGACGTGCGTTGAATGCTAAGAAATATCTTGTAAATCTTGGTGCAGATGAAGCGAAGCTGACCACCGTCAGCTACGGCGAAGAAAGAATGCTGCTTCACGGTCATGATGAATTGTCCTGGGCTCAGAACAGACGAGCTGATTTTGTTGTAGTGGAGTAAGCACTGTAGTAAAAAATATATTAAATTACACTGGAGATCGCTCGTGATGAGACAAATTTTTCAAGCAATTTTGATTGCATTCTTGCTGCTTTTTGGCGCACAGGGAGCCATGGCTGCTGATATGAAACTGGGTGTTATGAACGTCCAGAAAATTATAGTAGAATGCAAAGCAGGAAAAGAGGCAAAGGGACGTTTTGATGTTAAAATGAAAGACCTTCAAGCTTCCTTTAAAGATGAAGAGGCTGGTCTCAAAAAGTTGCAGGAAGAGATAAAGAAGAAGAGTTCTGCCTGGAGCGAAGAGAAAAAAGCTGAGAAGGTAAGAGAGTTTCAAAAAAACGGTCGTGAGTTGCAGGCAAAAACCGAAGACGCCCGTTTTGAAATGAAACAGATGCAGGATAAAGAGCTTGAACCAATTCTTAAGGCTCTCGAAAAGGTTGTAGAGAAGTATGGCAAAGATGAGGGATATACAATGATCCTCGACTCTAAAAATGGGGTTATCTTCTTTGACAAGACCATCGACCTAAGTGATAGTGTTGTGAAACTATTGGATAAAGCAATGGCTACCAAGTAAGCACATCAGGTAATCACTGCTGTCTGTATTATGAAACGGTGTAGAGGGGATTACCTTCTACATCGTTTTGTTATTTAGCCCGGATTTCTCACCAACAAAGTTTTTCGCAGGTCGAGACACCGGGCATGAAGCTGTAATAATCTACCGGAGTCTTCGCTACCTGCAAATGCTCGGTAACGAAGCATCTGCGGATAAATCTGTTGGCCCGAAGGGTGAACTTTTTGATTTGAAACGAAAAACTCCCTGTTAATTAAGGAAGTCATTTTTAAACTATAAAAACAAAAAATTGAGTTTCAAATCAAAAAGTCATGAGAAATTCGGGGTAGTGACGTACCCCTTCAAAGACTGTCATAAAGGACAAGAAAACTGTGAGTGTCGCTGACATGAGCAACGTAAATTGAGCACTAGATAGCGCACCTAGCGAAGATCTTCGAGGTGCTTATATCCGACGGAGAATATTAAAAAGAGTCCCGCTCACTCCCGTTTACCGGGGGGTAGTGCTTACAAAATGAGAATAATCCCGTTTTGCGGGTGAGATGTAACTATATAGAGGCAGTATTATGGCTGTAAAAAGTATGACCGGTTTTGGCCGGGGCGAAGTTGAAAGTGACGGTAGGGTGTGGGTGGCTGAGATACGTTGCGTCAATAATAGATACCTTGATTTAAAGATGAAACTTCCACGGGGCTATAATTCCCTGGAAGAAAAGATTCGTAAAAAAGTATCCGCTTTACATGTTCGTGGTCGGGTTGATCTTTTTCTTTCTGTCAGTGGAGATTTTTCTGATTTGCAGGAAGTTAAAGTGAACACAGAGCTTGCGGGTGGCTATCACGGTGCTTTAAAAACACTTGCGGAAACCTTTAATGTCCCCCTTGAAATAACGGTCAAGGATTTGGCTTCTTTTCCCGAGGTGATTACAAGAGAACAGCGGGGGGAAGATCTTGAGCTCGTTTGGCAACATGTCGAAAAAGTTGTTGAACTGACACTCGACAGTTGCACAGAAATGCGAAGTCAGGAAGGAGAGGCGCTGGCCCTTGATCTGCAATCACGGCTTGACACCTTTTCAACAACTATAGATACTATAGAAAATGATATTCCTGTTCTGCTTGAAGAGAGGCAAAAAAATCTTGGGGAACGTCTTGAAAAACTGCTTGGTAATGTGCAACTCGATCCTGCACGACTTGCCCAGGAGGTAGCTATTCTCGCCGATAAAACTGATGTGACTGAAGAGATAGTGCGCCTGCGTTGTCATATCAATCAATGTAACAGCTTTTTGCAAGAGGCTGGTGGTGTTGGCAGAAAACTCGATTTTCTTATTCAGGAATTTTTAAGGGAAGTAAACACCCTTGCTTCAAAAATTAATGATGCGTCAATCGCCCACCATACGGTCGATCTGAAAAGTGAACTTGAAAAGATGCGGGAGCAGGTGCAAAATATAGAGTAGCTGTGCGTTGATGTTAGTACCTTACTCCAGAACACCTGTCATAAATAACAAGAAAGCTGGAGACTCCTTTGGAATTATGTAAGTAACATAACCGCCAGATAGCGATTGCAGAGAGACCTTCGGGGCACTTATGCTCCTCAGGAGGGTACTGAACTGAGTCCTGGCTTATTTCCCGTTTACCGGGGTTAGAGAGTGAGAAGTTGATGCAATTACTAAACGTAGGTTTTGGTAACACCGTCATGGTTGAGCGGGTGATAGCAGTAATCAATACAGGCTCATCTCCTGCGAGAAAATTGAAAGAAGCCGCGAAAAATGAAGGGCGTCTGATTGATGTTACGGAGGGGCGGAGGACAAGATCTATACTGATAATGGATTCAAATCATGTTGTGCTCTCGTCAGTTCAGCCAGATACCATTACTCAGCGTATGCAGGCGTTACATCCAGGGTATCATTTAGCTGAATATCAGAATATACAAAAGTCTGGGGCAAAGGAGTTCGCATGAATCAAGGTAGATTGTTTGTGATATCAGCACCTTCTGGTGCAGGTAAAACAACGTTGCTCAAAGGTGTAATGTCCTCTCTTGGGAAGTTGAAATTTTCGGTATCACATACAACCAGAGAGCCGCGGGAGGGCGAGGTTGATGGTATCGACTATCATTTTGTTTCCCATGACACTTTTCAGCAGATGATCACAGCTGGCATGTTTCTTGAGTATGCTGATGTTCATGGCAACCTCTACGGAACAAGTCATGCATCTATAGTGGATCAGTTACAGGACGGATTTGATGTCGTCCTCGATATTGATGTACAGGGTGCAGCAATAGTTCGTGATAACAGGGAAGTTGATGCTGCATTTGTATTTATTACCCCTCCAAGTTTTGCAGAACTTGAAAGACGTCTTCGAGGGCGAGCAACAGAGAATGAGGAAAAAATTCAAATCCGATTACTCAATGCAAAAACGGAACTGGCGTCGGTCAATAAATATGATTACGTCGTTGTTAATCATGATATCGTGGAAGCGACGCGCATGCTTGAATCTATTATCCTTGCTGAACGTGCAAGATCATACAGGTTGCCATCTGGCGATCCCATTGAAAAGGTGTTGTAAGAATGAAAAAATATCAAGGTGGTAACAAGTCTTCCGGAGAAAAATATATTCGTTTTAGCGATGACATGTTGTGGGGGATTCATCCGGTGGTAGAGGGCCTTGAAAAAGAGTCAGATCGCTTTACTGAGGTCATCATCCAAAAGGATAAACGTGGCAGTAAGATCGATCAAATAATAGACTTAGCAAAGCGCGCTGGTGTTAAACTCATGTTTGTAGAGAGCCTTCGACTTACAGGAGAGGGGAGCGAACAGGTGAGACACCAGGGGGTTATCGCCCAGCTTACTGAGGCCCCACTGCTCGATTTTGATGATCTCAAAGAAAAGATGATTGCAAGGATCGCCGAGAAAAAGCCTACGCGGCTGATGGTACTCGATTCTCTTCAGGATCCTCACAATGTCGGGGCAATCATTCGCTCGGCTTTAGCCTCTGGTGCAGCCGGAATCATCGTTACAAGAGAACGATCGGCTCCCCTAGGAGGGACTGCAGCTAAATCATCAGCAGGTGCAATGTCTCATATCGATATCTGTCAGGTTACAAATCTCAGCCGTGCGCTCCAGGAATTAAAGGAAATCGGTTTCTGGGTTTATGGTGCTGTGAAAGATGCGGATGCAAAATCCCTCTACGAAGTTGATCTGACGGCACCTGCCTGCCTGATCGTAGGTAGTGAAGGAAAAGGAATACGTCCACTTGTAAAAAAAGAATGTGACTATCTGATCTCAATCCCCATGGAAGGGGACCTTGATTCTCTCAACAGCTCTGTTGCTGCAGGTGTTATTTTGTTTGAGACCCAGCGACAAGTTCTATTGTCGCTGGCCAAATAATATTTTATTCCACTTGTGACCAACGTAGCGTCTGTCCTGCTCCAAATGGTTTGAGATTATGATAAAGCTCTGGCACCTGCCAGGGCTTTCGCTCGAGTATGATGTTCTTTTCTACGGGCTGTAAGCCGTAACGCGAACACGCAATATCACTGACAAAAGCTTGCATTAAATCCAGCTTTCCTGCATCTTCAAATAGTTGTGCAAGCATCGGCAGAGCAACAGGGGCGGAGAAAATTCCGGCAGCGCAACCGCAACACTCTTTCTTATGTCTTGGGTGCGGGGCGGAGTCGGAGCCGAACATGATCCTGGGATGGCCTGAAAAAACAGCATCCTGCAGGGCGGCAAGGTCCTTAGGCGTTTTTGCTATGGGTTTGCAAAACAGATCTGGCTCTAGCAGACCGCCTGCAACATCGTCTAAGGTGATCATCAGGTGGTGCAGGGTAACAGTAGCTGAGACGTTTTCAAACCGGTCTACCACTTGTATCGCATCCGCTGTTGTAATGTGCTCCATTACAATATGTAACTTGGGGAAGGTTTCGGCCAATTGCTGATAGACAGGTAAAAAATCTTTTTCCCTGTCCATAACAAAGCCACCCGTCTCTCCATGGACAAGCAGTGGAATCCCGAGCTCTTCCATGTATCCTAAGGTGCTGTTAATGGAACTGAAATCACTCACCCCATTTTCACTTTGAGTGGTGACACCGGCGGGGTATAGTTTGATACCGATGATATAATCTTTTGCCTCCGCAAGCTCCTGGCGCGTGTACTCTTTAAAAAACAGTGTCATATATGGGGTGAAATAATCTGTATTATCGCACAGTAATATTTCTTTTTTATACTCATTCAACTTCGCGAGACTGTCCACCGGCGAAATGAGATTGGGCATGATAACACCACCCGCAAACGGAGCGGCGGATAGGGGGGTGACATTACGCATCATATCGCCTTCACGGAGGTGGAGATGCATGTCCAGGGGGGATTGGAGTTCAATGCGCATTGGTTTCATGGTGCCTACTTGGTAATTGTTAAAAAAGCATCTTTGTAGAGCTGCCTGTAGTTCTCAATGCTGCTCGGGTCCAGCCATCGTTCATAGGCAGCTCTGTAGCGTTCTGTTGGGCGCTTATCAAGCAGAACTGCATTGATGTCATCAATGGTTCTCTTCCCCCACTCCGTTTTGGAACAGGTGACATAGGTGAGCGATGCATTATGATCGTTTTGGTTTTCAGTAATGTTCAAGGTCATAATCTGGTCCTTCATTCCAAGCGTTTCCCCCAGGTACATAGCTTCCTCAGGAAGTCCTACTAGAGCGTCTATGCGGCCAGCAAGGAGCATTTTGAATAAGTTACTGGAAAGTTCCGCCCCCTCAAAGTTAAAGATATTTAATTCGTTGCCATATTTGTTCAAAACATTATCAACAACAACCCCGTAGGAGCGGTTGTTTGAACGTCCAATCGTGAACTCCTTTGTTTCAAGTAATTGCTGGAGATTCAAAGTTTTACTCCCACCAAACCTGTCAAAGCTATTCATTTGGATAATAAGGACTGTTGGCAGGGTAAAGACACTGGGAATGGAAAAATAAGCAAACTCTTCTCGTTCAGGTGTTTTATACATTGCAAGAGCGCAGGAATTTTCACCCTGTTTCCACTGTTGATAGTGCCTTGATATATTGGCTATCATATGGCTGTGTTCATACTGCGGTAGGTTTTCGGCAAGAATTTCCGTTATGAAATCTTCATATCCCTGGCCTTTAAGGACGCCTGCATGGATAAAAAATGGCGGAGCAACCGCTTCCATCCAGGTAATTGAATCTTTAGCCAGTACAATTGAGGGAATACTACTTAGAAAAATGAGAGAGAAAAAGATAAGCAATTGGGATTTTATAATATGCATAAAATATCCTTTTAAATGATAGAAAGAATGGGCCTCTGTGCAATTATACGCCGGAAGCATATCATGATTGCAGGGTATTGTATATTGCGTTGCCGATCTGATTGATTGTGTACGGTTTACCAACAAACGCACTTGCTCCCATGGTAAGTGTTGCCTGAACATCGTTGTCTTTTGCAAAGCCACTGGCAATAATAGCTTTTTGGTTTGGATTGATTTTCAATATGTTTTCATAGGTAGTACGACCATTTTGTCCAGGTGACATTATCATATCAAGCACCACAAGCTGCACCCTGTTTTCCTTAAGATATTCTTCAGCTTTTTCTCCTGAACAAACAGTTATGACCTTGTAATGAAGCGAAGTAAGCAGACTTTTAAGAATTTCCCGTTGCCTTGGTTCATCGTCTACCACGAGGATTGTTTCCCCATTGCCCTGGTAGTCCAGCCAATTATTCTCTTTGGTTTCGGTTTTTACTTTGGAATTAAGGCCAGGGAAAAACAGTTCAAAGCGAGTTCCCTGGCTGCTGCTTTCTACTTGTACCGTTCCACCATGGTCCTGCATAGTATTCCAGACAATGGTGAGGCCAAGACCTGTCCCGCTTCGTCCCATTACTTTGGTTGAGTAGAAGGGTTCGAAGATGTGGTTCATCTCTTTAGTATCTATACCTTCTCCACTATCAGCAATGATTATTTTGGAGAACATTCGTTTTTGCAGGGAAGGGTTTCTGTTGGACGATAGACCAGTTGTGGATGTAGTAGCAGGTAGGTTGCAGAACTCATTCACTGACGAGATTGTCAGAGTACCGCTACCTTTTATGGATTCAATGCCATTGTTGATGACATTCATGAGGCATTTACGAACCTGAATAGGGGAACAGTCAACGTTCCAGAGAGAAGGGTCGAGTTGCGTTATGATACGAACGTCCGGACTTTTGTTGATAAGTTCTTTGAAATCAGGACTTTCCAAATATTTCTTTACCAAGTCATTGAGGCTGAGAATTTCGGTGCTCGCCGCGACTCCCCGTGCTACAGTGAGAAGATCGGAAACGACCTCCGCGGCTTCCAAGCCGGAACGACGGATTGATTGTAATGGTTTATAGAGACGGTCATTTGCTGGCATGTTTAAAAGGAGAAGGTCCGGGTAGCTGATAATGCCTGAAAGGATGTTGTTGAGATCGTGGGCGACGCCACCTGCCATAAGGCCAATCGCTTTCATTTTCTGATCCCGGAGCAGTTGTTCCTCAAGTTGACGCCTGGAGCTGATGTCAATTGCAATCATTCGGGAACCTGCTACGAGTAGATCATTTGTAAAGAGTGGCGCAATTTTGAGGAGCATAGGGAATATAGTGTTGTCAAGTCCTATGGCCGAGTATTCCTGGAGTTCAGAGGGTTGCCCCTGTAGTGAGGTGTAAAAGCTTTTTCTGGCATCGTAACGATCGGCTTCGTCAATAAAATCGAGGAAGCATTTTTTATCATGAGAAGTAATCTTGGGATCCAACTGCTTGCTAGCAGCTTGATTGGCATAGGTTATATTGCCATCCATGTCTGTCTCAAGAACTATTTCAGGGAGGAAGTTAACGAGATCATGAAAGCGTTGTTCACTGTGTCGTAAATTTCTGGTTCGGACTTCAACCTCTTCCTCAAGATGCCTGCGGTTGACAAATAATGAAACAATAAGAGCTGCTGTCAGTAGAATAAGAAGAAGAACAAGCAGGATGTTGATGAGAGGGTAGATGACACGTACATATTGTACTGCGTTGAGTGTGCCTATCGGAATCCCTTTATTAAGGATCGGTTGGGACATGTTTTTTGTGCCAATCAAGCCTGTGGTGTAAAGAAAAGATGACAGCCCGGATATGGGATCCAGTTGTAAAACGATGAAATCCTTTTCACCAGGAATAGAAATATTGATGTTTTTATAATGGTCAGCCTTCATGGCAAGCTTAAGGTAGGTGCTTGCTCCTGAGTCGTTTAATGCCCAGATATCATTTGCTATAATAGTAGCGTGGTTGTTGAATTGCTCTCTGTCGTGCTGATTTTGATAGGTAATATAGATGGATGCGACAAGAAAAAATGTAAAAATGAAAAGTATGAGGCCAAATATGTAGCTTTTTCTCTTGGAAAAGGTGGAACCCATTGTGTTCATTCTCATTTAGCTAAAAAAATTCCGTATTAAATGCAAAAAAGTGTCTTTAACAAGCATACTGTTTATTTTTAAGAAATGACAGTACTATGCGACACCCTTTTTCGACCTATTTTGGGCTGGAGGTGATCATGGTTGTCAGGAATGATCGTGTCTCACCTCTATCAAGACCTCATAAGAAATGCAAAAATATACCCTTGTCACCCTGCTTCTTTCTGTTTTTATAGCTCTTTTAGGCATTGGAATAATCGTCCCGGTTATGCCAATTTTTGCCAAGGAATTGGGTGCCAGTGGTTTTGCACTTGGTATGATTATCGCGGCTTTTTCTGTGACCCGTGGCCTGCTTCAACCGGTTGTAGGTAATCTCTCAGACAGATGGGGAAGGAAAGGATTTCTCATGGCAGGGTTACTCATCTACGGTATTGTAGGCATGCTTATCCCCATGGCAACAGATGTGGATCATCTTATTCTTATTCGAGCATTTCATGGCATTGGCTCGGCTATGATTGTTCCGATTGCAATGGCATATATGAGTCTGCTTGCACCGGCTGGTCATGAATCCCGTTACATGAGTTATCTTAATGTAGCCATTTTTAGTGGCATTGGTTGTGGCCCAATTATTGGTGGGACTCTGGCAGATTTCTGGGGGCTTTCATCGGTTTTTTACACCATGGCCGGCTTGAGTCTCCTGGCGCTGATGTTGGTTGTCGTTTACATGCCCCGACAGGTGGCAAGTGGGGTGGAAAAGGACGGTGGTTTTCTTAAGAGTCTGAGTAGTATGTTGGGGAACCGAAAAACTGCAGGAATACTGATTGCGAGATATGCCACCATGATAATCATGGTGCCGAGTATGGCCTTTCTCCCTCTTCTTATGTCTGACTGGGATGGTGTGAGCGGGTTGCAGATAGGTTTTGTCATTGCCTCCCGCACTCTTGTAAATGCGGTGCTTCAGGTACCTTTTGGCAAACTTGCCGACCAATACAGTAAACGAAAGATCTTCATTGTCAGCTGTTTGATTCTCTCAATAATTGTTTACTGCATACCTTTTTTTGAAACTGTTGCCGTGATGGCGGTGCTCTATCTTTTACTTGGTTGTGTGGAAGCCGCCATCTGGGCAGTTTTAGGAGGCTATGCTTCTCTCGAGGCCAAAGAGCACTATGGCCATGGTACTATGATGGGAATGTTTGGCTTTGCTATGAGCGGTGGGGTCTTTACTGGAGCGGTTTTGGCTGGAACAGTTATGGACCGTGGGGGGATAGCTCTCGCCTACCATGTTACGGGGGGGACGGTTCTGGTCTTGTCTATCATCTCATTTGTTATGATTGCGGGAGCTGAGAAAAAGGTGAAATGAAAAATCCGGCAAACCAAGAGATGGCTTGCCGGATTCAAAGGGCCTGACAAAAAGGTGGTTACTTATTTTTTGCTGCCATCTTGGCTTTGAGAAGTGCACCAAGGCTTCCCGTCTTGTTGTCTGATTTTTTCTTTGGTCCTTGAGAGACAAACGCCTTGTATTCGCTGCGTTCTTTTTCTTCTTCACTTTCAGCGGAGACGTAATCAGCGGGCACGAGACTGATTCTTTTTTCAGCTAAATCGATGGACTCTACCTTGACGTCCAGGTTCTGGCCTTCTTCAACAACCTCTCGTGGGTGGTTGATACGTCTTCCTGCCCCGAGTTTTGAGATATGAACCAGACCATCGATTCCGGGTTCAAGGGTTACAAATGCACCGAATGGAGCAAGTCTGGCTACAGTCCCTGTGTGAGTAGAGCCTTCTGGGAATTTATTCGGGACCTGTTCAAAGGGGTCGGCCTGGGTATCTTTGTAACTGAGAGAGATTCTATCTTTTTCCCAGTCAATGCTTTTGATAACTGCCTGAACTTTCTGGCCCACGACGAAATATTCATCGACTTTTTCAACCCGACTCCAACCAATTTCAGAAATAGGGATCAGACCATCAACACCGCCAAGATCAACAAAGGCACCAAAATCTCTGATTGAGCTGATAACTCCGTCAATCGTCTGTCCTTCTTCGAGTGTTTCTTTGAGCTTTTCTTTCAATTCCTCACGCTCTTCTTCCTGAATGGCACGGGCAGAGAGCACGATATTGCGGCCGCCTTCTTCGAATCTGGTGATGATAAACTTCATCTGAGTTTCTACGTATTCTTTGGCGGCGTCTTCCACCCGGCGAAGTCCCATCTGGGAAAATGGACAAAAGCCTCTCACATTACCGCCCAAAGTGATTTCAAAACCACCCTTGATCTCAGATTTTACCAACCCTTCTACAGGAATACGGGAGCGAAAAGCCTCTTCAAGATGGGCGTTGGAGGAGCCTGAACCAATTGTTGTGGTAAATAGCATCTCCGAGTTTTTTGACTGCAGGAAGTAGACTTCAATGGAGTCTCCCACTTCGTGACTGAAATTACCTTCCTTATCTTTGAGTTCGGAACTGTTGAGAACACCTTCACTTTTTCCTCCCACATCAAGAAAAGATGTTTCATCATTTATACCGACGATGATTGCTTTTACTTTCTGTCCCGGTTCAAGGTGCTTGATCTTTTTGTTGGCTTCCGCTTTGAAGAGATCTTCAAAGCTCTCACTGTTTGCTTCTGTCATGTCTTCCCGTTTTTGGAACTGCGGATTAAGGTTTTGACCAATTGGTTATTTGTTTCTGTTGGCCTTGTTGGTTAAGCTGTACTGCAAGTTATAGCTTCAGGGATTGTACCCTAATATCAATCGTGTTGGAATTCGATGTAGTTATTGCAATCTCTTGATCAAACATACATTTTCCAACGCCAATACGTTGGGTAGTGCCCGCCGTTAAGTCTACAATCACAAACCCGGCCTGGTCATTTTCTCCGAGGAGTTGACCGGGGTTGATAAGTAATGTGTGTTCGAACTGCTGAACTCTTGGCACGTGTGAATGTCCACAACAGACTATATCATAGATAGCCTCGCTGGCAAGCTCTTGTGCCTGATCCGGATAATGGACCATAGCTATTGTATAATTATCAATCTTGAATTTGCCAAGGATACCATGGTGGTTAATGTTAGGAAACTCTCGTCCACATCTGTCTCCAATGAGACGCTGATCCCCGATATTATTACCATAAATAAGGTGGACATCTCCTTTGAAGCGAGCCAGCTGTTTGAGCATGAAGGGGGAGATGAGGTCGCCGCAGTGGGCCACAACGTCAACTTTGACTTCATTACAATAGTCAATTGCAGCGCGGAGATTAGCGATTTGATCGTGGGTGTCTGAAAGTATTGCAAGTGTTGTCATTGGATGAATTAGTGTTGTTGAACGGCAAGAGAGATGGTTCTTCCATTTTCAAAAAACATGAGTCGTTTTGAGCACATTTCGCCTATGAATTTTTCAAGGGCAGTTGTAGAAACTTGGGGAAACATATCTCCTATATCAATCACTTTTGTAGGAATAGGAGCCGCTAAATAGATTTTTCTTGAAAGTCCACGAAGCCTGTGGTGAAGGGTTGTGCCACCAGCCTGCTCCTGGCGGATAATAAGAAACGGACCTCCATCTCTATAGGAGAGGGCGGGGCTGTTTTTGTTTTGCCTGCTTTTGTGAAAAAGATGCCAGTCTGCAATCATTTTCCGGACAGGGCTCCACCTTTTCTGTTGTCTATTTTTATCGCCCCGGTAGCTGCTGATAAGCATCGTCATGGAAGAGTGACATTTTTTGGGGAACAGTGCCTTCGTTTTCGTATGTGGGGCAAGCGACGTAATAGAAAAGCTATCAGGGTGGTTGTGAATTGGAGATCCGTAACCGAGGAAAAATGTAGCAGCCTCAAGGGGGGCAAAGGGGAGTACGTAAGCAAGGTTGTCCATTGTCTCCTTTACCTCGTCCTCGGAGGTGGTGGGGAAGTCGAGAATCAGATTGCCCTCCATTTTGATACCTTGTTCGCTGCAGAGTTTCATCATGGCAATATTGTCCATGGTTGAACTCCCCTTGTCCATTTTTTGAAGTAAAGATGAGGACAGGGCCTCAATTCCAACCTGAATAGTTGTTAGTCCACCTCTACGATATTTTTGCAGACGATCCTTGTTGCTGGTGCCTCTTATTTCAGCAAAAAAATCAAAATCTATAGGCCTTTTAGCCATCTCGGAAAAGAAGTAATCCGCCTCTCGCGGAGGGAGTGCGTTGTCTGTAAAGGTGAAGTGGACGGATTCATGCTGTTGTGAAAGTGCCAGCACCTCAGAGACCATTTTTTCACCACTTTTAAATCGGTAGGTTGGCCACTGAATATTGAGGTTACAGAACGTACATCTGTTCCACCAGCAGCCTCTTGAAAACTCAACAGGCAAAAGAGGGATAAAGGGGCTGGTGGGAAAGTTTTGCCGGGTCTCTTCAAAATATGAGCTGTAGTCAGGGAGGGGCAGCGCCTCCATTACGAGAGGTTCGATTACTTTTATGGTGATTGCCTGCAGTTTACGACTGAGGATACCACTCGCAAGTGTCTGATCTTTTTCATCCAAAAATCTGCAGAGACTCAGTAGTCGCTCTTCACCCTCCCCATCAATGATAAAATCTATCTGCTGATATTCATCGAGTAGTGACTGGCCTACCTCTCCCGAGCAGGAGGATCCCCCAAAAACAATGGGGAGAGATGGGTGTTTATCTTTAATGAGTTTTGCCATGTATAAGGAGGGAAAAAGCTGGCTAAAACAGAGTGAAAAACCGATGAGATCATATTGCTTGAGCTGTATGCGATCTAGCCAGCGTTGACACCTATTGTCAATTGCTTTTGAAAGAGCGCTGAAATCCACTTTTTTGCGTGTCGCGGCAGATACACTACTGTTAAAAAGTTTAGCCGCATCATCTTCTTTCTTCGGATAGAGCAGGGGGGCAAAAAGGGCCTCTCCCGCCCACCCGGACAGGGCAATCTCAGCGTAAATGTCTGTCCCTAATAGTGCAGCAATGTCAAGATAGGGATGAAAGGTATCCGCTTTGTATGTACTTTTTTGGCGGAGATAGCTTGCAAGACTTGCAAGTTGAACTGATGGACGGTTAAAAATCGCCCAAGGCATAGAGCAGAGTGCCAGCGTAAAAGTTTGTGGAAGGCGATCGGTCATGCTATTGCTGAAGTATCTCAGTACCCGTGGGTGGTGTAAAGGAGAATAGAGCTTTTATTTCAGACTGGGGTTTGTCTGCTAATGCATCTGCTTTAATGTCACTGAGGTTGAGTACAGTAATGGTCCCAAAATGGTCCTGGAGATGTATTCTCCGGATCAGAGAGTCAGCTGTTACCCAGAGATGGATGTCCTGTACCTGGGAGTGGGGGACGATTGGAACCAATTTAATCACTTTGATCTCGGTCTCAGGCGCACTTTGGAAATCAGGGTCTGCTGGACGGATATGGAAATCCTCAATTAATTGCCCTTTCCCCGCAAAAAAAGAGTAGGTGAGGTCTTTTTCAAGACTCTCAGCGGGTGAGACGATCATCTGCTGTAACTCTTCAAAGTACATGTAAAATTTAACACCATCGTTGAGTAACACCTGTTTTTTGGGATTGATATAGTCCCATCGCATTTTGCTTCCTGTTTCACTCTTGAAAAATGTAGCAGTCCCGGAGGCTTTACGAGGACGTCCTGTGATTTCCCCTCGGGTGTCCTGGCTAAAGTTAAAGGTGAGACTTTTCATGGCGTCATAGCGAAGTTGCAGTCTCTTGGCAGTGTCTTCAGGGACTTCAGTAGCTGCCATAAGGCTGTAATTACCCCCTGAAAAGAGCAAAAGACAAGTGATCAGTGCAGTATAAAGAGATAAAAACGATTGTGATTTCATATTACTGTGCCTGGATAAGATCGATTGACCTGTTGAAAATAATGTTGGCCACACTATGGGCTGTTTGCGTTAAATCCGTTACATAATATTTGTTCTGCTGCGGAGTATGGCCGGGTTTCGGCAATATCGTGTTCTGGGCCATAAAGGTCTGATGGAGGAAATGCGCAGTTGCCTTAGAGCTATCTATGAGTTTAACACGTTTACCTATTCTATGCTGAATCAGGTTTGAAAGCAGAGGGTAGTGGGTGCAGCCGAGTACCAGGGTGTCGATCTGGTGATCTTTAAAAAAACTCAGGTATCTGCGGAGGATCATTTTGGTTTCACGTTTGTTGAGCCATCCTTCTTCCACAAGTGGGACAAGTAGCGGACACGCCTTTGAGATAACCGTCGCATTGGGTTTTTTATCCTTGATGAGTCTTTTGTACAGCCCGCTGTCAATTGTAGCTCTTGTTCCGATAACCCCGATTTTCCCATTGACTGATTGTGAAACCGCCTGTTCCACAGCTGGAGTGATCACCTCAAAAATGGGGACGTGAAACTCTTTTCGCAGCCTACTGGTGGCAACACTTGACGCTGAGTTGCAGGCAATAACAATAACCTTTGCGCCATTGTCTATCAAAAAACGAGCATTTTCCATTGAGTACTCTTCAATGGTTCTGGCACTTTTGGGCCCGTATGGTGTTCTCGCTATATCGCCTAGGTAGAGTAGCGGATGATGTGGTAGCAATTGCTCTACAGCTCTTGCCACTGTCATACCGCCAACACCTGAATCAAAGATACCTATCATAAAATTTGTAAACGAATTGAGGTTGCTGGAGAATTGAGGTTATTTTCAAGGCCACATCTATACCAAAATATATCATTTACAACAAGCAAGGATCATTTGGTTCACATGGCGTATTTTCATATGATTGTTGCGTCCAAAGTGTTGACAGACAATGCGTAGAGCATTAGATTTGCACGAGTTCAATTTGAGAAGAAATAACAGTTGTTGGATAAGGTAATAATTTTTATTGGTTTAGTCCGCTGTAGCACAGCTATGGCCCATAGGTGAATATAATGCCAGTGTATGAGTACGAATGTAAAGCGTGTGAAAAAGTGTTTGAGATCCAGCAGAAAATGGCTGACGATCCGTTGACTGAGTGTCCAGAGTGTGAAGGTCCTATCACCAAGCTTATGTCCATGAGTTCTTTTCAACTCAAAGGTGGGGGATGGTATGCTGATGGCTATAGTAGTAAAAACAGTAGTCCTACAAAACCAGCCAGTAGTACAAGTAGCAGTCCTGCAAAACCAGCCGCTTGCAAAGCGGACTCCGGTTGTGCCGGATGTCCTGCGGCACCTGCGGCAAGTACTACGTAACCCAAGAAACCTGCAGTTGTCTATGGGCGGTCGCCGATGATGGTCATGGCATCCCCATACGAAAAAAAACGATAACCCTTTTTAATTGCTGACGCATAGCAGTTAAGGAGGGTCTCTCTTCCACAAAGGGCCGAAACCAGAAACATCAGGGATGAGTCCGGAAGGTGGAAATTGGTAATTAAGTTGTCTATTACTTTGAATTCAAATCCGGGATAGATGTACAAGTCGCACCAGTCTTCCATAGGTTGCAGGGTACCTGTTTTTTTTGCTCCAAACTCCAGAGCTCTGACAGAGGTTGTACCAACAGCCCACACCTTGCCTCCCCGCAGTTTTGTTTCCTGTACTTTGTCGACGACTTCCTGGCCAATAGAGAGATATTCCCGGTGTATTTGATGGCGGGTAATATCTGTTTCACGTACAGGTGCAAAGGTTCCATAACCCACATGTAATGTGACCTCTCCTATTGTCACACCCTTGTCTTTTAGTTTTGCCAGTAACGCATCGGTGAAGTGCAAACCTGCAGTAGGGGCAGCTACGGCTCCTGGCTGGTCTGCGTACACTGTCTGATATCGCGTTGTATCTTCTTTGGTCGATCCTTCTTTACGGGTAATATATGGAGGCAGAGGTACATTACCCGCAAGCTCTAAACATCTCATAAGACCAAGATCTTCATTAAAGTGTAGCTGCAGGAGTGCTTTGCCGCCTTCAAGATAGTCCACAACCTGACAATGTAGCTCTTCGCTGATTGTAATTGTTGACCCGAGTTGGGGCCGCTTAGAAGATTTTAGCAACCCATTGGCTCTGGCTGTATTTGTAGTGCCTTCCACGAGTTTTGGAAATTCAAGAAGAAACACCTCAATTTTACCTCCAGTCTCTTTTTTTCCAAAAAGCCTGGCTGGGAACACTTTAGTGTTATTCACAACGAGCATATCACCATTTTGCAGGTACTCGTGCAGATCACTAAACCTTCGGTGCAGGTGACTGTTGTCCTTTGTTTGCAAGACCATGAGTCTTGAATTGTCGCGTTTATCTGCGGGTTGTTGCGCTATACTCCCCTCGGGGAGATCGTAATGGTAGGCTTCGAGATTGAGATCTTCTTGCATTATCGTGGTATTTTAGTAAAAAGTGATGCACTGCGTGGATCTGGGCGATGCATATTAGATGAGAATACGTTACTCTGGATCCTAACCCCGGTAAACGGGGAATAAGCCGGGACTCAGTTCAGCATCCCCTGGGAGTCTATCGCTTACATGAGGGGTATAAATGCCCGAAGGTCTCTCTGGGATCGCTATCTGGCAGTTATGTTAACGAGTTAGTTTCTACAGAGTCTCCAGGTTTCTTGTTTTTTATGACAGGCGTTCTGGCGTAAGGCACTAAAATTGTGCTGTTCAGAATGTATTGCATCTCGCTGATCTGGCAAGGTGCTTTTCTTTGTGTCTGTATGAAATCCGGGCTAAAGGTTGTGACTCATTGAGCAAACATATTTTATAAAGGGCTTGTAGATACCATGATCTTGGTGACAGCTGCAACTGAATTTGAGATGAATGCTCTGATAAAGCAGGTTGGTTTGCCTGAAAATCTCTATCGACAACTGGTAACAGGAGTCGGACTTGCACAGACTGCTCAAAATCTCACCCATTTTCTTTGCAAAAATACGTCTCCTGTTGATGCTGTTTTAAATTATGGTGTAGGCGGGGCCTATTTTCAGCCTCAAGAAACAATGGAACAGCCAGGGCTTCTTGATATATGTGTGGCTGAGCGGGAAGTGTTTGGAGATCTTGGTATCTGTATGGGTGATGCGATTGAATATCTGGATAAGGATCTTGTCGGGCCCATTGAATTTGACCTGAAAACACCCATCTACGCGAGCTGTATAAAGCTGTTGGAGTCCTCACAAACAGAGTTTTATAGAGGTACTTTTATTTCGGTCAACAGTGCTACGGGCAGGCGAGCTCGGGGAGATATGCTCCAGCGGAAGTGGGGCGGATTGTGTGAGAATATGGAAGGTGCAGCGGTGGCTCAGGTGTGCAGGGTGTTTTCTTTGCAACTCTTTGAACTGCGCTGTGTGTCAAATATGGTTGAAGACAGAAATCCTGATGGCTGGCGTATTCGAGAGGCCTGCGAAAAGGCGGCGATTACTGTAAAGAATATTATTGAAGGATTAGCTTGATACGAACTGATATGGTTAAAGATAATAAACTGAGCATTGGGTTCTCACCTTGCCCGAACGACACCTTTATATTTTATGGTCTGGTTCATGACAGGGTGGACTGCGGAGGGCTGAAGTTTTCTAAGCCTCTACTTGAAGATGTCGAGCAGCTCAACAATTGGGCTGTCGCAGGTAAACTGGATGTGACCAAACTTTCCTACCACGCTCTGGCCCATGTTTTAGATGAATATTGCTTGCTCACAACAGGCGGGGCACTTGGCCGAGGATGCGGACCGCTGCTTATCACCAAAGGCACTAAAGCTCCTACTGGGTCTCAGCTAAAGCGAGTTGCAATTCCTGGAAAACTCACCACTGCCGCACTTTTGCTCCAGATGTATCTTCCTTTTCCCTGTGAACTGATAGAGATGCGTTTTGATAATATTATGGCTGCGGTTAGGAGGGGAGATGTTGATGCTGGCGTTATCATCCATGAGTCTAGATTCACCTACGAAAAGGAAGGATTTGTTTGTGTACAAGACCTCGGCCAATGGTGGGAAGAGACCACCGGAATGCCCATACCTTTAGGCGGAATTGCTGCAAGGCGTAGTCTTGGAAAAGAAAAGCTTCAGGAGATTGAAAGGACAATAGGCTGTAGTGTTGATTTTGCCATTAAAAATCCAGAAAGTTGTTTGCCCTATATCAGGACCCACAGTCAAGAACTGGAAATAGATGTGGTGAAAAGTCATATAGAGCTCTACGTCAATGATTTTTCAAGGGACCTTGGTGTTGAAGGAAAGGATGCTGTGGAGCTGTTCATAGAAAAAGGACGTGCAAGTGGAGCATTGCCGGACAATAGTAATCCTGTTTTTATCTAGGGGATTGTTCAAGAGCCAGGGTTAAAACAATTGAGCAAGCACGAGGATCTGTATCATGGATAAATATTTTCAGGAAGACGGGATGTTACAGTTTCCCATATTTCATCTCATTGGTGGTACGCAAACGTTACGCAACGAGTTTATCGAAAAACTGCAAAAAGAACTCGATTCCTGCTATTTGGATGTTGGCTTTGTCCGGAATTCTTTGCCACAGCGCTTTGAGCTTTTCTCTCTCGTTAGGCGGTTTGATCTTGTCATTGTTGATGGGACGGTGGCTTTTGCTCTACACAAGATTCATCTGGACAGCAGTAATCACGTTGGTGTGGACGATCTGGTCTGGGGAGAAGCTGAAAAAGGTTCCATGGATACATTGATTGAAGCCATGCTCGCAAAGTTAGAGCACATTGCCCGGCAGGTACCTGTCTGGGCTTGTATTCTGATTGGTGGACGCAGCTCTCGCATGGGGCAGCCCAAACATCTCCTTAAAAGAGGGGAGGAAAGTTGGCTTGAGCATACGGTTCGTCTTGTTGGGCCTCATGTTGAAGGATTGGTGGTGTCAGGCAGGGGAGAGTTGCCGAAAACCTTAGATGACACGCAGCGTATTCCCGATATTCCTGGAGTTGCCGGACCGCTCACGGGAGTTCTGTCGGCCATGCGCTGGCAACCTTGTGTAAGCTGGCTTGTCATTGCCTGTGATATGCCTTTTATCTCAGATGATGCACTTAACTGGTTGCTGTCTGGTCGCAGACCGGGATGTTGGGGACGTCTTCCTCGTTTGGCTGATGCTGAATTTTGTGAACCTCTCTTGGCATGGTATGACGGCAGAGGAGCACACCTTCTTGAGGAACAGTTATTATCGGGAAATCTAAGAATCGGTAAAATTGCCTCTCATCTCAAAATTGATAATCCAATAATTCCAGAAACACTTTGTTCTGCATGGCAGAATGTTAATACCCCAGAACAGCTACAAGATACCTTTCAGTCTACACAACTCAGCTAATGTGGATTTCAATGTTTGGGGTTTTAAAAAAACAATTCGGAAATAAGATAGGCAATAAACTTTTTTCCATGTTTGTTCTCGTTGTGGGCCTTGCCATCTTTCCCCTTGGGATTCAGGTACTGAAGTCGGTAAATACCTTTGGGGAGTATTCAACCAAGGTAAATGAAGAACAGATACGCACGCTGGCTATATCATCTTTCTCACGACTGAGTCGTGAACAGGGACATCACTATGAGGAATATTTTTCGAAGATCTCTGCCGTGGTCGGGTTGCTATCCACTCAGGCCAGTGGATTATACACGGCTCGTGGCTCCTCTGCTTTATTAAAGGTGCCACCGGTTGAATTGCATTTCCAAGAAGATAATCAGATGTTTGTTACAGACGATCAGGGGCCTGGTTTGGTTCATTACTGGGGAGGGACGTCTTTATCTGCTGAAATCCTATCTGAGATTGACCTCTTGCAGGGGCTCGACTCATCGCTACTAAAGGCAAAAGACCTTCTGCCTGAAGCGTTGGCGATCCATGTGATTACCACATCCGGCCTTGGTAAATATTACACCAATAACAAAGCGGCCCATAACGCTGCACAACATTTACCTCGAGTTACGGATTTTGACCTTCGTGCTGGAGCACCTCTTTCCCTTTTCAACGAGGCAGAAGGCTCTTTAACAGAGGTGCGTTGGACAAAGATTTATAAAGATGAGGTGACTGGGGATCTTATAGTCACGGTAGCAGGGCCTGTTGTAGATAGTAAGGGAGAACTTCTGGGTATTGTGGGGATAGATTTACCCATTGATACTATTGTCGATGGGATTCTGGAAACTGACCCAGTGGGACACGCTGACGGGAGGAAAATTCTCTGTTCTTTTCTGATGAATTGTGATGGAGATATTATTGCGTATCCGATGGCGCTTCTCTCCATATTTGGTATCGATTCCGGCATTTTGGAGATGGAAAACTCAGATGATGTTTTTGACTATAACCTTAAACAGTCCACTAAACCTGGGGTGAAGGAACTGGTTGGTAAAATTCTTGAAAAAGATTGTATTGTTGAACAATTTCTAATTGAGGGTGATAAACATCTTGTGGTCAGCCAAACCTTATCACCACAAGGGTGGAAACTGGTTATGGTGGCAAGAGAAGATGAACTTCTTTTCTCTGTAGAGCAGACCAGACAGGCTCTTGGTAAAATAATATGGTCACTAAAGGTCAAATATATATTTTATAGTTTTTGTCTTGGTCTGATAATTCTCATCTTTTCTTATCTGGCGGTAAAACACTTTGTGGGTCCTTTGCAGAAATTATCACTTTTGGCTCAACGGGTTGGAGAAGGTGACCTTTCTCAAAAGGCATCTCTTGATCGGCCGGATGAGCTTGGGACGCTCTCTCTTGCTATGAATACAATGATTGAGCGCCTTGCATCGGCTGAATCTCTTAAAAAAGAGTATTTTCTCAACTTACAAGATGGAATAGATGAACGAACCGTTGATTTGCAGAAAAAAAATCTACAGCTCAACGAAGTGATGCTCAAGGTTCATCTTGAGAGTGAGAAGAGAAAAAAGATATCCAATGCCTTGCAGGAAAGAGAACGACAGCTTGGTGCAATCATGGAGGCTTCGCTTGCGGGGCTTTGTATTGTTCAGGGAAATAAATTCAAATTCGTCAACTCAGCTATTGAGAAGATGTTTGGTTATACAAAAAAGGAATTGGTCGACAAAGTCGGCCCTATTGATCTTATCGCCCCAGAGTATAAGGCAGATGTTCTAGAGAGGTTGCACCTGAAAGAGAAAGGACAATATAAAAAACATCTTTCTCCGTACCATGTGAAGTGCTTGCGTAAAAATAATGACGTGTTTGATGTGGAGGTAGATGGATCTTTTATTACCTGGAAGGGGGCTCCGGCATCTGTTGGAACCATGGTCGATATATCCGAACACATACGTGCAAAAGAAAAAATCTCGGATAACGAAAAACGGTTGAAGAGGTTACTCGAAGAAAAGGATATCCTGCTCCGCGAGGTGTATCATCGCACCAAAAACAACATGCTCGTAATTATCTCTATGCTTGCCCTGCAGATGGATGAGATAGAGGATAAGGCAGCAAGAAAGATTTTTGAAGAGATGGAGCATCGTATTCGTGCCATGGCCCTGGTTCATGAGAATCTCTACCAGTCAGAAAACCTGGTGGAGATTAATCTTGGTGAATACCTTGCCAAAATGGCCCGTACCCAAGTTGAACACATGACGTTTTCAGATCAGATTGAAGTACGGGCTGACTACTGTCAGGTCACCGTTCCTTTCGATCAGGCTGTGCCGTTGGGGCTTGTGGTAAGTGAGTTGATTACCAATTCTGTTAAGCATGCATTCCCAGCAGGGCAAAGAGGAATCATCCGGATTCGTTTGGCAAAGAAAAATGGTGTTTTCAATCTTATTGTAGAAGACAATGGAGTGGGTTTACCTCCTGAAATTGATGTCAATAAAGCCACCTCTTTTGGGCTGCAGATCACAACGAATATGATCATAAAACAGCTTGAAGGAACGTTAAGAGTCGATAGGAGTCACGGAACCGCTTTTCATATTGAGTTTAAGGGCGTAAAAAAAAATGGATAGTACGATGAAGAAAAAGGGCTTAATTCTGCTTGTGGAAGATGAGATCCTTGTGGGTATGATGTTGCAGAAAAAAATAAAGTCCTTTGGCTACGAGACCAGCGAAATTATCACCACGGGCGAAGAAGCAGTTGAGCGAGCCCGGATAGATAACCCTGATCTGCTTTTTATGGATGTGTTGCTCCCTGGTCGCATTGATGGAGTAGAGGCGGCCAGACAGATTAAGGAGTTTTTAGATATTCCAGTGATTTTCTTTACAGGTAACCACAGGGATAAGCAGCTCATAGAACGCTCCAAAGAGCTTTCTCCCATTGCAATTCTTGATAAATTAGGCAGTTTTGATGCTGTAATACGGGCAGTAGAGTGTGCTCTAGGTGCCTCAAAAAGATGAGAAAAGCTTAAAACTCCCCTTTTTTCCTAAAGAGATATACATTATTGAACATGGATAAGGATCGGCAGAGATTGTAGATATATCTTACAAGGACAAACCCATGTTTATTGATTCCAAAGAAATTCTTCCCGATTTTGACCCTCATTTCAAAATATTTCATGACCTTATGCCTTTTAAGGTTCAGGAAATATTACTTGTTTCAAGTCTTTATGATGCCTACATCATGGAAGAGGATGGAAGTCTTGCGACCCGGCTCATCAATGAATACCATGGTCTTAATCTTAGTAAACCTCCTAAAATAACACGAACATCTTCGGCAGAAGAAGCTCTTGAATTAATAGATAAAAAATCTTTTGACATGGTGATAACCATGCCATTTTTAGGAGGGATGGATGCCTTTGATTTTGGTGCAGAAATCAAAAAGGTCAGGCCAGATCTACCGGTAATTCTTGTGGCCCATAATATGCGGGCTACTTTTCCTGAAAGGGTTGGGGATTACGGAATTGACAAGACATTCCTCTGGTGTTGTGAGGCGGATCTGCTGCTCGCAATTATTAAGAATGTGGAAGATCATCGAAATGTTGATGCGGATACACATTCAGCAATGGTCAGAGTTATTATCTATGTGGAAGATTCTCCGCTGTACAGGTCCCTCTTTCTGCCTCTGATTTATAATGAGATTGTAGGGCAGACCCAGTCCGTGCTGAGTGAGAGTCTTAATGAAAGGCACAGATTGCTCAGAATGCGGGCCAGGCCGAAAATACTTATTGCCACCAGCTACGAAGAAGCAATGGCGTTGTATCAGGCCTATAAGCCATATGTTTTTTCGGTGATTTCTGATGCCAGGTACAAAAAAGCGGGCGAGATTGATGCCCAGGCCGGTGGAAAGTTCTTAGAATTCATTCGTTCAGAATCCCATGATATCCCTCTATTGATGGTATCTACTGAGCAGCAGAATCGTAGCTATGCACAACATATTCCCGCAGTCTTTTTGGACAAGAACTCTCCCCTCATACGAGATGAACTCCACAGCTTTTTCCTTAATTATTTAGGCTTTGGCGACTTTGTATTTCGACTTCCTGATGAAACCGCGGTTGGTCGAGCATCCAGTCTTTATGAATTTGAGAAACAGTTACAGGTAATTCCTGACGAGTGTCTTCGGTATCACACCCTCAGTAATCACTTTTCAAACTGGGTGATGGCGAGGGCTGAGGTCGTGCTCGCACGGCGGATACACAGGGACTATATAGCCGATCTTGGAGATATCTCCACTATTCGAGATGATCTTGTTTTTAAGGTTCATTCCCTGCGAAAACATCGGCAGCAGGGGGTCGTGGTCAAGTTTAATCCGGAAGTATATGACCCAGAAATAATGGACTTTGTTCAGATCGGAAAAGGGTCCATGGGAGGTAAGGCGAGGGGGATTGCCTTTATGTGGGCCTGTTTACAAAGGGCTCATCATGAAAATTCTGTATTGTGTTCTCATCTGGTCACAATTCCAAAAACCTGTGTGATCACAGCAGACGGTTTCGACACCTTTATTGAGAAAGAAAATCTCTATTATTGTAAAAAATTTCCTGACGAGCAGGTGGCAGACCTTTTTCTTGATGCAACTCTTCCAGACTGGTTGCGTAAAGATGTACGGGTATTTTTACAAAAAACTGAGACACCACTTTCAGTCCGATCGTCAAGTCTGCTTGAAGATGGTCAATTTAAGCCCTATGCGGGGTTGTATTCAACCTACTTTTTGGCCAATAATCACCCTGATTTTGAAGAGCGCTTTGCCCAGCTTGAAAGTGCAATTAAGCTGGTCTATGCTTCCACCTGGTTTGAAGGTCCTATGGCTTTTTCAAAAGTTACAGGGATTGGCAGGGAAGATTCCATGGCGGTTATTATTCAACAGCTCGCGGGCGAGCAGTACGGGAAATTCTGGTATCCGGGGATATCCGGGGTCGCTCAATCCCATAATTTTTATCCAGTGATGGGGATGAAGGCCGAAGAAGGTATTGCCCATGTTGCTCTGGGGGTTGGAAAAACAGTTGTAGAGGGTGGAAAATCCCTCTGGTTTTCTCCGGCAAGACCCAAAAATCTCGTACAGTTTTCGTCAGTGGAAAACATGCTCAAGTACAGTCAGCGCCAGTTTTACGCACTTGATGTGAGCCCTGAAAATTGCTTGGAGAGAGACATCTCAAACCTTGTTCTTCGTAACGTTCAGGATGCAGAGAGCGAAAGACCTGTGGCGTTGTTGGCCTCAACCTATATCCCTGAAGAAAACAGGGTTCGAGATGCCAGTCTTCCTGGGCCTAAAATTCTTACTTTTGCACAGATGCTAAAATACGGCGGTTACCCTCTGGCTACCATATTGCAGGAACTACTCGCTATTGGTAAAGCCGGGATGGGGGGAGACGTGGAAATAGAATTTGCGATTGATGTTGATCAGGATCTCGCTACATCAACGTTCTATTTTTTACAGGTAAGGCCAATGATTACGGGGGGGGAGTATGCGGATGTTCAGATTTGTGATCGTGAACTGGAAAGAGCGGTTTGCAAAGTCAGTCAGTCCCTTGGGCATGGAAATTTTGATACCATTCGCGATATTGTCTATGTTCAGCCCACAAGTTTTGATGGTTCAAAGACCCAGGTGATGGCCTCTGAAATAGGCGTAATAAATAGAAGATTGCTTGCTGCAAAAATTCCGTTTCTACTCATTGGTCCGGGAAGGTGGGGTTCTTCTGATCCATGGTTGGGTATTCCTGTGCAATGGGCCGATATTTCCGGGGTAGCAGGTATTATTGAGGTGAGAAATGATAGTATTAAGGCGGACGCCTCCCAGGGAACCCACTTTTTCCAAAATATCACGTCACTTGGTATTCCTTATTTGACCTTGAATGAAAAAGGTGGTGAAAGAGTTGGCGGAGAAGATTTTTTGAGTTGGGAGTGGCTTGAGAAGTTGAAAACAATAGATAAGGGAATATATGTACATCACGTTCGAAGTGAACATCCCTTCACTCTCAAGTGTGACGGGACCCGTTCAGAAAGTATTATTTTTGAAAAATGTCAACAGTGTGAGACAGAGTGTCAAATAAATGGACGTACGGTGTGGAACCAGAAATCTATTTTTAATGGAGATAACTAATGGAAAAAGCCATAGAACAGCTTCGCGATAAAGATCCAGACCAACAGGAATTTCATCAGGCCGTAGATGAGGTGGTGGAGAGTGTGAAACCGGTTTTGGACAGAAACTTTGAATATCGCGTGCAGGGGATACTTGAAAGAATAACTGAGCCGGAAAGGGTCATAATGTTCCGCGTTCCCTGGATGGATGATGATGGTCAGGTCCATGTCAATCGTGGGTTCAGAGTTGAAATGAACAGTGCCCTAGGGCCGTATAAGGGCGGGCTTCGTTTCCACGCCTCTGTTAATCTAGGTATCATTAAGTTTCTGGCCTTTGAGCAGGTGTTTAAAAATTCCCTAACCACTCTTTCCATGGGAGGTGGAAAGGGGGGCTCCGATTTTGATCCAAAAGGTAAGTCAGATAACGAGGTGATGCGGTTTTGTCAGTCGTTTATGGCGGAGTTATACAGACATATAGGGCCTAATACGGATGTGCCAGCGGGAGATATTGGTGTGGGAGCCCGCGAAATAGGATATCTGTTTGGGATGTATAAGAAGCTCAAAAACGAGTTTACCGGAGTGCTCACTGGTAAAAGTCTAGCCTGGGGAGGAAGTCTGATTCGCCCTGAGGCAACTGGGTATGGTGCTGTCTATTTTGCAGCAGAAATGTTGCAGACCAAACGAGAGACTCTGGAGGGTAAAAACTGCCTGGTCTCTGGTTCTGGTAATGTGGCACAATTCACTACAGAAAAAATTATAGAGTTAGGAGGGAAGGTCACAACACTGTCTGACTCCTCCGGTTATGTGTACGATGAAGAGGGTATTGATTCTGTTAAGCTTGCCTTTGTAAAGGAATTGAAAAATATCAGGCGTGGGAGGATGAGCGAGTATACCAAAGAGTATCCAAATTCTGTATATGTCCCGGTGGATTCAGGGATAGGGTATAATCCCCTTTGGGCCCACAAGGCGGAGTGTGCCTTTCCCTGCGCCACCCAAAATGAGATTAACGGCTTGGATGCTGAGCGTCTGGTTGCGGGTGGTGTTCGCCTTGTCTGTGAAGGTGCCAATATGCCAACTCTCCCTGATGCTGTAGATATTTTGCACGATCAAAAGGTTCTGTTTGCACCAGGTAAGGCCGCGAATGCGGGTGGTGTAGCCGTCTCAGGTCTTGAAATGGCCCAGAATTCCATGCGTTTATCTTGGCCGCGTAAAGAGGTGGACGACAGGTTGAAACATATTATGAAATCTATTCACAGAACCTGTCTGGATGCTGGGGCTGAGTATGGGGTTCATGGCAATTACGTTGCTGGGGCCAATATTGCGGGATTTGTAAAGGTTGTAAATGCGATGCTGGACCAAGGGCTCGTATAACCCATATTACTCAGGAACATTGTTTATCCAAGGTGGGCTGGTGAAAATGGTCTTGGGTGGTGGCAAAATTGAGAGAGGAACGGGACTAAGAGTGTAGAATGAGAGATATTACAGACACATATGATGCCAGGTGTCGTCAGGAGTTCGAACAAATCTACCGAAAAGTTGCGTCATATTTCTTTTCAATAGATATTGGTTGTCCCTATGGCTTTACCCATGTTGCCACTTTCCATCAAGCGACGTTTTCTCCTCTGAGTGAACGGGTGATGGAACTGTTTTTGGCGGCAGGATATAGGCGTAATGGCGATTGTCTCTATACGATGCATTGTCAGGAGTGCCAGGCCTGTATCCCGATTAGGCTTCGGCCTCTGATCTTTATGCCGAATCGAAATCAGAAAAGGAGTGTTCAGAAGAATAAGGATGTTGAGATTGAACTTAAGCCCCTTAAAATTGATGATGAAAATATCGAATTATGTGAGCGATTCCTGCGAAAAAGATATCCACGGGAGAACAATTCAGCCCGTGGATATTTTCATGATTTTTTTCTCACTTCCATCACCAGTGCGGCTCAATTACAGTTTCGTGTTGGTGGGAGGCTGATAGGATCATCCATTGTAGATATTGGTGATAATTGGCTTAATGCTGTCTATTTTTATTTTGATCCAGAGGAAGCGAAAAGGAGTTTAGGAACATTTAATATTATGACTCTTGTCGATGTGTGCCTGGATTGGGGAGTTGAATATCTCTATCTTGGCTATCTGATTGAAGATGTACCGGCCATGAGCTATAAGAGTAATTTTAATCCTCACTTCTTGTACCTGGATAAAAAATGGCGTCAAAGAGGACAAAAGCAGATTGTTGGTTGATTGAGATTTGTTCAACTATTGCTTGTTGGGGGTGTGAAGATGAAACCGTCTATCAAAAAAAGAGTTGTCTGTGATCTTTGCCACCATCGTTGCAGGTTGTCACCAGGGCAGATCGGCCGTTGTGGTGTGAGACAAGGGGCTATTGGTAAGATCGAAAGCCTGGTGTACGGTAAACTGGTTGCTGAAAATGTTGATCCTATAGAGAAAAAGCCTCTTTTTCATGTCCTTCCCGGTACCTTGACCTACTCGATTGCAACCCGTGGTTGTAATTTTCGCTGTCTTCATTGTCAGAATAGCTCGATTTCTCAGGTTGCGGATGGATTATCTCCCCTGGACGGAAATAATCGGCAGACTATTACGCGCATGCCTCAAGAAGTTGTCGACCGAGCTCTTGGTACTGACTGCAAATCGATAAGTTATACCTATGTTGAACCAACGGTTTTCTTTGAATATGCCTACGACTGCGCAATACTGGCAAAACAGCAGGGGTTGGGAAATATTTTCGTCTCAAACGGGTACATGTCAGACACCGTGCTTAATCTTCTTGCACCTGTTTTGACTGCCATAAATATTGATCTTAAATCATGGAGCGAATCCTTTTATAAAAAGGTGTGCGGAGCGCGGCTGGCACCTGTTGTGGAAAATATCAGAAAATGTATCGAGCTTGGTATATGGGTAGAAGTGACCACGCTTCTCATTCCAGGGATGAATGACAGTGCCAGTGAACTAAAAGACATTGCCATGTTTTTAGCAGGGCTTGATCGTAACATTCCCTGGCATGTGACAGCTTTTTATCCAACATATAAGATGACTGGATTGGCACCCACTCCGATATCCACTATTAATCTTGCCCGGCAGATCGGTATAGATTGTGGCCTTCATTATGTCTACAGTGGCAACGTTTCTGGAGGCAGGGGGATGGCCACCGATTGTCCAGCCTGTGGCGATAAGCTCATTGCACGAAGTAACTTCACACTACAACAGAACCTGGTGACAAAAGGGACATGTCCTTCCTGTCACGCAGATATTGCCGGAGTCTGGAAATAAATTAGCCCGCATTTCTCATGAACTTTTTGATAAATAGCCTGAAATACTAATTTCACAGGGCAAATCCAATAGACTGCAAAAGCAGTGTGTATTTCGCTGTATATCGAAAAGCTCACCCTCCGGGTCACAAGATTTTTCCGCTGCTGCATCGTTACTGAGCACTTGAGGTACAAAAGTACAGTCGAGTGTTCAGTGTCTTGATCAGCAAAAAACTTTAGTGATCAGAAATACGGTCTAGTGTCCACCACTCCTTTTCAGAAATAGCGATCGACTGATCAAGGTGAGAAGAATTGCGAAGATCGCAGCTGCTATACCGAGCAGCACCATGTAATGCGGTGGTGCAGCCAGGGCAATTCGGATAATCAGTGTGGACAGGGCAAAACCGGAATTTCTGAAGATTGCGTAAAAGGACGGCTGAAAGCACTGGGAAAGAAGTACCACAAGAATATCGGTTAAAATGAGAATAGTATAAAAACTGTGGAGAAAGTCGGGGTGACTTGTGCCCGTGATGGAGGCAAGAGCACTGGCAATGCCGAGATAGGTAAATACTGCGAGCAGGAGAAGGGCAATTCCTTTTTTGGCGGCAACAAAGCTGAAAATATCTAAAGGCTTCATTTTATCTTCACCCGGAAGTGCCTGTATCTTGTAATAGTAACCAAGAAGGGCAAATATGGCGAGTGAGCCAAAGCCATCCACGAGAATGGTTTGGATTGCCTGCTCATTGCCTACGAAGGTGATTGGTTCAGGGAAGTAGGAAAGCGTTTTGAAAGCATTTCGCATCAAGATGAGTGCTAAAATCTCAAATTGTTTCCCCACTGATCGGCTAAAAGAGCAGGGTATCGTGAATATCAGGCTGATTACCTCGAGAATAAGAACCACAGTGAATGCCGCCTGAACAGCAAAGAAATGGTTGAGTGGAATGAGTCCTGAAAGGGAGGCAGGGAGGAACCCTTGCCTGTTGAGCTCGATTGCGATGAGGCTAAGTAGAAAAATCAGAACGAGGGCAATGGATGTTTTTTTGTGAAGTTTTTCATGTTCCCAGAGGTAATGTAAAGGGTCAAAAATGAATGTGAGTTTCTCGTAGATAAAATTCATGTGATTTTTAGTTGGGAAGATAGAGTTTAAACAGGATGATAACAACGCTGAGAATAATTCCTTTATAGTAAAACCATTCACCTCTACCACAGTAAAACAGGAAAGGCAATTACTCTGAGATGTGAGTAATTGCCTTAGCCCGAATTTCTCATGACTTTTTGATTTGAAACTCAATTGTTAGTTTTTATCGTTTTAAAATGACTTCCTTAATTAACAGGGTGTTTTTCGTTTCAAATCAAAAAGTTCACCCTTCGGGCCAACAGATTTATCCGCAGCTGCTTCGTTACCGGGCATTTGCAGTAGATTATTACAGCTTCATGCCCGGCGTCTCGACCTGCGAAAAACTTTGTTGGTGAGAAATTTGGGTTAGTGGTAAAGCAAAAGTGAAAGTTGTACAGGATTAAATAGATATCTCTCCAGTAGTTTTTAGGGAGCCATCTTCATGTTTCATGACATATTCCGTCCAGCCCCACAATTGCAAAATTTAGATTTAATTATTTTATTTATTGTTATCTTCGGCTTTTAGCTGCTGTTCCTTGAGGTGATTCCACCAGTCAATCCGTTTTTGTATCTCTTTTTCAAAACCAAATTTGGAAGGGGAGTAGTATTGCGTATTTTTCATCCCCTCGGGGAGGTAGTTTTGGTAGGAGTAATTGTTCTCGAAATCGTGTGAATAGCGGTAGCCTTTGTTATAGCCAAGATCTTTCATCAATTTTGTCGGGGCGTTGCGTACATTGAGTGGAGCTTTAAGGTGACTTGTCTTAACGGCGTCCGCTTTTGCTTTAAAATATGCATCTTCAAGGGCATTACTTTTAGGTGCTGTAGCAAGGTAAACAGTCAGTTGACTAAGAGCTGTGTTTCCCTCAGGCATACCAAGGAAATGAACGGCATCTTTAACTGCAATCGCCTGGACAATTGCCTGGGGATCAGCAAGTCCGATATCTTCTGAGGCGATCCGTACAAGTCTTCTGGTTATATAAAGAGGATCTTCGCCCGCTTCAACCATCCTCGCGAGCCAGTACAACGCTGCCTGCGGGTCACTGCCCCTGATCGATTTTTGAAAGGCAGAAATAAGGTTGTAATGCTCTTCTCCGTTTTTGTCATAAAACATTGATCTCTTGCTAAGTAGAGCCAAGACATCTTTATCCTTTATAGTATCCCCATGTTCGGCATTGCGACAAATGAGTTCAAGGTCATTCAAGGCTCGTCTTGCATCTCCGCCAGCTTTATCAGCCAGAATTTGAAGGGCTGAATCATCAATTTCAAGATGCCTGCCAACGTGGTCTGTTGCCCTTTGTAGTATGGAAAAAAGATGATCTTCAGCCAGAGGTTCAAGGACAAAAACATGACAACGAGAAAGAAGGGCCGGGATCACTTCAAAGGATGGGTTTTCTGTGGTGGCACCAATGAGGATTATAGCTCCCGACTCAATATAGGGTAAAAAAGCATCCTGCTGGGACTTATTGAAACGATGGATTTCATCGACGAAAACTAGAGTGGTTTTATTTTGGTACAGGTGTACCTGTTTGGCCTTCTCCATGAGAGCTTTGACATCAGCTATTTTACTGAGTACAGCGCTGAATGCGCAAAATTTCAGAGAAGTGTTTCCTTCAATGAGTCGAGCGATTGTGGTTTTGCCACTGCCGGGAGGACCCCACAATATGAAGGAACCATACCTATCCTTATCGATCATCTGTCGTAGAGCTGCCTGTGGGGCAAGAAGGTTTTTGTGTCCCTTGATCTCTTCTATGAGGCGGGGTCTTACTTTCTCTGCCAGGGGTACTTCGGTGGGCTCTGTGGAATTTTCAAAGATTGATCGTTGCATCGACTATACCTGTATTCATTTTACATGATCTGTGGATATTGATTTCAATTTGACACCGTGCCTAGGATACGTCTTTTTTCTCTATGATGCACGGTGTTGGTCTTTATCAAATGAAAAATATTTGCCTGATAGGGTGTGTTTCTTTTGTTTATGATGTTATATTGCACGATATCATATGATATCTTTTTAGGGTGATTGTAAATTACGTAATTTCAAGTTTTTATAGTAATTGTGTAAAGTTGAAAGGCTGAATAAGTGAATGGTGTTTCAATACATTCTAATAATTAACAACAATTGCACGAAACATGCTGTTCTCTAAAAAGAGAAAATAAGGGCCCGACATAACCGGGAGTATGCTCAATTTAAATAGGAATGAAGATCTATTTTTTTGTTAACCGACGTCGAATTTCTCGTATCATCTCATCATGCTCAAAGAATATTCTATTATATAGATGCCATTGCACTCCATTTCCTGACCACTCAGCAATTTCTTTAATTCGATAAATGAGTGGTTCGGAGGATATCAGTGCTGCAGTAAGCTGGCATCGAAGGAGAAATTCCCCATTTTTAGTGTCAAATTTCTTCACTGCATAGTGTGTTTGCAGATAACCTGATTCAAAGTTGATCTCTTTGAGATCGGGTGAATGTTTAACGACAGTGTCGAGTAGAATCTGCCAGGCCTCCCGAACTTTAATATCGTCATTAACAAGAACATGGATCCAACTGTTGGTAGCTTGTGAGAAGGTGGTCGCCTCCCAGAGTGGGCTAGGGGATAGTGGAATGGTAACATTCCCATCTTGAAGTGACGGTAATTCTTTGGTGAGTAGGAACTCTTCTTCAAAATATCCTTCTTTTTGCGCAAAAAGTTCATATTCCTGGTTGAGATCAAATTCAAAGGTGTGGATAAACGGTGTCGGTTTGAGTGATTCGGTTCCGTCTATAAAGATTCTGGCACCATTTGGGCTGGTCTGGATCATTGTTTCAATGGACGTTTTAGGCGCACAAGAAGACAAGATAACGAGTCCAAAGAGAAGCAATAGGTAGGAAAATTTAGAATATGCCATAGTTATCCCTAATTATATTGAAATGGAAGATGATGAAGTGATTTGCGTCTCAATTGTGCATTCTCCAAAAACTATTCAACGGTTAGCCCTTTCTGATAGGTGACAAACAATCCGTCCACATCTCCATTGTTAATATAGGATATTATGGAAAAGACGGACCATCCTTTTTGGGCGTATTCTTCGTTGGTACTATTGAGAAATTCTGTCAGTTTTGCAGGGTCATCCTCTTTTAAAAAGATAGTAAATGTCTTCTGTGTTGAGGCTAATTCAGAACGTGCAGCCAGGCTTTCAGGTAGAAGAGGTGCAGCGCTGGGAAGAGGTGTGGCCGTGGTAACTGATGGCAAGAGAAACAGGCAGGCAGTTAAAAAAGTAAATATGTATTTCATTCTTCCCCCTACAAATACATGAGTTCAGTTGAGTGTAAAGTTATAATATAAGGGCTGTTGTCTGATAGGCTACATTACTGAATGTCTTGATCGCGTAATACGGCAATTTCAAAAATTCGATTATTATTGTAAATCATTTACAGTTCATTTACCAGTGGCTCCAGGTCGCTGAATGAGGAAATGGTTTAATGTTACAGGTACTTGTAGTTACAATAAAAATATGATTCGAAGTGTAAGCCGCTATTGTACCTTGGGAAATTACTATTTTTTCTTAGCAAAAACGAGTTCTTCACCCGGTTTACCATTATCGTTTTTTCTCAGAGGATGGGCGGGATCTGCACATTTCCAGTAATAAAAGTCTGTATTGTTTTGGGATTGAATAAGTGTGGCCTTCTTCTTACATCCCTTTTCTGGACAAGGCTCTTGGGGGGCCTGCGGGTCTACGATAGGTTTCCCCGGGGCACCATTGTCGTCTCGAAGAAGTGGACATTGGCTCTGTCTTCCGGTAGAGCAGGCCCAAAAATAATTGCCTATTCTATGATTACTTTCAAAGCGAATAAGGTATCCTTGTTCACAGTGCGGGCATTGAGGACCGGAGTCTGGCCGATCCATAAATGCAGCCCCTGGCGCCCCATTGAAATCAGATCGCAGAGGGCAGCCATTTTCTTTTCCTGTTGAACAGACCCAGAAAAATTTCCCCTTTTTGTTTTTAGACTCAAGGCGCGAGAGGTGTCCACCGCAGGGACAGCGATAGACCTTGCCCATCACTTCTTCGGAAAAGCGGGTGGCAAGAGCGTACTTGACCATGTTTGACATACGTTTCGTGAGTTCCGTTAAAAACTCAGTCTTTCCGAGGTCACCCTCACAAATTCTGTCAAGGGCATCTTCCCAAATAGCCGTCATCCCAGGGTTTTTCAGGCTGGGGTGGATTTTATCTATAAGCTCTCTTCCCCGCGGTGTTGAGATAAGAGTCTTACCCTGCTTTTCGAGATAATTGCGGTTTTGAAGCTCTGAAATAATATTAGTTCGTGTGGCTGAGGTACCGATTCCTGAGTTTTCTTTTAATCTGGCTTTAATAACAGGATCATCAACAAATTTATGTACCTCTGTCATCGCGACCTGGAGGGATGCCTCAGTGAACCTGCTTGGAGGTTTAGTGAATTTTTGTTCTTTTTCCACATCAGTGATTGTTACTTCATCACCTTTGGTCATTTTTGGTAGTAGTTTTTCTTTGGTTTGCTGATCATTGAGTGCCATCCACCCCTGAGCTTTTACAGAAATACCACTTCCTTTCCACTTTTCACCACTTGCTTCTATCTCCGCACTAATAGAGTAGTATTTATAATCCGGATAAAATTGTTTAAGAAAACGTTTGGCAACCAATTGGTAAATATTTGTTTCTTCGGGCGTTAAATTCTTTGGAAGTACTTCTGTTGGGATAATACCATGGTGAGCTTCAGCGCCTTGTTTTTTGGTATTCCATGCAGGAGACTGGATGGTTGGATCCGCCCCTATTGCTCCTTCAATTCCCTGTTTTCTGAGACACTCTATGATTGAGGGGGCATCTTCAAACATTTCATTTGGAAGATATCTACATTCGGTTCTCATGTAAGTGAGAGCCTTATGTCTTTCATAAAGACCCTGACCTATATCTAGGGTTTCTTTAGGCGAGTAACCAAATTTATCTTCTGCTTTTTTCTGTAAATCAGAAAGCAAAAAAGGCAGAGGCGGTTTTTTTGATTTGAGTACATCTTTTTTAAAAACAACGAGACCAGTGGCACCTCGCATTTTCTGGACGATTTCATCCCCCACCTGTTCGTTTATGAGACGGCCTTCGGCATCAAGGCCTGCGGTGATTTCATCAGGGTCCCAGGTGGCAATAAACGATCCTTCGACGTGTTCAACTGTAGCTTTGAGCACCCAGTAGGGTTTTTTCTTGAATTGTTCTACTTCACGGTCACGACCAACGACAAGAGAGAGGGTTGGCGTTTGTACTCTGCCTGCAGAAAGTACCGTATCCGGTTGGCAGGCAGCAAGAGTGAGCCCCCGGGTCACATTTATTCCAACAAGCCAATCGGCATTTGATCTACATATAGCCGCATTTTTTATATTTTTAAATTCGTTGTTATCCCGAAGATTCGCAAACCCTTTTTTAATGGTACGGATATCAAGTGCAGAGATCCAAAGTCTTTCAGCGGGTCCTTCATATCCGAGGAAGTCTAGAACTTCATCAACAATCAGTTGGCCTTCACGTTCAGGGTCGCCCGCGTTGATAACTTTATCGGTATCTTTGAGCAGGTTCTGGATAACATGCAGTTGTTCCCGGGTTCGTGGGATAGGTTCGAGTATCCATTTTTCAGGGATGATCGGGAGATCTTCAGCTCTCCATCTTTTATATCTGGGATCATAAGAATCCGGGTCTGCCTGTTCAAGGATATGGCCGATACACCAAGTGCAGATGACATCGTCCTTGCAGGTAAAAAATCCTTTTCCCCGACTGACTATACCAAGGTAGGTCGCAAGGTCTTTACCAACGCTTGGTTTCTCAGCTATAAGTAGCGTTTTTCCCATTAAATACTCTTGTTGTCAATTGCGTAAGTGTTGAATAATATATATGTATATTGCTGTCGTGGTTGAGGTCTCACAAAGCTGAGAACTCTTGGTTTACAGCCCTGGAACCTTTCTATGATAACGGTAATTGACCACCTTTTCTATCCTAAATGCAAAGAAATTTCATCCTAAATGTATACTCTTTTTAACCCGAGAAAGGTAGCAACCTTGGTTTGCAGTGCTTTCTTATCATAAATTGGGGCACATATAATTGGAGAATATGGTAAGTGCATATAATATAATTGATGGGTTCGTAAAAAGTTCGATTTACTTCGTTGCAGATCTTACCCCGGTAAACAGGAAATATGCCGGGATCAGTACCTTGAGACAAATTATTTTCTTGGAAACAAACAAGAAAGTAATTTGTAAGGTACTAAAACGACGATTGGCCATACCATATGTATTGTCAAATCATCGTGTACGGCAATGGCTCCTCCTGCAGGTCGTTATCGAATTTTTACCAGAGTCCATCTGCACGAGTAGGATGACTTTTTTACGAAATTATAATGATTTACTCGAAACTATTTATCTATCTTTATTGTTACGGTTACGTACAGATCACGAAACAACAAGATAGATGTAGATATTTAATAATGGATTGTAAGGTATGAATATTATTCTTCTTGTCCCTGTTGTACTCAGCTTTTTCCTGCTCGGGGCACACTTTCTTCGAGAAGGACAGACACTCATCGTTTTTTGTGTTGTTCTTCTCCCATTCCTGCTCGCAATCAGGAAACCTTGGGTGGTAAGGCTGTTACAGTTTCTCCTTGTCGCTGGGGCACTGGAGTGGATGAGGACCTTACTGTTCTTGCGCGCAATTCGGATTGAGCAGGGCATGCCGTGGATGCGACTTGTTCTCATTGTTGGTGGAGTGGCCATGGTGACAGCTTGTTCAGCTTTGGTTTTTTATCACGCATCGCTTAAAAATAAATACGGACTCAATAAAAAATTAACACGTTTCTCTGAGAAGGTGTAGGTCTGTCGTGCAGGTCGGCGGAACTTCGGTGTTGAAGTGATTTTAAGCAGGCTCCAAATTGAATCAACTTAATTGAACGGGTACGTATCGTGGATAGTTTCATTAACGCATTTATAGCATATTTTGTCATTATTGATCCTATTGGGGCTTCACTCATTTTTAATGCTCTCACAAGTGGTGAGAGTGAAAAATATAGTCGAAAAATGGCTGTTCGCTCGGTCTCATTATCCACCCTACTTGTTCTTTGCTTTGGTTTTTGGGGAGTCTCATTACTCGGAACACTTGGGATTGAGATGGAGTCTTTTAAAATAGCAGGTGGACTGCTCATTTTTTATGCAGCTTTTGGAATGATTACCAAGCCAGATGATGAAAAAAGTGATGAGAGTCGTGAGAAGGGAGAAGATATTTCTGTCTATCCCCTCTCAATTCCGCTTATAGCAGGTCCTGGCTGTTTAACTCTAACCATTTTGCTGTTCTCAGGGGTTCGTGATCAGGAACAGTCGTTTCTGCCTCTGGTGGCTGCAGTATTTTCGGTCTATGTCATAACTCTGATTAGTTTTCTCTTCGCAAAACCAATGGCTCGCCTCGTGGGGACAACTGTGAACAATGTTTTTAAGAGATTACTCGGGGTACTTTTGGCCTCCCTGGCCATACAGTTTATAGCTGATGGAGTGAAGGGCTTAATGGTTTAGCCCGCATTTCTCATGAACATTGTGTGAATTATTTAAATAATCGGGAATTCCAACACACTATATTCCGTTTTATTCACAGTTGAAATTCACACAATGTCCACCAAAGGCCAGCCGATCTCACCGTGTCTCCGCCGTCGCTGAAGCAATGTACATAATTTACTATGGCCCATTGCTTCGATCCTAGCCCGGATTTCTCATCAGTTTAGACAGCGCCATGTTCAAAGTTTTTGGTAATATACTATAGTTATCTATGTTTACTGCCAAAATACTGAAGAGGATGGCGCCGTATAGACTGACCTTTGGTGAGCGTTTTGTCGCAATTTATCTCAATTAGAACAATTAACATGCATTAGAAATCATTCAGCTATTCGTAAATAAAACAAAATGCTCATGAGAAATGCGGGCTAGGATACCCTGCAACGTCAACTGCTGAGAAATACGGGTTAGATGTGCACCGAATTGAAGCGAGATACTATTGTTGTATTGATTTTTCCTCTGGTGTTGCAATAGTATATAAATAGAAGAAAAATAATACATTGAAACGAGATAAAGCCAAACCTGTTGAAAAACAGGGACGGAAAGCCACGGATCTGCAAAGAAAGCCGAGCTGCCTCATTAAGAGGGAGTTCGGCTTTCTTTTTTTTTGTGGGAGAAATATAATAAATAATCGTTAACTGGGTATGTAACAAAACAGTTGTCAACAACTGTCTCGCTGCAGTTAGACGAGGCAAAAGTATGTTAATTATTTTGCAAAAGGAGACACCTTATGAAAATTGATAACATTCTTCTTCCCTTTGATGGCTCGGAACACTCTATAAATGCCGCCAAGTATGCTCTGGGTCTTGTAAAATTAACTGGTGGCCACGTTACTATTCTCTATTGTGATGACTGGAATATGTATGGCTCTGAGGTTCCTGAAACACTATTAGAACAAATGAGGTCCAATAGGAAGGATGAAGCCCGGGTTCTTCTGAAAAGAGCTGAGGGGATTTTTGAAAATCAGGGGACCAAATATACACTTGAAGTGGTTACTGGTAGTCCGGCGCAAGTGTTAACTCTGCGAGCCCAATCAAAGGAATATGATTTGATAATAATGGGCTCTCATGGACACTCAGACATTGCGGGACTCTTTCTAGGCAGTGTGACACATAAGGTACTGAACAAAATTCACTGCCCAGTATTAATTGTTCCGTAAGTATTAGGTATTTCGCAATATACTAGGTAGATACGTGATACTTGTGGTAGGATTGTTCGTCAAGAAAAAAACTTGACTTATGCACTTGTTTGTTGTCTTCTTTAACACGTTTCAGGTGCGAAAATTCGCTTCAAAGGGAATCCGGTGAGATACCGGAACGGGCCCGCCGCTGTAACTGGGGACGAAAACTACATGTAAGTCACTGGCTCTTGCTGGGAAGACGTAGTGAGTAGGATGAACCGGGAGTCAGAAGACCTATCTGAACATAGAGTTGGAATGTTTTCCTCTGGACAGGAGCATTGCATCAAGAGACGTGGACATCAGGGAATCCCGGATCATTATTTTTGGTCCGGGATTTTTTATTTCTACGGGCTTCTTGATTATTAAGGAGAAAGAAAATGAAGAGAAGTTTAGCGATTGGGACTGTTGTTCTACTGTTTCTGTGCATGTCGACTGTTTCAGCAATTGCAGCTGGAGGTATGAAGGGCCCGGCCTCAGGTAAAAATGCAATTGTTCTCGCAAGTTTTGGTACTACAGTTCCTACAGCTGTTGAAGCTATTTCTAACATCACAGACAGAGTAAAAAAAGCGTATCCTGAAACGGAAGTTCGTTTAACCTTTACCTCAAATATTATTCGTTCCATATGGAAAAAGCGTCAGGCTGAACCCCAAAAATGGTTGGCTCAGGGAATCCCTGAGGAAATGCTCTATGTGAAGAATATTATTGCAACCATAGGTGATCTGCTTGAAGACGGTTATACAAATATTGTCGTGCAGCCAACACACATGTTTTTTATGGAACAATCCTATGATCTGCAACAATATGTGAATGGCCTTGCCTCTATTCAAACTATGAAGAAGAAGTGGAATCCAATCCACAACATTGTTATGGGGCGCCCAGCCCTTGGAATGCCTGGCGACATGTATTCTTACCATGAGGACGTGGTTGTAGCCGTTAAGACCCTGGAAGCTGATGTGAAAATGGCAAAAGAACAAGATGCTGTGCTTGTTTATATGGGGCATGGTAATAAGCATTGGTCCACTGGTATTTATGCTGAAACCCAGAAGAAGATGCGTGAAATGTATCCAGATGTAACAACATTGATCGCCGTTGTGGAAGGGGCACCAGGGCTTGATGACTTATTAATGTCTCTGAAGCATGCGAAGACTCAAAAAGTGGTTCTCAAGCCATTTATGATTGTTGCGGGGAATCATGCAACTAATGATATGGCAGGGTCTGAAGAAGATTCCTGGAAATCTGTTTTGACAATAGAAGGTTATGATGTAAATGCTGTACTTGAAGGACTTGGTTCCAATGATGCGTTCGCAGATATATTTGTTGAGCACATTGCAGATGCTGCAAAACAAAGCGGTCTCCACCTGAAGTAGTTGTATCCTTTAGTACGTAGTAAAGGACAAGGATGTCTGCTGAGCCCAGACGTCCTTGTTTGCTACGATCCCCTAACCCGCATTTCTCATGAACTTTTCGATAAATAGCCTAAATTTCTAATTTCACAGGGGCAATCCAATGGACTCAAGAGCAGTGTGTATTTCGCTTCATATCGAAAAGCTCACCCTCCGGGTCACAAGATTTTTCCGCTGCTGCATCGTTACTGAGCACTTGAGGTACAAAAGTACAATCGAGTGCTCCGTGTCTTGATCAGCAAAAAACTTTAGTGATGAGAAATACGGGCCAAGGCCAGCCAATGTGTTGTTTTGTTTCTTCCAATCCTAAAAAATATATTTTCCTCCTCCCAAATACGTTTTTCACGTAACGTCGTATATGTTAAATTTTTCCTGAAAAATAAACGATAAGCGCAAATTTAAGTCAGTAATTTGTTGACATGGCCATTTTTTGCTCTACACTGGCGCTTATTATTTAATCTGAGCATAAGGAGGTTGTTCGTGCGTAATCATTGGAGTAGTAGATTTGGTTTTATTCTGGCTGCGGTAGGATCTGCTGTAGGTCTTGGAAATATATGGAAATTTCCTTTCATCACTGGGATGAACGGTGGTGGTGCTTTCGTTTTGGTGTACCTCGTAGCTATTTTGTGCTGCGGTCTTCCCATACTGATGGCTGAGTTTCTCATCGGTCGCCATTCCCAAAAAGATGTTGTCGGTTCATTTCGTGAGCTCACTCCTAAATCCAGGTTTTGGAAAAACATCGGTTGGTTAAATTTAGCAGCTGCTTTTATTATCCTTTCCTATTATGGGGTTGTGGCGGGTTGGACCCTTGATTACCTGTTTAAATCCCTCGCCGGATCATTTGTAGGACAGGATCCGGAGGTTATCTCCGGGATGTTTGGTGCACTTGTCACTGACCCCGTTCGTCAACTTGTTTGTCTCACCGGGTTTATGGGCCTTTGTCTTATTGCGGTAATCAGTGGAATTAAGGAAGGGATTGAGCGTTGGAACCGTGTCCTAATGCCTACTCTTTTTGCACTATTGATCTTTATGGCAGCTTATGCCATGACGACCAGTGGAGCTGCAGAAGGGTTGAAGTTCATGCTCTATCCTGATTTTTCAAAACTTACTATTAATGGAGTTTTGGAGGCCATTGGGCATTCCTTTTTTACCCTTAGTCTTGCAATGGGTGCCATGGTAACCTATGCGAGTTACATGGATAAATCTCAGCCAATTTATCCGGTAGCTATTCGGATCGCTTTTCTTGATACCCTGGTTGCTATCATTGCAGGCCTTGCGATTTTCCCCATTGTTTTCTCTGTTGGAATGGAGCCTGGTAGTGGACCGGGACTCATCTTCAAAACTTTACCCCAGGTCTTTGCTACTATTCCACTGGGCGGTGTTCTTGCGACTATGTTCTTTTTATTACTCGCCTTTGCGGCTCTTTCTTCCGCTATTTCCCTTCTAGAGGTGTTGACCGCCTTTATGATTGATGAAAAAAAATACGATAGAAAGAAGGCGACTATTTTTATGACAATAGCAGTGTATTTGGCGGGCATCCCATCAGCATTGTCCTATTCGACCTTAGCGAGTGTCAAGCTTGTTAAGGGGATGGAAATACTTGATTCTCTAGATTATATTGCAAGTAACTTTATGTTACCAATTGGTGGATTACTTATAGCTGTATATGCGGGATATATTATGGAGAAGAGGATAGCAAAAGCTGAGATCACGGAAGATGGCAGTGGTTACCTGACTATATTTAACATCTGGTTCTTTGCTATTCGTTATATCGCCCCTGTAGCCGTTCTGCTTGTTTTCCTCACCAAGATAGGAGTGATTAAACTGTAGTTCTTTTTCATTTTTTACATTTCTAAGGACAATATTTTTGCTGAAAATAAGCAATGATATTGTCCTTTTTTTTTACACTGTTAAATATCTATGGTTGGTTCTGGTGGAGACGAATAACTCAAAGGGTGTTGATACGAGAAGCCTGTGTGCATGTTATTGCGGTTCGTCAATTTATGGATAAGAGTACATTTCAGCTGACACCTATTCTGTGGGTTAGGTAAAAGATGGCGTTACTGCAAGGGCCTGGAAAAAAACATCATGTCTCATCTGTTATAGGCTATTGATAAGAGCTTATCATGGTGGTGTATTAAAATTATACAAGTCGATCCTGTATATACAAAAAAGCATGCAAACATTTGAAGAGGCTTTTAAGAGTGGTGGAAATACGGTAGATAACGAGTCATGGAGAACTCTTGTGGAATTTAAGGAAGCTTCAATAAAGAGCATGGTCGAAAAATATGGTTTTTATGATTTGATAAAGATTCCAATAGTTTCAGGATATATATCAAAAATGAGAAAATGGTATTTGCCTACCTGTTCTCTGAAAAACGAACTTCTGTGTTTATTGAGAGATGTGGGGATTGCTTCTGATTTTTTTGGTATGTATTGACATAATCTGTAACTTAAATTTTTTTTCCAGAAAACGCACAAGGCTTTCACAATTTTTGTTGGTGGTTTTCAGGGTTTGATATTCTGCGAGAATCTCTCGCTGAAGGATGGACGGGGAAAGATAGAAATCAATCATAATATCATTTTCTTTGACATATGCCATATGGGTTTTCTCCTTTTAAAATGTACGATATTAGGTTGTCAGGATATACCATATCTGAATGGACTTACAAAGATCTTACAGGAATGAAAAAAATCAGAAAATGTTGTCCATGAATTGAACAACATTCTTTCAAGAATTATGGCATATCCCGGTCTACTTCTGGGCAAGGTTCCTGAAGAGAGTGACCTTAGAACAGCTATGAATTGCTTTTTATATTAGCCCTGCACAGAAAACAATAATTGTTAGGGGGTACTCTGGAGACGAAGAGGTGAGAAAAACACAATCCCTCTGAACCACTACTGGTGGAAAAGGTTCAATAATCCGTTACTAACCGGGCAATTTTATTTTTTGTCTTAATGCTTGTATACTATTCACATGATGATGGTAGTTTTTCCAGTTTCAGTGCAAATAAACGTTAGGCTAAGGTGAGGATTTGAAACATTCTGTAAGTTTACGCTCCACCTTTAACTGGAGCATGATCATAGTCGCTCTGCTTTCCGTTGGTATGGTTGTCTCTTTTTGGGGGGTTCAAGAGTACCTGCGGTTTTCAGCTGAACTTCTACAGCAAAAAGACGATTACATAGCTGTAAAAAAGACAGAACTAAAGACCGAAGTTGATCATGTAATTAGTTATATTAATTATAAAAGGTCTGCCACTGAACTTCAACTCAAAGAATCTATTCACAGTCAAGTGTATAACGCCGTCGCAATTGCAAATGGCATAGTAACTATTCAGAGTAATTAATTAACAACACTGTGATTTTTTCCTTGACATGGTTTTGCTTACTTTTTTGAAAAACATAAATGGTGGTGCAGTTTGCTGTATCGGTCGAAAGTAGATCCTGTGCTA
>JBLHNA010000033.1:0-57214 GCA_047619065.1 Desulforhopalus sp.
TCATGACTTTTTGATTTGAAACTCAATTGTTTGTTTTTATAGTTTAAAAATGACTTCCTTAATTAACAGGGTGTTTTTCGTTTCAAATCAAAAAGTTCACCCTTCGGCCAACAGATTTGTCCGCAGCTGCTTCGTTACCGAGCATTTGCAGTAGATTATTACAGCTTCATGCCCGGTGTCTCGACCTGCGAAAAACTTTGTTGGTGAGAAATCCGGGTTAGGGGGGCCATTGCATTTGTTGCCTCTTTGAACGTCGATTTTGTTGATCAGCTCCATAATTCTACCCAGAGATGCTTGTTCAAGTCTCTGGAGAAAATCCACCCTTTGTTCCAGCTTAAGAAGATGGTTTGAAATAAGCCATGGTTTTCAAGAGTTTTTCTTGTTTGAGCAGGAGACCTCCTCTGTCAATCTGCTCTCCGAGGGATAGATTGCCCAGAGGTGGCCTTGTGCTTTTCACCTTTGATTTTCTTTTTAATGCGTTTTTTATAGTCTCGTTTTTATGATTATATCATAGTATATCAAATGCTTGTGTAGCTGATGGTTTGGCAGTCGATATTCAGCCTCTCGTATAAATTTGACCTCCACAATCCAGAAAGTGTATTATTTAATATAACAATCGAAGAACTGCTTAACGTGAAAGAAGTTTTTTCTACCGGAGACAATCCAGTATGAAGACCTCTTGTCAATTTGGTACACAGCACCTACGGGATGGACGGACTTTATTCCGACTCTGGGCACCTTCAGCCGCAAAAGTGGATCTTTTCGTCGAAACTACTGGCTTGACCAGGAAAATCACCATGCAAGGTGATAAAGACGGTTGGTTCTGTGGAACGTTAAAGGTATCAGCCCAAAGCCCCTGTCTCTATTGGTTTCAGATCGACGACGATCTGACAGTGCCCGATCCGGCGTCTCGTTATCAACCCAGTGATGTTCATGGTCCCAGTCTCCTTGCACCATCGTCCGTTAAAAAAAAAACAGCGGAAAATTGGCGAGGACGTCCTTGGTCCGAGACCATCATCTACGAACTGCATGTCGGCACTTTCACCCCGCAGGGAACGCTGGCTGCGGCCGCGGCAAAGCTTGATTACTTGGCAGATCTTGGTATTACGGCAGTCGAACTGATGCCTCTGGCGGATTTTCCGGGTGGTCGCAACTGGGGCTATGACGGGGTGCTCCCCTACGCCCCGGACAGCAGCTATGGGACGGTTGCTGATTTACACCGCTTTGTCGAGGCGGCCCATTCCCGTAATCTTATGGTTTTCCTGGACGTGGTCTATAATCATTTCGGACCGGAAGGGAACTATCTCTATGTCTATGCCAAACCCTTCTTCACCGATCATTATCGAACCCCCTGGGGCAGTGCCATCAATTACCAGGGGCCTGGGGCGGAAACAGTGCGAAGTTTTGTTATTGAAAATGCCCTCTTCTGGCTGGAAGAATTCGGTTTCGACGGATTGCGTCTTGATGCGGTTCATGCAATTTTCGACGAATCAAAGCAGCACATCCTACAAGAACTGGCGCAGGTGGTCCAAGAAGGTCCGGGGCGTGACCGGCATATCCATCTGATGTTGGAAAATGACAATAATAATGCCCATTATTTGCGTTGGTCAACATCTTCGGGAAAAAACTGTTATGTGGCTCAGTGGAATGACGATATCCACCATGCCTTCCACGTCCTTCTGACAGGAGAAAGTGAAGGATATTATCGTGATTTCTTTGATACCCCCATCGACCACCTGGGACGCTGTCTCTCAGAAGGCTTTTCCTGGCAGGGGCAAAGCTCTCCATATCGAGGCAACCGATCAAGGGGCGAACCCAGTGTGGATTTAATGCCGACACGTTTTATCTCTTTTCTTCAGAATCATGATCAGATCGGCAACCGTGCCATGGGTGAGCGGCTCCCTACGCTCTCTCGACCTGAAGCACTTAGGGCGGCAACCGCAGCCCTGTTGCTCGCTCCAGCTATTCCGCTATTATTTATGGGCCAGGAATGGGCAACGACATGTCCATTTCTTTTTTTCTGTCATTTCGGGCCGGATCTGGCCGCCGAGGTGACAGCAGGAAGACGCAAGGAATTTGCTGGCTTCGCTCAATTTAGCAGTCCTCGACAAAGAGAGCAGATTCCCGATCCTAACCTAGAAGAAACTTTCACTCAATCGACTCTGAAATGGCAGGAGATGGAGGAGAAAGAACATCGGCAATCTCTCCTCTTTCACAGACACCTCCTTCAACTACGGGGGAAGAGGATAGTGCCGTTGCTGGAGCTGATGTGGCCAGGGCAAAGCTCTTACTGTAGATTGTCTCGCCACAGTCTGAGGGTGACCTGGCCCCTACGCGATGGCAGGAGCCTTTTACTGTTGCTGAATCTGGGAGAACGGCCAGTGGCAGATGTTGCCCCCCCACCAGAAGCAGAGGTCATCCTGGCCACCGATGAAATAGCAAAAAAGGAAAATATACTCCCTCCCTTTTTCTGCGGTTGGTACTTGAACTTTGCTTTAGCGTCAGTACCCGATCGGGGGGACAATAAATAAGGTTTGTCGGAGTGAAGTGACCCTTTTAAGACGGAGACATACCGAAATGGAAAAACAGAAAGGACTAGATCTGTTGGCCCAGGAAGCAGGGATCCAACTTAGCTTTCATGATAACAGGGGAGTCTTTCAGCAGGTCTCCGATGATACGAAGACTGCCCTGTTGGTAGGTATGGGGCTTATGACTCAGGGTGTCTCTCCGGAATCCGCTCTTGCAGATTTACGGACACAAGGTCGACACAACCTTCTACCCAGGGTGCTGGTTTTTTCTGAAGAGGACCTTGTCCACACTATTTCTCTGATGCTCGACCCGGAAGAGATCGGCGGGGAACTCAACTACTATCTGGCTGCAGATCAGGGCGAAAGTTTTTCAGGTCATGTTACAGCGGACGAGCTTCAACCGTTTGAACAACAGGATGGAGAGGACCAGAGGCAACAGCATTTTCACTTTCAACTAAAGAAAAAACTACACCAGGGGTACCATCGTCTCATCCTGCACACGGCAAAACGGGAGTCGACCCTCCGGCTTGTCGTCGCCCCTTCGTCATGCTATCTGCCGGAACGGCTACGCGAAAAACACCGCCTTTGGGGCTCCACGTTGAACCTTTCCTTGCTATCTTCTCAGAACAATTGGGGGATCGGGGACTTCAGCGATCTTGAACAATATATAGATCTGGCAGCCGAAATCGGTTCCGATGCAGTAGGTCTATCGCCCCTGCATGTTCATGGTAAGACAGCCCCCCTTTTACCTTCGACCAGATACTTTGCTGATCCCATTTTTACGGATCTCACCAGGATTACTGATTATAACGCGGACTGTTTTCATGACTCTAGTTTTTCCTCCCTCATATCTGCTTGTCAGCAAGCCGAAGGGGGCGATTATGAAATGACGGCGAAGTTGAAACACCAGGGGTTTCAACTTCTTTTTCGGGACTTTCAAAAGTATCACCTTGATACCGGTTCCGAGCGGGCAAGTGAGTTCCAGATGTTCAAGGCTGCTGGTGGGAAACGGCTCTTTCATCACGCCGTTTTCTTTGCTCTTGAGGAGTACTTCTCCCTCCATGAACCAAGCTGGCGAGGTTGGCACAAATGGCCCCGAGAGTTTCAGACCCCCTCTACAGATGAGGTCCTTCGTTTTGCCCGCCAGAACCGGAGTCTGATTGATCTATACAACTATATCCTGTGGCAATCAGAAATACAGTTGGCTGCATGCGGTGAGCGCTCTCTTGTTCGGCATCTCGGTATTGGCCTGTGTCCGGAAATAACTGTAGGTGCTGATCCGGAGGGTGCTGAAACCTGGGTGCAACAGCCCCTTTATTGCAGGACATCGACCATCGGCGCGCCTCCGAACGAGCAGTACCCAGAAGGTCTGGACTGGGGCCTGGCGCCACCGATCCCGTGGCATCTGGCACAATCCCTCTATGAACCTTTTGTAGCCCTGTTACGCAAAAATATGAAATATGCCGGTGCAGTACAGATAGACCATGCAATGCAGATGATTCGTCTTTTCTGGATACCGGCAGGCGGGAATGCCCGGGATGGTGCCTACGTACATTATCCGCTGCGGGACCTCCTCGGAATTGTGGCCTTGGAAAGCCAGCGTAATAAATGCATGATTATCACCCGGGAACGTACTTCCATGATGGTAGACTTCGAACAGACTTTACGTGGCAAAAATATTTTCCCATGCAGTTTCTCTTTTTCCGATGAAAAGGGTGGGTTTCGCTCTCCCGCCAACTATCCGGACAAAACAGTGGCCATGGTATCGCCTCCTGGTCATCCTGCCTTGAGCGATTATTGGGAAGGTCGTGATCTGGACAGGCAGCGACGAGAATATGACTCTGTTTCGGAGGAAAAATTCGAGGAGGCTCTGACCCAGAGAGAGGCAGAGAAAAAGCGTGTTCTTGCAGCAATTGAGGAAGAAGACCTGCTGCCACCGGGTACGAATGTTGAAACTGACAGAAATCTTGAAATCACAGATGCACTCAACCGGGCCTTCCATCGTTATCTCGCTCGTACCCAGGCTCTGCTTATTATGGTGAGGTTGGAAGATATTTTCCGTCTGGGGGAGGAGCGTCCGATGCCTTCGGGCCAGAAGGGAGAAGAATACCCATATTCCAGGTTTTCTGTGACTCTTGGGGATATGAGGTCATCTGCCAGTCTCGCAGACTTTGCAGCCGCTGTTATCAACGAACGTCTCAATCAACCTGTCTCGCATAAGCATCGTGGCCGTCAAGCTCTCAAAGCAACAATACCACGAGCGACCTATCGACTTCAACTGAACCGAGATTTCACCTTTGCACAGGCTAGCGCTATCGTACCCTATCTTGCCGAACTCGGCATCAGCCACTGTTATACCTCACCCTGCTTTGCCGCAAGGGCTGGCAGCACCCACGGTTACGATGTGGTCGACCCAAACGAGCTTAACAAGGAAATCGGTGGAATGGATGAATATTTGAAGTTCAATGAGACACTAAAAGAAAATGGTATGGGGCAGATCATTGATATTGTCCCTAATCATATGGGGGTCATGGGGAGCGATAACGTCTGGTGGCTCGACGTTCTGGAAAACGGCCGGTCGTCGGCATATGCCCCATTTTTTGATATCGACTGGCAACCGGTGAAAGTTGAAATGCGTGAAAAACTGCTGTTACCAGTGCTAGGCGAGCCGTATGGTAAAGCCTTGGAGCAGGGCAATCTGATACTTACGGTCGATACCGCCAGCGGCTCTTTTAGCATATGCTACCATGGACACCGTTTCCCCCTCGATCCGCGCACCTACCCGCTCATTCTTAATCGGCGACTCGATGTCCTCGATATCCATATGGGGCAGGACAATCCATTTCTGATCGAACTCCTGAGCCTGATCACTGCCTTCGGGCAGTTGTCGCCACCCACCGAGACCGATGCAAAAAAAAGCCGCATCCGCCGCAGGGACAAAGAAATCTTAAAAGAACGACTGGCGAGACTGGCAGAAAAAAGTTCCGAGATCCATGAGCATATTCAGGCGACAGCAGATGAGTTCAATAATCGAACGGCAGATACCGCAAATCTTCGAGCTTTTCATGCTCTGCTCGAAGAACAGACCTTCCGCCTTGCCAACTGGCGGGTTGCAGCCGATGAAATCAATTACCGCAGGTTCTTCGACATTAATGATCTGGCGGCCCTTTCCGTTGAGAAAAAAGAGGTTTTCGACGCAACCCATCGTTTGATCTTTGATCTTGTCAGGCAGGGCATGGTTGATGGGTTACGTGTTGATCACCCGGACGGCCTCTTCGCACCAGCGGAATATTATCAGCGACTGTTCACGGAATTGCAGCCAGAAGGCGTGGAAACTAAAGAAATACCGGTCTATCTGGTAGTAGAAAAGATACTCGCTCATCATGAACACCTACCAGAGGAATGGCTCGTCCACGGCACCACTGGCTATGATTTTGCCAACCTGGTTAATGGCCTTTTGCTCGACAATCGGTCGGAAAAACTCATGGACCAAATCTATCGTCATTTCACTTCAATTGCCGACGACTACGACACGATTCTTTACAACTGCAAGAAACAGATTATGCGTCAAGTGCTGGCAAGCGAGCTGAACGTTCTGGCAAATCGTCTCGACAGGCTCTCGGAACGTAATTGGCAAACTCGCGACTTCACCCTCAACAATCTGCGCGAGGCGCTATCCGAGGTCACTGCCTGCTTCCCTGTGTACCGTACCTATGTCACAGAAAAGGATGCCACCCCTCAAGACCGCAACTATATCGATTGGGCAATCGCAGAGGCAAAGAGAAACACCCCCACTTCCGACCATACTATTTTTGATTTTCTTCGGGCAATCCTGCTCCTTGAGGCCGAAACTGCAACGAACCATGGATATCGTCAGGCTACTGTTGATTTCGCCATGCGGTTCCAGCAGTTTACGGCTCCGGTTATGGCTAAAGGTATGGAGGATACCGCCTTTTACATCTTCAATCGTCTCGTTTCGCAAAATGAGGTGGGAGGAAACCCACGTCGTTTCGGGGTCAGTATTGCGGCTTTTCATCAATTGTGTCGAGAACGGGCGGAACGATGGCCCCATACCATGCTTGCCACATCGACCCACGATAGCAAACGTAGCGAAGACGCTCGGTGCCGGATCAATGTCCTGTCGGAAATTCCTGAAGAATGGCAGAAACACCTCATTTCCTGGGGGCACCTTAACAACTGTCATACACAGGTGCTCGATGGAGTGAGAGCTCCGAGTAGCAATGATGAGTATTTGCTTTATCAGGCTTTGCTGGCCATCTGGCCGAATCAGGAACCAGATGATCGGGTGTTGGCATCACTGCGCCGACGGATGCATGATTATATGGAAAAGGCCTGTCGGGAAGCAAAGACCCATAGCTCATGGGCAGAGCCGAATCTGAATTATGAAGAGGCGGTATTTACCTTTATTGATGGCCTGCTGGCAGACGGCATAAATCCGTTTCTGGAGGATTTCCTTCCCTTTCAGCGTATGATTACCCTCCTTGGCCTGTATAGCGGTCTTAGTCAGTGTCTGCTCAAGCTAAGTGCTCCGGGCATCCCGGATATCTATCAAGGATGCGAACTGTGGAATTTTCGTCTGGTTGATCCCGATAATCGTCAACCAATAGACTATTCCCTGGGTCGCACCTTGCTAGCAGGACTGAACGAGCTAATGACCGAGGCCGGGGGCCAATACCGTGATCTGGCAGCCCAATTGTTGGCAACGATGGAAGATGGCCGGATCAAGCTCTATGTCATCTGGCGACTACTCACCTATCGCCGGCAAAATGTAGATATCTTTCGGTATAGTAACTATATCCCCTTAGCAGCAGAGGGACCTAAAGCGGAACATGTCTGTGGGTTTGCCCGCCGTTTCGGCAAAAAAATTATTGTCTCGGTCTGTGCGAGGTTTTTTGCCGATCTGACCCAAAGAGGGGAGGTGATGCCCTGTGGGGCCGTTTGGACAGATACCTTCATCGAGGCGCCTGATGATTCGCCCGGTTGCTGGTACAATATTCTGACAGGGGAGTTTTTCCAGGCGACAACAATTGATAAGAGAGACGTCTTTGCAATGGAACAGCTTTTTGCCACATTGCCGGTGGCGTTCCTGGAATATAGGCAGAAAGAGTGAGGTCTGCTCCTTTACTCAAACAGGTTCGATCCTGCATGTATAAGATAGGGTAAGTATTGTTATAGTGGGAATATGGCCCGTCACTTCACCAACGTCGGGCAATGATGGTCGGCCAGGCAAGGAGGTACGTATGGCACCTGCAAACACCTGCAATCACAGTTGTAAACCTTTTCATCTACGGGATTGCGCTCTTGTGTCCATCTCGACAGGGTTGAAGGCCCAGACCCTCACGGAATTTCAAGACAGTCTCATGCGCGTCGATACCGCAAGCATCTATCATCATTTTTGGGGCCGTTTTCTTGCTTCCAGGTTTAGTGAACCAGAGTACAACAACGATTTCGCCTCCTGGGTCTATCGCGCCCTACATGAAAAGGCTCTGGCGGAAAAACTCAGTATGATTAATCCAATATCTTATGCCACCATTGACAATATCCGTGAAGAGGTAGTGGACCTTGTTGCTGAACATCTCGATCTCTCCGACTATCCGGCATGGGCCAAAGCAGATCAGCGGTTTTATTTCCTCAGATCACAGATCGTGGTCTTTGATACCAACTGCTCCCTGAATCAACCCGAAGATCTGCTGGCTGCGATCCCCACCATGTCTCTGGGGTCTGTTTTTTATCATTTCATTGATGCCAGACGAAGGACCGACGAGGGTTACGATGATTTCAGCGCCTGGTTGATGGGGTGGGGGGAAGAGTATGCGGAGCTTTGCCTTCAGTTGACTGGCCTCGATCCTTTCTTCTCCTCGCTCAATGAGCTGCGTTGGAGAGTGGAACAGTTATTAAAAAACAGACTTGAAGGAGGTGCGACATGAGTGATCTGTTGGAACTTTACTCTCAAGCAGCGGGGGATGAGGTTGTCGATCACCTGCGTCAATTGGCTGCGCCTCTGGCCGGTATGAAGGTAGTACATGTCAATTCCACCCGTGAGGGTGGTGGAGTGGCGGAGATTCTCGTCAAGATGATCCCCTTAATGGAGGCCCTTGGTCTGCAGACAAGCTGGGAGGTGATCGATGGAAAAACTGAATTTTATGAATGTACCAAGGCATTCCATAACGGCCTCCAGGGAACCACCGTGGGACTTTCTGAGACCATGCTCGCCGCCTACGAAGAGGTTAACAAGGAAAACTGCGAGCGACTGCGGTCTCAGCTTGAAGACGCCGACTTTGTCTTTATCCACGATCCGCAACCAGCCCTCTTCCTTGGCCTCTGTCCAAACCGCAAGGGCAAGTGGGTATGGCGGTGTCATATCGATTGCAGCAAGCCGTATCGTCCTGTCTGGAAATATCTAAAAAAACATGTTGCCGCATATGATGCCAGCATCTTTTCATTACCAGATTTTGCCCAGCCGCTCCCACATCCCCAGTATCTCATCACACCTTCCATCGACCCCTTAAGTGACAAAAACAAGGAGCTTGACGAAGGGGAAATTCGTGACAACCTGGCAGGTTTCGAAATCGATCCAGACTTGCCGTTAATACTGCAGGTTTCACGATTCGATAGGTTTAAAGATCCAATCGGGGTGATACATGCTTACAAGAAAGCGAGCAAAATAACTCCAATGCAACTGGTGCTTGCCGGCGGCGGTGCCACAGACGACCCGGAAGGGGAAATTGTCCTGAACGAGGTTAAACAGGCAGCCGGAGATGATCCGAACATCCGGATCCTTCTGTTGCCCCCCGATGCCCATCGTCAGATCAATGCGCTGCAGCGGACCGCTGATATCATTCTGCAAAAATCAATAAAGGAAGGCTTCGGGCTAACAGTTTCTGAGGCCATGTGGAAGAGCAAGCCAGTAATCGGCGGCGACACTGGCGGTATCCGTCTGCAGGTCATCAATCATTATACCGGTTTTTTGGTACAGAGTCCTGAAGGTGCCGCCCTGCGCATCAGATATCTTCTGCATAATCGGCAAAAGAGTCTGGAAATGGGGCAAAGAGGCCGACGATTCGTTCACCAGAATTTTCTCTTGACTAGGCATTTAAGAGAGTACCTTGCTTTGATGATTGGCGTCCATCATGGTATCAAGGATCGAATCAACCTGGCAAACATGGCCTAACTATTTTAAAAGACGTGGACATCGAAGACCATGAACGAATTGGTCAGATCAGGGTACTGGTGATAGGTGCAGGTGGCGATGGACTCTGCTGCCTTATTGTGTCTTGCTGCAGCAGGCATTGGTCAGCGGAGAATTGCCGATGGCATCGGATACTTTCATGCTCTCCTCCTTTCAGGTTGTTTGTTTGTTTGTTTGTCCTGAAAAAGAATTTACATTAAAACGTAATTGAATATTCGATGCTCGTGATTGAAACCACATGGAGTCATCAATGCTACAAGTCAAGATATCTCCTTTGTTTAAATCTGAGTTTCAGCCAAGCTAAAAACACATTGAGGTTAAACTTGTTATTGGAGGTAGCGGTATGGCGATATTTCTCGTTCAGCACGGGTTAAGTGCACCCAAGGATATAGACCCGGAAAAGGGGCTTTCTGATTTTGGTAGAGAGGAGACAAACCGTATTGCTCAGGTTGCCAAAGGGTACAAAATTCCCGTCCAAAAAATTGTGCACTCAGGCAAGAAGCGGGCTGAACAGACAGCAGGTATATTTCATGAGACTTTAGCCTTGGAAACTCCCATAAAAAGTATTTCCGGTATCAATCCGATGGATGATGCTCAAAGCTTTGCTGCTACTTTAAAGCCAAAGGAAAACTTGATGGTGGTTGGGCATATGCCCTTCATGGAGCGACTCGTCTCATTTCTAACCACAGGAACAGAAAATTGTCGGGTTTTCAAGTTTCAAAATTCTGGAATTGTATGCCTGGATATGGAGAGTGGGGCGGATAATGAGGCGGACTGGTTTATAAAGTGGACTCTAAATCCTAATATCTCCTAAACTGGATATCAGGTCGCAGGTTTTCGTGCCGACTACTGGGATGATAAGAGAGGGGGGCAACATATCTCCTTTGGATCTTACCCTGCTTGTTAATAGACAACTCAAGCATCATTGAGCCAAGTCCAGGTGGTTGCTGTCAGATAGGATCAAAATTAAGAATTTGAATATGCCTGCCCGGATTTCTCACCAACAAAGTTTTTCGCAGGTCGAGGCACCGGGCATGAAGCTGTAATAATCTACTGCAAATGCTCGGTAACGAAGCAGCTGCGGATAAATCTGTTGGCCCGAAGGGTGAACTTTTTGATTTGAAACGAAAAACACCCTGTTAATTAAGGAAGTCATTTTTAAACCATAAAAACAAACAATTGAGTTTCAAATCAAAAAGTCATGAGAAATTCGGGCTAGCGCCTGGACTTCCACAAGTGACGAGTAACATTTACAAGTGCGGTTAGTCCAAAAGATAGTCTAAGGCCTGTTCGTCGGTGAGTCCTTCTTCACTGGACTGAAGGAAGTTTGTTTCATCACCAAAAAACCAGAGTCGTTGTGAGGATTGGTCCCCGGTCTGGGGGGCTGGTTGCATTTTGTAGCTTGCATTTAGTCCTTGCTCCCTTGCCTGGATTCTGATTCTAGATTTTGCAATTTTTGCATTACGCTGTAGCTCAGAAAATGGCTTGCCCGGCGTTAATAATTCATCAACCATACCCAGCAAAAAGAATTTTTTCTGAACTGAGAGGACCTTTTCGTTCATGCTAAAGAAAAATTCCATCACGTCTTCTTTTAATATGTCATCTTTAACAGCGGTATGAAAATTCGAATCATTAAAGACACAAATCCATTCACGAGCGCACACCCTGCATTTTGTAAACTCAAGGTTCATTATATCTTTTGATTGCTCGGGCATTTTGGAAGTGACATCTGCTACATAGGTGTCGAGTTCACTCTTCATAGACTGCAATTCTGGAATACTTTGATGAGTGATAGATGCCGCCGTCTTTCTAAGGTGATCGAGTAATGTGTCTATTGATTCGGTGTCCATATGGTTATCCTGATGTGCTTGTGCACAGGTAATGAAACTTAAATGGTGGTGGATGAGGTCGCGAGGGAGAAATACTACACCAGGCAGCTCACTCGTCGTTTTGAAAAGAGATCTCCATATCTATCATTTCCCTGGCCCTTTCCATGGCACGTTGTTCATTGTCGCCGCCCATACCTACATGCTGTGACTTTCCATCCGGGTCGGTAATATCAAAGCTGAAATTTGCGCACATGTTCTGTTCTGCGGTAACCAGTATTTTCCAACCTTTATAGCTGCCTGTGCTTGTTGTGCTCATTTTCATAACTCCACTTGTGATAATTGAAGAACGGTTTTTTGAATAAAAAAGCGCGGGGTCCGTACTTTACTATAAACAGTGATGGGGCTGATGAAAGAGTGAAAACGTGAGATGACAAAATTATCAATATCCAGCATGTGCTTGACAGCTTTCTGCTTATACAATAAATGGTAAGATTGTCGAATAGAATTGTTTTTTTTTGACACCTAAATTTTTCAATTGACTAGCCCGGAGTCTACGCTTACCTGCCGGAAATGCGAGGCAGCGAAGCTGAAGACGTATAAATATACTTCAAAGCTTCAATAACAAAGCAGATTCGGTGGAATTGTTAATCCCGAAGGGTAGCAAATAACAGAAAAATTGTACTCATGGAAAGATGAGTTTCTAAAGTGATTATTATGAATACAACATTTTGTTTTGCAATGATAAATCATTTTTCTGTACTTTGTGTATGCAAGATGTAGGTGACATTTATTTCAGGTAATGCTTGTTGGTGATCCTATCTATGGATCCGTGTCCATTGTTTTTGATTCAATGGGCCGCAGGGAACCCGGTAAGATTCCGGGACGGACCCGCCGCTGTGTGTGAGGACGAAAACCGTATGAGGTCACTGTGCTGTCTGAAGTTTCTTCGAAACAGCATGGGAAGACACGGTGATTAGGATGATTCACGAGTCAGAATATCTGCCAGCCAAGCAATAATTTTCTCGGAGAAATGGTATCCCCCCGAGCTGACACGTGTCGGCTCTGTCATGTCTGGGCCGCACATCATTTACGCAATGTATGAGCCGCAGCTGGAGTCTTGCTGCGCTTGACATTGTCCGGAGGGTGTATGGACGGTTATTCGATTTTTGTAATGTTACTCGCAGGCTATGTCATGCTGTTGATTGGTACCGGTTATTATTTTAATAAACGGCAAACTTCAATCCGAGAGTTTCTTCTGGCTGGTAAACGGGTGGGGGCCCTTTCTATTGGCTTTTCAGCTGCTGCGTCCTGGTTGACAGCCGGGGCCATACTCGCTGTGATCGGATTTTTCATGTTGCTTGGTATGGGATCAATCTGGGGCTTTGTCGCACCCAATATTATAGCCCTGCTGGTTATTGCTCTCTTGGTGAAAAAAATTCAATCAATACCGGCAATGACCCAACCTGAACTACTGGAAATCAGATACGGCTCATTTCTACGAACTCCCGTGGCTCTGATTATCATTGTGGTGATGATTCTTTTTGCTGTGGCTGATATCAAGGGATTTGCTCTGGTCTTGCAGGTTTTTTATGGGATTAGTAGTCTGCAGGCAGCGCTGATTGTTGGCCTTTCTGTCGCGGTGTATGTGACTCTCGGTGGTTTGTCTGCGGTTCTCGCAACTGATGTAATTCAATTTCTCTGTTTATCTTTTTTTGTGCTGGTCATGACAATCCTGGTGCTTTCCGGTGCAGGAGATATTTCAGGCATGGATCTTGGCCAGATGGTCGGTTCCATGGATGGCTCCTGGTGGAACCCGATGTCAATTGGCTGGCCCATGGTGTTGATATTCTGTTTTGCCATTATTCCGGGATGGATTACTGAACAAGATCCCTGGCAGAAAATCTGGGCAGCCAAGGATGAAAAATCAGCTAAAATTGGCTTAGTGATCGGCTCAGTTCTCGTAGCTTTGGTTTTTGCAGGATGTGCTCTCATCGCTCTTGGGTTGCAATTTATTTATCCGGAGATCGCTAAGATGGGTTTTCCCATGGGAATGGCAAAAGCCGAGCCTGCTCTCTTGACCTTTATCATGGAGCGCGGCTATTCTGATCTGGTCGTTGCACTTTTTGCTGTTGCTCTGGCGACAGCTGCAATGTCCTGTGCTGATACATTTGCGGCGTCAGGTGCCTCGTGTGTTGCAAGGGACCTCTACCAACGGCGTATAAATCCATCAGCATCAATGCATCAGATGCTCACAGTTAACCGGCTCAGTGTTCTCTTTATCATAGGTTGTGCGACTATAGGTTCATTTTTCATTAAATCAATCATTGACGCTATACACATAGCAACGTTCATCGCCAGTGCTTCGTACTTTTTTGTCCTGATGGGCGGGCTTTTTTGGCGAAGGGGAACTGGGGTTGGAGCCTCCGCCTCAATGTTTACCGGCTTTATTTTACAATGCACATTAGTCGGGGTCGACCTGGCAAAAACAACAGCTGGAGGTCCACCATTCTTAGAGTCCCTTTCTCCCTTTATGATGGGGCATGGTGTCATTGTGGCAATGGGTGCAAGTGGGTTTGTATATGTTCTGGTGTCACTTGCCACCAAACCTTCTGAAGTGTATAGACTCGCCCCATTTTTTGTGGATAAGGCGAAAGAACTTGTTGCGATACATGGCAATAGTGGGTCTCCGCAACTGCTCCCTGCAGCAAAAGAGGTGTTTTCAACAATAAAAGGTAGTCAAGTTCATTTACAGATGGATGTTGATTTACCATCAAACCTTTCTTGGCAGGAATTTATTCTACTGATGAATAGAACGCATCCGCATTGGATATCTCTAGGTGGATTGGATTCCACACGTCGCTGTACAAGACCGGAAATCTTGTCTTGCGTATCCCTCATTCGAGGACAGACAAGTTCCAATGCGTGGCTTGAAATAGAGGGAGCTATGGTCACTGTTGAAGAATTACAGGAAGAAGTGTCCAGGGCCTATCATGAGATAGTTGACACGCTGAAACGTTCAACCGACACACGATTAAAACAGACTGTTTAGGGTAACACCTTTTGGTAAATGGTATGTTTTCTCAGATCTTTCTTGAAGAGTGTTGTCCTCTTCAAGAAAGATCTATCCTGCATGGAAGGATGGAAAAAACTGGACATTGTCTTGACTACTTTGATACCTTCTAAAAGTAGCACGTTGTTTGATATTTTCTTTATTGTTTAGTGCCTTACTCCAGAAAACCTGTCATAAAAAAACAAGAAATATGGGGACTCAATTGAAATTAAGTAGTTAGAATAACCTTCATGGCACTTATCCTGGCTTATTTCCCGTTTACCGGGGTTAGTGCTTTAGCCATGGAAAGGACTTTCAACACTCACAACCTAACCCCGGTAAACCTGAAGGCAAGCTGGGATAATTGCCTTTCGCATATTATTTTATAGTTTTTGTGAAGGTAAATAATACGTAAGTAATTAAAATATTGTATTCAGGTGGTTATGCCCTGAATAGGGCACCAAAAAGGTGGTATGAGTAAACTTATATGGATCCATTAATTCAATCTTGGCTGCTTACTCTTTCTAAAACTGTTCAGGGGGTGGTGCGGGCAGTTGTTGTGAAAGACTCAGCTCCTGCCTCTCATGTTTTAGCGCAAATTCCTGAAGATATTGAAAGTATAGATGAGTTTCAAAGTGTTATTGATACCGTTTTAGCAAAGAAAAAGACCGTGTTTCACCATAATGTTGATCGCAAAAATGTTGGGGGAGAGCCTTTAGATATAGTTGCTTCTCCTCTTTTTGGTGATCGGGAGTTATATGGTGCTGTTGTTCTGTACATGTCCACCAGAGTTACCGGGAGACAGCAAATTGCAGTGCAGCAGGTAGAAAATGCTGCGGTTTGGCTCGAGACCATGTGTAAGCAGCGGTCGAAGGCAGAGAAGGGACAGCTCGTAACTGTTGTTGAACTTGTGGCCGCCTGCCTAGAACACGATAATTTTCAAGCCGCTGCAACAGATGTGCTTTCTGATCTGGTAACATCTTTTTCCTGTGAACGAGTGAGTCTTGGGGTTTGCAAAGGACAGGACATTGTGGTGGAGGCCGTATCCCATAGCGGAGGCTTCGATCGGAGGTCGAACCTGATTCAAGCAACCAGTGCAGCTATGGGAGAGGCGACAGAACAGAATCAAACGATCAAATATCCTAAAGAAGACAGAGCGGTCTATTATACACGCTGCCATGAGGCCTTAACTGCCGATCGTACTGTAGAGCATGTGCTTACTGTTCCTTTTGTCGTGGATGGAAAAATTGCGGGTGCCATACTTATCGAAAGTATGTCGGGTTCTCATTTGGACTCAGTAAAGATTGATCAGATCGAACAGATTGTATCGCTCATAGGTCCTGTTTTAGAGGTGAGATATCAAAATGAACAGTGGCTACTTGTAAAAGCAAGCAATGCTGCGAAAGGTTTTTTTGCTAAATTTGTAGGCCATGGCAATCTTGGGTTGAAACTTGTAACTTTCTTCCTTGCTGTTGTTTTGCTTTTTTTGTCTCTGTATAGGACGGATTACCGCGTCACCGGAAGGGCGCGACTGGAAGCGAAAAACCAGCGTGTGATTGTGGCTCCTCAGGATGGATACATTGCGGAGAGTAATGTGCGGTCGGGGGATATAATTCACAAAGGTGAGTTACTGGCAAAACTCGACGATAAAGATCTCTATTTACAGCGTCAAAAGTGGTTGAGTCAGCTGGAGCAATTACGAAGAGAATATCGGGAAGCCCTTGCACAGCATGATCGATCAAAGGTGAATATCATCCAGTCGAGACTGCGGCAGGCGGGGGCTCAGATCAATCTTGTAGAAGAACAGCTTGTCAGGAGTCGTTTCATCGCTCCCTTTGATGGCATTGTTGTCAGTGGAGATTTAAGTCAGGCTTTGGGTGTTCCCGTTGAACGGGGGCAGGTTCTTTTTACAGTAGCTCCACTTATTGCTTACCGGGTTGTCCTCATGGTGGATGAGAGAGATATAGGTAGTGTGAAAAAGGCCCAGCCTGGTGAACTTGTACTCTCCTCCATGCCGGAGAATCCTATGGTATTTACTGTTGATTCTATCACCCCTGTCTCAAAACTCGAAGGTGGGAGAAATTATTTCCAGGTTGAGGCTAAAATAACAGAAAGTTCTGAGATGCTGAGGCCAGGGATGGAAGGTGTTGGGAAAATAGTGATTGAACCTCGAAAGCTACTTTGGATCTGGTCTCACAGGATAGTCGATTGGTTCAGGTTAGCTTTTTGGTCACTGAAGCCTTGATCGCTCATTACAGCTCTTTGGTCTACCCGGATTTCTCATCAACAAAGTTATTCGCAGGTCAAGACACCGGGCATGAAGCTGTAGTAATCTACTGCAAACGCTCGGTAACGAAGCAGCTGCGGATAAATCTGTTGGCCCGAAGGGTGAACTTTTTGATTTGAAACGAAATACACCCTGTTAATTAAGGAAGTCATTTTTAAACTATAAAATCAAACAATTGAGTTTCAAATCAAAAAGTCATGAGAAATTCAGGCTAAACTATGTCTATATATAGCACATACTGGTACCGGGTCGCAGATAGTAAGCCACAGATACGCAGCCATGCGAAACTCTGTCGGCATCGTTATCGAGGTCAGGATTGGTACGTGTTGCAGGACCCTTCTTCCAACCGGCAGCATAGATTTAATAAAGGTGCGTACGGGATAATAACCCGTTTAGACGGATTACGTACAGTTCAGGAGATATGGGACCAGGTGCAAGATGCAATGGGAGATGATGCGCCGACACAGGATGAGGTGATTCGTCTTCTTGGGCAGTTGCACAGCAGTGATGTTCTTCAAAGCGACATGGCAGCTGATAGCATGGAGCTGTTTGAACGTCAGGAAAAACAACGCGGTAAATGGAAACAGCGATTCCTTAATCCCTTTGCAGTCAGGTTTCCTTTATTTGATCCAGACCGTTATCTCTCAAAGTTACTCTTCCTGGCAAAACCATTTGTTGGGCGTCTTGCATTTATGTGTTGGCTCTTCGTGGTGGGGACCGCTTGTTTTCTCGCTGTTCTCAATTGGACGGAACTCACACATAACATGGCGGATCAGGTACTCTCCCCCGAAAATCTTCTTCTACTCTGGTTGGTGTATCCGTGCGTCAAGTTGCTCCATGAGTTAGGGCATGCCTTTGCTGTTAGAGTATGGGGTGGTGAGGTGCATGAAATGGGAGTGATGATACTTGCCATGACACCGCTCCCCTATGTAGAGGCCTCCGCATCTGCTGCCTTTCCTGACAAGCGAAAGCGTATTGGTGTTGCTGCCGCTGGAATGATGGTTGAGATGTTTCTCGCCTCCCTCGCTCTTTTGCTCTGGTTAAATATTGAGTCTGGCCAGGTAAGTGCAATTTTGTATAATGTGATCCTGATCGGCGGCTTCTCCACCTTGGTATTTAACGGAAATCCTCTACTTCGGTTTGATGGCTACTATGTCCTCTCAGATGTAATTGAGATCCCAAGCCTTGCTTCGCGCTCAAAACGTTACCTTGGCTATTTGTTCAAACAGTACCTTCTCGGTATTGAAAGTAGCTCTCCTGTAACCGCTCCAGGAGAAAAAGGTTGGTTTGTCTTTTATGGAATAGCTTCGTTTTGTTATCGCATCTTTATTATCGCAGCACTGACGCTTTTTATAAGTGGTAAATTTTTTATTGTTGGAATCCTCATTGCTCTATGGGCTCTCGCAACTCAAATAGTATTTCCCTTTATAACTAATATTTCTGAACTGTGGAATAGCATGGGGGGACGTCGAAAGCATTCCCGTATTCTTGTATTTGGGTCGGTTCTTTTAGGGATAGTCGTTTTGTCGGTGTTTGTAGTTCCTGTGCCTCTGAGAACTCAGGTGGAAGGGGTCGTCTCTCTACCTGAATCTTCGCGGGTGCAGGTAGGAACAGATTGCTTTGTCTCTGAAATATTGACTGCAAATGGCAGCATTGTGGAAAAAGGGCAACCTCTGATTCGTTGTGAAGATCATCTTCTTGAGACTGAAATTGAAGTTCTAGTCGCAAGCCTTGAAGAAGCGGAGCTCAGATATGACGCAGAACCCCTTCGGTCCCGGGTGAAGAGGAAGATGTTAAAAGGGGAAATTAATACGGTCAAAGCTGAGATTGATCGAGGGCGTCAACGGGTAAAAGAGTTGACTGTTTACAGTCCGAATCAGGGTGAATTGGTGTTGCCAGAAGTTGACACTCTTGTTGGCAGGTATGTCAAACAGGGAGGGTTGTTCGGCTACATAATTGGAGCTTCCGGGTTGAAGGCTGTTTTGGTGGTAGAACAGTCTGATGTCAGTTTGGTTAGAGATAAGACTAAAAGTGTTGAATTGCGACTGGCCGGACGGGTGGCTGAGATCGTAAAAACGTCAATCGAACGGGAAGTACCTGCTGCGAGTTCACAACTGCCAAGCGCAATTCTAGGTACAAATGGCGGTGGAAGTATCCCGGTAGATCCTGCCGATGTAGAGGGTACCCAGGCGCTTAGGAAGATATTTCAATTTGAGGTTGGGGTTCCTGTAGATAAAGATGAAGTGAGGATTGGTGAGCGTGTCTATGCCCGCTTTGATCATGGCTTTGAACCTATTGGCTTTCAGTGGTTTCGCGTGCTCAGAAAGCTTTTTCTGAGACAGTTTCATGTTTAAAAAACCCTTTTCACGCAAGCCATCTCAGCTACGTCCTGGATTGGCGTCTGGCTTTTATCCTGAAAAAAAACAAGTCTCCGAAGGGGGGGTGGAGAGGACTTGGCACAAGTGTCGAGGTTTTTTTACAAGTAAGAGCTTTTCACGTGGCAGATACAACCATATACTGCGTTCGATTCATAATCACTCTCAGGCAATAGAAGGACTTGATTCATCCCAGTTTAAAGAAAAGTGTACTGAGCTTCGTATTTCTTTACATAGAAGAGGGTTAACGGAGGATCTTACAGCTCAGGCCTTTGCACTGATTCGAGAGGGCGCCTGGCGAACACTTCAAATGCGTCATTTTGATTGTCAGCTCATCGGTGGCTGGATCATGGTGCATGGTGGGGTGGCTGAGATGGAGACTGGAGAAGGGAAAACTCTCACTGCAACCCTTGCTGCAGGGGCTGCTGCTCTCGCAGGTATTCCTGTTCATATTGTTACAGTGAATGATTATCTGGTGGCTCGTGATGCGAGCGCGATGGCTCCTTTATATAAAATCTTAGGACTTAGCGTTTCCGGGGTGACGGAGGCTATGGATGCAGCCGCGAGGCGTATCGGATATCGATCAGATATCGCCTACTGTACCAATAAACAGATTGCCTTTGATTACTTACGAGATCGAATTCTACTTGGGGGAGAGCAGGGTAGGCTCAAATTTAAACTTGAGAAATTACATAATGAACATTCCCGCACTGACCATCTGTTTCTCGGTGGCCTCTGTTTTGCGATAATTGATGAGGCGGATAGTGTCCTGATTGATGAGGCCCGTACTCCTCTTATTCTTTCCAGAGAAGTTGCAAGCCCGGAAGAGGAAAAGACATACATTGCTGCGTTGGATCTCGCTACGTTGCTTGAAGTGGATTCTGACTTCGACGTCAACTATAAGGGACGTGTTGTTACGTTGAAAAAAGAGGGATGTCGTCGGTTAGAACTCTTAACCCATGAAATGGGAGGCGTCTGGAGCGGCAGGAGGCGCTCAGAAGAGTTAATAACACAGGCGTTGTCCGCACTGTATCTCTATAGAAGAGATCACCATTATCTCGTGGGCGACGGTAGGATAACAATAATTGATGAGAACACTGGTCGAGTCATGCCTGATCGATCCTGGGAGAGAGGTTTGCATCAGCTCATTGAAATGAAAGAAGGTTGTGACGTGAGTGGGAGACGGGAACATTTAGCACGGCTGACCTATCAGCGCTTTTTTCGTCGCTACCTGTGCCTTGCCGGAATGAGTGGTACTGTTTCAGAGGTTAGTCGTGAAATTTGGAATGTGTATGGTTTGCCAGTCAAAAAAGTCCTAACCAATAAGATTAGCAAGAGGTGCAATGAAGGCCAATCTTTTTATGCCAGCAGAGATGATAAGTGGAAGGCCGTTATCGCGTGTGTTCTAAAAAAGAAAACCAAAGGGCAGCCTGTCCTGATTGGAACAAGAAGTGTTGCCGATTCCGAGGTTATTAGTGAACTGTTACATGAAAAAAATATTGACCATCAGGTGTTGAATGCACGTCAAGATAGTCAGGAATCGGAGATAATTGCCAGGGCCGGTGGCTTTGGAATTGTTACGGTGGCGACCAATATGGCGGGTCGTGGTACAGATATTCCCCTTGAGAGAGGCGTTGCTGAAATTGGTGGCTTGCACGTAATCTGTACTGAACTCAACGATGCAAAACGTATCGACAGGCAGTTGAGTGGGCGCTGTGGACGGCAGGGCGACCCAGGAAGTTATGAAACAATCGTTTCGGCGGAGGATCAGTTATTTGTTCATTTTCTAGGGGTGCCTGGAAAGGCTGCACTGTACGAACTTCTCAAAAAGGATAGCAGGTTGTCACGCCGGTTAGGGCTATTGATTCTGGACCTTTCCCAGAAAAGTGTTGAACGGAAAAATAGTGCAATACGAAGAGATTTGTTGCAGATGGAAGAACAAATCGGCAAGATTCTGGCCTTTACTGGTTCTATGGAATAAATCACGTTTTAGCGGTAAACGTAATTGAGACTGTGTTTGGTTTTTGCTGGTCTGTTAAATATACCACTTCGTGGTATGTCTTTCAGGGTTCATCATTGTAACTCGAATTACAATGGTGAGTTTCTTCTTTTAATTCTCATATCTTATACTTGCTCTAGACCCTCAGTTTCTTGGCTTATTTCTGTCTTCTTTCTGTGGATCGAATATTGCATGTGTCTTGGTGTGTGTAAGTTAAAGGCAGTTTGAGTTATTTTATAGCAGCAAGACAGTGGAGACAAAGCCAAACTTGTCGTAAGGCAAGGACGGAAAGCCACGGGTCCTGAAAAGGATCGCCGGGTTACCTTTTGTTTGTGGAGGGACTCGGCTTTTTTACGCCCTCCGTATCATCAAGCAAAATCCAAACTGTATATCAATAACCTGTTTTAAGGGATATAGATGAAGAAAAGTATTGTCGTTTTCTGGGGTAAAATTTTTGTACTCGTATCAGCCGTTTGTCTTGGTGCGACTGCATTGATGGCTGGCGAAATTGGTGAATTCGAAGGACTGATTGAGCCCTCTGAATTGGTGAAGGTTGGTACTCCTGTGGCAGGTGTTGTCTCTAGTGTAACATTTAAAAGGAGTAGCACCGTTACGAAAGGGGATAACCTGGTGGTGCTTGAATCTTCGGTGGAAAACGCAGTCGTGGAAAGAGCGCGGGTGTTGGCTGCCGTTCAAGGGGAGGTTAGGTTGCAGGAAGAGAGTCTTGCCTTTGCAAGACGGATGTACACCAGAGTTGAAGAGCTTTTTGGTGGTGAAGTTATATCTGCAGAAAAATACGACCAGGCAGCAACAGAGGTGACGATGGCTCGTGCGCGGTTGATGAAAGCCAAGGAAAATAAAGCGATTGCCCACCTCGACCTGCTCAGAGCCCAAGCGATGTTGAACAGGAGAACCATAAAAAGCCCAATCTCAGGAATAGTTGTTGAACGATATGTCTCTCCGGGGGAATTCGTAGATAATCAACCGCTTCTCACTGTCGCCCAGATGGACCCGCTTCGGATAGAGGTTATTCTTCCTGCATCTTTGTTTAACCAGATACAGCCTGGCATGAAAGCCGATGTGATTCCAGAAACAGAAAAAGAGAATCTTTTCGGCTCAACTGTCACGATTGTTGATCGAGTGATAGATCCTGCCAGTGGAACATTTGGGGTGCGTCTTGAACTACCTAATCCAGATTATCGCCTTCCCAGTGGCTTGAAATGTGTCGTTCGTTTTCAGGGTGTGGAAATTGATATTTCGCCTTTAAAAGTTGAAAATGAAATTGCTGGGGTGAGTAACAGGAAGATTTCGACCCAGGAACTCTTGCTGACAAATGAATACACAATAACCAAACCGAGATAAGTCTATGGCTCCAACAAAGCAATTCTCAAATCCTCTCGTCTTCGAAGAACTTGAACCGCGATTACTCTTTTCAGCAGATGTGGCTGAGGTTCTCGCCGTTGAAGTGGTGGAACAGGAGTTTGTCGAAGAACCTTTTGTAATTGCGGATCTAGAAACAGAATCTCAGGAAAATGATGTTGCTGCCCAGCCTGCAGAAGAAGGTGTAGAGACATCCGACCAGACGATAGAAAACGAAAAGACAACAGCGGATGAAACGCCTCTTGATGAGTCAGCTGTAGTTGTACCTGAAGCTGTCGTAATAACGGGAAATGAGAGTACTTCCTTAGCATCAGAACTTCGTACTGAACTGGTTTTAGTTAACGAAAATGTAAGTGAGTATGAGCAGCTCGTAGAAAATATCAATAAAGGTAGTAACACTAATCGGTCCATCGAAGTTGTCATCCTCAGCAGTGATGAAAGTGGTATTGCCCAGGTAAATCAGATTTTGTCTGAAAGGGGTGACCTTGATGCAATCCATATCATCAGCCACGGTTTTAATGGTGGTTTTTCCCTTGGTAGTGACTGGCTGGATAGCGACGATCTAATTGGTAGTGCTGATTCCATTTCTTCTTGGTCCTCAGCTCTGTCTGATGATGCCGACATTCTGCTTTACGGCTGTAATATAGCCGCAGATGATGTTGGTCAGAGTGTAATCACAACACTTGCAGAATTGACGGGTGCCGATGTCGCCGCTTCCGATGACTTAACAGGTGATAGTTCTCTTGGTGGAGATTGGGAACTTGAGTATCAGTTAGGAAATATTGAAACAGAAGTTTCTGTCACCCAAGCTGGTCAAGAAAATTGGAACCACTTACTTGACATCGATTCCGGTCTTGTCGCCCACTATACCTTTGATGAAGGAAGCGGTACAGCAGCACTTGACTCCAGTGTCAACGACAATGACGGGAAGCTTATCGGTTCTCCTGTATATGCAACAGGAGTCGTTGGGACTGGAGCATTGGACTTTAGCGGAGATTTTGACTACGTGGAGGTCCCCGATTCTGCAGTTACTGATTTCGGTAGTGGAGACTTTACTGTAGGATTCTGGCTTAATTCCACAGACACTGGTTTGGATAGGCTGGTTGGTGATCTAGCTGCAGGTAGTTCTGGATATTTGTTTTATTCACCTGGCAGCGGTGATGTGTCTTTTGATGTTTTTTCTGGATTCCAGAGTGTCACTCTTGGGACAACAGGGGTACTGGACGGGGAGTGGCATCAGGTCACAGGTACTCGTAGCGGTGATGACTTTAGTCTTTATGTAGATGGTACTCTGGTCGACTCGGTCAGTAACCCGGCAATGGGGAGTATTGATAATAGTGCTCCATTAAGAATTGGTGCAACGGACTCAAGTAGCAATGATTACGATGGGTTGATTGATGATGTACGGCTTTACAATCGAGCTTTAACCAGTACGGATATTGTTGAATTAAGCAATAGTCACAATGTGCTTGGTACCGATGTGGCAGCTACAGATCTCTCCTCTGGAATCGAAATCAATACTGACGGTGGCAACGACGCTTATCTGGTTGCAGACGACGGTGGAGCACTTCTTGGCGGTCTGACCGCTTTCACATTAGAAACAACTTTTGCTATTGGGGACCACGATAACGAACCGGGTCTCATCTCATATTACGTTGGCGCGGATGAAATTCGGTTGCGTTTTGATACAACGGATCATCTGCGTTTCAAGATCAACAATATCAACGTAACAACCAGCGATACCTACTCGGAATTGCTTGATGGGAATTTACACCATATTGCAGTGAGCTGGGACAGCAGCAACGGCGACGTAATGTTTTATGTCGACGGTGAGTTTTCCGAGCACATTTCGGGGTTGGAAGCTGGGTACACAATCGCTGGAGGTGGCGTGCTGGCAATCGGGAATGACCAGGATGGTGTGGATACCGGTTATAAAACAGGCCAAACACTGTATGGCACGCTGCATGATGTCCGTATCTGGGACGAGGTGCGCAGCGCCGAGGAGATCGCGCTCAACTATCAGCATAAGTTTGACACTAGCAGCTTGCCCAGCGGGCTGATTGCCAACTGGCAGATGGATGGTTTTGACGTCTCCGTTCAAGTGGTTGACGTCGTCAGCAGCAATAATTTGAGTATTGCTCATGCCACGGGAACAGACTTTGTCACGAGCACACCGGTAGCAGGGCTAAACGTTGATGAAAATGTTGTCGATGGGACAACGGTTGGCTTTGTGGTTCCCACAGATCCAGATATAACAAATGATATAGTCAGTGACGGTCTCTTTCTTGGGGGGGATACTGGTGTTTGGACCTCCTTTGACTCAGGCAGCACCATGGGAGGCTGGATAGTCGGCGGCGGTGGCGTTGACCATACCAGTAAGTGGGAAACATCTCTCGGGGGTGTTGGTATTGATCTGGAACGAGGGGTTGATGAGGCTGGCGGAACGATCTCACAGGTCCTGACGACAGAGGTTGGCAAAGTCTACCAGATTCTTTTTTCCGCAAAAGGAAATTTTGACGCAGCGGGCGAAGCCGACGGTTCTCTTCTTGATAAAGGCTTACGTGTCACGGCGTCCAGTACCTCGCAGGACTTTACCATCACCGATACAGGTGTCTATGAACCACTATCCGTGACCTTTGTGGCTACCGGCACCTCGACAACCTTGACCTTTGAAGGCTTGGGTACAACAGGCTACGGCGCTGTCGTCAGTGATGTTCGGGGCATAGAGGTCTCGCCTGCGATTGCGACGATCTTGGCAAATGATTCAACTCTTACCTATGATGCAGCCACAGGAAAGTTTTATCGAAATGTTCAGGACTATATAAGCTGGGATGCTGCACAAGATGCGGCTATTGCAGCAGATTTAAATGGTGTTAGCGGACAACTTGCAACCATTGGTTCGGCATATGAGAACAACTTGTTGCGGGATCTTTCGACAACGTCTTTCGGAACGTGGCTTGGTGGTTCGGACAAGTCGGTAGAAGGAGAATTTCACTGGTATAACGGAAGCACATCAGATGAATTGTTTTGGCAGGGGGATGGGACCACCGGTTCTGCGCAAAATGGAAATTATACAAATTTTGCGGCCTCCCAGCCAGATAACAATGGTGATGCGGATTTTGTTTACCTCAACAGAACCACCGGTGAGTGGGATGATGCAGACTCTGCACCCGATACGATAAACACCTACATCATAGAATGGGACGCCTCAGAGGTCCTCAGTAGCTACACCTTCAGTCTGACCGACAATGCTGATGGCCGCTTCGCCATAAATAGCAGCACCGGTGAAATCACGGTTGCCGACGACTCCCGGCTTGATTATGAAACCAACCCAAGTCACGCCATCAATGTGCAGGTGACTGATGCCGCCGGTAACGTTTACAGTGAAGTCATGACAGTTCAGGTCAATGACCTTGGAGGTGAACCAACCCAGACCTTACCCGCCGCACAATCTGTGGAGGAAGATGGTTCCCTTGTTTTTAGTGGTGCCAATGCAATTACTGTCAGTGATACAAGTGCAGAGGATTTGCCCCTACAGGTCGTTTTATCAGTGGATAATGGCACTCTGACTCTGTCGCCAACCACAGACTTATCCATCATCCTTGCGGGAGCGAATAGTAGTTCTCTCATGACTATTCAAGGAACCGAGAGTGTTATTAATGCAGCTCTGGATGGACTGACCTATACACCAACAGGGAATTATAACGGCTCAAGTACTCTGCAGATGACCTCCTCCCTTGGTGCTGGTCTGGTAGGTCACTATACATTTGAGGCGGGAGATGCTACCGATGACAGTGTTGGTGTCTCTCAGGAGAATGGAACCCTGACCAACCCGGTCTATATCACGAACCCCAACACGGAATCGTTCACAACTGATGATGAACGAGGTGAGGTCCTGCTTTTGCAAAACGATGTCAGTGATTCGGATCGGGAGTATGTGACAATAAACTCTGTGTTTAACGAACCTGCAGACGTCACGTTGGCTGCTTGGGTAAACTACACCAGCAGTGACATCGATACCAACGGTGGAGACGTTATTTCGATCGGCAATGATATTGCTCTTCGCGTAGCTGATGGAACAGAAGGTGTAAGTGGTTTCTTTTGGGATGGTACTGCCCATCAGTTTATTGGAACAGGAACAGGAACAAGTCTAGGTGATGGTGAGTGGCACCACCTTGCTTTCAGTTTTGATGATGTCGCAAACACTCAAAAACTTTATATCGATGGAGAGCTTGCCGCATCAGCCAGCTTAACGACATCTATCACCTACACGGGGTGGTTTCCACAAACCAGTATAGGCGCTCATGCCGACAGAAATCCCGCGAATACAGAGAACCTACTGTTTGATTTCAACGGTATGATTGATGATGCCCGTGTCTATAACCGAGCCCTTTCTGCAGAAGAAATTGCAAGTCTTGCAACCGACACAACAAGTGTCACCGGTAGTGTTGATATAACGGTTAACCCAGTCAATGATGCTCCAGAGATGGATGACGGTGGTTTTTTAACTCTTTCCGATATTACCGAAGATGAGACTACGAACAGCGGCAATCTCATCTCAGAGATTTTAACGAGTGATTTTGCTAATGTTCCTGATGTTATAACAGATATTGATTTAGGTGCTGTAGAGGGCATCGCTATCTACGCCACTTCGGGGAATGGAACCTGGGAGTATAATATTGATGGTTCTTGGGAGGTTGTGGGTAGTGTGTCTGATGCAAACTCGCTTTTACTAAGAGACTCTGATCGTTTGCGTTATGTACCCGATGGAATTTCTGGGGATACAGGGTTTGTTTCTTTTGTCGCCTGGGATCAGACCTCCGGTACCGTTGGGGCTTATACTGATAGAACTGTTGGCACCTCCTTTAGTTCGAAAGTCGAAATAGCAGTAATAAGTGTTTCAAATGTTAACGATGCGCCAATAGTAGACCTAAACGGTTCCGATGGCAGTGGTAATGATTTTACAGTGTCCTTTACAGAGGGTGGCGGGCCGGTAAGTGTTGTAGATATAGACGCCGTTGTCAGTGATGTCGATAGTTCCTTATTTCAGAATCTGAACGTAAATCTAAATGGAGCAGCATTCTCCGCGAATGATCAAGTTAGCATTGGTGGTCACGCTTTCACCTTCGGTACTATTGAGACTGCAATTAGGACTGTAGGTAGTAGTGTTTTTAAGCTCGCTTTCGAGGACGGTTCTGGATTTAATATTTCACTGAATAGTGGCGGCATGATGCCACAAGCAGACCTGCAGACACTGTTACGCAGTATAACATATGAAAATATATCAGAGACTCCAACGACAGGTGATCGCACAATAGAGTTTAGTGCCCAGGACAGTCTTGGTCTAACCGGACTCGTAGCAACGAGTACTATCTCAATCACCGCGGTAAACGATGCGCCGTCATTTGAAATCCCAGGCCAATCTGTTTTCACGGCAGGAAATACGGGATATGGCCAGAACGAAGACATGCACGTCCTGTCCGATGGCAGCATGTTGCTTCTGCCCTATGACAACAGTGGTGATTCCGTCTTAGTCAAGTTGAGTGTGGATGGCACTATAGATACATCATTTGGAACCAACGGATATGCAGATAACAGTTCGATTGGCTACATTCAAGCTGTAACTGAACAATCGGACGGCAAGATTCTGATCTCTGGTTTCGATACTGGGGGGCTCTTCGTCGCCCGCTACGATGCGGATGGCACGATTGATACCAGTTTTGGTTCCGCAGGCGTTGCTACGATTGCGACCGCTACCTTCGACGAAGCAAACGATATAGCAGTCCAATCAGACGGCAAGGTGGTAATCGTTGGTGAATATGGGGATGATTCGCTGATAGCACGTTTTACTGCCGATGGAGCTTTGGATTCAGGCTTTGGGACTGGTGGGATTGTGACGGTGAATTTGAGTGGAACCTTTGAAAATCTTGAGTCCATCGCCATTCAAAACGACGGTAAAATCGTCGCTGCTGGCGAAGGGAGCATCGTTCGTCTAGACGACACTGGCTCATTCGATGCAACGTTCGATACCGATGGCATCCTTGCTGTGGGGCACAATGTGTACGGTGTTACGCTTCAGTCAGATGGCAAAGTATTGGCGACAGGCGATAATGGAACTTCGCTTGTTGTTTCTAGGTTCAACACGGACGGATCGGTAGACACGACGTTTGGCAGCGGCGGATCGGCAACCTGGTCACACCCCTCGAATTCGTCTGGTATGGCGATCGTCCAACAGTCGGATAGCAAGTTGGTGATTGCAGGCAACATCACTGACTACCCGACAGAATGGATCGTTTTGCGATTCAACACCGACGGGACCCTAGATACCACGTTCGGCGATAGTGGTGCGTGGATCATGAAAGACAGCTCTGACTTTAGTGAGGCTTTCTCCGTTTCACTTTATAATGATGGCGCAACCGAGAGAATCGTCGTCGGCGGTTACACAACCAATTTTGTCAATTCTTCAATTGCGACGATTGTCCGTTTGGATGAAAATGGAACGCTGGATGCGACCGTAGGTACAAACACGCTTGATGATCAACCAACTTTCATTGAAGACGGGGCTGTCGTGATTCTCGATACTGACGTTGAAATATTTGATGCAGAACTGTCGGGCATAGATAATTTTGACGGAGCAACACTGACCCTGGCTCGCAGCATCTCAGCGAACTCCGATGATGTTTTCACGGCAACTGGATTGCTGGGCACGCTGACCGAATCCGGTAATCTGATCTACGACGGCGTTACCGTCGGTACAGTTACCACCAACAGCGGTGGTTCCCTGGTTTTGACCTTTAATGCCAGCTCGACCAACTTGATCGTTAACAGCGTCATGCAGGCTACAGCCTACAGTAATAGCAACGATGCTCCGCCAGCCAGTGTGCAGATCGACTGGACCTTCAACGATAGTAACAATAGTGCACAAGGTTCAGGTGGTTCGCTGACGGCAACTGGCAGTACCACCGTAACAATCACAGCGGTAAATGATGACCCTACGATAACAAGTACGGCGGTGACTACAGTCGATGAAGACTCAGCTTACAGCTACTCTTTTACAGTCAGCGATGCGGATGCTGGCGATACTCTGACTTTGAGTGCCCCAATACTTCCTAGCTGGTTAAGCTTTGATTCTGCTTCTGGAATTCTGTCGGGCACCCCAACCAATGGTGAAGTTGGCAGCCATAGCGTCACCTTGCGCGTCAATGATGGAACCTCTGATGTGGATCAAACGTTTACAATTGTAGTGAGTAACACTAACGATATTCCTACGATAACAAGCACGGCAGTAACCACGGTCGACGAAGACTCAGCGTACAGCTACACCTTTACAGTGAGCGATGATGATGCAGGTGATACAATAACCCTGAGTGCTCCTACGTTACCAAGTTGGCTGACTTTCAATACGACTACCGGAATTCTATCTGGTACCCCATCTAACGGAGAAGTCGGCATCCATAGCGTCACCTTGCGGGTTAATGATGGAACCTCTGTTGTGGATCAAACGTTTACAATTGTAGTAAGCAATACCAACGATACTCCTACGATAACAAGCACGGCAGTAACCACGGTCGACGAAGACTCAGCGTACAGCTACACCTTTACAGTGAGCGATGATGATGCTGGCGATACTCTGACTTTGAGTGCGCCGACACTTCCGACTTGGTTGAGTTTTGATTCTGCTTCTGGAGTTCTGTCGGGCACCCCAACCAATGGTGAAGTTGGCAGCCATAGCGTCACCTTGCGGGTTAATGATAAAACCTCTGATGTGGATCAAACGTTTACAATTGTAGTAAGTAACACCAACGATACTCCTACGATAACCAGTAGTGCAATGACGACAGTCGACGAAGACTCGGCTTACAGCTACACCTTTACAGTGAGCGATGATGATGCTGGCGATACTCTGACTTTGAGTGCGCCGACACTTCCGACTTGGTTGAGTTTTGATTCTGCTTCTGGAATTCTGTCGGGCATCCCAACCAATGGTGAAGTTGGCAGCCATAGCGTCACCTTGCGCGTCAATGATGGAACCTCTGATGTGGATCAAACGTTTACAATTGTAGTAAGCAATACCAACGATACTCCTACGATAACAAGCACGGCAGTAACCACGGTCGACGAAGACTCAGCGTACAGTTACACCTTTACAGTGGTCGATGATGATGCTGGCGATACTCTGACTTTGAGTGCGCCGACACTTCCGACTTGGTTGAGTTTTGATTCTGCTTCTGGAATTCTGTCGGGCACCCCAACCAATGGTGAAGTTGGCAGCCATAGCGTCACCTTGCGCGTCAATGATGGAACCTCTGATGTGGATCAAACGTTTACAATTGCAGTAAGCAATACCAACGATACTCCTACGATAACAAGCACGGCAGTAACCACGGTCGACGAAGATTCGGCTTACAGCTACACCTTTACAGTGAGCGATGATGATGCTGGCGATACTCTGACTTTGAGTGCGCCGACACTTCCGACTTGGTTGAGCTTTGATTCAGATACTGGAATTCTGTCGGGCACCCCAACTAACGCAGAAGTAGGTAACCATAGTGTCACCTTGCGGGTTAATGATGGAACATCGGATGTGGATCAAATATTCACAATTGTAGTAAGCAACACCAACGATATTCCTATAATAACCAGTACAGCAGTGACCGCAGCCACTGAAGACTCGGCGTACAGTTACACTTTCACAGTCAGTGATGAGGATGCTGGAGACACACTGAGCCTGAGTGCTCCAACGCTTCCGACTTGGTTGAGTTTTGATACAGATACTGGAATTCTGTCGGGCACCCCAACTAACGCAGAAGTAGGTAACCATAGTGTCACCTTGCGGGTTAATGATGGAACATCGGATGTGGATCAAATATTCACAATTGTAGTAAGCAACACCAACGATATTCCTATAATAACCAGTACAGCAGTGACCGCAGCCACTGAAGACTCGGCGTACAGCTACACTTTCACAGTCAGTGATGAGGATGCTGGAGACACATTGAGCCTGAGTGCTCCAACGCTTCCGACTTGGTTGAGTTTTGATTCAGGTACTGGAATTTTGTCGGGCACCCCAATTAACGCAGAAGTAGGTAACCATAGTGTCACCTTGCGGGTTAATGATGGAACATCGGATGTGGATCAAATATTCACAATTGTAGTAAGCAACACCAACAATGTTCCTATAATAACCAGTACGGCCGTAACTACAGTGGATGAAGACTCGGCGTACAGCTACACTTTCACAGTCAGTGATACGGATGCTGGAGACACACTGAGCCTGAGTGCTCCAACGCTTCCGACTTGGTTGAGCTTTGATTCAGGTACTGGAATTCTGTCGGGCACCCCAACTAACGCAGAAGTTGGCAGCCATAGCGTCACCTTGCGGGTTAATGATGGAACCTCTGATGTGGATCAAACGTTTACAATTGTAGTGAGTAACACTAACGATATTCCTACGATAACCAGTAGTGCAGTGACGACAGTCGACGAAGACTCGGCGTACAGTTACACCTTTACAGTGATCGATGATGATGCTGGCGATACTCTGACTTTGAGTGCCCCAATACTTCCTAGCTGGTTAAGCTTTGATTCAGGTACTGGAATTCTGTCGGGCACCCCAATTAACGCAGAAGTAGGTAACCATAGTGTCACCTTGCGGGTTAATGATGGAACATCGGATGTGGATCAAATATTCACAATTGTAGTAAGCAACACCAACAATGTTCCTATAATAACCAGTACGGCCGTAACTACAGTGGATGAAGACTCGGCGTACAGCTACACTTTCACAGTCAGTGATACGGATGCTGGAGACACACTGAGCCTGAGTGCTCCAACGCTTCCGACTTGGTTGAGCTTTGATTCAGGTACTGGAATTCTGTCGGGCACCCCAACTAACGCAGAAGTTGGCAGCCATAGCGTCACCTTGCGGGTTAATGATGGAACCTCTGATGTGGATCAAACGTTTACAATTGTAGTGAGTAACACTAACGATATTCCTACGATAACCAGTAGTGCAGTGACGACAGTCGACGAAGACTCGGCGTACAGTTACACCTTTACAGTGATCGATGATGATGCTGGCGATATTCTTACCTTGAGCGCCCCAATACTTCCTAGCTGGCTGACTTTTAATTCGACAACAGGTGTTTTGTCGGGCACCCCAACCAATGGTGAAGTTGGCAGCCATAGCGTCACCTTGCGGGTTAATGATGGAACTTCTGATGTGGATCAAACGTTTACAATTGTAGTAAGCAATACCAACGATACTCCTACGATAACAAGCACGGCAGTAACCACGGTCGACGAAGATTCGGCTTACAGCTACACCTTTACAGTTAGCGATGCGGATGCGGGTGATACTCTGACCCTGAGTGCTCCAATACTTCCGAGCTGGCTGACTTTCAATTCGACTACCGGTGTTCTTTCCGGCACACCAACTAATGCAGAAGTAGGCAGCCATAACGTTACCTTACGCGTCAATGATGGAACCGATGACGTCGACCAGGTGTTCACAATAGTAGTAAGTAACACCAACGATGCGCCTACGATAACCAGTACGGCAGTAACCACGGTCGACGAAGATTCGGCTTACAGCTACACCTTTACAGTTAGCGATGCGGATGCGGGTGATACCCTGACCCTGAGTGCTCCTACGTTACCAAGCTGGCTGACTTTCAATTCGACAACCGGTGTTCTTTCTGGCACCCCAACCAATGGTGAAGTTGGTAGCCATAATGTTACCTTGCGGGTCAATGATGGAACAGTTGACGTGGATCAGACGTTCACAATAGTAGTAAGCAACACCAATGATGCACCTGTAATTGCAGGTAGTGACACTGCAAATCTCTACGAGGATGTTGATCCCGACCAAGATGGAGCCTTGGAAATATCAGGGGTGTTGACAATCAATGATCCTGATGCCAATGAATCCAGTTTTGTTGCTGAAACCATTGATGGGCTTTATGGCAGCCTGGCACTTGATACCCTTGGCAACTGGAGCTATGTAGCAGACAATAGTCAGATAGCGATCCAACAGCTTGGAATTGGAGAAAGTCTCATTGATACTGTTGCTGTAACTTCAATAGATGGCACTCTTCATACGTTTACCGTTACCATCAATGGAGTAAACGAACCCGTTGTTATTGACAACACCGGAGGATTGGGCGGTGGAAATAATAATGAGCAAAATGACGGGCCGACAGATGAACCAATTGATGATGGTAATATTTCTTCACCGATAGATGTTGTTACCGAAGATGATATCGTCCCGGATTTTGGCTCAGAGGAAGATAACACCCCACAGGTTGATATAGAAAGTGATGCGGTTGTTGTACCTGTTGATAATGATCAGCAGTCTCCAAGTGAAGATGATGAACAGGATCGAACTATTGGAGACCCAGATGTTGTGGAAACCGTCACTGTTTCTGTCGTCAATCCTGAATCAGAAATTGTTTTGACAGCAGATAGCAATATATTAGATAATTCAGTTGTAACAGATGATAATGCACATGGAGAAGCCCGGGTAAATGGGCGACTTCAACCAATTCAAAAGAGTCATCTGATGCAGATGTTTACCAAGGGACTCAAAATTGCTGAAGAGGGTGTTTTTGATTTTATCGCAGCTCCTCTTGCTGCAAATCCGGTGTATCTCGAAATGGGTGGTGTAGACTTACACATTCCGGTAAGTGAAAACAAATCTATGCAGTCTCAAGTGGCTCTCATGCAGGATGAAATTGAGCAGGCCTATGAAGAGTCGAAGGGCAGTAATAAGGTTATCGTTTATGTGACGAGTGGAGTCTCTGCCTCTTTGACTGCGGGAGTTGCGACATATATGCTGCGAGCTGGATCGTTGATGACCAGTTTTCTTGCAACTGTGCCGATCTGGAAAGGTTTTGACCCTGTTGCGATTCTGACTATGCCGAAGAAGAAGAAAGATAAGAAGGGAAAATCAAGATTAAATGGCCCTGATTCAGAGGTGCCAACTGATCAAAATGCTGAAAATATGTTTGATGTACGGGATAAATAATAATGCGCCTTACTCCTGTTATACGTATTAGCCTCGGGCTTGTTTCTTTAACAGTAAGTTTATTGTTGCTTGGTAAAATGATTGGACTTGCTCCGGATCAGACAAGAGCTGTTCTCGAGTCGAGAATAAATTTGTCTGAGGCTTTGGCTGTTCAATTTACTTCAGCGGTGCAACAGGATAACACCTCACTTTTGGGCGATATACTCGTAGCAATGGTTGACCGGAACGTTGACGTAGAATCTGCTGCCGTTCGCGAGACTGGTGGGCGGCTACTTGCTGAAGCAGGAGATCATCTTGCACATTGGAAGTCTTCGAAGAACGGAAAATCGACAACAACTCATGTGCAGATCCCAATATTTCGGGGAACACAACGTTGGGGGACAGCAGAAATAAGTTTTACCCCAATTTGGAGAAGCAATTTTACTTCTGGATTTAAAAACTCATATTTAAGTCTCATTCTTTTTGTTGGATTTGCAGGTTTCGGGGGGTACTTTTTGTTGATAAAAAGAACCCTGCGGGAGTTAGATCCCTCTTCTGTTGTACCTGGACGGGTGAGGGCGGCTTTTGATGTTTTGGAAGAAGGTGTTCTGATTCTTGATGAAAATGAGTTTGTCGTTCTGGCAAATTCTTCATTTGCTGAATTTACAGAGAAATCTCCAAGTCAACTCATCGGTTTTAAAGGATCTGAACTCGGTTGGAAGAGAGTTGACTCTAAGTTTTCTCGTGAGCAACTGCCTTGGATGCAGGTATTAAAAGGCGAGAACAGTATATTGGGATCTCGTCTGGTAATGGAAAGGGGGGAGCGTCCTCCTGTCACCTTTGTTGTTAATGCTGCTCCGGTGTTGGATGGAAAAGGGAACCGTCGTGGAGTTCTCGTTACCTTCGATAATATTACTGAACTTGAAGAAAAGAACCGGGAACTCAACCTGGTTGTGGACCAGCTCCAGCTTACAACCGAAGAGGTTCAAGAACAGAATAAAGAATTAGAGTTTTTGGCCAATCACGACCCTATGACTCAACTGTTGAATAGAAGGGCTTTTAATCGCGATTATCATCAGATGTTTCATTATGCCCAGAAGCATGACGTTAATCTAACATGCATCATGTGTGATATTGACCACTTTAAAGCTGTAAATGACAACTATGGTCATGCCACGGGTGATAAGGTGATCATCATGGTTGCCGGGCTTTTGAAAAAGTATTTTCAGGAAGAGGATCTCTTGGGGAGGTATGGCGGAGAAGAATTTTGCATTGCCATGCCAAATATTGAGCTGAAGCAGGCCGCAGGCATTGCAAATCGAGTACGCCAGGCAATTAAAGAAGATCTCACAACTGGCATACAGATAAGCATGAGCTTTGGTGTCGCCACATTTAATACGACATGTCATGAGCCGGATGAACTCCTCAACCAGGCAGATAAAGCTTTGTATGTGGCAAAAGAGAGCGGTCGGAACTGTGTTGTTTGCTGGGGAAATGAAGAGATCACCGGTTTTACATCGGTGAGTGATGGGACTGAAAGTGTAGAGCCCACAGATAAAGGAGTAACTCGTTCCGAAGGCAGAGAAAAAACGAAAGAGAACATGGATGAAATGCGTCGGCTTGTCATTCGCTTAAAGAAGACTGAACAGCTAGCGGAAAAACGTGCCCAGGAGCTGAAACATTATGCGGCTTACGATGCCTATTCTGGTTTGCCCACCAGAGTTTTGTTCTACGACCGGGTGTCTCAGGCGTTGCTGAGAGCTGATCGTTATAAATGTTTTGTTGTTGTTCTCTCTCTTTCTGTTGATGCTGTGCAACGGGTCAATGAAACCCTTGGTTATAAGGAAGGGGATCTGCTTTTTAAAGAGGTGGCAACCAGATTGACTGAAGAGCTGAGAGCCGTGGATTCAGTGGCTCAATTGGACGAGGCAACCCAGCCTACAGTCGGTCGTCTTGGACAGGAAGAGATTGGGGTCTTGTTAACAGATTTACAAGATGTGCATGCTATTACTTGGATTGTAAAACGTATTCTTAGTTCATTCAAAACGCCTTTTAAGGTAGATGGTAATGATATCTATGCCACAACGAACATCGGAATTGCTGTGTCTTCCCATGACGGAGAATCCCCAGATGTTTTGCTCAGAAATGCGACGGCTGCCAAAAGCTATGCCCGGAAAAAACTGGGAGAAAATAAATACTATTATTATTCAGAATCTATAAACGCGGTATCTATACAGCATCTTAATCTTGAAAAACAGTTGGATAGGGCTGTTACAAATGATGAGTTTAAGCTATTTTATCAGGCGAAAATTGATGCAAAAACGGGAACTATCAGTGGGATGGAAGCGTTGATTCGTTGGTTTCATCCAGAGAACGGTTTGATTCCACCTGATCAGTTTATCCCGGTTGCAGAATATTCCGGCATGATTGAAGTTATAGGAGACTGGGTCATTAAGGCGGCCTGTAAGCAGCTTCGCATATGGTGCGATCTTGGGTTTGAAAATTGTAATGTTGCTGTGAATATTTCGAACAGGCAGTTTCGCCAACACAATCTTGTCTCAAGGGTTCGCGAAATTTTGAAGGAATATAGCTTGCCACCCAGGCTTTTGACTCTTGAAGTGACCGAGAGTTCGATGATGGAAAACATTGGTAATTCGCTGGATATTCTTCAGCAGTTACGCCAGTTAGGTGTAGGTATTGCTCTTGATGATTTTGGCACAGGTTATTCTTCTCTTGGTTATCTTAAAAATTTTCCGGTGAGTCATGTGAAAATTGACAGGTCTTTTGTGGCTGATATCGAAACCAACCATAAAGATGCGGTTCTTGTTAAATCAATCATAAATATGGCCCATGGTATGGGGTTGAAAGTTACTGCTGAAGGCGTGGAGAATGAAAATCAGATCGGCTACCTTCTGAGTTATGGGTGTGATGAACTGCAGGGCTTTTACTTTAGTAAAGGTCTTCCTGGAAAAGATGCGACGGAATTATTGATTACTGGTCTTGGAGATAAGGGGGTGTTGTGGAAAAACCGGAAGAGTGTGTAATTGTTTGAAATGTGATAGTATAAAGCAAATAAAACTTTCGTGTCATTTTTTCAATTAGCCATTGAGTGATTTTTCCATATGTTCAATACGGTTTTTCACAGTATAATCTTTATTTGCGCAGTTGTCGCAAGCGGCACAACTGTTGCCGCTGAGACAAACAGTTCTATCCGTCTTAATGAACTGACTATTTCCCATGAATTTATTTATCAAAAAAATATTGAAAACCTTCCCGAAGGCATTGTCTCCACGAGTTTCTCTCTATTTTATCTCGATGATTCCAATAAAAAATACGTAACCAATAGTCATACAGATGCTGTGGAAGCGGTTGCGGCGAAGAGTGTCGTTGAGGGGAATGTACTTACTCTCAATGATCTGATTACAATCGCTTTAACAAAAAATCGATTACTTGAAGTGGTAAAGCAGCAGCAGGCACAAAGCCGGGGACAGCTTACCCAGGCTCGTTCTGGTTATTTGCCACAGCTTTCTGCCGAGGGACGTTATAGCTATATAGAAAGAGAGGAGTCTGCTGGTGAGAGAAATGAGGCTTCAACCTCAGAGTCCTCGTCTGGTTCGGGCGAAATGGAAAAGGATGATGTTGTCCATGGGGCCGTAAGTTTTTCCCAAATGATTTATGATTTTGGCAAGACCTCCGGTGCCATTGAAGCTGGCAAAATAAATCTGTTAGCTTCAAATGCGAAGTTGCATCGGCAAATACAGGAAACTGTTTTTCAGGTCAAGTCCGCATACTATTCTATCCTTGAAAAACGGCGATTAATAGATGTTGCCAACGAAGCTGTGATAAGTTTCAAACAGCACCTTGACCGCGCTAGTCTCTATCGCAGGGCCGGGGTGAGGACAAAAATTGATGTTATCAGTGCAGAGGTAGAGCTCTCCAATGCAAGGATGAATCTGGTGGGGGCAGAATATGATTTAAAGTCTGCTAAGGTAGCTCTTGAACAAATTCTTGGAGTACAGCCCCATGGGGGAGAATATGTTCTTTATCAACATGAAATTCGGCTTGATAACATACTTGAGACTATGCCACCGGTACCAGAAAAACTAGAACCGTTGCTTGATGAGGCGATGTCGTCCCGGCCTGATGTCATTCGACTCTCTTTGTTGACTGAATCAGCAGGTGCAAATCTAAAAGCAACCAAGGGTGATTACTGGCCGTCTGTTGCAGCCCAGGCAAATTATAATAATTATGATACCGAGCTTTCCCTTTATAAAGACAGCTGGGAGGTTGGTCTGTTGGCCTCTTGGGACCTGTTCTCAGGGCTACAGACCAAAGGGGCTCAGGCCGAGGCACAGGGAAGGTTTTTGGAAAACAAGGCCCAGTTGCAGGATTTGCAACTTGTTGTGGTGCGGGATGTAACAGAAAGTTATCTGCGGGCTGTTGAAAACAAAGAAAGGGTTAAAATAGCTCTGAAAACCTTGGCGCTTGGCAAGGAAAATGTTGCCCTCGCTGAAAAAAGGTACGAATCCGGGGCGAATGATGTCGTTGAGTACAACGATGCGCAACTCAGCCTGACGCGTACGAGAAATGACCTCGTTGTCACCTATTACGGTTACCTGACAGCTCTTGCCGGTATCGAATATGCTGGCGGAAAACTTCCGCTGTAATACATTCTCTCACTATTTTCTGGTTGTCATTTCTGGTTGTCATTGGCGGTATTATTTTGGTCGGTAAGTGAAGGTCTCCGCTTGGGCTTTGGTGAGTTTCATCCGGGCATTGAGGCCCCAGCCGGATCCTTCTAAGATGGTGCTCAAATTTCTTCTGGATAACTTATAGTAGGTTGCAATTGCAGCCGGTATTGCTATAACTCCAGCCGCCACCAGAAGGGCTATAATGACCGTTTTGAGTGTGAGAGCTGAAAGGGTTTTTGTTATAAACGCAAAAGACGACCCCATTGCTGCTATGGCGACGCCGCCACCAGCGAGAAGGTTTCCCGACGGACCATTTTTTTTCTTTGAATCTTTCTCCTTGGCCTCTTTTTGGAAAAGTCGTTCTTCTGCTTTAGAAGAAAAATCCTCAAGATGGGCAAAAAATGCTCTATTGATACGTACGAAGGGATCTATCACCGCCTCACCAATGGAGATCGGATTCTCAACGATATCTACAACTTTTGCATGAAGTTCTTCCCCGTCTCTGTCGTTGAAAATACCCCACTTGTTGAGATGGATAGCGCCTCTGGTGCCCGACGTTACCGGGACTGCAACTTCGTATTTTATTTCCGAGTCTTTACCATAGAGTTCGCAGTACATAACAAAGATATTACTGCTTTTACAGGTCTCAATGTGGTGCTTACGATCAGGTACTTTGATCGCAAGGGTAAAGTGTCTGCCATCCATGACCAGCTCGCCTTCCTCAAAGAGAGCTCGCTCTTTTGGGTCATAGAGTTTTGGGAAGCTGACAAAGCTATTAACGAGTGGCAGGATGTACATCTGATAGAGGAGTAACCTTTCGAGCTCTTTCAGGTTTTTTAAGTCAAATGCTGTGAGGTGGCTTTCTGCTATCAATGCATGGAGGCTATCTTTATAGTCTGGGGCAGACAGGTAACCTGCGATCACTTTGACAGGTAGAGTGCCGACTCGTACTTCTGGCGTGCGCTCAAGCCAGGCTGCGTAGGATTCAAAGATTTTTTGCAGATTTTGTAAGTTCTTTTTATCTAATGTTTGCTGTTTACCAAGAAGCGGTTCGATAACAGTCTGAGTAAATTTATGCATCACGTCGCTGAAAAATGGGTTCATTTCTCCATTGAGATCAAGACTCCCATCAGGATTGAGTCTGCTGATTGGGGCATCAGACAGATAGGATTCAGCCTGATTAATATTCATCAGATTAAGAGCTATGTTGGCCTCGGGTTCTTCCAATGCGCGTTCAAGGAGTTTTGGATTGAGTCGTTTTACGTCACAAAGTAAGAAGTATTGAGTCAGTTTCTTGGAGATTGATTGGAGCAGCTCATACCCCGTCGCAGTGTTGCCACCCAGAGGCAGTATTGCGGTTGTCTCATTGCCGCTCAGATCTCCAGCTTCAAGTCTCCAGTCAAGGTACTGTTGGCATTCCTTGAAAAATACAGACAAACTTTCATCGTCGATACCGTTTTTGCCGCTGTGATGCTCTCTGCCACCAACAGTGCCAAGTATGTCTTCAATACAACGCTTGGTTTTTTCGTCATTGGTGGCTTCGGCTAAAACGATACCAGCCTGGTCGAGTCCTCCTTTGATCACATCTTCTTTGACCTCTCTTACCTGGTGAAGTTTGACACTTTCAGGTCCTTTCCCGAGCCGTTTGAGTACCTTGGTTCCTGATATGTAGATTTGTTGCCCCAGCTTTGTATCGGTGTTGATTGCATCAAGGCTAAGTTCTTCATTGTCTGCACGAATTCCGGTGTAATCCGTGAGGTGTAAAAGGAGAAAACGTATAGCGTCTTTTAATTCTTCTGCACGAATCCGCTCATCGCCATCGGAATCGAGTAAGGTCAGAAACATTGAATCCGCTTTCAGTGTTGCCACTGGTGCCGTTGTCGCAATCCATAAAGCTTCATCCAGTTCAAGAATTTCTTCAAGATCTTTGAAATCTTCAATCAGGAGATGATGAGCACTTCCCAATTGTTGAAATTTAAAATCGAGGTTGGTTGGGCTGTTCGTTGCCTGTTGAGAGTTAGCCATGGTAAATGAGTAAATCGTCTAAGGTGGGAAGACTTGAATGGTGGGTATAATCAGCCTGAAAAGAAAGCCATTTCTCTTCTCAGACTGATAGATGCAGAGGGAAAGGTTACTTTCCTCCTATTTGCTGTTCCATTTCCAGCATGACTTCGTCGAGATTAAATGATGCCGGTTTTTGCCGTGGTGGAAACTCTTTGTAGGTTTGTAAAAAAATCAGAGCAGCACGTTGGGCAGGCCCAATAGTGTATACACGTTGACTCCACCAGTGATTGTAGTTGTTTGAATCGGTATCTGCGCGTTCAAAGGGATCACGTCGTAAGTTGAAGATCTTTGGAGTACGCAGTTTGATGAAAGGATCACGCCAGACATCAAATTTGTGGGCACGCTGTTCCATATAAACAATTTTCCAGTCGTCATAACGAATTCCCATGAAATCCCCGTCATCACTGAAATAGAAGAAACCACGACGGGGTGAAGTTTCCTCTTCACCTGTGAGATAGGGGAGAAGGTTATATCCATCAAGATGTACTTTAAAGGTCGAGTCACCTACTGTATAGCCTGCAAGCAATTTTTCTTTAATGTCAGGAACTCCGGCCGCAGCAAGAAGAGTGGGGACCATATCTGTGTGGGAGGTGATAGCGTTTGACTTGGTTCCCGGTTTAATCTTTGCGGGCCACCTTATAGCAGTGGGAACACGAAATGCACCTTCCCAGTTTGTATTTTTTTCACCACGAAACGGGGTAATGCCCCCATCGGGCCATTCATTGAAATGTGGGCCGTTATCTGTTGTGTAGATGACTATTGTGTTATCAGCAATTCCTAAATCATCAAGCTGTTTCAGAAGTGATCCGACTTGCATGTCATGTTCGACCATTCCATCTGAGTAGAAGTTGCCTTTTGGGCCAGAAATACCTTTGTTTTTACCGCTGATGTGGGTGTAAAAATGCATTCTGGTGGAGTTGAACCAGACAAAAAAAGGCTTGCCAGCCTTGTGGCTCCGATCGATGAAGTCTGCCGCTGCCGCGTGAAATTCTTCATCAACAGTCTCCATACGCTTTTTGCTGAGCGGGCCTGTATCTTCTATTTTTCCATCAGCATAGCTGTGGATGACGCCACGCGGGCCAAATTTCTTTCTGAATTCTGGGTCTTTGGGATAATCGCGATTCTCTGGCTCTTCTTCTGCATTGAGGTGGTAGAGATTGCCGAAAAACTCGTCAAACCCATGGTTTGTAGGCAAAAACTCATCACGATCTCCTAGGTGGTTTTTGCCAAATTGGCCTGTTGCGTAGCCTAGAGGTTTCAGTAATTCGGCCAGAGTAGGATCTTCTTTTTGGATCCCCACCCGAGCTCCGGGAACACCAACCTTTGTAAGACCCGTGCGAACGGGAGCCTGTCCTGTAATAAATGCAGCTCGCCCTGCTGTACAGCTTTGCTGGGCATAGTAATCAGTAAAACTCAAACCTTCAGCAGCAATGCGGTCAATATTAGGAGTTTGGTAACCCATCATTCCGTCGTTGTTGTAACTGAGATTCCAGTACCCTATATCGTCGCCCATAATGACGAGAATGTTAGGTTTGTCCGTTTGTGCATTTGCAAGATTACTTAAGGCAAGTAATGAGGCAAGAAATAGGCTGGATGTGGTCTTTGTGATGAGGTTCATCTCTAAAGCCTCCCGGCAGTGAAAATATATAGATGGAAGTAGTGTAGGTTATTTGCCCAATATGAAAACGCTATTCTGCTGGTTTTTTACTAGACAATAAGTGCTAAGTTAAATCGTTAGGGTGTGGTGGTCAATCTAAAATGCTGAAATCCCAGATTGAACACCGGTTCCGGGAAGAAATTCAACATTATTTCTTGCTATTTTTCTGGTAAACATATAGATTGTTCTATTGAAGTATTAAGCAATTATTTCTATGACGGGCACGTACCTCAGTTGGAGGTGCGTGCCCGTTTTTTGTTTTCATAATCTAAAAAGCGAGCTGTATGGTTGAATTTATTAAAAAAAGAACGAAAAATGTAAAAAACGAAATAACGTCTGGTCTCACTGTTGCCTTGGCCCTTGTTCCTGAGGCGGTGGCATTTTCATTTGTGGCAGGTGTCGATCCACTGGTTGGTCTGTATGCTGCTTTTATGGTAGGGCTCATTACCTCGATATTTGGTGGCCGTCCCGGTATGATTTCGGGGGCAACTGGAGCTCTTGCTGTAGTTATGGTGTCACTTGTCAAAGAAGGAAATGCCATGGGGCTTTCCATGGCAGAGCCTGTTGCAAATATGGGATTGCAGTATCTCTTTATCACAGTAATTGTTATGGGGATTTTGCAGATGATGGCAGGTATCTTCAAACTTGGACGTTTCATTCGATTGGTGCCACATCCTGTGATGTTAGGTTTTGTTAATGGCCTTGCCATCGTAATATTTCTCTCGCAACTTAACATGTTTAAAAGGGTCGATGGTGGAGTTGCACAATGGATGCAAGGTCCGCAACTGCTTACCATGGGGGTGCTCGTGATTGTTACTATGGGGATTATGTTTTTTCTCCCTAAACTTACGAACAAAGTTCCAGCAGCACTAACAGCGATTTTAGCAGTAACTGGTATTACGCTTGTTTTTAATCTGGATGTGGCGACTGTTGGCTCATTTATTCGGGATGGTGGTGGAGAGGGACTTAAAGGTGGACTGCCTGTTTTACAAACACAACTTTTGTCGCTGATCCCCTGGAATCTTGAAACCTTAATTTTCATTCTCCCTTACGCATGTATCCTGGCTGGCGTAGGTCTCATTGAATCATTGCTGACTCTGAATTTAATCGACGAGCTCACAGATAGTCGTGGAAACAGTGAAAAAGAATGTATGGCTCAAGGGGCAGCAAACATTGTTACGGCTCTTTTTGGAGGCATGGGTGGTTGTGCGATGATAGGCCAATCAATTATCAATGTAAATTCGGGCGGTAGGGGACGACTTTCTGGTATTGTCGCTGCAATTGCTCTACTCTGTTTTATCCTTTTTGCTTCAGCTTACATTGAGCTTGTGCCTATTGCTGCGGTGACGGGTATTATGTTTATGGTGGTTATCGGCACCTTTGCATGGTCAAGTCTTCGAATAATGCATAAAATACCCAAGTCTGATGCTCTTGTTCTTGTTCTGGTTTCCGGTCTTACTGTGGCCTATGATCTGGCGTTGGCTGTTTTTGTGGGAATCATTGTTTCCGCACTTGTTTTCTCCTGGGAAAATGCGATCCGCATTCGTGCAAGAAAGCGGGTTAAGGTAGATGGCACCAAAGTCTACGAGATATGGGGGCCTTTATTTTTTGGTTCTACCCAGATGTTTGTCTCAAAATTTGATGTTAAAGGTGATCCAGAGAAGGTGGAAATCGATTTTATCGAATCCAGAGTCTCTGATTATTCTGGTATTGAGGCCATTTCTGGAATTGTAGAAAAGTATGAAAAAGAAGGAAAACAAGTAGCTTTGAAGCATTTAAGCACAGACTGTAAAAAGCTTCTCAATAAATCGGATAAAAAATATCGCACTATTATTTTGGAACAAATTGATGATCCCAGGTATCACGTCGTTGCGGATCCAAACAATTTTAGCTGATGAGAATAGAGACAAGGTGTATCATTAATAGATTGGCACCTTGTCCTTTTATTCTACCCCGGTAAACGGGAAGTAAGCCGGGACTCAGTTCAGTACCCCCTCGGAGTCTATCGCTTACCTGATGGGTATAAGTGCCACGAAGGTCTTCTCTACGTTCGCTATCTGGTGCTAACTTCAAGTTACTGATGTTAAAAATACACTCCCTTTTCTTGTTTTTTTATGACAGGTTTTCTGGAGTAAGGCACTAATAAACCTCTACGACCAATAACAAATTATGGCTGCTGTTAACTTCTCGTCCCTGTCTCTTTCGCAACCAATGCTCGAAAATCTGAAGGAACTTGGATTTTTGGAAATGACCCCGATTCAGGCAGAAAGTCTGCCTCCTATACTAGAAAATCGTGATGTTCTGGCTCAGGCAAAAACTGGGAGTGGTAAGACGGCCGCCTTTGGTTTGGGTTTGTTGAGTAAACTCGATGTTAAAAAGTTCAGAGTACAATCTCTGGTTCTTTGCCCTACACGTGAATTGGCGGATCAGGTGGCAAAGGAACTGCGAAGATTGGCTCGGGCTATCCATAACGTGAAAATTCTCACCATCTGCGGTGGGGCTGCTTTTGGCCCACAATATGGTTCCTTGCTTCATGGTGCCCACATTATCGTGGGAACTCCGGGCAGGATATTAAAGCATTTAGATAAGGGTAACTTGTCTCTTAAGGATCTGCAGCTACTGGTCCTTGATGAAGCGGACAGAATGCTTGATATGGGGTTTATCGATGATATTCACCGTATTATAGCCCATGGTCCTGTTAGGCGACAAACACTTCTTTTTTCGGCAACCTATCCAGAAAAAATAGTAGATTTGAGTTCGTCTATTCAAACGGATGCAATTAAAGTTCATACTTCCAAAGAAGAACCTGCAAACAAAATCGTTGAATATTTTTACAAGACGACAAAGGCTAAGAAGGTTGATGATCTGCTCCGGGTCATGGCACTCCATCGTCCACAGAGTGCACTTGTTTTCTGCGAGACAAAAATCGAAGCGAGAAATGTAGCAAGAGATCTTGCGGCAGAGGGAATCGATGCACTTGCTATTCATGGAGATCTTGAGCAGTACGAGAGAACCGATGTCCTTGTTCGCTTTATGAATAAGAGTTGCTCTGTTCTTGTGGCAACAGATGTCGCTGCCCGTGGAATTGATATTAAGGAGTTAGAGCTCGTTGTAAATTACGATTTACCTCAATCGGGGGAGATCTATACCCACAGAATTGGAAGGACCGGCCGTGCTGGTAAAGAAGGTTTGGCAGCCACCTTGTATACAGACAGGGAACTCTACGGGGTTGAAGGTTACCGCAATGCGACGAGAATGTTTGAAGATCTGGAGAGTGTTGAGGGTGCAGAAGAGTTTAATCTAAGGGCCCCCAACTCTACACTTGTTATAGAAGGTGGTAAAAAGAACAAGATGCGGCCGGGAGATCTTCTCGGGGCGTTGACCGGTGACGCGGGGATTGATGGAAAGTATATTGGGAAAATAGATATCTACGATAGACAGAGCTATGTAGCCATCGATCGAACCATGATTGATAAGGTGTTTTCCCGCCTCAAGAAAGGAAAAATAAAGGGTAAAACTTTTCCCGTCTGGATCTTAGGACAGAAAAAAATAGTTGATTATAGCAATGCTTGGGGTGGAGTTACCGAGGATTAGTCCTTATTTCTCTAAGATTTTGTCCATTCTTTTTTATGCATGCAGCTGTGTAGCAAATAAATAATAAAATGAGTGGATAGCCAGAATGGATTGGTCGGCTTACTTCCCACACTGTGATTTTTACAAAAGTGAGCATTACTATTATCACGAAGAGACTGCCTAATAACGTAAGTATGGGGACGAGACCAAAGTAAAATCTTCTCTGGTTAATAGTGCTATATAAAAGGTAGATAACTCCTATAAGTGATAACCAGAAAGCAATGGGGGTTACGACTTCGTAGATATTGGCAATTTTAGACAGTATATATAAATGCCGTGCCTTCATCTCTTTATGAAATTGAGGGTACGATGATATAAATCTTCGTTCAGAGGGAAGGTATAGTTCGCCTGTTACGTGGATATAGTTCCACATCATTTCTCCTGTACCATTACTCATAAATGATTCATCGGAATTATTGACATTTTTGAATTCGGTTACTGTTCTCAGAATTTCCCAAAATTCGCCCAAAGCAATATTATTAAATTCCGGATGCCATATTGGCCGGATCGAAGGTTTAGACCGCACACATTCCAGTCTTTTGTCATCGCAGGCAGTTTTCAGTTCAACGCCTATTTTACTCCAAAATTCATTGGCCTGATGAGCATTTTCTATAAAATTACCCATTTGGGCACCACGCCGCAAGCTCCATATGATAAATGAGTTTTGCCAATCTCGTTTTTTTTCACCGTCTAGGTATGGATAGAGTTTATAAAGTGAAGGGCTTACTTTATAGGCTTTTTCCCGCATTTCTTTAGTAATGATGATACCTGCTTGTGGCTTGTCGTTTTCGATATGGAGCAAGCCCCCGTAGGCGGAGGTGAAAGAGTCAGATTTAATATCGATAATATCACGAACACCATAATGATGTTCGTTTAAGTGCATAAATGTCAGCGTTGTTATTCCCCAGATTACTAAAGGGATAGTGACCACTACTAATCGTTTGACAAAAGAGATCTGTTTTTTTTGCAATGGTAGGATGAAACATATAAATGCAAAAATTAAAGCAGGTACTACCCAAACACTTTCTTCTCTCGTATACCAAAGCAAGGAAAACGCTAAACCAAGAAATAGACTCCAGCATGCAGAATATGAAAAGGAGACCTTTCTTGGAAAACAGGTTTCGATAAGCGTAGAAAAGAAAATAACAACAAGGGGAACGTAAAGTCCCATTCGATAGGGGATATAAAAAAGAGGATAGTCAGAGGAGAAGGGGTTGAAAAGGATAAATATGAAGGCTAGAAACTGTAGGAGTCTGTTTTTTAGAACAGTACTTAAAACATGAGTGAAAAGGAGTGCGGCAAAGCAGTAGAGAACGTGCTGAGCAAAAAGCAACGGGATCCTGAAGAGATAGGTTGCTGCAATAAATAGTGGGTAAACTGGGCCTTTAATCAAAGTTCGTGAATCGTATGGGCCGAGCCATTCTCCATTCAGAATAAAATGAGCTAGGCGTATAAAAAGACCACCGTCATGGGGACTGTAATGAATATAAAGTTCATTTGCTCCCAAAAGCCAGAGCTTAAACAAGATTGCTGACACTATACCAAAGAGATAAAGTCGTCGAGAATTGTCATCATTCCAAATGCTGAAAAACCTATGCGTAAATGTATTCATTGAGGAATAAAAAGCTATCAAATGGGAGTAAGAGGGGTAAATGAAGTTGTATTTCTAGTGACTCAGTCTGGTAGGAAACGTTTGGTCGCGATCAAACCTATATGAAAATAAAGAGCAATATTGATAATAAAAAGGCATGGCGTTTCGCCCTGAAAGGGCGAGTCATCAGAACCTCTGCCCAATATTTTTTCACACAGGAAATATTTGAGACCACTCTTTTAATAGCGGCCTCGTGTAATCAAAAATTAAGTTCCACACGTCTATTCTTCTGGCGTCCTTCACTGGAGTCGTTTGGAGCCGCTGGCTGCGTTTCTCCAAAACCCTTTGTCGTGAGTCTTTCCTGCTTGATTCCACGCTCAACCATATAGTTGACTATAGCCTCTGCTCGTCTTTCAGAGAGCTTTTGGTTATAGGTTTCAGGACCTGTGCTGTCAGCATGACCATAAATATCTGCTGTAACGAGTGGGTTATTCTTGAAATACTCTACCCAGCGTTCGATTTCCGGCACGTAGTCGGATTTGATGACCCATTTATCAAACTCAAAAAGTACGTCTGAGACTTCTATGACCAGAGGCAAGCTGGCGCGTTGCTCTTCCGGGGTCATGTTCGCAGGGAAATCCTGTTCCTGCTTTTTGAATTGCCTGTCTCCAGGGTTTATGTCACTATTCTTCTGACGATTTACATAGTAGTCAGTTGCTTCGTCATATTTGCCGATAGTATATTTTTTGGTGCGAGGACCTGCTGTGGCGTCCTCATTTCTGCCTACTGTGTACTTTGATGTTCCGGGGTTATCATCTGTTTGGTGACTGTAGATTCTCGTGTTTTCATCGTAGCGGACTTCTGGATATATCGAAGAACAGCCACTGAGGAAAAAAGGAAACAGAAGAAGAGTTACTCCAAACCATCGAAAGGTAGGAGGAAGGAGAATTTTGCTCATGGCGATCCTCATTGAAATTGCGTCGTTTATAGTTGTAATGAAATGATTATTCAGACCTTTTGATACCCTATCGTTATTTTGCAGTTTTTTCCATATTTTTTCCAAAGTTCGGTATGTTTCTTCTCTTTGGTTACCTCTTATAGGCATACGCTTAGAATTATTCTAAGACCCACTGAGATGATGTAAGAAAAATTAACAACGAAGCTTTTAAAGGGATAAGGGCAACTAATAGAAAATGAGATCTGTAATCATTTATTGGGTTACTGGGACAAGCTCAATAGATGGCGTTTCAGCCAGAGACGCATTATCGGTAGCTTCAAGATAGTTCACTTGGATGATGTTCTTCAAATCGTTCGTATATTCGCTCCCTCGTTCAGAATAGTGAATAAGCGTATCAACAAGTACCAGTCCTGTCACTTTCTTTCCTTCTTGACGTAACTGTGCTCTCTTTTCTCTCAACTCACGATAACCTGAATTTGAGTTTAGATTGAGCATGTAGGAAGCAATGGAGTCTAATGGTTCGTCAAAGGCTGTCATCTTAACAGCTGTAGTACCTTTGGCAGCTATACTTTGTGTATTCTTTGTGGTTGCATGTTGACCAAACAAAGAGTTTCCTTCAGCAGCAAAGCGGGACGTACCCCAGCCCGACTCATCTGCTCCCTGTGCAAGAGCGAGGGAGGGCGGAACACTATCAACTCTAACAAGGAGTTGCTTGATATGCTGACTATTCACTGTGGCATCCGTATCGCCGACAACCCGATACTTCTGTGCAAGTTTTAGTAGCCACGCGGCATCCTTATTGTTGGTCGTCTTCTTTTTCGATAATAGGAGAAGCTGCTCACGCTCGGCTAAAATCTGTTTATTGCAATGCAGTACCCCAGGACCTAGCAAGCGGAAAAAAAGTGCTTTTTTATACTTTGTACTTACCTCTTTTGAATTCGTACCACGCCATCTGTTTGGAATATTTGTTAAAAATACAGGAGGTACCTCACGAATTCCCTTATCCCAGGCCGCCTTCGTATAACCCATTTTTTCAAATAGGTCATCGATATCCTTATAGGAAGAAAAAGAAAATGTTTCTGCTCCAGATACTGCAATACTGGTGAATAAACAGGAGAAAAGTATTCCCAGCATGATAGCGTTACTACGTTTTAATAACATGTGTTTGCTCCTTCGCTGTATCTCGTTAGGTAGATATCCATTCACCTAAAACTTACTTTTGTCATTTGGTGTTAAAAGTGATCAAAGCTTAGCCAGAATCTTGAAGAAGATGGTATCCCCTTCCAGGCGATCAACATTGTCAAACTCATGTAACCATTTCAGTTCTGCTATGATATCTCTTCCCATGGCCTTATGTGTATAACTCAGCACTGGGCCAATGCCATGGGCACGTGCTCGAAAAGAACCGAGGTTAGCCCCATCACCACTGTCATCAGAAATCTGCTGATACCAGAATCCATTCAGTCCAGCCCCAGCAAAACCGTGCCACAGGGGGAAATGCTGTGCCAGTGTACCATCCAGATGTGCTTGTATCCCTGACTTATAGTCGGTATCACTGTTTTCAGTGTTGAAGTCCATGCCAAAGAAAAGTGAAGCCTCGACACCATTTTTTTGGCCAAGGTACATAATGGCCGCAGTGGGTTCCACCGTCCAGAAATTTTTGCCGGTGTTGGCGAGTTGACCGACTTCATACTCACCGGTAGGTGCATAAACGGCTAACCTGTAGTTGGCGCTGAGGTCTTTGTTGATCTTCTGGTTTATCATAAGCGGCATAAGAATTATGTCGCCAAAACCACTCTCTTGATCGCTAAGGCGGAGAGTTGTAGAATCTCTCAAGGAGGTCGCTACATCGGCTTCAACATCCATTTCAACCCATGGAACTGTTACAGACATTGCATAGCTCCAGGTCTCAGAAAATTTCCAGTCAGGAGCCCAGAGTGCAGTCAATCCATATGCGTCTGATATTGCTTCTGCGCCAAGAGTTGTCATGCCACCAATGGAAAGCTCTCTGTTGATATCTGTACTACCGTCATAATGGAGATAGTTGAGCCGTACTATAAATGTCGGGTCTCCCGGAACCCCATCAATAAAAGACGACATCGATCCAGGCATATAATGACCGGACCCTCCTTCTTCAGCCATTGCCAATAATGGCAGGTGAAGTGAAATGGTAAGGGCAATAAAATATTTCAATATTTGCATAGAATTTTCCTAATGAATCCTAACTCTTATAGAGGAAAAAGAAATTTAACCGTAAAATTCACAGTCCATTCGGGTACCACATAGTCGTCCTGGAAATTATATTCATAAGAGCAGCTAAACATTGTTGGTATTTTCCCAATTTGAACCAACTTGTTGGCTTTAATCCCAAGAGGCAGACTGGACCAACCACTTTTTTCCCAGTCATAGGTGACATTCATCTCAGATGTCCCTACGGACCATTTGTCAGGTAGCGAAAAATTAATAATTGGCTGTAAGGTGGATACCCCAACGTCTTCACGATCACTGTCGCCTGCAAATGAAAAAATATTCTGATTGAAGACACCCCACATAAGCTTTGAACTTCTGGCAACAATACCCAAGGCTGGGCCTACACCCCATTTTCCGCTACCAAGTTTATCGTCACTTGCTGTGGGTAACAGGGTCACTGCGCCAGCTCCCCATCGGCCCCATGACTTATCAAAAGCAATCAGGTCAAAGAGTACCAAATCACCAAGACCATTTTCCCCCGATGGACTGTCTGTGACAATGGGAAGGGTGACCCTGGCAATATGTTTTAAGTTACCTGTCTTGAATGGAACAGCAGACCGTATCTGAAAGGTGTTGCCGCTTTCATCATCAAGATTATGGTAGTCGCCGTTATACAGGTTTTGCAGCTGTACATTCATGAGTGATGCTGTGGGGTCATTTGCTGCCTGGTCAAGGGATTGATTGTCTTGTGCTTCTTCAGCTGCTTGAGGTGCTATTGGCAGCAACAGGTAAGAGCAAAAAAGAGCCCCTGTTAGAAATTTTGCATTTTGGTGGATCATTGCAGGTTCACATTGACTGTTTTAATTTTGCCATCAAAACCAAAAGGACGTCTATCATCATAGTTTATTGACACAGGTGAGCCAAGATCAACGCCGACATCAAAGGTCTCACTGGCGGTAAAGATGAGAGGAACAGAGCGTTTTAGGCTTGTTTGGCCAACTTCCTTGCCATCTACCGTTAGTGTCACAGTCCCAGCTGCACCGGGTTTATTACCTTCAATGACTGTAGTCACTTTGATTTTATGTTTCCCGGGAGTAAGTGGTTGCTCACTCTTGGCCACATATTGCTCAATGATCATAAGGTTATATTCATAAATAAGGTGTCCCTTGTCCATGTAGAGCGTCAATCCACCACCAAGTCCTCCCATGGCATAAAGCACACCGTTTGCTTTGTCACTAGTCTCAATATCAAGCTCAACTGTGTTAGAGGTTCTGCCAAGACCAGGAGCTGTAAATTCCGGCATACGGTTGGTGTTTTGGTTGAACTTCCAGCTGGTATATCCGGTGGTGGCAAGATCTTCAGGATGGAGTCTTAGCCAGATACCGGCACCGATGGGGAAATCTTTATTGTCTTTGGCTTCTTTTAAGAAGAGTTTTTGCAATTCGGCAAGTTTTTCCGGATGTTCGCTCGCGATATCATGGGCCTGGGAAAAATCTGAACGCAAGTCATATAACTGCCAGACGTCCTTGTTGGAGTCCCAGTCAGCCAAACCCTTTTGAGCCGAGACCCATGGATATAGAGGACCAAATGTGGAGGCGAACCAGCCGTCATGGTAGATACCGCGACTGCCATTGTTGTCAAAAAACTGGGTGTGTTTCTGGTTTTCAGCCTTGGCATCATTGAAGGTATAGGCAAAACTGGTCCCGTCAATGGGATCCTGCTCATAACCGTTTACCACCTCAGGTGCTTTGATACCCAGGATATCGTAGAGTGTCGGTGCGATATCGTTTACATGGAGAAATTGTTCCCGTGCAGTCGTATCCGGTTTGATTTTTTCGGGCCAGGAAATGACCATAGGGTTTCTGGTTCCGCCAAAATGAGCGGCCACAAGCTTGGTACTTTTAAACGGCGTGCTACCAGCCCAGGCCCATCCAGCATGGTACATGTTGTCTGTTTTTGAAGTTCCCAGCGCATCAAGGCCACCAATCTTGTCTAGAGCCTCGATCTGCTGTTCAATAGTGTTGGGGATTTGGTTTTGCGCGAGGAGTTCACTGATACTACCGTTCTGTCCCTCTGCGCTCGATCCATTATCTCCAAAGATATAAATAACAAGGGTGTTTTCTTTCAGCCCGCGCTCTTCCAGTCCTTTTAGCAACTCCCCGACCTGATGATCAGTGTGTTCGACAAAGCCGGCAAATATCTCCATTAGGCGGGTCTGAAAAGCCCGTTGATCTTCTGGAATACTTTCCCATGAGGCGAGTGTGGTATCGCGGGGAGTGAGTTCGGTATTTTTGGGGATAACACCAAGTTCAAGCTGACGTTTGAAGGTTTTTTCACGGTAGGCGTCCCAGCCGTCATCAAATTGCCCCTTATACTTGTCAGCCCATTCTTTGAAAATGTGGTGAGGACCATGCACCGCACCAGGTGCCCAGTACATCAAAAAAGGATTGTCCGGTGAAAAGGATTGATGCTGATCCAACCAGGCGAGAGCCTTCCCTGTCATATCTTCGGTAAGATGATATGTCGGATCATGGGGTGGTTCTATATAGTTATAGTTTTCCACAAGACGAGGTTCATATTGGGATGTCTCACCCGCCAAAAAACCGTAGAAATATTCAAATCCATACCCATTTGGCCATTTGTCTTTTGGGCCCATGGCTGTGGTCTGGGTGGCTGGCGTATTGTGCCATTTACCAAAGGCTGAAGTGTTATAGCCGTATTCTTTTAGGACCTCTGCCATGGTGGCCGATGTTTTAGGGATGATGCCAGTATAGCCATCAAAATTAACTGCCCGTTCGGCGATGGTGCCTGAGCCGACTCGGGTATGATTGCGTCCAGTCAAAATTGATGCCCGGGTAGGAGAACAGATGGCGGTGGTATGGAACTGATTATAAACAATGCCTTCGTCTGCGAGTTTTGATAGGGTAGGTGTTTTAACACCGCCACCAAAGGTTTCGGAGATACCATATCCAACATCGTCAAGTAGCACGATGAGGATATTAGGGGCATCGTCAGGTAAGTGTTTTTCCACCGTTGCTTTTACGAGTGTACTTTCGGCCAGGGTCTGATTTGCAACGCTTTTGTTGACTGGTGTTGGAAATGGCAGCACTGAACCGTCTGTTGGCACTGTCGAATGTGCAACACCCGGCAGTAATAAAGTGAATGCTGCGAGACAGCAGTAATATTTAATTTTCATCGTTTCTTATCCTGATTGGTATTGTTATACGTTCAAAGTCTTATCTTACTGCTTTAGTCCAACATCCTTTGGTGGATATTTTTTGAACGTTGCACCATGGGCCTTGAACTCCTGCCCAAGAGATGCGAGCCAGGGATTCAGTCTGTGCCCCACAGGATATTGCTCCTTAGGATCAATATAGAGGTTAAAGAGCCACGGAGCCAAGCCCACATCAGTCATAGTTGCCATATCAATATCCAGCCACTGGGCCTTGGTTTCCATCACTTTCATGAAAATTTTGTACTCATACATACGCATGGCGACCGGAGTATATTGTGCCCATATGAAGACCTTTTCCCGTTTGGAGTTACCGTTTTCAACAAAGAGAAAAGAACTCTGGTCAATACCGTCAATATATCTATCTGCTGGCAGTTTATCGGTTGCACCGGCCAGTGTTACTGTGGTGTTGAAAAGATCCATCAGATCAAAAAGTTCTGCGCTTTCCTGGCCACCTGTTATCATTCCAGGCCAGTAGGCGATGCCAGGAACTCGTACACCACCTTCCCACGGAGTGTTTTTGGCGCCTCTAAACGGTGTGTATCCACCGTCCGGCCAGGAGTCATTCTGAGGCCCGTTGTCTGACGTTAAGAACACGAAAGTATTGTCAGCAACACCTGCATCTTCAAGAGCGGCAACAATCCGACCGGTGAGCGCATCCACTTCAACCATGTTATCCTTATATTGATATTTTGATGCAGATTTACCGGTGAACTCTTTTGAGGGGTGGTTGTCCGCATGCACCCGCATGAAGTTGTGAGAAATGAAAAATGGTTTATTCCCTTTGGCTAGTTCTTTAATTTTATCAATAGTAAATTGAGCTAGGGTATGATCGGCCTCGGCAAATTGCGCAATAGAGGTTGTCTTCTCGACAATCTTTTCTCCTTCACCTTTGCGGCCATAATACATGTCGATTTTGCCACTTGCCTTTTTAAATTTCTCAGCACGATCCGGGTTCAAAACCAGATCAGGATAACGGCGGGCATCTATCTGTTGTGTCAACTCTTTTTGTGAGGCATAATATCCTTGGAATTCATCAAAACCCACTTCATGGGGACGCATACCTTCAAGTTCACCTGTATGCCACTTACCTGTTAATACTGTGTGATATCCGGATTCTGAGAGGATTCCTCCAATACTGACCTCACCTTCCCAAGGGTTTTTTTCCACCACATCGCCTGCCAGGATTGGCCGGGTGAGGCCGGTACGTGCAGGTAACCTGCCGGTCATCATGGCAGAGCGTGTAGGAGTGCACGTTGGCTGGGAGTAAACTCCGGTAAGTTTTAAACCCTCATGGGCCAGTCGATCCATATGAGGTGTAGCGGCTCCAATTGTGGCTCCACCACCATACACTCCCGGATCGCCATAGCCCATATCATCCACTACCAGCCAGACAATATTGGGACGTTTACCTTTCTTTTTCTGCAGCTCATCAAGTTTTTTGGCAAATGCCGCCTCCTGGGCGGGTCTGGAGAGTGCAGGTTCCATGTTTTCTTTAGTTCGTATAGCATCGCTTAGTGCAGAGGTCTTTTCAAAAGCCACGGCTGACGATGCCAACGAGAGAAAACTGAAGGCCAAACACACATGCAGTGCTGTTATACGCATAGAGTATTCCTCTTAAAAAGTGTGAGATATTTATGTGAAAACAAAAAACATTACGTAAACATAAGTTATCTGTTAGGTGATGGCTAATAAAAATTCGTTTGATTGTTATAAAACCACGTAGCAACGATCGATAACTAGTGTCTGTCCATAGATGAGAGATTTTTTTCTAAATCGAGGCGTTCGATGAATTTAACCACAGGCATATAATTGATATTTCGGAGTCTCGTACCTCGCTTACCGGAGGATTGAATTTTGAGAGCAAAGATGAGTTAGGGAAAAGGGCCATTTATGGACAGACACTAACTATCAATGTCTCCATAGAGATATATTCACAATAACAACGATGTTTAGCGGTGTATATCGACTCACCTTTGTTGAACAGTGTTCGATTTTAAATATACAAACTGTATTTCCGAATCAAAACGGATGTCTCAACCCGGATTTCTCACCAACAAAGTTTTTCGCAGGTCGAGACACCGGGCATGAAGCTGTAATAATCTACCGGAGTCTTCGCTACCTGCAAATGCTCGGTAACGAAGCAGCTGCGAATAAATCTGTTGGCCCGAAGGGTGAACTTTTTGATTTGAAACGAAAAACACCCTGTTAATTAAGAAAGTCATTTTTAAACTATAAAAACAAACAATTGAGTTTCAAATTAAAAAGTCATGAGAAATTCGGGCTAACGAATACAATGTAGGGTCAAACGATATTGTACGTGAACGCCGATGCTCGAAGGTTGGGGCAATTATATCGGTTCTCAGGAATTAGTGTGCCACGAGAGCAAGTAATTTTTGCTCGTAACTACACGAAAGATGAGGGTAGGTCCCTCGGAGTCGGCTTGCAGGAGCAGGCTTCAAACCACCTTAAGCTGCTGTGGTAAAGAGCCATGGTGGTAAGCGTTAAGGAAAAGGCCCGGCAAGACTGGGTCAGGT
>JBLHNA010000034.1:0-55141 GCA_047619065.1 Desulforhopalus sp.
CGCCTCTGACCATGAGTTGAAAGATATTAATTAACCTCGTAGCAAAAACTGGTATCCAGTAAAAAAGAGGCAATGAACTATTGTTTACTGTTGACAGTGTTAACCATATCAGGAGGCTGTCCGAGAAGGCCCTCTCGGAGTCTACGCTTAACTGCCTAAACTCTTCGTTATTTCAAAAAACAATGTTCGCAGGTAAACGAAGACTCCGATATCAGGCGTATGGCTGTGCTTGTTTTTTTGAAATGTCTCGATTTTGACCAAGATGCCTATTCTCGGACAAGCTCCTATCTTCAGTGATTTTGGATATCGTGTTGGACAAAACATTTCATGTGCAACCTCACTGTAGCCTATCTATAATGTGCCGCTATAATTTGCATTAAATGTGCTAAATGTGATATTATATGTTGTATAGCTTGGAGGCCAACAAGGGAGGGTGGGTCTTGTAGGTTGGCCCACTTGAAAATATCTTTACGTATCTTTTTTTTTGGGAGGTAACGTTATGCCAAGTCCAGGTCAGGAATTATCCAGTATAGATTTTGAATCGATGATAGGCGGGCCTTTAGTCGCAGTTATAAACGCTCAAGCTCAGGCAGCAATGTCGACTGTCAATTTTATCAAAGAGGTCGGTTTTAAAAAGCCCAGTGCCTTGGAGGATGCTGGCGGTGATACTTCGACGGAAGAACCCATTTATGTATCTTTTAAATATCCAAAGGAACTGAGCCCCTACGTTCCGGCTGTTGTGGCTAATCCGACTGCGACACCGCCGGTTGCAGCATCGCCTGCAGTACCTGCAGTTTATGAGACACAGGAGTTAAAGGTCCCAATTCTTACAATCTTACCAATCCCGTTTATACGCATTGATCTGGCAACCGTTGATTTCAATGCAAAAATTAATTCTGTTGAATACCGTAAAACCAACACAGATCTGAAAGTTGCGGCATCACTGGAAGCAAAAGCCGGTTGGTTGTGGGGATCGGCGAAACTGAAAGTATCCACCTCATTCCAGCGTACGACCCAGCAAGGTAATTCAGTCAATCGAACCTATTCGATGGCTGTACATGTCAAAGCGGTGCAGGATGAGATGCCTGCCGGGATGGAAAAAATGCTGGGTATACTTGAAGGTGCAATAACTTCTACGCCAGCGTCTACGTCGTAATATTGATTGTTAAATAAATCATTTACTATAGTGATGGGGGAACTGTGCCGAAACTTGGAGATTATTTAGGACAGTTGTTGTCTGAGATAACGATGGCGAGGATGCATGCAGATATCGAGTCGGTAAAAGTGGCGGAGTTTTATGCTGATCACCCTTTGTTGCGCAATATGCCTGTGCCGCGGTTTCGCATGCCCGACGTTGAGATTGATGTGCCTGTTGTCATTCAGGAAATGGAGGAACCAGCACCCGGTGAGTCACCACATGGTATTCCCCCTGTAACTCAAATACGTGAAGTGTTTGATAAGGTGATTGCTTCCTTGTTAGTGAAAGAACGACTCACCTTAAGCGCCGCTAATAAAAAGAAGCTTAAGACAGTGCTTGATCAGAGAACAGCTGTGCTGACAAGGCCATCTGATGTGCCAATTGATGTGAAACAGGTATCAAATGATTTCTCCCAAAATGCGATAAAGGCTTTAGGGAGATTGATTAAACCGGAGATAAAAGCTGTATTTGAAGAAAAGCTTAAAGACAGCTTGCGTATAGAAGTGATTAAAATATACAAAACTCCGCCAAGGTTGAAGGTGCTTGTTACGACAGGAGAAATTCGTGAAGCCGGCCCTGACGAAGTCATCACTCGTTTACATCTGAAAATCTCAGAAGAAGCCTTCGAATGGACAACCATTGAGACGGACGAAGGTAAAGATGATCGCTTAGTTATTGAGTAATTTGCTATGCTACGTATTGTTAATATCGAGGAAATCCAGGGGATTCTGAACAGCATTTCAGCACTTATTGACTTACAGCAGCAGCATGATTCAACTTTTGATGAAAAGGTTAAAGAATGGCTGGCAAAGCTTGAGAAATCCCTAGAAAACAATCGCATCATGCAAGTCGGAGAAATTGCCACCCTGCGAGGCTTAATTCTTTCTGCCGAACATGGCATTATACCGCCCGGCATTGAGCTTCATCGAAGATCCACCAAACGAAAGATCATTGAAGCGGCAGTAACCATTTCGCTCCGCAATAGTTCCAGCCTAGTTACGGAACTCCTCCAGAAGGAAGTCGACAGGGTTTCTGATGCTGAACGCATGATGCGCCAGCTTCTAGCCATGGCAAAGGCGAAAGGTTTGTTGGAAGCCCTTCCTGAGGAGGAAGATCGGACAGAATTCTTGAAAGTTATCTGGCAATTATTCTCCAGTGACCCGGAACTGGCGCCGGGAACAATTAATGTAGAAGGATTTGTCGGCCCGCATGATGCTTTGGTTGTTTTGGATCGGACTCTTACTACCGATTTTCAGACGTAGCACTTATCTGATCCACAGTCGCTTATTGGGGGGCATTTTTTGAAATTTCACAGCGGAAGCAGTTCGTAACCGGGATACTGCCTCAGTATACTCTGGAATAAGAGCCACAATCAGACGCCAGTTCGGTGGCCCTTAACCAGTCGACAATTAGAACAGATCAAACCTTGGTTGCGTCATTCGTATCTCTGTTCAAACCTTTGGTAAAACAATATTAGCCCGGATTTCTCACCAACAAAGTTTTTCGCAGGTCGAGACACCGGGCATGAAGCTGTAATAATCTACTGCAAATGCTCGGTAACGAAGCAGCTGCGGATAAATCTGTTGGCCCGAAGAGTGAACTTTTTGATTTGAAACGAAAAACACCCTGTTAATTAAGGAAGTCATTTTTAAACTATAAAAACAAACAATTGAGTTTCAAATCAAAAAGTCATGAGAAATTCGGGTTAGGCCTTCTCCAGCACTATAACATGTCCAGGAGGAAGGCTGAGTGAAATCGATTTGCCGTTGCGATTTTCTATCCTGTAGTTGTTCGCAAAGCCCTTTGTCCCGTAGAGAGTTCGGAGACTCTCTCCTTCGGAGTGGAGACTGTTATCGATTGTTACCCAGGCGCTTTTTTCTTCGAACGGGTCTGTATTGACCACTATCAGAATCTCTCGCTTATTGAAAATTCGAGACCAGGCCACAAGACTTCTCATCCTCAGGCCAATCCTCTCTGGAAAACCGAAATCGATTCCATTACCGGAAATCTGACGGAGATACTGACGACCACGCCTGAGTGGCTGTTGCTTCCGACGGATTTTTGACATTGCTGCGATTTCTCTGTATATTTCTGTCTCCTCGTTGAAAAAATGTCTCTCTTTAGTCCTGAAAGCGCCGAAATCGCCACCAAACATACATTCCCGGAGATATCTGTCGTTTCCCCCCATCCCATCAAAATTCTGCTCGGTTCCATAGTAGATACAGGGAATACCTTCGCTAAAGAGGTTCAGGGCTATGGCAGTATGAAGAAGAGTATGACCTTCACCATCAGCACAAAACCTGGCCTTGTTATTGCCCTTTCGGACCTGGTCATGGTCGTCAAACATGGTTACTACCTTATTGCGAAACCAAGTGTGGGAATCTTTGCCGATTTTGAGGGAGTGCCTGAACAGTTCGAAATACTCAATTGGAGAGGTGTAGCCCTTGGCAACCCCCTCTATTTTTCCGGGGATCTCATTTATTCCTAGCGCGGCATTGAGACCAGTCTGTTCCATGGTGGTAAAGGCGTTCCATCTTCCCCCCGTGATTTCTCCGATGAGGTAAAAGTTCTCCTTGCCAATACTTTGGGCATATTCCTCTATAGCGGAAGAAAAAAGCCGCGTTGCCCCTTTGTCCATATGCTTGACCGTATCAATACGGAAACCGTCAAGGTCGGCATAGCCTATCCAGAATTTATAGACCTCCACCAGAGTGGTTAAGGCTTCACTGGCCCTATAGTTGGATAAATCTCCGTGGCCGAGAGAGATATCTTTAAGGTTGCAGAAGTCCCCCCGATAGAATTCTGGATCATGGTTCCAATTAACTATTTTCCCCTCCCTGGTAAAACTCTTGGGTTCCTGGAGTTCCTGGGGCCAGACGGCACCTTTATTAAAAAGATCCTCAGAGATATGATCGCTAAAGGGAACAATGGGACGGCCCATTTCATCATTGTATCCCTTAACAGGATAAGCATAATCCCGCCAGGGAGGTTCCCTGTCACTATGATCATAGCCAAAGATATTGCCTGCATGGTTGAGGATGATATCCATGATGATATAGATACCATTCTCATGGGCGAGTGCCACAAGCTGCTTAAGATCCTGCCGACTTCCAAAGTGGGGATCGACGTCCAGAAAATTCTGGATACCGTATCCATGGTAGGTTTCTTCCTCAGACAGAGGTGATACCTGTTTGAAGAGAGGACTGAGCCAAATAGCTGTAACCCCAAGTCGTTTTAAGTAGCCGATCTTACTTTTTAAGCCTTGCAGGGTTCCCCCACACCATTTTGCACCGGATTCCCTCCAGAGTTTGGCATCGGATTTGGAGCGTACTGCATTGCCATAATCTTGAGGACTAAATTGGGGAGTTGTTCCGCCGGTGACCAGATCACCATTGATTGATCTGCTAGCATCTTCATTGCCGTCTGAAAATCTATCCAACATCAAGAAATAGAGGACTTGATCCTCCCAGGCGAGAGGTGAAGGATAATAGACAGTTCCAGAACTATTAGTAATGACAGCCTGAACCTGATCAGAATATGATGAGGTGAGTTTTTCCATGGGTCCCTCCCAAAAGCATTTGAAAAATCAGAATGCGTTCAACGGTTGGTGCGTTTAAACAAACGGCTCTAACCCGAAGTTCTCATGACTTTTTGATTTGAAATTCAATTGTTTGTTTTTATAGTTTTAAAATGACTTCCTTCATTAATAGGGTGTTTTTCGTTTCAAATCAAAAAGTTCACCCTTCGGGCCAACAGATTTATCCGCAAATACTTCGTTACCGAGCATTTGCAGTAAATTATTACGGCTTCATGCTCGGTGTCTCGATCTGCGAAAAACTTTGTTGGCGAGAAATCCGGGCTAACGTTTCACATTATCGAAATTCCTATTCATCGCAGAGTGTCTTTTTGTTAGATGACATGGTCAAAACTTGATACTCCACCCCTGTCGACTCACCTGTGCCTTGGTATATGAAACACCGTCCATTTTAATGCCATTCTCATCAAGCAGAGAGATTATTCCACCCTTATTGGAAAGCTGGGCGGCTTTACCGGATAGAACGATTGTTGATGTTGCCCCAGGAGCGAGTCGCAGGTCGGTGAGGACTTCCTTTTTTTTGTTTTTATCGACAATGGCCCAACCATTCAAATCGACAAAGTCAGGGGAAATGTTCAGCAAGGTGACGACTTCTTTCCCGACATCTTCTCCTGACGGATTGACAAGAGCAGCGACTATTCTAACAAGTCCTTCAGATGTGGTGATAGGGGCATCAGGATCGATGAGTCCTATAGAGTGACCAGTAATATCGTCGGTATGCCAACTCTGTGATTGAAAGGCCAAAAACATACCAACCCATTGATTCTGATCTGGGTAATGGATCAACAAGCCGCCATCCTGCCATACACCGTCATCATTTATGAATCTGCCCACGTTTCCTTGATTCATATGGATATCGTGGATGCCATTCCCTGGTAAAAATCCGAAGTATTTGTCGTTCTTATTATTTTCAGGCCCCCAACGTTCGCCAAATGCATAGACAAGTGCAGTGTCGCTTGCTATAGCACGTTTTATGTAATGATCGATCTTTTCATTAAGATCGTTATCAGGCCCAGGTATTTTGTGGGCGAGGGGTAACATTCTATTGCGGTCAAAAAGATTGGCTCGGATAAAGTCCAGGGCGACCCCACCTGGTTTTGAGAGGAGACTGGTGAAGCCATCATTGTGATCACTTAACGAATCAAGGATTGGGTGCTGAAAATGGTCGTCGATGAGGAATAGGAGCTCGGAGGGACTCAGTTGGGATTTCACGTTGATGGCGATCCGAAAGTCAACACCATCGGCACGCACTTGAACCTCGTAGTGAGGACTGGCACCATGTCCGGACATCCTGTCAATGGCTTTGCCTTTTAGTATGCCGTAATTGTTCAATGACATAATTAACCTCCTTTTCCTACATGGGAAAGTTTGGGATTTATGAAAAAACAAATGATACTATATTGACGTAACTATAGAATAATTTTGTGTACTACACCCTTCACTGGCAAGAGAAGCTATCGATATAAAGGAAATTTGCGATAAACCTCGTCGATGCTCTCTTAAAGGGTGAGGCTAATATAGTAACTCGGGCTATGCTAAGCAAGTATTAGGCGGGGTATTTTGTGTTCTGTCGCAAAGTTTTTTAAAAGGTAAAACTCCCTTGTTCAACCATGCTGCTGCCAACGAGTAGAGGGTTTTCGCTAAACTTTGAACAGAGATATCCGGTTTTACCAGTTTCTCCTTTCTCTCCATTTTCAGTCTTTTCACACGTGCTCAACTTCGGCAAGCAGATTTGCCACGCCTGATTTAACTTTGACTTCAATAACGACAAACTAAAGTTTCTTGTTGATGGTGATTACCCGATTTATCTACGGAACGGGATGGGGCAGGTATGGCCCCTGATCCGATTGGCTTGTTGCGCGAAGCATTGTTTGGTCCAGAAGAAACAGGTGGGTATCACGTCTTCAATATTAATCATCCTGTATACGAGCGTATTGTTGCGATGGTTGTGCTCCTTTGCGTGGTCCTAGGTAGCGATGATCGGGAGTTGCTTATCCTTGTAAATAAAATAAGCTGAAAGGCATGAAAAAAACGTTAAAACAGTGTGGTAGGTGTATTTCTAGCATGCTGTAAAATTGACATTTTACATGGAACAACGTATTATTATTCTATGTAAAAAAATCAGATAAAGTCAATTTCGTCGTAAGGAAGGGACGGGAAATTACGGATCTTAATAGATAGCCGGACTGCCTGTTTTCTGCGAGTCTGGCTATCTATTTTAAGGGAGAACGGAAAAAATAATTCAGTGAGTTTTTTTTTGTGATTGCAGCTAATTTACATTTTGTTCCAGTCGGAGTCCATCAGGTAACTGTCTAAGTTAAATTCAAGTGTTCAATGATTTTACTCTTTTCTAAAGGAGATAAAATGGAATCTACTTCAACGAAAACTGAAATGAACACGACGAGTAAAAGATGGCGATTTCCGAAGCTGGAATTGCCTTTCGGGCAAAAATCTGCAAAAATTCATGTTATTGAGACGAGAGAACGATATTGGATTCTAAGGCGTGAAATTGAACACTATATTGATAGATCTGCCAGGGTTTTAGAAATCTCTGATTGGCGTCTAGACAAGAATAGCAATGACGATGAATCTATCCGTAGCCATATCGCTTCAAATCAATTGTATTATATATCCTTTGCAGGATTTACAGGTGGTATCTTTAGTTTAATGATGGAGTTTCAACCGAGAAACGAATTGCCAGGAGACGAGATATACACGTCCTGGTATTACAGAACGAGACCTGTAATCGGCGCTTTTGGTGCCATGGTTATGTACATAATAATCGTCTCGCCAGCGTTTAGCGGAAGTCTGGGGAGTATTATTAGCAAAGAGATTTTCAAAGAGTTAACTTCTCAACCATTAAGCTCGACTGGGTTTACCTTTGGTTTTATTACAGGATTCACAGAACGGATCATTCTTCCAAAATTAATCTGATAGATCGATTTGTTGTTATATATTTACGCGTTATGTTTTGGATAAGGCAACGCTTAGAGATGTCACCCGTAAGAATAAATTACAAATATTCGTTTATTGATAATATGTAGTCTGGGCATATACCTTCATTGACCTGTTCATTCGTGGTTAGAACGTTATCCCTGACTTTGACTCGTCACCACTAATGAGTCGATTATCAACTGCACTTTTAATCTAGCAAAACATTTTACTTGAGCCTTCGTTAATGTCTTCACCCAAATGGATTCTAACCAATCGGGAGAGCGTAATATGGGATTTCAGACGAAAATATTTTATTTTGACAGATTAGGAAACGATAGGACTATCCGCAGTTCCAACGATTTCATTTCTTCGTACAAATATCATGCAAGAAAGCCTCTGGCTTTTGCGTACACATCTCATCCTAAGGGAAATGTGTGGGAATCAGTTTTGATCCTGCGACCTGAAGAGGAGGGAAGCAGACGAGTCGCCTGTCACATGGTTCCTTCATAATAAAGTGAGGTGAGTTGGAAGCGCTGGAGTTCCAAACGATCAGGTCTCTTCTCTCAGGTGTATTCACTCATAAGACACACTCGGGAGGGCCAGAATATAATTGTCAATGGAAGAGGAGTCGCCATGTCTGAATCTAATAGGGATCGTGAAGAGAAAATCGCTAAAATTTACCACAAGTTGGCGGATCTTACAAACAGTAATGGTGTCGATGTGGGGCCGCAGGGAGAGGAGGTCCTATACGATATTGATGATAGAAAGGACTACTTTAGTTTGATTGAATTAGATCCGGAAGAAGCTGCACTCAAGAGAAAATTGGCAGATGCCACCGTCATTTTAACGAGTAAAGATAATGTGATTGAGCAAGAGGACGGCTCATTCAAACTCGGTGTAGATGAATTTACTCAAGGTGGTCTGTTACCCTGTGAAGATGAGAGTTTCAGGAGTCAACATGTTGGTGGCTGGTGCTCAGGTTTTATGGTCGGACCTGATTTAATCGCTACTGCCGGGCACTGTGGTGAGACTGAAAGTGAGATTCAAAACACGGCATACGTATTCGGTTTTAAAGTAGCCAGTGAAGACGATCAGGGCACAACACACTTTAGTGCAGATCAGGTCTATTTTGGGGCAGAATTGGTTGCTCACGATTTGTCTGCAACCGGTGATTATGCCATCGTGTGTGTCGATCGAGCAATAACGTCTCCGGGGGCTGCACCATTACCAGTAAGAAAAGACGGGAGAATTGAGGTGGGCGAAAATATAGGCGTTATTGGCTATCCGAGTGGTCTGCCGGTAAAAATTGCATTTGGATACGAAACCGTTGTCATTCGTGACGAAGATCCTTGGTTACTTTCTAATCTTGATACCTATGGAGGTAATTCCGGCTCTGCAGTTTTTAATAAAGATGGGCTGGTGGAAGGTATCTTGGTGCGCGGGGCCAGGGATTATATCACTGACGATGAGAATAGTTGTTTTAAAAGCAATGTATTGGCAAATACTGAAGGGGGTGAAGCTGTTACAAAAGCGAAGGTTTTTGCGGATATGATTCCAAGTAGTGAAGAAGAGTTCTCTGATTTGTAACTGCGCACTGGTACTCTTCTTAACCCGGATTTCTCATCAGTTCAGGTAGCGTCAGCTTCAAAGTTTTTTGCGGTAAACTATAGTGGTCTATGTTTATTGCAAAAAATACTGCAGAAGATGGTGCTGCATGGACTGACCTTTGTGAGCATTTTGACAAAATCAAACCGGCAAAAGATAAGAATTATTTACTTGGAATTATAAAATATTTTAAATTGTGACAAAATGTTCATGAGAAATGCGGGTTAAAGGATTTAAGAGAGAGGGGGTTATGGGAAAGCGGGGACCTAATTTTAGCCGTTTTGTTTTAAATTGTGGAAAATCTCTTGGCAGTGAGACCGATTGGTCTTTCGAAGATGCGGTTAACGCTCAAGCAGAGGCGGAAGACACTCTTGCAATACCATTGGACATAGGGGTGGAAAATTTAAGTGGCCCAATACCAAAAAAAATGGATCTTAGAAGGCCCTGGTGGAAAATCCGTGACCAAGGAAAGACAGGGGCCTGTGTGGGGTTTGCTACAGCTGATGGAGTATTACGTTGGCATTATACAGCGAAGGGGAAAATATTAGAAACGGAACGGCCTTCTCCTCGTTTTATCTGGATGGCAAATAAAGAAACTGATGATTTTACACGGTATCCTACGACGTTTATTGAACATGCTGGGACATCAACGAAACTTGCTCTACGGGTCGCTCAGAAATACGGATGCGTACCTGAACACATGTTGCCGATGAATGGGGCTCTTTCAAAGCTTGCTGCCAACGTTTTCTTTTCGATAGCTGCACAATTTCGGATCACAGCCTATTACAATCTAGGCTTAGAACAAGAATATTGGCGAGCCTGGATCGCTTGTGTTGGACCGGTATTGACGCGCCTCGATGTCGATAAAAGCTGGAAGAAAGCAACTTCAACAGAGGGAGTATTGTCGACGTACGATGGCTCACGTAAGTATGGTGGACATGCTGTATGCCTGGTTGGGTATACCAAAGATCATTTTATAGTACGCAACAGTTGGGGAACTACCTGGGGAGATAAAGGTTTTGCGTATTGCAGTAATGACTATAGCAAAAAAGCATTCACTGAAGCATATGGAGCGGTGTTGTAAAGCGTGTGAATGTTGGAAGAATGATGGCTACACATATTGCATAGTAGGAAGAAACTTGACGGAAAGTGATTACTTAACACCAACCCAATATGGAGGAGTAATTATGAAGTTTGACTTGTTGAACCTAAATACGAAAATTATAGACTTGATTTCGGATGAGGCGATATTCAAATTGGTGCAGCTTTCAATTGGAGGTATAGAGGTTACTCAAGCAACCCAATATTACCGGGCAGCAGGGCACTTAACAGATGCCTCTGATCGCGGCCCTGACAACTCCATTCGCTTGATAGCAGGTAAGCCTTCAATGATACGTGTTTACCTCAGTAGCTTCTCGGGTATTTCCGGAGTGAGTGGAACGTTGGAGGTGCAGAGAAGATATCATGGATTCATGTGGCAGACCGTTGCAAATCTTACACCGATGGCCCCGGTCTTAACTGATGTTCCAAGCCAGTCTCAAGGTGACTACGCAACAGTACGTGGAACTCTGAATCAAACACTTAACTTCATTATTCCAGCAGAAGAAATGATTGGTACATTGCGTTTAATAGCGCGTGTGGAAGCTGGTTCCCTGAAAACAGACCACACAATCATTGTACCGGTAACACTTCGACAAACATTAAGGATTGCCGGAGTAATGATTGCCTACAATGGCCCCGCAAACAGTGCACCGAATGCACCAAACCTTCAGCTTGCAGCACCAACATTGGCAGAACTTCAGTTGATGTCTGCAAGGGCATTGGCGCTTTTCCCCGTACAATCACAGGCAGAGGTGAGAGTTGCGGGCAACCTGACGTTAACAAACCACCTTCAGGACACATCATTTCCCACCAGTGGTTGCGGTGCGGCTTGGGATACACTACACGGCCGTGTTGCAAATGCACGAACAGCAGATGGTAATCAACCAGGTTGGATTTATTACGGGTTCATGAACAACGGCGTACCAAGGGGGCCTGTCGGTGGATGTGGTGGCGGAGGCGTTGGTGTGGGCCCTGTTAACGCCGATACCCTGGCTCACGAGTGTGGCTATGCGGCAGGTCTTGGTCACGCTCCGGCTGGAGGTGCGCCTAATCCTGACCCCGGTTACCCCGCCTATGAACCGTATGACCCGCCAGCTACTCCTCAGGCTTCAATAGGCGAGTTTGGTGTGGACGTTAATAACGGTACTATATCGTCGCCACAGTTCGTCAGAGATTTCATGGCTTATGGTGGACCTGATTGGATTTCACCCTACCACTATGGCAAACTGCTAAACAAGGCTATTCTCAATCCAGCCACTGTTGGTATAGACTCGCCTTGGTGGAAAGATAGATTTTATGAAGAGCTGAAAAAATGGCCTTGGTTACCTATACCAGATCCTCCACCATTTGACTGGGAGCTACCAATGTTTCCCCCTGATTATCCCATGGAAAAGGTTATCTCACTTATTGTTCGAATTGAAAATGGCTTTGTGTCTGAGGTGATGCATGTTGCACGTACACAAGTTCGAACTCACCTTGAACATGCCAAGCGCACGAATTTAAAAGCGAGTTTGCGCAGCAAAAAAGGTGAAACGCTAGCCCAGTCAACCTTGTTTCAATTGGAAAGATTGCCAGGTGGATGCGGAGATTGTGAGGATGGCGAGCAAAAGAGTTACATTGCTCAAGCGTTCATCCCCGACGTTGCAAAGGGGGCGTCACTCGAGATCTCAAGCGATAAAGAGGTCTTGTGGCACCGAGGCGCGACGAAAGAACCATGTGAAATCAAAGGTTTCAAGGCGAAAATGGTGAAAGTCGACAGGTCAAAAGATGTGCTTCAGGTTGACTGGAAGATAGCTAATCTTGCCGCAGATATTTGGGTCCGCTGGTCAACCGATGGCGAAAACTGGAAATCTCTCGCAACGAATCTGACAGGGGAAAAAGCAGAGTTTGAGGCTCGAGTATTACCTCCGGGGAGAGTCTTGTTGCAATTGGTCACCCACGATGGTTTCTTCTCCCGCTATTCAGAACCGATCAAGATCGTAGTTCTTAAATATCCTCCCGAGGTAACAATTCTCCATCCTGTTGATGGTTATACATACATGGCTGGTCAGAGCCTGCGTCTCTGGGGCGTGGCGACAGGAAGTGGTGGGACGAATTTAAGAACTACCAAAGCAACCTGGTTACTTGGTAGAGAGAAAATTGCTCAAGGGCTGGATGGTTGGAGCGTACTTGAGCCTGGCAAGCATGTGCTCACGCTTCAGGTAAAAGGTGAAACAGGTACTGGAACAGCTAAGGTAAAGATTACAGTTGATAAACCGCCGAAGGTTGATGGATAACAGATCAGTTTGAACACGTATCTTGGGGTATGGTAATTGGTATAGAATCTTGTTTATCTGTGCGTATTCTTGCCTATTTGACAAATGCACCCCGACGGTTAAAAGTGGAGCGCTTTTGCTGCGTTACAGCCAAACCACTTTTAACCTCCGATGATTTGAAACGTTCTACTTCAGTTTTGCAATGCCGTGTTATAGATTATCATTCCGCGTCAACAGCTACCCATCAGAACAAAAATGGAGCTCTCCGCAGTGCAGGTTCTACACTCTACATTGGATCAAATAACGCTGAAATGCAAAATATTCATAAACAAACAAGCGTTAGTGAATATGTAGATCAACTCCCATTTGGGAAAACGTAGGCTTAAGATTTTGCATTGCCATTGTTTGATGTTCTTTAATTGCCTCCTGGAAACGATACCAGTTCGTGTTTTGAAAGGATACCTCCTCCCTCCAGGCGTACCAGCAGTTATCGGTAAGTAATTCCAGAAAGCTGCCCTCCATGGCCTCCTCTCGCCACCTATCTTTGTCAAAATTCCTTAACCAGGGTGCGAGCTTTTTGTAGGATTTAAGGCGAGTCTTATTGTCATAATTATGTGGCCCGGAGAAGGCGTTAGGCCCCATGATGTCAAAAAGATCAGATTGTAATTCATTCCAAGTAGAATTGGCAGACGTTCGTTGAGTTTCTAAATGGCTGCGGTAACGATTGTAAATAGCTTCTGCTGCCAAGAGAAAACGCTGGATATTGTTAACCTCGCCGTCTACAAGTCGTTCATCATCCCAACGGTGCCCAACCCAGTCAGGATGGTGCTCAGCATCGGCGTGTCCAATATCAGGTTTTGGATCCAGAGCGATATTATTGAAAAAATCATACCAACCAACAAAATTTTGATGGGCCCAGGTGTCGGCATAGGCATGGGTGGCGATCCCGATTCTATAGAGCCTGGTTTCCGATGAGTTCTTAAGAGCCTCGTCTATGAGTTGGCATGCTAGACCGTTATTGGGAGTGGTGTTGAGTAAGTGCATTTTCCCGTCACGTCTGCGGGCTTCAGTATGGTCAGGCTCCCCTGGGACAAAATGAAAAACAGGGTATATCCTCATTAGCTTACGTTTTGGCTTCAGAATATTCATAGTTTGAGAGATGTAGTTTTCATAAATCTCGTCATTGCTTCGATTCTGTACCCTGATAACTTGATCGTTTTCATCAGTAAATTCACTGGACCACGCAATAACGGAGGCATCTTTTTGCGTAAAACCGGCTGCATGAGCAATAATTCCAGTAATGTAATAATGAAATTCAGTATCCATTTTTCCCCTCCCAGGATGTTGCATTATTGGTTCGTACCTAAATTTCGCAATGATAAATCATTTTTCTGTACTTTGTGTATGCAAGATTTAGGTCGTAAATAAATCTGCCATTGATCAGGATTAATTGCTAATTGACCTCAAAATTATATCTTTCAAATAACTGTCGCCATCGGCTTAGTTCCTTTTGGTTCATGGAGTTGGTTGGTAATATTGGTTGGTGCGTGGGGTTCTTTGCGATGCGTGTAGTTTCGAGCCCAAACGGGTGGTAGGGCAGCAGTCGCGTCCGCATAATACCAATTTCAGTTATGAGCTCACCAAGTTTTACGAGATTTTTTTCTGATGCTGTATATTGGGGAATAAGTGGAATGGAAACTATCACCTTTTCCTTATGTCTTGAAACCAGGCGTCGAAGGTTTTCAATAATCCCATTGTTGTTGTGCCCGGTGAACTGTTTATGTTGTTTTGAATCAGCTATTTTCATATCAAAGTAGATCAAATCAAGAGCGTCGAATAATTCTTTAGCTTTTTCGTCCCAGGTATAATAGCCGCAGGTTTCAATGGCGGTGTGTATGTTCTTTTCACGTAGCCGTTGCGTTAACTGTAATGCGAAATCCAGTTGGCTTGTTGGTTCTCCGCCGCTAAGTGTCACTCCTCCGCCAGAAGCCAAGTAGTAATGGCGGTCACGCAAAATTATCTCCATTAGCTCGTCAAGATGGAACGTCGAGCCCATTGTTTTTAAGGCACCTGAAGGGCACTCGTCAACGCAATCCATGCAGTTCGTGCAGGCAGACGCATGTATGTGAGCGGTTTTCTCAACTGTAATTGCGTCAGCAGGACAGATATTCGCGCAGTCTCCGCAGCCAATGCAAAGCTGTTTCTGAAAAGAAAGTTCAGGGTTGTGCTCCTGCAGCTCGGGATTATGGCACCAGAGACAACGTAATGGGCACCCTTTGAAAAAAACAGTAGTTCGGATACCGGGGCCGTCATGTAGGGAGTTGCGGCCAATACTGCCAATCATTGCAGTCGTCACACTTGCGGCATTAGTAGAAGTAAACGTTTGGTCATATAGCCAAACTTGGAAACGTAATTTAAGTTACCATTGGTTTGAATTTCACGGTTAAGCATGGAAATTAGGATATCCTGCTTAGGCGATAGAAGAAAGTTAAGCAGGGCTTTGCCGCTGCGAAACGTAACCGTTATGTGGGGATCATTAATACGTCCTTCGATCACTTTCATGCGGCTTTTTTCAAAGATAGCCGCCACAGTTACCTGGCCATCTTTACTGGCAAACTGATAACGACCATTGAAATTATGTATATTTCGCCTGTAATCCGGTTGGATCGCAAACATAAGTTTCATTAGGGTAAGCAGCGTCTTTAGAAATTCTTCAGCTACTTCAGACTCAATACAATTGTTCAATTGTCGCCATAATCTTTCAGAAACTTCCTTTTGTATCAGCTCGATCATTGAAATATCCTTTTTGTTTTACTCCGGAAAATCAACAGCGTGGCCGTTTGTAAGATTATACTGGGTTCGAGTTATAAGCTCATCTTTCATATGCTCGTTGAGGTGCTTGAAGTATGCCGAGTACCCAGAGACACGAACCATCAATTCTGGATAGTTTTGTGGATTCTTTTTGGCATCAAGTAACATCTTGTAGGTCATAATATTGAACTGGACCTGTTGGCCACCCGAACGGAAATATGCCTCGACTGTCTGGGCAAAACGTTCCCCCATCGCCTGTTTATCATCTTCAGGAGTATATTTCATATTGAGAGCCCAGCAGCCGGGTATTTCGACCCCACCCAATTCCGCCACTGCATTAAGACAGGCAGTGAGTTCAGGCGCTGCACCTGAAACCGGGGTCATGCCGCTTGCCAGTAATTCATTGGCACGGCGCCCATCCGGCAGGGCACTGCTGATAGCTCCAAGGCCGGCATGATTTGTCATAGTCCAATAGGCAGGGCGATATTTGCCACCTCTGTAGTTCGTGTAACTCTGGTAGGTCTGGAACAGAAAGCGGGTGAGATTGCGGGCGTTTTTTCGGGCAATAGGATGTTCGGTGCCAAATTTAGGGGCACGATTCTTGAGATAGACCCGCATCTTTTCACCGTCACCGCCACTAAAGTTATTTTTGACTGCAGCGATGAGTTCTGCCAGCGTGTATTTGTGCTCTGTAAATACTGCGTGTTCTATAGCATTGAGCGAATCCACGACATTGGCAAACCCGATATGGGTCGTACCTGAAGAGTTGTAGCGTGCGCCGCCTCTTATCAGATCACGTCCCTTTTCCATCGGTCCTTCAAAAAAGGCAGAGAGAAGAGGAGATGGCATCATTTGTTGGTGGATGGCTCCGAAAATCTCGTTGAGTTGCACGGCCTGATCAATGAGCCATCTGGTCTGCTCTTTAAAGATTTCCCAAAAATCTTCAAAGCTGTTGATATTTTCAGGGGCTGCAGTAACAGGACCGATCTGGTCATCCTCAGTGATTGGTCGTTTCCCCTGGTAAAGGGCCATCTCCATGCAGGCTACGAGATTGAGCATGATCGAGCTTGAAGCAGGGTAGTCACGGCCACTGCTGGCGAGCTCCACACAACCTATTACAGCGTAGTCGCGGGCATGTTCAAGGGTCTCACCTTGACCCATCAGGGCCTCTATATTTTTCACATCGTTGAAAAATGCCGGAACTGCCTTGGTGTTGATTATGACATCTGAAACCCGCCTGCAGTATTGGCTTGAATTCACATCGTAATGATAGCGGGCATTAACGTTAGGGTCGCGGATCTGTAGTAATTCAGTCACGCGTAGCATGATGTAGGTAAGGTCATTAACACAGTCATTGCCGTTTTTATCGACACCTCCCAGGGTTACTGCCGGGACTGTTCCAGCTCCACCAAACATTTCCTCAGAGGCTTCCGGTACCATAGTGACGTTGTCTGATAATTTGAGCCACAAGCAACCTAGCAGTTCGATCGCTTCGGCCACGTCCAGGCTCCCTTCTGCGATATCTTTTTGGTAATAGGGCCATAGTATCTGGTCGAGCCTGCCGGGACTCATTGCCATATTTATATTTTCAGCGTGAATCCCTACCTGGCAAATCCAGATTGCATTCACGGCCTCACGAAAAGTTCTGGCTGGCTTTGCCGGAATATGACGACATACTTTGGCAATCTCGCTAAAATGTTTCTCAAGCTCCGGCTGATCTGCCATCTCGGCTAAATATTCGGTCTCTTCAGCTAAGTGCTCAGCGTAGACCATGATACCCTGCAGAGCAATTTGTATTGCACGATAAAAATCTCTTTTCTGCAGTGCCTCATGGCTTATGTCAGAGGTGAGCTGATTTTCCTGTGTCACAGCCATCTCTATCAAACCTTCAAGGCCGTGCTCCAGCATAGGGCTGTAGAGAGGCACAGCGTGCGAAATACATCCGGCTTTACCTGCCAGAAAAAAACTCAGGTTTTCAAACAACTGTAAGCATGTCTGGTTACCGAATTGGGCGCGAGCTATTTCGATTACGTTACGGTCCATCCAGAAAGGGAAGATGTCAAAATTGAGTTCATCAGCCTCAGCAGCAGTAAGGGTCATTGGATTTTTTTCTCTGGTGCTGACGGTGTCCAGTTCTGGCCATAAATACAGGGCAAAAAATTCTGGAAAAAGTGGTGCTCCTAACGGTTTACTGGTGGTCGATCCAGCGAGAAGATTTACGTCCCAAAAATCAACTGATTTGTGTTCCAGGAAGTAGCGTACTGATTTTGCCTGTCGGATTTCTGGTGTATCTTCAGGGAGATCGTGTTTCTGAAGGTAGCGAGTGATATAGCGGGCCCTTTCGACGCATATCGCAGGTTTACTGTCAAACGAGAGTTTGCGTAGTGCAGCAAGTCGTGGCAATGTCTCAAGGGTGTGCTCCTGTAGGGAGCAATCGGATAGGGATTGAGTAACCATGAATGTTCCTCCTGGGCCAATCTGTTCGTGAAAAGTTGACAATTGGTATAAAGAGCATGGATCGCATACGTTATTATAACTTAATTTTCTTCTTTTCTCCAGATATCCAGCCCTATAGAGAGCCTATGCTTTTGCCACTGATCATCAAGTAAGAGAAAGTAACCAAAGAGTTGGTATTTGTAATTGCTTGAATGAACAGAGGAATGAAAAGGCGTATCAAGTGCCGTGGAATAGATGAGTTGACCCAGGAAAAGTCCAGAGGCAATTTCAACTAACTCATCTAGACAAAAGCCAATGGGGATGGGGCCGCCAATCATTGGGTATCGATAATGAAATTGAAATACCTTTTTCTTTTGTTCAGGCCCATTATTCATAGGTAGTATGGACTCTCTGTCATCTGTACCTAAAAAAATATACCCCTGCCTGCAAAACGGTGAAGGACCTTTTTCCGAAGCCTGCTGAATGACAGGGTCCAGAGGTTGGTAATTGGTGTCGACCAGCTTCATTAGGCCATCAAATGTGAGAATGCGCTCGTCCATGAGGTTGGTTCCATAGACCCAATTATTTTTCGCCTCTTTTTGCCAGAACGATTTATCGTTTGAACTCATGCCGTTGTCCCAGCTATTTGTCTGTAGATGTGAATGAAAAGCACCGGGTGTTTTCCAGAAATTGTGCCTGTTCTTTTGTATGAGATCGTAATGGGTAGCGCTGGCAGGCGAACGGCTTAGTTCTCCAACACGTTCAGGGTAGCGTTCTGCTAAGTCGTTGCTTTCATCGAGGAGCATACTCAGTTTTCGACCACTAATTTGTTGAAAAGATTTCCCGGCCCAGGGGAATATGTATTTGCCGATAGCGTGCCAGGTTGTATCGAGAAGGTTATGGGTAGGGGAGGCTGCGGTTGATAATTTTTCTGCAAGGAGATCTGGTAAAAGCTGGCAATCGTCGACGTGTTTTTTGATATTCGGCTGAAAGGTATCTTGAAAGCCACAGTGTAAGTTGAGGTTGGCTCCGTGATAAAAGTCCACACCAAAAGTAGGCTCAGGATGGCCATACCATGTGGTTGGTGTTACTGTCAGGCTGTGGTTGAATGGTTTTTCTCCGCTACCTGTGAAAAGACCGATTTTTATCTTGGGTGCAATGCCCCGACGAAAAAGCATGTTCAATTTTTCGAAATGTTGCAGGATATCTTCATGACGGCTTTGTTTTGAGATGTCACTGCTTATTCGCTGGAGCATCTGCAGGATTGATTCTCCTTTGTTCAATTCTCTACTGATATCCTGGTCATCCGGGCGAGGTGAGGGCTCCAACAAAAACGTTGTGAATTTGTGCCTGAGAGTGCTGTCCTTTTGCCAGCTCTGCTTTTCTGTCTGGGCGATAGGAGAAGCTTGTTTGAGAGATGATTGCATTGTGTAGCCAATTTCACCGGGGCGGGGGCGAATCTCATAAAAACTTTCTCTACTATATATTTGATCTGAGTAGTTTGGGTCCAACATCAAAAAATATCCATTATTTTGATATTGGTAATAGGATGGTGACGAAGCCTCATTTGTCTCCGGGTTATATGGCTCTCCAATGGACAGTTCTGGTAGTGATATTCCAAGTCGAGAAGTGATGGTACCCAAACTAAAGTGACGAGTTGCATAGATAAGCTGGCCGAGATATATGCCTTCGGCTATCTGTACCAATTCGTCTACAAGACGCGTCATTGGATATACGGGGACAAGACGAGGCCAGCGGTAGTTAAGTTGATATACAGGTTTGCTCTCCATCTCTGGTAAAACTGAGGTGCCCAGATCTGCTAAAAAATATCCTCCGGTTTTTTGAAAAGGAATCTTGTGTTCTTTTTCCAGGTTGTTTTGAGTAAGTGTGCTATCAAAATCATCACATGATGTCGCCAGTGGGCGATCCTTTAAATTCCATAACAAACTGAGACTAGGCAGGCTGATAATTTGTAACAGAGATGGATCAGGAGGGTTACGAAAGAAGTTTCGGCCAAGGCGTGTGGTACACTGATCATATTTTTGCATTACCTGGGTGGCACCACCACATTTTTCCTCTACGGTCTCCTTTGTTACCGGTTCAAAGGTTTTGCCCATCCACAATCCGCTGTAGGCAAAACTCATGTTCCAGGCGGTGGACATCCACTCGATACCTGCAATGTGGGACCGTTCCAGACCAAACTGGCGGGCGGTGTCTCTGAAATAATCACTATCCCGGATTCCCATTGATACACCAACCATCGGGCCGTCGAGGGGAGTGCAGCGACCGCATTTAAAGATTGTCGCAAGTTTTTTATGAATATCAGGCCACAGGTGATGTCGTTTGTTGTCAGAGAGAATCCGTTTGTAATGTGCCAGGGTCTTATACAGATTATCTGTTACGTCTTCTTCAAGGATGAGTTTCAGGTCTTTTTTCAACAACTCAGTTGTATCGGAAGACTGTGAACGGAAGTTCTCTGCAGCAAGGTAGATAACCATGTGTTTCTCCTTCGGTCTGAAATAATAGAGAAATCTTCGAGCAAGATGAGGAGAGCGGTCAGAATATACTAATACAGCCGCCGGAATATGGCATGAGGCAATTTTCAGCTCAATGGGGTATTAAATCGAAGAAAATTAAAACAGTTGGTAGTGGATAGTAAGATAAGGATACGACAGCGACGAGTAATAACATCAGCGCTAACTGACAATTGCAAACGTCGTCTGAATGTCGAAAACTATCTATAAAAAAGTAACGTCGAAAACCCTCATTTCTCGCTCAGTGTCGGCCTTATATCTGCTTCCAGTAACCGTCCGATCCGCACACATAGTTTTCCACCACCTCACCTGTTTTGTATTCCTTTCCTTGGTACCAGCATCCTGCATGGACCCATGATGAAATAAGTACTAAGACTAGAGTAAATAATAAAGTTTTCATATCAATCTCCCGCTTGTTGTTTGTCTATTTTTTCTTTTTTATTGGTATTGTCGGCGAGCATCTTATTGCCGGTGGTCTCTATTCTTTTATAGGCCTGCTCTGAAAGCATTCCTGAGACAATCCCTAAAAAGGAAATCAAAAAAGGGGACAGGTCTCCGGAATTGTTGCTATCCGCAATCGAGGAAAGGCCGGACTTCACCATGACATACATGGCAAGGGCAACAATCATGCCCAAAAAAGGCCTGAAAAAATACATATTAAAGCGTTGTAATAGCAGTCCTCTTGGTTCTTTTATAAATTCAATGGTTACAAATATCAGACTGCCAAGAATTCCCATGGAGAGGACGAGTATGATTTTCAAAATGGGCTGGGGGAATGCCCAGTAGTATTCAACTCCGCCAAGAATCCAGGATATATATTTAAAGAACTTTTCAAAATGATCAATCTCAATGAAGATGCTCGAGAGTGGGTCCTTGGTCTCCTCCTTAAAACTATTAATGGCGATCTCGCTGCGCTTAATATTTTCCAACAGGAGATCTTGTTGATTTTTATACTTTTCCTTTGTTTGGTCATCGTCCGTGTTCTCTATTTCCTGATTGAGCTTAGCAATTCTCATATTGGCCTTCTGCAACTCTGGAAACACCTTATTACGATACTCAGTCTTGAGAGATTTCATTTTGTTATAATAAAGGAGGATCTCAGCGGAGGTGTAATACGCTTCTTTAACGACTGCACTCGTTGGGATACAAGGTACCATCCTGAACGGTCCCTGAGCAGGATCATCCTTGATTGTGGAGGTGTCGCAATAGTGTTCTATTAATGGTGAACCGTTGATGGTCCCCTGCTTCAGCAGAGAATTGAGTTTTAGCTGGAACAGGCAGGTACTGAGAGAGAAAACAACAAGGTTCACACAAAATATATAGAGAAAAAGCAACCAGATTCCGACGGAACACCGTTTGACAGCGCTAGGTACAGATAGATTCATGATTTTTCTCCGTCAAAGCTGAAGGCACACTATGTGTAGGCCAGGCTTTAAGCTCAACCTGCGCAAACCGTTTGCTGCAAAGAATTGAATCACAGATATATCTTAATTATACGATTATAAAAGGAGAAAAGCGAGAAGATGTTTGAGCTGCATCCTTCATCTAGGACAAACTGTATCTGCTGTAAAATGCAATTCCTTTAGAAACATTCTGCCATTTCTCAAAGATTTTCTCTGGAAGTATCAATACGTTATTATGCTCCATTTTAGACGAGTCTTTTCCACACGATCATATGAAATTTCAGGAAGAATCTTAGGTTGATAACAACGTTTCCCGATACACTCATCCCTGATTTTGCTTTTATTTTTAAGCTATTGCTCTTTTATGATTCAGAATAACAGATGTGGGAGTATGGTACATTGCGTTCAATCTAAAACACTTTCCATATATTTCTCTCCAGGCGATTGAATTCTTCTGGAAGATAGTCCTCATTATAGCAAATCCGAAATCCCGTTCGTTCATCAGGCGAATTTGCATACAAAGTAATTGCAGCTATGATTGACACGATCATGGGTGCTGCACTTGAATTTATTCAAATCAGGAGGCGAATGGTAATGATTAAAGATCTATGTTCAACACGTTAAGCCAGCCCGAAAAGTTGAACTATAAAGTCTCAAAAGATGGCCTCGTAATTTCCGGTTAGTTAGTAGACATTGTCTCAAACGGAGATCAAAAATTGCACCCAAAAGAAGGCGGACAAATGACTACTCTCAAAAATCTTGAATCGTTGATAACAAATGGAAAAATCAATCGGCGGGAATTCATAGCTCAGGCATCGGCACTGGGCCTTACTGCGGCAATTTCCCCCGCACTGTTCTCTGGTTTTGCCGAGGCAGCAACTCCGACAAGAGGTGGCCGTTTACGCCTTGGTTTGACCGGCGGGTCCACTACCGACTCTCTTGATCCGGCAACTCTTGCCAGCACCATGCCTGTAAATATCAATTATCAGCTCCGCAATTGCCTGGTTGAAGTTGATCATCAGGGCAAAGCAATACCTGAGTTAGCTGAAAGTTGGGAATCATCAGCCGATGCCTCTCAATGGACATTCAAACTCCGCAAAGGAGTTGAGTTTCACAATGGCAAAACCATGGATGCTGAAGATGTGGTAAACTCCTTTAATTATCATCGCAGTGAGGGCTCTAAATCGGCGATCAAGAGTGTTCTCACCCCCATCAAAGATATCAAAATGGATGGCAAGGACACCGTAATTTTCACCCTTGAAGGAGGAGACGCCGATTTTCCATATATCGCCAGTGACTACCACTTGACTATTTTTCCGGCGGGCACCAAGGGGCACGATTTTGAAAAAGGTATAGGAACAGGTGGCTACATGCTCGTTGAACATGAGCCTGGTGTCAGGGCTCTGACCAAACGCAATCCCAACTACTGGAAAGAGGGACGGGCTCACTTCGACGAGGTGGAAACCCTGCATATTGCCGACATCACCGCACGCACTAATGCATTGAGGACAGGGCAAATAGATGTTTTGGACCGCTGTGACCTTAAAACCGTCCACCTACTGGCTAAATCCCGCGGCATTGAGGTCGTTCGAGCTGCAAGTCCTCTGCATTATTCCATGCCCATGCGTACAGATATCGCCCCCTTTGACAACCCCGATGTTCGGATGGCTCTCAAGCTGGCTATTGATCGTGAACTGATGCTCAAAACGATTTTGAGCGGCAATGGAAGCTTAGGTAACGATAATCCAATCGGCGCCACCTATCCGTTTCATGCCACGGAGGCAGATATCCCGCAAAGAACCTACAACCCGGATAAGGCTCGTGAGTTGATGGAAAAGGCCGGTATGTTGGGACATACCTTCCAACTGCACGTTGCGGATGCCGCTTTTGTCGGAGCAGTGGACACCGCCCTCATGGTAAAAGAGAGTGCCGCCAAGGCCGGTATCAAAATTGAGGTTGTGCGAGAGCCAAACGATGGGTACTGGAGCAATGTTTGGATGAAAAAGCCCTGGTGCGTCTGCTACTGGGCCGGTCGTGCGACCGCCGATCAGATGTTCACCACTGCCTATAGTGAGGCATCAAACTGGAACGATTCTTTTTGGAAGAATGAGAGATTCAACGTACTGTTGAAAGAAACCCGTTCTGAGCTTGATAATCAGAAACGTCACACGAATTATTTGGAAATGCAACGATTAGTTCATAATGACGGCGGCGTTATCATCCCGATGTCCGCAGATATCGTCGAGGCCGTGACTGACAAACTACAGCACGATACCTTTGCTGGTAACTTAGAACTGGATGGCCAGCGGTTGCCAGAACGGTGGTGGTTTAAATCGTAACGTAACCTTTCAGATCAAGACTCGTTGTTGAAAATAGCCGGGGGGCAAAGAACCGTGGCCTCCCGGCTGTAAAGGTAATTTACAAGATGTCTCAAAAATATGTCAATGTTAAGTGGTGCCATTGACCGTTGGAAACCCTCTGAAAGCCTAGCCTGTAGAAGGGCTTTTGAATGCCGGATAAGTTACAGATTATCTTCTGAGGTAGGACAGACAAAAGTTCATAGAAGATATGGTGACTCTTATCAGATACGGGGTGCCTGACTAACAAAGTAACCGACGAAGCCTTGTTAGAGTCCCTTCCCAATCCCCCCTGCATAATTATTTTTGCTTCTAATCGACTGAATTTTTTAATAAAACCTTTGAGTCTTTCAAAACAATGTAACTTTATTGTTCGTAAAACGTTGTTATAGGCAAGGGCTACTATGCAAACAGTTCAAGGCCAACAGGGAATTATCCATCACGGATGAAGTACTCTTCCAACACAGGGGGCGCACATGAAAATAATATATATGGCATTCTTGCTCTGCATGTTGAGTAGCAATGTCACCTACGCTACCGACCGATCGGAATATTCTAAAGCAGGTGCTATCGGAACAGAAGGTTTTCAGAGTATTACTTCCTCACAAGATGATGACAATGGCAACGGCAATAATGGAACAATCGAAGCGCATGCTACCATCACTGAATATGTGGGCCCTGCCACATGCATCTCTTGCCACGATGAAGAAGCACATGAAGCACTCAATTCGGTCCATATGCAATGGAAAGGTCCAACTCCGGAACTCACCAATACTGACGGAGAATGGCTGGGCAAGGCTTTTAAAGGTATCAATACGTTCTGCACATATGCAATGACCTCTAAGGGAGCCTGTTTTTCCTGCCATGTGAGAGCAGACGGCAATGCACCACATGCTCCTGAGGTACTAGATGTGGACTGCTTGATGTGTCATAGCGAAGTCTACCAGCGAAAATTCGTTCATGATCCAGAAAATACAGTAACTGTTGAAAATGTTCTTGGTGACACCATGACCTATGTTCTGGAGCAGCTTGATGATGATGGTAATTTCACAACTGTTCCGGACTTTGACAAGATGCCTGAAGGGATAGATATGGTTGATGTAGCCAGGAATGTTCATCTGCCAACGCGATATACCTGCCTGCGCTGCCACGCCTCTGCCGGTGGCGGAGACTGGACGAAGAGAGGGGACATGGGTTGGAGTACAGCCAATGCTCCTGTTGAGGAGGACGTGCACCTCTCGCCGGATGGCGCGAACTTGCAGTGTATTAACTGTCACTCTGCCTTAGATCATAAGATAGGTGGACGTGGAATTGATCTGCGCCAGACGGAGGCAACAGACCCTACCTGCCAGGACTGTCACTCGAGTCAGCCTCACTCCAGCAGTGATCTCAACAGACACGCACAAGGACAGGTGGGCTGCCAGGTGTGCCATATCCGTACGTTCGCCAAAGGAGGCAGCACTGAGATGTCTCGGGACTGGCAGATACCGGTCTGGGATCCTGCCTTCTGCTCAGGTCAAGGCGGTTTTGTCGGAGAAGAAGTTCGAGCTTCGCTTGTCACCCCTGAATATGTCTGGTTTGATGGAACATCGTATGTTTACAATATAGGCGAGGTGATAGCGCCGGATGATCAGGGTATTTACCATATGGCCAAGGCAAACGGTGCAGCTTTTGACGGTAACTCCTCTATCGTACCGATAAAGCGACATTGGTCCATCATGCCGTTACATGATAAGAGTAACCAGATTGTTCCACCAGCCATAATGTGGATGTTTATGACAGGTAGATTTGAAGATGCCGTTACCATAGGAATGGATCTTGAGGGGATGACTGGCAGCTACTCAATCATTGAAGCAGATGCCGAGATGTTGATAACCCATGGCGTTGACCCAAAAGAGAAGGCCCCGAAATGCAATGAGTGTCACGATAATTCAGGCCATACTCCTGACGGTTCCGCTATATTGCCATTTACGGCCCTTGGGTATCACAATCTTCCTGACTCAGTGAAAAACTGTACCCTCTGTCATGAAGAGAAATGGTTATCGTGGGAAGCGACACATAAGGTGCATAGAGAAGAAAGAATTGCATGTACAAGTTGCCATACATCAGAGCCAACCGGCTTGATCGATAGTCCAGGGAAACTTTGTTCAAGCTGTCATGAGAGGGAAAGGTGGGAAGATGAATCTCACAAGAAGCATCTCGAAAAGGGACTTGTGTGTACAGATTGCCATACTTTCTGAAAGGGACAATAAAAAAACACCGGACTCCTTTAGGAAATCCGGTGTTTTTACTCGCTCTATATCGGGATTATTGTCGCTTTGTAATCAAGGACCAGAGCAGGCTGCGGGTGAAGGTGATAAATAATACACCCAATTGAAAAAGGTGAAAACTGTATCTAACCCGAATTTCTCATCAATAAAGTTTTTCGTAGGTCAAGACACAAGCCACGCTGCTGTAATAAACTACCGCAAGTGGCTTGTAACGCAGACTTTGCGGAAAAATCTATTGACCCGAAGGGTGAACTTTTTGATTTAAAATGAAAAACACCCTGTTTTACAACCAAGTTATCATTTAAGAGTAATATCATAAGGTTGAGCTTTAAATCAAAAAGATCATGAGAATTTCGGGCTAAAGGGCAGTCGTTTGTATTGCGACCAACAGCAGAATACTACCCAAAACATCATGAACCTAACGTTACTTGTCACACAGTGTTCCAGCTGAAAAGAGATTTTCAACAAAAGAATCAAGTTTATACCAAAACTCTACCAGTAAGACATATTTCTATGTAATATCAACTACATTAGGACCATGCATATCCTTATTTGATGCACATATTTTGCACAATACACTACTAAGTAACGTGTATACATTCTAAAATTGTGTTCGTTCATAATGCTCGGAATGTAATTTTGTTACAGGGAAGTTCAGTTGGTAAATATGGCATTAAAACAAGGAGAATTGGTATGAAAAAGATTATTGCATCAACTGTCGGGCTCATGATACTCGGTGGAGCAGGAAGTGCCTTTGCTGTGGAACATGAATTTGGCGGTTACTGGCGTACACGATTATTTGTACAAGATGAAATGAACGACGATGGTAGTTACTCTCGAATAGATAATCGTACACGACTTTACTACACCGCCAAATTTGATGAAAACTTCAAGTTTGTCAATAAATTTGAGTTCAACTCAACCTGGGGTGATGATGAAGGTGGCGACATCGGCGCGGATGGTGATACCTTTGTAATTAAAAACTCATATGCCGATTTTACCCTCGGCTCAGTTAATACCAAATTAGGTATCCAGAGTGCTTTACTTGCCCGTGGTTTTCTTTTTGACGCTGATTTTTCCGGCGTGGTTGTAACACCTCAATTCGGTAATATCTCCCTCCCTGTTGGTTACATTGCCGTTCAGAGTGAAGACGGTGGCGATGCGGATTTTGATGAGGCGATAGGATTTATTAAAGGCGATATTAAGGTAAATGATAACATGAGTGTCGCCCCCTATTTTGCCTACTGGGACGCCTCTGTAGGTACCGATAACGATGATTTAGAGGTGGGAGACTACAGTACATATTATCTGGGTGCCGACTTTGATTTGAAACTCGACGTAGGATCTCTCTGGGGAACCTTCATCTACAATGGTGGAGAGTATGAAGGTGGCGATGTTAACGGTTTCCTCGTTGCGGCTGGTGCCAACATGGGTATAGCCCATGGTCAGGCCTTCTATGCCACAGGTGACGACGATGATAGCGATGATGATACCGATGCATTTCTATCGTCACCCGGTCAGTCCTACTACTGGTCTGAAATTATGGGCTTAGGGATTTTTGATAACACAGCTTCCAGTTCATCTTGTGGTGATGCAATCAGTAATGTTGCAGCATTAAATGGTGGTATTACCCTTGTTCCCATGGATAAGATGACACTTACCGGGGATGTTTGGTACGCAATGCTGGCAGAAGAAGACGATGACGGGGAAGATGAACTTGGCCTGGAATTCAATGGCAAACTAAGCTACGCCCTCATGGATAACCTCACCGCGGATTTCGTTCTGGCATATTTGGTAGCAGGGGATGCCACTGGTGATGCCACTGGTGATGATGACATATTTGAAGGTGGTGTTCGCCTCTCGTTGAAATTTTAAGGGACACGATAATTTAACGTACAAACTCATAAAATCATAATTTGTGCACGATTATCCGGTAGATTGAGTCATACACTTTATGATTGAGTATACGAAAAAAGGCACTGGCTGCACAGCGGTGAGATTATTACACTGGTTCATTGTTAATTCTCCTGAGAAAAGATTTTCATTTGCTACTCTATTGATATCTTCTCCCTGTTATGTGGTCAGTCGCCTTCCTCTTTCCTTCATCAGTTCTTTGATATCACGATAGCTTAGGTTGTACAGCAGATAGCAGATACCAGAAAACAGCATGGAGGACGATGTTCTTCGGAAAATGCCCACCGTGAAATCTTTCCTTACCTTTCATTGACTTCATACACGGAATATTAAAATTCTTACAAATTATTCAGATTGCTTGAGTCTGTCTCTTTGCAGAAAAATATCCCATAATTTCTTCATGGTTTCCGGAGTGTGGCCCCCTGAGGTTGTTATGACTTGGTCGTATGGTAGGATATCACCCAAAATTCTTTGAGCTTCTACATAGCTATCTTCGGTTCCGTAACCAAGATATATTACAGGTTTCTGCCTCTGATTATCGGAGTATTTTTTAAGCCAATGCCAAATCATTCGTTGCCAATCATTATCAGGATTGTATTCACCCGGCTCCCATTGGCGGACGCCTCCTTGTGATTCGATTTCACTAATAATCTTGTCGTACCCTAGAAAAGGAGAAATAACAAAGACACCCTTCACATCCTCAGGATAGAAGCGGGAGTACATCAAAGCACCCAATCCCCCCATGGAAGCGCCAACAAGCCAAATTTCTTCATAACCTTTGGCCTTGGCCGGATTAATAATATCAGCTTTGAGGCGTTCAACCAGGGTTTCTCCAAAATAGTAACCAAAATGCGCATTCGGAGCGATCATGTCATAGGGTAGCTTGGAGTCCTTGATAGCATCAACGAATCCTTTTTCCGCAAAATCTTCGTGACTTCCTCCCCGACCACGCAGAAAAACAATCAAGTTTCTTTGGGATATTGACTCTTCAATATCATAATAGAGTGACTTAAGGGGAGCGTTGGTGGAACAGCCTGAGATGGTTAAAATTACCAGAATGAAAAAAAAAGACAGGAAGGATTTCATGCAATATCCTTTAAGTTAAGGTGTATAGATATCTGGACTTATGACCTCGGTGACTTTTATCTAGAACCTCCCCCCTACACATTTTCATAAAAGGATGAAAATCTTTCTTTCAGGACCAATATCAAACTGAAAGGAGGATATCATGAAAGTAGCCGACACGATCATTTATTGCATTAATTACCACAAAATAAATTCTCGACCAAACACTCTCGCTGACCAGCTCATTTTTCCTATAACATATGCTGGTGCCAGAAACATTGCACATAAAAGTAGACACCGCGAGTTGGAGCTTTGTTGCAGTTTTGCAAGGTGTTCTTTGGTGACCTATTCTTTAGAGTTACTCTATTTCTGAATTATTTCATGGGAGTAGGCGTGTCTACCCTCACAGTAGATCCCTTTAATTTGTGGATTGGCAGGAAAATAGTACCTTCGATGTGGCAACACTACCCCACGTTGCAAGGTAGGTAGGACACTCAACAAACATTCTGGTTAAGTGGCTTTTCGCCCGATGGATTCAATAATTTTCTGAGGCGACCCAAGATTCTGTCTGCCTACTGATGGATATCCCTGATTCGCTCAAATGTGTCTTGCATATCCTTTATCTTTTCAAAAATATACGGATCAAAGTGCTTGCCGACACCCTTCTCAATTATAGACCATGCATCTTTCCTGCTTAACTCACTTTTGTAGGGTCGTTTGGAGCGCAGGGCATCGTACACATCAGCCAATGCAACGATTCTACCGGGGAGGGGTATGTCGGTACCGGAAAGGCCGTGTGGGTAACCTGAACCATCCCATTTTTCGTGATGAGAAAGGGCGATGCTGGCAGCGGTAGTTCTTAATTCATCATCTATTGCAAAGAGAGCTGGAGCGAATTGGTTTTCTGCCTCCAATAGTTTCATTCCTTTGGGCTTTTCCAGAAGTATTGAGGCGCCCAGCTGACAGTGCCGCTTCATGATTGACCATTCGTCAGCATCGAGTTTGCCTTTTTTTTGCAGAAGATTGTCTGGAATACCAATTTTGCCAAGATCATGAAGCGGGGAGGTAAAGAGAATAAGGTCTGTCTCTTTTTTTGATAGTCCTATTGCAATGGCCACCTGTCGACTGTATTGGGCCACCCGTATAACATGATCACCAGTATCCTCATCACGCATCTCACCGGCTTTTGCCAGTCGCCAGATGAGATCAAGACGGAGGAACTCCAGCTCTGCAGTTCTCTCCTGAACTCTTTTTTCGAGTGTCAGATTGTGCTGAATCACTTCATCCTGATAGCTTTTTAGACGGATTGCACTGGTAATCCTGGCAATGAGGTCGGTGTATTCGACAGGTTTGTTGAGCAGATCGGTGGCACCGTTTTCCAGCGCCTGGCGTTTGATGTTTTTTTCTGCAGAGCCGGTAAGAATGATGACAGGGATGGCTCTGGTTGTCAGGTTGCCTTGAAGATCGGCCAATAGATCAAAGCCCGTTTTTCCGGGCATATTGAAATCGCTGAGGATAACGTCAAAACTGTTCTTAGCCACGAGTTGTAAAGCTTCCAGGACACTCCCGGCAAAGAAGACCTGCTATTCATTTTTGTGTTTGTGTAGCAATCGTTGCATGGCTGCAAGAAAGTGCGGTTCATCATCAACAAAGAGAAGTTTTTTCACTGCAGATAACCCCGTGAAAACCTGAATTTGAAAGCTCATAACCACTCAAAGGGGTACTGGACAGAGTAGTCTCAAAGGGCATTAAACTGAATCCCGGCTTCTTTCCTGTTTCCCGGGGTTATATATTTATCAGTAGCCTTTGGTCCGGCCTATTGAATTCAGAACTCAAACTTGACTAATTTTGTAAATATATGTAATTACTCGATTAATATTTCATTGGTGTATTATGTAATCCGTTGTCCTGGAGTTAGTTCAACTGTGATCCCAAATAGTTGTAACCTCAATATATAAATTATCAAATTAGAATCATTTGTAACACACTTATTGAGCGTATTACATTTTTAGAGCTTATGCAAAGATTGGCTGTATAACGCACGAATTGTTGCCGTGGTTCGACTCCTCTCATTTCCACTCCCGTATTTGATATTGCCTTCAGGAAACGATAGACTTAACCAAGTGTGGGAAAAATCAAGGATGTAGCATTAGCAATGCGGCTCATCCGCTTTTACGCACTCTCCCGATAAAGTCAGATGAAGATGATTATCAAATCTTTGACCCATCTCCAGGATAAATGAGTTGTTGGAACAAGGTAGAAAAGGTTCTGCATATTAAGAATTGTAAATTTCAGTAACTAAATTTCTAAACCATGCAGGTTTTTTAATAATAACATAGATTAACATAAGAGCAGTAAAAGGTATTGGGATAATCATGTCCAATAAGGCAAGAATTGATAAATAAAATATTCTTCTTGGTGCTACTGCCTTAAGGTTCTTAGGGGAATTGTAATTTTTATGTTGTATTTCACCTTAGGTTTGCTAATCTTCCTAGCAAAAACAGAACCTCATCTATTCTGTAATGGTATCATAGTATTGTTTCCACCTTAATTTTTGATTCTAATCTTTTTGTTATTTTTCTGGGGGCCTAAATGCGCATACCAAGCCTGATAATTACCTTTTTCCTTGCTTTACTTGTGGCCTCTGCTCAAGCACAAGAGACATCGTCAGAGCAGGTTGGCACCGGGACCAGTACTGATACTTTAACACCAGCAGAAAACACAACGGTAGACCGAGTACACAGCTCAGCAACTGGACTGATACGAAATACGATAGGAAAGATTGATTCCTTGTTCGTTGATGACTACTACACGACATTCGGTGACAATTCTACGCGTGTACGCCTGCGTCTTGATTCCCGTTATGTCCAAGATCACGGCTTTGATGTAAAAGGTAAACTTAAATTCAAACTCGTGTTACCCGGGCTAGGCAAAGGTTTTCGTTTGGTGATGAACGATGATGACTCCTCCGACGATGATGATATAGCCAAGGACGACGGAGACGATAACGACGTCGCTCTTCGCTATGTTCTCATGCAACAGGACAACAGTGCATTGTCCTTTGATGCGGGGTTAAGAGTTAAAAGTGGTGATCTTGATCCTTTCTTACGGTTTAACGCAGCCATTCAATATGACATCATCGGTCAATGGTATGGTCGGACATCTAACCGGCTCTACTATTACTCAAAAACCCACTGGCGGAACGATTTTCGTCAGAGTTTTAATCGACCCCTTACCGATGACCTGCTTTTCAAAGCGCGAACGCGTCTTCAGTATTATGACGAAAACGACTATAATCCCTTCATAGAGCAGAAATTTTCGCTGTTTCAGACACTGGACTCGAAGTCTGCAATAGCCTACGAGGCTTTATGGTTAAAACAAGCGGAGGAAGACTCCGTGTTTGATGAAGATGAAATTATAGGTGATCTACAGGACAGCTATCAAAACGTCGGCTTACGGCTCCGTTATAGACGTAATGTGTGGCGCGAATGGCTATATGTAGAACTGTGGCCTATTGTTGGTTGGGCAGAAGAGAGAGACTGGGACACCGTTCTTGCAGGTTTTTTTCGCTTGGAAGTAACCTTTGGGGGAAAAGGTAAAAGCCGACTCAGCGAATAGTGGGGAATTTATTACACGGATGTCTTTCTGTAACGTCTGAGAATCAATCGACAAGAAAGGAGACAAAATGTTCAGGACGTATCTAGAAGGATATGGCCCCATTCTGTCCAACTCTTGCCGCGTATTTTGTAAAATTCGCATATCCATACTGTGTCTGTATAAGAAATGTTTATGAATCAACCACAGTGTAGTCAAATCAATATTAATGAGCAATCAGATGCGTGTTGGGTTTCTTTTTAATCACTACTTCACCCATCAGATAGCGCCGGCTGTACCCTGTGCGTTTGAGTTGTCGAGAAAGAACCCGGATCTGGATGTTATTATAGCGTATTCTTCTGAGCAAGAATTGTCACTCGTCGAAACAATTGCAGAAAAGGGGGCAGGTCTTTGCTTGGCCCATCACATATATACAATGTCCATGGCGAGCGTTAGTTCACGTTGGAGTAGTACAATAAGTCCAACTGATTGGTCTATCTCTGAGTGTTTCTGGAAATATACGCAACAAGTTCTCTTGGTCTAAAGTCAACATATTACCACTGCATCATAACTAAAAGAAGTAGTGACGGGCAGGAGGGTTTTTGACAATTTTCTTCAGCACTGAAAAGGCAAAATCCATAGGAGATTGACCCCATGTGAAACGAAGAGCTCCCATTACTCAGCTAAGCCCTTTCCATTGACTCTGCAAAGAGTAATAGGCATATCTCCCTCTGTTATCTGGAGGAGCTGATATTTAATCGTGGTGCCTTCAGGATACGTCTGATATTCTCCTTGAGGTCGAGCTGATCGAGATTTTCTGCACTTTGGGCCATCAGTTTGTGGTAGAGGTCATTCTGTTCTATTGGGTGGATATACTCCTGCTGTGCACCACTTTTTAACTGGACATGGGCGGCCCAAGGGACAAAATAATTCATAATCGGTAGCTCGTCAGTTGCCGAGATATCAATATTTAACCCGGCCACATAGAGCAGGTTCTTGCCCTTGTAATGATCGCTTCTTCTGATTGACTCAACAACCCTGGCAAATTCCAGCTGGATGTTGGTTTTGGCAGCACGGAGGGCGGGGTGTTTGGCACTGACAATATCCGGCATAAAGTCTATCAGGTTTCTCTCCAGTAAAATAGAATCATCGGTCTCGTGAAAATCTTCTCTAAAAAAGAAAAGGTCAGCCGTCAGCAGTGTGCCAATGCTTTCCCCCGCACCGGACTTCCATTTATACCCAATTTTCTCCAGCCGTCTCTTAAAGGCTGGAGAGACCTTGTAGGTTTGGCTGGTGGACGCGGAGGAGAAGGGGCTAATAATGCCCATATTGTCCTCTTCGACAATATTATTCAGCCGCAACACAAGACCCTGTTCGACAGGGTGTGCGCCAAAGTCAATAAAGGAGTTTTTCACGGTGACCAGGTGGTTGCCACTGTCGTCTTGGTGGAGAAAGATACGCTCCTGGGCAAAGAGGTATTGTTCCAGATAGGGGGTGATAACATGGATCAGTTTGCCACAGGAGTCGGAGGAACAGTCGCCAAGCATCTGTGGACGGTTATAGGTGCCGTATACTCCTGATTCTGGATCGAAACCCACATGGCTGGCCTGGAGTATCATCAGGTCTTCGCCGTGATGGGAATGGGGACCGTGCCGGTCCGCTGACAGGATTCCACCAACTCTGCCATGATTAAAGGGGAAGGTGCCGAAATGTTTGGTCAGTAAAATGATGGGCAGGCCCTGGTTCTCATCAGAGCAAAAGGCCCTGGAGGGCATGATCAGGCCTTTACGAAAGCCCAGATCTTTACAGAGGTTATAGAGTCTGGCCACAAATTCTGGATAGGGGATTGCCAGACCATTTATCTTGAAGGGTGCTACTTCTCTGACCACATAGATATCTCTATATTTATTAAACATAGCTGGATGCTCCCACTCCACCGCAGTCGCTACTGGAGTGGATAAATTTAGGAAAAAATGTTTTATCGCCCATCCTTTGAGTAAATATATTCTTATGTATTAGTTGATAGATTCTGTAAACTCTTTGCCCTAACCCTTCGGAAAATGAACTCTTTCATCTTTTATACCGTAAACTTTATGGAGTCCATTTGATGTTCTATCAATTCCAAACCTAAAAAGTGTAAAGTTTAACTGTTTTCTGAGAGAAAAAATACATGACCATGCTACCCGTGTCCACATAAATTCCATCGATCAAAAAAACATATTCTGTTGTTAGATTTTGAGATACATCATTGATTCCCTTAACAAGAAAGGTAATTCCAGTGCATATCTTTGATATGCACAGTTTTGAGTTATAGGAGATACCTTGACTATTGAAAATCAGAGATTCAGTAGTAGTTCCGGTCAGCACCGCCATTGAAAATGGAGCAGTCATATGAATTGATTTTCTGGAAACATCAAGGGTTTTAATTTACGTTTTTCCTGTCAGGAATATCTTGTTTTTCTGAAGGTCATGCGATCCAATATTGCGGATCATACTCCTTGGCAAAGGAAATTTCTACTGCTTGACCAGTTTTCTCACTTCAAAGAAATACAGGAACAACCTTGTTGCCTCTATCAAAAAAAAGGATTAACATGGTCAATAGTTTTCTGAATTTCATAAAGTGGTAATAGCCGTTTCTGTTGATTATCAGAAACCGGTTAATAACTTGTTCTGAACTGAACAGTAGGATAATACGGTCAAAGAAATAAAATCACTTGTTGATGAAATTTAAAAACCGATTTTTTTTGCTGTATTTATATTGATTGGAGACCTTGCTGAAGATTGGTGGTAGTCAAATAGTAACATGGGGATTCTTTTTATGAAATGCACATGTTGTATATTTCTTGTACTTTTCACATTCTGCTTTTTTTCTGAAATCGTAAATGCAGATGATAATTATAGGATAAAATTAACGGCTATTGGCGTGCCAAAAGGAGCTGGAAATCTAGAGATAAATTTTAAATTTTTCACAAATACTGGTCCGATCGAGATACAGAGGATAGTACCCTTCGAAAAACAGACAATATCTGGAATATTCGAATATGATTTTGAATATTCATACGGAGATATAGATAGAGATTTTTACTTATTCGGGAGACTGTTGTCAAAAGATGGAAGTGGAAAAGCAATAGGATTCATGCCTCTTAAATTAGTAAATATTCAAAGTCAAAATATCGACAAAAGTATTGTAAATAAGAATCGTAAACGAATAAATCTAAATCATTTAAAGATTATATATTTTGGAGAAGAAAGTCTAAGTCTTGGTAAAGGAACTTGCTATAAAAAGACAACCATTAAAGAAACAGGCCGTGCTGCAAGAGAAAGCTATCCGTTTGTAGGTTTCAATGGGTTTACAGATGAGAATTCGATTATAGCTCTATCTGCGGTAAAAGACCTAATAGAGTATCGGTTTATTAATACTTGTCCAAACTGGAATAGGCTTCGAGGCATGTTAAGAGACGACATGTCTCAAGTTTGGACAAATCTACACCCAAAGCATCTTCAGAAAGTATTGGAATATATGAAATCAATAAACAATCTTGGGGCAACAGATGACAACTGGCGAATTGTTCACAAAATATATAATGATGTACTGATTTCTCTTCTAGGACGTGTTGGGCACAATCGTTTACCAAATAATCAAGTGATTGACGAAATTGTATATGAACGGCATATAGGGCTTATAGCAAGTCATCTTAATTATATTATCTGGACATTGGATGATATAGTTAATGCCTATCTTGGGCAGAAGGAATATAGAAAGTGCCTGGGGCTATTTTCAGAAATACAACATGCTATCCCAACAAGTACAAGTGCACAAAAGTATGTCAAAGAAGTACAATCAATGCGAAACAAAATGATTCAGACGTTTCAAGTTTCGACTGTTTGCGCAGCGAAAATGGTTGAGAGTGTGGACTTGCGAGAAGTAACAGACTCTCTTGCACAAGACCCTGTAGGTATGAAGTATATGCAGGATTATTTAACTCTTTTTGACCACCTTGACAGACTCTCTGGAGAAATGTTTCCATACCGAAGTCAGAATCGCGGTAACCGAAAAAGAATAGAAGAAATCAAGAAGTATTACAAAGCTTTTGAAAAATATATGCAGTGAGTAAAGCTACAAAATGGGGAGAAATATTTATGTTGTTTGTAAAACAGAAAGTCTCTATGATTCTTGGATTGATATTAATAACGATGCATTTAGTTATGACATCGTTTTTGTGGTTCAAATTTTCCGATATATCTACTGTATATATTGAGAAAATGGCCCTACCTATTTCAGCAGCATTTTCGGTTTCAATTGTAAAATGGTTTATAGATAACAAAGGAATTATAAAGGAAGAGGATAGAGTTTTTGTAGGTTTACCGTATGTTATTCTCGTAACATTAGTAATGTCAGCGCTTGGTATCGCTTATGTGGGCGGGGCGCTTTGGTATTTATATTTTGATTCTAGTATGGAACCATCTGAGCTCAATAATTTTTATCTGTTTGTTCAGTCAACCATGGGAGGTATGCTAGCGCTATTATTTTCTGATCTTTACGATAGACCAGTAAATAATGTGGATAGTAGTAGGCCATAATTTGAATTTCTTAGAAACAAACAACGCAAAACCAAAAGTTTTAACCTTAGGGGTTTGGTGACAGTGTACTTAATTGCAACAAAAACATACTACGGACAAGCCGCAGATATTTGTCGTTAAGATTGCCACTTCTAATATCTTACTTTATCCACTATTTCCTGATTTCACCTTCCTCTGTGAGGTTACTACATCTTGGGGAAATCTTGATGTTGACCCGTTCCTGTTCAGCTGTAATTTAATCATAGCGAAATATCTCGCTCCCAAATGAGCACTTTTATATCTGAAAAGTTTCAAAATTAACTCGAGAGAACCTGTGAAAAATGGAGTATTTTGACATCCAAGATTGTTCCAGATTATGTCTGCAGGTCACTGTAGAGAAAGTGTTAGGCTGCTCGTAAGATACCACATCAATACGAAACAAATTCTCTTAGTCTAAAGTCAACATCTTTCCACTAGATCATAACCGAAAGAAGTGGTGACAGACAGGAATTTATTTTGGCAGCGACAAGTCAAAAGCCATAGAAGAGATATGGAATTTTTAACCTAAGGGGTTGCATGTTTTGCAAAACTGACAGCTACTAGCATTTCAAGCGCTTCTCGATATAGCTATTGACGAAATCAAGTGATTCTCGTAGGAGTGGTGTGTCGGGCAGCGTAGCAGCGAGTGCGCCGATATTGTTTTGTTCTTTTAAAATCTTAAAAGTTGGCCGGAAATTTATATCGAAAACCCAACCCATTTGCAGCACTTTAAATTCATTGATGGTTTTTAGTTTTGCGTAGTTCATGATCCGTCCATTGAGCAGCATACGATAGACCTCTTCCCGTACTAGTGTGTCCGCCCCCAATCCAAGTGTAATCACAGGATTCCGCAAAGATTCTGCCATTTGAAAGTGCTCGGTCATGATCCGCAGAATATCAACTTTATCGGCATCACGGATCAGTTTGCAGTGAAGAAAGGTTTTCGGATCAAGATTTCCAGGGATACTGAGCCGATTGTGAAAAAAAATAGCGCGACTGATGATCTGGCGCTCAGTAAAATTCAACGTATGGAGGACGCGGTGACGATTCAACTCCCAAATAGAAAGCTTGGCATGATTATCCGAATCAAGATCACGAAAGGTCCGGTACTTTTGATACTGAGGAAAACGGCCGATGTCATGGAATAAGGCTATCACGGAAGCGATCCGGAAGTCGTTTTCCGAAAGACCAAGACCTGAAGCAATCTGCTGAATGACTGCACACACACGGAAGGTGTGTGCTTCCTTCAGGTCAAGACTTTGCTGATGCAGCGGATCAATCTCATGGAAAGTCAGGATGTGATGTTTAGCCCATTCCTGGAAAAAAATATACTGCTTATCATTCATGGGGAAGTGTTATGCCTTTGAAAATTAGCTATATTTGCACACCACTCATAAACGAGTGATATACAGAAGCAGCCCAAAATTCATATAGTTCCACTCTGTCTTAACCTGAAAACCAGATAACAGATAGGGGCTGTTCTTACTTTTTTTAACAGAGCCATCAGCCATTGCTATAGTTAGAGACTTGGTTGTCATTTTACGGGGGCGACCAGCCGTCCACTTATGAAGCAATCAGATGGATAAAAAAGCTTCATGAACGAGCTTAAAGTCCAATCATCTTGCTTGGACAAAGAAAATTTTGATCACCTAAAGGCCGCAAAGCATGTAGCCGAGAATTGGCTGGCATTTGTTTTTGCAGCTGAGATAGAATTCTTTGTGGAATTTTGTAGAGGATTTATTCTCCTTGCCAAAGTAAAATTCGGTCAGTCCGAGAGGTGTTAGCCCTCTTTGGGCTGCAGCCTGGAGCAGTTTTGGAGCGCAGCAGTCACCGGATCCGATGGGAATCCCCCGGTCTTCATAAAAGACATCCAGGATGGAATGTTGATCACCTTTGAAATTTTGGAGTTGATACAGATCCTGAAAGACAAACATCATGGATTGGGAATAAGTTCTCCGCTTTTTCTTTGAAAGCTCGAATGCTTTAAAAGCCTCTCGCATCTGTCTGCGGCAATCTTTCTGTACCGCAAGCCCCCCTGAACGCATGGCTTCTTCGAATTTGAGTTTACACTTGTCTGCTTTTAGTTTGTAGGACTCAATCTTGTCGGTCATTTGCTGGACCGAGGACTCAACTTTTGGCAGAATCTGGTAGTATTCCTCCAGGTCAAAAGTCGGTGGAACCCAGCCCTCTGCTTGCCAGCGTGTGTTGAACTGTCCGGAAAATGCACGGAGCACTACGGTATTTCCACCGCCATCGACACATTCCAGCACACCAAACATCTGTCCGCCTCTTTTTTCCCAGAGGCAGTCTGTGGAGAATATTGGCTCCGGATCTGGGGCGTGAAAGTCAATTCGTTTGTTCTGCTCAAGTTCTGCCATCAGCTCCAGAGCATACTTGCGGCTGTTTCCCCCTGTGAGATAATGAACTTCATCACAAACGCTACAATACCCGAAGCAGGTCGCGTCAGTGGGAAGTGCAGAAATCAGGCGGTCTATATCGGTACTGTTTTTCATGGCAACAACATGATTCGGAAAAAAAATTAGAACAGAGGTTCTGAGTTAAATTCGAGACTCTCACCAGTCCTTGGGTGAGCAAAGGAAAGATAGCAGGCATGTAGTTGCATCAATCCCGGGCCAGTGCCGGTTCCGTAGAGCGGATCGCCGACAATGGGAATTCCGAGACCATGTTTGGAGGCGGAGTGAACCCTGAGCTGGTGTGTTCTTCCGGTTATCGGTTTAAACTCGATTCGTGTTTTGCCATCTTGAATCAGGAGTTTTTTCCAGTGGGTAATTCCCACCTTTCCGTGAACCGGATCATAAATTTGATGGGGTCTATTGTCAATATCGATGCGGAAGGGAAGTTCGACAATCCCCTCCTCGCCATCTAATTCACCGTCAAGAATGGCAATATAGCGTTTAGTTACCTCGCGCTCTTGAAACTGAATAGAGATGTTACGATGTACCTCTTTGGTTCGAGCGACCACCAACAACCCGGAAGTGTCCATATCAAGGCGGTGAACTGATGGCTGTTCGATGCAGTCTGGATACATTTCTTTCACCCGCTCGGTGACACAATCCAGGTTTTCCGGACCACGTCCAGGAACAGAGAGTAGCCCACTTGACTTTACGACCACGACAAATTCGGGGTCTTCGTGAATTACGTACATTTCTTTCATAGAATATTTACCTTGGGACACACAAAAGCAATCTTTTCATAAATACATTGTCATTCGTCTTAGTTCAGGAGAACATCTTTGGCCGCATTAATCTTGGCAGTCAGAAATGCGGAACCTCCATGGTCGGGATGAACTCCTTTAATAAGTCGCCGCCAGGCCTGGTGGATTTCTTGTTGCGAGGCCCCAGGGTCAACGCCAAGTATCAGGTATGCTTCCTTTTTACTCATGTTTTCAAAGGTAGAACTACTGTCCTGATTACTGGAATGACCAGGATCAACATTTTCCCGCCAATTTGGGTAGTACCGATCAAGGAAAGATACAAGCAGGGCTGCACTCTCAGGATCTGAATGAATTTCCTGATAAAGCGATAACACCTCATCCTCATTGAGCGAAGAGAGACGGGCGCCCTGCATTTGACCGGTCAACACTCTGCCGTCGATTTCTCCGGTATCATGATCAAGTTCCATCTCAAGACTTGCCGAGCGGACTGTTGATTTTTGTCTGCCGGAGTAGGTAGTTGGTCGCCTCGACTGATTGCGACGCCACCAAGAAAGCCCCAAAAATATCATAGGCATTCCAATCATTCCGCGCCGGAAAAGAGTAAGCAAGCCTCCCACAGCTATGAGAATAAGTGGCCCACCATTTGCCAGAAATGCTGCACTTTTATGGGCAGGGTTATTGAGAACCAGCCAGAAAAGACCACCCACCACAAATAATAGCAATATAATATACAATCTTGGTCACCTCTGTAGTGCCTTACTCCAGAAAACCTGTCATAAAAAACAAGAAAGCTGGAGACTTTTTTGAAAATCGATATGTAACATAACCATCAGCTAGCGATCGCAGAGAGTTCTTCGTGGTAGTTATACCAGACAGGTAAGCGAAAGACTCCAGGTAAGCGAAAGACTCCGGGTAAGCGATCGAGCGAGTACTGAAAAGAGCCCAGCATATCTCCCTTTAATCGGAGTGAGTTCGAAAAGGTGCAAAAATCAGTCCCTCATTTGTTGAAGGAGTAAACGTGCCTTGTTTTTATCGCTGCTTGAGAGGGCTTTCAATCCTCCTCGCGCATAAATTGCCACTGCACTGAGAAGTTCGGCAAGTTCTTTTGCTGAATCTGGGCCAAGTCGAAAATAGGCGCCGCCTGTAAGTCGGGCCATTTCACGAAAGCCGTTTTCAGCCGCAACATCATGACCTTCCTGAAAGAAAAAGCAGCGGACCCCTTTTAGGCCAAGTTCACCGGCTTTCTGACAGAGAGAATCGATACTTTCCTCAATTGCATCGCCGATGAATACCATTGCCGAGACCTTTTCTTTCGTTGTTTCACGGTAGGCGTGGTTGAGGATCTTCGCAATCTGTGTCTGTCCACCTCGACATTTGATACCGAGCATCAGATCACGTAGTGCGGCAGCATTAATGACCCACTTGGAAGCACGACATTCATCGAGACCTCGAAAATACACAAGTTGAACCGATAGGCCACCTGCCTCACCGACCGCATTAAACATCGAAGACTGAATTGTCATAGCTCTGTCCCAGGTTGGTTGGCGACTATTGGTTGCATCCAATGAGAAAATCAGTCTTCCGTTTTGGGCCAGGCTCGCCTCACCAACAGCCTTAAGAAAAGAGGCTATCTCACCGGAAGATGATTTTTCTCGAAGCCCTCTCTCAATGTTTTCAATGGAAGTAACGTTTTTATCTTTCATACCTTGTTCCATTTGACAATTATGTAGGTGATCCATGAAGACAAACATGATCAGAGTAAACTGTTTCATACCTCTATTTATGAGCCCGTTTATTTACTGCCTTTTAGCCCGGAATCTTCGTTATTCGAAAAAATAATCCTCCGGAAAGCGAGGTACGAGACTCCGAGATATCAGTTATATGCCTGTGGTCATTTTCTTCGTATGCCTTGATCTCGAACCAGATAGCGTAGACTTCGAAATCCTAGTAAATAAACAGACTCATTTATGGCATCGCGTACAATTCCGCACCATAAACTGTCGCTCTCGTTAAGGGCGAATCAAGCTGCAAATTAGAGGCTTGATTTTCAAATAGATAATATTGTCAAAATCGTTCTATTTCAACCGGTATGTAACCAAAGGAGAAATTAAACATCTTCTTGCGCATTGAAATCATCTATTTTTATCCAATGGTTATAAAACGACAGCTATCATTAATAATTGAGAAGGTGGAACTGTTGCTGATCCCCAGTGGAATCCAATCAACCAAGGTATTGGGGGACGTCGCGGCATCAAGGGGAGAAGCCCCTCCCAAATTAGAGTGTCCAATTAAAATGAATACGAATTCTGCGTTAGGCATCGAAAAGACGGATCAATGGTTGTCTATCCATCAGGTCTTCCTATTTGTAGTATGCGGGGATCTTGAGTAAACAGTGCATTTTTATAGTGGTACTTAACTGCTAATGGGCAATACCGATTCCCAGATAAAATGGATAATTGTCTTTATGACAAACTATCAAATTCACTAAAATGTTAAGGAGAATAGTTATGAGATTGTTGGGTTTAATCATGTTATTTGTTTTAGGAGCTGTAACCTCAGTGTGTGCAGGGGACTATAACTATATTGCTGCAAAAGACATGAAAAATAGAATTGAGACTGGCAATAAAACTATTATCGTCGATATCCAGATTGAAAAAGAATTTAAGCAGCATCATTTACCCGGCGCAATCGCTACCTATGCCTATCCGGTTAAGACAGAAGCTGAACGTGCACAGATCGATAAGGCCGTTCAACAGTTTCAGGAATTGGGGCAAGATGTCGTGATTGTTTGTCCTCGCGGAGCAGGCGGAGCAAAGCGCTGTTATGACTATATGCTGAAGAAGAACGTCCCTTCAGAAAAAATCTATATCCTTGAAAAAGGTATGGCTGGCTGGCCATACCAGGAGTTGATTGAAAAAGGATGATGGGACTGTGAGGTTCAAACTGACTGTTGGATGAATCCGCCTTGCGATAGAACATATTATCAGGCCAACCAGAGGAAAATATCTGGTTGGCCTTTTAAAGAATGATGTGGGGAAGATATCTACTCATGTCCTGGGTAATTGGTCCAGAGTCCTCACGTACAGAGATGCCTGCGGCTTCATCGTCCACCAGCCAACTCCCAATCAGCGTATGGTGTTCACCAAATTGAGGCAGCATGTATGCGGCCTGATAGATGTAACCTTCCGATCCATAAGGACCGGGTGAAGCAACAATTTCAGATTTGTTTCGAATGATCGAAATATTGGCACCTTCCCTGGAAAATATTGGTTTTTTAACCATGGAATCAATACCACCTGCCAAATGAAGTTCGTCTTCAAAGAATGCCGGCAGGAGGTTGGGGTGATTGGGAAACATTTTCCACAACATTGGTAGTAATGCTTTATTGGACAGGATGCTTTTCCATGGGGGTTCAAGCCAGCGGATGTTATTGCTCCCTAAAAAGCCGCTAAACTCTTCACTGAACATGAATTCCCAGGGGTAGAGCTTGAACATCCAGGAGACGACTTGATCTTTTAAATCGCTAAAATTTCCTTTCTTGTCACGACCTATATCTTCTACATAGACAAAATGGTGATTGATCCCAGCAGCATGGGCGCAGTCTTCAAGATATTGGACGGTACCGCGATCCTCTTCGGTATCTTTACAGCAGGAAAAATGGAGTTCGCGATCGGGTGTCAGGGTTTGCAGGTCTTTGAACCGATTAATAAGTTTTTCCTGCAGGCTGTTGAATTGATCTGCATGCCTTGGCAGCACACCAGCGTCAACATTGTCCTTGAGCCATAGCCACTGCCAGAAGCCCGTCTCATAAGTACTGGTGGGGGTATCTGCATTGTTTTCGTAGAGCATGGCGTGGCCAGAGCCCGAGTAGGCAAAATCCAGGCGTGAATACAGGCTTGGATCGCCGTTCAGCCATGAATTTCGGACAAAGTCCCAATGGGTCTCCGGAATACAGAATCTACGCATGAGCTGGTCGTCGGCCACAACCTTCTCAACGATGGACAAGCACATCTGGTGAATGTCCTCGGTTGGGGTTTCAATATCATTTTCGATCTGCTGCAAAGAAAATTGATAATAGGCACGTTCATCCCAATAGCGCTCTCCGTGCATGGAGTGAAACATAAAACCATATTCGTCAGCTCTGGCTTCCCAGTCTGGCCGTTCCTTGATAGGCATACGAAACATAAGCTTAGCCTCCCCAGCTTCTGGACTTCCCTCCGCCCCAGCTGGATTTCGCAGATGCCGTAGCACCAAAACCTCCACGAGATACTGTTCTTGTGACTGTTGGTTTGGAGCTCATAGTCGATTTGTTTACACGGTAAGAGCGTTGGCCAGCTTTGCCGATAACTGTACCATCGGCAGTCATAACGCGATTATACTGCGAAGAATTACGGTTATTGTATCGATAGACCGGGTTATAAGCCGTGCCACCGTAAGAGCTATTGCCGGACATCATTCGGCCGATCATAAAGCCACTCATCATCGGCATAAAAAAACCGCCACTACGGCTTTGCGTGCACTGTCCAGAACCAAATTCTGTTTCACACTGCACGTTGGAGTTGTATTTCGGGCCGGTACGCTCCGCCTCAGCCTGGGCCTTTTGGTAGGCGGCTTCGCATTCCACAAGGTTGAGTTCGGTATTAGCGGCACAGTCATCAACTGAACTAACAACCGTAACCTCTTCCTGGCTACTGCATGACACTAAACTGACAGCAGCGATCCCCACCACCAGTGGGCCCTGGATAAATCGTTTTTTAAAGCCTTTTCTCATCAGATCCAGGTCAATATGTTTGGTTCGCTTCATGGTTACTCCCTTTAATAGCTCATGCAGGCTGCGTTTAAAAAACCGAAGGCGATATTAGTTGCAGCCAACATGATACCTGCGCTGATTTCATTTGCTTCAATGCGCTTAGAGATGCTCGACATGAAACCGAAGCGGACGAGAGCAAAGGCCAGTGTTTGTGCAACAAAAGCAACTACGCCCCAGATGGCAAAATCAACAAGGGAGACTGAATTGGAGGCGGCACCACTGAGTGCGATGGCAAACCCGACTATTGCACCACCAAAACCGAGGGCAGCTGCAATATTTTTTTCTTCTTTGATCAGCTGCCACTCATCGTGGGGAGTGATAAATTTATAAACAAACTTAAAGAGCACAATGAAGAGCAGTGACAGACCAAAATACAGACTAAAATGCAGAACACTTGTCAATAAAGTAACATTTTCCATTGTTTATCCGTGAATAGTTAATTGGGTGGGGTTTAAGGTAATTCCAGTACTAAGAACGAAACAACGACTCAAATTACCGGACGCTTCTTCTTTTTCCTCCGCAGCTAACAGAAGAGATTCTGTCTGCCCATCTGAGATGGGCCTCTCAAAAAGCATAGTAAACTGATCTGTCACAGAGAAGTCTCCCTCATCGTCATAGGTTTTCTCAGCCATGTGCACCGGATTGTGATAATCACTGACAGAAGTCCAAACGCGACTATAGGAGTGTCCTTCAAGCTCGTAGGAGGCTGTCCCCATTTTGGTATTCAAAAGCCGGTCCCAGACAGGTTGAGACTCGATATCCTGAGTATCATAGAAGTGGAACAATTTCACATCTACCACATGTTCTTCCGACGTGCCACCTTCAGCAATCACCTGTAAAAATGCATCATCGTCGGTGTAAAATCGAAAAACCCAGGTCCCGTCAAGATCTACTATTCCGGCTGATTTAATGATGTGCGTCGATGCACAATCACCAATGACTAACTCGTCTTTTATGAGTCTCAGCAGGAGAGAATCAATCTCAAAACTGCAGCCTAATCGTAGACCCATAATAGATGGTGCTGCAGATCGCGGATCTTTTTTTTGTTTGTTACCGAACAATTTGCTGAACATAGTGACCTCAAAATGAACGTCTGAGAACCTTGGAATCTGTTTTCATTTTTTTGTAAGAAATCCTTTCTTGTGAAAGGCACTTTATACCCCCCAACAGGAAAGTGAAAACTGTCTTGCTGGGGAGGTCGGAAGGCAAAAAAAGTGAAGCACCAACTCGCGGTGAGACGCATTGATGCAGGGTAATGCAGCAATACTGCGTTAACCTTTCCTGGCAGCAAGAATTTGGGCCAGTTTGTCGTTACCTTTCACTTGGCCTCCAGGCTGAATGCCTGCAGCCTTAAGTTTGGCATCGAGGCTACTGCCACTTTCTTCATTGGCCAGCTCTTCTGCCGCCGAAAGTTCAGCACTCCGCTGTTCCTGCTTGGCTTTAATGCGCTCAAGGCTGTCTAAGGCTGTTTTAACTTTACTGTTGGCTCCCATGTGACGTGCTGAAACAGCCACTTGAGCCTTCTGGACAGATTCAGTTGCCTTAACCTGATCGATCTGTTGCTCCATGCGGCGCACACTGGTCTTGGCTTTGCTGATGTTGACTTTCAGGGCCTTTTCCGAGGCCAAGAAGCCATCGAGTATACTTTGCTCTGTCTCAAGATTCACCTCTTGATCGGCAACGCGCTCAGCACATTCGATCGCTAAGGCATCGTCGCCCTTTTCGCTGGCAGCAATGGCATGATTGGTATAGGTCTCAATACCGGCTCTCAATGCATTAACCTTATTTTCCGCCAGTTTGCGTTTGGCCATAATTTTGGTCAGATTTTCATCACAGGCCTGGAGCTCTTTTTTTGCTTCACGCAGTTCTTGATCCAGGATCCGGATTGACTGTGTATCAGCAGCAGCTTCAATACCTTCGTTTGTCGCTCCTCTCAAAGCGGTCCAAAGTTTTTTTAGACTCATGCTGCGGTCTCCTTATTGAGGTAATCTTTATAGAGTTCCATAAATTCACGAACATTGGCAAATAGTGTTTCAACTTCTTCAACAATCACGGAGCCCTTGCTGTCGACCGATAGGGAACCAAAGGCTGTGTAGAAATCTTCACCACCAATTTTATTGATACAGATAGTGGTAAGGGGTAGCAGGTGATGTGTTCGCAGTATCAAATCGTTCATCGCGGACGTATCGGAAACGCTGGCGGCTGGAAACAGTGCAGTCTCTGCAATAATCTGCTGTTCGCCTGCATAGATATAGGCATCTATTCCTTCATCGTTTGTGATACTGAGACAGTCACCTTTTTCTTCGACTACCCAGGACGACTGAGATTGTGCGATTTCCTTTAGGGTGTCATTATTCCAAATCATAAGCTTTTCTCCTCTGGCTTAGTTAGCGTGGTTCTGCAAAGGCACACGAATATACATTACATCTTATCGTGTCAATCTTTAGCACCTGATTGATTTAGAAAACATTTTCTTGTTTTTCTAAGTAAAGATTTTCGTGAAGGAACATATCCCCCGTAAGAGGGAACTGAAAAGAGGATCCCTCTTGCGGGCTTGGTTGCTTAAATGACATTCTCTGTGTACCATAACATCTTTTCTGGTTCCGGAAAGACTTAATGGGGTTGACCAAAGCGTCAAAAACCTTTCGTAATAATGTGTTGTAGCGACTCCAGAAAATAAGATGTACACGGTCAAAAGAAGATACAATCCATTGGATTCTACAATTAATCAGTGATGCTTAACCGAATTTTTTCCAGAGAAGCAATATTTATCGTCGCCGTTATGTGGGGTGTTTTTCTCATTGATCTGGTGCTTCCCGGTATATCTTTTAATCACCTTGGGATTAAGCCGCGCAACTTTCAAGGCTTGATTGGCATATTATTCTCTCCCTTCCTGCATGGTGGATTTTCCCATATTATAGCCAACACCATCCCGTTGCTACTACTGTCTGGATTTGTTCGCCTGTCGATAGGTCCCCAAAAGATGCTTTACGTCATGAGTATCGGGGTGCTCGGTTCCGGTCTCGGGACGTGGTTATTTAGTTCAGGAGACCTTGTAATTGGCGCATCCGGGCTGGTTTTTTCACTTATTGGCTTTTTGTTAGCTGATGCCTGGTTCAGCCCAACCCTGCGCAGCTGGACAGTTGCTATCCTCTCCTTTTTTTTATATGGTGGCGCCTTACTGTCATTTTTCGTTTATGTGCCATTTATCTCGTGGGCTGCTCATTTTTGGGGATTTTGTTCAGGTCTAGCAATTGCCTTATCGATGAGAAGATCGAGGTAAAACATGTTCACCGCAACACATTCCTAAGCCCGGCTAAGGTGAAATAAGGAGACTTTTGTAGTACTCGCCCGGAGTCTAGCGCTTACCTGGAGTCTATCGCTTATCTGTCGAGTATAAGTGCCACGATGGTCTCTCTGTGATCGTTATCTGATAGCTATGTTAAGTACTTAATTTCAAAAGAGTCTCCAGCTTTCTTGTTTTTTATGGCAGGTGTTCTGGAGTACGGCACTCAATAGATAATCATCAAGCTAAAGGCAGAAAATTTTGAAAAGCTTCTGGCAGTTCCTGCTTAGGGAAAATATAGTTAAGCTCTTTATCGTTGTTCTGGGGATCACCTTGAGCAGCGGCCTGATTATCACCTGGTTTGAACCGAATATTTCTCTGGCCAGCGGTCTATGGTGGAGCATTGTCACCCTAACCACGGTTGGTTACGGAGATATTTCCCCGGAATCACCGGCAGGTCGGATTCTTGCCATCATTATCATGTTTTTTGGTATAGGATTACTGAGCACCTTAAGTGCCAGTCTTGCCGCCCTCATCATAAGTCATCGTCTAAAGGAGAACAAAGGTATGTGCGCTGCTGATTTCCAGGATCATCTCATATTGTGTGAGTGGAACCATAGGTCCCGAGCCATTATAAAAGAGCTGAGGACCGACTCCCACACGAAGGATCTGAAAATTGTATTGATAGCCAATATTGACGAGAAACCACTGGATGATCATAACCTGTTTTTTGTTAAAGGCAGTGTCAGCGAGGAAACTCTTGAAAAGGCCAATATTGTTCAGGCAAAAACAATAATAGTCTTAGGAGATGACTCTCTTGATGCTATATCCCGTGACGCCAAGGTGGTTCTGGCCACCTTGACCATAGAGAGCATAGCTCATTCAGTTTATTCCGTGGTTGAACTTGTTGATGAGGCTAATGTCATGCACTGCCGTCGTGCCCAGGCCGATGAGATAATTGTGGGCAGCGTAATGAGCAGTCGTTTAATCGCTTCAGCTGCAATAGATCACGGGATCAGCCGAGTGGTGTCAGAATTGTTAAGCACGCAGTATGGCAACGAACTTTTCAGTATTCCCCTACCGGACGGCTTGGTGGGGAATACCTTTCTTGACGTTTTCACCATGATGAAGAGGGAGCGCCAAAGTATAGTCTTGGGAGTTCTGAAAGAACACAATGGCGAGCATATATCTAATCCCCCTTCTGATTATATTTTCGAAAAAGAAGACAGGCTGATAGTTGTCTCAAATGATAGGGTGGCCATGTCTGATTCCATGGGTTCATCCTGAAAGTGCCAGGATTGATTTTTTTTGGGGGACCCAAGTTACGTCGAGGGCCTAACCCGGATTTCTCATCAGTTCAGGCGGTGTCAGGTTCAAAGTTTTTGGTCGGTAAATCATAGTCAACTATTTTTACTGCCAAAATACTGAGGAAGATGACGCTGCATGGACTGACCTTTGGTGAATATTATGTACATTTTAAAAACAAAGAAACATTCACTTAATCAACTGATATTAAAGGATAATTTATAAATCCAACTCAATGTTCATAAGAAATTCGGGCTAACGTTGCGGCTGGCCTGTAGGTGAATACTACGTTGACACCTACAGGTAGAAGTACTCTGTTTTGCTTGTGGTGGTAATCTTATTCCGTTACATATAACGGTCCTAAAAGATCGAGTTGTGTCAGGTAGAGACGCATATCAAATTCCAGCTGATGGTATTCAGGCTCTATATGCTTGCAGAGTTTGAAAAACGCCTTGTTGTGAGCCTTTTCTTTGAGATGGGCAAGCTCGTGGACGACAATCATGCGGAGAAGCGGTTCTGGTGCGTTTCTGAAAGTGGAGGCGATACGGATCTCATTTTTAGCTTTTAGCTTGCCGCCCTGTACCCGTGAGATAAATTTATGCACACCAAGGGCCTGGTTTTGCATCTTGATTTTCGAGTCGTAGAGTACCTTGCTTAGGGGCTGTGATTGCTGCATGGAACTATTTTTTATTGCAATCACATACTCGTAGAGAGCTTTGTCTGTACGGATTTCATGGGGTCTTGGATATTTCCCCAGAAGGAGTGTTTGTAACTTCTTCTCTTCAATTAAGCTCTGGACTTGAGCCGTAAGGTTGTCAGGATATCCTTGTAAATATTGCAATTCTTGCACTGCTTCACCTAATTGATTGTCGAAAGTGTTGTCTCTGGCCTCCTGTTTTACTCTCCTGCTCACCCCAGAGTAACTTGAGTCTGTTTCCAATTAGTCTAGGTTGTGGGAAAAAGCAAGACCAGCAGATCATCAAAAAAGAAACCCTTGGGGAATCTCCAAGTGGTATTTTCAATAATATCCCTATCAAGACCATTGAGACGACCTTAGCCCGAATTTCTCATGACTTTTTGATTTGAAACTTAATTGTTTGTTTTTATAATTTAAAAATGACTTTCTTAATTAACAGGGTGTTTTTCGTTTCAAATCAAAATGTTCACCCTTCGGGCCAACAGATTTATCCGCAGCTGCTTCGTTACCGAGCATTTGCAGGTAGCGAAGACTCCGGTAGATTATTACAGCTTCATGCCCGGTGTCTCGACCTGCGCAAAACTTTGTTGGTGAGAAATCCGGGTTAGTATCCCAAGCTATTCCCTTGACTTGGGATAAGGTGGTCGCATTAAATTCTATTAACAGAGCTCTATTCTTGTAGATACAAGACAAAGCCAAACTTGCTGGAAGGCGGGGAAGAAAAGCCACAGGTCTGAACGATAGGTGAGCTACCTTGAGAAAATGTGGTTATAGTTTTGCTAACATTTGGTTACTCGTAGGAGATTGGTATCAACTCATCCTAAGACTCATTACAAAAAAGAGGTGAAAGATGTCTGAGAGAATAATTATACCACTGGATGGCTCTAAATTAGGCGAAGCCGCTCTTGGCTATGTTGAGAAACTGATCTCTAGATTGGGCCCAAATGAAAAGGTCGAAGTTACCCTCTTTCATGTCATTACTTCAGTCAGACACATGGTCACTGTCCATGGGATGGCGGGGATGGTTTCAGTTCCGTATAATGAGGATGAGCTCGCCGAAATGAAGGATGCGGCGACAAATTATCTCGACAAAGTAAGTGACGGCTTGCGGAATGAAAAGGTTACCGTTACGTGCAAAGTTTCGGTGGGTGAGAATCCGGCAGATGAGATTGTTAAGGCCGAAATAGCCGCAAATGCCGACCTCGTGGCCATGTCAACGCATGGAAGAGGCGGTATCTCTCGATTAGCTTTGGGCAGTGTCGCAGACAAAGTATTGCGAGGAGGCACTGTACCTGTGTTAATGGTTAGAGCGAGTGAGGACTGAGCCCATAATGGAAGGTTAGGGTGTTTTTTTTATAACCTTGTCTCGAATTTCACTCAATTCACAAAGGAGAGAATATATGAATATTCTAACCTGTGTAGATTTTTCTGAATCTATGGGGAAAGTTGTGGAAAAAGCCGAAGAAATTGCCGAAGCTGTCTCTGCAAAGTTGTGGCTCTTACATGTTGCAGAGCCTGAACCGGATTTCGTTGGTTATGAAGTCGGGCCTCAATCGGTTAGGGATTCTCTCTCAAAGAGATTCCACAAAGAGCACCGGCAGATTCAAGATATTGCAGAGCAAATGAGACAAAATGGGATAGATACAACAGCGCTTCTTGTGCAAGGTTCAACCGTGGAAACTATTTTGATGAAGGCGTCAAAAATCAGCGCAGATATGATTGTTGTGGGCACCCACGGAAAGGGTAGGGTGTATCGACTTCTTGTCGGTAGTGTCAGCGAAGGGATTCTTCGCAAAGCCAATTGCTCGATACTTGTTGTCCCAACTCATAACTATGAATAACGAATAAATATCAACTGTGCTTTGTTGGTTTGTTCTCCTGTTTTTTGCATTGTTTCATATCTGTTCATAGGAAACCAGTATACCTTCGCGCTGCATTTCGTCAGCTAAAGTAAATGTGGCAAGAGTGATGGTGTTCGCTTTCTCATTCGGATCATCTGTTAATATATTGCTCCAGTTCAGCCTAAGAGATACGAGTTGTATGTTCAATATATCTTCGGGTTTGGAAAGAATGTTTTCAACAATTGTCAGCCAGTCTTCAGGTCCTTCGCTCTCGTTACGAGCTGCGGCAAGTTCGCTGCTGGTTTCTGCCAGCATTTTTTCAATTTTATCCTTTTTTGTCTGTCTTTCGGGATCAAATGGTACAAAAACACAACCCAGACCGGCACAAGTCCGATCACCAAACATTTTTTTCATGGAGCGTAGTCGCTCTTGGCGTTGACGCAAATCGACAAGCCTTGTCCGTATCTCAGAAAGTTCTCGAGCAGTCGCCTCAACAATTATATCAAAAGTGAATTTTTCCAACGCTTCTCTGGAACGACTAAGTGTTGTTGCTAGACCCACTATGTTGTGATCGGTGAAAGTGATGCATCTCATCGCGATGTCGCTGAGTATCATGTCATCCTGTTGCTTACTTCCGAAAACTGTTCTCTCCTTACTCTTCATCGTCAAGAGGGCAAAACGCTCCGTTCCCGATAACTTCGGCTGAGATTTGTCGCCATCAGCACGTTTAAGGAGATTTTCGATTCGGGCTGATCCTAAGAAGGCGGCATTGATTGCTGGATCATCGTAGTATCCGGATTCTTTAAGATAGATTGGGCCAGGTATCTCGGCAACCATTGCTTTGCAGTGTTCACGACAGAGGTCAATCGGTCCTAACAATTTTTTACGGTAGTCTTTAGCTAGTTTTAATTTTGGTTCAACGGCATTAACGACATGATCGATAAAATCATGCTCGGTATTGTTGTTGTTGAACCAACCTCCAATACGCTTAAATATAGATTGAAGGTTAGTCGGGTGTTCTGACGCCGTGCCGGGCCGTTTGCGGTTATCTCGATCACTTTTCATCGCTAATAGGCCCCTCTGGTGAGGTGAAGGCTAATGATAGGTATAAGGTAGACACCTCGAGTGTGAAGTTTTCGAAGTCTACACTTATCTGCGAGTCCGCTACGTATTTTCTTCTTAGCCCGCATTTCTCATGAGCATTCTGTCGACACAGCTAAAGACGTTGTGAAAACAGGTTAATGCTTATTGCGAAAAATTGTTGTGATATCGACAAAATGCTCACCAAAGGTCAGTCCATGTGGCGTCATCCGAAGTCTGCGCTTATCTGCTTCAGTATTTTACCTGTAAATATAGCACACTATGATCTACAGGTAAAAACTTCGAAGCTAACACCACCTGAACGGATGAGAAATGAGGGTTAGGAGTCGTTACGAAATAACTCGGTCATTTATATCCATTTCGTTACGGATCCTTATGCCGTTCCGAGTATTATTTGAGCCCTTATTTTTTTACAATGGCTCAGTTTGTACTCAAGCCCAATATGCTCAGAGCATAAAAGGGGTCTTGTCTTCCTGCACTGGAAAATCTTTATCGAGTGAGCTAAAGATTTTCAAAATTTTGTCTTTTGTCTCCATGGTGTTGGCAACAGTTTCTTGTTCGTCAAGGGTCCGGAGTTGAACTATAGCGGCGCCTAATGCTGCCTTGAGTTGCGCGGCCTTTGCGCTTTGTTTGTCTTTGCTACCAGACGAAGCTTTTTCTAACTGTTCTTCAAGTTTTTTCAGGTCTCTCTGCCATTCTGCTATTTTGTCATCAATAATGTCTTTGTAGGTTAACGATTGCATAGAGTTTCTCCTCTTGTGTTCAGTTCTGAAATAACCTGCTCAGAGTCAGCGTAGCATCTCCTACTTCTTTATTATAAATCTTCCTGATGGCATTAATCAAAGTATTTGTCTGATTTTCCTCAAAACCTGCAGTTTTTCTTGCTTGCTCAACAGGGTTCAATCGTGTTTTCTTGAAATCAGCCTAACAGATCACAGCGCGTAAATGATAAGAATGAGAACGTAGAACTGGACATTGGATTTCTCTGAAATGAAGCAACTTTTTCTTTGGAATAGGTGAGGCACAATTGGCTGGCATATTCTAAATTACATGGCAATGTTACGACTTTTATAACATAAGAAATCTCAATAAATTGATGTTTAGAAAATATTTTTGGTTAAAAAATAAATGTAACTATTCAGCGTGTTGTTTTTGTCACCAAAAACTAATCGACAAAATCAGGTGATTTCCCATTGAACAACAAATCTAATGCAACCGTTGAGCTAATGTCCTGCTTGCGACAAGAGGATATATA
>JBLHNA010000035.1:0-50635 GCA_047619065.1 Desulforhopalus sp.
CCTTAAAAGAATTTTCTTTTAAGGGAGTCGCGCAGCGATTTTTTTAATTCATTGTCAAGATGATAATGCTCCAAGTAGTCAAAATTATATTCTTTTTATATGCAAGTTTCTAACCGGATACTACTGACCCAAATCCCTACTTTTCGGATGGAAACTTACAAAAACGCAATGATACTATTGTTAACAATCTTGCCAGTACTGATGGACTCTGGCAATATCTCGATATCCGAGGCGTAGTGTTTTAAACGATTATTTGGCAATACATATGGTATGACCAATGGTCGCTTAAGGCTTAAAACGAAGTAGATCGAACTTTTTACAAGTCCATTAAGCTTTTGTCAGTTGAAAGATGGCAAGATTGGCAATGGTAAGCCCAAATATTCCTGTGATTGTAGGTAGGCTGCCGAGGATGTTTCTCGCTCTGCCACGATCACTAAAAGGAGTTTCACCCACCGTGGTGTCTTCTTCTGGGGGTGTATAATCAAAGATTACTTTTTCAGTAGAGTAGACACAGTTGATTCCCCGACCCACCTCTCGTCTTCGTAATCTTTTTCTTATATGCCTTGCCAGCGGACAGTTTGAGGTGTCGAAAATATCTCCAGTTCGAATAAACGATGGATCTGTACGAAGGGCAGCTCCCATGGAACTGATGGTTGGGATCTCTCGCACGTAGGCCCCGTGCAGTAGTTGCGTCTTGGGGTTGAGAGAATCTATGGCGTCGATCAGCAGATCAGGTTTTGGGCTGAGAATTTCCTCAAGAGTTTCTTCGGCTGCAAATATCTGAAGTGCTTCAACTGTGCAGTTGGGGTTGATGTCGCGCAGTCTTTCCTGGAGGACTTCAGCTTTAGACCGTCCGATCGTTGACTCCATTGCTATGATCTGTCGATTGATATTACTTGTTTGGATGGTATCATAATCAACAATACGCAAATGCTGCACTCCAGCACGGGCAAGACCTTCCAGTGCGTAGCCTCCCACCGCCCCAAGGCCTACCACTGTAACCCTTTTAGACTGGAGTTTTTGAAATACTTCTCTGCCTAAAAGCTGTTCTGTTCTTCTGAATCGATCCATATCTTTACTGCAACCTCCTATCCTTTATTTCTCAAATGTGCTAGATACGCAATTTTTTCGCGGTTCTTTGCAATAGAAGAACAGTATAGCGTATTTAGATAAGACCTTCGAGGGACTTCTACCCGACAGGTAAGCGATAGACTTCGAGCGAGTACTGAAAAGAGTCCCGCTTATTTCCGGTTAACCGGGGTTAAACAGAGAATTCGTATGTTGAAAATTCCTTTAGTTGCAGCCAATGTGGATGATTTGTCCACCTGGGCAAAATATAAGAAGAAAATGTGTGACCATTGCAGGGGAACCTGTTGCAGTCTCCCTGTTGAAGTGAAGCCGGAAGATCTTGTCAGAATGGGAGCAATTAATGCGTTTGAGCTTGAAGAGAACATGAAGGGGATTTTCAAGCGCCTCAGTAAAGAACGGATGGTGGAGCACTTTCACGCCAAGACCACAACCTTCACTCTTGCCCGCATGGCAAACGGAGACTGTCTGTATCTTGATTCAAAAAGCAGGCGTTGTACCATCTATGACAAAAGGCCGGATACCTGTCGCAATCACCCCCAGATTGGGCCGCGTACTGGTTACTGCGCTTTTATTCCAAAATAATGTGTGGGGTTTTGGCTGCTGCCACCACAAAAGCTGTTGGTAGATACATTTTGCTTTGTTTGCCTATTTAAGGCGCGAGGACCTGTTTTTGGGGACGTATGTAAAAGCGGTAGTAGCCGACAACGTTGGAGCTAGCGAAAAAGATCTCAAGGATCACCGCCCCGGGTGAGCCAGCGATGAGGTTGTGAATTATCCAGAGACAGGTACAGATAAGCATCAGTTGTCTGAGCTGTTTGTCCTCCTTGCAAAAAGATGCGACAGTGCCGAAGGTTCCCCCTAGGCAACCTAAGATGGACAATAATCCTTCATAGGTGACAACCGAAATTATCCAGGTTGCCCCAACGAAGAGGTACATTCATTTGGGGGATGTGGAAAAGATAGAGGTCGCAAAGCGCACTGCAGCAATAATGCCGAGTCCGGCTGCTGTCCAGTGACCTAAGAGCATAAAATGGGTGGAGATAAGGATACAGGATATCAACAGGCAGATGACGATATGTTTTCGATTCTTGAACTGGAAGGAGAGAATGTCCGTACATAGAGCAAGCCCTACAAGGACTTGGGACAGGGCAAATGATGACATCGGGTATAGCCTTTGTGGAATTGAATGGTAAAGATAGAGCCAGACTATACACCCTCTAACCCGGATTTCTCATGAACATTTTGTAGAAAATTTAAATAAGCACATAATTTAAAAACCACTCTGCAGGTTCAAACTCTTTGAAAATATGACAAAATGCTCACCAAAGGTCAGTACATGCGACGACATTTTCTTCAGTATTTTGGTAGTAATCATAGATAACTATAGTTTACTACCAAAAACTTTGAATCTGTCGCCACCTGAACTGATGAGAAAACCGGGCCAGTTCTTTCGTCTATTCAAGCTGACGAGGTTACTGGAATTCGATTTCGAGGTCTCTTGGGCTATAGCTTTTACCAATATCTGCAGGTAGAAAGAAGTCTTTTGACCGACTGAGATAGAAACATTGCTGTGACTGTGCTGTTTCTTGTATGAGTTGTCGTAATTGTCCATGGGCATGGAGCGGTAGATTTATTTCAGGTGCATCAAATAAAAAGATCGGATCCATCTTCTGGGACTCTTTGCTCACAAGAAGCGAAAGTTGAATACCGGATTGAATTTTCTCCACCACCGATTGACTGCAATCATTGACGTTGTTACCACTCAAAGCGATATTGATCCCACTTTTTTTGGCAAACTGAATCAACTCCGTATGTGCATGGGTGGGAGATGTGTTGGTCACTGAAACAGGGGGGGCAATGTCACCCTGGCCATTAAAATAGATAAGAAGAGGTAACCGTTGTATTATGACTTCTCTTGCTGTTTGAAAATGTGTCGCCCGTTCAATGAGAGCTACAGTCTCTTCTCTTAAATCCTTATTTTCCTGAAAAATGTCGAGCTCTTGCAACAAAAAGAGTAATTGGCTGGCTGTTTCACCTTTTATCCGGTCCGAACCTTTGAGATTCATGATGAGGGAGTTTGCATCATCATAATGTGTCGAGCCTGTTTGTTTGAGAGGTTGAAGAAGTCTTAGGACATCTGGCTCAATCTCTTTCCATCTGGTGGAGGACGAAAGTTCAACAAAATTGAGCCAGCGGCTGTAATCAAGACGTCTGCCTATTTCAATTCTATCCGTTTCATACAGATTCTGGTCCAACATACCCAGCTCTGTTACAAGTCCAGGGGGTGCACCAAAAACACCAAGGCTTACTGTCCTTTTCGCTGCCTGGATATGTCTGGTGTGCGTTCCTCTTTGTTCATGTCGTGGGAGTTCTGCAAAGGGACTGATTTCTTTGCAGGAAAATGGCGGATTAAGGGTTTGCAGGGCGCGGAGAAAGAGTGCACCTTTTTCTGGGTTTGAAAAATGAAACTGGTTCAGGTGTGTACTTAATTGAAACCAACTCGTTTCAATAAGTGAACCGGTACCTCGCAGTTTTGTTTGAATGAGTTTCATAAAAAGTTCTCTACAACACAATAATCTGATGTTATGGTCAACGAAACGCAATGAGCTGAACTTATTCTACAATAAGCATAATTTTCTTATTGTTTCTGGTGCATTGTGGGTGTTAAGAAAAGGAAATCTAATTACTTGGGTCTATGGATGATGGCAAGGGCTTTCGCGGTTCCGCCAACGCCTCTGTAGCCGTGGGGCACAACAGAGTCGAAATAAATGCTGTCACCTTCATCAAGTGTGACAATTTTGTCCCCACTGTGGAACTCGATACACCCTTCAAGAACGTAGAGAAATTCTTCACCCCTGTGGTTGTTGAAGGCAATGTCACCTGGCTCCCTTTGTTCCATATGCACCACAAAAGGTTCCATGGATTTATTGACCTTAGGGTAGGCAAGAGGGTGGTACTGGTAGCCAATGTGGGAGATATGTTTTCCTTTGGCTATTCCGTGTCTTTTATCTTTTCGGACGACGACGATGTCGGTTTCTTGGGGAGAATCCTGGAAAAAATGTCCAATTGCGACCCCTAAGGCGCTGGAAATTTTCAATAGGGTTGCAATGGGAGGGCTCACAAGGTTATTTTCAATCTGGGAGAGGTTGGGCTTGGATAAACCTGTCAGTGTTGCCAGGTCCTGTAGGGTCATCTCTCTCTTTGTACGCAGATTGCGGATCTTTGATCCAATATCCAGTGATGCAAGCTCTTCTTTTACGTCTTGTGACATAGTTGTCTGTTTTTTCAAAGTAAATGGGATAGTTTTACCGGGCTTACTCGTGTTGTAATTTGTAGTATACCTGTATATTTCTGTTGAATCATCCTTTTCATTACAGAGTGGCTGGTATAATAAAAAAACATTATCACTCTTTCGGTTTGACTTTAGTCGTAATTGTTTATTATATCATGAGCACATTCCATGGACAAAGCAGCAATAGAATTTCCCCTTCAGCTTAGAATTAATGGGTTTTATGAATACCAGCCAGCACGCAATATCTGTCGAACAACTCCACAAAAGCTTTGGTGCAAATGAAGTACTTAAAGGTATAGATCTTACCGCAGATAGAGGTGAGGTTATCTCAGTTCTGGGTTCTTCCGGATCGGGGAAAAGTACCCTCCTTCGCTGTATGAACCTCCTGGAAATTCCCAATTCAGGTATTGTGCGTGTCTCCGGTGAAGAGGTCTTGATGAAGAAAAACCGCAAGGGCGAGAGCTTACCTGCAGATATGAAACAGGTAGAAAGAATTCGTTCAAAGCTTGCCATGGTTTTTCAGCAGTTTAACCTTTGGGCGCATATGACCATACTGGACAATGTGATGGAAGCGCCGGTTCATGTGTTGAAACAAAATCGTGCCGAGGTTCGTGAAAGAGCAATACAATATTTGAACAAGGTAGGTATCGGAGACAAACTTGATGCCTATCCGATCCACCTCTCCGGTGGTCAGCAGCAGAGAGCGGCAATTGCCCGTGCGCTTTGCATAGAGCCGGAAGTTATGTTGTTTGATGAACCTACATCGGCGCTAGACCCAGAGCTTGTGGGTGAGGTACTACAGGTTATGCGAGATCTCGCAGATGAAGGCCGAACAATGATTGTGGTCACCCATGAGATGGGGTTTGCGCGGGAAGTAAGTTCTAAAACTATCTTTTTAGAGCAGGGCCTCATTATCGAAAACGGCAGTTCAGAAGAGGTTTTTGGTTCACCAAAGACAGAGCGCTTTAAGACGTTTATCGCTGCAATGATGTGATGTAACGCGAGCCACTCTGATAGATAAATATAAAAGGAGATTGTATATGAAGAAGTTTATGGTTGTTTTTGCACTGTGCATGTTTCTTGCTGCAAGTGGGCCTGCAATGGCTAAAGACTGGACAAAGGTACGTATCGGTGTTGAAGGCGCCTATCCTCCATTTAGCTATGTACAGCCTGATGGCGAATTGGCGGGTTTTGATATTGATATTGCCAAAGCCCTTGTTGAGGCAATGGGAGCTGAAGTCACCCTCGTCGCTATGGATTGGGATGGTATGATTCCAGCGCTTATGGCAAAGAAATATGATGGAATCATTGCCTCCATGTCTATTACTGAAGAGCGTTTGAAGAAAGTTAATTTCAGTAAAAGATACTACAGAACTCCTGCAAAATTCATCGTTAAAAAAGGTTCTGTTCCTGTTTTCTCCAAAGACGTTCTCAAGGGAAAAGCTGTTGGTGTTCAGCGTGCTACCATTCACGATCAATATCTGACTGATGTGTACGGAAAGGATGTAGACATCAAGCGTTATGGGACTCTGGATGAAGCCTACCTTGACCTGATTGCAGGCCGTGTTGATATGCTACTGGCTGACAGTGTTACTCTTTCTGATGGCTTTTTGAAGAAAGAAGAGGGTAAAGCATACGAATTCGTTGGTCCGGATCTCACCGATCCAAAATGGTTTGGTGACGGTATTGGGGTTGCCCTTCGAAAGCAGGATAAAGACCTCGAAGAGCTCTTTAACAAAGCAATCGATACAATCCGTGCAAATGGAGTGTATAAGTCCATTCAGGACAAGTATTTTGATTTTGACGTTTACGGTGACTAAGCCATTGTAAAAAATGAATATGGCCAGAGTAATGCTCTGAACGGCATAAGGATCCGTAACGAAATGGATATAAATAGACAGGTTATTTCATAACGGCTCCTAAGTTTCTGTTCGCGGCATAATTCACTTTCCCTGCTGGTCTTACCGGCAGGGATTTCCTATTTTTTTATCGTAGCCCTTATCCTATGTTTTCACTTCACGGTTACGGACCAAGTATCTTTGAGGGGACAATTCTTACCCTTGAAGTATCTCTTGTTTCTCTTTTTCTCGCAATGATGCTTGGCATGGGCGGTGCCCTGGCCAAGCTATCACGTTCAGCTGTGTTACGAGGGCTGGCTACGCTGTATACCACTGTAATTAGGGGTATTCCAGATCTCGTGCTGATGCTTCTGGTCTTTTTTGGAGGTCAGGTCTTCGTCAATCAGATGGGCCCTGTATTTGGCTATGATGAATACATTGATATAAACCCCTTTATAGCTGGTGTCTTGACCATCGGTTTTATCTTTGGCGCCTATATGACCGAAACCTTTCGCGGTGCGATCATTGCGGTGAATAGAGGCCAACTGGAGGCGGGTTATGCCTACGGCATGAGCAGTTTTATGGTGTTTCGGCGAATCCTGTTTCCCCAGATGGTACGACACGCCTTACCCGGTTTTGGTAATAACTGGCTGGTACTTGTAAAAACAACAGCCCTTGTCTCGATCATTGGTCTGGATGATATGGTTCGTAAGGCCTCCATGGCTGCTGGCGCCACAAGGATGCCTTTTACCTTCTACGTGGTTGTTGCAATTAACTTCCTACTTATCACAACAGTTTCAATCTATCTGCTGAAATACCTGGAAGAACGGTATTCGCTTGGGGTAAGGAGGGATTAGCCTATGGATTTTTCAATTATCACCGGCAACATTGATGTTTATCTGGAAGGGTTGAAGAATACCCTTATTCTTGTTTCTCTTTCTCTGATTATTGGACTGGTCCTGGCAATACCTCTTGCGGTACTACGAGTCGTTGGTAACAGTTTTGTGCAATTCCCAATCCGTGCCTTTGTTTATTTTTTCAGAGGAACGCCGTTACTTGTACAGATGTTTCTTGTTTATTACGGTTTTGGTCAGTTTGATTTAATGAAGGAGAGTTTCCTCTGGCCTCTTTTTAAGGAAGCCTATTTCTGTGCACTTCTTACCTTTTCTCTTAACACCTGTGCCTACACCGTAGAGATTCTGAGAGGCTCCATTGTCGCAACGTCCCACGGCGAGGTTGAGGCTGCAACCGCTGCGGGAATGTCAAAGTTACTGATGATCAGGCGTATTATTTTACCAAGTGCTTTTCGACGGGCACTGCCTGCGTACTCAAATGAGATTATTTTTATGCTCCATGGAAGTGCTCTTGCAAGTGTTATCACCATTGTTGATATTACAGGTGCTGCAAGAATAATTAACTCAAGGTTCTATAGCCCATACGAGGCCTTTATAACAGCCGCACTTTTCTATATGACCATAACGTTCACCCTGGTCTTCTTCATCCGAAGATTAGAGAAAAAATGGCATGCCCACCTGCAGCCGGAAGATCAAAGTGTTGTTAAAATTGAGGCACCTCATGAAAACATTGCGGGTTGAACAGCATAAACTACCTCCGTCTGCAGTCGGGAATAGCAGGACCGTTGCCAGAGATTCTGGCTGATGCAACACCTCTCGAAGGAGTTGATTATATTAAAGCTCAGGACGCAGGGATTCTCACCTTTCTAAAGGTTCCCGGAACGCGGGTTGAAAAGGGAGAGTTAATCGCTGAGATCATTGACCCGATTGAAAATTGCATTTTGAGGGGCGGGGAAAGAATAAAAAGGTGTATAACAAGTAATATTAGCGGGACGCTTTTTGCCAGGTGTGTTGATCGGTTCGCACGGCCGGGTAAGATTGTTGCAAAAATTGCGGGAACAGAACCACTGGTAGGTAAGGGTGATAAACTCCTCACATCTTAGCCCGGATTTCTCACCAACAAAGTTTTTCGCAGATCGAGACACCGGGCATGAAGCTGTAATACTCTACCGGAGTCTTCGCTACCTGCAAATGCTCGGTAACGAAGCATCTGCGGATAAATCTGTTGGCCCGAAAGGTGAACTTTTTGATTTGAAACGAAAAAAAACCTGTTAATTAAGGAAGTCATTTTTAAACTATAAAAACAAACAATTGAGTTTCAAATCAAAAAGTCATGAGAAATTCGGGTTGGATGAATCAACCCAAATACACTCGTTTATCATTGGATCTTTATGGCCTTTGACCCGGCGTATATGAACAAGCCTACGACCTGCATCAATATCTCCAACTTGCAGGGATAGCGAGTCTTCCAGGCGAGGCCCCGATGAGTCATTCAATTTCTGCCGGGGTAAGAATATCCGGTATAGACCGGACCTTGGGAGGCTTGACAATGTTTAATCATTGCCAATCGAGATTATGAACAAACTTCCAGAAGAACATTAGCCCAAGTTAACCAGTGTTTTCAAAAGTTACCGGAAGGGTTATGAAGAAGCTTAATCGTTAACATAAAAGTGAAAACAAAGGGGGCAAGTCTAGTTTTAGTTCTTAGTGAAAATTGAAAATGTTAAAGGTCTGGGAGCACACAATATCTAACTCACATGTAATTGAGAATTGTTTGCCTCGAATTTTGGATAAAAAATCATTACACTGTATTTCGCAAACCGCAAGAAAACAGTGAATTCAATGCTTAGCTGAAACGATGTGGGTGAACAAAATTGCTCATAAAATTAAAGGTCTTCGCGATGAAAGAGAATCCAATTTCAGAAACAAAAGAACTCATGTGGCAGTCTTTGGACGTGAATGGAAAGGTCCTTTCAGTCAATGATCTTTGGCTTCGAAAAATGGGGTACACAAGGGATGAAGTCATTGGCAGGAAATTTTCTGATTTTGTGACACCGCAATGTCGTTCCAAGGTTAAAGACGAATTTCCCCATTTAAGAGATTATGGCTTTGTCAATAATGTCCTCTTGGAATTGCAGAGGAAAGACGGGGTAATAATTGAAGGGGTTTTGAACGGTATTTCATTTTATGACGGCGAAAAATTTGAAAAAACGTCCTGTGAACTAAAAACGCTTGATTATTTAGTTGACTCCGTCGCCCAAGCTAAAAAGATGCTTGCAAAGGAGAGACTTGCTAACAATATGTCTCATTTGAAATCAGAAATTGCCAACGCCCTAGTTTACGAAAAAGAGTATGACCAATTTATCCTAAGATTGTATGAGATATTTTGCGAACCTGTAGATATTTCAGGAGTTTATTTACTGAATAGAACAGGGAACCCTTTGCCACAGACATCTGCGAAAGCCCTTCCTCTTCAGTCTTTAAAGGCTTTTTCGATTGTGCCCTCATTTATCGAAAAGCAAACAACAACAGGGTCAGGCATTTTTGTTCTGACAGAAGATGAGAATTCAGCCTTGGCGAAGGTCCAAAATCAGAATGAAAACATGTTGGATCGTCCGTCAGGTAATCGCGTTACATCCTATGAAGAAGACGGGTGCGCAACCATATGCTCCATTATATTAAATCCTTTTGATGAAGATGAGTATCTTGTTATCATACTAAACATAAGGGGATTTGCTTCAGAGAAAAAAAAATGGCTGGAGGCTATAGAAATGATTTCTCTGCTTATTCTCAAGGGATTGCGCTCTCTATACCATACCAAGTTGCAGGAACAAACATTAGTGGAACTGCAAAGTGCATTTGCTGAAATTAAAACCTTGAAAGGGATTATCCCGATTTGTATGCATTGCAAGGGCATTCGCGATGATGAGGGGTATTGGAATAAACTTGAAAAATACATTACTAAACACTCCGATGCCCAGTTTAGCCACGGCATTTGCGAGAAGTGTTTTAAAAAACATTACCCACAAGTAACAGATTAAGATTTATGGCGTTTACCGAACCAGGCGGTTCACTTGACGCCGCAAGTAAAAGAAGAGTTTTAATTTAAATATCATTGGCGAGATAGTTAATAGCTTCTCTGGCAGATCAGGTTTGAGCCACTACGTTCAAGAGCGTCTGCATCGCACCCAGCACATCGCCTGCCAGCAAAATTAAAACCGATAATCAAAATGCGATGGTCTGTAGTCAAATTTCTCACGTGTCACTTCACACTTCGTTTTCTCTTTGCAGATACATGAGCAGTTCAATCGTCTTGTTGTGCAGATGAGTCGCTGCCTGGGAGAAGTTTTCGATGAACTGAGTTTCGGTTGGCGTGTCTTTGTCGATCAAGTCAGTGATAGCCTTAATGGCAATCATTGGGACTGAAAGGCTTCGGCAGATCCAGGCAATTGCTGCTGCTTCCATATCCTTAATAATTGCCCCGTTGTCTAGTATAATCTGCATATCTTTATCGAGTAAGTCCAACGAATTTCCTGTTGACACAGTACCGGTTTTCAGACGCAATGCATTGGCCAGAACAGAAGTATCGTAGGCAGGATACAGGCCCATTCCATATTGGTCAAATCCTGGCAAGGGGATTCGTCTATCATGAAAACAGAAGCTGCCAGAACTGAGATAAACATCACCAATTTCGCAGCCACCTGCGGCCATGCCACCTGCCGTCCCGGGATTAAGCACCAAGTCCGGTGAAAATCTTTCAATGGCTAAATAGGTCATCAAAACAGCGGGGACGGTAGCCACATTGTCAACCTGGTAATCGGGGTCGGTGCCGCTCACCACTAACGAAAGTTGCGCAGCCTCCAGCCTTCCTTGATATAATTCGAATGGGATACCTGGCTGAAATGGTTTGTTTTGTTTGCGCAGCCCAAGGCTTTGAATCAAAGGCGCAGCTTCACTCTTCATTGCCATTATAATTGAAATGTTGCGCATGTTATCTTTTTTCATCGGTTGTTCTCACTCGGGTTTAAATAGCGCTAACCGCAATAAAAACCTAATATCTTGGTTTTAAGTTAGCTTGACAATCAATTTTGACTTGTAGATTTTTATCCTTTCTTGCTGCAGTTTTGGCTTTGTCCCGTCTCAAGTGAATGTATATACCACACCTTGTCTGATAAATTCCAAGGCAAATCAACGCAATAACGTGGTACACGTTTTCAGTAACTATACCTTCAATTTCTTCCGAATGAGTGAAAGCCGCAACTGGCGGCAACTGTTGGGCATAGGGAGAGTAATCCGTTGGTATGAACCCTACAAAAGGTAAGTGTTGGCATGGTCAAACCGCTCGTAGATTTTCAGTTAAAGGTAAAAAAAAAATCGAGCAAATCCAAACCAAAGAGCAGGCGCAATAGATGACGCAAGGCGTTCTTACGGGTCCATTGCCTACAGGCTCACTTGACAATGCATCGTATCCAATGTATATTATTTGTCGGTATCATGCACGGGGAGTATTGGTTTTCCCCGTTAGTTTGGCCAAATAAGAGAGTGGTGAGTAAGGGTAATCCTGTTTGTTTATCACTTAATACATAGTGTCCAATATATTTGTGTGCAAAGTGGATAGAGAATTACCCTCACCTGTCAAAACGCAAACCTCCGTTTCAGATAATGTCCTGGTCAGTCTAAGGCGAATAATCCAGGCAGTTGATCTGCACTCCCGCCAACTGGCTCGGCAGCATGGGATTACTACGCCACAACTCATTATCTTGAGACAGATACAAGACCAAGACGCTATGACCGTCAGTGAAATTGCAAGGCAGGTCAGTCTCAAACAAGCGACTGTCACTGATATATTGAATCGTTTAGAACGTAAAGGTCTTGTCTTGCGTCAAAAAGACACGAGTGATCGCAGGCGTGTGTTGATTAAAGAAACAGATGTCGGGAAAAAAATGCTTGAGACAGCACCATCCCCCTTGCAGGATACATTCTTAGAGAAGTTTGAAAATCTTGAAGACTGGAAACAAAACATGATTTTAGCCTCACTTCAACTTGTGGGCACCATGATGGTGGATGATGAAATCTCTGCAGACCCAATTTTATCAACAGGGGTACTTACGGAGGTAGTAGGTAGTTAGTTGATTGTCTGATCATTGCCTTGGATCCTCCGGGGCACCGAGTAACTCATTCATACGAGAAGTCTTCCGGTTAGGTTGGATAATTACGGACAGGAACTGTCGTTTTTAAAGCCTTCAGTGACAATTGTCAGTTTAGAGAATGTCAATGGCTGGTGTCGCTTAATGTGTTGATATTGTTTCTATAATATTAGTAAAAATGGAGAAAGATTATGGTCGGATTAGATTTTTTAAAAAAATTATTAGTAGAAGGAAAAGTATCACGGAGAGAGTTTATCTCCCAGGCAGCAGCACTTGGAGCGACGGCTGCTTTCTCCCAATCAATTTTCGCCAGCCAGGTTTTTGCAGAATCCGCCGCACCGCGCCGCGGTGGTCGATTGCGGATTGGTACTTCGGGCAGCTCTACGACTGATTCAATCGATCCGGCAGCCACTACTGATATGATGAACCAGATGCTCATCAATGGTCAGCTGGGAAATAATCTCGTAGAAATAGATCATAACAACAACCCTCTCCCTGAATTGGCAGAGAGTTGGAGTAGCTCACCTGATGCAAAAATATGGAATTTTAAACTGCGAAAAGGGGTGGAATTTCATAATGGCAAAACAATGGATGCGGATGATGTCATACATTCTCTCAACCATCACCGGGGTAAAGACACCAAATCGGCTGCCAAAGTGATTGTTGATTCCATAGAAGAGATTAAAAAAGAAGATAAATACAGCATCTCCTTTGTGCTGAAAAGTGCCAATGCCGATTTCCCATTTTTGCTGAGTGATTATCACCTGGTCATTGCTCCAGCAACCAGTGATTTCCAAGATGGTATCTTCAGTGGTGGATATATCCTCCAGAAGTACGAGCCTGGGGTGCGTAGCTTCACCACTCGAAACCCTAACTATTTCAAGAGCGACCGAGCATTTTTCGATGAAATCGAAACTTTGGGGATCAACGACGTTAACGCCAGGACTAATGCACTTAAAACTGGTCAGATCGATGTGATGAACCGGTGCGACTTAAAAACCGTCCATCTTCTGAAGAGGACGAAAGGTATTCAGGTAATCCGACAAGATGGTTTTAAGCATTACACCTTTGCCATGCAATGCAACACCGCACCTTATGATAACAACGATGTGAGATTAGCTCTCAAATATGGTGTTGATCGTGAGCAAATGGTCAAAACTATTTTAAATGGATATGGCACAATAGGTAACGATCACCCTATTAGTACAGCTAACCGCTACCATGCAGGGGACCTCCCCCAAAGACAATTTGACCCAGACAAAGCCAAATTCCATTTAAAAAAGGCTGGTCTCACGGATACTACATTTGCATTTCACACCGCGGAAGCAGCTTTTGTCGGTGCCGTTGATGCGGCGGTTCTCTATAAAGAGAATGCTGCCAAGGCGGGGATCAATATCGAGGTAGTCCGCGAACCAAACGATGGCTACTGGTCCAATGTCTGGATGAAAAAGCCGTGGTGTGCTGTTTTCTGGGGTGGGCGACCAACAGAAGACATGATGTTTAGCACTGCATACGCCGCCGATGCCGCCTGGAATGACACCTCCTGGAAAAATAAGCGTTTTAATGAACTACTCGTTTCTGCCCGGGCGGAACTCGACGAGGCTAAACGTCGGGCTATGTATGTCGAAATGCAAAGTATTGTCAGAGACGATGGTGGAGTTGTCGTACCCATGTTTGCAGCAGATCTGGCCGCAACATCTGATAAGATTGGTCATGGACCAATAAGTGCGAACTGGGAACTTGACGGGCTCCGTGCCCCTGAGAGGTGGTGGTTTAAGTCCTGACCCCGGTGAACCGAAAATAAACTGGGACTCGGTTTAGTACCCCTCGGAGTCTATCGCTTACCTGAGGGGTGTAAGCACCTTGAGACAGATTGATTTCTTGCAAAAAAAAACAGAAATCAATCTGTAAGGTTCTAACCCTGCAGTTTCTCTCCCGCATCTTAAAATAGCTGGTCCATCCCTTCTCTTGAGACCACAATACATCTCTCAGATTACCTGATGAGGAATTTCATTTTTAGGAATTCCTCATCAGGTTTCTGGTCCAAGAGCACCAAAGAGCTTGGTTTTTATGAATACACTCGCATCAATGATCACAAAACGTATCGTCTTCGGCGTGCTGACATTAATGGCGATCTCTCTGCTGATTTTTGTCGGGGTAGAAGCCCTGCCCGGAGACCTGGCTGAAGCCATCCTGGGGCAAAACGCAACTCCGGAGACTGTTCAGGCTTTCCGTACAGAGCTGAAACTGGATCTGCCGGCACACGAACGTTACTTCTCCTGGATAGGTGATTTTGTTCAGGGAGATCTCGGAAATTCTCTGGCAAATGGGCGCCCAATAGCCGAGGTAATCGGCTGGCGTTTTGCCAATAGTTTGTTGTTGGCCGGGACGACTGCGTTGTTTGCCATCCCGCTCGCGATAATTCTCGGTTTACTTGCTGCAATTTACCGTGATTCCTGGTTTGACCGATTCATCTCGATCACCACCTTGAGCGCCATCTCATTGCCGGAATTTTTTGTTGCCTATATCCTGATCGCTCTTTTCTCGGTCCAGATATCTCTCTTTCCCAGTATCAGCAATATCAATGACCAGATGTCGTTGCTGCAAAAGATGCATGCAATATTTCTCCCCTGCCTGACCCTCACCTTTGTGGTGGTGGGGCATATGATGCGTATGACCCGGGCTGCCATCATCAACGTTCTCTCCAGTCCGTTTATAGAAATGGCAACGCTTAAAGGGATAGCCCGCAGACGAATCATCGTAAACCACGCGTTACCTAATGCCCTGTCTCCCATTATTAATGTGGTAATTTTAAACCTGGCTTATCTGGTTGTGGGGGTTGTGGTCGTAGAGGTTGTTTTTGTCTACCCAGGACTTGGTCAGTTGCTGGTGGATGCGGTGGCTAAAAGAGACCTGCCTGTCGTTCAGGCGAGCGGATTAATATTTGCGAGCACCTATGTGTTTTTAAATCTCACCGCTGATGTCTTGTCAATGCTCAGCAACCCGAAGTTGAGAAACCCAAAGTAAGGAGTTGTTCTAGAAAATGCTGACGTTATTAAAACAATCGCCTGTGAGTGCTCGAATCGGCCTGTTCATTATTTTGGTCAATTTAAGTACAATCTTCCTTGCACCTTACATCGCACCATATGGGGAAACAGAACTTCTTGGTGAGGTGTGGTCGCCGATAAGTTCCGAGCATCTACTGGGAACGGATCAGTTGGGACGCGACATGTTTACCCGACTCATTTATGGGGCCAGAAATACCATATCTATTGCCTTGGCAATCGTCTTTCTGTCCTTTTTTGTGGGCTGCACCTGTGGCCTCGTTGCGGCCACCCGTGGTGGCTGGGTCGATCAGGTGATAGGAAGAGTGGTTGATGTTATCATGGCTTTCCCAACCCTTATTTTTGCTCTCATGGTGCTTTCTGTAGTGGGCACATCCATTCCTACCTTGATCGTCGTTATCGCCATATTGGATTCTACCAGAGTCTTCCGAGTGTCGAGGGCTGTTGCCATGGACATAGAGGTAATGGATTTTGTAGAAGTAGCACGCCTGAGAGGGGAGGGGATGTGGTGGGTTATACGCGATGAAATTCTACCTAATGCCATGCCGCCCCTCATTGCAGAATTCGGTCTTCGTTTCTGTTTTGTATTTTTATTCATCAGTTCGCTGAGTTTTCTAGGCTTGGGCATTCAGCCTCCCACTGCAGACTGGGGATCAATGGTTCGTGAAAATGCCGGAGCAATCTCATATGGCATCTATTCGCCCATGTACCCGGCAGCAGCCATCGCCTTTTTGACCATCGGCGTCAATCTGGTCGTTGACTGGATGCTCAACCGCAGCAGCCTATTACGAACGTAATAATTTCAGTAGTTTATATAAAAGGATGAAAAATATCATGGGACCTCTGATAGATATTAAACAACACAAACGCCTGCTTGATATTAAAAAGCTCAATATAGAAGGGTTTGACGGAGAACATTGGCAACCCATTGTTAAAAATATGGATCTGAAGTTGAAGAGGGGTGAGGTACTTGGTCTTATAGGTGAGTCTGGGGCCGGAAAATCCACTCTTGGTTTGGCGGCTATGGGATATGCTCAGACCGGATGCCGCATTGCCTCCGGGAGTATTCAGTTTGACGGAATTGACATGATCTCTCTGTCTGATGAGGAGAAAATCAATCTTCGGGGCTCACGCATTTCATATGTTGCCCAAAGTGCTGCTGCCTCCTTTAACCCAGCCCATAAAATCATTGACCAATTTGCAGAAGGTCCCGTTCAGCACGGACTTATGTCTTACGATGATGCGGTTAAAAAGGCAATCGACCTCTTCAGGCAACTCGACCTCCCAAATCCTGAGGAAATCGGTTTTCGCTATCCCCATCAGGTGTCCGGCGGACAACTGCAACGTGCCATGGTGGCTATGGCCATGGCGACTGACCCGGATATCATTATCTTTGACGAACCCACCACGGCGCTAGACGTAACCACTCAAATCGAGGTGCTTGTAGCCATTAAAGACGTCATCAGCGAGTTGAACACAGCTGCAATTTATATCACCCATGATCTTGCGGTGGTTGCCCAGCTGGCGGACCGTATAATGGTCCTGCGGCATGGCAAACTCATTGAAGAAGGTGAGGCACGAGGGATGCTCGATTCTCCCAAAAAGGACTATACTCGTCGTCTGCTAGCAGTCAGGTCTCTGGGAGAAGAAAAAATTCGCAGGGAAAAAGATCCAACCGTCGTGCTTGAAATCAGTGGTGTCTCGGCTGGCTACAAAAAAGGCGAAAATATCGTCAAGGACATTAACCTTAAGGTCAGACGGCGCAAAACTGTGGCGGTTGTTGGGGAGTCCGGCAGTGGTAAAACCACCGTGGCCAGAATTGTCACCGGGCTTCTTCCTTCAAATAAGGGGGAAATAACCTTTCATGGAGAAATTCTTTCGCCTGACCTCGCCTCAAGAGGCCAGGATTGTTTGCAGCGTCTTCAGATGATTTATCAGATGCCGGATGTCGCACTCAACCCCCGGCAAAAGATAAAGAAGATCATCGGCCGACCCCTTGCCTTTTATTTTGGGATGAAAGGTAAAGAAGCTACGGAGAGGGTTAAGGAATTGCTCAGCATGGTTGAGCTTCCGCTGGATTATATAGATCGCTATCCGGCCGAGCTTTCAGGCGGCGAAAAGCAACGGATATGTATCGCCCGGGCTCTTGCGGCAAAACCAGACCTTATCATCTGTGACGAGGTCACATCTGCCCTAGATCAGCTCGTGGCTGAGGGAATTCTGAATTTGCTGCAGCGATTGCAAAACGAGCTTGGAGTGTCCTATCTTTTTATCACCCACGACCTGGCAACAGTCAAGGCAATCGCCGATGAAATCGTGGTCATGTACAAGGGGCGTATCGTAGAACAGGGGATCAAGAAAGACATTCTCAAGCCCCCTCACCATGATTATACCCAGCTACTGCTCTCATCGGTCCCGGAAATGGATCCCGACTGGCTTGACAATCTTCTTGAGGAAAGAGCGGCGGCTTAATTGCACCATTGAGTTGCATATTTTATGGTCTTGATAAGGCCAGGATTTTCGAGGGCGGAAGCTGTTATGGAAAACTTGAGTAAAATCGTCCGAGAATTCGTGTTGCTTGAAGGCGCATGTGCATCTGGAATCTCAACACTCGAGACGCTTGAAGGCGGCCCTCCTTCCTCAGATTTGACCTATGTTCTGCCTGGAGCAAAGTCTGCTGTCACTTTTGCTGTAGCAATAGATCAAAGACCGATACTTCCCTATTTGATGAAAAAGGAGCGACTTGCCTTAGAAAAAGCCTTTATTCAAGCAAATGTTTTGGCGAGCGGCATTGCCTTGCACCTGTCCAACTACCTCACGCAAAAAGGATTTCCATCTGTTCCCGTTGCTGCTAATAACGTGTTCAGGCCGCCAGACCCTACCGTATTGTCAGAGTTTGTTGCGGAAAGCTATTATCCAGATATTGCTCACCGATACTTAGCTGTTCGATCCGGTGTCGGACATCTTGGCTTATCCGGGAACCTCATTACCAAGAACCAAGGTGCCGCAGTCATCCTGGCAACAACCGTTACTTCGGCCCATCTTCTAGCCACACCACCTTTGCCCTCCGAAGAGAGTTATTGTGACAACTGCCGATTATGTATGGCATCATGTGTTGCTGAATTTATGAGTAAACGCGAGGAAACGAATCTAGCGCTTGGAGGCCATGAGGTTACCTACTCTAAGCGTCGTCATTACGGACGGTGCGACCCTGTCTGTAGTGGGTATACGGGACTCCATTCATCTGGGAAATGGTCCACATGGTCTCCCGGTCGTTTTGCAATCCCTAAAAGCGATGACCAACTTCGTCCTGCTTATGAGCGGATGCAGAGCGCCCACAGTAAATGGCCAACATCTGAAGGTGGCAGGTATTTTTTCTTTTTGGATGAAAAACTGCGGGTGTCCTGCGCCAACTGTCAGCTAGTGTGCTGTCCAGATAAAAATGAACGAAAGTATCGTTATAAAATGCTCACCAATTCTGGTGTCATAATACAAAATACAGATGGTAGCCGCAGTGCTGTTTCTCCGGAAAGAGCCAAGGAAATAATTGCCTCCATGTCGACTGCCCAGAGAGGCCTTTACCAAGATATCTGATAAAAGCTGAAAAAGAAGAGGCCAATACAAAGGCGATGGTTGATGGAACGAGGCGAGGCAATTCCCCTGTAGTCAGGGCACGGATTGTTCACTAACTAATAAAAAAATCTGGTTTGGAGGAGTGTAGTATGGAGGGAAGTGACACAGGATCCAAACATAGAATATTTTGTAACTACTGTCCTGGATTTTGCTGTTATCGTCTTTCTGGCTCGGCTCTTTTAATCACTGCAACAGACATTAATCGCATTGCGCGCCATTTTAAGATCAGTGATGGCGAGGTTCGAAAAAAATATATTGAAGGCAAGAACACCTTCAAGGTCAAGGCGGATGGCTCCTGCGTTTTTCTCATTGATGGAAAACTCAATAAGCGTTGCGGTATTCATATGGCGAGCCCTCAGCAATGTAAAGACTTTCCCTACGATGAGCCGTGCCCATATCTGCACCGCGAAGATTTGCTTGAAGTTATTTCTCCCAAAGTGGAAGAGAGTTACCATTCATGCAAATTGGATCCTGGCGAAATCTAACCCGAATTTCTCATCACTAAAGTTTTTTGCTGATCAAGGCACGGAGCACTCGACTGTACTTTTGCACCTCAAGTGCTCAGTAACGATGCAGCAGCGGAAAAATCATGTGACCCGGAGGGTGGACTTTTCGATATACAGCGAAAGACACACTGCTTTTGAGTCCATTGGATTTATCCTGTTAAATTAGAATATTAGTCTAATTATCGAAAAGTTCATGAGAAATGCGGGCTAAATCCTGCAAAAGTCTGTTCCATCCCCCACCAGCCCCCCACACCTATGCTTTTCATTAAGATGGAAGGGGTACCGTATGTATTGACAGTGTCTCGAGTTTGGAGGATAGTTGAAGGTGCAACTAACCCCCGTAAACGTGAAGGTAAGCGTAACCGTCAACAAGGGATACAGCAATATGTACAGTTTCAAAAACGATTATAGCGAAGGGGCACACCCTGATATTCTGAATGCCTTAATCAAACACAATAAAACCCAGGAAGAAGGATATGGGGGGGATAGTCACACGAAAAACGCCATTGCGACGATTCGAGGGCTTGTGGGAGACGATAGTGCGGATGTGCATCTGCTCTCAGGTGGAACCCAGACCAACCTCATCGCAATCAGTTCATTTTTACGCCCCCATGAAGCCTGCATTACTGCAACCAGTGGGCATATTGCAACCCACGAGACAGGAGCTGTCGAGGCAACGGGCCACAAGCTTCTCACAGTTGATACGACAAATGGGAAACTTACTCCGGAATTAATAGCTCCGGTGCTGACCGAACATCATTTCGAACACATGGTGAAGCCACGGCTTGTCTATATATCAAATCCGACTGAGCTGGGAACCGTATACTCCAGATTAGAACTCGGAGAATTGCACAATTATTGCCAGGAGAACAATCTTCTCATCTATATGGATGGTGCCCGTTTAGGCGCAGCCCTTACATGCAGCGAAGCAGAGCTTACGATGTCTGAAATGTACAGACTCACAGATGCTCTTTTTGTAGGGGGGACCAAAAACGGGGCCTTACTGGGCGAGGCTTTAGTTGTACGAAATAAACGTTTGAAAGAAGATCTTTGCTACCTCATAAAGCAAAGGGGTGGGCTGCTTGCAAAGGGTAGGGTGTTGGGGATCCAATTTGAAGAACTCTTTAGAGATAGTCTCTACTTTGATCTTGCCAGGCAGGCTAATAATGCGGCGCAATATCTGGCAAATGCACTACAAAGCGCCGGTTGTAGTTTCTGGATCGAATCACCTACCAATCAGATTTTCCCTGTTATTGATAATAGGGTGATTGAAGATTTATTAACAGGATTTGAATTCTACGTCTGGGCTAAAATTGACGAGACCCACTCAGCCATTCGTCTAGTTACCTCATGGGCTACGCCGGAGGCCGCTGTCAAAGAATTTATTAAGGTCTATATGACGGCTACTCAAACAAATACTGCCCAGTCATAGTCGTTGGATACCGATAATGAGAGATGACATGCAAAATATCCTCAATATTACAAATGGTCACTGTGCAATTAAGGTGATGGAAGAGGCTGGGGTTGCCGGTACGTTTCTTCCGTGGATGGATGTGCTCCATGAAGGGCCTGTTCCGAAGGGGCTTACTCTTGAAGAATTATCAAAGGTTCGTGGTGAATTCATTGTACGTCGAGGTTGGGGACCGCCCGAAGTTATTGAGCGTGATTTCATTGAAAGAGACAATGTCGTAAAGTCTTTTCATAAATATGAAAAAGTTATCTTGTGGTTTGAACACGATCTTTACGATCAGCTGCAAGTTTTACAGATATTAGACTGGTTTCAGTCTAATAGTAAAGATGAAGCGAAGGTATCGCTTATTTGTAGAGACAAGTACTTGGGTGCGCTTTCGCCAGATGAAATGAGAGGCTTAATGCAATATGAAGAGCCGGTTACGGGAAAACATCTACTGCTTGCCAGCAGGGCCTGGGCGGCATTTCGAGAAGACTCACCTGAAAAGTGGAACCACTTGTTGACTGAAGAACTTTCTGTATTGCCGTTTTTGCAAGGTGCAATTGTCAGAATGTTAGAAGAATATCCGAATTGTAAAAATGGCTTGTCACGTACAGCTCAACAGGCCTTGCAAATCATAGCCGAAGGTGAAAAGAAAGCTGGTAAAGTGTTTGGCCGCAGTCAAGGCTTAGAAGAACGAATATTTTTAGGTGATGCCAGTTTTTGGGTGATCCTTCAGGAGTTTCTTGATTCAAGCCCTGCCTTATTAACCCTGACAGGTGGTGAGGTGCTGACCCAGCCTACAGTCAATGATGGGGAGCTAGCTATTACTCCTGTTGGCGTAGAGGTCTTATCCGGCAAGAGAAATTGGCTAGGTGTTACCAAGAGAGATCGTTGGATTGGTGGAGTTCATATAGAGCCTAATCATGACTGGTGCTGGGATGGTGATTCTGGCTCAATAGTAAAAAAGTAACCAAGATAAATAACCCCAGAAAGCGGGAAGTAATCCATGAACACTATAAAACCTGGTATTTATAAACATTACAAAAACAAGACGTACAAAGTTATTTGTGAAGCGACTCACTCAGAAACTGATGAGAAGCTTGTGGTCTACCAATGTCTGTATGGTGACTATAGTATGTGGGTGCGTCCTAAAAAAATGTTTACCGAAAGTGTTGAAGTTGAGGGAAAACAGATACCACGATTTGAATTTGTGTCAGAATCGGAGTGAACGGTAGGTAGCTTTTCTTAATGGAGCAGATCGCTAACCCCGGTAAACGGGAATTAAGCTGGGACTCAGTTTAGTACCCCCTCGGAGTCTATCGCTTACCTGAGGGGTATAAGTGACTCGAAGGTCTCTCTTCGTTCGCTATCTGGTGCTAACTTCAAGTTATTAATGTTAAAAGCACTCTCCGTTTTCTTGTTTTTTTATGACAGGATTTTAGGAGTAAGGCACTAAAAGGCGGTTATTATGGAAAATGCAATTATAAAGAAAGTCAGACCTCTTAGCTTTCAGTGGGAAACCTCTGATCCTTTTATCTTTTGTGTTCATCATGAGGACTTTTTCCCGAAAGGTAATGGACAACTCGGACCGGATGCACCGTTACTCTCAGGTCGTTGCCTCGGTCAGGATTTCACAGTGAAAGATGGATTTCGTATGTACCATGGGGAGCGTATTCCGGGTTTCCCTGAACATCCGCACAGAGGATTTGAGACTGTGACGGTGGTGCAACGGGGGATGGTCGATCACGCAGACAGTCTGGGTGGTGCCGGTCGTTATGGTGGGGGAGATACGCAGTGGATGACAGCGGGTAAAGGTATCCAGCATTCAGAGATGTTTCCACTGATAAATGAAAGTAAAGACAACACCATGGAGCTTTTTCAGATATGGCTTAATTTACCTGCAAAAAATAAAATGGTTGCTCCCCATTACAAAATGCTCTGGCGTGAAGATATTCCTGTCTTTGTCTCCGAAGACCAGAAAACAAGAGTACTCATCGTAGCCGGTGAGCTAGCGGGTACGAAGGCTCCATCCCCTCCTCCCAGCTCATGGGCTGCTGATCCTCAAAATGAAGTTGCCATTTGGATTATTGATATGCTGCCAGAGGCGCAGATACTTTTACCGCAAGCGTCAGCTGGAGTTAACCGTACACTTTACTTTTTCAAAGGCAAGACTGTAAAGGTGGCAGGTGCAACCTTGAATGCATATCACGCTGCAGAACTCGATTCAGAGCAAGAATGTTTCATTGAAAATGGTTCGGAACCATCGCGCTTACTTCTGTTACAGGGAAAACCCATTAATGAACCAGTCGTGCAGCATGGCCCATTTGTAATGAACAATCGCCAGGAAATCGAAGATGCCTTGAGTGACTTTCAAACGACTCATTTTGGTGGTTGGCCATGGCCTGTTAGGAATCCGACCCATGGAGGAGAAACTACTCGGTTTGCCAAGCATGGGGATGGACAGATGGAAGAGCGGCACGAAGGTGGAATTCTTTGAGAATCGTCGCTATGTTTGAGGAAGAATATTTAAACCCAACAAAGTTTCATGTGAAGGGCTAGCCGGAAGTGATTACCCTACTGTAGGGATCGTCGCGCGATTGGATGAGTGCCCTGGTTATTGTATTTAACAACAGTAATAGGTGATGCACGGATTTTGTGAGTCTACTGCTATTATCACTGTTATAAAGGAGCGAATGAAATGAAAAAAACGATGTATCTGCCATTGTTGATTATTCCGTTTATGCTACTCTTTGGAAGTTCGGTGTACGGAGGGTGGAAACAAATAATTGCAAGAAATCAGATCAAGGGGACGGAGTATATCGTTCAGCTGCAGAAGGGAGCCAACCCAGATAAGATAGCCAGGCCGTCACTTCGCCGAGGACAAAAAGCAAAAGCTAGAGTGGCCAATAGAGAAATTGTCGAGGCAATGGACCAGGCTGAAAAACTTGCCCGTTCGGGTAAATATAAGCTTATAAAAACGCCTGAATTTACGCCTCTTCTATCTGATGAAGGATATCAGGAAGTGGAAAAAAAATATGAGGAAGGCAACTGATAGACATCTGTGCGCAGGTTTTGTCAAAATGAGTGGTGAACGAGGCGCTTTAGCACGATGCATGTCTGTCTTTTGATATTTTTCGCTTTATAATCTACTACCGGAGTGGCCAATGAAAATCATTTTTTGTATTGCAGTGTTTGTTCTTCTCGTTCCAATCATCGGTTATGGTGCAGGTGAGCATGATCATGGCGCGAGTGAAACTCCCGTGGGAGTAGAAGCGTTGTCCCATGATTTACACGATTTGCTCTCTAAAGAGATGATAGCCATTCAAAATGGAATGCTATCTATTCTCCCTGCCTATAGTTCTGGGAACTGGGCGGAAATCGCAATTACCGCGGGAAAAATAGAACGCAGCTATATTTTGAAACAAAGCCTTACAGAGAGCCAGGTAAAGGAATTACACTCCGTACTGCCACCGTCATTTTTAGAAAAAGACCAGAGGTTCCATTATTTGGCGGGTATGCTTGAACACGTTGCAAAGAATAGAAAATCAGAACTCATAAATTTCTACTTTTCTGAAATGGCCGAGTCGTGTGTGAGTTGTCATTCCGCCTTTGCCACGAAAAAATTTCCCGCTCTCTTATCAGAAGAAGAAAACGAGGAACATGTCCATTAAAGTGTAGAGTTAGTGTCTGTTCATAGATGAGAGATTTTTTCTAAATCGAGGCGCTCGATGAATTTAACCACAGGCATATATTTGATATCTCGGAGTCTCGTGCCTCGCTTACCGGAGGATTAAATTTTGAGAGCAACGACGAGTTAGGGAAAAAGGGCTATTTATTTACAGACACTAGTTAAAATTCGCTGCCTCGTCCGCTATATGCGATGAAATGATGAAACCTACTCCGGTCCACTTAAGCGTAATATTGATTATTGGAATGTTCTTTTTTTCTCTGCCATCTGTTGCAGAGGAAAATCGTGGGTGGGTAGCAGTGACGTCTGAGGTTGAAAAACTCATCGAGTTCGTGAGAATGTCAAAGTGTACGTTTTACAGAAATGGCAGTTGGTCTGAAGCGGGTAAAGCTGCTGATCACATCAATAAAAAATACAGGTATGTACAAAAAAAAGGTTTAGTCAGAACTACAGAAGATTTTATTACATATGCTGCAACGAAAAGTAGTATCTCCGGTAGACCCTATCTCGTAAAGTGTGGTGATGCTGAGTCCCAAAAATGTGCTGAATGGCTTCGCGCAGAACTTATTAGGCTACGCAACAAAAAGCCAGAACAGTGAGTAAGCACCGCCGTTAGAAAGGATCCGCGTTGTGAAACAGAACAATGGATTGCCAATATGGAAATAGTTGATTTAAGTCACACACTTTCAGCCGATATGCCTGTTTATCCTGGTACAGAGCAACCAGTATTTATAATCGGTTGTTCTATTGAGGAAGATGGATTTCTCGAAAAGAAAATTACAATGTATTCCCACATAGGAACGCATGTTGATGCACCAGCCCATTTGATTAAAGATGCAAGAACACTCGGTCAGCTGGGAATAGGACATTTCCATGGCTCTGCATTACTGCTCAATGTTGAAAAACAGAACAAGTCAACAATTGATGTCTGCTCGCTTGCGCCCTATGAAAAAGAAATTGAAAAAGTAGACTTTTTACTGATTCATACCGGATGGAGTACATATTGGGGAACGGATCAGTATTTTTCTGGCTACAGTACGCTCACGGTCGAGGCTGCCCGGTGGTTGAGTCAATTTAAAATCAAAGGGATTGGTTTAGATACTATTTCCGCCGACGTTTCAGACACTAAAGAATACCCCATTCATAAGGTTTTTCTCAAAAATGATACGGTTATTATAGAAAATCTGACCAATCTTTTATCTGTACCTCACCCCACCTTCACCTTTTCCTGTTTCCCTCTAAAATTTGAATATGCAGATGGTTCCCCTGTGAGAGCAGTTGCATATGTTGAATAGTGTTCGATTGGCAATAACCTTTTAGCTGAATTCACAAAAGATAAAGAAGTGGTTGATCTCTTCATGATTGACAATAAAAAGCATGCAATCACTTCTTCAGAAGTGATTAAGGCCAGAAACATTGTGTTGTCTGCGGCTATAGCCAGTGAATCAGAGATCGTTGAAATGCTCGACTAGATTATAGGAATGATCTTCAATTCGTTCGAGATTTCTTAACACCGCAGGATAAAAAATATCCAGGTCGGTTATACCCGTTCTTTGTTCTAGTTGGGTATGGTGCTTTTTGCTATAGGCTGGTTCAACTGAGTCAGTCATATTCTCTACCCTGATTGTATTGGTCATCACTATCTTGTGCTTTTTTTTGAGCACCTGAATAGCAGCACTGTATACGTCTATAACATGATTAAGGATCTTCTCTAGTTCTCTTTTGGCCGGTTTCGAGAAAACAATATCTTTTTGTTTCGCATATATAGAGAGATCTTCAGCCAGATCCGCAATCCGTTCAATGTCAGCAAGTGAGTGAGAAATAACTCGTTTTCTAGAGGTGTCATTGTCGGATAGCAACAGGGTGCTGATTTTGCTGATGTAGCTTGCAAGTCTGTTGTGCATTGTGTCGACAGTTTTCTCATATTCCTTGACGGTTTTTACAGCGTCTCTATCTCCCGTAAAGAATGCTGCCCTGGCCAGTTTCAGCATCTCTTCGGTGATGGAGGCCATTTTACGAACTTCTTTTTCCGCCTGATACAGAGCCACCGCAGGCACGTTCAGGATGTTTTCATCAAGTCCCTGTGAAATATCTGAAACATTGATGTCCTCTCCTGGAATTAATTTCTTTAATATGAATATCAAGGCTGAAGTAAATGGTAGAAGTATAAAACTGGCAGCTACATTGAACACCGTATGTGCATTTGCTATCTGTCTGGGGATATCATCTGCTGTGGAGGCAATGAGTTCTGAAAATGGTAAGATGAAAGGATATATAAGTATGGCTCCCAGAAGGTTGATGATAAATTGTGCTATTCCTGTTCGTTTGGCTGAAATACTTGTTCCTATAATAGCGACCAGTTCCAAGACGCAAGTTCCAATATTTGCACCGATAATCAGAGAAATTCCTGATGGTAGATCAACTACTCCTTCTATGCTCATAGCGATGACCAGGCTTGTAGTTGCCGAACTGCTGTTGGTGATTGTGGTAAAGATGGTGCCAATGAGAATTCCGTAGAGCGGGAAGTAGCCGAACTGTGCAATCATATCCATGAAGAGGGGATAATCCTTGAGTGGTTTGGCTCCGTCAGCCATGATCTTCATAGATAGGAATACAAGGCCGAGACAAAACAGAACCTCACCAATGTTCCTGAGATTCTCTCTGGTAGGGAATGCGGCGCGTAGGAAGAAACCCGCTATGATAAGGGGGTAAAAGAAGACGGTAATCTTGAAGGCCACGATCTGGGCGGTGATTGTTGTTCCAATCTCTGAGCCGAGAATGACATATACGGCATGTCTCAGATTCATGACTCCGGCATTGACCAGGCCGAGTAGTAGCAGGACTGTAACGCTTGAGCTCTGGACCAGAAAGGTAACCATCGTTCCCGCAAACATCCCTCTGAGTGGGCTTGCTGTGGCTTTTTCCAGGATTATTTTCAGACGGATACTGGCGACTCTCTTCATTGTATCGCTTAACATCGAGATACTGAACATGAACAGGACGAGACCCCCGAGGATCTTGCAGGCGAGTGTTATAGTTATCCATAGATGATGTTCCTGGATTCTTCCGGAATTGGGTGACCGTTATACAGTGACAACATCAGTTGCTGTCAAGCATACTTTTTCCAAATCATTTGATCAACTCCGAACAGTAACTTCGAAGTTCAATAATTCTACTACAAAGTGTTCTGGTAGTGGAGACTGGAACAAACAGGGGGCTGTCCCTACTTGACCCTGCAAATATGGGGAAAATGGTGAAGCTGTAGTTACTTTTTTCCAGTGGATTTGTACATTTCCTGTAGAACCTTTGCAACCTCCTTGAAAGGAAGAACCTTGTTTCTATTTTCAATGTAATAGCATCGTGTAACAAGAAATTGATTGCTACGATGACAAGGACATAATTTACGTTTAAGGACATTTATCCTAAAACCTTATGTGCACACGTTGAAGAAGAACTCCATATATAAGATCCTCAGGCTTACATTGAGCTCATTCAACCCTCGGCTTTCTCTAAACAAAGGTACACAACCCACCATAGGAATTTGGTCTTTGCTTGAATAGTGACACCAGGGTCACATTAGACGGTAGTAAAGTCTTTCGTGGGATGATCGATAAATTAGACATGAAAATAGGGAATGGTTAAACGCCAGATTAATAGTTGTGCGGGCGAGATCAAGCGCACCACGTTTTCGCAAGAGATCTATTCTCTGAAAAAGTAGTTACTTATCCCGAGCCGGGGGGCAGGAAGAAGCGTAACTTACGTTCTGTGTAATATCTTCATAGATGCTGCAAATATTTTCATTTAGTATTACTCCGTTATCTTGTTTATTGTTAGGCTTTGTGCTATAGTCTAATCTTAAACTGACAACCGACAAAGCCAAACCTGCTGTAAGGCAGGGACGGAAAGCCACGGGTCTAAAAGATAGCCGAGCTGCCTTAAGAAAAGGTGGTTCGGCTTTTTTGTTTTCCCTGACATCATTTACATAACCAGTACAGTGTACAACTTGGACCAGCGGGGGCATTTTTTACTCGCTTTATATTGGGACTATTGTCGCTTTGTAATCAAAGATCAGGGGGCAGGCTTGACTTATTGACATTCTAAAGAAGTGTACTTTTAGCAATAACAATATACTCAACCAAAAAACTTAGGAGGAAGTAATGCTCAAGAAAACAATACTACTCGTCGCAGCCATAGGGATCGCGATTGCGCCGGCGGCACAATCGGAGAATATGTTCAGTGGAAAAGCCAAGTCAAACAGCTTCTGGTGGCCGGATCAGGTGGATGTCGGCTCGCTACGTGACCACGATAGTAAATCAAATCCGTACGGTGGTGACTTTGACTACCCCAAGGCCTTCAATAGCGTCGACCTCAAGGCACTGAAAGCGGACATCGAAAAAGTACTAACCACGTCACAGGACTGGTGGCCGGCAGACTGGGGCCACTATGGTGGCTTGATGATCAGGATGGCTTGGCATAGCGCAGGAACCTACCGCATACATGACGGACGCGGCGGTGCCGATGGTGCCCAGCAACGATTTGAACCGCTTAACAGTTGGCCTGATAACGCCAGTCTGGACAAGGCGCGACGCCTGTTGTGGCCGGTCAAACAAAAATACGGGCGTAATGTATCCTGGGCAGACCTGATGATACTGACAGGTAACGTCGCGCTGGAATCGATGGGTTTCGAAACCCTGGGCTTCGCCGGTGGCCGCGTGGACGACTGGGAATCAGACCTTGTGTATTGGGGCCCCGAGACCAAAATGCTTGGCAATGACAAGCGTTACAAAAAGGACGGTGAACTCGAAAAGCCTTTAGCTGCATTGCAGATGGGCCTGATCTATGTGAACCCGGAAGGCCCAAGCGGTAATCTCGATCCGGTCTCTGCTGCCAAAGACATACGAGAATCATTCGGCCGAATGGCGATGAATGATGAGGAGACCGTAGCGTTGATCGCTGGTGGGCACACCCTTGGCAAGAACCACGGTGCAGTGAAAGCTGATTGTGTAGGCCCAGAGCCTGCCGGCGCCGCTATCGAGGAGCAGGGACTGGGCTGGAAGAACAAGTGTGGTAAAGGCAATGCTGAAGATACCATAACCAGCGGCCTGGAAGGTGCCTGGACCCAAACGCCTACCACATGGTCTAACCTGTTTCTCAGTAATCTGTTCACATTCGAGTGGCAGAAGCATGTTACTCCTGCTGGCGCTACCGTGTGGATACCGACAGATGAAAGTGCACATACAGCCGTACCTGATGCCCACGTCAAAGGTAAAGGTAACCCGCCTGTCATGCTCACGACCGACCTCGCTCTGAAGGAAGACCCCGGCTTCCGCAAGATCGCCGAGCGTTTTCTGGAGAACCCGGAAGAGTTCGAACAGGCTTTTGCCAAGGCATGGTTCAAGCTGACGCATCGTGATCTGGGTCCGCGTGCCCGCTACCTGGGCAGTGAGATTCCAGAAGAGGTATTTATCTGGCAAGATCCGGTTCCGGCTTCCGATTACAAGATAAGCACCACAGAAGCAGACGATTTGAAAGCGAAGATTCTGAAATCCGGCTTGACAGTACCTGAACTGGTCAGAGCGGCATGGGCATCAGCTTCTACTTATCGCGACTCAGATATGCGCGGTGGCTCCAACGGTGCGCGTGTCAGACTTGCTCCACAGAAGGACTGGAAAGCCAATGACCCGAAAGAACTGACCAGCGTGCTAAAGACACTTGAAGAAGTCCAAAAAAACTCTGGCAGCAAGGTCTCCATCGCTGACCTGATTGTGCTCGGTGGTGCTGCTGCTATCGAGAAGGCGGCAAAAGATGCCGGTTACGAGGTCAAGGTTCCATTCAAACCGGGTCGTGGTGACGCGACACAAGATATGACCGACGTGGATTCGTTCGCCGTACTGGAGCCGAAGGCAGATGCCTTCCGTAACTACTACAACGACGGTGCTTACGGTTCTCCTGCTGACATGCTGGTCGAGAAGGCCGACCTGTTGACCCTGACAGTACCGGAGATGACCGCACTGGTCGGTGGTATGCGGGCATTGGGCGCGAATGCCGGCGGCTTGAAGCATGGTGTGTTCACCGATAAGCCTGGTCAGCTGAGCAACGACTTCTTCACCAACCTGCTCGACATGTCTACCACGTGGGCACCATCGAAGAAAGAAGGCGTGTACGAGGGGCGTGACCGTACCAGCGGCAAGCTGAAATGGACTGCGACCCCAGTCGACCTGGTATTCGGTTCGAACTCAGAACTCAGGGCAGTCGCTGAGGCCTATGCCTCTGAGGATGGCGAGAAGACGTTCATCGACGACTTCGTCAAGGCCTGGACCAAGGTGATGAACAGCGGCCGATTCGAGATTTGAAGATAGTTTACTCACCAATAGAATCAAGCCCCTCCTCATCAGGAGGGGCATTTTAAATAATCCGGCAAATTAAGTGATGGTGGGAGGGGCAACTTTTCCATAACCACTGTTTCTACAAACCTACGCGGTGGTACATTTCAGGCTCCCTGAGCAGGCACTCAGTATGACACTTTATGACTCTCCTACACGAGTTCGGGCTTTTATAATAGCGAGTCGATACACCTAGCGGACGTTTTCGCGCCCTTGGACTTCAAACTCAGTGATATAACTGTTGGCTTTACCCCGACAAGGTGAGGTTCTATGGATCCCATCATCCTATCAATAGCTTTTCTATTGGGGTTTTTATGTCGTCAGGTGGGACTACCTCCAATGGTCGGTTTTCTTTTAACCGGTTTTGCCGGAACTGTCTGGAGTATAATGGAATCAAATTCCGAAACGGCACAGAAAAAGGCACCGTGAATGCGCCAAACTCTATGCCATCGTACTTGAGTGAATTCCGAACACCTTTTTTTTATAGCTGCCCACTCTTTCCATATCAGGTCAATGTTTTTGGGGACCCGCTTGCAAAGTGATGGAGGAAGACTCAATATAAATTTGCGCCTACCCGATGCGGCGAATGTTCCACCACCATTTGTGAATCTCCATTGCCACAAAGATCGTGAACGCAAGCCCCAGCAACGATGCAAATGTGAGGATATCTAAAGGTTCGATGTGCAATATTCGCTGCATGAATGGAATCTGCATGGCTGCTATGTGAACAAGGAACGCCAGGATGGAACCGCCTAAGAGGATGGGACTTTTAAAAGGAGAGAGTCGCAAAGCTGAGGTCGTTTCTGAGCGACAGTTGCCGATGTGGATAATCTCGAAAAGCACCATCAGCAAAAGAAGGCCGTTACGCGCCTTTCCTTCCGACCAGCCGCCAATTTCAATCATCCAGCAGAAGGCACCAAAACCGACCAGCGCTATAACGACAGAGGCGACGAGCGTACGTTCCACCATCAAACGATTGAAGACAGGTTCATGCGGAGGACGCGGCGGCCGCTGCAAGACTCCTGTTTCGCCTGGCTCGAGAGCCAGGGCGAGATCCTGAATGCCATTAGTTACCAGGTTCAACCACAACAATTGAACTGGAAACAGCGGGAGTACGGTCAGGCTGGCACTGGTATTGGGCCAGCCAGTCAATACGGCCAGACCCAGAAGGAGCACTTCTGCAGCACCTGTTGATACGAGAAGGTAGATAACTTTGCGTACGTTGTCGTAGGCTATGCGCCCTTCTTCAACACCGGCAATGATCGTGGCGAAGTTATCATCGGTGATCACCAACTCAGCCGCCTCGCGAGCTACATCCGTACCGACCTTGCCCATAGCTACACCGATGTTCGCCTGCCGGAGCGCAGGGGCATCGTTGATGCCGTCGCCTGTGACAGCAACGTAATGTCCGATCTGCTGGGCGGCTTTCACCAACTCTAGCTTTTGTCGCGGTGTCGCTCTGGCGAAGACATATACGGCCTTAACGGTCTCGATCAGTTGCTCGGGCGACATGTCCTCCAGCTCGCGGCCCGTAATCACTTGTTCCGGTCGGTCCGCGAATCCCAGATCGCGGGCGATCGACAGAGCCGTAACCGGGTGATCTCCGGTGATCATGCAGACTGTGATGCCGGCTGCGTGGCACGCAACTACGGCCTCGCGAACGCCAGCTCTGAGCGGATCAATCATTCCCACGAATCCGAGAAAGGTCAGCGCTTTTGGCTCCGGAGGCGCTTGGGAAGAGTCTAATTCTCCCAGGGCAAGACCTTCCGCCAATGCCAGAACCCGGTAACCCTTTTCGGCTATGGACTCTGCGATCGTCAGCAGTTCCCGCGTTCTCACTTCTTGATCTGAAAAAACGCACATCGCCAATACGCGCTCGGGAGCCCCCTTCACAAAAATGCACGTGCCACCTTCGCCTGAGTGGAAGGTGGCGGCATACTGATGTTCCGGCTCGAAAGGAATCTCGTTCAACTGGGGGTACTGACTAAGGATCACCTCTCGAACCAGTCCGAGCTTATGGCTGAAAGACAAAAGCGCCAGGTCCGTTGGATCTCCCCGCCAAATCCAGGAACCATTCCGCTGGTGGAGGGTTCCTTCGTTGCAAAGCACGGCTGCCCTAGCCAAGCTGTTCAGCGTCGCATGTGTGCCGGGGACGACGGGCTGGCCGTTGAGGAGCACCTGGCCATTCGGAATAAACCCTTCACCCGTAACCTCAATCGTCAGACCATCGGAGAGGCTGATTGTCCGTACTGTTAACTCGTTGCAAGTGAGCGTTCCAGTCTTGTCACTGCCGATAAGGGTGCAACTGCCCAGCCCCTCAACGGCTGCCAGTCGGCGAACTATCACACCGCGGCGAGCCATGCGCGTGGTGGCAATGGCCAGAGCAACCGTCATTGCCACCGGCAGTCCTTCGGGGATGGCGGAAACAGCTAAGGCCACGCCAAACAGGAACATGTCGCTGACGGCGTAACCTCGAAAAAAAACACCTATGACGGCAATCGAGCCAGCTGCAACCAGCACGGCGAAGGCGACGACACGTGTGAATTTCTCCATACGCACGAGCAGGGGCGGCTTACCCACCGTGGCACTCATCACATCGAGGGCCAATTGACCCACGGCGGTCGCGGCCCCGGATCCGACGACGACACCCTTGGCACGTCCACGGACGATGATGGAACCGGCATATGCCATGTTGTGGCGATCAGCCATCGGCGCGGAAGCGTCACCCGTCCAGGAGGGATCCTTCAGAACAGACAGCGACTCACCGGTCAGCAGTGACTCATCTACTTCTAATCCATGCGTCATGAGCAACCGCATGTCTGCCGGTACTCGGTTTCCGGACTCCAGCCACACGATGTCCCCAGGCACCAACTCCTCGGCATCTGTTTCGCATATTTCACCGTCCCGGAGGATCGAAGCCCGAATCTGGAGGAGTTTATGTAAGGCGCGACTGCTTTGCTCTGCCTTTCCTTCTTGATAACCGCCGATGGCCGCGTTTATAACAAGTACGGCGGCAATGAAAATAGCATCTGTGAGGTCCTCTGGATGGGCAATTGCGGAAACGATGGCTGCAATGATCAAGATGTAGATCAGCGGACTCATGAACTGCCGCAGGACGATCTCCCACCAGGCACCGGGCGGCTTCTGGGGGAGTCGATTCCGTCCGTAGAGCTCAAGTCGGGTCTTCGCCTCAGCGTTTGTCAACCCATTTTCGCTGGTCGCCAATCGAGCCAGTATCTCCAGAGTGGACATCATATGCCATAGCGTTTTTGTCTGCTCAGCCAGGGTAGTCATTACATGTCTCCTTGATGGCCTCCAGCACAATTCAAGAGCCGCGGGGATAAAAAGTGCTATAATTTCCGTTTCGTGCAAATCATAGAGGCCTTATTTTATACTGTTGAGGGTGAAGATCATTCCAGAATATTTCAGGCATTATCTGGAAGTGTCAGTAATTCCTGAATATTTTATTCTTGTTTGGTGAGCTCTCACTACAGCAGAATTATTTGGCTTAGAGGGAGCATAGATTCAAGTGAAAATGTTTAAAACGTATCAGATATCTGATATCGAGTGTTTCATAAAGTGCCCCCTGTTGTTAGCGCAACCTTTCCCAATAGGCTCGGCTCACTCGCTCTCACCATTAAAACAGGTACAGTACCTCCTCGCAGTACTTTGTCTGCAACGCTTCCAGTAGCAAAACGAGAAATGCCGCTCCTTCCATGCGTTGACATGGCCACCAGGTCAGCATTGACTTCTACTTCGGCCTTAATAATCTCATCTGCCGGATTTTCATTCACCGAAACTTTACAAATAACGGTAACCTTTTCACTGCGCAGACGGCCACTCACTTTGTTGAGAAAATCTGTTGCCGCACCCTTCATTTCGGCGAGCTCTTCTTCATTGTATTGAACCGAAATCGTTGCCCCTGCCATAGGTATATGGATCGGGTGTTTGACTGCTGTAATGACATGAAACAGAGTGATTTCAACCTTCTCCTCTGGGGCCAGTCTAGAGATCAGTTCCTCAACATAGGAAAGAGCTGCTTCTCCGAATTTAGAGCCATCCAATGGTATAAGTATTCTCTCTGACATCTTTCACCTCTTTTTTTGTAATGGGTTTTTAAGGTGTGTTGACAGCAATCTCCTATTAGTAAATACACGTTAAGAAAACAAAAAAACCGAGCTACCTTTTTTAAGGTAGCTCGGCTATCATCTAAGACCCGTGGCTTTCCGTCCCTATCTTCCGGCAGGTTTGGCTTTGTCTTGTATAAACGTAAACAGAATTATGTTTATACAATTTTAGGCGATTACCTTACTATATGTCAATGGGACAGCGAGGTATCTTAGATTTTTGTATCAATTATCATGAGAAAAAACTTTTAAAATACTACTTGGCGAATACTCTCAAAGGGGAAAATACGGGGCTGTTACGTATACAAACAGATTCTCTTTGGAGCTCTTTTAAGGGATTCTGTTAGGATTCGTGCAGTGAAAGGCGTTTTCTGATGTTCATTCTCATCGTTTTTCCGGCTCGGCGAGTTTGTAGCGTATCCGAAGAACTCCATCGCTGAAATCTTGGGAGACCATACGGAACATGCCTATTTCTGATGTATTGTCAACATGTTCACCGATACAGGGACAGGAATCAAAATTACCAATGTGCACTATACGAACGGTTTCGACTTCGCCTGGAATACGAGAGAGGTTAAAATTCTGATCTGCTTTCGCCAAGGAAATCATCTCTTCAGTCACATCTTGGTTCGATAAAATAGCCTCATTTACCGCAGTTTCCACTTCCTTTACTTCGTTATCGGTTAGGTCTCTATCGAAGTGGTAGTCACACTTTGATTTCTTCTTGTTCATGTGCGCACTGAAGCAACGTCCGCAATTGAATTTCCTGACCATTACCTGGTTGAGTATATGTTCTGCAGAATGCATGGGTGCGGTGTAAGATTTAGCCATGTCAGTATATTGGTGGTTGTTGCCGGTTATAAAACATTGAAGTCAGACATTTTCCATGGTCTGTGTTATGGATATGGCTGTTTAAAAGTATACCTATAAATCTGTTGGTATAAATTTGCTGATAGATTCAGATGAATAATCTGCCGCAAGATAGAGAACCATAAAAAAAGAAAGTTTAACAGGTTTTTATGTGTTCGATACTGTAGTCCCCAAGATCGCTGAAGAGGAAACCATTTCTCAAAATGGAATCCTTGTTAAGGATGAGGTTTACCGCTTCAGCGCATTCGATAGATGCCATGAATGATGCCGTAAATGGAAGCGTGCCAAGACTTGATTCAACGCCTCTTATGGGTGCATTTTCTGCAGAACCGTAGAGATTTACGAGGCCCTTTTCTTCAGGAAAGACGACGGTTATCTGCCCACTTTTCCCTGCGATGGCCGCCGATATCATGGGGATTTTTCTTTTTTTACACACCTGCTCAAGAACAAAGCGGTCAGAAATAGTGTCCAGGCAGTCAATGGCTATATCGACTTCTTTAAGGAGTTCATAACCATTTTCAGACCCTAAGAAGTTAAGATGAGTCTGTACGCGTATTGCAGGATTTATTTCTTTAACTCTTTTGCCTGCTACGGTGGCTTTTGGTATTCCAATGTTTGATACCGTGCTGAGAAGCTGGCGGTTCAGGTTGCTTTCGTCAAAGGAGTCACCGTCTATCAGGGTGAGATTGCCAATTCCTATTCGTGAGAGGAGTTCGGTAACACCGCCGCCAAGACCTCCGAGCCCTATGACAGCAATGTGGGCCTGGTGGAGTTTTTTCTGGTCGTTAATGGATAGAGCACGTTGGTTTCGGGAATATCTCGTAGGGGTGATACCTGTAGATAGGGCCACTTCTTCAACTTCATGGAGTGTGGTCTTGGTTATTTCGGCTATTTCCAACGCCTGTTTTAGGTCTAAAGCAATAAATGGACTGTTGTCTGGCCGGCGTTTTTGTTCGGAGTATTCTTTAAGAAGAAGGATGATTTTTTCTCTCATAATTTACAGTCCTTTCGTCACGTTCTTTCGTGATTAGTCTCTCGTCTTTTTCTCATTGAATGAGAAGTTGCTGGAGCAATGAAAAACCTTCATTGTTCGCATTAACATGTTAACAGTAATTTGCAACTGATCTTATATTGTAGTATAAAAAGTGAGATACTTGAACCTCTTCGGTGGGGTTATATTTTTTACTCGGCGTGGCAAAAACGAACCCTGCTAACTATATAGAACTGGATTGCTCATATGAAAACAGATAAATCTAAGAAAAGGTTTTTTGGAAAAGTACGTAAGAAAATGTCTGGTGCTCCTGCTGATGATGCCGCTGAGGAGCTGCCGGATGAAGAATTGAAGCGTATGCTGGAACTGTTTGAGGCTGTTAAGAGAAATCCGGGGCATTTAACAGGATGGGATTTTGATAGGGCTTTTGATTTTATAGAAAGATATCCTGATAGTGGTGAGGCTGAAATCCTTATTGGTCAGATGTATGCAACGGTCGGACAACAGCTTAAAGGATTAAGCTATTCAAGTGCTGTTAAGGTTATAACGCGCATGCCGGGACATGCTGGAAGCGATTCTATAATTAAGGGCATGTACAAGCTTGAACCTGATTACATTGAGGAACTTCGTTCTGATGTTATTGCCCAGATGCTTACAATTATACCGGATCATCCCCTGGCAGAAGAGTTGACCACCGCATTGGCAAAGAAAAATCTGACCAATGCCTATGACTTTATCACTGCAAATCCTGAAAATGTTTATGCGAAGACCTTGATCAAAGCGATGTTCGATCGTGACCCTAACGTTGCTGTGCTTTTACTACAGGAAAAGATGGATCATCCGCATGTGAGCAGCATTTTTGACGGTATTTATGGTATCATAGACAATGCGGACATTGCCAAGTTGACCCCTAATGCGATCATCTTTATTCTTGATGTTGCCCCTGATCACCCTAAAGCGTTGACTATGATCGATGTTCTGGTGGAAAGTAATTATGTGAAAGCATATGACTTCGTGAAGATGCACTCAGATCATGCGCTTGTTGCAGATTTGAAGAAACAGATTCTCATTCGCAAGCCAGAATTGAAAAAATTGTTTGAAATAGAGGACTAACCCGTATTTCTCATCACTAAAGTTTTTTGCTGATCAAGACACGGAGCACTTGACTGTACTTTTGTACCTCAAGTGCTCAGTAACGATGCAGCAGCGGAAAAATCTTGTGACCCGGAGGGTGAGCTTTTCGATATACAGCGAAATACACATTGCTTTTGAGTCTATTGCATTTACCCTGTGAAATTAGAACTTTAGGCTATTTACCAAAAAGTTCATGAGAAATGCGGGCTAAGGCTCTTTCTCGATATCTTGCCTTTTGTTGTTGCGAGGGAGCTAGACCAAAAAAACACCCCGAATCTTATTGTAGATTTGGGGTGTTTTTTTATCTAGTGTTTGTCCATAAATGGCCTTTTCCCTCTAACTCGTCGTTGCTCTCAAAATTTAATCCTCCGGTAAGCGAGGCACGAGACTCCGAGATATCAAATATATGCCTGTGGTTAAATTCATCGAGCGCCTCGATTTAGAAAAAAATCTCTCATCTATGGACAGGCACTATCTATGGGAAGTTGGTCAACTTTCAGCCTTCACCATTTGCCTGAGGACGTATTGCAGGATACCACCGTGGCGGAAGTAGGTTACGTCCACCTCGGTATCCAGACGCGCCGTTACCTCGAAATCCAAGGTGGAGCCATCTTCTTTTTTGGCTGTAACTTTTATAGTTTTACGGGGGCTGATCTCTGCTAGTCCTTCCATGGTAAAGAGTTCTTTGCCCGTGAGACCTAGGGACTGAATACTTTCTCCATCTTTGAAAATGAGTGGCAACAGTCCCATTCCCACCAGGTTGTTGCGGTGAATCCTTTCAAAAGATTCTGCAATAACCGCCTTTACACCCAATAGGTAAGCACCCTTTGCGGCCCAGTCTCTGGATGACCCCGTTCCGTATTCTTTACCGGCAAGAACTATCAGGGGTGTGGATTCCTTTTTGTAAGCCACTGATGCGTCAAAGTTATACATCTCTTCCATTTCTGGTTGTTTGAGAGTGAATGCACCTTCTTTTGGGTCTATCAGCTTATTTTTAATGCGGATGTTACCAAAAGTACCCCGCATCATCACTTCGTGATTTCCTCGCCTTGAGCCGTAGGAATTGAAATTCTCAGTGGTAACCCCCTGCTCAATTAAATATTTTCCGGCTGGGTATTCTTTTGCAATGGCTCCCGCGGGGGAGATGTGATCTGTTGTTACGGTATCCCCAAGCAGAAGAAAAGTCCTTGCATCTACGATGTCATTTACAGCGGGTGGCGTGAGGCTAAAGTTATCAAAATAGGGTGGCTTCTTGATATAGGTTGATTTTGGGTCCCAGTTGTAGGTCGTCCCCTCTTTTACAGGGAGTGCCTTCCAGAACTCATCTCCTTCAAAGATATCTTTGTATTCTGTTAAAAACGCCTGTTGGGTTACATATTTGTTCACCAGTTCATCCACGTCACCCGCATCAGGCCACAGGTCAGCCAGATATACAGGTTCTCCGTTAGGGTCGTAGGAAAGTGGCTCGGAACTGAGATCAATGTCTACTCTTCCCGCAATGGCAAAGGCGAGTACCAGCATTGGTGAGGCGAGGTAGTTCGATTGAATTTTCTGATGAATTCTCGCTTCAAAATTTCTGTTACCTGAGAGAACAGCGGCAACGTTGAGAGCGTTGCTGGTGATAACCTGCTCAAGTTCGGGATTGAGTGGGCCGCTGTTGCCTATACAGGTTGTACATCCAAACGCGGTGATATGAAAACCGAGGGCCTCGTAATAGGGCATGAGGCCACTTTGAGTGAGATAGTTGCGTACCACCTTTGAGCCAGGTGCAAATGATGTCTTGACGTACCCCGGTACTTTCAATCCACGTTTAACCGCTTCTTTGGCAATGAGACCAGCCCCGATCAGAACGTGTGGGTTGGAGGTGTTTGTGCACGAGGTGATGGCTGCAATAACTACGCTGCCATCTCCAATCTTTTCGGCCCTGTTGTTCATTACAAACTCAAGGTCTTTCGCCACTGCTTTTTTGCCACTGGTGAGTTTATTAAAAGCGGTCGCCATCTGAGACAAGGGCACTCTGTCTTGTGGTTTTGCGGGACCTGCAAGAGATGGTTCTACGGTGCTGAGGTCAAATTCCACAATCTTTGTGTATTCACGGTCATCGTTGTCCTCATAGAAGAGGCCGGTTGCTTTGGCCACAGCCTCGGTAACCGCGGCGTGGTGGTTTCTGCCGGTGAGTTTTAGATAATCTATGGTTTTTTCATCGATGGGGAAAAAGCCGAGAGTCGCACCATATTCAGGGGTCATATTTGAGATAGTTGCCCTGTCGGGGATGGAGAGGTTCTGCATACCAGGGCCAAAATATTCGACAAATTTTTCAACGACCTTTGTCTTGCGGAGCAGTTCTGTGAGGGTGAGCACCAAATCGGTGGCAGTGATCCCGGCTTTCAGTTCTCCAACAAGTCGGACCCCAATAACTTCGGGGATCGACATATAGTAGGGCTGCCCCAGCATGACCGCTTCTGCCTCAATGCCGCCCACACCCCAACCCATAACACCGATTCCGTTAATCATTGTGGTGTGGGAGTCGAGACCGACAACGGTGTCCGGATAGGCGATGTTTTCGTCGCCGTCTTTTTCCGTAATGGTGACACGGCCGAGATGCTCGAGGTTAACCTGATGACAGATTCCTGAGTTTGGAGGTACGACTTTGAAATTATCAAAGCTTGACTGGGCCCATTTGAAGACAGCGTAACGCTCACTGTTGCGTTCATACTCTTTTGCAACATTTCCGGTGAGACTGTCATGGGTGCCTGAGAAATCAACCTGAACAGAGTGGTCAGCGACGAGCTCTACTGGAACTTTTGGGTTGACTATTGATGGGTCGTGGCCCAGATCCTTTACCGCGTCTCTGAGGGCTGCAATATCAACGACGGCGGGGACACCTGTGAAATCCTGCATAAGAACCCGGGCAGGATGGTAGGGGATCTCAACGGGACGGTCATAACTTGTTTTCCAGTTGGTGATCGCTGTTAGGTCCTCTTTCGTTACAATAGTACCATCAAGTTTTCTCAGTAGGTTTTCAACGAGAATACGAATGGTGTATGGGAGTCTGTCAATGTTACCGATTCCCTTTTTTGCGAGCCCGCGTAGGTCAAAATAACTGTAACTGACATCATTGACCTGTAACTGTTGCACGAAGTCTTTATTGATCATAGTCTCCTCACAAAGAGTGTTTTTGCGTTAAAAGTTTAGGTTTGAGATCATGACCGCAGTAACTGTCTATTTTTACTCATTAGGCGGTCTGGAGTCGTTATGGATTGTATTGTTACTGTAAGGGGCGTCCCCGTGAAGTAAAGGATATCCCCAGTTGCGACTGGGTTCCAATCATCACTGATTCAATAATAGGCGGGTTGGTGGGGTTATCAGATTCCCAACCCACGATAAAGTTTGCCCCTGAACCGCCCGTGTTATCTCTCTGTGGGATAATAAAACGCTCAGAACCAAGGGGCCCCAGGCTCTGCGGCTGAGATATATAGCGTTTGACCAGAGGTCCCGCGGTTTCGTGGTAATCCACCTTTGTTATGGTAATGGAATTGTTGAGGTCTATATTGCGGATGCTGAGGGTAACGGAAAGGAGCAGCGGGGTTTCCTTGTTGCCATGATAAATATGTGAATAGGCAGGGACGTAGACATCCTGTCCCTTACTGAGGGCCATTGTCTCAGCAGTCAGGTTAGTCGATGTTATAAACAAACAAAGGACGATCAGTGATACAGCATAAAAGGTGTTCTTGATTGTCTGGAGCATGTTATTTCGCAATAGTAAAATATAGGTTGATATCAATCTGGCAGTGTTAATTGCATGGGACCAATCAGCAGGAGAGTTTATCGCAAGGGTCATTGATCTTGGCCAACATCTGTTCGAGTTGAGTGATATGACTTTGTTCTTCTGCTATGATCCTTTGCAATTGCTCCCGATCTTCTTCGTCATCCAGAAAGTCTACAAGAAAGTTGTAAAATAAGATGGTGTCTTCTTCAAAAGAGATAGATATATCCAGGACTTCTTTGACTGATTTGCTTTTTTCCAGGTTTTTGTCTTCGAGGAGAAAATCGTTTCCTTTCACCATGTCTTGGAGCAGTGTCTGTCCCACCGCTTCCATTGTCTTTTGTTCCGCTGTAAGGGGTTTTGAAGACTTCAGACTGGAAAACCAGTTTGCGTGTTTTCGTTCCTGTTCTGCCATCCAAAGAAGCATCTCGGTTACTTTAGGGTCGGTGGAAACTTTACTTGCTTTAAGATAACTTTCCTCACCGTTTCTTTCGATCTGGACTGCGATATTTTTGACGTCACCAAAGGTAAACATAATGTCTCCGTTTTTCATGAAGGCCGTATTGTGGCTAACCCCGATAAATGGAAAATAAGCCGGGGTGAGTACCGTACAAACCATTCTCTTGGGAAAAACAAGAGATAAACACAGACTGCGAAATGTTTTGTACGCTACTAAGACGCCTCAGGAAAATATGAGACGCCTATGGTACATTGTACCGCGTTTCACAGAACAGGACAGTTTTTTATTTAAAGAATTTGGTGAATACTTCTATCTCCTCTCTTGTTGTTCGGTAGTTGTTCTGGGGAGCTGTTGTGTCTTCATATCCTAGAGCCATACCACAAAGGAGGATGGAATCCGGTCCATAGCCGAGTGTTGTTTTGATCAGCTCCGGGTATTGGCCAAGGGCAGCCTGAGCGCAGGTTGCGAGACCCTCCTCGAGGGCTGCAAGCATAATCGACTGGATGAACATGCCGTAGTCGAGAAAGGAGCCTTTTTCCATTACGCTGTCGAGAAAAAAGAAGAAAAGAACGGGAGCGTCAAAACCTCTGTAATTTGCCACCCACTGCTCGAGTCTTTTTTCCTTGTCCCGGCGTTCTATTTTGAGAGCTGAATAGAGTTGGGCCCCACAAGTAACCCTTCTTTTTTTAAATGGTTCCTTCCACTCTACTGGGTAATACTGGTAGTCCATTTCCCCGAGGCCATCATTTTGGAACGCTTCAACGAGGCTTGTTGTAAGCTTTTTTCTCGGTTCACCGGTCACAACAGCGACATCCCAGGGCTGGGCGTTAGTGCCGGATGGTGCATGGCGAGCAGCATTCAATATTCTTGAAATTTGCTCGTCGCTCACATCTTTCTCTAAAAAGGCTCGTGTGGATTTTCGATTTTCCAGGGCTTCAATTATATTCATAATTATTTGTTTTTCTCTTATTGTTGACGATGGCCTTACACCTCAAAATCTGACATGAAAACCAAGAAGATTAAAAGCCTTTTTAAGGCTGAGAACGTGAAATAGTATCAAGGTTCGTATCCCGTTTATTGGGTTATGCAACTTGCTCCAGGTCAAAGGTCTCGTGACAGGATGGGCAGATAAAGAGTAAACGGACCAGATCTTTATCTTTGTCACGTTTGAGCATGGTGTGAAAACCATCGTTGTAGCCACAATTGGGGCAGATACGAAACTCATCTTCAAAAACAGCTGCGTGAATTTTGTTACTCATAGTTGCACCACGGTTGAATATTTGTGGGGTGAAAGGGCCTTTTTACTTATCAGCAGAAGAAAATAAGAATTATAACAGAGAGATCAAGAATCCTTGCTGTATAATATAATAATACTATTGTCTGTAAGGAGAAAAATACCCACATCTACAAAAAAGTGTGTATTCATTCTTGCAAATGATTATCCCTATCATCTAGCGAGAGATGTAGAAATATTTAGTGCCCAACTCCAGAAAACCTGTCATAGAAAAACAAGCAAGCTGGAGGCTCTGTTGAAATTAAGTAGTTAGAATAAGCACCAGATAGCGATCGCAGGGAGACCTTCGGGGCACGTATACCCGACAGGTAAGCCATAGACTCCGAGCGAGTACTAAAAAGAGTCCCCGCTTATTTCCCGTATACCGGGGTTAGATTCGTTTTAATGTGCATTTTTCAAAGCATTTACTCCTCGAAAGAGACCTGTGTAATATAGGATATCCTGCGAGGTACTGAGTTCTACAAGAAAAGGAGAGACTGGATGGCTGAAGAAACCACTGTTTTAACCCCTGATGGAATTGAATCTCCAGGAGATGACGAAAAGCAGAATCCCGAAAAATCACTGATGGTCGCAAAGGACCTGCTTCCTGAAAACATGATGGTTATACCACTTCATGACAGGCCTATGTTCCCTAAGATGATGGGGCCCATTATTGTTGATGACGCAACCTTAAAGCAGGCTGTAATGAAGCATATGAATCAGAACGCGCCTTTGTATTTTGCTTTGATTCTGCAAAGACCTAACGACGACGGTATGGCTCATCCCGCCGAAAGTCGAAATGATTTTTTTAGGGTGGGTGTAGCGGCAAGAGTAGTGCAAGTGTCTCCCTTAAAACAAGGGGAGCCACTTCAGGTTCTTGTGCAGGCATTAGAACGTTTTGATGTTGTCTCGATGAGGAAGGATAAGGCGCTTTTTACAGTTCAGGCTAAGTATTGGTTTGAAACTACACAGGAAAGTAGTGAAGAGCTTAAGGCATACTCGGTTGCGATAATTGACTGTATTAAAGAGCTGGTCAATCTTAATCCGCTATTTAAAGAAGGTTTAAGTCTACTTATAGAGCGGATTAACTTGAGTGACCCTGGGTCACTTGCAGATTTCGCCGCTTCTATGACTACCTCATCCGGGTCAGAAATTCAGAAGGTTCTTGAAACCCTGGATATCCGACAACGTCTTGAAATGGTTTTGATCCTGCTCAAAAATGAAGTTGAGATTTCAAAACTCAAAGCAAAAATCTCAAAAAGGATCGAAGAGCAGCTTTCCAAGCAGCAGAGAGAGTTTTTTCTCAAGCAGCAGTTGCAGGAAATCAAAAAGGAGTTGGGCCTTGCAAAAGATGACACCCAGTCCGAAATTGAAAAGTACGAGAAACGTCTTAAAAAACTGGTGCTCTCTGATGAGGCAAGGGACAAGGTGAAAGAGGAGATTGAAAAGTTAAAACTGCTTGGCTCTTCATCTCCTGAATTTAATGTGACCAGGACCTATCTCGACTGGCTGACAATCCTACCCTGGGGCGTTCATTCAAAAGATAGTTATAACAGGGATAAGGCCAAGAGAATTCTCGATAGAGATCATTACGGTCTCACCGACGTTAAAGACAGAATACTCGAACTCATCTCCGTGGGGGTAATTAAAGGTGATCTCTCGGGGACTATCCTTCTTCTTCAGGGGCCTCCAGGTGTTGGTAAAACTTCCATTGGCAGGTCTGTTGCCACAAGTCTTGGTCGTGAATTTTATCGTTTTTCTCTCGGTGGAATGAGGGATGAGGCAGAGATCAAGGGACATAGAAGAACCTATATTGGTGCAATGCCGGGTAAGTTTCTACAGGCCATTAAAACCTGTAAAACTGCCAATCCTGTAATTATGCTTGATGAGATCGACAAGATCGGGGCAAGTTTTCACGGTGATCCGGCGTCTGCCTTACTTGAGGTGTTGGACCCTGAACAAAACAGGGATTTTCTTGATCATTATCTTGATGTTCGTTTTGATCTTTCAAAGATTTTATTTATCTGTACCGCAAACCAGCTTGATACAATTCCGGCGCCGCTCATGGACCGCATGGAAGTGATCCAGCTACCTGGTTACATACTGGAAGAAAAGGTGGAAATAGCAAAACGTCACCTTATCCCCAAGCAGTTGAGAGAACATGGGATGACAAACAAGCAGATCAGTCTTCCAAAGACTGTGATTGCAGGTATTGTTGATGGGTACGCACGGGAGGCCGGTGTGCGAGGTCTGGAAAACTGTGTGAAAAAGATTCTCAGAAAAAGTGTACAAAAGGTCATTGAAAACCCCGATGAAAAGATTCAGATCAAAAAATCGGATCTTCGTGATTTTCTAGGGAAGCAGTATTTTTCAGAGGATATGGCGTATAAAAAACCACGGGTGGGTGTGATAACAGGTCTTGCCTATACGAGTATGGGAGGTGCGACCCTTCACATCGAGTCGGTTGCCATTCCCACAGGGCAGGCCGGGTTTAAACAGACCGGACAGTTGGGCAGCGTGATGATTGAATCGTCTGAAATTGCCTACAGCTATGTGAGATCACGCATGCAGAAAAATGCGGAGGGAGCTGAGTTTTTTAATAAAAACATGATCCACCTCCATGTGCCGGCAGGGGCGACGCCAAAGGATGGGCCTTCTGCAGGTATCACCATGGCTTGCTCTCTCTATTCCATTGTCACAGGAATTCCAGTGAGGGGCAATCTCGCCATGACAGGAGAGTTGACGCTCACTGGTATGGTTATGCCCATTGGCGGCGTAAAAGAGAAGATGATTGCCTCAAAGCGGGCCAAGGTAAAAGAAGTATTGCTGCCAAAGGACAATCAGGAGGACTTCGAGTTGCTGCCCGATCACATAAAAGAAGGTCTCACTGCTTATTTTGTTTCAAATTTTGAAGAGGTAAGAAAACTCTGTTTTGCTTAATTGGGGTATTTTTGCCTAAATGACAGAAATCCCTACTTGTATCAATCGTTTTTGGTTGCAAGTGGGGATTTTTTATTCGCGACATACAACGATGCAGATGTACTCTTACAAACTCAGGTAAACGGGAATAAGGGCTATCCCTCAAAGAAAGGGGATAAAAAGTTTCCCAGAGTAAGGACTAAACTTTAAAGATGAAAGTGTTGCTGAAGGGGGAGAGATACTGCAAAGAAAAAATGGAGCGGGAAACGAGATTCGAACTCGCGACGTCAACCTTGGCAAGGTTGCACTCTACCACTGAGTTATTCCCGCTCATTTTGTTGCTGCTGAGGATGTGCTTTTTAGCAGACAGAGATGAGGAAGTCAACAATTTTTTATCATACTCTTTTCATAAAATGTATTTCTAGTCCGGCAGAAGGTCGTAGTAATACGTAAGGATATCTGTACGGGTGACAATGCCTATTACTTTATTCTCCTGAACAACGGGGAGATAGCCTATATCTTTTTCTATCATAAGTCGTGCTGCCGTGGTAGGCGATGTTTTGGGTGAGATGGTTATGATGTCCCGGGTCATAAAGGCCTTAACAGGGCTATCCCACTGCCTCTGCTTTTTTATTCGTTTTAAGTCCCAGAGAACAGTTATTCCAAGTATCTCATTATTTTCAGTAACCAGAATCCCACGGATTTTCTCTCTTCCCATGATTGACTGGATTTCCCGCATGGTTGTAGTGGGAGGAACGGCCACCACGGGAAATGACATGATGTCGGCAATTGAGGCCGTTTCACTTTTTTTTGCGGCAAGGACGTTTGATATCTCGTCTTTGATCTGATCAGGACGAGATACGGCGTTTTTTATGGTAGCCGATCCGGCACCTGCGTGACCGCCACCACCAAGGGTGAGTAACGCTTCACCCACATGGATGCTTTCCACACCGCTTCTACCAATAACTGTATTGGTGTCGTCACTTGTAAATATTACAAAAAGTGCATCGACGTTGACAATCTTACGGTACATGGAAACCACAGCCGCAAGATTTGGTACTTTTTTGTCAAGCTTTACGCAGTTAAAACCCACGGTGTGGTTGTTGATTATGCGCTTTTCAGTGTTCTTCATCATTTTAAAAAGGATTTCTTTCTGGGTCTCTTCATAGGGAGGGTTGAGAAAGAAATTGGCAACGTTAAGGTCCGCTTTGTTTTCCAATAGAAAAGCGGCTGCGTGGGCATCTTCACTGGTGGTTGATGGAAAAGAGAGATGACCTGTATCTTCGTAAAGTCCTATGAGCATCACGGTGGACTCAAGGGGGCTGAGTTTGGTCCCTCTTTTTTTCATCTCCCGGACCAGAAGGGTGACAGTGGCTCCGATATGTTCTTTCAGCGACCATGTGGGCAGGATATCCCCTTTACCTGTCATGTGGTGGTCCCACAGATCAATCTCAAGATTTTTATTTTTACGAAGCTTATCCATGCGATCAAGGCGGTGCCATTGATCGGTATCTACTACGATAAGCTTTGTGACCTTTTCGTGGTCGATCTCATTTGGCAGAACCAGGTCAAAGGCGGTCTTGTGAGTGGAGAGAAATTGTTCCACATTTTTGTTTGTCATTTTGGGAACAACTCCAATACACCCTGGGTAGAGTAGAGTCGCCCCGATAACTGAGGCAAGGGCGTCGAAATCCGTATTTTTGTGAGTGGTTGCTATGAGCATTGTATGGATAACCGTAAAGATTATTGGAGTTGATACACTGGGCGTTCTGATTTGTTGAGATAGTATGGCATAACATCATCGGCCAGAGCCGTAAGAGTCTCTTTGCGGTTTTCCGGGGATGGGTGAGTGGACAAAAACTCAGGAGGGCCGTCTCCACCCACTTCCCCCATTTTTTGCCAGAGGCTGGCTGCAGCTTTAGGGTCATATCCTGCGCGTGCGGCTATTTCAATACCAATGGCATCAGCTTCTGCTTCAGATGTTCTGCTATTTGGCAGGGTAATGGCCACCGCTGCAGCGGCCGTGCTTCCGGCGAGCACAGTCCCGCCATATTCATTATTGCCGAGAGCAATAGCGAGACCCATAAGGCCAACCTGTGATGCCATGGCCATAGACATTCGCTCGGCGGTGTGGTTGGCGAGAGCGTGGGAAATTTCATGGCCCATGACCTGGGCAATTTCATCGTCGGTGGCTTTGGTCTGCTCTATAAGGCCAGTGTAAATTGCCATTTTGCCGCCAGCCATACACCAGGCGTTCACTGTTTTGGGATCATCGATCACCTTGACACTCCATTCCCAGTCAGCGCTATGTGGATAGAGAAAAATCGCCTGTGCGATGAGCCTGCCGGTAATCAGCCGAATCCTTTTTGAAACGACAATGTTGCTGTCAATTTTTCCGCTTTTTTGGAGAGGTTGCAGGGTCTGGACATAGGCCTCCTTCGAAGATTCAATGGCCTGTTCAGGGGAGATGATCATAAGCTGCGATCTTCCGGTTGGGCTGGTTGCGCAGGCCGAAAGAGCGAAAAGGAGAATAAGAATAAGTAGATTTTTCATTATAGACTTTTCCGTTATTGATTTTTTCTTGTATTATTTGTGTCGTAAAAATATGAGTTGAAAGCTCCGTCACAGATCTCCTGTTTTCCCGGACGCATATCATGCAGGTAACTGACCTCGACTGGTTTCCAGGTGGCCTGGGAGGAGTGTCTGAACCATGTTTAAGGGCATGTTTTTTTGCTCTCTGGTAAGTATACTGGTGGTTGGCGGAATATCAAGTTAGTTTGGAGTAAAAGATATGAACTCTTTTACCATGCTGGTAGGTGTTGACAGAAGATAACTGACGCTCTATTTGATGCATCTTAAAATAATAATTACCTGAAATAATGAAATCAAAATATGCTGAAACCAGCCTGTATCGATTCTGGCTCACCCGCTTACGGACCGAATATGATGAAATCTGCCTGAACTATGGTGTTAGCCTGCAACCACCGATATTTGAAATTTCGGTTGGAGAAAAACAACTTGGCTGTTGGCAGAGTGGGACGAGGAGTTTGCGCATCAGCGAACGTCTCATCACCTCATACCCTTGGGGGATTACCCTCCAGGTACTCAAGCATGAAATGGCTCATCAATATTGCTCGGAAGTGATGCACTCCCAATCAACTGCCCATGGAAATGATTTTCAACGGGCCTGCTCTCTCTTCGGTGTTTTACCCGATTTCCGTGGCTTTAGTGTGGTCACAGAGAAGTTGCTGGACAATATACATGATCCTGGGAGTGATGGGGCGAATGGGCCAAAAACGCTGAGTAAAATTGAAAAGCTTCTCGCTCTTGGGGAGTCATCCAACATTCATGAGGCAGAGGCCGCTTTACAAAAAGCAAGTGTCTTGATTGAGCAGTACCATTTGCAGCAGCTCGTCGCTTCGGATCATTCCTCGTTTATTGTTACTGCTATTGAAACGGGAAAAAAGCAGGTGGCGACATACCAGCGTCATATTTGCAGGATCTTACAAGAGTTCTTTTTTGTTCGAGTCGTGTTGTCCCAGGCGTATAATCCACGTCTCAACACCATGCAGAAAACTATTGAGTTAATGGGGACCCGTGAAAACGTGGCAATAGCTGAATACTGTTATGATTTTCTTGAAAACAGGCTTGCTCTGTTGTGGAATGAGTTCCGCATGCGTACGAAAAGTTGCGGGAGAACTCAGAAAAACAGCTACTACCTTGGCGTCGTTTTAGGGTTTTTAGGAAAGTTGCAGGAGCAAGACAGGCAGGCCAATGTGGAAATGGGAACAGAGTCCATTTGTAAAGAACTTCTTGTGGTCGAAGACAGGCGACTTGATACCTTTGTACAGATGCACTTCCCCCGACTCAGGAAATCATCGTCGCGTGGGTCTCGCGTGGATAAGGATATTTATCAAAAAGGGATGGAGGTGGGACGAACCCTAACTCTTACAAAAGGTGTGGGGAGTCCTGCCGGAGACGTTCGTCGATTGCTTGAGTAAGTTTCTGGAATAGATGAAACCTAGTGTCATGTCATGTGTTAAATGTTAGTTTAATATGGTATGGTTAAAAGAAACGGAGAGGACCATGCCCAAAATCAAATACCGATTTGTATTAACTCAAGAAGAACGTGATGAACTTGAAGCCA
>JBLHNA010000036.1:0-49673 GCA_047619065.1 Desulforhopalus sp.
ATGAGCTTCAGCTATTCGGTTTCCCTCTTAACTGCCATCCAAGCTATAGGGGTTCTGATTCTTACCCTAGCAGGACTGACTCCTGCTGAACATACCAGCCTTAGCTGGACACACTTCCGGACGTGAGCCTCTCGACTCATCCGGCTCCTCATGTCCTCAACTGAGTGGGGTTTGCGTTACTCGTAGGTTCCTCCCATTTCTGGTTGAACAATTTGTAATTTCAGACATGTTACCCCCTTCGCTCCATCTCCATTACAGAGACTTCATCACTACTACAAGGTAATCCGCCCCTGCGCCCCGCACCGGTAGTCTCATTCTTGTGGGTCCTCCACTTGGATTTCTCCCTTAGTATCGGAACGACAGGTTCCCATGTTCCATACGAAAGCCAAGATCATGTTCACGCCACCTTTATGCCGGTTGCCGCTCGAGCAATAGACAGGCTCCCCCCGAACTTATTCTGGGAAGGAAATAGTTCCCAGTTTTGACAACACCTTTATATTTTCGACACCTCATCAGTGGTTCGTTGCTACTCGTTTCCATGATCCAGACCTGGTCCGAGCATGCCGAACCTTTCACTTAACGTTCACCACCATAGCTCTTTACCACAGCAGCTTAAGGTGGTTTGAAGCCTGCTCCTGTAAGCCGACTCCGAGGGACCGACCCTCATCTTTCATGCAGTTACGAGCAAGAACTATTTGCTCTCATGGCTCACTATTTCCAATGTATCTTAACCAGGGTACACACAAAAATTCGTAAACCAGGTGCAAAGTAGTGTCTTGTGCCACTTAATGTTTCGATGCGAAACGATGTTATCTGATTTCATCTGTGGGTGCAAAAAATGGTTATGTCGTGAAGGTGGGTTACAGGCTGAGGGGGGATGATGATAACCGGTTTCAAAGTGAGGCGATTTATAAATCAGGAGCCGTTATTTTGATTCATCCCACTTTGGGCATCGCTGGGAGCTGCACAACCAAAGGTGGACAAATTTACGGTAAGCGTGAATCCGCTTGGCTATACGGTTTCAGTTGTTCCTCAGTCGAGATTCTGGAAAAATATCTTATTAATACTTCGGTCAAGATCGATAGATATCATGGTTACCACCTGAGCAAAAAAGACCTGCCTACCTTGTCAGCGTGGATTAAGTTAAATGAAATATCAATCAACCCAGAGCCAAAACCAAGGAGGCAAGTCATGGAACAAAAGATAAAGAATGTAGGCTTAGATGTCCACAAAAACTCGATATCAATTGGAATTGCTGATGATGGGCGTGATGGCGAAGTTAGATGTTACGGTAACCATGATATCTATAGATATAAACCACAAATGAACTGGTTAGGAAGCAATTATCCCCTCTATAAGTAACAGGCGAACTCGCTGCAACTAAACCCTTCCATTAATCAAAAAACATTAACCAAAAAAAGTATTATACTGGAGATGTAACGGTAATTTTTAAATGCAATGATGAGGGGCGGTAATCCTCAAATTCTATTTTTAAAGAAGCATACAATAAATTCAACGTGAGATTCCAGTCAAGTAATAATGGTATCCTAAAAAAGAGGAAATGATATGCCTGCTGTAATCAATGAGTGGCTTAATGCATTACCTAAGGTCGAGTTACATTTGCATTTGGAAGGTAGCTTAGAACCTGAGCTTATGTTTAAACTGGCGAATAGAAATAATATTGAGTTGCCATTTGAAACCATAGAGCAAGTTCGCTGCGCATACGAGTTTAATAACCTACAAGACTTTCTAGATATCTATTATCAAGGTGCTGATGTGCTGCAGGTTGAGGAAGACTTTTATGACCTTGTGTGGGCCTACCTTTTAAAGTGTCAGCAACAGAATGTGATACACGTCGAACCATTCTTTGATCCGCAAACCCATACTGATCGAGGCGTTCCATTTGAAATTGTCATTAATGGAATTTCACGGGCATTAAAGGATGGTGAATCTAAACTTGGTATTACTAATAATTTGATTATGTGTTTTTTAAGGCATCTTACCGAGGAGGATGCTTTTGAGACTTTAAGGCAAGCTGAGCCATTTCTAGATCAGATTGTAGCCGTTGGTTTAGACAGTTCTGAACGGGGTCATCCGCCTGAAAAATTTAGCCGAGTCTTTACCAGAGCTCGTGAGTTAGGTTTATTAACCGTTGCCCACGCAGGTGAAGAAGGACCCGCTGAGTATGTCTGGACAGCGATCAATGATTTAAAGGTCTCGCGTGTCGACCATGGTGTTCGTTCAATTGATGACACAGAATTGATGATGCATCTTGTTGAAACTCAAATGCCGCTGACGGTTTGTCCTTTATCAAATATAAAATTACGTGTGTTCGATGAGATGTCTCAACATAATATTCTGGACATGTTGGAAAAAGGTGTTTGCGTAACTGTAAATTCTGATGATCCTGCTTATTTTGATGGTTATATTACCGAAAATTTTGTGGCGTTGTCGCAGGAGCTTGCTATGACAAAGATTCAAGCTAAAAAATTGGTGATAAATAGCATTGATGCAAGTTTTGCGGATAAAATTAGAAAACAAACCATGCGTGCATTGCTGGAACGATAACAGTTTGTACGAAAAAAAAGGGTTCGGATTTATTTAAGGCAGTCAACATACTTCCTGAGAAGGTAGATGTGCCTACTTCCATGAAATTGTTCAGAAATAGAGCAACTGGCAAGTGAACATTACCAAAGACGCGGCGCGGAACCGATTCCTGCAATATCATGCAGTAATAGGGGAACACTGGTCAAAATTACACTTTTCCACAGTAAAGTTGCAAAAGCCACAATATATTTTAATGGTCGGAAGGCAAAACAGGCCAGCTAGTCCCTCAGGATATCGGTTCCGCGCTCCAATAAGCATCGATTTTCGTTTTCTGGTGGTGTCCCTATCTAATCGAACACTCGGACAATAAGTCATCTTTAAATTTTTATATTGCGGTATATTGTAGGAATTGGTTCCGTACCTCATAATCATATTCTTTCCATAAGAACGTTTATGCGAATCTTCCATAAACGTTCCATTGCACCTCACACCCCAATTTCTGGGCTGCAAAAATGGTCATCTGTCCAACATTGGAAACACCCGCGCAGGGAAGCATACAAATTTTTCGTTTTGCAGCACAGGTTTGACTCATCTCGGGAACTCACAGTGATAATTGTTTAAGGAATTTTTCATGATCTTCATTAATCGAAGCGAAACTGAGACAGGTACTCCTGTAGTGCTACCTTTTTTTCCTGATCTATAGGCGGACAATCGTTTTGGTCTTTACTTCCCTCTATCACCCTGGTGGCAAAGACCATACAGGTTGGCTCATTACAATCTCTGCAGTTAGTCTTAGGTAATAATTTTAAGACCTCTATCAACACTGGTTGCCGCAGGCTTTCTGTGCAGGGCTCTATCTCAGCACGCCTCTCCCAGGTCTCATTAATTTCCCGTTGCAGCCAGCCGATTATTTTTTCAGCCTCCTCTCTATCTCTAAGTGCATTGACTGCAATCTTTTGAGGGTGGATGGTGATCAGCTTGCCGGATGCCTTTAGGGTTAACGTCGGAGGTTCCACTGTGTAGACAAAACCCCCGAGCACAGTGTTGAGATAGGGCAGAACATTCCGAACATCGCTATCAAGGTGAGCGAAGCAGTGCACACCTTTTGCATCTGAATGACATTTCGATTTGAAAATTTCTAAAGAGAACTCTTTCAGCAGCATTGTTTCACCTCATTATCATTTAATTACGATTTGTCGGCTTGTTCCTTTGTGCGGTACATGACAACCCCAGCCACCTGGTCCGTAAGCTCATCAACAGCGCCAGAGCAGGAGAAAATAGCTTTAGGGGCAACGCCACAACCGCAGCCACAACTCTGCAACACACTCATCACACACTCTTTTTCTTAAATTGCAAGACTACTTAAGCATCGATTTTATATCCATCTACAGATGGTACCTCGCCAACACTTTTCACCTCGCCATCCACAGCAAGCCCGGGCGTCATCATTATGCCAAAACTCATAAGGTCATTAATGTCGGAGATTTTTTCAATTTCGTACTCCAGTCCAAGTTCTGTTGCTGCTGAATCCTCGTTCGTCGCGAGTTGTTTACATTTTTCGCATCCGGGTCCAAGGATTTGAAGTCATGAGAATGTTTTTAAAAGGCCAGTTCGACATATGGAAAGAGAGCCCCCGATCCGGCCGATAGTGTCACTAAAGGGTAGCGGTTCACCATTAACGATCCGTTGTACTGACTCAGTGGGAGTAACGGGTCGCAAATTAGTCGGGGAGTTATACTCTTCATAGCTCAGGACGCCTGTCAGTACAGGGAAAAATCGATCGTGAACCGATTGAACATCGAGCTCTGCGTCTCTGGTCTGGAGGGTGTCCAGTTCTGTTACTGCCTGTTCCTTCAGGGCCGCAAAGAGATCAGCCATGGTCGTCACCACTGCTTGCGTGACGCAGCTGAGCAGGACCATGTATATAGATATGCCACTATTTTCATGCGGCCTCCTTCTGGTTTTTGATTTCTTTAAGGCAATTCTTTACTGAACGGACAATTGACTCAGCTGATCCAGCCTTCTACGTCAGATTGTTTGGGGATGTTACCAACGGATTTCACCAGTCCGTCAATAACCACGGCGGGGGTTGAAAAGATGCCCAGTTGGGCAATTTCCTGAAGATCAGTGACCTTGATGATTGTGGCCTCTACGCCTTTTACAGCAACAGCTGCCTTGACAATTTTTTCTGTTTTTTCACAAGAAGCGCAGCCTGGTCCACATACTTTAATTTCCATATTGTTCCTCATTTTATTGTGTTGAAATAATGCTCACCTGTATGAGTGAGTCTCTTCATATTCGAGATAAGGCTAGACTCAAATAATCAGATTGAATAAAAATCCAGTGAATAATATTCCGCTGCCGACAACTCCTATAAAGACAGCAATCAATTTTGGTTTAAGTACCTTACGGAGAATCACCATCTCCGGCAGTGACAAAGCGATAACACTCATCATAAAGGCCAGCACCGTACCAAGTGCGGCACCCTTTCCAAGAAGCGCTTCCACTACCGGTACAATACCTGCCGCATTCGAGTACATAGGGATACCAACCACAACAGCGGCAGGCACTGACCACCATGCATCCTTACCCATGATCGATGCCATAAAGGTCTCAGGCACATAACCATGAATGGCTGCACCTACGCCAATTCCAGCAACGACATAGATCCATACCTTGCCAACGATATCACGCACGGCTTCCCATCCACGTCCAATGCGGTTGGCCCAAGTCAGTTTTTCTTCGATGACCACAGCCTCACCTGCCCGCAGTTCCTGTACCCAGTCTTCAATCCAATGCTCCAGTTTGAAGCGTCCAATCACCCATCCGGAAATTATGGCGATCATGAGACCTGTAACAAGGTAGATTGCCGCAACTTTCCAGCCAAGCAGGCCATAAAGTAGAATCACGGCAATTTCGTTCACCATTGGGGCTGCAATAAGAAAAGAGAAGGTTACGCCTAAAGGAACTCCAGCCTGAACAAAACCAAGAAAGAGTGGTACAGCAGAGCAAGAGCAAAACGGTGTAACAATACCGAGGAAGGCTGCCATTACGTTGCCTGCAGTCTCTCGTTTTCCAGCCAAATATTTACGGGTTCGCTCCTGGGTAAAAAAAGATCGAATCATGCCAATAACAAAAACTATGAGCGTCAGCAACATCATCACCTTGGGAGTGTCATAGACAAAAAACTGTATTGCCTGGCCAAGATGACTTCCCTTTTCAAGGCCTACCAATGAGTAAGCGAAAAAATAAGAAAAGGGTTCAAGCTGTTTGTAAACGACATACCAGAGAGCAAAACCGAGAAGACCTAAGACGATGGCCTTGACAATGTTGCTTTTTTTAATTCCTGATGATTGGTCGACAGCTATTGTTTTGCCGTCACACTCACAATCGGTGTTCACGGGTTGAATTGCTTTCATGAATCTATCCTTTCACTTTTTGGCGCACAATCACGCAGAACAGCAGCAGCTGGCAAAGCCTTTCTCATCCTGTCCAGTTCGTTATCATTATCTAGCCAATCGCTTAGCTTAGTCAGCATTGTTTCTGCATACGCTGATTCGCTGCCATTTGCCAAACTGTAAATCATCCACGTTCCCTTCCGATTTTTTTCAACCAGGCCAGCATCTTCCAGAATTTTCATGTGTTGGGAGACCGTAGATTGGGCCAGCCCCAAGACCTCTTTAATCTCACAAACACAAAGCTCCCCTGTTTGCAGAAGTTTTAATACCCGTACCCTGCTTGGGTCGGACAGAGCTTTCATTACTCGTATAAATATTTTCATTGATATTCTCCTGCTTTTACATATCGTCACATAGCGATATCGCTATGTGACGATTATTATAGATCTCCAATTATGTTTGTCAACGAATTTTATACATTTCCAGTAATGTCATGAGATTGACTGTTTTGGCTTCTTCAAAAAATATCAATAGAAGTGATACTGGTATTGACGTATATGGAGAAGATTCTAGTAAGATGGTAGAAATAAGGAGTGCATCATGCCCTCTCTATGGCAGCCAAGCTGTTGCATCCTATTGAAGAGTTGTGTGTAAGGAGAAAATTAATAGGATTGCGGACGGGACACCAATCCGTCATCAAATTATTTAATCAAAATTACCGTAACTGACTGAATGTAAGATACTAATAATTATTAGTGAAACTGGTCAAGACATCGAAAAAAAAGAATTTACCTGCAAACGTATTGAGAAAACCTCCTTTCAATTGCCTGTCTACGCCTTCAAGCTTTCGGCAATTTGAAGAGGATGCTGATACTAGCAACCTTAGCAATTTAAGCCAAATTGCAAGTTAAGCTTCCTGAGCAGGTAGGATGTGTGTGTGTGCCTAAAAAAATAGCCTTAAATGGAGCATCTTGATGCCCGAAATGTTTCCAGACAATTTGGACATAGTCTAGAAACATCTTTTCTTTGTGATCGTTGCTTTTTGCCCTTCTCAAATGAAAAGATGAGAAAATAGTATCAAGTAAATGGACTTGGTTTAATGGAGTATTAGCTAATAAATGAGGTGTTTGATTCGAACCATGCTTCGCAGACTTTTATTTTGATAAAATCAAGGTAACAGATAAGCTAAAACGGCGGCTATTACCAACCATATTGTAATGATTAATACCCCTGGACCTTCAATGAAAAATTTCTTTAAAAAGTAAGGATTAACAGTACATAGTGTAGAGAGGACTTCCCACATCGGAACAGTTTTTGTTTTGTAGTTCCAAATAATAAGAGAACAATTTGAACCAATCACAAAAACTACAATCGGAATTATTTATTCAACTAATTTAATCAAACCTTTCGTATTCCTCTCTACCTTTAAATATCAAAGCGAAACCTATGATTGTTAAAATGACGGAACCATATCCGGTATATGAATCATTTATTCCCAGTATATCGTCTCCAAATATGCCAAATGCCAGTACCGCCATTCCAACATAGCTGATTGGCATCATTCGAACTTTTTTACTCATATTCTCTCGATCTTGTTCTTTCTCAATTAGTATATAACTAATAGTTGAACTCTTACGATTTTCATAACACTCTTTTGCTTTCTTATAAAAAAATGGGTCGTGTTAAGCAACCAGTGAGGTACCTCAATATTGTCAGGCTCTATGGAAGATACTAACTGAATATCGAGCACGAATCAGTCCATCACTCAACTTTTTCTCGACATTGCACAAATCTAAGATAATTCCAGACAATGTCAGAAATGTTCTGTGCGTATACGTAATAAACCTGTTTTTCTGTTAAATTAAACTGCCATCTTAGGGGGGTTGCTTCCTTACAACACATTTATAGCATTTTTGGGAAGTAATACCTGTGAGTATGTCGTCTTTTAACGCATGCTCTCTGAATAACGGATTAATGAAAATTGATTTAAGGAGAGCGGCTAGTGCTTGATTCTTTTTGTCATCATCAATAGGGTCATAGCGCATGATCCCACAAGCTTTTTGATAATAGGCTAACGCCCAATTCTCTTCTAACTCTATAGCATCGTTGTAATGTTTTATCGCAGCATCCAATTGTCGCTCATCAGTCATGTTTGCGAGTTTATGAAACTCAACTTTTGCACGTCCTATACCACAGTGAGACAAATAGTCTTTTGGGTACTCCTCCAAGACCAATTCAAACAGCTTTATTGCATCTTGAATTGCTTGAGTAGCTTTGTCTACTTCTTTCCTCCTTCTGTACACAATAGCAATACCTAGGAGGGCATGAGCGTTAGTTGAATCCTGGTCGATTGCCCTCTTAAAACATGCGAGAGCGTCATGATCTTTCTTCTGTCGAAGCGTAGTCCACCCCAGATTGCAGTAAGCCGATGATGAGTCATCTTTGAGAAGCGTAGCTTTTTTAAAGTAAGTCGCGGCAGTGGGGTATTCATGGCAATGATAATGATAACTACCCATTAATAAAAGCAGGTTATAATTCTTACTTGCACTGAATTGAACACCAAACGACTGTAATACTAGCACCTTATCTACAATATCAATACGCTCGTTGTAAGTTAGATATGGTGATGGTCCACCCATAGGTCTATCTTTTGTCAATCTGTTAATGTCTTCTTCAATTGATATAAACTCATCTTTCACTCTTTCTATTGATATTGTTTCTAAGAGTAGCCCGCCAACATTTACTCTAAACTCTTTGAAACTTTTGATTCTATTTATCAGCCATTCACTTTTCATTAAAAGTATAACGAAAATAATTAATACTGTAGTGTTTTTTATAAATTCCCCAAGTGTACCGATGATTACATCAAAACCATTTAGTAGTTCCATAGCCCCCCCCCATTTTTGTCCATCCATTAGCGGTAAAACAAAAAAGCCGAACCACCTTATGTCAAGGTAGCTCGGCTATCACTTTAGACCCGTAGCTTTCCGTCCCAGCCTTGCGGCAGGTTTGGCTTTTTCTAGTATTGTATTATATCTCTGATATTATACTACATAATTGGAAGAGGTATCAATACTACAACGTGGTACATATTGTTACTTAAACTTTATAAGATTTTTACAGATAATTGTTTGACTATTGGAAATCGAATGAGGGCGGAGCCTTTTAGGTGCCGCCCTTTGTGATCAACCATGCAGATTCTCAATCCATCGAATTGCTTCAACATCGCTCACGTTGCCAAGATATCTTTGGGTGGTCGACAAGTCAGCGTGCCATAAAATCACCTTGCTTACAATCTCCAGTGGGGTTCCTGCCCTTGAAGCGTATGTGGCAGCGTGTCTTCTCAAATCATGTGGTCGTAAATTTATCTCCACCATTTTGCCTGCACTCTTAACCATGGACCATGATGTGCTGTAAGAGATGGAGAAAACTCTTTCATCGGAAGCCAATTACATTGTCTCGGATATAATCATGTAGTCGACGTTGAAGTTTACTGGGGACATAGACCACCTCGCCACGAATACCGCTTTTGGGTTTTTGGAGTATAAGTTTACGCTCCTCAATATCCCCTGGTGTGAGGTTGAGAACCTCGCTGATTCTCATGCCAGCTATAGCCATCAACTCCAGCATTAATCTGTTCCTCGCATTAGTGGTGCGAAAAATTATCTCATCAATTTTGTCTTTGTCGAGAATCTTCGCCTGGATAGGGTGTGGCTTTTTAAAGATTTTCTTGATTACGGAGTTGCTGCAATGGTTTTTCAGGTCCGGCAGCGATGTGTTGATCGTGAAATTGTAGAAAGAGTGAAGGACTTAATATCTGTTCCGCTTAGTTGTCTGTCTACGGCTAAAGGTAAGCTTCGTTAAAAAGGAAAGGACATCCCCATGAGACACCGAGGCAAGAACTCTCTCTTGAAACTGGTCGTAGAACTTTCCCAAGACATATTCAACGCATCTCTGAGTGTTTGGTTGTGAATTGGCCTTGTGGTACTCCAAGTGGTAATACACAGCTTGATTGACTTTCATCATTCAACCTCCTCTCGTTGGATTAAAATTGGTCCTCTGAAAATTATATGATGAAAAGGCTATGGTTTTAATGTTCTGGAAGCATCTAGCGTTTCAAGTTGCTCCATGCTTCTCAACTATTTTGGAAAACACTCGTTAATTTACTACCTGACATAATGCACCATTTTGAGCTTGTGTTTGGGCAGTGATTAAATCCTGTCTGGTCAGGAAACATCCTATCCAAACAACGCTGGGGACATTTTAGTGTTGCCAGTTCTAATCTCAAATCTCATATAGTAGGTTACAAATGTTTTTATTATGTCTGAACGTTTTTAGAACTAATATCTCTGGCGTATATCAGAATCCAATTATATTTCGAGATCAGGCATCTCTTTTTCTAGTAATTTCCTAATGGTTTGTATTTGATCGGGATGTAGAGAATGTTTTTTGCCTGCAAAACATAGTCAGGTTTTTATTGGTTTATAGCCATTCAATAACAAGGTGATATTTCCCGCCTGAATATCCTTTGCACATAGAAAGTCAGGTATAACTGCCAAACCAGAGGAAGTAGAGAGATTTTTGACTATTGAGTGGATATTTGGACCGATGAAATTTGATCTGACTAATATCTGTCCCCTTGCCGGCAATAAGTATTATATGTTCCTGCGAAAAAGGCTGGAAAACCAAGCATGGTAAAACGCTGTTGAAATCGGGAATAATATTTGGGTCTGGAGTGAGCTTTTCGTTCTATTATTTATCAAGCGTAGGCGAGCTATTCATGACCACATTGCAGGCTCCATCGTGATCCACAAACAATTTGCACAACATGTTGTTTCAGGTGACGTTTCTGTTGATCCCAACCATCATATAACTGACGCAAACGTTACGTCATTGCACTAGCGTAGGCTGGGAGATACTTTCATCTTTGTCGTTTCACTTATCGATCAAGGCCATTACTGTGAGTCTCAAGTACAGCTGTAGCAGAGATGGTTTTAGCAAAAGATTCGATCTGCTAGATCCTTTAAGCTAAAACCATTCACAACAGCTAACATCTTATGTTTTACAGCGACTTATTTCCCTTCAGTAACAGGTTTATCGCGATAAGGATAATTTTTTAATCGGATATCTCCGCGTTTATGGGGATTGGAGACAACTTTTGTTGTGTCGACCCAATCTTCCCACCTAAAGTCTTTTATGATTTCAGCCTGATAGCTCTCACTCAGCGGACGGCTCAAGATATCGTTGACATGGACCCACTGATAATAACGCATAAGGTCCACCTGATAGGGGTCGGGTTCTCCTTTAGAATTTTTAACGACTTTTTTCAGATCAATGATTTTCTGCATATCAATTTTGGTCTTCCATGTGATCGCTCCCGGCAGAACAACCGGTTCGTTCGGGATATTATTGATTCCTTTTTTTAATGTCGCCAGAACAGCGACTCCGGTATCCTCACGATATAGGATAACCGCATGGTTATAATCTTTGTTCTTAAAAAAACCGAGATTGCCATATTGAACACGTGCCCCGGTCAGAAAAGCGATTCCGTCCGACCAACAGGGACCTGTTCCCGAAATAGCTTTGAGGACGCTTCTGTCTATGATTCCATCAGGAAAAAGAATATCGAAAGCCGTTTTGCAACAATTCGTCACATGCGTTATTCCCTCACAATCATGACCATGCCATTTGATGATGTCTTTTATTGTCACCGCATAAGTGCGCTGATAGTACCGTCCCTGCGTACCTTTGGTTGCAAGGATTTCAAATTCTGGGGCATATGGCATAGCAACCATTGGGGCATACCAGGTGGGTATCCGATCAGGTGTAGTAACACCGGTTTCTATAAATATATTAACACCTTGTTGATACGTCGCGTCTTGAGACCAAGATGGTGCATAAATCAGAGTTAAAAGTACTGCCAGTAATGCAACCGATATCAATTTCATTTTACTCATTCCCCTTTTTGTTCATTTCTTGAAAAGCAATCAGTGATAGGATGCACTGTATGGCCAGGAATCTTAAGCGACACACAGGATTAAGATATTTGATTATTCTAACTACTTATCTCTGTGTATCTGTCTTGGTATAACCAAAATAATCAATAGAGCTAAAGACTTATATTTGTATTTAGGAGCCGTTCCGAAATAACTTGGTCATTTATATCCATTTCGTTACGGATCCTTATACCGTTCCGAGTATTACTCTGGCTATGTTGTTTTTTTACAATGGTTTAACGATCTTTTTATGTGAGGTGTAACAGATATTAAAAAGAACCAATAAGCAGTCTTTCTTTATGTTTGACTATTACAAAGTTCAAAACCCTGCCGAAAGGATATCTTATCCCCCAGAAGGGTCTTGTGATTAATGATTAAACAACGTGCCTCAGTATGAAACTCAATTTGAGATCGCATCTTCAGCCGATACTGTTGGATTTAAGCCTTGCAATACCTTATTGCGCGTAAAAAAGTATATTTACTAGCTGCCTTAAGCCCCCAAGCTCTTTCTAGCTGAGTTTGCTTATGAACCACGTTAAATAATACCTCCAAATACTATGATCCCTCAGATCACCATATATTCGACTGCAGCGATTATGTTGGAGAGGAATATCAAACCTCAATTAGGATTACTGTAGAATTTAAAGTCGTTATCAAGCCTGGTCTGAGCAACCGCTTTCACGAATCAAGACAGGAGCCATCTCTATCCCGGTCAGGGGTGCCATCCTGATCTCCAGTACCTGTGGCGTTTTTGACAATGAGCTGTGAGGTATTATTCGTCTCTATGGATTCAAGACAAGAACCATCTCTATCCTGGTCAGGGGTGCCATCCCGGTCTCCAGTACCTTTGCCGTCTTTAACAATGAGCTGTGAGGTATTATTCTCTATGGATTCAAGACAGGAGCCGTCTCTATCCTGGTCCGGGGTGCCATCCCGGTCTCCAGTACCTTTGCCGTCTTTAACAATGAGCTGTGAGGTATTATTCTCTATGGACTCAAGACAGGAGCCGTCTCTATCCCGGTCAGGAGTGCCATCTTGATCTCCAGTACCTGTGGCGTTTTTGACAATGAGCTGTGAGGTATTATTCGTCTCTATGGATTCAAGACAGGAGTCGTCTCTATCCCGGTCCGGGGTGCCATCCTGGTCTCCGGTCTGTGCTCCCCCGGCCGCTAAAGCTGCTCCAGAAATAACAAGACTTGCCAGCAACGAGATCGCAAAACATTTTAATACTTTTTTCATTGTTCCCTCTCAAAATATGGAATTAAAAGTTTGCATCACACACATATCTTATCTAGCAAAATGGTATGACGCTTTGATCCATATGGTAATATGTAGCACAAAGTCTGTATATCGGCGGAGGGATGAATATTTTGTAGGACAGCAAAACAACTTCCTGTACTAATTTGTCCTACAAAAAATATCGAACTTTTACTATTGCTGGTTTAGTCGACCAAGCCTTCCTTGATCGCATAGTAGGTAAACTCTGCGTTGTTTTTCATACCCATTTTCTGAAGGGCTCGGCTGCGGTTGGTGCTGATGGTCTTGGTGGAGAGGACAAGTTCTTCGGCAATTTCCGTTACAGTTTTTCCCGAGGCAATCATCATCATCACCTGATATTCACGATCCGACAGGTGCTGGTGTGGACTCTTGTCTGAATTCGTGCCGAGGTAGCAGGCCAGTTTCTCTGCAAGAACGAGGCTGATATATCTACCACCCTGGCAGACTTTGCGGATTGCTGAGAGTAATTCTTCTGGAGCGCTTTCTTTGGTGAGATAGCCTTTTGCTCCTGCTTTTAAAGCCCTTATGGCGTACTGTTCTTCAGGATACATACTGAGCATAAGGATTGGCCTGTTATTGTCTTCCCGATGGAGTTTTTTCAGAACGTCCAGCCCACTCATGTCCGCCATGGAGATGTCAAGAAGGACCAAGTCAAAGTGAGCATTTGCTGCCATCTGCAAGGCGTCCTTGCCAGTTGCAGCTTCACATGAAACCTCCATATCGGGTGTCTCAGCCAATATCTGCTTTAAACCAGCCCGGACCACAGCGTGATCATCGACGATCAAAATTTTCAGCAAACTATCACACCTCCTCCTGCTTGTAAGGTATGGATAGAAAAACGGAAGTGCCCTGGCTCTTTTCTCTCTGCTGGATGATCAGCGCCCCATCTAAGAGACAGGTTCGCTCGCGCATCCCGATCAGGCCGAGCGAATTGGAATTGTTGATTTGTTCCATGGTGATGCCCCGACCGTTGTCGTTGACGCGAAGCGTTATTCTGTTTTTTTCCTGTAGGAGTAATATCTCAACCTGGCTCGCCTCAGAGTGCCTGGCAATATTGGTCAGCGCCTCCTGAAGAATACGGAACACTGTGGTATTGCAGGGTTCGTTGAGAGAGATATCCTCCGGGATAGAAACTATATCGATGGCAATGCCGAGACGTTCATGCACTTTATTAGCCTGCCATTCGATGGCGGCGGATAGACCGAGATCGTCGAGCAAGCATGGTCTGAGCTCGGATGAGAGCCGTTGGACAGTGTGGACGGTATCGTCCAGCTGTTTAGCCATGTCATTAATTTTATCATAAATTTTTGGCGCCTGCTGGGATATTTGTCGCCCCAGCCAATGAATATCCATCTTCAGACCTGTCAGAGACTGGCCGAGTTCATCGTGGATTTCCCGGGCCATGGCTCTGCGTTCCTGTTCCCTCACCATTTCAAGGTGAGATGTGACTTTACGCAGTTGTTCATGGGAACGCTGCAACTCCTCTTCGGTCTTTTTGCGATCGGAAATATCCTTAAAATTCTCTACAATTCCGATGAGATCGCCATTACTGTCACGAAAAGGGGTCGCAGTGACTATGCAGGGGACCTCATAACCATCCTGACGGATCTTGGTGGCGTCATAATCTATTCGCTCCTCCCCCTGCTGGATACGCACCATGGGGCAGAGTTCGGTGTTGCATGATATCCCTTTGAAGACTTCATAGCACTTCAGCCCCTTAATGCCCTTGCGACTGATCTTGGCAAGTTGCAGAAAGGTCCTGTTGACCCTGAGTGTATTGAAATTCTTGTCTATTACCCGCATACCGTCGGCCGACGTGTCAAAAATCTGGATCAGCTCCATATTCACCTTGTTGATCTCCATCTCCGCCTGTCGCAATGCCTTGATAATCCGTTGTGCATAGATACCGAAACAGACAAAAAGTATGACAATGATCAGACGCATCCACAATTCATGAATGTCGGGGAAAAGAATATGGTTGATGAATTTGAGATGTTGATCGTAGAAGATTTTCGAATGCATAAAGGATTCGACAATCCAAGAGAGTATTCCAAGAAAGATACCGATCAGGATCAAACGCTGGGAAATAAACCGCACACAGTAATCATAGATTCGCATGGCTTTCATAGTTAAACTGGTGCAAGCCCGAGAAAGCCTACCATGTCAAATAAAGATAAGCGGCTAGGGCTGTGCCTTTTGGAAAGAATCTGCAAGTTTACCAGAGGTCTTCTAATTTAAAAACTTCCTAACATACTAAGCATATATGGTTCCGTCAAGCGGGGAACTATGGGAGGTACACAGTGATCACCAATCATAGCAACGAGACTCCAAAGAACCGCAAAAGATAAATGGGTAGTGTAGTTATGCGCCTAGTGGGGTAAGGCCGGCTTGATAATTCACGTGCGTACCGCCTGTGTTTTCTGAGGAACCAGAAGAGTTCTCTTCTCACCCGCATCAGTTTGGGGCGAGAACCTGTTATAGGAACAATAAACTAAGACAATTGCTCCCTTTTATCGGTATGCCCATGGTAAGATACTTTCGTATTCTTTCTAATCTACATAGATAATTTCTACATAATTACCGTGAACAACACAGTTAAACTAAAAGAGGCCGCACTTCATGGAAGCATGTATTTACAAAAGATTTGGTAAAGAAAACGTTTTGGAATGGGTTGATGGTTGGCCCAAACCTGTGTGCAAATCGGATTCAGTAATTGTAGAAGTTGCGGCTAGCAGCATTAACCCTAAAGATGCATTGCTGCGTAGAGGTAAGTTCAGCAAAACACTCGCACGCGACCCACTTCCGAGAGTTACTGGGCTGGATGCATCTGGGATTGTGGTCAAAATCGGGAGAAATGTTACTCGCATAAAAGTTGGTGACGCCGTATTGGGGATGACCAACAATTTTTCTGGCGGTGTATTGAGTACGTTTGCTGAATTCAAAGAAAAGGAAGTTGCAAAAGTCCCTATTTCAATATCCCTTGTTGATGCGGCCTCAATCCCTTTGGCGGCTCAAACTGCATTGCAGGCGCTTCGTGATATTTGTGGTGTAACTCAAGGTAAGAAAGTTCTCATCACCGGCGTCAGTGGAGGTGTTGGGCATTTTGGTGTTCAAATCGCTATACAGTTAGGTGCGGAAGTGCATGGAATCTGTAGTACTGGTAACATCGACTTCGTTTCCTCATTGGGTGCTCATAGGATATATGATTATAAGAAAAATGAACCTGCAGCAATTGATAATCGATATGATGCCATATTTGACGCTGCTGGAAGATATAATCGGAAGTATTTCTCACAACAACTCAGGAAAAGTGGAATTTTCATTACAACGGTTCCAAGTGGTAAATCTTTACTTTCTGAATTAATGGCTCGCCTAAAAATTAGCAAAAAAAACAGGCTCGTGTTTGTACATTCTTCGCACAAAGATTTGAGTCAATTGGCGGACTGGATAGATAGTGGTAAATTGTCCTCACATATACAAAAAGTATATGAAAAAAATGAAATAGTTGAAGCTCACACCCAGATTCAAACCGGTCATTCCAGAGGAAAAATAATTGTAGTATTAATGTCGGATAACACGCCTAATAATGCTAACACAGCCGACGCACAAAGTCGTGCGGCTGATTAGCGGCGTTATTATAACTCCTGGTCCATTTTACGCAGTACACAAGTATCAACTGGAGTACTTTCTAATTGTTCGTCAAACTGAGACCCCGAACAAGTCTCAGTTGGTATCAACCATCACGCCTAACGCCCATCCCGAAGTGACCAGCAAGGATAACGTAAAATTCACCAAAAGCCGTGTTTTTTTTGTGGTTTACGCTGGAATGTTTGATTATGAGTTCTTTGTCCAATCGAATTCCATTTGCTTAGCAGTTTTTTCAGCGAGTTCTCTTGAATGCGATTTACTTACAAGATGCAAACTCATGTCAATACCAGCTGATATTCCGGCAGAAGTAACTATATCACCTTCGTCTATCCATCTCTTGTTTTTATGAACATGTAAACTTGGATAGTTTTTCTGTAGGTCAGGGATATCCTCCCAATGTGTTGTCACATTTTGATTTGACAATACTCTGGCTTCTGCCAATATAAATGCACCAGTACAAACAGATGCTACTAATTTTGCTTTTTTTGCGGTACTTGCAACCCAATGTAATACCTTTGTTTTTTTGATTTCCTCTGTATGTACTCCTCCAGCTACAATAAGCAGATCAATCTGAGGATGGTCATGGAAACCAAAGGTGGGATTGACACTGAATCCCCCACGTGCGTTAACAGTCTTACCTGTTTCACTGACTAAAAATACGCTGAATGCTGCGCCAGATTCATTAATCCTCGATGACGTCGAGAAAACCTCGAATGGGCCAGAAAAATCTAATACCTCAACTTGATCATAAATATAAATTCCTATGTTCATATTGTTATCCTTTGTGATCATAACGGCAAGTTCATTGGCGAGCTTCAGCAAATCCGGTGGAACGCTGGATTTGCTAATTTATATTTTTTCAAGTTTTTCCACAGTCATTTCACTCTTAGTATTTCCCGTATTTAGTACAGATTTAGGTTCAAATAGCATAACATGGCATTCTTCTTCGGCTATAGGAAGATGTTCAGTGCCACGTGGAATTATAAAGAACTGCCCTTGTGTCAAGTTGATATCTTGATCTTTCAATCTGATAATCAATTTTCCTTTCATTACCATGAAAAGTTCATCTTCATTTTCATGCTGATGCCAAACAAATTGACCTTTGAGCTTTGCAAGTTTCACATACTGACCGTTTAATTCACCTATTATCTTGGGACTCCAGTGTTCATTAAAAAGGGAAAGTTTTTCCTTTATATCGACTACTTTCATTTGCGATTTTCCTTTTGAGAACTAATCGCAGTGCTGAGTCAGCACCGCGATTCTGAGTGATAAACAGAAATCTGATAATTCCAACCACCAACTTTTTTCCTGCCTACACTAAGTAAACGAAATGAAATTGTATCTCAAGACATAAGGTTATAAACAGTCAGGTAGATGAAGTTCATTACTTAGATTCAGCACCAAGCGTAAAAAAGTTGTCCACGAAAACTCCAGAGAATCAAGAGAAATGCTCCATTTTCAACATGGGGGATGCACGATACTTTCCTTTCTACCGGTCGAGCCAAAGCTTAACGCTATGTGCAAACAATGTGAGCCCAGCTTCTATTTTATTGGCAATTAATCTGAGTCCATTGGCAATCTGTTTGCGAGCCTACGCGTTCATGTTTGCACGCCGCTACAGTTACATATACAAACAGAGAATCAACCGAGAGAGTTGCCTCCTTTCCGTACAGTCTAGGTATTGATAGTACTTTCCGATAAAGTTTTAAGTTCGATTTATTCTTCCAATAATTTTATCAACATATCAAATTACGCTACCATTTTGAATGGTATTCAAGACCTGTGCCTCTAGAGTTCCTTTGGTCAATAAAAAAAACGACACCCTCTTCTGCGAGATCTCCCACTATTTTTAAATCTGTAAGGGAACTGGTTGTCTAGAGAAAAGCGTAAACAAGAAAAACTCCAAATATCATAACCAGAAAACCCGCAATATGGTTATTTGTTTCTACTAATGTTATTGCCCAGGATATTGATCGCTTGAAACGTGCACGCCCCATGAATGTTAAAATCAGCGCAATAGCAATACAAAATCCGCCAATAATGTCGGTTAAAAGAGAAAATTTAGATTGGCTGGATTGAGATAGTAGCAAAAAAGCAAAACCTAATCTGAGAAAGACATTAAGAAAATGGAGCAACACTCGGCCTTCGTACTTATGTAAAAAGCCGCATATCCTTTCAGGGTTCAGTACAATAACGGAACCAGTCCAAAAAGTAAGAGTACCAAAGATTATTATCAATAAAGCCATTCTTTACTCCTTAACCAAGCACTACCACTCCCCCTTATCGAGAAGATCTTATGCTTACTCACCATAAGATATCACAATTAACTAAACCTTGCGATTCGTAGATGAAATAGATCTGGAAGGATATATGGGTGAAACCGTCTCCTCCTTGTTCAGCTCATAACCCCATTTCAGATTTTCACAAAGTTACCTTCCTTACATTTTGGACCCTCTTCTTCGAGAAACGCATTAGCAGAAGCAAGTTTCCCCTTCGAGTAAGATGGGCAGAGGCGGGAATCTCGTTTCAAGTCGTACTGGTCTTGATGGAGACATTTTATGCAGACACAGTTGGTTAAAGAGCCGACCTTTCCTTACGCCAATGCTTTTTCAATCGACAACGGTTTTATTCTCATTACGTCAGCATGTTCTCCAGGGTGCCGGAATATTACCCTTTCGCCTATATCGTTTACAGCATATATATTTGAGCCATATCCTGAAGGCATTCTGAAATCACATTTGTCACATTGGCAGACATTCATTTTGGGCATTTGAGGTTCCTGGGGTTGCGGTACAAAGAAAGGGGGACATTCCACCTCCCCAATCTTTGATTTCATGACTCCCCTCCTTAAAGCCTTTTCTCCAATGCTTATAATATCCAATACACCATATGATTTGCTCATTGGGAGGAAGCATGAAGGAGTTACTTAAACGTTTATTTACATGGGGAATTGGGGCCTGCAGGATTGTTGTAGGTCTTCTGGTCATTAACACGGGATATGAGCTAACACAAAAACAGGGGAACTTTGCAATGTGGAGTACTGAAAGTTCAATTACTGGTATCTTTGTGATCCTTTTGGGCGGGGCTTTTGTAGTGCTAGGTCTTTTCCCTAGGTTATTTGATCGATCAGATTAGACTGATTATGAATGGTAGTCTGAGTCGGTGTTGCTACGTATTCTCCAGAAAAAAATCAGTTCCCTTCAGAAGAAACCGATTTTTTCTACGAGCCAATTATGTTCGCGCAATAACTTTCATGGCAGATATATCAATCCTTTGTTCCAATAACGATAAAATGTTTTTCAAGTTCATCCGTGCTGAAAACAGTATTGAATCCGTTTCGTGTCAACTGTTCTTCCACCACATGAGGAAGGTACCGGATATCTGCCGGGGGTCCTTCATCCATATCTTTCTTTTTCCAGTCGACGACCAAAACCTTCCCCCCTGGCCTCAATATCCTGAACACCTCATCCATTACCGACAGAGGATCATCGAGTTCATGGTGTAGATTGATCATAAAAACCACATCGGCAATACCATCCTCCAGCGGAACTATTACCCCTTCTGTTTTTACCGGTATTATCGCCGGGTGCTCCGGGACCACATTCTCCCCTATCCACGTAATCATTGTTTCGGAAACATCACAGGCATACATGGTTGAACAACCGGTATGTTTTAGAACAGCAATACTGAAAAATGCTGTTCCCGCACCAATATCAACCATTACCTCTGCGCCCACTGATTCCAGAAGATCCCACATGAAATCAACAGGAATATCCAGGAGTCTTTCCGGGTTGTTCAACTTCTGTAACTTTTTTGAATCGAATCTATTAGCAGTCATGGGTGTATATTCTTCTCCGTATATATAAATAGCAATTTTATGCTGTTGCGAAATTAATGATCACTCTATTTCCAGGAAAACCAAGGAAGTCCCTCTTTCAACCCCTCAAGCATAACTTCGGCAGGATCCTGCTGGTAACCATAAATATTTAACATAGCGCTCCCACCCCTTTGTCTGCACACTTTTTTGTTGAGTTTTTTCAAGACGAGCAAATCAGGCTCCCGCCATTGTTTTACCTTTTGTGTCTGTGTGAATATCCGTATTTCTACAGGCTCTGCTACACTACAACACATATGAATAGTGAAGACATGAAGTAGATTCAAAAAACGGTTGTTTAAACTGTATAATAATCCCACTTTGTAGCGCTTGTTACAGAAATTCTTGAATCGCTTTGATATATTGCAGACATAAACTGAGCGTGCCCTTCGAACCATTTAATCTATAGATAAACAGGGAAGCAAGTGAGCAGCCACTTCACTCTACTCTTGAGCGGCGTAAACACCTCTCTCAGGCTACGTTAAAGTAAAACAATTGAAGGAAAAGCAATAATTCATATTTTCACATCAAGCAGTTAGATCTGTTTGCAAAAACTCTTAGGAATGCATTATGAGTCATAACTCCAACAATATCGAATGGGAAACATGGCCCCAAGCACTGCGGTTGTTTGTCCATGGCATAACCCTGACTTCCTGCGTGCCGGTAGCACTGATTGTCGGAACGCTCCTATCGACAATCAACCAGAGTGACGTGATAATTAGTGGAGCGGCAACACTTTTCACATTGTTAAAAGTGGGAATGAACTTTGTTATCCCATTCTGTGTTTCCAGTTACGGATTTCTCAAAGGCTGCCGTTCGGAAATCCCTGTACCGTAGGTGAATGTGGAATTGCAATCCTAACCGACCATAGTTAACATGTAAAAGCACGCTTGTGCCCATGACTGAAACTTTTTTCTTGGCAAATATTTTTTTACAAAATGAAAACCATAAACCCATCAGGCATTCGGATCATATTAGTTCGACACGGTGAAACCGAATGGAATCGGCTCCATCGGTTTCAGGGGCGTAGTGATATACCACTTAACCAGAAAGGTGAAGAGCAGGCTCGCGCCTTAGGGGTTGCATTGAAAAATGAGACAATCACGGCACTTTACTCAAGCCCTCTAAAGCGTGCGATTACGACAGGCCAGCACATCGGTAAATTTCACCCCTCAAGAACATTGATCAAAGAATCTGGACTGGTTGAGATGGATCTTGGAGACTTTGAAGGTATGGAAGCCCATAAATGGGCTACGGAGTATCAGGAATTTCGAGCGGCTTGGGAAAAGAATCCAGCCTCACTGTCTATGCCGGGAGGCGAAAGCCTCGAAGAAGTCCAACATCGAGCCGTTGTTACACTGGATCGGATTTCCAAATTCCATGCGCCTGGTAGTACACTGGTCATCTGTTCACATAACTTTGTTATCGTTTCTTTGCTATGCTTTGCATTGCAAAGGCCTTTAAATCAGTTTAGGGAATTACGACAGGACACGGCAGCCCTAAATATTCTTTATAAGGATGGAGCACTTTTTCAGATTGAAAAGATTAACGACTGCAATCACCTCCAAGAATAGCCCTTAAAATCCGTTAAGTATCCTCCGCAAGCTGCAGGCTCTGTACCTATAACCATAGCGTTTTCAGCCGACATTTCGGTATCCAAACTACGTAGTACATACACTCCCACCTTGCGTGACTCAAGCTGTTTGTGTTGTTCATTGGAGGCTCCTTCATTTTGCAAAAATCGTCAAACTTTTATTGTCCCGCCCCAAAAGCCGGGGGTTTACCTAAGGGAAATTACTGACAACCATCTTTCGAGGGGTTATCTTGAATGATCAGTCAAATTGGCTCATTTGTATCAATGAAAGAGTAGGAGAAATGACTGTAGTCCGACAGGATCCTCGCCCGAATTTCTCATGACTTTTTGATTTAAAACTCAATTGTTTGTTTTTATAGTTTAAAAATGACTTTCTTAATTAATAGGGTGTTTTTCATTTCAAATCAAAAAGTTCACCCTTCGGACCAACAGATTTATCCGCAGCTGCTTCGTTACCGAGCATTTGCAGGTAGCGAAGACTCCGGTAGATTACTACAGCGTCATGCCCGGTGTCTCGACCTGCGAAAAACTTTATTGGTGAGAAATCCGGGCTAGATTGAAAAATTCTGGGCAAATACTAGCAGCTCAACGTCCCTACACACCTCTTTTATGGAGTGCAGTCGAAAATTAAATTTACCTTCCTTCTAAATACAACTACAATAAATGGTAAGAAAATTTTGAAAAATCACTTTCCTAAAATTAAATTGGTGACGATCGTAGTTCGCTTTAAAACGGAATTTCATCTCCTGTTCAGTATTCTTTTGCTTAGCTGGATAATTGTTTGGCAGTCCAACAAAGACGTATATATAAACTGAAGCGTTTCATCGATTGCAAGATGGCCACGACAAGTAATGAGCGGTAGCGATACATTAATTTTGAAATAACATATCTGATCCATAAACTGTAGGCCAGCATCTCCTCCACCATTTATGAATTTATTTCAGGATTTTCACGACATAAAATGAAAGAATTTTCCGCTGCATCCCAAACGCCCACACACCGAATCACCTTAGCCTACTATTATTGGATCGGGATCATTTCTGTCACTATAGGTGTCGCTGTTGTCGTATTACTTAATCTATTCACACCACTTCAAATAATTGAAAACAGTATTTTGGAGCATACTCAAACAGCCTCCAACAACACGTTGTTTGAATTCGCCCTACCACGTCTTTTTTTGTTATTATTTCTATCTTATGGGGTTGTACTCCTTGGCCTCAGAAGCTTACTCAAGCCTATTGCAGTTTGTCTTGCAATAGATCAAAGGGGTGAGAAAGCTAATGACAATCAGATAAGAGAAGCTAGAAAAAGGCTGCTAAATCTTCATAATTTATTTGCCTGGATGAATATCCTTCTTTGGGTATCTTTGCCTGCATTGGTGGGAGCAGCAGCTGTCATGACCGGAGTACTGGACTATAAAACGGCCATAATATTATCAGCAAGAGCGAGTATAGTTGGCTTTATATCATCATCAATTGCAACTCTCAAAATAAAAATCACCTCTCGCAAAGTACTGATTCCCTATTTTTTCCCCGAAGGCTTACTCGGTCAGATCGAAGGAACCAGACAGAGATCCATCGGACAACAGATAATGTTCGTCAACCGCCTGGGAGCCTTAATTCCACTTGTTGTCCTTCTTATAACTCTTTTGACTATTCAATGGGAACTTGAAAATGTGTCCGTCCCAGCCGTCGTTTTTGGACGGGAATTGATTATTTTTACCCTAATTTTGATCGGTTGGGTGTTTTTATTCTCAACACTGCTCAGCCAACTGCAAAGTCGTATCATTGTAGAACCAATCAATGCACTGGTGTCCCGTCTCAGAGATGTCAAAGAGGGAGAATATAATGGAAAAATCCAGGTCACCTCCAACGATGAAATCGGCTATGCCGGAGCAGTTGTAAATACCATGACCCAGGGTCTTCAAGAACGGCTAGCAATGCAGCGCTCTCTTGGTCTTGCTCGACAAATTCAACAGAATCTCTTACCGAAAAGCAACCCTATTTTTCCAGGACTGGATATAGCAGGTAGAAGCATATATTGTGATGAGACAGGTGGTGATTATTACGATTTCATTGAATTTGACGATAAATACAAAATGGGCTTTGTCATCGGAGATGTCTCAGGCCATGGTATTTCTTCTGCCCTTTTAATGGCCACGATACGTGGTTTCCTTCGTCAGCGAACCGCTCTGCCCGGCTCGATTTCTGCAATTGTTTCCGATGTAAATGTACAGTTAACAAGAGATGTCGAGGACTCAGGTAACTTTTTCACTATGTTTTATCTGACAATAGATACAAAGAACAGAAGTCTGGAGTGGATACGTGCAGGACATGACCCCGCACTATTTTATGATTCCAGAACCAGCTCCATCTCTGAATTAAAAGGCCCAGGAATTGCGATGGGTATCGACTTGGATCACCATTTTGAGCGAAATGAGAAATTGGATCTCCAAAACGGGCAAATCATCTTACTCGGAACGGATGGGATCTGGGAGGCCCGAAACTCCGATGGCAAAATGTTTGGCAAGAATACAGTCAAACAAATTCTAATGGAAAATGCACATCGCAATGCCAATGAAATCCTTGAGAAAATCACGTCATCCCTGACCAAATTTCAAGAAAACATCTCCTCTGAAGACGACGTTACCTGCATCATCATCAAGGTAAACTCACTCTTTTAGCCCGCATTTCTCATCAGTTCAGGTGGTGTTAGCTTCGAAGTTTTTACGTGTAGATCATAGTGGGCTATATTTACAGGTGAAATACTGAAGCAGATAAGCGCAGACTTCGGATGGCGCCACTTGGACTGACCTTTGGTGAGCATTTTGTCGATATCACAACAACTTTTTACAATAAAGATTAACCTGTTTTCACAACGTTTTTAGCTGTGTCGACAGAATGCTCATGAGAAATGCGGGCTTGCCCTTACATTCGTAACATTCATTCAAGCAGGCACCCAGTGGTTAAACAGATGACCTTGCACCGAAATACGTTACTGAAACGGGTCTCCCGCTTATTTCCATGGGAGCCAAGCCAACCCCTCTCTCAAGCCCTCGCGCATGCGGCCAACAGATCCGTGTTGATAGCCATAAACCCTGAGCCCAAAAATATGTAACATAATGCTGGCGGCACGACGCTTACTCAATTTTTTGTTGAATTCTTTTTTGAGATAACTCTCTATAAGCGCCTCAACCTCACCCAACTTCGCGGATGCAAAATCATAAAGATCGTTCTCTTTAGCAGCTAGCTCAAGACGGGTTTTGATGAGAAAACAACTACAATAATCTTCCCTGGTAGAGTCCTCAACTACCCCCTCAAGAATGGTACAAAGCCCTTCTCCGACACTTGGTGCCGCATCCAATACTCTGTGCATTTTAGCCATGCCTGTTCTTGCGTAACTTTCCAATGCTTCTCGGAACAGGGATTCTTTACTACCGAAGGCAAGGTAGATTGAACCGGGTTTAAGACCAGTTGTTTCTACCACCTGCTGCATTGATGACCCACTGAAACCATTTTGCCAGAATAGCTCGACGGACTTTTCAATAACCTCGTTTCTATCAAATTGGGCTCTTGCCATAATTCACCTCGTTTTTATATTGATCCGCTACCTATTACACAATACTATACACCATTTATTTGAATAGTCATTCAACAATAAACATTGACAATGTATTTTTCAGATTATAGTTTGAATATATGATCAAGAAAGGCTGCTGACTTTACAGATAATTTTTTAGATAATAACTGTGCTTCAGAATGTCGCATCTGCCGAAATTTATTTTCCACTTCAAAATTTAGTCCAGATATCAACCGCTGATTATTACAATATTTCTAGGAGAAGTAGCCATGAGTTGTCTCTGTAAAGCAATAGCCGGCCCAGATATCGAACTATCACCAATCTGTCTTGGAGAATTGTGGATGTTTGAGAATCTTCCACAAGCAGAAGTCGCAGAATTAATCCGTGAAGCCAATCGACAAAAACTGGCCAAGGGAGATCACCTGTTTATGCAGTCCGATCCTGCCGAAGAGCTTTTTCTTATAAAAGGTGGACGCGTTAAGTTGGCAAAAATATTTGAAGATGGACGTGAACTCACGCTAGATATCCGAAAAGATGGTGATTTTCTCGGTGAAAACGTTTTTTCAGACCAAGGACAGTACCCAGTAAGTGCCATCTGCCTTGAAGACACAATGACGTGCGGATTTAACAAAAATCAGTTTGAGCAACTTGTACTCAAACATCCCACTATCGGCCTCCAGGTGATAAAAAATTTGAGCGACAGAGTCACCTGGCTCACCAGCCAAGTTGGTAGCCTGGCTGTGACAAATATCGAAGAGCGACTCCACAGAGTGTTGTGTAATGTCGCTAAAAAGCATGGCACTACAAGCTCACAAGGTACTGTTATCCAATTCCCCCTGACCCATGAAGATCTCAGTTTTTTAACCGGATCACATAGAGTCAGTATTACAAGAGCAATGAAGGCACTTAAAGAAGCGGGAAAAATTATCCTTGAAGACAAGAGACTCATCCTGACTGCTATGAATTTGTAGGATATAACCCCTCCCCAATATCCTACTGGTGTACTTTCCTCTAGCTATGCTCTCCGGGTTATCATATGACCCGGAGTCCAATTTAGATTTTCTACTGACTATCTATCCTGCACTTGTTTGATTCACTATCACCCTTTTGACTGTTCATTGAGGCAACACGGAAATAGATATGGTTAAAACGACGCTAACCGATGTCATGAATGAGGCCAGTGCCCCCCTCTTTGTGGGGAATGCTGCCTTAATCCATAGCTTTGATAATGGGTTCGGTGCCAAGTTATCTTTGATAACCACATCTATTGGGAGAACGTTCGTTCAAGAAAGTAAAGGCCTGGGATGAGGATAATTGAAAACGAAGAAAATCTTGTAAGATCAGCCTGGAAAGGATAATCTGCTGTCTGTAAATGCAGCGGCATCGAGTCGGAATCCACTTTTGTGGGGCTTTCTATAAAGCGTTGACTTATCACCTCACCGATTGAACTCAGACGCCCGGAATATTGTGCAAATTCAAAGGAGCGGAGATCACGTACGCCGGATAAATGCGAGGTGATTTGCGGTGGGTGGGGACAAAGTTTTGATGTGTGTGACCTTGAATCGCTGGATATACTGAAAAAGCAGTATTAATACTATTATTCCATAAGTTCAGTTAGTTCAATGGGATTGGTTAATGTTCGTTGTGCCGGAGGACAACAGAATACGTTTCAAAACCTGGAAAAAATGGCCTAGTGACAGGAAAAATAGAAAAAACAATGCAAAGGAGATAAAACATGGCAAAGGAAAGATACCAGATCAAATCGGAATGCCCTGATTGCGGATGTGGCCTTATAGACAATATGACGCCTGATGAATACCGGGAAAAATGTGGCGACACCAAGGATAAAGTGACCGTTAATTGTAGCAAGTGTGGCAAAGAGCACGATGGCTGCGTAACGGAGGAACACACTGCTGTTCCAAACAGGACAGAATCCTAAAAAGATCCTCTGATTATATAGGATTTTGAGGATTGGAAAGCTGCAGGAGCCAAAAGGAAAACGAGAGGGAAATTTTGACCTGATTTAACATCAATGGCGGTCAAGGTATGAAGCCGATAGCCGATTGCGTAGGTTAATTTGACCCGCTTATTCCGACACGTGCCGCAATCACAATCAATGTCGTTATAAATGCGTATCTTTCTTCCTTTGATTTCCAGAGTACCCAAGGGGGGGTTGCAATCATTTGCCAGTTCTGTGGCAAACCGATAAAAACACGATTTTGTTTCCGCTCCAACCCAAGATACTCTTTCTTACAAAACTTTCGGTAACTGATCTCAGGGTACATTATCGCCTTGAGCAGTTCAGCACGGAAAAGATTGTTGAGGAATATATTACCAAAACTACTACCACCGTTTACCAGTATAATAAGCCAGCATAAATGTCAGTGGGGATTGCTGAGATAGTGTCTCCCATAAGCCCCCAGCATTTGCCCGAAACCAATAGTAATGACCCATCAAATATTTTTCCAAATGAAAGAAACTCGCAAGGCTGTTCAAATATTTTTCAGAAGAGTCACAAAAATTAAATAATATCCACTTTCGCTCTTTTATAGCCGCGAGAAGGAAGGAGGCAGGGGCCTGCTCGCTCTTTCGGAGGAGTGAGCCAAAGATGGATATCCTAGTCCTGTAGAATTTTTTTTGTGGCGGCTGAAGAAAAAAAACACTCATCACAATCCATAACGGGCATACTAAAAATACGCAACATCCTAAACATACAAGAGATACACAGAGCAGGGAAAGGTGCGATTCTCGCCTGGTTTTATTTTTTTTCAAAAAATAGTATCGGGTGATTGTATCGGGAGTGATACTCGTGTATGGTGCTGTCTCTCCAAATTTTACAAATCTATTGAGTATGACGATAAAACAACACGTTAATGGCTAAACAACACGCAAACGCGACAACAACCCCTGAAGTCCGCGCTTTTATTTCCCAATCAGACCTGCCCACCGCATTTTTGGCTCGCCTATTGAAAATATCTGAATCAACCGTTCGTAAATGGCGTAAGCGGGACTCTGTCAATGACGCATCACATAGGCCTAAACATCTACATACGACGCTCACCGGAATGCAAGAGCATGTAGTGGTGGAGCTTCGTACCTGTCTTATGTTGCCACTTGATGATCTCCTGGGCGTCTGTAAAGAGTTTGTTAACCCACAGCTGTCGAGAGCAGGATTGCAGCGTTTATTAAAACGTAACGGCATTTCGCGCTTAACGACAATGCCTGTTTTCGATGAAAACCCAGACCAAACACCGCTGGTGCATCTCGAAATTGAAGAGAACCAGTCACAAGAAATCATTTCATTTGAAATATCACCCGATGCGATGCTTTCTGTTTTAAACCGAAACGTCGATGTTGCGAGACAAAAAGCAAGCACAATAGAAAATGACAATAACAAAGAGGACCCGAATGAAAGAGAAATCGTGCAAGTTAAAGTAACCACCTTGCCCGATGAAAAACATCGATTGTTGCTGGCAAACGACCCCGATAGTAACTGGGTCTATTTGGACCTGTACGACGATGATGATATCGCCGCAGCAACCCGTTATATGAAGCACGTGTTGACTAAAGCCCCCTTTCACATACGCCGCCTTTTGGTGGCCAATTATAATGAATTTTTAAGTCGTTTTCGTCTATTGGCTGAAACTATTGAACAGCAGAGCGATGACAAAAATGCACCAGAATCAAAACCGGAGTAATACCAATGACCAGGAAGAGCCCAACATCATCAACAATTGTTGATGATAAGCAAATTAATTCACGTTTACAAGAATGCCCGATAGCGATTATAGGCATGGCATCTGTCTTTGCAGACACAAAAAACTTAGGCCAATTCTGGGATGCAATTGTCCAATCTGTGAACGCCATCAAAGATGTACCGGAAGATAGATGGGCAATTGATGATTATTACTCAGCTGATAAAAAAGCGGAAGATAAGACCTATTGCAAACGTGGTGGTTTCCTGCCTGATATTGATTTTGATCCGATGGAATTCGGTTTGCCGCCAAACATTCTTGAACTGACCGATATTGCTCAGCTAATGGCGCTTGTCGTGGCCCGTGATGTATTAAACGATGCTGGTATTGGTGAAGGCTCAACCTATGATCGCGATAAAGTTGGTATCACCTTAGGGGTTGGTGGTGGACAAAAACAAATCACCGCGCTGACATCCCGCCTGCAGGCTCCGATTCTGGACAAAGTACTCAAAGCTTCCGGTATTGATGATGATGATCGTCAAGTCATCATCGGCAAATTCAAAAAAGCCTATATTGGCTGGGAAGAAAACTCATTTCCCGGCATGCTGGGAAATGTTATTACTGGACGTATCGCCAACCGTTTCGATTTTGGCGGCATGAACTGTGTCGTTGATGCCGCCTGTGCTGGCTCCCTCGCGGCAATGAGAATGGCGATTTCCGACCTTCTTGAACATCGCTCGGAGGTGATGATTTCGGGTGGCGTCTGCTGTGACAACTCACCGTTTATGTACCTGTCATTTGCAAAAACACCTGCGTTTACTGACAGTGATGATATTCGTCCATTTGACCAAAACTCCCGTGGCATGATGATCGGCGAAGGTGTTGGCATGGTGGCGTTCAAACGTTTAGAAGATGCAGAACGCGATGGTGATAGAATTTACGCTGTAGTGAAAGGGATCGGTACCTCTTCCGACGGTCGTTTTAAATCAATCTATGCGCCACGTCCCGAGGGTCAGGTAAAGGCACTCCGACGGGCTTATGCGGATGCAGGTTTTGATTCTCATACATGTGGTCTGATTGAAGCACATGGTACTGGTACCATAGCCGGTGATGCCGCAGAGTTTAGTGGCTTAAATAAACACTTCGGCGAAGACAATACACAAAAACAACATATCGCATTAGGCTCGGTAAAATCCCAAATTGGTCATACTAAATCGGCTGCTGGTACTGCAGGCATGATTAAGGTGGCGCTTGCCTTGCATCATAAAGTATTACCGGCGACCATTAATGTTGATAAACCAAACACCGCTCTCGAAATTGAAAACACCCCTCTGTATATCAACAACGAGACACGTCCGTGGATGCCGCGGGAAGATGGTATCAAGCGTCGTGCCGGTGTGAGCTCATTTGGCTTCGGCGGTACAAATTTCCATTTTGTACTGGAAGAATACAGCGCAGGCCAAACAACACCGTACCGTTTGAATGTGGTTGCGCAAACTATCTTAATCAGTGCAGGCGATGAAGCGTCTCTGGTTCAGCGGCTTACCGACTGGTTGGATAAATTTAATGTAGATATTGAAAAGCAACCATATGTCTTTAATGCACTTGTTACTGAGTGTACGCTGAAAACACCGGAAGCCGACCTGGTACGTTGTGGTTTTGTCGCAAAAAATGCAGGTGATGCAATAGCGATGATCAAACAAGCCCTGCGACAGCTCGCAGCTCAAGCAGGCGTGGCTGAATGGTCAACGCCAACAGGTGTTTTTTACCGTGCCTCAGGCCTTGATAGTAGAGGAAAAGTGGTTGCCCTGTTTCCTGGCCAAGGTTCACAATACCTCAATATGGGACGTGATTTAGCCTGTAATTTCCCGTCAATATTAGAAACGATCGCGCAGATGGACAGTGAATTCACCACTGCAGGTTGCGCGCAACTCTCCAGCATCACCTATCCGATCCCTGTTTTCACCACCGAAGATCGCGCCGCCCAAGATGCCACATTACGTCTGACCGAACACGCACAGCCGGCGATCGGGACGTTCAGTGTGGCATTATTCAAAGCGTTTAAACAAGCAGGCTTTACAGCTGATTTTTCTGCAGGACACAGTTTTGGTGAATTGACTGCATTATGGGCAGCAGACGTCCTGAGCGACAGCGATTTCATGATGTTGGCCCGTCGCCGTGGCCAGGCAATGGCGGCACCCGACGATAAGGACTTTGATGCGGGCACCATGATTGCCGTCCTCGGTGAATCCGCTAAAGTGGCCGATGATATCAAACACATTAAAGATATTTCTATTGCCAACTACAACTCAAACAATCAGGTGGTTGTTGCCGGGGTAACCAGCCAAATTGAGATCGCTTTAACTGAACTCAAGGCTAAAGGTTACAAAGTCATCCCATTACCTGTCTCTGCTGCCTTTCACACACCACTGGTGGGTCATGCACAAAAGCCGTTTGCCAAGGCGATTAACAGTGCAAAATTCAATGCACCTAAAATTCCGGTGTTTGCAAACGGTACGGGCAAAGCACATTCAAACAGCGCCGCAGACATCAAAAAGTGTCTCAAAAGCCATACATTAGAGTCTGTATATTTTGCCGAAGAGATCGACAATCTGTACCTTGAAGGTGGGCGGATATTTGTTGAGTTCGGACCGAAAAACGTTCTCTCCCTTCTGGTTGATAACATCTTAAAAGATAAAACCGACGTCACAACAATTGCAGTTAATGGCAATCCTAAAAAATCTGCCGATGAGCAGATGCGCCTGGCGGCAGTACAAATGGCGGTATTGGGCCTGAAACTCGAGAACCTTGATCCATATTCAGCGGTTCAACGGCCATTGGAAGCGCGCAAGCTCTCACCGCTTGCAATGAAGTTATCCGGTGCTTCTTACGTTAGCCCTAAGACCAAAAAAATCTTTACAGATGCATTGACTGATGGCTGGCAAATCAAACAGGCAGGCGCACAGTCACAAGCACCTGAGATTGTAGAAAAGATAGTCGAGAAAGAAGTGATTGTCGAAAAAATAGTAGAGAAGATTGTCTATCTTCAAGCAGACGGTACTCCTGTTGCAAGCCAGACTGCGCCGGCAAGTACCGGCTCAAATGTGGATCTAGCCCATTCAATTGAGCGTTCTGTAGGGCAGTTTGTCAATCATCAGGCCCAGCTACTTGCGGTACATGAAGAATATATGAAAGGCCCTCAGGAGTATGCAAAAACATTCCAAAACGTCTTGGCCTCACAGGGCAATGCAAGTGAACTGCCTGAAAGTCTGGATAAGACCTTGGGTATGTACCACGGCTTCCAGACGGAAACATTACGGGTGCATGAAACGTACTTAAACCAGCAGACTGGCAATATGCAAAACATGTTGGGTGCTGTAGTACAACAAACACCAGATGTGCAGGCGCCTGTTGTTGCCGCCCCGATAGCCCCACCTCAAGCTGTAACTCCTATGGTTGCAAAGATTGAAGAGGTTGTTGTCCCGGTTGTTACAGCCAGTCCTCAAACAAGCCAGCAGGTTCCGATACCAGCTCCCCCCGCTGTAGCAACGTCTACAGCAAGAGCGACGGTTACAGCTGTTGCAGCACCGGCCATTGATCTTAACAAAATACAGACGGTAATGCTGGACGTGGTTGCCGATAAAACCGGTTATCCTGCGGAAATGCTGGAACTGAGTATGGACATGGAGGCAGATCTTGGGATCGACTCCATTAAACGTGTGGAGATTTTGGGTGCCGTCCAGGAGGAGATCACCGACCTACCGGAGTTAAATCCGGAAGATTTGGCCGAACTTCGTACTCTTGGTGAAATAGTGGGCCATATGAAGTCGAAGGTTGCAACAGCAATTCCCGCGGCGAGTACGACCACTGTGAAAACCACGGTTACAGCTGTTGCAGCACCGGCCATCGATCTTGACAAAATACAGACGGTGATGATGGACGTGGTTGCCGACAAAACCGGATATCCTGCCGAAATGCTGGAACTGAGCATGGACATGGAGGCGGATCTTGGTATCGACTCCATTAAGCGTGTGGAGATTTTGGGTGCTGTCCAGGAGGAGATCACCGACTTACCGGAGTTAAATCCGGAAGATTTGGCCGAACTTCGTACTCTCGGTGAAATCGTCGACCATATGAAATCGAAGGTTGCAACAGCAATCCCCGCAGCGAGTGCGACCACTGTGGAAACCACGGCTACTGCTGTTGCAGCACCGGCCATTGATCTTGACAAAATACAGACGGTGATGATGGACGTGGTTGCCGATAAAACCGGTTATCCTGCGGAAATGCTGGAACTGAGCATGGACATGGAGGCGGACCTTGGGATCGACTCCATTAAACGCGTGGAGATTTTGGGTGCCGTCCAGGAGGAGATCACCGACCTACCGGAGTTAAATCCGGAAGATTTGGCCGAACTTCGTACTCTTGGTGAAATAGTGGGCCATATGAAGTCGAAGGTTGCTACGACAATCCCCGCGGCCAGTGCGGCCACTGTGGAAACCACGGTTACAGCTGTTGCAGCACCACCCATTGATCTTGACAAAATACAGACGGTGATGATGGACGTGGTTGCCGATAAAACCGGATATCCTGCGGAAATGCTGGAACTGAGCATGGACATGGAGGCGGATCTTGGTATCGACTCCATTAAACGTGTAGAGATTTTGGGTGCCGTCCAGGAGGAGATCACCGACTTACCGGAGTTAAATCCGGAAGATTTGGCTGAACTTCGTACTCTTGGTGAAATAGTGGGCCATATGAAGTCGAAGGTTACAACAGCAATCCCCACTGCGAGTGCGACCACCGTGGAAACCACGGTTACAGCTGTTGCAGCACCAACCATTGATCTTGACAAAATACAGACGGTGATGATGGACGTGGTTGCCGACAAAACCGGATATCCTGCGGAAATGCTGGAACTGAGCATGGACATGGAGGCGGATCTTGGGATCGACTCCATTAAGCGTGTGGAGATTTTGGGTGCTGTCCAGGAGGAGATCACCGACTTACCGGAGTTAAATCCGGAAGATTTGGCCGAACTTCGTACTCTTGGTGAAATCGTCGGCCATATGAAATCAAAGGTTTCTGGCGGGGGTGAATCAATATCTCAGCCTCCAGCAACAGTGACTTTTGAGCCTGCACCGAGTGCAATCGTGACCATTAAACGTGTGGCGGAGATTGACACGGTGGACCTTAACAGCGATGGGACACATGCCTTAATCGTTGATGATGGAACAGGCGCATCCATGATGCTGGCAAACACTCTTATAAAAAAAGGTTGTAAGGTTACTGCTCTCAGACCTGGGTGGGTGAAACAAAACAGCAAGAAAGCATATGTGAAAGCAGTAAAGGTAGTAGAGCTAAAGTCACTAGCTGAAGCTGAAGTCAAACAAATGCTGACCGTTGAATTCCCATTTACAACGGTAATTTATATGCAAGCTGCAACAACCATTGAAGGGATCGAATATCCGGAGGAATCAAAGCAAGGTTTGATGTTGGCTTTTATCCTGGCAAAACACTGTAATGTCAAAGAGACCAAAGTCGGACGCCCGACCTTTATGGTGGTAACACGGCAAGGCGGAAGCTTTGGTATTGATAATGATCTGAGCAGCGATTTAGTCCAGGGTGGATTGAGCGGTTTAATAAAAACCTTGGCTCATGAATGGCCGAATGTCTTCTGTCGTACCGTTGATTTAGCAAATAAATTAGGAACAGCTAAAGTAGCCAGCATCATTGTCGACGAACTGTCAGATAGAAACACGTCGCTTAAGGAAATCGGTTATGACGGACAAGGTCGTTTATCGCTTGTCGGTGAAGCAACTGATAGTTACACCCTTACAGCGGGTGACACCATTGACGAAAATTCAGTTTTCTTAGTCAGTGGTGGTGCCAAAGGGGTGACTGCCCATTGTGTTATCCGTCTGGCCAAACAGTATAAATCTAAATTTATTCTCTTGGGTCGTTCGGCTTATGAAACCAAGGAACCCGACTGGGCTTCCGGCATAAAGGATGTAACAGCACTGAAAAAGGCGGCAATGGCAACGCTCATTGCAGCCGGTGACAAACCAACACCTGTGAAGATAAACCTGTTTATTAAACCGGTTCTCGCAAGTCGCGAGATCTCTGCAACCATTGCGGCTATTAAAGATGTTGGCGGTCAAGGATTATATGCTTCTGTAGATGTAACAGATGCTGCGGGCGTACAAAAAGCGGTGCAACAGATTATACCGCAGTTTGGTGAAGTAACTGGTCTTATTCATGGTGCAGGAGTTTTGGCCGATAATTTTATCGAACAAAAGTCCCTGGACGATTTTGAAGCCGTGTACAGCACCAAAATTGATGGCCTTGTATCCATGTTGTCATCTGTTCAACAAGAGAACCTTCGCCACCTGGTGCTATTCTCTTCAGCGGCCGGTTTCTACGGCAATCCTGGTCAATCGGATTACTCAATTGCCAACGAAATTCTGAATAAAACAGCGTTTCGTTTTAAATCCCTACACCCGAAAGCACAAGTAGTCAGCTTTAACTGGGGGCCTTGGGATGGGGGCATGGTGACACCTGAGCTCAAACGTATGTTTGCTGATCGGGGTGTATATGTCATTCCTTTGCCGGCCGGCGAAGAACTCTTTCTCAATGAGATGGCCGCTACCAGCAATCGTTGTCCGCAAATCCTCGTGGGAAATGATATGGGTGGAGACGATATTAGTGAGGAGGTTGCTGAAAAAAAATCCGCAGTCAGCCGCGTCACAAGATCTCTTACGGCAACTGACAATAGCCTCTTTGCAGATCATGTTATCGGTGGAAATCGCGTATTTCCTTCCGTTTGTGCCATCTCCTGGATGGCCGAAGCGGTGGAGAGCACCTACCAGGACTATGTCTATCAGGGGCTTGAAAATTACAAGCTCTTCAAGGGCATTGTCTTTGATCAGGATAAAATAGCTGAATCGAAACAGTATCTCATTGACTGTAATATTATTGAAACAAGTGACGATGCGTTAAAGGTAGATGTCAAAGTTTCAAGCTTAAATGGATCAGATACAGCGGTTTTCCATTATGGCGCCACCCTGTTACTTGGCAGGAAAAAACCATCGCATATGCGATTTCCAGGTGTGTTACCAAAGCTTGCAACCAGCCAAAGCAGTGAGGCCGCAGATCTTTACACAAACGGCACACTGTTCCACGGCCAAAGTCTGCAAGGTATCCAAGATGTTATACATTGTGATGATAAAGGCTTATTGCTCAGTTGTTTGGTGGCTGACGTGGCAACTGAAAAACAGGGGGAATTCCCGATTGCCTCCCATAACATTTTTGCCAACGACCTGGTTTATCAGGCGATGCTCGTCTGGGTGCGTAAGCATCTTGGTGTAGGCTGTTTGCCCTCAACCACCAAAGCATGGACGGTCTACCGTGAAGTGAATGTGAATGAAGCTTTTTATCTTGTCTTAGAGGTGGTTGAACAGTCAAGCAGTAGAGTACTTGCCAATATCAGGCTGGTTGATGCTGAAAAAGCGGTCCTGGCTGAAATACATGGCGCAGAAGTGACGGCAAGTACCAGCTTGAATGAGTTATTTAAAAACTGATGCATACTGTGACTGTGGAAAAAAATAATACCACGCTGGCCATTATCGGCCTTGATGCACAACTCGATGGTTGCGATAACATCGACCGGGTTGAGCGCGTTTTTTATCAAGGTGACCTCTTACCCGGGTCGGGACAGCTAGCCCGGGAGTTTGATTTTTCCTCCCTTTGTGAGGCTTCGGTCCAACGTGTGCTTGGGGCTAATAACCTAGCTCCGGAGGAGGTTGCCCTCATCATATTAACCGATACAAACGAGGATATGAGTGGTGCAGAGAAAGCATACTCCAGCTGTTGTACTAAAACAGATTTAGCAGATGTACTGCGTCATGCAGACAAACTGATAACCAGTCAGGAAATCCCTGTGTTGATTGTTGCAGCCCACCTGCAGGCACAGGGGACTGCAGAAACCGGTAAGGCAACCATCAGTTTTGATCAAAACTTTTCAGGCTATGGAGCAATAAACGGTGTGGTGACTTTACTGTTATCCAGCACTAATTTTGCGACCAGGCATAAAAGCTATATCTATGCCAATATCAAAAGCTTTGCCGCAGGCAGCAATATCGAACAGGCGGTTCAAACGGCCTTGAGCGATGCTAGTCTGACAGCAAAACAGATAACGGCACTGGAGGTGTCTGCACTGGCAGATCCTGCCGAGAGCAGTCGGGAGTCAAATGCTCTCTTAAAAGCATATGGCTCTGATAAGCGGCTTGATACAGCTATCAGTTCTGCCCGTAGTGTAGCTGGTGAATGCGGCCCACTCTCTGTTTTACTGGGACTGTTAAATAGTGTCTTTGCCCTGCAACAACGTTATATCAGTGCGATAAAAGAGTGGTCGCAACCGATGGCTGACGACTATGATAAGTGGTTGGAATCGCCTTTTTATGTGGCTACAGATCCTCGCCCTGTATTTCCATTACAGAATGGTGAGGTGCATCGCAGTGGTTACAGTTGTTTGTCGGCAAACTCTTATACACACCTGATCCTGGAAGAAAATGGTGATAACGAATACCGGGCCAATGGCTTTAACGCCAGTGGCGACCTGTCACTGTTTATTATTCCGGCTGGATCGCAGGAACAACTGTTTAGCCAATTAGACAGGCTTCTTGGCATGCAGCAGCTCAGCGTAAAGGCCGTGGCCTCACAACTTTATGCTGAATTTCAAAGTAGCGGGACGACAAACTATCGCCTTGTGCTGCTTGCTGAGTCCTGGCCTGAACTTGTAAAAGAAATAGAACTTGCGCAGATAGGAATACCAAAGGCCTTTACCGACACGATTGACTGGAAAACACCCGGGGGTAGTTATTTAGCCGTTGATTGTGTACCGTCAGAAGGGAGTGTCGCCTTTTTATATCCAGGTATTGGTGCGACATATGTTGGTTTAGGTCGTGAGCTTTTTCATCTCTTCCCGGAAATCTACTCATACGTGGCGACACTCGGTGATGATATCGGGGGCAGTTTGAAAGAGACCCAGCTCTATCCGCGTTCTATCACCCGTCTTGGTTTTAAAGAGCTGAAACAGCTGGACCTGAAGTTTCGCAATACCCTTGCTGATATAGCCGAATGCGGTGTGGGATTCGCCTGTGTTTTCACTAAGATATTTGAACAAGTATTTAAGGTTAAAGCCGATTTTTCGGCCGGTTACAGCATGGGTGAGATAAGCATGTATGCGGCATTGGGATGCTGGCTAAAACCGGGCACGATGAGCGCACGTTTGGCTGGATCCGATACCTTTAATCACCGCTTATCAGGAGAACTGCGTACCCCGCGAGCACACTGGGGATTACCTGATGTGGCAGATGGTACATTTGAACAGATCTGGGAAACATACAACATCAAAGCAACACTGGCTGAAGTGGAAGCGGCCTGTGGTGCTGAAGATCGCGTCTATTGCACCATCATCAATACCCCCGACAGTTTGTTGCTAGGTGGCTACCCGGAGGATTGTTTACGGGTAATTAAAAAAATAGGTGTACGCCCAATGGCTCTGAATATACCTAACGCCATTCACTGTGAACCCGCCTTAAAAGAGTATGACAACCTGGTTGCCTTATACACCATGGATGTCAACGAGCGCATTGCAACTAAAATGTATTCCAGCTCTTGTTATCTGCCGGTCCCGCAGATGAAGAAGGCCATTGCCGTTAGTGTTGCTAAATGCCTCTGTGCTCCTGTGGATTTTCCCCGTTTGATTCGTACCCTGTTTAACAATGGTGCAAGGGTTTTTGTCGAAATGGGACCAGGGCGTGCGCTCTGCAGTTGGTTGGAGAAGACCCTAAGTGACTCCCAGGCCAAAGCGCAACATGTCAGTGTGCCGGTAAATTCCAAGGGCACCAATGATCAATTGACCTATGCACGTGCCAGTGCCAAATTAGTGAGTCATGGTGTGGCCGTAAATTTGCAAAGTTTTTTTCACGGTTCAATGATCGTCCAGGTGAAATAACCTCTGTCCTGTTCCCCCGCCCTTCGCCGGGAAACCCTGACTGTCAGCCGCAAACCAGAGTGAGACATAGAAGTTTTTAAGTGAGATATTATGGAAAATATTGCAGTAATTGGTATCGCGAACCTCTTTCCCGGTTCAAGCGCTCCACAAACATTTTGGCAACAGTTATTAAATAAAGAGGATTGCCGCAGCCGGGTGACCACTGCTGAAATGGGGGTTGATCCTGCTTCATATCTCGGCCCAAAAGGCAATACAGACACCTTTTATTGTATGCACGGCGGTTATATCCGTGATTTTGAATTTGACCCGAGTCCTTTCGCCATGGATCCGAGTTATCTCAATCGGTTGGATGACCTTTATAAATGGGGATTGTACGTCACCCAACAGGCATTAGGTGATGCGGGTTATTGGGGCAGTGATACTCTTGAAAATTGTGGCCTGATCCTGGGTAATCTCTCGTTTCCGACCAAATCATCGAACCATCTGTTTTTACCGCTTTACCATCAGGTGGTAAACAACGCCCTAAAACAATTATTAAGTCCTGATTTTCAGCTCGCTGGTTTCAGTAAACCTGAGTCGGTCCACCCGGACAACGCCTTAATTTCCGGTTACCCCGCAGCATTATTTGCCAGGGCGGCGGGCCTGGGCGCATCCAGTTTCGCACTGGATGCGGCATGCGCCTCTTCTTGCTATGCCGTGAAACTTGCCTGCGACTATCTGCATACAGGTAAAAGTGACATGATGTTGGCCGGTGCAGTTTCAGCGGGTGATCCGTTGTTTGTAAATATGGGATTTTCAATTTTTCAGGCTTTTCCGGGTAACAATGTTCATGCGCCCTTTGATAAAAAATCAGAGGGCCTCTTTGCCGCTGAAGGTGCCGGCATGATGGTGTTAAAACGCCACAGTGATGCAGTACGGGATGGGGATAAAATCTATGCAGTTTTCAAAGGTGGTGCCCTGTCCAATGACGGCAGAGGCGAGTTTGTCCTAAGCCCCAACAGTAAAGGCCAGGTATTGGCCTATGAACGGGCTTACGCCGATGCCGAAGTTGCCCCAGGCGATGTCGATTATATCGAGTGCCATGCAACGGGCACACCAAAGGGTGACAAGGTGGAGTTGGCCTCAATGGAAACCTTCTTCAGTCGGTTTAATCACAAACCGTTATTGGGCTCTGCCAAGTCAAATCTTGGACATCTGCTAACAGCAGCCGGTATGCCGGGCATGACCAAGGCAATTTGGGCAATGCAAGAGGGAAAGATCCCCGCCACCATAGGTTTGCAGGAACCAATCAGTTCTAAAGACGGTTATTTTACTGGTGAGCAGATGCCTGCCGAAACAGTAGACTGGCCTGTTAATAATCACAAACAGAGAACTGCCGGCATAAGTGTGTTTGGCTTTGGTGGCAGTAATGCCCACCTGATCATGCAACAGGCAACCACCGTGCCTGATACAAAAACTAAACCTGCAAAAGCACGGGAGCCGCTCGCGATTATCGGCATGGATGCACATTTTGGGAGTGCCTGTGACCTCCGTCAGTTCAAGAGCCTCATTGACAACAGGCAAAACCATTTCCGCGAGTTACCGGAAAAACGCTGGAGAGGCATTGAGACGGATCAGTCTGTTATGTCCGCTCTACAGTTAAGCAAAGCACCGCAGGGCAGTTATATCGAACACTTTGACATTGATTTCTTACGTTTTAAGGTGCCTCCCAATGATGAAAATTGTCTGATCCCGCAACAATTATTGATGATGAAAGTCGCGGATAATGCGGCCAAGGATGCAGGACTGCAAGAGGGGGCGAATGTTGCGGTGTTGGTGGCAATGGGTATTGAGCTGGAATTACATCAATTTCGAGGCCGCGTTAACTTAGTGACGCAGATTGAAGAGAGCTTAAAAGAGCAAGGTGTGTCCCTTACAGCAAAGCAACAAAGGGCTTTGACCGATATTTGCAAAGAAGGTATTGGAACTGCGGCACAACTCAACCAGTACACCAGTTTTATCGGTAATATCATGGCCTCACGTATCTCGGCCTTATGGGATTTTTCCGGCCCTGCCATGACCGTTTCCAGCGAAGAGAATTCAGTCTTTCGATGTGTTGAACTTGCGGAAAACTTATTCCAGACTTCCGATGTCGAAGCGGTGATCATAGCCTCTGTTGACCTGGCCGGCTCCCTGGAAAATCTTAGTATACGGACCCAATACGGTAAAGTTTCAGAGAAAGGGCCTGATTCTGGGGGGCTATTTGAGAAAAATGAATGGTTCGTCGGAGAAGGAGCCGGTGCCTTTGTGGTCCTGCCACAATCTCGGGCACAGACCGGATCCGTTTATGCCAATATTGACGCCGTTGGATTTGTCTCCGGCTCAGATGCGCCTGCCCTCGTTAACGCCGCCCGAAAAACCTTACAACTTGCCAGCTTAAACAGCGAAGATATTGGTCAGGTAGAAGCCTTTGCCAGTGGTTTTGCGAGCGAAAACCAGGCCGAACAGACAGCCATAGGTCAACTGTATGCCCATGCTTTGGTCAGCTCCGTTAAAACTACTGTCGGTAATACATTTAATGCATCCGGGGTCGCCAGTATTATTAAATCAGCCCTTGTTCTAGATGATCAACAGAAACAATCTATAGCCATTAATGGCCTGGGCCGTGATGGCTGTTGTGCGCATCTGATTGTCTCTGCAACCTCCCAGCCACATGCAGCGCCGCTTCTTTCACCAGCCAAAAAGCCCTTAACACTTGTGAAAAGCATTACGCTTGGAGGGGACTCTATTTTTCAGTCAATCATTAATAATGCACGCGCTACAAAGTTTACTAGTGATGTATCCATTGATTTTAATGAAATACAACAGGCTTTTGCAGGAAAGTTAGGCCAGGTATCAAATCCTGTTACCCTTTCTTCGGTGGCCATCAATCAACCACGTGAGCAAAGTGGTCCTCAGTCACAGACAACAATCACTTCTTCCCAAGCTACAGCCGAACCGGCCACTGCCGTTAAAACTACCATGACAAGCAAAGCAAGCAGAGAGATCTACCAGCAGAGTTCCACCCATCATGCATTTTTGAAAACCCGACAGGCAGCAGAAAAACAGATTGCCGAGTTGATCAAAATACAGGTGCAGATGATCTCCGGTTTACCACCAAATACAACAGCACCATCCACTGCGCAAAAAGCAAAAAACCACGGGCACTGTCCGGAGGTAATGCCGACTACATCCGGGCACCAATCAGGCTTCCAGATAAAAGGTGCCGCCGGATATAATTACCCTCCTTTACAGCTGACTGAGCGCTTCGGGCAGCCTAGTAAAATCATATTCAGCGAGGCTGATTTAGTGGAGTTTGCTGAAGGCGATATTGGTAAGGTATTTGGCAGTGAATATGACATTATTGACAGTTACTCACGCCGTGTTCGTTTACCAACCTCAGATTATTTGCTGGTTTCGCGAGTGACGGACCTGGATGCGACAATCCATGAATACAAAAAGTCTTCCATGACTACGGAATATGATATTCCCATCGATGCCCCATTTTTGATTGATGGTCAAATTCCGTGGTCGGTCTCTGTGGAATCAGGTCAGTGCGACCTCCTGTTAATCTCATTTATCGGCATCGATTTTGAAGCGAAAGGTGAAAGGGTTTATCGTCTGTTGGATTGTGAACTCACCTTCCTGGAGGAGATGACCTTTGGTGGCGAAACCCTGCGTTATGAAATTCATATCGATTCTTATGCACGCAATGGTGAGCAACTACTGTTCTTCTTCCACTACGATTGTTTTGTCGGCGATAAAAAAATACTGATCATGCGCAATGGCTGCGCTGGTTTCTTCACCGACGAAGAGTTGGCGGATGGTAAAGGTGTTATTCATAACGATAAAGACAAGGCTCAGTTTGCCAGCGCCAAAAAATCTTTCTTCAAACCATTGATTGAGAATAATCGTACTGAATATGGTTATGATTCGATGATGAAGTTGGTTAACGGAGATATAGCTGGTTGCTTTGGCCCCAAATATGACCAGCAGGGACGCAATCCTTCGCTCAAATTCTCCTCGGAGAAATTTTTGATGATTGAGCGTATCACCAAAATTGACCAGCGGGGCGGTCGCTGGGGACTTGGGCTGCTTGAAGGTCAAAAAACACTTGATCCTGAACACTGGTATTTCCCGTGTCATTTTAAAGGTGACCAGGTGATGGCCGGTTCATTAATGTCTGAAGGTTGCGGGCAGATGGCAATGTTCTTCATGTTATGGCTGGGCATGAATTGCAATGTCAACAATGCACGTTTCCAGCCAATGCCCGGTGAATCGCAAACTGTACGTTGCCGTGGTCAGGTCATACCACAGCACAATACCCTCACCTACCGCATGGAAGTGACTGAAATAGGCATGTCTCCCCAACCATTTGTGAAAGCCAATATCGATATCATTCTTGATGGCAAGGTGGTGGTGGATTTTAAAAATCTCTGTGTAATGATCAGCGAACAGGATGAGAACTCTCCTTATTCAGTGAAATTGCCAGATAATGTTGTCAGACTCCAGGCCCAAGCTCAAGCGGTTGCAGCGGCCACGGACGTTATGCCGGAAGGTGGTGCTCTCAGCTACCTGACAACGGGTGTAACAGGCAGGAATCCATTCCAACATCCCGAGCGCCCCTTGATGCGCATCGAGTCTGATACGACAGCGCCAAAAGAGAAAGGTGTAACTCCGATTCTCCACTTTGAAGCACCGGAGGTGGAGGGTCAGAATCGTGTCGCCAACACCGTACCCTTTACACCCTGGCATCTTTTCGAGTTTGCTACAGGTGACATCGCCAAATGTTTTGGTTCGGATTTTGACGTGTATGAAGGCCGCATCCCACCACGTACACCTTGTGGTGATCTCCAACTGGTCACCCGGGTCGTGAAAGTGCAGGGCGAACGGCTGGAGTTGAAAACCCCATCACGTTGTACTGCTGAATATTATGTGCCTGAAGACGCCTGGTACTTCACTAAAAACACTCATGAAAACTGGATACCCTATTCATTGATCATGGAAATTGCCCTACAGCCAAACGGTTTCCTGTCCGGTTACATGGGTACCACCCTTAAGTATCCTGAAAAAGATCTTTTTTTCCGAAATCTTGACGGCACTGCTGAATTGCTCAAAAAGATCGACCTGCGTGGTAAAACGATTGTCAATAAATCCGTATTAACAAATACCAGTATTGCCGGCGGCGCAATTATCCAAAGCTTCACCTTTGATTTATCAGTGGATGGCGAATGCTTCTACAAGGGTAGTGCTGTATTTGGCTATTTTAGTGCTGATTCGTTGACCAATCAACTCGGACTTGATAACGGCAACATCGTTCACCCATGGTTTATCGAAAACAACACCCCGGTAGAGCAAATTGAACGTTTTGATCTCACCAACAAACAGCTACCCTTCTTCCAGGCCCCCGCGACGAGACAACACTATCGTTTAGCAGGTGGACAGATGAACTTTGTAGATACCGTCTCTATTGTCGAAGGAGGTGGCAAAGCCGGGATTGCTTACATCCTTGGCGAGCGCACAATAGATGCAACCGACTGGTTCTTCCGCTACCATTTTCATCAGGATCCCGTCATGCCGGGCTCTTTAGGCGTTGAGGCGATTATCGAGTTACTCCAAGTCTACGCACTGAAAAACGACTTGGGTGCAGGCCTCACTAATCCCCGCTTTGTTGCGCCACTGACTAAAGTTGTGTGGAAGTACCGTGGTCAAATCACACCCCTTAATGAACAAATGTCCCTGGATGTACATATAACCGATATCAAGAAAGAAAAAGGTGAAATAGTTTTGGTGGGTGACGCAAATCTTGCAAAAGATGGATTGCGTATTTATGAGGTGAAAAATATCGTCTTGAGCATAGTTGAGGCGTAAAATTGGCAGAACAAACAACAGTTCGAAGCCGGACGATAAAATAACAGGGACCAATATGTCGACATTAGGGTTTAGCAATAAAAACCACCTTAGCTGGGGATGGAAAGTTAAAGAAGATGATATCACTAGCAGTGATAGAGAGATTAAAGAACGTCTAATGGACCTCAGCCAACCCATTTACCTGACCCAAAAGGATCAATGCCTGGGAGTAAGCCAGACGAGATCAGACGATGGTACGATTGATGTTCTGGCCTTTGCCCAGCAACTGAACCCGGAAGATTTGGGTGACGATGCGTTCAAAAACCAACATGAGGTAAGATATGCCTATCATGGTGGGGCAATGGCAAACGGTATCGCTTCTGTTGAGATGGTTGTTGCCCTGGGTAAAGCCGGTTTTCTCTGTTCATTTGGAGCGGCGGGTCTGGTGCCGGATGTGATTGAACAGTCTATCCGTCGCATTCAGGCAGAATTACCCAATGGCCCTTTTGCAGTGAATCTTATCCATGCTCCTGCAGAAGAAGCATTAGAGCGTGGCGCGGTCGAACGTTTTCTGAAATTAGGTGTTACCACTGTAGAGGCATCTGCATATATTGGACTCACAGAACATATTGTCTGGTACCGTTTGGCGGGTCTATCTGAAAATGCTGACGGTACAGTACACATCGGCCATAAAGTAATTGCGAAAGTATCGCGAACCGAAGTAGGTCGCAGATTCATGGAACCCGCACCTCAGAAATTAGTCGATAAATTACTGGTACAGGGGAAAATCACCTCGGCCCAAGCGGAGCTCTCAAAACGCGTTCCAATGGCCGATGATATTACTGCAGAAGCCGACTCCGGCGGCCATACCGATAATCGTCCGTTTTTAACCCTGTTACCGACAATCATCGCACTCCGTGACGAAGTGCAGGCACAATATAATTTTTCTCCACCGTTACGGGTTGGCGCGGGTGGTGGTATCGGTACACCGGAAGCAGCACTTGCAGCCTTTACTATGGGCGCGGCCTATATCGTTTTAGGCTCAGTGAATCAGGCATGTGTTGAGGCCGGGGCATCAGAGCATACGCGTAAATTACTGGCGGATGTTGAAATGGCCGACGTGACCATGGCGCCGTCCGCTGATATGTTTGAAATGGGTGTAAAATTACAGGTTGTCAAACGGGGTTCAATGTTTGCCATGCGGGCCAACAAACTGTACGAGTTATATGTAAAGTATGAATCAATCGAGGCTATTCCAGCACTTGAACGAGCAAAAATTGAGAAACAGATTTTCCATCAAAATCTTGATGCAGTATGGACTGACACAATGGATTTTTTCGAAGCACGCGATCCTCAAATGTTGGCCCGCGCAAAAAGCAGTCCGAAGCGTAAAATGGCCCTGATCTTCCGTTGGTATTTAGGCTTGTCTTCACGCTGGTCAAACATCGGTGAAAAGGGTCGGGAAATGGACTATCAGATTTGGGCCGGCCCAAGTATGGGTGCCTTTAACAGCTGGGTAAAAGACACCTATCTGGAAGAGTACACCCAGCGCAAAGCCGTTGATGTTGGTCTCCATCTATTAAAAGGTGCCGCCTATTTGCAACGCATCAACCAGTTGAAACTGCAAGGTGTACATTTCAGCCCGGAGATGGCAAACTATATTCCCGCATAGCACACTGGGAGACTGTCCGAGACTCCGAAACTGCTATTCTCGGACATACTCCCAGATGATTTGATGGCCAAAACTGACTCCAGCCAGGTGGTGTATATTGATAGTGGTTTTAGGCAGATATTATACAACTCTTAATTGAGCTTATTTATGCTTATAAAGGATATGGGCAGTGAAAAAAAGATCTTGTTGTTCTGCTTGGCTGTCTTCTGTTTGCGGGATGTGCGGGGGGGCCGTCCTGATCTTGGTGTGAGTAACGGTCAATTGGTACCATGTCCACCAACTTCTAACTGTGTAAACAGCCAGGCCACGGATGAAAATCATACGATTCAGCTGTTCTATTATAAAGGGACACCCCAAGAGGCTCAAGAGCCTCTCTTGCGAGCTCTCAAATCAGAAGAACGAGGACAGATTATAACAGCAAATGAGAGTTATATCCGAGCTGAGTTTACATCAAAGTTGTTCCGATTTGTCGATGATGTCGAGTTTTATATTTCGAAAACACTAACGGATGATATTGTAATAGATATCAGGTCGGCTTCTCGTATCGGGTCTTCGGACTTTGGTGTTAACCGTAAACACATTGAGCAAATACGCAGTAATTTTTTGCTCAGTCAGTCAAAATAAAAACCATTTCCTTTTTCATCGAATGTAATCTTCGCTTGGTTCTGCAAGACCTGAGAATGAAGAGATACTAGCTTTCAATTGTAGAAATTGAGACTCGATCTGACGTTTTCCCCAGACAGGTTTTGATTACGTCTTACAGATCATCAAAACGATAGTGTTGAACAGGATGCTGATTGTGTTGTGGCATCGAGCACGAATCCTAACAGTTTTTCAAAAGGCAACACGAAAGAAAATCTGAAGTTAGCTTCTGCCAAGAAATGTGTGGTTCTGGATGTGGTCAGAATGTTGATAAGAAAGTATCAGTCATCAAAGGAAAAAGAAACGGAGCATTTTTATACCATACCTATTTGTCTTTTTTCCTTCGCTCTCTCTGCAAAATAGCTATCCCAACAATTCCAAGTATCAAACTTATATTTTTGATAGTGTTGTCAAGCTCTGTCATGCTAATTCCAATAACCTTTCGATCAGAAGTTGAGTTACTTTAATTGGCTATCTTTGCTGCCCCGTCTGTTGATGCCGAATGAAAAACTCTGCTGTTTCTCTATCTCAGACTGGCATAGTATGCAGAGACGTACACCGGGGATGGCTTTCCTTCTGGCCACTGAAATCGGTTCATCGCATTCTTCACAGTTGCTCAGGCTCTTGCCTTTGGGCAAACGGCTTCTTGCTAATTTTACCGCATCTCCCACGGTAGCATCTATTTGATCCTGTACAGCTCCGTCACTGGTCCATCCACCTGCCATTTTCTACTCCTAATCTTTCTATTAATTAGAAATGTATTGATTTCCCGTTAGGTTGTGCTTTTTTTTTACTGTTCTGCAAGTAGTCTTATTTTAAGCATACTTGAGTTTTGCTGCCAGCAGGATAGATTTAATATTGAGGAACATCAAAAATAGTACAGCACGCTGCAATCATCTGGTAACCACACAGTTTCGAAAGTAGTATCAGTCCCCCAGTAACTCGAAAATGAAGCAACTCTCTCGGTTGATTTTTCCGGGTAGAAGCACCGGTTACTCGGCGCTCCCTCCACAGGTAGGGTCGAAGGCTGGCGCGGTACTTCAAGAGCCCGTTTCCAACCCCCGCCTCGACAAACCCAGCGTGCGGATTTCCCGCACTAGGCTTTCACTGTTATTTTCATTTCAAGGGTTACAAGACCTATCAAGCTGGCAGCACTTTCAGGCACAATGGTATCGAATTCCGTAATCATTATACAATCCCAGAGTTTCATATAGCCAAGCCCTACTCCATCTGTTCCAACCGAAGCCACAACGTTTACAGGCATACATTAAATGTCGTCTGATCTTTCTCTCCACCCAGTCTTTGACATAGCCAAAGCATTTGCTGGAGTTTCCAACCCGAAAATAGTTTGCCCAACCCCTTAACACAGGATTTATAAGATCAACAACCCTGCCGACAGGTTGGGACCGATGTCGACGAAACACATCCTTGAGCTTTTGCAGCAAGGATGTCCGTGCTTTCACGCGTAGAGTAACTCGTACCCCCACGCTCCACGGCGTGTTTTAATCCGCCGAAAATCAAAGCCCAGGAAACTGAAAGTCTCATCCTGAGTAAGATTCACTATTTGGGTCTTTTCCAGATTCATCTGAACACCCAACTTTTCAAATTCTTCTACAAGCCCTTTGTAAGCAGCTTTTAACAACCACTCCCACTTTCCAAAACCGTCAACCAAGACCACGACATCATCAGCGAAACGGGCATATTCAATATAGGTGAATCTGCCTTTACGGGTTACCTCTCCCTGAGGAACGCCTTTAGCACCTCCTACTTTCAAGATCAACTTCAGCAATCGCATCACGTCATCATCATTAACTCGCTCAGCCACTTTCTTCATGAGAGTGGTATGCTGAACGTTGTCAAAATA
>JBLHNA010000037.1:0-48691 GCA_047619065.1 Desulforhopalus sp.
TTATATATCCTCTTGTCGCAAGCAGGACATTAGCTCAACGGTTGCATTAGATTTGTTGTTCAATGGGAAATCACCTGATTTTGTCGATTAGTTTTTGGTGACAAAAACAACACGCTGAATAGTTACGAAAATTTTAGGTAAAGATAGCAAATGCAAGGATAGTGGAGAGGGGTGTAGGTGGCAGTTCATCTGACACGAAAAGAGAATAAACGGCGGACGTATTTCGTGTCAGGTGTTGTTTCTAGATCTTCGTTTTAAGATACGCGATAATATCATCGCTTTCATACATAGAGGTGCTGCCATCAATGAGAAAAGGCACCATACCCTTACCACCCACTTTGAGGACGACATCTCTGCCGGGCGTTCCTGATGCGGCATCGATAAGTTCAAAATCAGATCCGGCGACAAGTCCTAGGGTTGCAGCGGCAGTTTCCACTTTTTTACAGAATGGACATCCTTTTCTTACGTAAAGTTGAATCATGTTTTTACCTATGTATTGTAGTAAAATTAAGTTTATGTACGTATTCCAATACCTTTTTTGAAGAGGTAGAGGTTTATGGAAAATAGAACGACAGAGAAAAGAACCAGCATTCCTATACCGCTGTAAACATTGATGTCAGAGGTGCCAAGGAATCCATAACGAAAGCCGTTTATCATATAAACGATAGGGTTAGCCATTGATATCGTTTGCCAAACATCGGGCAGGAGTGAGATTGAGTAAAATACACCGCCAAGATAGGTGAGAGGAGTTATAATAAACGTGGGAATTATCGAAATATCATCAAATTTTTTGGCAAAGATCCCATTGATCATTCCGGCAAGTGAAAACACAAAGCTTGTGAGGACGGCAAAAAGAGCGGCATAAAATATATTATGTAGCGGAAGCCTGATGAAAAAGAGACTAACTATTGAAACCAAAAAGCCTACGCTGAGGCCTCGGGTCATACCACCAGCCACATAGCCCAGTATTATGACCCAACTTGGTGTCGGGCTGACAAGGAGTTCTTCGACGTTTCGTTGAAATTTAGCACTGAAAAAAGAAGAAACGGTATTGGAGTATGAGTTGGTGATTATGGCCATCATAATGAGACCGGGTGCAATATAGGCCATGTAGCTGAAGCCGTTCATATCTCCAAGTTGGGAGCCGATGAAGCTGCCAAAAATTATAAAATAGAGAGTGATGGTGATCACTGGTGGAACGAGGGTTTGTATCCAGATACGAAAAATTCGTACTATCTCCTTCCTCGCTATGGATTGCAGGGAAATCAGGTCTTGTCTCATTGCTCCACCATTTCCATAAAAAGCTCTTCAAGGCGGTTTGACTTGTTACGCATACTTTCCACTATGATGTTATGTTGGTTGAGGTGGGCAAAAACAGCACTGAGTGTGAGTTGTTTGTCGATGGTAATCTCAATGGTTGTTTCATCTTGCAGGTGAAAAGGGGTGTTTTCTAAAGGGGCAAGGGACGTTACAGGTTCTTTTGTTTCAAAAATAAATGTTTCTTTATTCAGCTTTTTGAGCAGCTCTTTTTTGCTTTTGTTTACAACTATTTGCCCATTGTTGATGATTGCAATTTGTTTGCAGAGTTGCTCCGCTTCTTCTAAGTAGTGGGTGGTGAGAATGATGGTCGTGCCCTGTTGGTTGAGCTCTGTGAGAAAATCCCACATGCCGCGCCTCAGTTCAACATCCACCCCGGCAGTAGGTTCATCTAGAATCAGGAGGCGGGGTTCATGGATCAGACCTCTTGCGATCATCAGTCGCCGTTTCATTCCCCCGGAAAGTTCCCGGGCTATGCTGTCCCTTTTGTCCCAGAGACCAAGCTGCTTCAGATATTTTTCCGAATTTTTAAGGGCATGAGCTCTCTCCATGCCGTAATATCCGGCCTGCTGGGTGACAATGTCCTGTACTTTTTCAAAGATAGAAAAATTGTACTCCTGGGGAACCACACCTATCAGTCGTTTTGCCGCAGGAAAGTCGTTCTCTATATCGATGTCAAAGATTTTAACCGACCCGTCTGTCTTCGTGACAAGTGAGGTGATAATGCCGATGGTGGTGGTTTTACCCGCACCATTGGGTCCTAGAAGACCAAAGAAATCACCTTCTTTGACGTTGAATGTAACTCCTTCAAGGGCCTTGAAACCACTGTTGTAGGTCTTGTGTAAATTGTTGATGCTTAAGGCATCCATGGCTCTCTCTTTACTGGCTGAGTTGGGTGAAATAGTCGACAATCTCTTTTGCAAGGTTGCGGCCGTCAAGTTCACCTATCTGTATAATACCGGTGGGGCAGGTGATGTTAATTTCAGTCAGTTGTTCGCCGATAAAATCAAGACCTGAAAAATGAATTCCTTGGCTGAGCATCCATGGACCAATTTCATCTACAGCAGCCTGTTCTTTTGGAGTGAGAGATGTCGCAAGTGCTTCACTGCTTGCAAAGTTGGCATGGTAACCGGTTTTGGGTTTACGCATGGCGGCGCCAATAAACGTGTCTCCAAGCATGAGGACTCGTTTATCTCCCTGGTAGACGAGGTCCTGGAATTTTTGAACCATTGCTGGCTTGGATCCATTTGTCGTGAAAGCGTTGAGTGTGTCTGCGTCGTTTGCCTGCACTTTTTGAACCGATTTACCCTGAAAACTATCCAGTGATTTAATGACACAGAGGCCGTTTCGTGCAATGAAATCCTCTATGACCTGGGTGTTGGAGGCAACCAAAGTGGGAGGCATGTATTTTTGAAAGGGAAGGGCAATCAGTTTCTCATTAAAGTTTCGCAGAGATTCTGCGCTATTGACTATAAGTGTTCCGGAAAGTGAGAGCAGATGTGTCGCGTAATGAAAGGCGAGGTCATAGGGCGGTTCTTTGCGCATGAAAATGAGTTGATAATCGCCCAGGCGTTTTTCCTGTCTACTATCTGTTTTGTCTGTTGCGAGTACTGCTGCGTAACGCTCAAAAAACAGATCTTCTATCGTCGCTGTATCAACATCAATGCCTTGTCTTCGTGCCTCGTTGATCAGGGCAAGTGATGTGTCTGTTTTGGGCGCTAAACCATCAATGGGGTCAAGTACTACAAGCCAGGCCATAGAATCCTCTTATATTTGCTGAGTATCAAAATGGAAGTAGGTATGCTGTATTGGATTTTCATGCAACATATCCTCGTTACTGTATTCGCTGAGAGTCTATTCTAATAATCATCATTTAGCAGAGTGTTAGTGTAGTACTCTCAAAAGCCTGCTCAAAAACAGAAGAAAACAGAAGAAAACAATAAATGTACTCATCGCTTGCGAGGTGAACATACTGGAACACCACGAGTTCAGACCCTTTTGTCTTGAGTGTTTTGGCTATCCAATCCATGTTCTCTGCTGGTTTGTCTTGTCAGCAGAAAACATGGGATGTTCATTGCGTTTATAGGCTGAAACTGTTGGCCTGGGCGACTTCAAGAGCAAGGGTGGATCTTGAGTTTGCGTCTTTGGGGAGATTTCTACTGTCGCACCATTCCGGAAAGGTCTCAGGATCGATAAATACTTTAATAACTTGATCGCCAGCACTCTCAACTTCTGCTTTTTTCTCTTCAGCGCGGACAAGCCAGTCGACAAAGGTGGGAGGGATTAACTCCGCATCATCGAAAATGGCGAGCAATGAATCGTAGTCTTCTTCTTTATACCACACCATTGCCCGTATCATTGGTTGATGGGTGGTCGCAGCCTCTTGTGCCTTTATTTGCTTTTTTTCTTGTATCTTAGCTGCTGTCTTGCCAGAACCAGCCATTATATTTTTTTTAGCCATGTTATATCATTCTCTCAGTATAAAGCAGGAAAAGAGCCAAACTTTGGCCCAGTTGTAGTGATTTAAAATTGAAAGAAGAATATAAGGTGATACGTAACTTAGTACAACAAATAATCCCAGTGTAGGTCTGCTGGTTCTGTAAAGCTTTCATTCTTTTGTTTGCTCGTGTTAATTTCCTCTATTGATTGTATCATCGCTTCTGCGTTGGAGGGGTAAAAACTGTTAACTGTAAAATTCTATTGGCGGAAGGCTAGCGAGAGTAAATATTTATGGGAGTACGATTCAGCTATCAATTGGTGTTTATTTTTCTCATCCGTCTTCTCTTAAATACTGGGCGACGGTTTATCTATCCTTTTGCACCTGAGCTGAGTCGCAGTCTTGCTGTTCCCATAGGTGCCATTACGACTGTAATTGCATCATGCCAGTTCAGCTCACTCTTTGGATTGTTTAGTGGCCCCATTGCTGATCGTATAGGCAATAAGGTGGTTATGCGTGCTGGATTGGCACTGCTGACAGTGGGGATGCTGCTCTGTGGACTGGTCCCTGAATACTGGACGGTCTTTGTTGGACTTGTTGTGGCGAATTTTGGGAAAACCATTTTCGATCCTGCCGTTCAGTCATTTGTAGGGCACCATGTCCCCTATGCAAGCAGAGCCCGAGTGATTGGTATTATTGAAACCGCCTGGGCCGCCTCAACCCTGTTTGGTATTCCCGCTTTTGCCCTGATCATCGAGCATATGGGCTTGAGAGTGTCCTTTTTTGTCCTAGCCGTTTTTGGTGCCATTGGCTGGCTCTTGATTGTAATGATGCTTCCTGAAGACATAAGAAGTAAAGGAAAACAGAGTGCGTCTCCGAGTATTTTAAGTGGGATCTTCTCTTTATTTCGCAGGCGGGCTACCGCGGGGATGCTACTCTTTGGTTTCTGGATCTCTATGGCCAATGATGGCCTTTTTATTGTTTACGGACTGTGGCTGGAGGAGAGTTTTGATGTCTCACTCGTAACTCTTGGTTTTAGCACTATTGCCATTGGCGGAGCAGAGCTTTTGGGGGAATCCTTAACAGCGCTCTTTGCCGATAAAATAGGGCTGAAGAAGACTATAATAATCAGCCTCTGTCTTGTGAGTGGGGCTTATTTTTTACTGCCAATTATCGGTAGTTCTTTTGCCCTCGCCATGGCAGGGATGTTTTTTGTGTTTCTGTTTTTTGAAATTGTGATGGTTACAAGCTTTTCTCTCAGTACTGAATTGTTACCAACTTCCAGAGCTACAATGATGTCCGGGTTCTATGCCTTTTCTGGTATTGGAAGAATGGTAGGGGTCCTTATCGGTGGAATTCTCTGGGGAATTGGAGGCATCGAGATGGTCGCATGGAGCGCCTCGTGCTTTACCGTACTCGGCTTGATCTCACTCTTATGGGGATTATATGGTTGGCGACATAATGATTCAGAATGAGACTTTTCATATAGGTAAAAGCACAGTCTGAATCTTTCTTCATATGGGAAGGTACTTATACCCCTCAGGTAAGCGATAGACTCCAGGTAAGCGATAGACTCCGAGGGGGTACTGGACTGAGTCCCGGTTTATTTCCCGTTTACCGGGGTCGCCTGATTTTTCTTATAGTTAGAGGATATGATGTTATATCTTCTCATAATCCGCTGCAACCCCTGGCGTTCCAGACCACATGAGGCTGCTGCATTGGTGACGTTACCATTGTAACTGGAAAGAAGGTTGTGGAGGTAATCCGTTGAAAAGCGTTTCACAATCTCCGATTTTGCCTCATTGTAGGGAGTCGCATAAAGGTCTTCAAACCCTGGGGAGTTCGATCTTTTAGATGAACTCTCATCTCCGTTTTCCAGCAGCTCATTTACGTCTGAGATCTCAACAGTGTTGCCCGCGGTGAGCAGTACTATTCTTTTGATACTGTTTTGTAGCTCTCTGACATTGCCTTTCCAACTCTTCTGGTACAGTTGCTGAAGAACTTTTGGGGGGATGATAAGATTATTCCGCTTATACTGAATCTTAAACTTTGAAAAGAAATGATGGATAAGAAGAGTGATATCTTCTCGCATATCCCTGAGGTTTGGCATCGTCACCGTCACCACGTTAAGTCGATAAAAGAGATCTTCACGGAATTCACCATTTTTGATTTTCGCTTCAAGATCCTGGTTTGTGGAGGCGACAACTCGGACATCAACCTTGATAGTTTTATTCTGGCCGAGTGGTTGAATCTCTTTTTCCTGCAGGACACGTAAGAGCTTGGTCTGGATGGACACAGGGATGTCGGCAATCTCGTCGAGGAGGATGGTGGATCCATGGGCTTCAAGAAAGAGACCCTTCTTGTCATGGATTGCTCCTGTAAACGCCCCTTTGCTGTAACCAAAGAGCTCACTTTCAAGCACGTTCTCAGGCAATGCCGGACAATTTACTGTAATCATTTGCTTTTGTTTGCGAGAACTGAGGTTGTGCAGGGCGCGGGCGGCAACCTCTTTGCCGGTACCACTTTCTCCACGAATAAGAACGGTGGCATCGGTGTTTGCTATTCGGGTAATGAGATCAATAGTTTTTGTAAGGGCTGGCCCCTGGCCCACAAATCCCTGGGGAGGGGAGAGAGTACTGATTGTTTCTTTGAGTTGCTGGTTTGTTCGCAGAAGAAGAGTACGTTCGATACAGTTATTTACGACCCGTACGATGAGGTCCTTATCAAACGGTTTTTGAAGAAAATCATAGGCGCCATCTTTTAATGACTGCACGGCCATATCGATGGTGCCGTATCCGGTCATGATGACAACCGAAATAGACGAATCGTGTTCTCGTATTTTTTTAAGGAGCGTAAGTCCATCAATGTCAGGCATTTTAATGTCTGATACCACAACATCTGGACTGTGTTCCTGGAGCAGAGAAAGAGCAATAGCACCTGATAGTGCCGTAATAACTTCGCAGCCACATTTTTTTTTCAGCACCAGTTCCAGCATGGTGAGCATGTCCGGTTCGTCATCGACAATCATCACCAGCTTTTGCTGCGTGTGTATTTCTCCATTTTTGTTATCAATCATTTATTCTTCATTGGTGTTGTGAGAAATTGAAAATATTTTTCAATAAATTTTCCTGAAATTGCCTCGGACCGACCAACAGAAGGGGGAGGCGTTGTACTGTTCTCGCCAAAGAGGGCGTGGAAAATTTCACTTGAAAGTCTACTGAGCTCCTGACCCACTTCAGCCATCTGTGCATCGCTGAATTCAACACCACGAATACGGCACTGCAAAGGCCGGTATTGAGGCAGCATGCAACCTTCTTTGCCAAAGAGTGGGCAAACCTCATTGGATATGTGTGTCGATGTTGTCTCGATTAAAGGTTGAGATCCACTGTCTCCGGCTGTTTTGTCGATGACTACTTTTCTCTCTTTTGCGGTAAGACCAATATTAACCTTATCATTTAAGTAGAGGGCCTCGATTGGTGCAAGGGAAAAATTATTCATGCAGCATCGGTTAGGATCAGTATTAATCGTTTCCGCAAGTTTTGATTGAACGATAAAGTCTACTCTTCTTAAGAGTTGTTCATAGCTTTTGTAAAACCCACTGAGATCGAGACCATTTCGGTTATCCGGGGTAGCTTCAGTTATTTTGAGGGTACCTTCTTTTTTGCCAAACTTTCTAAGGAGCCACCATTGGGTGAAATGTGTGGGATTGGCTCTCGTCTTTTTTAGAAGTTTTTCTGCCTTTTTTAACCCCATTCCTCTTCTTAAGAGATACGCAGTGACAAAGGTTCCAGTTCTTCCAACTCCATGTTTACAGTGGACGAGAACTTTTTTTCCGAGGTACATTGACTCATCCATCCACGCTAAGCCTTTTTCCATCTCCTCCATGTTGGGGGCACGGTCGTCGGTTATCGGCAGATAAAATACCTCAAAACCAGAGTTCTCCTCAAGTTCATGGAGGTCACAGAATTCTTCACAGAGATTTACTATCGCATCAATCCCCTGCTCATGGATTTCGTCGAGTTCGGCGTAGGACATGGGAGCGTGGCCGACGGCAAGATTTTTTGTGACCCACGTAAGTTGATAACCAGGCATTAGATACGTCTCTTTGATTTTAATGATAATGAAATATTAAGGCTAGCCCCGGTAAACGAGAAGAAAGCCGGGATAACAAACTTGAGACAGATTAGTATCATGCAAAAAAAAAACAATAAACTAATCTGTAAAGCACTAGCCCGGATTTCTCACCAACAAAGTTTTTCGCAGGTCGAGACACCGGGCATCAAGCTGTACTAATCTACCGGAGTCTTCGCTACCTGCAAATGCTCGGTAACGAAGCAGCTGCGGATAAATCTGTTGGCCCGAAGGGTGAACTTTTTGATTTGAAACGAAAAACACCCTGTTAATTAAGGAAGTCCTTTTAAAACTATAAAAAAACAATTGAGTTTCAAATCAAAAAGTCATGAGAAATTCGGGCTAGCCTTCCTGGGAAAAGGAATAGCGGCCATTGTAAAAGTCTTCAATGCAGCTTGCGACCATTTCATCCCCATCGAGGACCATATCCATAAGTTTGCTGGCTCCCAATAAACGACCAAGCATATCGAGTCTTTCTATCATCATCTCTTTTGAAAATCCGGAGAGTTTAGCTTCCAGTAAATCACCTTTTTTGTCCACGGTAAAATCGAGACGTTCAAGAACACCGGAGAGAAAGTCAATACGCAGGGAGAGTTGGTTGTAATCGCCACCGCCACCGGCAAATCGCAGCATGCAATGGTTTTCAGCACTGTTATCACCACACATCACATCAACAATGGTGAAGTGGTAACCGAAGCGGAGGTTGAAGTGGAGGTAATCTCTACTTACCACAGCATAGCTTGCAAAGGCAAAACTGTCTCTCTTTGGAGGTACTCCTCCTGCAAGTTCAATTTTATCATATGCATCCCAGTCAAAAGGTTTCTGTTTCCACTGCACATCAGGGTGGGAAAGCCCCTTCCAGAGTGATTGGAAAGGAGTGGAACTGACGGTTTCCAGCGGAACGGATTGGCCCTTAGATTTTTTTGTGCTGATTCCTCCCCCCACATCAAAGAGAAAAACATCAAGAGGAATATCTGCATCAAGGCGTAGAGCGCCCCTGCCTGTTCCCGGTTTTCCAGTTGTGAACATGGAATAGAGAGCCTTCTCATGGCAGAATCGGATGATGTCGTGCATGGACCTGCATCCTTCCGGAGTAAAGTTGTCTCCTGCCGGGTCTGTCAGCTCAAGGGGGGTGATAAACTTAAGCGCCTCGTTGAGAATACGGTAATAGGGATTAATTTTAGGAGGTTTTGTATGCTTTGCGATAAGTTCCCCGAGTACGCCGTCGTAGACCAAACCTCTGTTTCCATCGACGGTAATAAGAGATCCGGCTGTAAAGCGGAATCTCGCATTTTCTATTCCTGCAAGAAAAGGAACGCCAAATTCGCGCGCTACGGTGGCAAAATGGCTGGCACGACTGCCTCGCTCAGAGAGAACCCCTGAGATTTTGTTGATAATTTGCACAAAGTCAGGTGGTGAGTCTCCCGTTACAATGACGGCTCCTTCTGGTACCTTTTCAAGGTCCTGAACATTATTTACGAGGAAGACAACACCTCCTGCGACTCCACCAGACGCCTTTTCGCAGCCACTCAGCAGAATCTTATCTCTATATTGTTGCTCATTGCTTCCGATTTCAACTTCTGTCGAGATGTGCAGCTCTCTTGCCTGGAGGATGAAAAGTTCATCCTTTTCATTGATGGCCCATTCGATATCCTGAGGCGTTTTAAAATAGTCTTCAATAAGCATTCCATAAACGGCAAGGGACCGGGCCTGCTTATCTGAGATGATCGGGCTCAGTGTCTCTTTTGAGATAATATTATGTGGCGTGTTTCTGTCCAGAACGTAATAATCCGGGTTCACGGCGCCAGATACCAGTTGATCACCAAGTCCACGGGTCATGTGGAGGTGGATGTGCTCCTGGTCTCGGATTTCACTGGTGACACCGGTGGTGTAGAGGACTCCACTAGCGGTCGCCTCCACCATTTCCTGAACCAGTACAGACATGGAGGTTTCTTCATCGCCTAATCCTTGACTTATCCTGTAAAAAAGTGCTTCCGGTGCATATTTAGATGCAAGGACCTCTTTGTAGGCTGTGCCAATATCTGACCTGCCAACATTGAGTACGGTTGCATACTGACCTGCAAATGAAAAATCTCCGTCCTCACTGATGGCACTTGATCGTACAGCCACTTTGATGGGGGATTGTCCCGGTTGGTGCCAGTTATCGTAGGCACTGTATATAGCCTCTTCAATATCAGCAGGCAGCTCCGCCTCAGTTATTAATTTTTGGAGTTTTTGGGAAATAATGTTGAGTGAAAGCGTTGAGTTTATGTCGAGTTCTGCCAGCTGTGCTTCTACCTCCTCACGGAGATTATTGTATTCTATAAAATAGTGATAGCCGCTGCTGGAAATTGCAAAACCTCTAGGGACGGCGTTTTGTAGTGTGTTTTTTAATAGAGCCAGATGTTTGGCTTTATTGCCGATCCGTTTGTCGTCAATGGATATTTCTTCAAGAGCAAAGACATAGGGCGGTCCGAAGTTTATAGCGGGTGAGGCGATGAGGAAGCGGGTATAGAAGTCAAATTTTTTGTGATAGCTTTTAAGGGAGGAGTAGGTGCCTGGATCCATTGTTTCCAGAGCTTGGATCATTCCAGCAACGTGGGCTGAAAAGTTCGTAAAACGTTTTCTAATGCGGGCGAAGTCCTCACGGTGTCCGTCGTGGAGGAGGTCTTGAAAGTCTGCCATCTCTTCGTGGCAGCGGATGTCGTAACTGAGAAGATCTTTGAGGGCTTCGTATTTTTCGCGAAGCAGCGTGCCGGGTGCTATGATGCGGTAGCTCCAGTTCTTAAACAGCGTATTCAGCAGCATTAATCCTCCAGATAAAAATGACCTTGCAAAAATCTATCAGCAGCCTGTCTCCTCAACCGGCTGATGAAGAGATGATGTTTGTGGAATTCTACCGGGTTTTAGGGTGCTGACTATTTTTGCTACGGCAAACCAGGAAAGAAAAGCCAGAAATAGTGAGATAATATACCAGAATACCGCTCCTATGAGGATTGGCTCTCCTCCTGTACTTGGCAGCTTCATAACAAAGGGGTGGCCAAAAAGTGCTGTGAGTTTTTCTGTTCTGTAATATTCGTTTATAAAGGCAAACATGAAAAAGATAGGAATCATCTTCCTGGCAATACCAAGCATAAAACCTTCAAAGAAATAGTCGTAGTATGCCTTGTTAAGCTCAGCCTGGTCGATGTTGCGGGCCATTCTTTTTGCTTTTTCACGGTCTTCAGTCCGCATGGCTTCATCACGTAGTGCTGACCAGTAATTGAAGTTTTTTTCAAGTTCCGTGTAGCGTTTGGTTGTGATAAGCCTGGTGAGAATTTTGATGACAGCAATTGTTCCCAGGGCAAGAAGGAAAATTAACACAATCGGTCCAAGGAAATGGAAATTTTGCAGAAGTGAATAAAAAATATCTGCAACAAAGATAAATCCCGCGGCCAAATATTCCCAAATTGTATCTAAAACTGCGTCCATTGATAGCACTCTCTATTTTCAAAAATGCTGCAGGCCGGAATGATTACATCCCGGTCTGCAGCAGTATATTCTTCTTTGTGTTTATCAGATCCAGACTTCGATCTTGAAGAAACGGAAGAACAGGAAGAACAGGGTGATGGCCAAAACGACCTTCAACTGCATCTCACTAAACAGCTTTTGTGCACGGCTACCAAGCATACCGCCAGCAAAACCACCAATTACGATGGCACCAGCAAGTACCCAGTCAGGCCAGTAACCGATCATAACGTAACCTAAAAAGGAGCCGATACTGGAAAAACAGGTTCCGATCAGGGAGATTGGTACAGCAACGTACATTGGCAGTGCCCCAATACTGGTCATTGCAGGTACGAGGAGGAAACCACCACCGATACCAAATGCACGGGATACGATACCGATCAATACACCGAGGCAGGCAAAGAGGAGAGGATTGATGGTGAACTCTTCACCCCAGAACTTGAAACGGTAGTCGGTAAGACCGCTTTTCACAGGCTCGATGGAGCCCATTTCCATAGCTTCACCGGTTTCTTTAGCTTTCTTGACGGCAGCGTTAAACTTCTGGGTCATCGCTTTGATGTTCTTACGCTTGTTCATGGCACTAGGGGTCATCTCCATGAGGGTCTTAACGCCCATGATGACGACGAGCACTGCCAGCCACTCTTTGTATGCAGCCATAGGCAAAAGTGCTGAAACGTATTTTCCAAGCCAGATGGAACCGATAAAGATACCGACACCGAAAGAAAGACCAACAGGCCATGCAACACGCTTTTCAACCACCGCAAATCTGTAGAAGGACCCGAGCGGGGAGAAAAGTGTAAGAGCCATGTTGGAAGGCTTGAGTACGTTAGCGGCATTAACACCAACAGGTCCAGCGGTTTGTACAATGAGCACTTGGAAGGCGGCCATGAGCATACCACCGGCGGCGCCGATCATGGAGAAGTAGGTACCAACCAGAATAGCACCGATGGTGATCCACAGTGGGTTCATGTAGCGGTAGCCTTTGGTGAGCCAGAAACCCTTGCCAGCGAGGGCAAAATCAGCTTCTTTGGCACCGTTCACATAGACGTCAAACTTGGTATCTGGAGCGGTGTGACGATAGGACTTGAAGGTAGCGGTGAATTTACCGGTTGCCTTGTCAAGATCAACCTTGGTGTCCTTGTCCCAGTAGTTGCCGCTGGAGGCATCTGCGAGAACAGTACGGGAGAAAATAACAATTTTACCAACCTTGCTGCCTTCCTTTACGATGGTGTTGATACCATAAGCGTTTTCATTAGCCCACCGGAGGAAATTCCACTCTTCTGTGCTAGCGATAGGACCGAGTCCTGCTTTTGCAGCCGCATCAATGGAGTCGAAATCTTTTGTCAGTGAATACTTTGTGGTGGAGTAGAGTCCCTGGCCTTTTTTGAAGATTATGCTGGGGCCACCGAACTTGGTGTCTGCTTTTTTACCGAAAGCGGATGGGTTGGATGTCAAAACATAGTACAGCGGCGGGATGGAAGTGTCTGCTCCAAAACCCTGTTTCTTGGTCTCTTTGGCAAATCTGTTCTTTTCATGGGGCATCGTTGCATCTGAAGGCTTGAACTCATTTTGCTGGGCTACTGCCAGATATAATTCCTGACCTGGTTCGATGGCTCCTTCGATGGTTACGGTGTCGCCTGCACTGCCGTTGGTGGTTACCTTGGTCTCTGCAAATGAGAGGTTGTAACTTGCCAACAGGAACATGGTGACGCTTACAATTGCCATAAACGGTTTACGCATTACTTTCATGCTGTCTTCTCCTTATTGTTGTTTGTTAATATATAGTTGTACAGGTTTAAGATTATGTGTTTTTCCTACGGCCTCCTCTTTGAGAAATGACGATCATTATGACCTGTTTATCTTTTTGCTTTTACTCGCGATCCACGCTCCAAAAAATGTGAAAATCAGGGCAGATATTCCACATATGAGATACCTGTTGCTATCGAAAAGAGCTTCCCATGGACTAAAGACTACGATTGTGGTGCATCCGGTGATCGTAAGAAGGGTTGCGATCATCCCAAGTGAGATTTTGGGTAAACTCGTTTCGTTATGGTTCTTATCTGTGAGACTGTAGCCTCCCGCAGCACAGTTAAACGCTATGATGGCAGGTAGTGCCATTGGTAGTACCGATGGAGTTACGATCATTGAGAGGAAGGCTAGCAGAAGGACGATACCAACGGCTCCTGTGAAAAATGCGTAGAGAAAAATTCCCGTTGGTGAGGCAAAAAACGTCTTTATCTTTTCCACAGTGCTTTGAACTCCATCTGAGTATGTGTCAATCATTTTTGCCCCTTGACTTCAGGCTCATAATTTTGGTATCCCCGACATAATCTCGTGATTCAAAGCCGGTGACATCTGTCATTTCACGGGTCAACTCACCCATCTTTTTCATGTTGCGGATGATCATGTCCATTTCTTCAATGGCCTCAGATGAGGTGAGATCGTCACGGAGGAGTTGAGCGGTTCCAAGGGCTGCAAAAAGAGGGCTGTTTAATTCGTGGGCTGCAGTGCCCGCCATTTCAACGACTCCTTCGAGCTTCATCCTCTCCATTTTTTCCTGCTCCAGCAGCTGCTGATCTGTGATATCCCGCACAGCTTCAATAACGAAGTCAACCTCCCCCTCCGCTCCATAGATTGGAGTCAGGTGCCTTTCGTACCATTTCGAACCTTCTGAAGTTGTATGATCCTCAAGATGGTCGAGAACGGCCAACGCCTTTTTCTCTACAAAAACCTGATGGATTGGGCAGGTGAGAAGGTCTGTTCGATGCCAGGGAACGACATTGTTGTAGAATTCTCCTAAAACATCGTTTTCCTCAAAATCTCTGGTTTCCAGGAAGAATTTGTTCGCCATGATGACCCGGTTGTCCGGAGCCACCACAAGGAGTTGGATCCAGAGAGAGTCGAGAATGGTTTGGAGAAACCTTTCATGCTCTTCGATCTGTTCAAATAAGAGGGTGATCTTACGATACGTACGTGCTTTCTGGATGGCGTTGCCGCCTTCTTCAGCGACAGTGAGTGTGAAGTTGATCTCACTTTGAGTAAATGATCTGGGTTCCGCTGTCAGTAATCTCAGGATGCCGATTATCTCGGTCCCGTTTTTTATGGGTACAACAAGAATGGATTTGATACCTTCTTCATGGATGGCATCATGGTAGTCAACCCGCTGATCATTTTCCGCATCGTATATGGCAACAGGTTCCCCGCTGACGGCCTTGAAAAAAGCATTTTCACGGCTTATGCTTCCTCGGTCCAGGTATGTCTGGGAGAGTCCTGATGCGGCTACAAGCTCTAACCGGTTTGTTGCGGGGTGGAGCAGACGTACCGTACATCCCTTTACCTTGAAGATTGGGGGCAGCTTATCGACAATGATTTTGAGAATGTCGTCGAGGTTGAGTGTTGAATTTACCAGTCTTGAAATTTCTCTCAGTTCCGATAAAAACTTTACCTGGACCTCAAGTTCCTGAAAGAGTCGGCTGTTGGTAATAGCCATTCCTACCTGTTCAGCAAGTGACATGGCAAAGGCTATCTCACTTTCGGCAAATTCCCGGGAATCTTTTGTAAGTAGTCTCAGTAGCCCGATCACCTCATTGTTGAAGATGATGGGAAGAGACATGGCAGACTTCACCCCTTCCCGGGAAACAAAAACACAACTGTCATGGTCACAATTGAGATCAATATCTTTTTTGGCAATAGGTCTGCCCTTTTTAAGGGCATCCATCACTTCTCTCGAATCGATGGTTGATCTGGATAAATATTGTTCAGATACCCCATTGGCCGCACCCAGGACAAAGCTGTCTGTGCCAACATCGAGCAGTCGAATGGTGGCGGCATCAACTTCGAGAAGTTGTGGCAAGCGCTTAACCACGAGATCCATTACCTGCTGTGGATCGTGGAGGCTGCTGATGAGCCGGGTCACATCCTGAAATACTTCCAGGTAATCGCTATGCTTTTGTGCTGATTCCATTGTCACTATAGGTTCCGGCAAACGAGATTTCAGATTGCCGGAACAAGAGGTTGAAAAGCGGTTATGTCCAGCTTAAACAGGCTGGAGTTCGACCAGTTTGAGTGCATGGGTTGTACACTTGGCTACGCAGGCGGGTTTGAGCCCGGCATCAAAGCGATCCATACACATGTCGCACTTCACGGCTTTTCCGTCATCAGGGTTTTGTACCGGAATGTCCCATGGACATGCTGTCTTACATGCCATGCAGCCGATACATTTTTCCTGATCAATGTAGACAATGCCATCTTCTCTCTGGATCATGGCGTCCGCTGGACAAACAGGGACACAGAGAGGATCCTCACAATGGCGACAGGTGGAAAAGGTTATTTCAAGGCGAGGAATCCCGGCCACCTTTTTAAGAGGTGTACAACTGATTTCGCAGAGAAACGGGCCGACAGGTAAATCTTTGTTTACTTTGCAATGTACCTCGCAACCGTGGCAGGCAATACATCTGCGGGTATTGAGGTGGATCATATATTTTTTCACAGTTCAGCTCTCCCCTTGGTGTTACGGATACTCTTTTTTACATGTACAAAAGCTTCACAGAGGTTGACACCGCCACCAGCTTTATCCCAGTCGTCGAGTTTACCTATCATGAGTTTCTGATCACTGACCCCTGACAAATAATTGCGGGTCTGTTTTGGAATATCTTTTCCAAATCCATGGACCGTGAAAACCGCTTCCGGATGGATATGATCGGTTACATGGGCTGCAACCGTCGCATTGTAGGATTTATCGTGGGATGAGATCTCGAGAAGATCACCGCTCACCACGCCGAGCTTTTTAGCCTGTTTTGTGTGCACCCAAAGGGTATTGGTTGGCATGAGTTCAGAAAGCAGCGGGTTATTCGTGGTATGACCCTGGGTATGAATTGCCACCTTGCCGTAGATGAGTCTGAACATTCCCTTTGCAGGAGCCTTCTCAGGTGCTACAAAAGGTTTCAGTGAAGGAAGGTTGTTGCTATCCAGCTTTTCACTGAGTATCTCGATCTTGCCGCTGGGAGTTTTGAACTGGCCATCAAGCTTTTCACGATCAAAAAAGATCGGTGAATCGGTGAGCTCTATAAAACCTTTTGCATCAAAATCGGCCATTGTATAGCCGGTAGGCTCTAGCTGCCATGCCCAGAGTTCTTCCATGGTCTTGAAAGGGAAGGTCTCTTCAAGGCCAAGGCGGTGTGCCAGTGTTGTGAATATTTCACAGGAGGATTTGGTGTCATTGATAGGTTCTACCGCTTTCCTTCTGAGAGTCAGGCGTGGTTTCAATCCTTTCTGCTGAACAATTGGTGTATCCCTCTCAAGGTAGGTCGATTCAGGCAGGATGATGTCTGAATACCAGCCAAACTCACTGTAGTTGGTGTCGATGGAGACCAACAAATCGCACTTGTCCATGGCGAGTTTTTGTTTTTCCGGATCAGGCATGCCGCTGAATGGATCGTGACGCATGGCAATCCAAGCTTTGATCGGATACGGATCTTCAGAAATCATGTGATTGAAAAATAGGTGCGCAAGTCCTGGGCCTTTATCAAAGTGCTTGTACTCCCAGCCTACACCGTCGGCACGTTTAATATCTGGCTTGCCGCAGTCGATACTGCGAATACCTTTCTTGCCGCAGTCGCCCGCGCCTTTTGGAATAAAGAGTCCGCCTTTCATCTCGATGTTGCCCATGAGCACATTGAGGATGTGCATGGCACGACTGGCGTAAAAAGAATCATTATAGCGTGCAAGGTTCCAACCGGGATGAAAGATTACGTTGGGGCGGTCCTGACCAATTTCTTCCACGAAGGCCACGATATCTTTTTCTTTAACGTCACATTCTTTTGCCGCCCAGGCGGGGGTGTATTCTTCGATAAAAGCACAAAGCTCATCAAAACCGGTAACGTAACGGTCTAGGAAGTCTTTGTCGTAATAGCCTTTTTTGATAACCTGGTGGATGACGCCGAGAGCGAGTGCGTAATCTGTACCAGGGCGAACCTGGAAGAATCTGGTGGCTTTGACACCGGTCATGGTCTGACGTACATCCACATATGTGAGACGTCCACCATTTTCGAGCATATCGAGGGTCTGATTGTTTTCTGCAATACGAAGGGCGGAAAACATGTCACGACCAAAAAGGACCAGGTGCTTTGCGTTTTTTATGTCGTAAGCAAATCCCTTTCGTCCAACACCGTTAATGGAGAGGCTGGCGTGGTGGGTGTTGCGACCACATGTACAATCGTGATTGGTATAGTTTGGAGAGCCGTAGGCGTGGATAAAGGCCTTGTACATGCCTTGCCATGGTCCACCTCTGGAAGAGAGAACGACGGATTCAGGACCAAAGTCTTTTTTGATTGTTTGCATTTTTTCTGTGATGTAGTCAAATGCCTCATCCCAAGTGGCTTTTCTCCATCGTCCAGCACCACGGTCGCCTACGCGGATAAGTGGCTGTTGTGGACGCTCGGTGTCGTTCATCATCGCAACACCTGCAGTTCCCTTGGCACAGAGGGCTCCATCAAGTTGATGCTGGTTACCCTCAATCCAGGTTACCTTGTTGTCTTCGGACTCCACGCGGATAGGGCAGCGAACGGTACACATTCCGCATATGGAGTAGACTGATTTCTTCATTAAACTCTCCTCGTTCTTATTTCCTGTTGGATGACACTATCGTGCCAAAATACCAGCTACTTTCTCTTCAAGTTCTGTCTTGTCAATTGGTTTAACGCAGTATTCACCGGCACCAAGCTCGATGGCTTCTCGGGCTGTTTCGATGGTTGGATAACCTGTGAGCATGATGACCTTCATCTCAGGAGTATTCTTCTTGAGTTCCTCAAGAACCTGAATTCCACTCATCTTTTTGAGCTTTATATCAAGGATTGCCAGCTCAATTTTGTTTTTTGCTGCGTACTTTATAGCCTCTTCTTCCTCGGTGAAGGTCACGACTGTATGGCCTTGTCTGGTGAGGATTTTTTTTATGAGAATGACTGCGTCCAATACATCATCTAAAACGAGTATATCTGCCATTTTAGTGTTGCTCCCTGTCTGCGTCGCTTTGGCTAGTGTTTGCGGGCAGCCAGATATGAAAGGCAGTGCCCTGTACAGTTTCGTCAGAATTGGGATCGATAACCGGACTTTCAAAGGTGATTCGCCCGCCATGATCCTTAATGATGCCATAGGTAACGGATAGACCGAGTCCGGTTCCCTTGCCGACATCTTTAGTGGTGAAGAACGGATCAAAAATTTTGTTTTTAATATCGTCAGGAATGCCAGAACCGGTGTCCTGGACGGTGATTAACACTTCGGAATCAATTTGTTTCGTTGTGACAAAGATTTTACCACCATTTTCCATGGCAAACTGAGCGTTATTAAAAAGATTGATAAATACCTGGTGGAGTTTTTCAGCGTCACCCACAACCTGAGAAACGTACTCGGCGAAATGACGTATAATATCAACTCGGTTTATGTTTAATGTGTGCTCAGTGACGGCGAGAACCTCACCAATAATGGTATTGATGTTTATGGAGGTTTTTGCACTGTCAGCCTGTCTGGAAAACTTGAGGAGATCTGCAACTATTCTTCTGCAGGCCCTGGTCTGTCGCTCCATAACGAGCAAGCTGCTGTGGGCTTCAGATTCAACTTCAAAATCATCCATCATCAATTGGGTGTAGCCGAGTATGATACCCAGCGGAGTGTTGATTTCATGGGCAACACCTGCTGCCATTTGGCCCACTGAGGCCATCTTCTCCTGATTGATCAGCTGTTCTGTCATGGTGCGCAGGCGGGTCATATCTTTACCGATACCCTCACAACCGATGAAATGCCCATGCTTGTCGTAAATAGCATTGGCCGTAAGCAGGATATATTTTGTTGCTTCGTTATTTCCCTTACATTCGATTTCAAGATCACTTATGAAACCGTTTCTATTGAGATTAAGGAGGTACGTATCCAAATCCTCAGGCTTGGCAAAAAGATCATGGAAATTGACTTGTTGGACAGGTTCTTCAAGGCCGAGGAGATGAGTTCCGCTGCTATTAATATTAGTGATTTTTCCGTCTTGATCACAAAAGTAGATAATATCTTTGGAATTTTCGAAAAAGTTACGGAATTTTTCCTCTGACTCAGAAAGGTTGCGTGTACGAACTTCAACCATTTCTTCAAGGTGGGTGTTGAGCTCCTGTAGTTGATTGGCACTTGTTGCCAGCTGAGTATTCGCATTGAAGAGCTTGACTGCTTCTTGTCTTATCAATTTATAGGCGGCAAGACCTTTATGATAGTAGATGATGACGGCGGCAACAGAGATCATCAACATGGTATTGAAGCCGCCTGAGAAAGGGGAAAGTTGGTTCCAGATGGCGCTGTGGTCACTGTAGACCAGTACTATTCTAACCATATGCCCCACCCCGCGGGAGAGGGAAAAAGCTGCCATAGCAATACAGAAGTAGAACAGGAAACCCCAGATAAAGTTGCTTGGTTGTAGTCGTACTAGGGACCATGCGTAGCGCAGAGCCAAAAATGAAAAAAGAATTGCAAGGGCTGAGCCAAAAAACTCGACAGTGACAGCTGGCAGGAGTGGAATACCATTCATCGATCTTCCTCCATCAGTGCTTCCTGATAGAACGTTCGGAGGCTGATGACAAGTGCCAGCAGACCTGGAACATTAAGGAAATGATCCATTTTAGTCAGGTAATAGAGAACTTTCATCCCTGTGATTGGTGGCGCCAGCTGTTCTGTCCATTTGTTTTTGTCTATGAAATCAGAGGGGGAAAGATGGCCAAAGGCCTCATGTCCGGTGAATGCAATGAGGTTCCAGGCAATAAGAAAAAAGCAGAATAGTTGCAAGTATTTCCATCCTTTACTTTTTATTGCAGGGGATCTTCTTGTGTGCCAGTAGAGATATCCCAAGGCACCCGTAAAAAGTAAGTGGGCCATCTGGTGGACATAGATACCCTCCGGAGCACCGTGGGACTGCAGGGCCCAACAATTCCCAGGGGTGGCAAAGAGAATTAGTAGGAATACAGATATGATGTGTAAAAAATGGTAGTTTTTCATAGAGTCCTCATTGGGCATTGCTATAGCATCTCTTGTGCCTGATGCATTGAAAAGCATGTCAATTGTTGAAAATTCGCCTAAATTCAATCAATTATAATTGATTGAAAATCGGCGAACAATCTAACTCTCAAGATAATTGAACATCTTAAAAAAACATTATGCAACATATAAGTTGCAGCTATGGTGGACTGTTTGTGTCTTAGGGGGCGAGATTACTGGGGAAATAAAAAACCATATCCTACAGTGTGTTATGTTTATAATAATTTAACTGCGTCAAAAATGTTGCTGTAGTTGGATAGCGCCCTTATCTTCTACGTTTTGGTATATACAGGTGGTTGGTAAAGGTCGCTAAAGGGCATCTTTATTGTTGCAGTAGTTGAGTGTGTTTGGATGGTAATTTAGATCCACTATACAAATAACTGTGGATCTATTTATAAACTTGACAATCATTATCTATTAAGATAATGAAGGTGCCGTTTTTTATCAGGTGTATTTTTACGGTCAATTTTACGATGGAAAACAAGAACCTATTTTGTACTAAAACAAGTAATTGATACCGCCATTAGGAGTGTGTTATGGGAAGCAGTAAATTTCAAAAGATTAAATTTTCAATACCGTGGAACCTGTTTTTACTGACAGTTGGTGCTTTAATCTATGTTGTAGGAATCAATGGAGTAATTCTCCATCATAACTTTATACCCGGTGGCTTATATGGGTTCTGTCTTTTTGTCTATTACAAAACAGACTTCCTTTCACCAGGCCTTCTGTTTTTTCTTTTTAATATTCCATTTTGTATCCTTGGTTGGTTGTTTGTAAGTAGACGTTTTGTTCTCTACACCATCTACTGTATTACTGTTGTCACCGTGGCTGCCGAGCTCATTGTAATTGACTTTGGTATTCACGAACAGATTTATGCCGCTATTGCCGCGGGGTTTTTCTGTGGTGCGGGGACCGGTATTATTTTACGCACCCTAGGGGCAGGTGGAGGACTGGATATCATAGCAATCATTTTGTACAAATATTTCAACTTCGGAGTGGGGAAAACTTTTCTGGTTTTTAACTTGTTGCTTTTTGCCCTGGTTGCGACAAATTATACTGCCGATATCCTCATAGCATCCATTATTCTCACCTATGTGACCACTAATAGTCTGGATTATCTCTTGTCTCTTTTTAACCAGAGAAAGATTGTTTATATAATTTCTGATCTATCCGCCCAGATTGCAGAGGCCATGGTCAACGACCTCCATGTTGGTGCCACGTATATTAAGGGACAAGGTGTGTATTCTAAACGGGATAAAGATATCTTAATGGCTATTACCAACAACATTCAGCTGAAACGGTTGGAGGAGAAGGTGTTTTCTATAGATGAAAACGCGCTTTTTATTGTTGAGAACAGTTTTGATGTGATTGGTTCCAGTTTTAGAAAAAGAAAGATCTATTAAAGTAGAGCAGAGAACGAACAGCCCTCATTTTATGAAGGTGAGGGCTGCTCGTTCATAAACGCCTTTTCTCATCTCCTCGCCTGTTTTTCCCCAACTGCCATCTCGTGAGACACCCATTTAGTGGCCGACCCCAAAACACCATTTTCCCGAATTTCTTCGTTTGACTCAAGTTTTAATCCTCCAAATACTTAATGCCGCCCTCCGGTTAAAAGTACCGCCCGCCTTAAGTTATAAAATGCAGGTTTTCGTTGAGACGCTATTTTAGTGAGATGTCTAAATGGTGCTGTTGTATTCCGATGCACTCTGTACCGACCCACTTTTACCAACAGCGCTGAATAAGGACCAAATGCTTGCCAAGTCAGAAGTGGTGGCTCCTTTCATACATTGCCAGTGATGCTCGAAAACATCCGCCGCTTGTGTCTGATAGTAGGTGGTTTGAGCGTTACCAAGCCTGTCTCTCCAATTCGACTAAACAACTACCGAGTAGAAGTTCGTGGTTGTTTAGTTTGGCAATGTTTTATAGGCCTTCGTATGGGAAAAAGTATTGAGGCAAACAGTATTTTGGGCAATAGTATTGCGCAATACTGTATTGTGATGTATATGTATTGTACGATACATTTCCACCCCCTACTTTCACCGCATTTGCAGATCTCAAATTTTAACTAAAATTACATTTCTGAAATGTCTTCTTGAAATTGTTAGCAAATCAGGATGTTGTTATGCCCAAAATTGAAATAAAAAATTTGTATAAAATATTCGGTAAATCACCAAGTAAAGCAATGTCGCTTCTCAACTCAGGTAAAACAAAAGAGGAAATCTACGAGGCGACGGGAATGACGGTTGGCGTCCAGGGTGCCAGTTTTGAAGTGGAAAAAGGAGAGATCTTTGTTGTTATGGGGCTCTCGGGTTCTGGAAAATCGACACTTGTCCGCATGCTCAATAGACTCATCGAACCGACGAGTGGTGAGGTGTTGGTGGACGGTGAAGATGTCTTGAAAATGGACCAGGAACAGCTCGTGAAATTTCGGCGAAGTAAAACGAGTATGGTCTTTCAATCCTTTGCTCTTATGCCTCACCTCAACGTACTTAACAATGTGGCCTTTGGACTTGATCTTGACGGTATTGATAAAGAAACCAGAGACCAACGATCACTGGATGCTCTCAAGCAAGTCGGTCTTGAAGGCTGGGAAAAAGCGATGCCCGACGAACTTAGTGGTGGCATGCAGCAAAGGGTTGGTTTAGCGCGCGGACTTGCGGTGGACCCGGATATCCTCCTCATGGATGAGGCGTTTTCAGCCCTCGACCCCCTCATCAGGACAGAGATGCAGGATGAATTACTGAAACTTCAGGATCGTCACGAGCGAACCATTGTCTTTATTTCCCACGACCTGGATGAAGCACTTCGGATCGGTGACCGAATAGCGATCATGGAAGGTGGCAATGTTGTTCAGGTAGGGACCCCCGAAGAAATCCTGCAGAACCCTGCCAATGCCTATGTGCGTGCTTTCTTCAGAGGTGTTGATCCAACTGGTGTTATATCTGCCGGCGATATTGTTCGCGACAACCAGCCTACAGTTATCTGGCATACGAGCAAAGGAAGCCCTCGGGCAACCCTTGAGATGCTTAATAATAGGGATAGGGAGTATGCCTATGTACTTGATTCCGAACATCATTTTTTCGGAGTGGTATCCACAGATTCACTCCGGACGCTTCTTGACAAAGAGAACGGCAGCAAACTAAATATTGAAGACGCATTTATCAGGGAGGCTCTCGCCGTTCTGGAGACAGAAAGTCTTCAGGATATATTACCACAGGTGGCATCCCATACTTGGCCTATTCCAGTGATCGACGAAAATAGCACATTTAAAGGTGTTGTCTCAAAAAATCTTTTTCTGCGGACTCTCTACCGGGCCGATACTGAAAGTAGTCCACTGTAGTTTACCTCCTCTTCTTCCATAAATTATATTTACCAAGGGATACAGAAATGCTGAACTTTGATGATAAACTTATACCCCTCGATGACTGGATAACATATCTTGTTGATTGGCTTGTTGAAGGTTACCGCTGGTTCTTTCAGGGCCTTAAATTACCTGTGGAATGGACTCTTTCGGGCATGGAAAATGGTCTCCTTGCCCTGCCCCCACTCCTGATTATTGCAGTTATGGTAGCGATTGCCTGGAAAGCTTCGGGCGTTAGGTTAGCTGTGTTTACCTTAGCCAGCCTTGTCTTAATTGGCTTATTAGGTTTCTGGGAAGACACAATGATCACCCTGGCGATGGTTTTTGCATCCGTCCTGTTTTGTACCATTGTCGGTGTACCACTTGGTATTTTCGCTGGACGAAATGATCGATTTGAATCAATGCTTCGACCGGTGCTGGACGGCATGCAGACAACGCCTCCCTTTGTATATCTGGTACCTATGGTCATGCTGTTTTCCATTGGTAATGTTGCCGGTGTCCTGGCAACTATCATGTTTTCACTTCCCCCAATCACACGGCTCACCGCGCTTGGAATACGTCAAGTACATCCAGAATTAGTTGAAGCTGCCCTGGCTTTCGGCGCAACGGGAAGTCAGGTATTGTTTAAGGTGCAGATACCCCTTGCAATGCCAACAATCATGGCTGGTCTCAACCAGACAATAATGATGGCCCTTTCCATGGTGGTCATTGCGGCACTTATTGGTGCCGGGGGCCTTGGCGCACCGGTTGTTCTAGGCTTAAATACACTGGATATCGGTCTTGCAACCATCGGCGGCCTTTCAATTGTTTTGATCGCAATAGTTTTAGATAGGATTACCCAGTCACTGGGGTCCACCCAAAAATAAAAAGGAGAATAAGAAATGTTCAAACGTTTACTTATGGCAACAGCTGTAGCTTCCATGGTCCTGACCGGTAATGTACAGGCAGATGACTCAAAACCTGGTGAAGGTGTCACCGTACGGCCTGCGCGAGCAACATGGAATACAGGTTTTTTCCAAGAAGCCCTCGTTCACAAAGGCTTGGTAGAGCTTGGTTACAAAGTTAAAAAAGCGAAAGATTTGGCAAACCCATTATTTTACAAATCACTTTCGTTAGGTGATCTGGACTACTGGACAAACGGATGGTTTCCAATGCATAATGCGCAGTTACCCAAAAACTTTTCCGACAAGGCTGCTACGGTTGGCTATGTCATGAAAGCTGGTGGTCTCCAAGGGTATCTCGTTTCCAAGAAGCATGTCGAGGAGTTCGGTATTACTTCCTTAGATGATTTCAAGCGCGACGAAGTCAAAAAAGCATTTGATAAAAATGGCGACGGTAAAGCGGATCTCACCGCTTGTCCTCCGGGATGGGGCTGTGAAGGCGTCATATCCCACCATATGAAGGTGTATGGTCTCGAAGATGACATCAACCCGGTCAAGGCCGCATACGAGGCTGGGATGGCCTCTGCTTTAGGAGAATATAAAGATGGAGAGCCGATCTTCTTTTATACTTGGGCACCGAACTGGACGATATTTAAGCTAAAACCAGGTCAAGATGTTATGTGGATCAATGTACCTGAGACACTACCAACAGAGGCCCAGATGGCAGGCAAGGACCGTATGGAAATGGGTGGGGTAGAGGGTGCAATCTCAGATCCGGTCAAACTTGGTTTTGTTGTCGCCGATATACAAATTGTTGCTAATAAAAAATTTATGGCAGACAATCCGGCAGCAACAAAGTTTTTTGAATTGTTTACTCTGTCTTTAAATGATGTTAATGAGCAAAATACCAAGATGAACGAAGGTGAAAAAAGCCAAAAAGACATCGAACGACACGCTGATGAATGGATAGTAAAGAACAGGGTAACCTGGGATAGCTGGCTTGATCAGGCAAGAAAAGCTGCAAAATAAAGCGAATTAGTACTGGAAAACCGGGGTGAAGAAAACGCCCTGGTTTTTTTTATGTTGAAATATCATATATAAAATCATGGACTTAACAGAAGATAGTAGTGTCAAGCAACAGGCGATAATAAAACAATTGCGCATATTGTTTAGAGCTGTCCAGGCTCATTCTAGAAGCGTTGAAACAACCTGTGGCTTGAGTAGTGCTCAACTATGGATGCTCTACGAAGTTTCTGTATCACACGGCATTAAAGTCTCTGAATTGGCCTCTATACTCTCTATTCATCGTTCGACCAGTTCTAACATGTTAGATAAACTTGAAACTAAAAATTTGATATTTCGCGATAGAAGCAAGTCAGATCAAAGGTCTGTACACATCTACATAACAGAACAGGGAAGAGAGTTACTTAGCCAAGCCCCATCTCCACACCAAGGACAGTTGAGCAATAGTTTATTAAAACTTACCTGTGAAGAGCTGACGAACCTCGAAACCAGTCTACAAATATTTATAGATGCTCTTAATTTCGAAGATGTAAAAGCCAGTACAATACCGATACCTGAGAATTTACAGTAAGGAGCAACGCTGTTCTTTATTTTGGTTAAAACAGAGAGTAACTAACCGTATTGTCTGCAGACCTTCAGGAAGTATTGTTTGGCTACCCTTCTTTGTTTATTCCAGAATAATATCCAGTGTGTCTAAAAAAGAGATGGCTTCAGGTAAGGAGAACTTTGTCTTACGTAAGATGTTGCTTGCTGGGTGTATGGAGTAGGCCGTTGCGCGGGTAAAGTTTGCATAACTGAGGTTGGTGTTGTTAAATCTGGCTCCGGAAAAATCAGAGTATCGGCAGTCGGTTTTTGATAAATTTGTCTCGCTGAAATCAACTTCTTTGAGCTGACAACGAACAATTTCTGCATTCCTCATATCCACACCCACAAACCCAGAGTAGTTCAGGATTGACCTGCGAAAATGCACATCAAGAGGGAGAGTGGCTTCTGCCCATTGAATACCTGTAAGTTTGCTTTCAGTAAAAATTACATCTCGAAATGATGTGTGTTTGAGCGATGCGGATGCAAGATCGCAGTTTTCAAAGGTACAGTTCTCGAAAATACAGTCAAAAAAACTGATGCTCGCAAATTTACAATCAACAAATGCACAATCGCAAAACTCAGTGCATTGCATTTGAGGAGCAGTCGCAATTTCTGCAGCCTTAAAGGTTTGATCTTCATAGTACCTGTGGCTTTCAATACGAAACATGAGATTTGATTAGCTTAACCCTAAAATTTCCAGAATTGAGATGAGTTGTTGAACCAGGGATTTTGTGAAACACTATACTCTAGTATGTGAATCACAATAGCGAGGCTGTTCAGCGGTGCTGTCAGTGGACAATAGAGTTTGACCAAAATGAGATGACTTCTTGATCTTTTTCAAAGCACTTTCGCTTAAAGTTATACCATTTCTGAAATTCTGCAACGATAGCACCTATTTTTTATGAGAAGATAGCTCGACCCTCAAATAGTATAAAATAAGGCCTCTGTGATTTGGTCTCAACACACTTGCCTGACAAAAAAATCTCCTTTATACTTAATGCTAACGTAAGTTGTACAATGTCTAAAATACTGTTGAGAGATCCATAATCAAAGATGCGTTTGCGAGGCAATAAAAAATGCCCTAATTGTGGGATAAAGGTTCCTTTTAGAAACCTACGGGCTAAACCATTTGCTTGGTCTAAGTGGCCTTGTGAAAATTGCGGTTCAAAGCTGGGATACCAACAAAGGCGACTAACAATAAGTGCTATAATTGTTGGAATAGTTAGTATACCGTTATCGTTTATTGGGGCTTTTGCGATGCTTTTTAGCCCATGGTACATTATTCCTTTTCTCCTTGTACCTGTAATTATAGTTTATTGGATTGAAGGTATTGAACTCAAATATAAACCCAAAAAGTAAGTTGAGTTTAATAGCGGGCGAATTGCCGCTCCATTTCTGCAACAAGTCTACGACTGATAGAACTTTCCTATGCTATTGACAGTGACACCACCAACTATGACCCTCCAGGGGAAAAGACCTGTTGTGTTATTGTGCATCCTGCCTAACCTTCATTCTTTCTGTATAACATTACCAACTGCAGAATAGAATATTTCTAAATAACCTCTTGCTCGCCATGAGAAGATAAAAGGAGTTCTGTCAGTATAACTAATCGTTCCAAGAGAGCCTAAGATGTAGAATTAATCTTATATTGTTATTGTCTTAATTCTTTCTCAGATACCTGGAAACTGCCTAGAATTGGAGCAAACACCCAGTTGGTGAAAAAAGAAATGCCTCTAGTATTAAAATGCATGTGATCATAATAATATTTTGGTGATTGCATTGCGGTTGAGAGATTTACATAGCTCACGTGGCTATTGTTATCGGCTACAGCCTTAAGTTTTTTGTCAACTTCGTCTAAACCAGGAAAGTTAGGGATGAGTAAGGGCAGCATAATGTAGGTGACAGCGGTGTTGTTGGCTTTTGTAATAGTATTAATTTTATCAACAAACGGGCTGTAATTATGGAAGCCGTTTTCTGCGTATCTTCCCTTATAGTAGGCTCTTGCAGCATCAATTTTTTCAGTATCGATCTTTTTCAGTGTCCCCTTGGTAAGTCCTGATCCCGCGTATTTTGAGATTGCTGCCCAATCTTCAACTGCTATCATTTGCAGGTATGACAATATACTGCTGAGTGGAAAGCGGTCGACGATCAGTTGCCAGAAAATGGAGAGTTCAAAAGGCTCGTCACGGAGGAAAAAGTTATTTTTATCATTGTTGATGGGAGAGTAAAATACCCAGGGATCAACGAGGTAGAAGATGTGATCAACAGAATTACCTCGGCTGTAAAAATGGCTAAGGTGTATTTTTGCGGGCATCAGTCCTCCGCCTCCCCCTTTGGATAAATTGACTAAGCGTTTGTCCAGAAGGTTTTCAACTCGCTGGTGGTTATCGTCTCTTGAAAAAACACGCCCCCGTGATGTTCCCAGGAGTCCAATGTCATAGTGTTGATCGGAGGTATTGACCAAAAGATTAGACTCGGTTTCAGCGATATCGAGTTGGACCGTGCGATTTCTTCCTGAGAAATAGAACAATAATCCAAGAAGGATGGCTACATTAATGAGGGTGAAAGTGAGTGCTTTGAGTAAAAATCTTTGTATTTGCATGTTGAACATAAATAGAAAATTAAGCTTTGTATGTCCCCTTAGCCTTGGTTAACGGGAAATAAGCCGGGATTCAGGTTTGTACCCCCTCGGAGTCTATCGCTTACCTGAGGGGTATATGTGCCTTGAAAGTCTCTCTTCGTTCGATTGTTGGCGCTAACTTTAAGTTAATACTGTAAAAAAGAACTCTCCGGTTTCTTGTTTTTATGACAATCTTTTAGGAGTGAGGCACTAAAATTGGAAATAAATAAACTCCTGTTGGACCCCGAAGATAGCGGCCACCACAATCGCCCAAAACAAGATAAGGTAGGCAAGCCAGCGAAGCAGTAAGGGGCCCTTGGCTGCCAAAATGTAAATCGGCTCCTTTCGTTCGGTCATATCTACAATAAAAAGAATGATTAATAACAGGATAGCACCAAGAAAGGCGGGAAGACCAATCACCTCAACGCCAAGATCGGCTGGTTGGATCAAAAACATTTTGTAGATGATGTGACAGGCATCCGTGAGAGTATTTGCCCGAAAGAAGATCCAGGCAAAACATACCATTGTCATGGTGATGGCGACACGAATGGCTCGGTGTATAAAGCTTTGTTCTTCGGAGGAACAATAATTTGCAATTTTTTGCTGAAAAGAGCCGGAGATATTTTCTACAACAAGATAACAGCCGTGCAGGGATCCCCAGACAACAAAGGTCCAGTTGGCCCCGTGCCACAGTCCGCTGAGGAAAAATGTTACAATAAGATTGTAGTACCAGCGCCACTTTACCTGGCGGGAACCACCAAGAGGGATATAGACATAATCGCGGAACCAGGTGGAAAGCGATATGTGCCAGCGTTGCCAGAACTCACGGCTGGATTTTGCAAAGTAGGGACGCCGGAAGTTTTCCATCAGATCAAACCCCATGACTTTTGCAGCACCACGGGCCATATCGGTGTAACCCGAGAAATCACAGTAGATTTGAATTGCAAAAAAGAAGGTGGCAATGATCAGAGGTATGCCCTGAAAGTCATCCACATGGTTGTAAACTCTGTTCACATAGACGGCAAGCTGGTCCGCAATGACCACTTTTTTGAACAGTCCCCAGAGCATCAGACGCAGACCTTCCGTCACTCGATTATAATCAAAATCGTAACGCTGCCGAAATTGGGGAAGGAGATGTCTGGTTCGTTCGATTGGCCCGGCTACCAATTGTGGCCAGAATGAAACATAGAGGGCATAGATGCCTAAGTGACGTTCGGCGGGGATCCTTCCTTTGTAAACGTCAATGGTATAACTGAGGGTCTGAAAGGTGTAGAATGAGATACCAACAGGCAGTAATACTTGAAAAACTGGAGTGTCGTAGTAGATATTAACCACTTGTAGTGCTTCAGTTACGGAGTTGCTTAAAAAATTGAAATATTTATAGAAAAAAAGTATGCCGAGGTTACATGTGAGGCTAAGATATAAATATTTGCGCCGCCTCTTTTGCTCAGAATGCATTGACATTCTGCGTGCTGAAAAATAGTCCACCAGCGTGGATGCCATGATTAAAAGCAGGTACTCCGCCTTCCAGCACATATAAAAATAGTAACTTGATGCCAGCAAGAGAATCCAACGAAAACGGTGGGGGATAGAAAAGTAAACCGTAACGACAACGAGGAAAAATAGAGAAAACTGTAGAGAGTTAAATAACATAATTTTGAAGCGGTTGTAATGCGTGGAGCCAATTGGCGCTTATGAGTACCTTATTCCTGAAAGCCCGTCATAAAAAAGCAGAAAACTGAGAGTGTCTTTTACCATTAATAACTTTAAGTTAGCATCAGATAGTGAACGAAGAGAGAGCTTCGAGGTACGTGTCCTGGCTTATTTCCCGTTTACCGGGGTTAATACTAATATAAATATGGTGACACGGACGAAATCAGTGGTTGTTTTGTGTTATATGAATACATTGAATGTTGACTATGTGCCCGTATTATTTCTTAAATGCTAACGCTTTCATGTCGAAGGTATGGAGTGAGGGGCGCAGGTAAAAGGTAATTACTGGAAAAGACAAGATGAATAATCGACAATGTAATGGGGCCAGCAGCAGTCAGAAAAACAGGATAAAACCATTTTGTTTTTTCATTATTTCCATAATGCAAATGTGTTTTCTACTCCCTCTACTTTCAGGATTCAGTGTTAGAGCAGCCGATATCCCTGTCTCGACAATCTTGCCAAAAGAAAGGGATGGGGGATGGATTCCAGAGATTTGGCAAGACTCCTTTGAAAACGACGATAATGCTAACGCACTACCGGATTTTTCTAGGGCAGGATATGCCGAGGGGGAGCGCAGTGTCCCAGAGGTCCCGGGACCGGTCTTTGATGTGACGGATTCTCGCTTTGGGGCGTTGCCTAATGACCAAAAAGATGACACCGTTGCAATCCAGAATGCAATTAATGCAGCACAGTATGCTGGTGGTGGAGTCGTCTTTCTTCCCAAAGGAAAATATGAAATCCGTAAAAGCCCCCGTTTGCCTGGTTTACGTATAACCAAAAGCAATGTGGTGATTAGCGGAGCAGGGCAGACAGAGGGTGGCACCATTCTACATCTTGGGGCCCCGGCACCTGCTGGCAATGTTCGTCGACTAGGAACAGTTCCTGCCATACAAGCAGCACGCAGTGGGGCTGTGATTGCGGTAATTGGAGCTGAACAAGAAGAGTATATAACAGATATCACCCATGATCTGAAGCGGGGTGAGTCAGTTGTCCGCGTCGCTGATTCTTCAGGCCTTAGTGCCCGGCAGCTTGTTGTCATTGCACTTAAAGATCCCTTGATCGATCCTGTTTCACCTGCTCCAGAAAAAGTTGCCATCGCGGCGGATCTTACCAAACCATATGGACTTATTCCCCAACAAAAAGATACCTTTGGTAAAGCCGCACAAGAGTATACCTGGATGGTCCGGATTGCAGAAGTTCTCAGTAAGCATACTGTGCGTCTTGAGAAATCTGCTCGGTTTGATCAATTGCAGAGCTATAACCCGAAAATTATGGGCTTTAATGGTGTTCAGGATGTTGGCATTGAAAACCTTCGTCTTGAGAGCAGCTGGCCCGGGAATTACCAACACCACAAACCGTACCGAAATGAGCAAGGTGTTGTTGTGAGAACGGCAAAAGAACAGGACTATCTTTGGAATGGCATCTGGATCAGCCATGCCGCCAATGGATGGGTAAAAAATGTGACATTTAAAAATCTTACCCAGGGCATTATCACAAGCAATGTTGCTGACAGCACCTTTGACAGACTCAGCTTCGTTGGACAGGAGGGGCATGCCGGGGTGACCCTGGGGAGGAGTAATGATATTTTGCTTTCACGGGTCGATTTTTTTGCACCACTTGTGCATCCTGTGACTCTTACCATGATGTCTTCAGGCAATGTGTTCACCGACTCTGAGGCTCATTATGATGGCCGAAACGATACCACCGGAACAGATGCAGTTATTGATTTTCATGGGATGTTTCCCTTTGAAAATCTATTTGATAATTTACGCGGATTCTATGTCTGTCCAGGAGGCGATATGTCCGTACTCCCCCATGGGGGCGTTAGAAATGTGTTCTGGAATATCATCGCTCCGGAAAAAATGAGCTGCTATACAGGTCCTGGTGATGAGTTTTTTCGGACCTACGCCACTGTGGGAACGTCGTCTCAGTCGGAGGATACAATGTATGAGCACTTGCCCCAGTCGTTCTTTGTAGGAATCACAAGGAGGCAAGGCCTGGCTGTAACTGTTGGAAATTCTAGCCTAGATCGAAGGAATGAATGGCATGTGGTGGAAGGTTTGGCAAGGGAGGGGATAGGCGTTACCTCACTGTATCGGGCTCAGATTGATAAAAGGCAACAGTCAGCGGACAAAAAGGCGGTGCAGTGATCCTCTTTTGTTGTCTAGCTGTTGTCACAAGAGGATAGAGCTAAGAATCGATATTTATCTTTAATTTTGGTTGGGTTGAAAAACTATCTGATTGGAGGCTCACGCTATGGCGCATCTGTTCATGCCCTCTATTGGAAGAGTTGTTTCTGCCAAAGAGTTTTTTTATCTTTCTAAAAGGATCTTTTGGATTCCATAGATCCAATTTAACGAGAAAACCAAGTAGTCGATTGTTTTTTCCATCCTGATACCGAACCTCCTTGAGATAGAGTTCGAGACCACTGAGAGCATATCCTGCGTATAATGTTTGAGAGGAGTCCAGGTGCTTGTATGAGGTGTTAATGAGACCAAATGGAGTCTTTTGTTGAATGGCCGCCAGGAAAGAAACACTTTCTTCCATTTCTTCCGAATAATTGTACAATTCCTCCTGAATTTCGTACTCGTAACCGACCCCAAAGCTTGTTTTGAGTCCGGTAATGAGGCCCGACCCCAGCTCTTCATATCCAAAAGCGAGTTGTGCCCCAATTTCATGGGTCATTGTCGCTCCATAGCCTCCAATTACGTTGACGTTACTTTTTTGGGTGTTGTTCTGAGATAAGAGCGTCGCCCCATAGAACTCTTCACCAGGAATAGTACTGAAGTTGTAGTTGAGAGATGTTTCACGAAGGAATGTATCAGTATATCTGGTGTAGCCGGCGGAAAAACTGTTTTCATATACCCTGTCATCGATATTTCCCGAGGTGGTAAAGGTGTGATTCAGGTTGGTTCCTAATAGTCGATAGGAAAAGAACAATTCCCCATCTATTGCCTCGATGAAATGCCCGAGGCTGGTGTTCACTTTTATCCGATTGTCACTGTTAATTTTGGCAGAGAGATAGCTAAACCCACTATAACCATGGTTGGAAGGGGAAAAAAGACGCCCATATTCTATGTTAACATCAGCCAGTATGTTGTTTCCTGCGTTATCAAATTCAGTTTTATTCAGTTGGGTTCGGAATTTTGTGAGATAGGTTGCTGCTGTCTTGGAGTAACTAAACTTTGCAGGATTGTAGGGGCTGTTAGCAATTGGACCGTAGTTATCCTGGAGATATCCTGTCTCGCTTCTTGCCGGGGACGCAAAAAGGCATAACGATATCGTTGTCAGAATAACAAATATGTAATTATTGTAATTGCTTCCATTTCCTTTCATGGTATCGCTCTGTATCTTTTGTGCCCGTAAATATGCTGTTTAGTGTCCCCCCGAGGATGCTTGCCCCATCTCATTACAGAGACTAAAGGGTGTTGAGTTATGTTGCTGAATAGGCGGGGAGTTCGGTGAAATGCTCATTGTATTCAGTCAAAAAAAGTGTGCTACCTGTAGCCTCATCGGTTGGTGGGCCACGTACGTTTTTTATCTATAACTACGGAGCACAATCTATACCCATATCTTTACCCTATCAATTGACGTGCCAACTGGACGGCCTGAGTGGTAAATTATCCATTACAACGATTGTCTAAAGGGAGATTTACAGTTGATATGTAATGGGAAGGGTACCTATGGTAAAAGGGAACTGGCCTCAAGTCCCGCCTGGATCATGGTTGGTGGACAGGGGCTGGAGGGCGAATTACCTCGGTTAGCGTTTTTGCCAGAGTGTCATTTGACTGATCGAATGTTGAAATTTTCTCGATGTTTCTCTGGTAATAAAATCAATATCTATAGGAGTATCGATCATTGTGAAATGATTTTTTAGAATATCACAAATACCTTCAAGGGTTGAGTACGGTTCTCCATCTTTGCGAAACCCGCCCACCCAGTTCTGTTTCGTCGTGAATTCTTCTAACCAGGTATATGGTGAACAAAGAACGAAATAACCGCGGTCGTTGAGACGTTCATGGATAGTCGAGAGGAACTCTTTAGGTTTGGATAGTCTGTCGAGTAGGTTCGCAGCCAGGATGAGGTCATAATTGCAAAACTGTGGCTTTAAATTTTGAGCATCGCCCTGGTAAAACTCAACCTTGTCTGCTGTTGCTTCCAACCCCAGTTCTTTTAGCGATTGCTGGTGGTAAGAAATAATTTCCCCTTCTTCATGGAGCTCGTAACGAATGTGGCCTTTTTCCTGCATTTGATGGGCAATGCGGATAAATCGTGCAGAGAAGTCAAGGCCATTAACAAAGGAGAATTCCTTCGCAAGTTCAAAGCTTGAGCGCCCCACCGAGCACCCCAGGTCGAGTGCTCTGTTCTTGGGCCTGTCACCCATGAGGTCGATGCAGATTGAGGCACATTTTTGTGGAAAATTATCTATCTTGAAAAAGTTTCGGCCATAATGTGCTTCACAATACTGAGAGACTGCATCATCTCCCTCATACATCACTTCATTTGTCTCAAGGGTTTGTTTTGTTTCTACATATCGAAATCCGGCATGCTGGAAAAAGTGTCTTCGAAAAGCATAGCGACTATCTTTCGTTGCTGCATTTCCTGTGGAGATCCAAGAACCTCCTTTTATGATATTGTGTTGTGTGTCAAATGTAGGAACAGAAAAATCGTCATACCAGGGATGCACTTCAAACCCTTCAAAACCTGAGATTGAAGTTTCCGTCCATTGCCATACATTGCCGATAATGTCATAGAAGTTCTCGAACCGGAATTGATCCACAGGACAGGGTGACGCCCAATGTTCCAGGTTAATATTTCCAGGAGCCTTGTCCCAATATGGTTGATCTGGAAGGTTATGAAGGTCATACAGGCGATACCATTCGCTTTCGGATGGTAACCGAATTGGCTTATTTTGTTCTAGAGAAAGCCAGTTGCAAAAGGCTTTGGCCTCAAGATAATTTACTTCCACAGGCCAATCCCAAGGCATGTCTATTTCCGTTGAAAGAGTACGGAGACGTAACTCTTTTGTCTTTGCGATCCAAAAGACCGGCATGGTGGCTTTACTGTACTGAAGCCATTGCCACCCTTCAGTTGTCCAATACTTTTCAGTAGAGTAGCCATTGTCATTTACAAAATGAAGAAACTCACCGTTGGAAACGAGGTACTTTGAGGCTTTGAAATCTAAGACATCAAAATCGGCGTATCCAAACTCGTTGTCCCACCCGTAGAGTGGATGCTCTTTAGTTTTACCCTGTGTCACTTTGCCGCCGATAACAGAAAGGAGTTCATTTGCCGGGGCTTTGTTTGTCTGACGACATATTTCCCATTCATCAAGCGGTTGCACCAGATTTATGGGTAGGCGACGGATGATAACGGATGAGGTCTCCAGATGAATTCGCTGGTGTTCTATCCCCATCATTATAGCCCAGAATGGGTCTTCCCAGGTTATAGGCATGGTGAGTGGCATGGTTCTGATGAGTTGAGCTATAAAATCCCTGACCTGCATTCGATAATTCTGCACATCATTGACGGTAGGCCAGTTGTAATTTTTTTCGTTGAGGTCGTCCCAGGACATCTCATCCACGCCGATCGCAAACATAGATTCAAATGATCGGTTGATTCGTGTTTCAGTGAGTTTGGCGGTGTTGAGTTTGTTGATATAGAAGCTCGCTGTATGACCATAGTAAAAAATGAGGGGGTGTCTGAGGGGTTCAGCTCTCAGATAAAAGGCTTCACTGCATGTCAAATGATCATAAAGACGGCTGTCGATATCGAAGGTGCAAAGGAAATAGCGCAGTATCTCTTCTCTCTTTTCTTCCGCTGAGCCACTATTAAGAATAGTCGTACGACTTTTCATGAGATCCATGCTTTCTCCCAATGTCCTGGTTTCGTGTTGTTGATATAAATAATCCACTGAAATTATAGATATTAAGTGGTGGTTGTCAACGCTGTCTTGGTGATAGGAAATAGTTGTGTTGGCGGGACTTGTAAATCACTAATGAATGTTGATGGAGGATGGAATCAACACATAGTATTTCAGCTTTTGCTCCTATCTACTACTTTTTTGTGTTTGGCACTAATCAATGTTGTAGGTTACTCTTTGCTTGTCTTCATGACCCTAAAAATATTTGTATCAAGAAAACTAAGTGTCTGTCCATAAATGGCCCTTTTTCCCTAACTCGTCGTTGCTCTTAAAATTTAATCTTCCGGTAAGCGAGGCACGAGACTCCGAGATATCAAATATATGCCTGTGGTTAAATTCATCGAGCGCCTTGATTTAGAAAAAAATCTCTCATCTATGGACAGGCACTAACTAATATATTCAATTTAACCGGAGGTTTGGGTCCTGCGTGTGCCCGGATTTATTCCGCATTTCTTGACAAGAAATAAATGATAACAAACGGACGGCAGTACGCTGATGTCTATCCCGGATTTCTCACCAACAAAGTTTTTCGCAGGTCGAGACACCGGGCATGAAGCTGTAATAATCTACCGGAGTCTTCGCTACCTGCAAATGCTCGGTAACGAAGCAGCTGTGGATAAATCTGTTGGCCCGAAGGGTGAACTTTTTGATTTGAAACGAAAAACACCCTGCTAATTAAGGAAGTCATTTTTAAACTATAAAAACAAACAATTGAGTTTCAAATCAAAAAGTCATGAGAAATTCGGGCTAGAACAGCCCGGCAACAAGTTACGGTAGCTGGTGTGTATTTAATTGATGGAGAAAATAAATGTCTAACGTATTTCCAGAGCCAATCACTCGTTTGCCAAAGGCTGACATACCATTAGCTGGACTTACAGCCTATCTTTCCCAATCTGATCAGCATCAAATACTTTTTATGCAATTTGAGAAAGATACTGACTTACCAGAGCATGAGCATTCCGCGCAGGTGGGTATAGTGTTAGAGGGGAAAATCGATTTGATTATTGGAGGCGAGAAGTATTCATATTCTAAAGGAGATAGATATTACATCCCAGAGGGTGTTCTGCATTCAGGTAAAATATATTCAGGATATGCGGATATAACCTTTTTTAATGAGCCTGGCAGATATTCAAAAATATTATAAAAACGATAAATTATAGAATAGTACAGCGTCCCAGTTGACAAAAAATATGTTTATTAGATGAGGAGCCGTATGAGCGAGGTATGGGTGTTTTTCTATGGTACTTTCATGAGTGCTAGAGTTCTAAAGCAACACGGTATCCATTGTGAGGAAACGTTTCCAGCAAAAGTGTCTGGGTATTCTTTAGTAATAAAGCCAAGAGTCAATCTGGAAAGAAGCGGAGACTCCAATTGCTATGGTGGTCTGGCATTGGTCAAACATAATGACCTGACCGGTCTGTATCAAAAAGTTCACGAAATGTTTGGGCAAGCATATTTCCCATATCCTGTAATGGCGGAACTGGCGGACGGCTTATTTCGACAGGCTCTTTGTTTTATCTCGGAAAAATTTGATGCCGGCGATCCAGAACCGGATTATATCGACGAAATGTCTCAATGTGCTCGTGAGATGAATGCGCCAAGTAACTATATTATGCATATTGAATCATTTAAGAATGTGCAAAGGTAAAAACATCCAAAACAAGTGAAAAACGTAAACCATAATAAAAGCTAACCAGACGTTCAGTCCCTTAGAAACTATACTGGCTAAGCCAGTGATTCACATTAAAGTCAGGAGAAAAATATGTATATTACCAACACTGAAGAAATTCCGGGTAAGAAAATTGTTGCTTTTTATGGTGTCGTTTCAGGTAGTACGGTTAGGGCCAAACATGTGGGTCGTGATTTAATGGCAAGTCTCAAAAATATTTTTGGAGGCGAACTTGTGGGCTATACTGAGTTGTTGCAGGAGTCTCGTGATGAAGCTATGGAGCGGATGGAGTCCCAGGCGAAACAGCTCGGAGCCAATGCCATTGTTAACGTCCGTTTCTCTACTTCCTCCGTAGCTGCTGGTGCTTCGGAAATATATATATATGGCACAGCAGTTACTGTGGAGTAGAGCTATGGAACAATTAATAATTTTTGCCATTCTTCTTTCACTTGGCTATTTTTTTGGACGCCATGCTGAAAGCAAACATTACAAATCTATCAGAGAGCGTGAGAAGCATTGGATGCAGCTTCCAACCACTTCCATGAAATATGTTTTGGACGATAACCGGGAAATCAAAAGCGGCCATCTTGTCAATGGTAGCATGGTTGTGTCGGTTGATTATTTTAAACGGATTCTTGCAGGTCTCCGTAATTTTTTCGGTGGCAACGTCCAGTCGTATGAAACATTAATCGACCGGGCCAGACGGGAGGCCGTACTTCGATTAAAGGAGTCCTGTCCCGGAGCGGATCAGATTATTAATCTACGTCTGGAGACGTCCTCTATTACCAAAGGCAGCGGTAAACAGATAGGATCTGTGGAAGTGCTGGCCTACGGTACGGCAATCTATTTCTGTAAATGATGACATGGAATATAAGGCTAGTCTTCCAGAGCACAATGATAATGTCAGCCATGACCAGCCGGTCAGGGAGTTTATTCTATTATTTTTTGGCATAACGATTTTTCTGCTGGTTGTGTTTTGGACTCTGGGTCTGTTTGTTGACCGAGCTGTAGATTATATTTCACCGGAGATGGAGGGCATTATTTTCTCTTCTGCTGCTGTCTCGACAACTGAAGAGATTGATGGAGGTGATCCGCGACAGGCAGAACTCCAGCGAATAGTGGATTACCTTCGAGGCTGTGTTGATATCACCTATCCGTTAGAAGTTCGCCTGATCGATTCAGATGAGGCGAATGCCCTAGCATTTCCTGGAGGTCGAATTTTCGTACTGAATGGTCTGCTGGACAAAGTGTTGTCGGAAAATGGTCTTTCTTTTGTACTTGCTCATGAACTTGCGCATTTCAAAAACAGAGACCATCTTCGAGGAATGGGCAGGGCGATAGTCTTTACCGCTATTGCGGCGGTAACAACGGGTGCCAGTTCCAACATTACCCAGTTGCTTGCCACTGCCTCATCATTTAACAATGCTCAATATTCTCAGGAGCGTGAGAGCTTGGCTGATCAGCAGGCCATGCAGGCTTTGAATTGTTATTACGGGCATGTGGGGGGCGCAACAGAGTTTTTTGAGTCGATGAGCGCGGATCACCAAAAAAGTAGCTACGCACTCGGACATTATTTTAGCAGCCACCCAGAAGGGTTGCAGCGGATAAACAATCTTCACCAGCTCGCAAGGGAACAAAATTTTGTTGTTAAAGAAGTACTGACATTACCTCCAGTATTCAAGACTCAGGACTAAGCCATTTTTTTTTAATAACATGTTCAGAATCCTACTCGGAAAGGCGTAGGGATCCGTAACGAAATGGATATAAATGACCAAGTTATTTCGTAACGGCTCCTAACCCGGATTTCTCAACAACAAAGTTTTTCGCAGGTCGAGACACCGGGCATGAAGCTGTAATAATCTACCGGAGTCTTCGCTACCTGCAAATGCTCGGTAACGAAGCAGCTGCGGATAAATCTGTTGGCCCGAAGGGTGAACTTTTTGATTTGAAACGAAAAACACCCTGTTAATTAAGGAAGTCATTTTTAAATTATAAAAACAAACAATTGAGTTTCAAATCAAAAAGTCATGAGAAATTCGGGCTAAGCTGAAACAACAGTAGAAAAAGGTACACCTCATAAAATTTGTACCATCAACAACCCCATCCCGGTAATCAGAAAAACAAGCCGGGACTCTTTTCAGTGGTCTGCTCCCTGGAGTCTATCATTTACCTGTGGAGAATAGTTTGGGGTGGCCTGGGCGGGGCCCGACCTTGGAGGCCTTTGCTGGTAAATTCTCGGGCCAGCTGCATGGTGACCTGGTGCCTGGATTTGAATTTGGGGCATCAAATGCGTATAATTAGAAACGAGTAACAACTTCGCTTACTGATTTTTACCACTGACCCGGATTTCTCACCAACAAAGTTTTTCGCAGGTCGAGACACCGGGCATGAAGCTGTAATAATCTACTGCAAATGCTCGGTAACGAAGCAGCTGCGGATAAATCTGTTGGCTCCAAGGGTGCACTTTTTGATTTGAAACGAAAAACACCCTGTTAATTAAGGAAGTCATTTTTAAACTATAAAAACAAACAATTGAGTTTCAAATCAAAAAGTCATGAGAAATTCGGGCTAGAAGAGGGCACCATGCCAATGCAACCTGACGAAAATACGGTCGAGATGCTTGCAGGACTCATTGCCGAGATTGAACATGCTGTTGAGGTGGGAGATTTTCAGACAGCCAAGAGCTTGCGTGATACGCTTATCGAGAACAATCCAATGGCGATTAGTGAAGGCATTAAAACGGCAGAGATGATCGAAGAGGGAATGTCGGCCGCCATCGATCAGTACCACTTGGCTATCTGGCCGGGACTGTATGATCAGCTGAGTATCGAAGAACGAAATTGTCTTTTTTTCAGCATGAAACAGTATGTTTTGCCCGAAAAAAGATTGCTGCTTAAATACGGTTCTGTGAATAACAGACTTTTCTTTCTCGAGAAAGGGAGTGTCTCCGTGGGTATTCCACAGGACGACAATAAAATTAAGATTGTGGCAGAACTCGGGCGGGGCGATATTATTGGAGACTACACCTTTGCCACCATGGCTCTCTGTTCAGCTTCTGTGGTTACCAAAACTAAAGTGCAGGTACGATGTCTGGAGGCAAAACTGGCCGAACTATGGGACGAAGAACATCCTGGCCTTTATGCCAAAGTGATGGACTTTTGTAAAAACCATGGGCAGGTTGGGGAGATAATAGCCAGAAAAGAACAGGAAATTCACCACAATCCTCGACACTCTGTGGATGCCCTGGTAAAGGCTTTTTTGCTGGATGAGAACGATCAAGCAACAGAGGTGAGCTTCAATGGAGAACTGGAGGAAATTTCCCGCTCCGGTTGTTCTTTTGCCATCCACTGTAACCAGAGTTCTATTGTTAAAAAGCTGCTTGCCCGGTCCTTTTCTCTCAATTTTTGCTGTAACAAAAATGGCAAAGAGATTAAATTTTCCTGCCGGGGAAGTGTCGTCAAAGTGACGTCTATACTCCATAATGATTACCAACTACATATAAGTTTCCCCAAATATCTTCCAGAGAACATTGTCGCACAGCTTGCTGTCTGAAAAAAACAGAGGGGTGGGGAGCTGAGGACTATTTCAGGCATTCTCCGGAAAGAAGAACACCTGAAAAGGCTGTTCGGGTGAATAGATTTATGGCAATTTGTCTAGGGCGTTGGCCTTTGCAAATGCCTCTTCCATATCCGGGAAGTGGGTAATGTCGGGGACGACCTGGATATATTGCACAATTCCCTGCTTATCGACGATGATGACTGATCGTGCCAGGAGTCGAGGACCATCCATGAGCAAACCAATCGATCGGCCAAACGCTCCTTCTTTATAGTCCGATAGATATTGGACGTCTTCAAGTTTTGCTTCTTTAGCAAACCGTGCCTGGGCAAAGGGTGTGTCGCGGCTTACAGTAATCCGTTTTACGGAGGCTGGGAGTTTGTCTCCCTGCTCTCCGAGATAGTGGGTTTGTGCCTCACAAACCTTCGTATCAATGGATGGAACTATACTGAGAAAAAGCACACTGCCCCGGTAGGCCATGAAATTGACTGGTTTCATAGTCGCGGCGTCAACAAGGCTAGTTTCTGGCAGTTTTTGGCCGACCTTTATCCCCGTGCCAGTTAGTGCCAGTTCCTTGCCATTCTTGGAAACCTGGGTTCCTGGAATGGCACTATCTGAGTCCATAACAATGGGTGCCTGCTTTGTTGTACAGGCGCTTAGTATAAGTGTGAGGGAAAGGGTAGCAAAGAAAAGATATGTCGATTTGAACATGTTGTACCTCTCATTAATTTTTCGAAGTTCTGTTTACTACCGATGGGTGTTCCTTGGTTCTGATATTTCTCTTTAACTATGTATCCATTTATTACTGCACGCAAGTGGACGTTCAGGCTGAAGGGAATCTTTTTTACTCCTCAAGCTGTAGGTGCCGTGACTTGGATCAACGAAACGTTGATTCCTTTGGTCGCCTTGACAATGATCAAAAGAATATCTGAGGGTGAAACGCTTTTGAGTTATAGGGTGCGGAACGGAAACGTTAAATTTATAACCAATGCATTCTTTTTTCAGGAAGGCCAGGTAAAAACCTATGACGCAGCATGGTATTGTCTTTTGCGGGTCAATGACAAAGGAGAATTGCTGTTGACATCTATGTATGATGAGGATTTTAACAAGCTTGAGCAGAGTATAAAACCTGCCAGCAATTAATTCTGACCCTTTGGCTTAGTTAAGCAACTCAAAATCTCTTTTCAACTCATTGTGAATTATAAAATGTCTGCCGGCTATTTGGGAGCTGTTTGGATAATTGTGGCGGTTGTGGCAACCATTCGTGGCAAATAATAAAACCACAACGAGATGGATCGAACTTCTTACGATTTTTTCAGATATGAAATTCAGTCAGTTGAGTTTTAGAAAATTTTGAATCCCGGTGAAAATGATCTGGGCAGCAATAGCCGAGACAAAAAGCCCTGTAATCTTTGGCAGGATAACCAATCCCTGCTCGCCGAGTAGGCGCTTCATACTGGTTGACAGGTAGAGGATTATTCCCACTGTCATTACGGCAAGAAAAAGAGCCGCGCCGATAACGAGTTTTTCTATGATAGAACCGGCTTCGGCTCCCATAACCAGAAGCACCCCGATAACACCAGGGCCTACAGTTACGGGCATTGCCATGGGAACAACAGCGATATCAAGATTTTTGCCTTGATGTGCCATATCGTCGTTACCCGACATCATAGAGAGAGCAGAGAGAAATAGTATGGTGCCTGCACCTATCCTAAAGGCGTCCAGAGTGATCCCGAACAGTTCAAAAATATAACTTCCGAAAAGATAGAACACAAACGAGCTGATCATCACGGCAATGGTTACCCTGATTGCGATTCGCTTCTTCTCGAAGGGCTGAAAATCCCGAGTCAGTGAGAGAAAGGCAGAAAGCACAAAAAACGGGGTCAGGATAAAAAATATTTTTAAATAATAATTAATAAATGTCTGTATTTCCATGACGCAGTTCCATATATTATGGTGTTTTTGAATATTGACCTAAGAGAGCTTACCCGTGTATACGGGAAGAAAACTACTGGTAGTAGATACTAACAAGCCGTTGCTGGTCAACCTAAAAATTGCTGCCATAGTAATATTCCACACGGAGTCGCATATGAAATAGTTGATTTCACACATGCTATCACCAAACAGGCCAGTCTATCCAGGCACAGAACTACCTGTGCTTACAGCTGGATGTTCTATCGATGAAGAAGGTTTTCTTGAAAAAAACTTGCATGAATATCATAAAATGGCGTGAGTCTTATGAAATAGGGCTTAGTTCAATAGATATCCAGCATTAAAAGTTTATCGACCAGGAGTTGAAAAAAATCGCCAATAAGTCAAAGGTGTTGGCTGGTAGGTTATTTCAACGTCACTGGCAAAGTGGAGGCTCACGATCATAATTCTAGTTGCAGATGTTTTTGGCAGGACCCCGGCTTTAATACAGCTAAGTGAAGAGTTGAATGCAAAGATTATTGTAGATCCCTATAATGGAGTAGATCTGGGCTTTAAAAATGAAGCTGAGGCATATTCTCACTTCGTGGATCACATAGGGTTTGATATGTATTTGACTCTACTACAAAGAGCAACTGAGTCAGTTCCTTCAGCCAGCACCTTGATCGGTTTTAGTATTGGTGCGTCGGTAATTTGGAATTTATCTGAAAAGCTATCGGTTAAAAATGTGAGGCGAGGTATTTGCTACTATGGTTCTCAAATTAGAAATTTAAAAGAAGTAATTCCATTGTTTGACGTGGATTTGATATTTCCCAGAAAGGAGCACCATTTCGATGTGTCAGAGCTTCAGGCTGAGTTGTCTGGAAAACAGAATGTGAAAATTATTAAAACAGCATACTTGCATGGTTTTATGAATTTTTATTCAAGTAATTTCAGCCAGTCAGCTTATGTAGAACAGTTAAATTGGTTACGTTTAAATGCCAACTGACAAGGCGAATCACCAGACGCATTACGGTGGTTGCGGTTTTTACTAAAAAACAAAAGCAGTAACAACCGCAACCTATATGATGTTGTATCGGTATTAGAGGAGATGAACTCCTCTTGTTATTCCTAGTGTATACTGCGTGGTACTTGTATCCCGACAGCTGAAGCCTTACAATTATAAGGTGCTTTGGGGTTGTCTTTGACTTAGGGATGACGGTGGGTAATTGTTTGGATATTTGTGCTTTGAATCTTTATAACATTCCAGGAGGAACAGACAATAAGACCTATTCTGGCTAGCGGTACTGAGTAGGAGGTTATACACGACCGCTGCATGGAGTGAGTTATGAGTGCAGGAAATCAAAGAAGTAACCTCATGTTCCTTTGTATCATTTATACTGTATTAATCTGCTTCTTTGGGACAACAGGAGCCATTGCGAGGGACAGTTCACTCGGGGCTGGATCAACAGTTGAAGGGAGCTTTTTTGCCGATCCTTCTCGTTGTTCCAGATGTCATGACGGTTTGTATGATGAGGATGGTATCGACGTTTCGTTTGTTCGGAACTGGGAAACAACAATGATGCGCTTTAGCTTTTTCGACCCCTTTTGGCGTGCCAAATTGAAAAGTGAAGCTATCAGGATTCCCGGTGCTGCCCGTTTGATTGAAGAAAAATGTGCCCGTTGCCACGCACCCATGGCCTCCGTTCAGGCAAAGTATGATGGCCTAGATATCTACATGTTTGGAGCTGGGGGACTACTTGACGTGGAGAGTAAATATCATGAGCTTGCCATGCAGGGAGTTGGCTGTACCTTATGCCATCAGCTTGAGGCACCCTCCTCGGATTCTGGAGCATTCAGTGTCAGTTCCGACAAAGTTGCATGGGGACCATTTTTTCCTGATTTTCAAAACACAATGGAAAGAGCCACGGGTTTTACTCCTGAATTTAATTTTCACCCCATGGACCCGGAATTTTGTGCTACATGCCATAATCTTTTTACCGATTATTTTGATCAAGATGGAGTGAAACAAAGCACACCGGAAACACTCTTTCCAGAGCAGGCTCCTTATCTTGAATGGTTGGCGAGTTCTTTTCCTGAAGAGAATCAAACCTGCCAAAGTTGTCACATGCATCAAACCGATGCTGTGAAAATATCACAAATACCCCGTCAGACTTCGGTTCGTGATGATGTCTTCACCCATACATTTCTTACTGAAAATACTATGATGTTGGACATTATGTCTTCCGTAGCGGAATCTCAAGGTATCGATATTCCGGATCTGAGCAATGCTATGGCTGATGGTGAAGACTATATCGCTGGTGCGGGAACAATTGAAATTCTCGACTCTATTGCTTGGGTTAATTACGATGATGATGAACAGTTCGATGATTTGAGTGTAACGCTTAAGGTGACAAATAATGCTGGGCACAAATTGCCGACGAGTATTCCTGTTCGGAGAGTGTTTATTCACTTTGCTGTCTATAATTCTGGCGGACAGAGTCTTTTTAGTTCTGGCGATACTGACGACGAAGGACGAATAGTAGGTGTGGACTTTGACGACACGCCTCTCGCATTTGAAGCACACTATGACAAGATAACTGCAGAGGATCAGGTACAGGTGTATGAGGGGATCATGGAGAATTGGGAGAATGAAGTTACGTATACCCTTTTACGTGCAGCGCGGTTCAAAAAAGATAATCGCCTCTTGCCCCGGGGGTTTTCTATCCCAACAGCTCCCCAGAACATATTACCGGTTGGTGTGGTAGATGAAAACTTTGTAGGTGGAACAGACGAGGTGACTTATATCGTACGGAATATTAGAGGGAATGGTGAACTAAAAATTGAGGTTGAACTCAAAGATCAGACGCTTTCCTATCGTATGGTTCAGGATCTTATCAGAAGTAGTTCTGAAGATGACTCCGGGTTAATTGATCTGTTTTATGAAGAGTATCAACATCATAAGGTTCACTATGAGTTAATTGATAGTGACGAAATAATTCTTGAAGCTGGGCCGTGACGGATTGTAAAACAATCCATGCATTTTATATTCATCAAAAAAAAAGGCACTTAACTAAAATCTAGTTAAGTACCTGAAATTTCTTGGTAGCGGGGACAGGATTTGAACCTATGACCTTCGGGTTATGAGCCCGACGAGCTACCAGACTGCTCCACCCCGCGTTAAGTTCGATCACTATACACCCCTGAAATTTTATGTCAATGACTATTGATGAGATTCCATAGCCTTTTCAGCTTTAGTGGCGAATTGGGCTAATTTCTGCAGTATCTCGTCGGGGAGCCTCGTAAGTTTACCCTCTCTTGTGATTGCGGCATGGACTGTGTAGCCTTTAACAACCAGCTTTGGTCTTACTTCTCCCTCATGTTGACGGTAAATTTTATAACTAAATTTACATTTAATGCGGCTCAGCTCAGCAATAGTGGTCTCAATGGTGAGCAGATCATCGTATACCGCAGGGGCTTTATAGCGTAACCAGGATTCTGTTACCGGGAGGACGAAACCACGTCTTTCAATTTCACTGTAAGGGCAGATCCATTCCCTCATGAGTTCAGTTCTGCCGAGTTCAAAGTAACGGAGGTAGTTGGCATTATACACAACCCCGCCGGCATCTGTGTCACCGTAAAGAACCCGAACTGTGGTCTGGAAAATTTGTTCTGACATTTGATTCTTACTCGGAGATATTGAAAAGTTTTTCGATCATCTCGTGCCCACCAGCTATGGTGTTTTGCATTTTTTCTCCGTATACAATACAACTCTTCTCGTTGAAAACCTGTCTCGATCCTGGATTGAGTTCTCTTGAGTCATAGAGGAGGGTCGCAACCGGATCTGACACGTGGGTTCGCAGAGCGATGGGAGTAAAGTGGTCCATGGTGATAACTACGCGGAAATCTTCTCCACCTTTTCGCAACTGATCTACAATAGGGGTGACAATTTTAGCATCAAAATCTTCAATGGCCGTAATCTTGTCTTCGATCGATCCCTTATGGCCGGCTTCATCAGGGCCTTCGAGGTGGACAAAGACGAAGTCTTCATTTTCAAGGGCACGGATGGCCGCATCTGCCTTACCCGCATAGTTCGTATCAATATAGCCCGTGGCTCCAGGTATATCTAAAGACACCAGGCCTCCAAGTACTCCAAGACCTTTGAGTAGGTCAACTGCGCTGATCATACTCCCCGTAATGTTGAACCTCTTGGTGAGGGTAGGGACCGTTGGCATTTTACCTTCGCCCCAGAGCCAGACCAGACTTGCCGGATTTTTACCTTCCTGGATTCGCTTAATATTAACCGGGTGGTTTTCAAGTACTACTCTTGCTTTTTCCAGAAGCTCTTTCCACTCTGCATGGGCGAGGTATTTGTTGTAGTGCTCGGTGATGTCTCTTTCTATGTAGTCATGGGGAGGGACTGTCTCAAAACCGGGATGCTCACCCTTATAGATCAAGAGATGGCGATAGCTGACACCTGGCTTGAAGTGGAAGAGTTCTGTGGAACATTCCTTTTCTAGTGCTGCTATTAGCTGGTGAGATTCCTCATTAGATATATGGCCAGCACAGAAATCTCGCATGGTCACATTCTCATTTTTATCGTGATCCAGAGTCACCATGTTACAGCGATATGCGTATTCATCTTCCGCAAGCTCGATACCCATGGCAGCTGCCTCAATGGGAGCTCTTCCTGTGTAGTAGGAAGCAGGGTTGTAGCCCATAAGAGACATGTTCGCCACATCGCTTCCTGGTGGGTAACCTTCGGGAACCGTGTGATTGAGGAAAAACTCACCTTTTGCGCAAAGTGCATCAATCATTGGGATATTTGCAGCTTCCAGAGGGGTTTTACCACCGAGAGCATCCAGTGGATAGTCTCCCATGCCATCGCCTACGAGAATCAGATATTTCATTTTAGTGCCTTACTCCAGAACATCCGCCATAAAAGACAATATAGCTGGAGACTCTTTTAGAATTAAGTATTTAGCATAACCACCATGG
>JBLHNA010000038.1:0-42918 GCA_047619065.1 Desulforhopalus sp.
CCTTTTTTTTGTTTTCAAATCATCGACATCAAACCAGATCAGAATAATTCGATTATTTTTAAAGACTTGTCAAACTAATTCGGAAAGAAAGATGGTATTAGGATTGGTATAATGCGGGGGTCTACAGTTAACCAGTCCTGGAAATTACCATAGATGAGGAGGAAAATGAATTGTTTTACAGGTAAGCTTTTGTCCTACCTCGTTCCTGCTATCATCAGCAAAGATCTCTCTCCTTAAACTGTTCAACACATCATCAACCGACACACAACCCCACTCTTCCCTTCAAATCAAATAAAAAAAGTGAGTTAACTCACCTTCAAGTTGACTCGCTCGCAGTACCATTAATCTACTATCATCTCACCATTCAGCAGAAGCAACACCTTCTAACTCCTTCAGTTTGTCACCCCAGAAAAAAGGAAAATACGCTAGTATATTTAGCATAAATCGGCGTTAAAAAGGCCCAGATATGGGTAGTTACAAATTCTATTTCTGTTCGCTACTAAAAATGGGAGGACAACCCCTAAGGCAAATTACTCCTGCGATTCAGTTAGTATCTTGTAAAGATCCTGACAATGTTATGAGAATTTTCAACTAGAAAATAATTATTAGATTAGAACTGAAGGTTGTATCTCTTGATTTTCTTATCCAGACCTTGTCTGGAAATATTCAGTAATTTAGAAGCTTTGGTTTTGTTGAGTTCACAACGTCTCATAGCTTTATTAATAAGAATGATCTCAAGACTCTTAACCTGATCTGCCAATGCCAAATCCCCTTCAGCTGCCAAATTTAATTGCTTTGTCAATTTAGTATAGAGAGAATAAATGTCACCCGAAAGCTGTACTGGTCTAATCAACTCCCCATTTTCGGTAAGCGCAACGAGGCGCTCTATTTCTTTTTGCAACTGCCGAACATTTCCAGGCCACCAATAATCTTCGAACACAGACAGCACCTCTGGAGAGAAGCCAACAACGTTTTTTCCAAAACGTTCATTGGTTGATCTCAGAAAAGACAAAGACAGAGGTAAAATGTCGTCTTTGCGATCTCGCAGTGGAGGAATGTGGATTTCTACTGAAAAAAGACGATAAAACAGATCTTCTCTAAAACCGCCTTTCTTGACCTCATCTGCTAAATTACGGTTAGTAGCACTTATAAGTCTTAAGTTATACTGCCGAAGATGATTGCTACCAAGTCTCTGCCCTTCACCCTCCTGAATAGCTCTTAATACTTTGGGTTGGATTATAAGTGGCATCTCACCAATCTCATCCAAAAACAATGTTCCTTCGCTAGCCTCCTCAAACAAGCCACTTCTACTACTGTCAGCCCCAGTAAATGCCCCTTTGTCATGACCGAAAAATTGACTCTCAGCCAAATTTTCAGGCATTGCGGCACAGTTAACAGGTAAAAAAAGAGAGTCTTTGCGGTCCCCATTCTGGTGAATCATTCGGGCTATTAACTCCTTGCCAGTACCATTTTCTCCTTGTACAAGTACATTTACCGGAGATTTGCTCACCATGCGTACCATATCCAGTACCTCCCTCATGGCAGGGCTCTCGGCAATTATTGTCACGCCGTTTATAGTTTCTTGCTGTAGGTTACCTACTTCTTTTCCCATGGACTCAGCTATGCGGGAAATTTCATTGATAAGTACAATAGATTCAATGGAGAACGACAGATAATAAGCTATCTCTTCAAGCTTGACCAAATCCTCTTCTGTAAACTGTTTCGAGTCTAGTTTGTTAATAAGCTGAACAGCACCAGATACATCTTTACCGCTAAGACTCTTTATTGGAACACAAAGCATATTGTATCCGGTATATCCAGTCAATTGTTCGATGTGTGAGTGATAGCCTGCATGATTTTGCAGATCGTTGATCATTTTTCTTTGACCAGATTTAATAACATCCCCTACAATACTTCCTTCCATTGGTGGTACAAGTTTTTGGTCAAGGCCAGTGCCATAAACAGAGCAAATCCTACCACTTTTTAGTTCTAAAACAAAAACTGTACACCGCTCCACCCCCATTAGGTTGGGAATAATCGAAGAGTAAAAGCGAATAAAGTTCTTATAATCATCAGTGCTCCAAATTCCTGCGATCTTAGAAAGTTTCCATTTTAGCTCAGTAAGATACGAATCAAATTTAACCGAATCATTCATCTTTTTATTACCTCTGTAAACTTTGTTTACGGTAATTTCGACAATACAAAAATATCTTCATAACTCCTCAAAATCAGACTGTTACACAAACACATTTATTTATATCCATCGAACTACATTTATTTCGAATACCACTTCAAGTGTCTTATATCTTAGTGTCTTTATGTGATCAAAGAAAGAGTCTGTATCTATACAGTCAAATATTGTCACCTTAAAGATGACTGTCAACTTCGTTTACAGTATTCTTAATTCGCTGCGATTTGTAAATCGAGGACATACAGTAAATATTAAACCAAAAGTAAAATTACTTTTACTTGCCCCCCTCTCATTCCCATAACCACTTAGAATAATGCATGTTATGGTTCTCATCACATACGACAATATTGTCGTAACAATGCTGGCACAGATAGTGCTATACCATATAAAACAAGGCAACTATTGACCTAACCTAAATTTCACAGGTAATACTTATGAGAATTGACAAGAACAAATTGCAGCTTCGACAAAATGGAAAAGGGTTTATCTTTGTTAATATTGATGGATTAGCAGGAAGGAGATTAACGAAAACCTTTATCGACCAAAGTAGGAGAACTTATGTCAAAATCAACGGGGAACTAACTCTGCTTACGGCGGAACACAACCTCCTATCAATAGATTGACCACCGTCCACAAAGAGATCACTGGTACTTGTGTCTCATCTAGAGATAACAAATTCGATGTGTGGAAAAATGGAAATTCGAACAGTATCTCACTTTTCGGCTTATTAACTTATAATTGTCGGCGCGGTAGGATTCTGATTTACATCCCTCTTTTCCCAAGGGTCGGATTGTCCATATTATTTACCCCATTGTTTACTCAGTCCCGAACAATAGAACCACATTGATATTTGTTTTCAGGATCTTGATGACAATATTAAAAGGATTTTCTTAATAGAAGGGGTCTACTCCCGTTAGCCACTTATGAATCAATAGATTTTAAAATTTGATCATCCTTGTTAACGATAGTAGAGGTTTCAGAATTATGATCAAAGACAATAAAGGCATCTTTAGATTTAAGTTGGCTTAAAACTTGGGCAATTTTAGTTTCAAGTGAGATTTCGGCTTCACCGTAATCAGTCCCATTACGTGTTACAAATTCTTCTATAACACCGTTCAAAGCCTCTTTGCTCAATTGTTCATATGGGATTTTAACAGCGTTCATTTTATAAAAAGGATTTAGGTGAAAATTAAAAAGCAATAGCGTTGAACTTCTCCAGTTGGGTTAGACCAATTAAGCTATGCTGACCAGGGGCCATGTGCAATTATCCTTAGCAACAAGAACAACTTCTAAATAGAAAGCAACTAGCCCTAGAAACTACCACAGATGTGCAGGGATAGGAATTTTTTCATAGAGAGTCACGATCACAGTACGCTAAAAGAAAGGGACAAAAAAAACGACCTACCGAATGATGAGCCCGGCAGGTCGTTAAGGAGGTTTCAATGGTTTGACATGAGCAAGGGGAGAAGCCTTGCCGAACTTGTATAGTATCAGATTAAATATTCTTTGCAACAATAAAGTTAGACCCACCTTAAACTATTCAGACCTACATCAACCAACAACCCCACCATCCTCTTCAAATAGATAAAAAGCCCTGCCCTTACACAACAAAAAATAAAAAATTATCGACCGAGCTTCTTCATTTTGCTTAAGGGCAATGATTGATACTTTCGGTGTCGCCAGTATCAACTGTTAAAGCTGATCAGACCTTTTTTTTACTGGTCAAACTCTATTTTCCGCAGACATTTCATAACTCAGACGATTATCCGTTCCAACCATGTACTTACCAAGAAAGAATTGTAAGATGTTTCAGAACTCCACATCATCGTCTTCCTCATCAACACCTGCATCTTCAATTTCATTCAGAAAATCGACAACTTTTCTCTTGTCACTATTCACGGGATAACGTTCTTTTAAAGCATACAGTGCGTCGTAACCATCTTCTATTGTTGCATAGTAAAAATCCATGGCAGTCTCTGAAAATATTTCCAGGTTTGCCTGTTCATCACACGCAACTGTGTAATGCTCAATGAGCGTACTGAGGATGTTCTGGAATTCGTGAAAGTATGCCAGGTCAGTGAGTAACTCATCGAGTACCGGGTAACGATGAAGGCCATCAAGGATTAGTGACAAGAGATGTTTGTTTGCAGCTCTGAAATATTTCCTAAATAGTGGGAAGTTTGGATCCGGACGTCTTCGTTCTTCAAGAAATATTTCTAATGTGTTGTCCGATAGTTGGATATTGCCGCTAAAGAAGGAGACAAGGTGTTCTTGATTTTTGTTTTCAGGTTTGGCTGTCACCTCTTTCTGTTTTTCTTCGTCGGGTTCATCGTCAAAATATGTAAAACCGAGTTCTTCCAGTTTTGAGATGGGATTGTGTGGGTGCTCTTTGAAGATCCTGTTTATCTCTTCCTGGATGCTGTCACTTTCGAGGTCATCATTTTCATGAGGATTTGTTGGTTTGTCATGTTTGCCCATGCAAATAGTATAGCCCACATAATCACAGGGTCAATCTGATTTTAAGCGCCAATTTCCCAACATGAACGATAACAAAACTATCTCAATCAACTGTACACTTCCCCGAGCAATTGATAAAATCACAGTCATTCTTTACAAAAAAAATCGTCAACTGATGGAATCATTCGAAATGAAGTAGATCTATAGAGTCATCAATGATCAGCTCCTGCAGCATCCCGGAAATCGGTCATTAAGCTAAAAAAGAGTGTTATCAGAATAAACCCAGCTGATGCAGCAAAGAGTACCCGGTAAGCGTCCGCCCCCATGAATGAGAGGAGGTCGAGCGCCTTACCAAAAAGAAGTGGAAACCCTGAACCAATCGGAATGGTTAGAATCGGAGCCAGCGCAAAGTAGGAAGTAACATCGACTTTGCCTGCAAATTTCTTGATCGAAGGGGCGTAGACCATGTTCCTGATTGCCCTTACGAAACCGAGCAGATAACTGATCAGGAAAAATGAATAATACCCTGGTAGAAAGGTTAAAAGAACCAAGAGAAAAAGAGAGAGAAGTTTCGACAGCACGAATTTCTGTTTCAAGCCCAGGACATTCATCACCCCCAAAAAAATATTAACCGTAATCGATCCTGCATATATGCACCCAACAAAGGTGCCAGCGGCCACTGGGGCGGAAACCCCAAAAAAACCGGTTGCATAATTTGCGTAAAACGACATGATCGTTATGATCACGTAGAAATCGAGATCAGCAACAAGAAAGATCAAAAACCTGCGGTTCCTGAGAATTTCGGCCAGCGCTTGCATGGTGTGACGAACAAAGGACAGATCATCCTGGTCCGGGTCGTCGGGATCGGCGACTTCTGTCGTTAGAAAAAAGCCGAAAGATCCAATTATAAAGAGCAACCCGGTACCCATAAACACCCAGGCCGAAGATGCCAAGGAAAATGCATAGGTATCAACAACCTTGAGGATGAAAAAACTGGAGCAGACCTTACCGACATTCTGGGCCAGCATCATATAGCCAAAACCTGCAACCGCTTTCGCGTCAGAAAAAATCCGCACAAGATAGTTGAGCCACACCGGAATGGTCAGTCCCATGCAAAGAGAGAACACCGTGTAGGATGCAAAAAAAAGGATCAGGACATCTTTTACCTCATGGACGAAACACAAGGCTACCCCAAAGAGAAAGATAGACAGGCCGGATACAATATGAAGTATTGTCACCAGCGGCCGTTTAAATCTCCTGTTTCTTGAAATATAGCTGGCAAAGAGCGGGAAGATGGAAATACCGAAGATAAAGAGCGAAGGAACGATACCAATGGTGAAACTTGAGGCGCCAAGACTCTTGAGGAAAAGCTGGAGAAAAGTGGATTCCAACACAATGGGGAAACCTAAGCCCCAAAAAAACTCGACTGACGCCACACCGACCGCATTTTTTTTAAAACAGGCGTCTTTTTCCTGATCCATCGCTTGAGGCTACCTGCCGAAAATCTTATCCCGGAAAATTATGGGCGACTGAGGTTCAGTGTTGACACGAAAAGGGGAAGATATCCGACCGAGCGTAATGCCCCTCCAAATAAAAATCCTCTTTTGCCCTGACTTTCACCTCCGCTCGTGGCAGAGATGCTAACGAACTACAGGACTCAGAATCCTAAACACTCCCTAACCCGAAATTCTCATGATCTTTTTGATTTAAAGCTCAACCTTATGATATTACGAATAAATGATAACTTGTTTGAAAAACAGGGTGTTTTTCATTTTAAATCAAAAATTTCACCCTTCGGGTCAATAGATTTTTCCGCAAAGTCTGCGTTACAAGCCACTTGCGGTAGTTTATTATAGCAGCGTGGCTTGTGTCTTGACCTACAAAAAACTTTATTGATGAGAAATTCGGGCTAACTGTTCTATCAGCATTCTTTCATTTATACTATCAAATCCGACTCATAAACGTGAACGCCGGAGATTGGTTTTTCATGAGCAACCTTTAACATATACTGAGCAACTAACTCAGCTCGAACGGGACGATACTTTTTCAGTGAACCAATCATAAACGGCTTCAGCACCGGTGTTAATATAGCCCCTGCCTTCTCTCCTAAACGAAATTCGTCGCGATTTCCCAATAACAGTGATGGTCTGATAATGCGTATACATGGATAGCCCAACCCTTGAATTGCCACTTCCATCTCCCCTTTAGTTCTATTATAGAACACCTTTGAGCTTGTATCAGCACCCATTGCAGAGATCACCAAGAACTGTTCCGCACCCTGTCTTTGCATTAGTTCTGCAACAGTCACTACCAGAGTGTAATCAATCCTCTTAAATGCTTCTTGAGAGCCTGCTTTTTTGATGGTCGTCCCTAAACAGCAATAAACATCATGAGCCTGAATGTTGGACAGATCGTGCTCAAGATTATCGAAATGAGTTATTACAACTCTTAGCTTACGGTCTGTTTTGAGGAGTGGTTTTCTGACAAGAGCGGTTACTTCTGAGTAGTTGTCATCATCAAGGAGAGCCTGTAGACAGTGACCGCCGACGAGTCCTGAGGCTCCAACTATGAGTGCTTTACGCATGGGCATTATCTCTTACCTTATAATTAAAAAACCACTCTACGTGGATCATCTTAAATCATTTTTTCGGTTCTTGTTTGTACAATATTTCTTCTGGAAACAACTCAAGAGAATCACCTGTACTCAAACTCAATTCTTTTGGCAGTTGGGTGGTAATAACAGCAAAAATGTTACCTTCTTCCACCAACTCAACCCGGAGATCGAGATGACCACCATCGACACGCATATCCTTTCCTTTACCGATACCAAAGAATACTCTAATTGTAATGGTATCATCTTCTTTTAAGTCTTTAAGAAGTACACCGGGATAATCAGGAATTTCAGAAGGGTAGAATCCGCGCTTCTTGGCATTTTTCAAGCTGTAGATATGATAACCATCCTTTCTGATATCTGAGAAGAAAGGAGGTTCTTTTGAGGGATTTTCCGGAAATTTTATTATGGTCATAGAGGTTATTTAATACTTACATTTTGTGTTTAGCATATCGTAAACAAGCTGATCAAGAGGATTATTGATTTGGGCTTTTAACTGCTTCAATAGCTTTTGCGATCATGTATATCTTTTCTTTTTAAGTATACTCTTCCTGGCAATTTATTTACTCCTCATTATTTGTCTACCTTTTTACTTCATCATGGATTTTACACTCTCGTATCTCGCTTCGCCCATAATTAGCAAATCACTCAGAAGGATTTTTTGTGGTTTTTTTCTGCCCCCTCCAGGGGATCGGTCTCAATTATGTTCAGTATCTTCTGCAATGAAATTTGATTTCAGCCATTGATCAGTTTGTTCTTTGAGATATCGTTGCTCATCATCATTTAAACCGGCTGGATCAAAACGCAATCTCATATGTAGCGCATACATTTTTTTTATAGTTTCAATCTCGATTTTTCTGACTTCATTGATTCTTTTTAGCCAGAACAGGAAGGGTTCATTCTTGTATCGGACAATCCCCATTTGCAGCAGCCTTTGTTCTACCTGATACAAGGGAGAATCAACGACTTTAAATGTCTTCAGGTTCTTGGCATTTTTGGTACTGATTGTTTTTTTATCTATCCTTCGGTATATGCGATAAACAAGTACAACAGCCAGAATAATTACAAGGAGAGAAAGTAATACCTTGTAATTATTCTCGGTTTCAATTCGGAAATGTTCATATTTCAGTCTCAGATATGCCAAGAAATCGGTAATTTTTTCAAATTTAGATCTGCTTTTACTGTCTAAAGATAACCAATCAGTTGGAGTTGTGTCCACTACCAACCATCGACCGTTGATATATGCCTCGCTCCAAGCATGAGCATGTCTTTGCCTGACGATATATTTTTTTTCAAATGTGCTTTTTTCTGTAACAGCATAGCCGGTCACGTATCTACTTGCGATACCAGCCTTTCGAAGGAGAAGTGTGGTTGCTGTTGCAAACAACTCACAATACCCTGCCCGGCTCCCAAGTAAAAAATTTTCAAAAGAAGAGGAATATCGACCTTTCCCCTCCAGAGTCAGCGTGTAGATAAATCCATCTGCGAAGAATTGCTGTATTTTGGATACCCTCTCTTGACTTGACAATTGTTTCAGCTGCCAATTTTTAACAAGTTTTTCAAGAACCTTGTTTTCTTCTGGATGCACAGCCAAATTCCTTCGAGACGGTTGGTCCGTTTCTCGTATTAAAGAGGAGTTGTAATATATTTCATAGGTAATGAGCGGTGCACCATCAATGATCTTGGTAATACCATCAGCCTTTTGTTGTAGCTCGTAAATCGTTGGTCCATCGACCTGGTAACTCCCCTTAGGATGTGGCAATAGTCCTCTTTCCTTTGGCAGATAATATTCAATTGTCGCATGTTTATCTGGGATCTGCGGTCCAGGGAGAAGATCCCAGATCAGATTGTTTGGCACAAGATCTTGGTATGGCTGACTACTGTGCCAGGAAAATCTGTTGAATGTTTCGTAACTAGCCAGTTTGAGCAGAGTTGGTGGTGTGCCCTCGGCCTTGAGCCGGAGGACAATCTTGCCCGACGTTTTTAATCGACCTATAGATCCAAAGGAGAGATGAGCCTGAAATGGATCGGCATGTTTAGAATGATAATATCCCCGAATGAAAAGTCGTGTTTTTTGTGATACATAGCCATGTGCAAACTCTGCCCCCTTTAATGCTAAATACCCCCCTCCAACCGCCAATAGAAAAACCATGACAAATGTCAGTCTTGAAAATCCTTTCCCTCGGTTTAATACTAACAACCAGAAAAGCATAATGCCTGCACACGGGAAAAACAAAGGCGACCTACTGTTCGCCATTGCTGCGGAAAGAAGGCAGGTTGCTATGTAATAGATTCTGAAATCTAATGGTTTATGTTTGTGAACCCTCTTTTTGCTAGAACCCAGTCTTGTACCGATTACGATCTTTTCTCTACCTGAATAGAGTTGAGCTGAAATAAGAGGTAGTAAGACAAGAGGTAACCAGATAACAAGGGTTTTGAGAAAAACTACAGCATCGACATTCAAAAAAATTAATACAGTTGCAGCGACAAATATTACTGAGGTCAAATCCGACACATTTACACTATTTTCATCCGTCAGTTTCCATTTCGTAGGAACAAAAACCACAATAGCTATTACAATGGCGAGGATTGCTCCAACAATGAGGTTACCACTCTCAATTCCCCAGAATATAGCGGCAGACGCGATAAGTAATGGAGACGTTATCATGTTAACTCCACTATCTTGGTGTCACTTTTTATATCAAAGATGTTGATGTTGGATAAGGACATGGTTCGTAGCTGACTTAGGCTGTTTTCTCTGTCATCTGAAACAAGAATAGCCTTGTAAGGGATTTTCATATTCTTTAGATGGTTCAGCAGTTGTTGCCGCTGATCATCTATCTTTACAAGTACCAAAATAAGGCCGCTTAAAATCCCGGTGTGTTCAATTACCAAATCAGCCAAAGTCGAAAACTCTTGATCATGGCACCGTGTTATGCAAGCTAGAATTTCTAACATATGATGTTGATCGGATAGACCATTTACGATAGAACTTTGAGGTATACAGTTATCGGAGGCAAAGAGAAGATCTATCGAGTTCCTGGTGACATCTTGTTGAGCGATGATTGATACAGCGATCGAAACAGCATCTTCAAAAACGGCACCCTCTTGCTCTGTAAAGGTATCCAGTAAAATGCCATATCTAGAAAAATATTCATCTTGATATTGTCTGACAGTAGGGCTCCCGACTCTCGCTGTCACTTTCCAGTCAATATGTTTTACCGGGTCTCCTGGCCGGTATTCTCGAAGAGAAACAAATTCCCCTGATTCACCACAACTGGCTGCGGATGCCAGACCTCCCAAGTGATATTTCCTTGATCCGGTAAGGTATTTATGAACAACTGGATACATTTTCGGCATAACCAATAGCTTTTGGATATCCTTGAAAAGAATCTCGTTTTTGAATAACCCTAGAGGGTCGAGTCGATGTATGGAGTAGCCCCGAAGTTGGATATAACCACGCCTAAGCGGCAGCAGTGACACCTCTACCTGGGATTGTTCATGAGATAGTAGTTGCGGCAGAGTAAAGGATGCAAAACGAGCACCCGCATTGCGCTTAAATAACCATTGCCAGCGATAGTATCCAAGTTTACGGTCAAAATAATTCCGATCTTTTTCCCCATACTCGTGCTCGGAAATGAAGTCTTCAAATGTTGGGTAGTCAGCTCCAGACTGCTCTTTAAAAATCAATCCAGAGGCAGTTTTTTCGCCCGTATTTTCAAACTGCAGTAAATAGGTTAACTTCTCTCCAGCTGTGCAGGTTTTTGGTAAAAACCTGCGCATCCGAATGGTGGGCGAAAAGAAAAATGAGAATGGAAACGAGAAGAACAAAAACATCACAAATAAAGCAGCGAGTTGATAGATCATCGTCTGTTTGGTGTTAAAACCAAATAACACAGACAGTGCCGCGAAAACAATAAACAGCCTGCCTGAAGAACTGACCTTACTGCGAATCCGTGCCTTGGTTTTTGCAAGAAAAAGGTAGGTCCTGTAAAGCCTGAGACTCATTTTGGCACTGTGAACTTTTGAATGATAGAATTTACTATTGCAGCTGACGTAACTCCAGAAAAATGCGCCTGTGAAGTGAGTTTTAGTCGGTGAGAAAGCACAAATGGTGCTGCTTCAATTATGTCTTCCGGCATAACAAATTCTCTGCCCGCAGAAAGGGCCAGTGCCTGCGATATTCTCAGCAGGGCAAGTGAGGCTCTTACACTGGCTCCCTGAACTACATGTTCGGCAATTCTCGTTGCACTCACTAGATCGACTATGTAGTATCTTAATTCTTCAGAGATTCGTATATTCTTTAAGGCGACAGCCACTTCGGCAACATCTTCCTCTGAGGTAACTGGTTTTACCTCGTCGAGAGGGTGAGATTGAAGCTGGTCGGCGAGAACTGTTGCTTCAGTATCTCGATCAAGATGTCCGGGTGACAGTTCAATCATAAACCGATCCATCTGTGATTCAGGTAGTGGGTATGTCCCATGAGATTCAATAGGATTCTGAGTTGCAATCACGAAAAACAACTCACCCAGAGAATGTTTATTACCCTCCACTGTGACCTGAGACTCCTCCATAGCCTCAAGAAGTGCAGACTGAGTGCGGGGGCTGGCTCTGTTAATCTCATCAGCAAGGAGTATGTTGGTAAATAGTGGACCTCGGATAAATTCAAACAACCCACTATTCTGTCTATAAATAGAGACACCTACAATATCTGACGGCAACAGATCCGGAGTAAACTGCAGTCTGCCAAATAATGTATCCACAGATTTGGCAAGGGTCTTTGCTAGTGTTGTCTTTCCTGTCCCGGGTACATCTTCAAGCAGAACATGGCCTCCAGCAAAAAATGCAGCCAGCAGAAGTTTGATGATTTCAGGTTTTCCTTTGATTACTTTCTGAATATTTAAAGAGATGCGATGAAAAACATCTGCGGCGTGAGAGTAATCAATAATCACTTTTTCTCTCTTATTTTCGTACCTAGGTATGTCGTTTCTCATATATCACTGTTCTGTGTTTCTTTATTTGACGTCATTTTTCTATGTTGTTGGTATTGCCTGTATCACAATGTTTACTCAGAATATATGACGGTGAGCCTCAAGCTATCATGAAAAATGTTTCCTAGATTCAACCGAAGGTGGTTTCGTTTGTTTGAATAACAAATCACGTTTTAAAAATGGAATCTCTGTTTTTGTTATGTAGCCTGTTGAACAGTCGGCAGCTTTTTTATATACGCCTCATCCGGTGTTCTTTTTTCCAAGCTCCACACCCTTCCGTGCTGCTCTGGCAGTCCAGGACCACAATTATCCTTTAACGTTTACCAGAGGAATAACATGATGGAGTGTTTCGACTAAGTCATCTTGCATTCGCATTACTTCAAAAATATTTTTATAGGCTTCTGGTGACTCGTCCAGTGTATCATCATCAACTTTGGCGACAACGCCCCTCATTGCTAATTTAAAATCGCCAGTGTTAAGATCACGCTTTGCCCTCTTCCGCCCCATTACACGACCAGCGCCATGGGAAGAAGAAAAAAGGCTCAGAGGGTTCCCCTTCCCACGAACAATAAAAGATCCATCCCGCATATTGCCTGGTATTACACCAAGCATCCCATCTTCCGCCTGGGTTGCGCCTTTGCGATGAATCCACAAACCGCCTCTTTCTTCAGCGTGATTGTGATTACGATTAATGAGTTGGCCCCATTCAGCTTCTCCGACACAGTACTGAGTTATTGCATGGACAACACTGTGCATCATATGTTTTCTGTTTAATAAGGCGAATTCAAGTGTCCAGTTCATATCATTGATGTAGGATTTACCCTCGTCACTATTTACCCTAAAACCATAGTGCCCATCTTTTACCTTATTGTGTGGTTCGGCAAGACGCATATACTCTGTTGCGATGCCATGCCCTACCCCACGAGATCCTGAATGGATAATTACCCAAACGCGCGCAGTCTCATCTCGACCTATTTCAATGAAGTGGTTTCCACCCCCCAGGGTTCCAAGGCTCCTGAAACCCTTCCTGCCGTGGAATGCCTTACGCCCCAACTCAGTAAGAATGTTTGGATTCAGATCACACTTCACTGGATGGGGATGTACCGCAAACCCGACCGGAATGCGCTTGTATATTTCTTGAAATATTGCAGCCCCATTCTTGGCAATCTGAGATGGTTTAAATGTTGTCGGCAGAGCACACATCCCGCAACCAATGTCAAAACCGACCCAACTTGGCAAAATAACCCCATCAGTGGCAACAACGGCACCAATAGGTAAAGAATATCCTACATGAGCGTCGGGCATCAGCGCACCTTTAACTGAAAAGTCCTGTTCCATTGCGCTGTTAAACTGCTGGAGCGCCAATGGATCAAGGTGTTCCGCGTATATTTTGACTTGTTTATTTTGCGACACAACACCCCCTTTCCTGGCTCGATCGATGTCACCTAAATCTTGCATACACAACTCCACCGAATCTGCTTTGTTATCGAAGTTTTGAAGTATATTTATACGTCTTCAACTTCGCTGCCTCGCATTTCCGGCAGATAAGCGTAGACTCCGGACGAGTCAATTATAAAATTTAGGTGTCATTTTTTACTGTTGAGGCGTGAGCCTGAGAAGACGACCACCCGCCTTATCCTCTAGTACCCAGATTGCACCATCTTTGCCCTGTTCAACTTCGCGGATTCGCTTACCCATGGCAAATCGCTCAATCTCCTCGGCATTATCCCCAGTTATTTTTACTCGAATAAGCGACGTAGAGACAAGGCCACCAATAACAGCATCCCCCTGCCAATCAGCAAACATGGTACCGCTGTATATAATCAAACCGGAAGGGGCAATAGACGGTACCCAATACACTTCTGGTGCATTAAAATCAGGTCGGGTATCATGATCCGGGATATCAACCCCACTATATTGATTTCCCCAGGAAACGATAGGCCAGCCGTAATTATCACCACCGATGGTCAAATTGAGTTCATCACCGTGCCTCGGTCCCATCTCATGGGTCCAGAGTCTTCCTCCACTGTCAAATGCTATACCAAGCAGATTGCGGTGCCCCAATGACCAAAATGTTTTGGCTAATTTCCCCTTATCCTGAAAGGGATTATCTGGAGGAACAGATCCGTCCGGGTTGAGGCGAATCACCTTGCCAAGATTCTGTGACCAATCCTGAGCGGGCTTTTGCTTTTGTCGCTCGCCTGAAGTGATGAATAGCTTTCCGTCCGGGCTAAAAGTCAGTCGATGAGAGTAATGGCCACTCCCCTTGACCTTGGGTGTTTGGCGCCAGATCACCTCCAAATCATGCAATTTGGGATTATTCGGACCAGCGCTGAATCGTGCACGTGCAACAGCAGCACCTCGTCTACCAAACCTTCCCTTTTCTGCATAGGAGATGTAGATCAATCCATTCTTCTCATAATCCGGATCTACAATAACATCGCCTAATCCTCCCTGACCACCGTATGCAACCTGTGGCACTCCTTCAACGTGCACCTTTGATTGTCCATCAGCACTTACCAACAATAAAGTACCGCTTTTCTCCGTGACAAGTATCTCCCCACTTGGCAGAAAAGTCATCGCCCATGGTTCGTTAAAGTCAGCATATTTCTCCGCCAAAAGTACAGATCCATTAGAGCCTATCTTTTTTTCAAGATCAGAAGCTACGACAAAGCTACCGATAAGTAGAGCTATAAGTAATAGCAAAACTATTACAGGCCACTTACACAACTGGATATCTGTTTTTTTCTTGTTGGGAGTTTGAAACCTAAAGGATGACATGGTGCACAAACGAGTGATGATCGTTTTTCCGGGACTGCCAAAATTGGTCAGTATCATTAGTATCTCCTCCTAAGACATCTTTGATGGCGTCGTAAAAAGTCCGATCTACGTCGTTGTGGGTTTGGATCGAACCCTCAACATACCACATGTATCGTTGAGAATACGATCCAAACACCACGCCTCGGAGTCTTCGCTACCTGTATATCAGCCTTTTTTCATAGCCATCAAAAGACTTCGAATTAACTTTTTACGAGTTTGTCATCTTTCATAGTGGTATGAGATCAACCATCAGCAATTAGCGGTATTAATTCGTTGTTTTTCAGAGGTTTTTCCATGGCTATCCTTTGTAAGGATAGTCATCTTTTACTCTTGAACCACACATAATTCATTCGTCTGATATCTTATGATTGGTACTGAGTAGAAACTCTTCTCAAGCCACAGAGTCGATAGGCGACAACCAGGATTTCCGCAGTATCATTCAGCCTTTAATCTTGATTGTTTCGGAGAGTATCGCCAATCTTGCCCGATACGATCAACAACTCACGTAACAGCACTACTGTGATTCCATGGATCTAACCCGTATTTCTCACCAGTTGAAGTTGCAGGGTATCCTAGGATCGAAGCAATGGACCATAGTAAATTATGTACATTGCTTCAGCGACGACGGAGACACGGTGAGATCAGCTGGCCTTTGGTGAACATTGTGTGAATTTCAACTGTGAATAAAACGGAATATAGTGTGTTGGAATTCCCAATTATTTAAATAATTCACACAATGTTCATGAGAAATGCGGGCTAAGATCAAGATGAGGCCCCAGAACCACCTCGCGTAGACATGGCTTTTTTGACCCATTTCTGGGCAAAAACAACTTCACATTCTTGACTACCCACGTGTCAATATTCCGTCAAAACAAGAAATTCATTTTTCACTCAAGATCATAAAGCTATCTTCAAAAAAGGCTTAAAGTCAGCTAGGTAAAGAATTTGTATCTTTCTACCGATAATAAAACAGTACCACAATTTCAGTTGGTCCAATTATTGCGAGACTAAAACAAATGGCTTTATATTTTTCCTTTTCCCATCTGAGCGTATGGATACAATAATAAATCCCACATTCAACCAGCCAAAGACAATTTCGAATCAGTCCTTTTCCAAAACGAAATCGTCCAATTCTTTTAGTGATCTGATTACACAATACACTATAGATGGCAAACCCCAGCAGATCAATAACGCCAACGCAGTCGACTCCATTTTGGTGGGCGAAATTACGCCACAAAATCCAACAGTTTCAGAACTGCTGATACAACACAATGACCTTCATGCATCTACATGGGGCATTCTCGGAGCGGCACAAAATAGGGATCGCGATTATACCAATATCCAGCCAGGTACCCGCATATACTATAATGCCACAAATGGTGAACTTACCTGGTCGGATGAAAAAAATAATTCATTCAAACTGAATCAACCCTCCCCGCAACCTGAGCTTCCTCCCCATCAGCTGTATCAATCGATGGAGGCCACTCAAAAGGAGACCCCAACAACTGCTAACCTTTCACTCGGAAAAATCACTGAAACTGTACCTACCGTATCCCGCCTTCTTAAAAACCATCCGCAGCTTCGCGAACAAACCTGGAACCTTATCGCCAATACAGTCAATGAAGGTAAACCATTCCATACTATTCCGCCAGGAACGGAGATTTTTCTCAACAGTGACACTAAGGAAATCACCTGGACTAATAGCGGGGCAACAGTGGCAGCAGACCGTCCTACGCCCAACGTCCCGGTAGAACCTGCTGCGCTCGCCACTTCAGCGGCATCGAACCACACCACCCCTGCAGCTGACCTGAGCGAAGCAGTCCAGCAATACCTCGGTACTCCTTACGAGAAAATTAACTGCTACGAGCTGATAGTCAAAGGATTAGACCAGATGAACATTCCCTATTCTGGCAAGGGTGGCCTGTATACAGAACTGACTAAAATGGCCACAGATCGCGGAATGGCGTCCAATGCCTATCTTACCGGCGAAGGCATCGTCAAAGCTGCTGGAACTCTTGTTTTATCAAAGAATTATTCAGGACAAGGCAACTGGGAAGAAGAGGCAGCATCCCTTATGAGTGCCGTTGAACCCCTCCTTGATAACGGCCAGATCCTCTCTTTTTCTACGAATAAAAGAGGACACACTGGCATCGTTTCACGACAAAACGATCAATGGACCTTTATCAATTCAGGAAGATTAGACAATTCTGTAACCGCAGACAGTGTGCACAGAGGAGTTGGTGAAGAAGTTTTACAGGAAGAAGTCCGCAACTGGTACAAACTGGCACACAAAAATAATGAAATTCTTAGCGTGACTCTTGGTCAACTGGGGCATGAAAAAATTCGAACCTGAAATCAGCTCTCGATATTATTTTCCCCCAGCCAGGCAAACCGATCGAAAATGGTATGTGCCGCAAAAGAGCAGTGTTTTACAGCTCCCATCCATTCAAATAAACTGCATTAGTATCGTCAGAAAAATGAGCACTGGTAGGCTAAGCCAATCAAGGCGGGAAGAGTACAGGTCAAGACCAGTTCTGTCTTCAGTGTAACATCTTGATGTCATGGCGATGGCGAGTTGATCGCCGTTGAGGAAAATACGGTGGAGTAGTGGGATGGTCAGTTTCACCAGCCTATAAACTGGATTCTTTCGCAGTTCAACACAGCGTGCATTTTGGGCATCAATGGTATCCTGCACCTGGCTCATGATAATAGGAATGAACCGGATAAGAAGGCTCAACATAGTGGAAATCCGTTTTTCTGGAACACCTGGGATCATGCCAAAATAAAATTCCACAGCCGCTTTTATTTGATTGGAGGTCGTACTGACAATAAACCCAAGGCTTATAAGAACAACCAGAGTAAGACGCCAACAAAAGTGAAGGCCAAGGAGGAGCCCCTCATGGGTCGGGGTTAAAAAAGAAACGCTAAAAATCGCTTCTCCCGGGGTGGTCAAACTACGCGTAACTAATATAAATAACAAAAAAACAGGGAAAACCTTTAACTCTCTGGGCACCCCAAGAATATTCACCTGGGCTGCAAGCAGTACAGTAAAAATCAACAGGGTTGTGATGATGAGTCCGACAAACCCACTGGACAGAGTCCCCATGCTCAGCAGGACCATATAAAATAACTTAAACCTTGGGTCCAGACGGTGGAGCAGGGAATTTCCTTTTTTGTAGCTGAATACTGTTACTCTAGCCATGAGCGTGCCTCACCCCCCATCCTAAAGGCGCAGGGTTCCCGAATCCCAAAGCTCTCAAGATCCCGAAACAACTCCTGCGGTTTGTCATCGCGTACAACCCTCCCCCCTTCCATGATCAGTAACCGATCTGCATGGGCGATCACCTTTTCCAAGTCGTGGGTAGTCAGCAGAATGGTATGCCCCTGTTTATGGAGGGACACTATATGGCGCAACACAGAAATGATCCCTGGAAAATCGAGATTAGAAAATGGTTCATCAAACACAAGGATCGCAGGTTCCATGGCCAGAATTCCTGCTATTGTCAATCTCCGTTTTTGCCCCCCGGACAAAAGGTGGGGACGATCCTCTGCCCTCTCGGACAAACCGACGAGATCCATCGACCGAGTAACCCGCCGCTTAATCTCTTCTCTACCAAGTTTTAAATTTTCCGGACCAAATGCGATATCATCAAAGACCGTTTCCCCCACGATCTGGCTATCGGTGTCCTGAAAAACCATTCCCACCTTTTGCCGCGCAAAACGAAGATCTGTGGGGACTGCTACGCCTTCAATTCGAACTTCACCAGCAGTAGGCAATAAGAGACCATTAAGATGACGAAGCAGAGTGGTCTTACCAGACCCATTCCTACCGGCGAGTACAACAAAGCTACCCTTTCTGATGGTAAGGTGTATATCGCTGAGCCCTGGAGAACCGTCTCTAAACATGTGGCACAGGTGGTCTATCTCAATAATATTGGTCATTCAATCCATTTATTTTGTGATTTTCTTGGAAAGTAGCGGCTGCAGAGCACGGGCAATAAGGATAGCAGCGACTATCTTGATCAAGTCTCCAATGAGAAAGGGAAACATCCCAACAGCCATCGCCTTAGCAAATGACATCCCAGTGGCTACCTTTAACCAGCTTACTCCTATGCCAAAAATTATCACATGGGCTGCCACCAAACTACCGGCTCTGACAACTAAACCGTTTGATCTTTCAGCAATAAAACCGACAAGAAATACTGCAGGCAGATAGCTGAGCAGATAACCTCCTGTGGGACCAAAGAAATGACCCAGCCCGGCACCGCCACCAGAAAAGACTGGCAATCCACAAATACCTGCCAGCAAATACAAGCCCACACTTGCCATTCCCCACCTTGCCCCAAGCAGTAAACCTGCAAGCATCACAAATAAATTTTGCAAGACGATTGGAACAGGTCCGATGGGAACAGCAATGAATGACCCAACGGCAATGAGTGCTGCCATCAGCGAACTGTAAACTGTCATTTGTAATTGATTGGAGATATTCAGATCACTTTTTTGCTCGGCTGAAGCGCTCATAGTAGATTTCCTTTGTTTGTTGTTCTCATTGGTTATTGATAAGGTTAAAAGTGTTATCGTCAGTTTATGTGTTAAGATATCGGGGTGGCAATACATCACTTAAAGATGGAAACAGTCTCCATAGATTATCTTCTTTACTGTGCCATCTTCCTGTTGCAAAATCAGGGCACCTGATTCATCAATATCAACAGCCTTACCTTCAAATGTCTCTTTAAGTGTCACAATCTTGACCTGCCTGCCCAGGGTCATGGTGTGCTTTTTCCATTCGGACACCGCGTCTTCTGGTCTGAAATTATCCAAACGGACTGCGAGCCTGTCCAGAAAACCACTCAGAAGTGTTCTTCGTTTGATATCATGTCCAAGTTCGAGGGCGATGGAGGTGGCATTCTTTTCATCTTTTGTCGGATCATTATTTACATTGATACCAATGCCAATATTGACAAAAGAGACCAGCTCTTCTGATGCCTCCAGCTCAGAAAGCATTCCGGAGAGTTTCTTCTCCCCTATGAGAATATCATTGGGCCATTTGACTTCCGCCTTCAGTCCGGTCTGATCACGTATAGTTTGGGCCAGAGCTGTGGAGGTGATAAAGTTCATGAGAAAGGCGGAGGTAGCAGGAAGCTGAGGACGCAGGATCAGAGTAAAATAGAGACCACCCCTTTGAGATAACCAGATCCGCTGCATTCGTCCTCTTCCTTTTTCCTGAAAGTCAGCAAGAACAACCGATTGATCTGGAGCCCCTTCCCTGGCAAGCTCTTTGGCCTTGTTCATTGTTGATGGCAGCGCATCAAAATAATGAATTTGAGACTGCCGTTCAGCAAATTCCCATGGAAAAAGAAAATCATTATCCGCACTATAACTATAGCCCTTCGGTCCTGAAATGATTGTATACCCCATTTCCTGCAGTGCTTTAATATGCTTCCATACCGTAACTCGGCTCACCTTGAGCTGACTGCTCAGCTCTTCACCTGAAACAATGTCATTTGTTTGTTTTAAAAAGTGTAGAATCTTGGATTTCATTTTTTATTTTGACGGAGAGAATTTCTTTTTCGTTAACCACTTATCAAAACAAGGGTAACGAAGATAGCAATATTGTCAATTAAATTCTTTCTCTGGTGAGTCGTGAACAAAGAAACAGTGGAAATACACCTCATCAGAGGTGAGCGAGAACCAGTGCTAGATATTGCCAAAAGGGGAGAGAAAAGCGAAAGTGATGGTGTTACGAACTTAGAAAAGTCTCATTTCAGGAATGAACAACCCTGCCACAAAAAAGACCGTTGAACCAATCAAAGTGAGCCAGGCAAAGAGTTTGATGCCCTCAGCGGACAACCCATATCCAGAAGGTGAGTTCTACAAGATAAAACACTACTAGCAATCACGTTAATTCACACTGCGACTCGTGAACCAAACGCTCCCAAAGTTGCTCTTTATTGGCATCATCCACATCTTCAAAGCGAGCGCAAAAGCTACTGCCTTCGACCCCTATAATTTGAGACGAAGCCTCTAACCTTTCAAGTAAGTTTTCATGTGTATCGAACTTGATGGACAGCATGATTTTTGCGCCGACCTCTAGTTCAAGTGTGGCTGACTGGACTTCACACTCATTAACAGACAAGAATTCGACAACCCCCGTACCCTGTTTTCCTTTATATGTGTAGTTAACAGGCAGCTCATGAAGCTGAAAATGCAGCCCAGAATTATCATCCGAATTCGACAGGTACTCATCAGCAGCTTCAACACTGCTAAAGATATCAGCTCTGTAGCTCTGGCTTCTGGCTGAAAGGTTCAATAATTGTTTTTTAATAATTTTTGTCTCATCAATTACCCTGACCACCCGTCCCACCCTACTGTCGATTAGATGATTGGTGATTTTTCTAAATGTTGGAAAACTGCTGAGAGCTGCGAGAGTACAGGCGGAAAGATCAGTTATAACATCAAAGCCAGGCTTTAGATCCGCTACACAAAACCTGATTTCAGTATAGAGATTATCTATACTTTTTTTACTTATTTTCTCGGCAATGGTAAGCGTGAGTCTGTTTTTCTTTATACTTACGGCAGCCTTGGAAACTTTAATCGACATATTCTGACACGTTATAAGTGGACACTATTTTTTGAAGGTGCTGGATCGTTGAACTTATACCCTATCATAAAATTTATATAAAAAAAAAGGATCCCTCCCACTTTAAAAGTGGTCTCTTCCAAATAAAAATCTGATTTTACTGGAAATCACAGAACTAAAGAAAATAAAAAAATCCATACCCAAGAGATCTCACATCTTCATATCTGCAACAATCAACCAGATGATCGTTCATCATACCGATGAACTGCATCAGTGTGTGGCAGATAGCTCAACCGACATTCCAATATTGATGAGAACTGGTAATATATTCTTATGCAGAAAAGATATAATGGATTATAGTTTATCTCATAAAATCAACCTTTCCGGCGATATTGTACTCTAAGTACTTTTTCCTTCATTGGAGTCATATGCAATCACAACTCAGAGATGATATTCTGGACCTGATATCTAAGAACCTAACTGACGAAGTTCTTATTGGCCAAATAGAACATCTGGCCCAAAAAGAAGGACCACACGCACTACAGCTTACATTCAAACTCTTTGGAGATGTTGATCTGCCGCTCTCAGACTGTAAGCGTCATTGGCATAGTCTGCTGGCTCATCGGAAAGAATTAATACATAGCCTCCAACGCCCCTTAAGTATCATCACCGTTTTTTGCGATTATCTTCAACACACAACGCACTATCTCAAAAGCCCACGCATAATTGAAACGACACACTACGAAGAGACCTTACGAAAAAGCCACCACGACCAACTGACCGGGCTCTTTAATCGGTGCTACTTTGATGAAGCATACAGTCAACAAGTGGCATTGGCAAAGAGATACACGGAGGACTTCACCGTACTTTTTCTCGATATCGATAATTTTAAAGATGTAAATGATATCTATGGCCACCAATGCGGCGACCTCGTCTTAAAGCGGATCGCAGATATTATCACTGCCGAAAAAAGGGACAGTGATATAGCTGCCCGCTTTGGTGGAGAAGAGTTTATCCTGCTCCTCACCCACTCAGACAATATCAGTTCCTACGTTTTTGCAGAGCGTTTACGCCAAAAGGTTGCCGAAGAGGAGTTTGTCTTTTCAGGTACCCCCTTTAAGGTAACAATCAGTGGAGGCATAGCTTCCTTTCCTTTTAATAGCTCAAATCCTGAAGAGTTGATGGAGATGGCAGATAGCGCCATGTATCTCTCAAAAGGTGCTGGAAAAAACCGTATTTCCCACTACAAGGAAGAAAAAAGACGTTATATCAGAGTAAAAATTGCGACTGAGGTTCGCTCAAAAAAGTTAGACTTTAACAACAGCCCAACCTTTAACGGTACGAGCAAGGACATCTGTGTTGGGGGAATCCTTTTCGAAAATGATGATACAATTCCACTAGGATCGCTTATATCTGTACAGATCCAACTCACTTCAGGAGAAAATCCCGTTATACTCATTGGATATGTCGTTCGAGTAGAGTTACTGGAAACAGGGAAATACGATATAGGTATGACAACATCCTTTAAAGAGCTGGATGATATTGTAAATAAAGAAATTGCATCCATTATCACAGCCAGCTAATCACTTTAGATAAAAAACAATATCACGTTGTTATATCGATATTAAACAGGAAAACTCGTCTCTTTTATGCTACTCAATATAGAAAATTTCAACCTTTGGTTTAGCGGGTACGACCAGGATAACAACCCCACCAAAACTCAAGTGCTTTTTGACCTCAATCTCTCTCTGGAAAGAGGTAAAACTCTAGCCCTTGTAGGTGAGTCCGGGTCAGGAAAATCTATCACTGCACTCTCTATACTTCGACTTCTGGAAACATCTTCAAATGTCGTGACAGAAGGATCAATTTATCTTGAAGACACCGATGTGTTCTCCCTCGACAAGCAGCAGATAAGAACGATTCGCGGCAAATCAGCAGCCATGATTTTCCAGGAACCTATGAGTTCTCTCAACCCAGTTTTCACCATTGGCAACCAGCTGATGGAACCCCTTACTCTCCATAGTGATTTGAGTAAATCTGAAGCCAGAAAAAAGGCTATTTATCACCTTGAGAAGACAGGACTTGACGACGCTAGCAGGCGTTTTTCATCTTATCCACATGAACTTTCAGGTGGCCAAAGACAACGGGCAATGATTGCCATGGCTCTTGCTGGAAACCCTTCTCTTTTAATCGCAGATGAACCGACAACAGCCCTCGATGTCACCATACAGGCACAAATACTGTCTTTAATAAAGGAACTACAAACTGAGTACTCCATGGGCGTACTGTTCATCACCCATGACCTTGATATCGTCCGCAACCAGGCTGACCATGTCTGTATCATGAAAGAAGGATGCATCGTTGAGTCCGGACCAACAAAACAGATTTTCGACCACCCTCAGCACCCGTATACAAAAGCGCTCCTTGCTGCTGTCCCGGCAGGTACAAAACAACGGGTATCACCCGGCCCAGAACTTCTTCAAACAAAAAATCTCACCTGTACTTATAATCTCAAGAAGAAGTGGAGCAACCCGTTTAGCCGATCAAAGAACATACTAAAGGCTGTTGATAATATTAACTTATCACTACACGCGGGAACAACATATGGTGTTGTGGGAGAATCAGGGTCGGGAAAAACTACCCTTGCCATGGCCCTGTTACGACTTGCGAGGAGCCGGGGGGATATTATTTTTGACGGTACGAACTTGCAGAGCCTGTCACAAAGAAAATTAAAACCTCTCAGAAGTGCGTTTCAAATAGTGTTCCAAGATCCGTTTTCCTCTCTTTCACCAAGACTCACAACATTGCAGATTGTGGAAGAAGGGCTCTTGGTGCACCAGCCATCACTCAGTAAATCTGAGCGCCTTGCCAAGGTGCTTGAAGCTCTTGATGAAGTGGGGCTGGGTGAAGAAATGACATATCGCTACCCACATGAGTTTTCAGGTGGTCAGAGACAGCGTATAGCCATTGCACGGGTGATAATTTTAAAACCAAAACTTATCATACTCGACGAACCTACGTCAGCCCTCGACGTCACCATCCAAAGCCAGATTCTTGATCTGCTGCTCGCTCTGCAACAAAAATATAACATGAGCTACATGTTTATATCCCATGACCTGCGGGTCATCAGAGCCGTTTCTGACTATGTGGCGGTGCTACAGGATGGTAAAATAATCGAGTCCGGGCCCACTGAACAGATTTTTAATGAACCTGAACATGAGTACACCCGGACTCTTTTTTCCGCTTCCTGCTAAAACACTGATTACTCTTTACTAACACACAGAAAGTCGTCTTGACCGTACAGATGGACTCTGGCAAAAGCTTGATAGACGCCCCGCAGGAAGTGCCCTTGGGGTACGATAAGTAGTGTCTTTAGCGACGATTGGACAATACATATGGTATGGCCAATCGTTGATTAAGACCTACGAAGAAGTAAATCGAGCCTTTTACGAGTCCATCACTTTTCTGTGACCAACTCTTTCTTAGGGGAGCATTTATCTCCCTTGATGTCTTTTTCAAAAAGAGAGAAGCCTCTTTCCATGGCGCAGAAATCTCCACACATCGTACATGTAGATTCATTCTCAGGTACTCTGCTTTTGCGAACCTCTGTCATTTTTTCAGGGAACATGGAGAGACGGAAATATTCTTCAAAGTTACTGTCTCTTCTGGCAATAGCGGCCTGTTTTTCAACCTCTCTTTTTTCTGGATATTTTGCAATATCACCAATTCGTGCTGCCAGACGTGTCGCCCGTACCCCTTCACGCACGTCATCTTCTGTTGGCAGTGCAAGGTGTTCGGCAGGGGTTATATAGCAGATGAGATCCGCACCATGCCATGCTGACTGGGCTGCACCAATTGCCGCTGTTATGTGGTCATAGCCTGCGCCTGTGTCGGCAGGAAGAGGTCCTAGCACGTAATACGGTGCACCACCGCTCATGGCCTTTTCAAGCATGATGTTTCCAGCGATTTCATCGAGTGGTACGTGACCTGGGCCTTCCACCATCATCTGGCAACCCATATTCCGGCCAAGCTCTGCAAGCTCACAGTTGATGATCATCTCTGCCATCTGGGCCCTATCATGGCTATCATGGATTGCACCTGCACGAATACCGTTGCCCAGAGAAAGTACAGCGTCATATTTTTTCATCAGCTCGACCACCCTGTCAAACTGTTCGTACAAGGGGTTTTCCTGATTGTTGTACTCCATCCAGGAGACCATAAAGGTGCCGCCCTTTGAAACAAGACCACCATAACGAAAGCCCTGTTTACGGAGTCTTTCAATGGAAAATCTATTGATACCGCAGTGGATCGCCATAAAACTGATACCGTCCTGCAACTGTCGTTCAATAAGTTCAAACAGGTATTCAGGATCAAGTTTGTTTGGGTTTTTATATTTCTTGGTTGCCTCTGCAAAAGCCTGATACAATGGCACATTACCCACAGGAAGAGAACAACTATCGAGGATTGATCTTCTAATGGCATCAAGATCGCCACCGGTGGACAATTCCATCAGAGTATCGACTTTTTCATGCTCTGCAATTCGGGCCTTTCTAATCTCAAGTTCCACATCAGATATATCCGACGATGTCCCTATGGATGCGTTTACTTTGGTACGTAATCCTTTTCCAATTCCTATAATTTTCTGATGGGGTCGGACTTCACAACCAGGAATAACGATATGCCCTTTTGCAACCCGAGCACGTATCTCTTCGCCTGTGTATCCTTCGTCATTTGCAACCTGTTGCATATGAGAGGTGACCGTCCCTTCATTTGCCAATTCAATCTGTGTTTTCATCGTAATCTCCGTTCTGTTCACCTGCCATGGGCAATAAAAAAGTCCGCACCACGCGCTATGCGTGATACGGACTTTTTTACGGACAGGAAAGTCTATTTCTAACAGGCAGGTCTTCTGACTTGCGGATCAACCTTCAACTGCACCTTCCCGCCCTTAGACGTCAAGAGTAGTGGTATCTAGGAGCCTGTCTGAGATATTCTCGGATAAGCTCCTGGCAGTTGTCGTCCCCGCTTACAGCGCTGGCCCAACGTTACGGTTTTTAACCGTATTCCCTTTTCAGTAACAATTGAATTGTTACCACCTGTAGGATATGTAATATTCGACGCTAAATTACAGGAGATTTTTAATTATGTAAATCTCTATTTTGAAAATGTCAGATGGTGGCCTTTTCCCTAAAATGTTGTACCGTAGTCACAATGTAGATGTTCTACAAAATTCTAGAGACACACCTGCAGAGAGACAACGAAGCAAACACGCAGAACAATCAATAACGACGTATATAAAGCAAGATAAAAATACTATATCAAGTAATCTAACAACACATGTTTCCCCAATCCATTCTATCTTCTGCCCCCCACAGCCCCGGGGTGTACATAATGCAGGACCCTAAATCCACAGTCCTGTACGTAGGAAAAGCAAAAGATCTACACAAGCGCCTCTCTTCTTACGCCAGATTTTCAGCAGCCGAACACAACAAAACCAGCATCATGTTGCAAAAGGTGGACAAGGTAGACATACTACTAACCCACACCGAAAAAGAAGCTCTCATCCTTGAAGCTTCTCTTATCAAAAAACATAAGCCGAAGTACAACATCATCCTTCGTGATGACAAAAATTACCCGTACATCAAGGTCACCATCCAGGAAGAATGGCCACGGGTCCATATGGCCAGAAGAAAATCAAGGGATAAGGCGAGGTACTTCGGTCCCTACTCGTCTTCCGGTGCCATGTGGGCTACTCTTCGACTGATCTCTTCTCTTTTTCCTCTTCGTAACTGCAAGGGGAGTAAGCTCAAAAAAAGAGATCGCCCCTGCCTGAACCGCCAGATAGGTAAATGCCTGGCCCCCTGTGCTGGGAATGCGAATCGCACTCTCTATAACGAACATGTGAAAAAGATAGTCATGCTGCTTGAAGGTCGTAATCGTGACCTTATCAAATCTTTACAGCTACAAATGCAGGACGCTGCCGGGCAACTGGAGTTTGAAAAAGCAGCAGCCCTGCGCGACCAGATCTCAGCCCTATCAAAGACCCTGGAAAAGCAGGTGATTTCAGCAGAACATACCATGGATCAGGACGTCTTTGGATTTGCCAGAAAAGACGCCGCCGTAACCATTTCCCTTCTGTTTATACGAAACGGCCTTATCAATGGTAACCGCTCCTTCTTTTTGGCCGATCCGTATGGGGATGACGCATCCATCCTATCCCAGGGCCTCAGTCAATTTTATACCGACGAAGCTGTGGTGCCAACTGAAGTTCTCCTTCCTTTTGAGCCAGATGACCTCGACCTCCACATAGAGTTTTTAAGTGACAAGTCACCTACCAAGGTTGAAGTAAAGATCCCTCAAAGGGGTGAAAAGCTACAACTCGTATCCATGGCAAACACCAATGCACTTCAGGTCTTTGAAGAAAAAGAGAAGAAGAAAAGCTCATGGGAACATTTAAGCAAAACAATGTGTAAAACCCTGCACCTGGACCGAGCTCCAGAGCGCATTGAATGTCTAGATATTTCAAATATTAGTGGCAAACAAGCGGTCGGCGCACTTGTCTGCTTTAGCAAGGGTGAAAAAGACACCTCAAACTTCAGACATTACAAAATCCGCACCGTGGAAGGACCAAATGATTATGCAATGATGAAAGAGGTTCTTGAACGAAGACTCACAAGGGGACTTGCTGAAGATACTCTGCCGGACATGTTTGTAGTCGATGGAGGCAAAGGACAACTCAGCATGGCCTTGGCAGTAGCCAAGGAACTGGGCATTACAGAGGACGTTGACTGGATAGGTATCGCAAAAGAAAAACACGATGAGGGCGAAAAACTATACAAGCCGGAACGCAAAAACCCCATTGTACTGCCGCCCCACAACCCAATTATTCTGTATCTCATGCGCATCAGGGATGAATCCCATCGCTACGGCGTCACCTTTCATAGAAAATTGCGCAACAAAGCAACATTAACCTCAGAGCTTGACCAGATAGAGGGTATTGGATCGGAGAAAAAGAAACAGCTTCTCAAACATATGGGTAGCCTCAAACGGATAAAGAGTGCCGACATTGAAGAACTTTGTGAAGTACAGGGTATCGGCCCTGAAATTGCCACTAAAATATTCAATTTCTTCAATAACACAGCATCTTAAATATTTTATTTGATTTCGTGCATTAACTTATATAATACAATCAATCTTACGGGTGACAAGCAGCTATCATGCTTGACTCTACCTGGCTAAGGTGGGATTATAATAGAATAAATAAAACAATCTAATCGGACCGGGGGGCCCAATGAACTTTCTTGATGAACTGTACCTGGAAAAAGTGATGCCAGGTGCCTCTACTGGCACTCAATGGCTTGAGAAAAACAGCAAAAAAAAGATTCCTATAACCTCACCAGTGGACGGAGAAACCTTTGCCCATATCACAAAAGCGACGCAAAAAGATTGTGAGCATATTATTCAACAGGCTGAGAAAACCTTCTTAACCTGGCGTACCACGCCTGCCCCGCAGCGCGGAGAAATTGTCAGACAAATTGGCTTGCGGGTGCGAGACTTCAAACTCCCCCTCGGCACTCTTATTTCTTATGAAACCGGAAAACCTCTACAGGAAGGTCTCGGAGAGGTCCAGGAGCTCATTGACATCTGCGACTACTGTGTCGGTCAATCAAGAATGCTTTATGGTATGACCAGCGTATCCGAGAGGCCTGACCACCGCCTCTTTGAGCAATACCACCCCCTTGGCATCGTCGGAATCATTACAGCCTTTAATTTCCCCATGGCTGTCTGGGGTTGGAACGCGATGATTGCAGCTGTCTGCGGAGATGTCACCATCTGGAAGCCATCCTCAAAGGCACCTGTGTCTGCCATTGCACTGCATAAAATAATTGCGCGAGTGCTTGACCAAAACCACCTCCCTGAGGGGATCTTTTCACTCATTATTGGAGACCGCGATAATGTGGGGAAAAAACTCATTGAAGACACGAGAATCCCACTTATTTCTTTTACCGGATCCGTCAACTCAGGAAAACTTGCCGCAAAAACGGTAGCCGATAGACTGGGGAAAACAATCCTCGAGCTGGGCGGTAACAATGCAATTATTATAACCGAACATGCAGATCTTAAACTGGCCATTCCAGCAGCCGTGTTTGGAGCAGTTGGCACAACCGGACAAAGATGCACCTCCACCAGGCGTCTTATTGTGCACACATCCTGCTACAAAGAAGTTGAAGAAAAGCTCACAACTGCCTACAAAACCGTCAATATTGGCAATCCACTCCTTGAAGCCAGCCACATGGGACCACTCATAGATAAGGACGCTGTCAAATCCTACCAAAAGGCAATAAAGGCCATAGTTAAGCAAGGTGGAGAAATTCTTTTTGGTGGCAATGTCATCAAAGGCGAGGGATACGAGTCACAGTGTTATGTTGAACCAACAATTGTAAAAATAGACAAAGAGGCGGCTATTGTCGCAGAAGAGACCTTCGCCCCCATACTCTACCTGTTGGAATATGAAGGAGAGATAGAAGAAGGTATCGCTATTAACAACAGTGTAAACCAAGGTCTCTCTTCCTCAATTTTCAGTACAAACCACAATGAAATTGAGATCTTCCTCAGTAGTCGTGGTTCAGATTGTGGTATCGCAAATGTCAACATAGGCACCTCTGGTGCTGAAATTGGGGGGGCTTTCGGCGGAGAAAAAGAAACCGGCGGAGGCAGGGAGTGCGGCTCTGATTCCTGGAAAGGATATATGCGAAGGCAGACTGTCACCATAAACTATGGCAACAGCCTTCCACTGGCCCAGGGTATTCGATTTGATATTGAATAATTAAAAAGGAGAGGCAGGACAAGAGCAACGACAAAAAAACATTCTCAACACACATATGTTGGCAAATGGAATGGATGTTATGGTCGTCCTTGACTGCTTCTCCATGTTTGCCTCCATGGCCTTTGGGTTCAACCAGTCGAAATTGAACTAAACATCTCATTACATTAGTCGGTTAGCAATACAAAAACCGGTCAACTCAAACTTATCTGGCCAACAGTCGTAATCGTCTTCAATCCTTCGAACTATACGTGAATTGGCATCTACTATACTTTTACTTTTCCTGTGGAATTTGAACATTTTAAGATAACGTTCGTAGAGCGTCGTAAATCGTTTTAATTCTACTACCTTCGTGGTATACTCCTTTTGGTTGTAAGTATCCGAAATTAGACATTTACAGAAAGTCTACCCGATCCATTGTTTTTACTGCCGCAGAGCGGCTTTGTTCAGCACATTGCTCAATTACAGAAATAACCCCGGTAAACGGGAAATAAGCTGGACTCTTTCCAGTACTCGCTCGGAGTCTATCGCTTACCTGTCGGGTATAAGTGCCATGAAGGTTATTCTAACTACTTAATTTCAAATGAGTCTCCAGATTTCTTGTTTTTTATGACAGGTTTTCTGGAGTAAGGCACTAAATGAGCATTACTACCGGTTACTATTTCATCTTTCGGTTTTTTACTGAGAAAGAAATTTCTTCAGAGCATCCTCTCTAACTTTATGGGTCAAATAACAATTTTTTAATTCAATTCATCTCCATAACCTACGTGGATCAAATATGGCTTATACTGACGGATACGACTACGACATCTTCATCAGCTACAGTCATGATGATAATGATGCCCCCGAAGGCCGCACAGGATGGGTCACCGAGTTCCATGATTATTTACAGAATTGGCTGATCAAAAAGCGGCACCTGAAAGGACTGAAGATCTGGATTGACGACGCATTAAACGGCAATACGGTCTTTGACCAGGCTATAAAAGATCGCATCAGCCGATCCGCTCTCTTTTTTGTCATTCACTCATATAACTATCAGGACTCGGACTATTGCTCCCAGGAACTAAACTGGTTCTTTGAGCACAACAAAAAACGACCGGAAGGTCTGAGGGTGGGTGATGAATCCCGCCTGTTCAACCTCCTTACCAACAATATTCCCTACAGACAATGGCCGGAATCATTGTCGGAAGCTGGTGGGGCCACCAGCGGTTTTGTCCTCCACGATGCCAAAGGGGAAGGATTCGGTTACCCCCTTCCTTCAGATGACAATCGTTTTAACCAGCAAATGCGCCAACTGGTCGAGGCCATTGCCAGAACGCTGAATTCCTTTCCCCGTGAGGTCAGGAAAGAAGCCCAGGAAAATGCGCAAATAGCTGGGATCTCCATTTTTCTTGCCGATGTCCCCGATACCCTGAGCCGGTTTCGCAAGCGCCTAATTGCTGAAATCGGTGACAAGGCAACAATCCTCGACGCCCTGCCTCCCCCCTATCCCCTAGTTGAGCACAACCAGAAGCTTGAAACCGTCTTGGATCAGGCCAACCTCACGATCCACTTGATGGATCAATGCCCCGGTCGCCTTGTGGATGACCTGCAGGAACAGGCCTACCCCAGGCTCCAGGCGGAAGGGGCCGCAAATCATAAAAACCAATCCCTGATCTGGGTACCGGATAACCTGATAGCCGAAGAGATCGAGGATGAAGAGCAGGCCGCCTGGCTCAAACGATTAGAAAAAGGAGAAAGAAAAGACAGTGGTAATTTTCAATTTATCCGCAGCAATCAGCAGGCACTGATTGACCAGGTGCTGCAAACCATCGCCGGCATACAGGAAAACGTGCCAACAGAAGAATCGGCCAGTTTTTTAATCGACACCCACCAGAAGGATCAACTCTACGCCTTCCGTCTGGCTGAGCGACTGGCAGAAGAAGGTATTGGCGTGGAATTCAACCAAGAGTCCAGCGATCCTGTTAAGAGCCTGGGAGATTTTGAAAAGGCAGTGTGCCACGCTCAGAATCTGGTCATCATGTTCGGCAAGGTCAACCCGAAGTGGCTCAAAGAGCGTATTAAAACCACCGTTAAGGTGATCGCCAACCAGGCGATAACAGAGAGTACCACCCTCAGTAAAATCTGGGTCCTCCTGTTGCCGGGATGCCCCGGTCAGGATGCCGTCCCTTCAATACCTCTGTTGCGACTCGGCCTCTTGGACAATACATCAGCAAAAGATATCACGACCAATCATCTTCATGAGTTAGTATCAGCAGGACAAGGGAGGGCAAATTCATGAACCAGCCCAGGGATCTCGTCCTCGAAAACCCCTTTGTCGGCCTGCGGCCATACCGCAGTGACGAAAGTATTAACTTCTTTGGCCGGGGTGAACAGACCAAACAATTGCTGGGACTGCTGCATACACATCAATTCGTGGCCGTGGTAGGGAGTTCAGGTTCTGGCAAATCCTCTCTGGTACGGGCCGGGCTCATTCCACAACTGGAAGCCGGATTTCTTGTCCAGGAGCGGGATTATTGGCATGTAGTCATCATGAAACCCGGTGTGGCACCTTTGCGCAATCTAATCCAGGCTTTAACGACTACCAACGACAAAGACCAACCCTTTGAAGAGACGCGCCTGCTAGAGGAGATAGAAGAGCGTGGGGTCCAGGCCCTACTGGATATCCTCAAACCACTCCAGGGTGATCAGGACACCAATATCTTGCTGGTGGTGGATCAGTTTGAGGAATTGTTCCGTTTTGCAGGGGAACACGAAGACAATTCCTACCAGGAACAGGCTGAAAACTTCGTGGCTCTTTTGCTACGGCTGAGTGAACAGAGACAACAACCGGTCTTCGTCTGTCTTACCATGCGCTCCGATTTCCTCGGAGACTGCGACAATTTTTACGGCCTGCCCGAGGCCATTAACCGCAGCCAGTTCTTGGTACCGCGCCTGACCCGCGACCAACGGCGGGAAGCGATATGTGGTCCCATTATTCTGGCCAGTGGTCACATTGCCCCACAATTGACAGATCTCCTTTTAAATGAAAATATCGGTATCCGGGACGATCTCCCCATACTTCAGCACCTCCTTATGCGTGGTTGGGATGCCTGGCAGGCGGATCCTCACCAACCACCACAGATCGACCTTGACCACTATGAACAGGTTCACACCATCCACCACGCTCTGAATAGTCATGCAGATGAGGCGCTGAAGGAGCTGAGCGGGAGCCAACAGGCGATTGCCAAAACCTTGTTTCAAACTCTCACCACGACGGATGAGGCCAATCGCCTCATCCGCCGTCCAGCCCATATGAGAGAAGTATGCAACCTGACGGGAGCAACGCGGCCGGAGGCGAACAAAGTCATTGAGGCCTTTATCGACAAAGGCCGCTCATTTCTAGTCTTTTCTCCCGGCGAAACCGACGGCAACCCAGTGATTGACATCTCCCATGAGAGCCTTATCCGTCAATGGAAAAAACTTGGTGATTGGGTAGAAGAAGAGGCTGCCAATGCCAAGATTTTTAGGCGACTGGTAGAAACAGCCGAACTGCATACGCCGGAAACTCCCCGTTTTTATAGAGAGGCCGACCTGGCCCAGGCCCTGGAGTGGCGGCAAACCCACGACAAACAATGGGCAGCGCGCTATCCCGGTGACTTTACTCTTGCAGACGAATTTCTTAGGCAGAGTGCAGAAGTTGATCAACGTAAGAAAAATAAACAGAAACAAGATCGTGAAGACCAAGAACATTTGCTACTCGAAAAAGCAGAGATAGCCCAAAAACAGGCAGAGCAAGAACGTGCCGCTCTTAAAAAAACTAAGGTTTTCCTGGGTGCAACCATTGTGCTGGCATGTATGATGCTCGTTATCGCAATTTTTGCAAAGGTGCAACAGAGTAGTGCAATTGTATCAAAAGAGAAGGCTAATGCCTCCACTCTCAAGGCCAACCTATACATAGCAAGAGCCTTCGAAGAAAAATCAATGCACGCCTTAGATAATGCTGAAAAGAATCATTCGCAAAAGGAATACCAAAATGCCTGGCTCTACGCCTTGCAGGCAACACAGCAAACGGTTGCTAAAGGTAAAGCACCCCTGCAACCTAAAACTATCGGAGCATTCGCTGGTACTAACATACACCAGGCCTTCAGTGAGGAATGGTTCTCACCAACCTTGAATATTGGAGGTTCAGTTTCCACTGTGGCGTTCAGCCCAGACGGTAAGACCGTCGTCAGCGGCTCATTGGACAACACCCTGCGGCTATGGGATGTTGCTTCAGGAAAGGTCCTACATACTCTGGAAGGACACACTGAGTGGGTTCTCACCGTGGCCTTCAGCCCAGACGGTAAGACCGTCGTCAGCGGCTCATTGGACAACACCCTGCGGCTCTGGAATGTTGCCTCAGGAAAGGTCCTACATACTCTGGAGGGACACACTGATGCGGTTTCCGCCGTAGCCTTCAGCCCGGACGGTAAGACCGTCGTCAGCGGCTCATTGGACAACACCCTGCGGCTATGGGACGTTGCTTCAGGAATGGTCAGACATACTCTGCAACGACACACTGAAGCGGTTTTCTCCGTGGCCTTCAGCCCAGACGGCAAGACTGTGGTCAGCGGCTCAAAGGACAACACCCTGCGGCTCTGGGATGTTGCTTCTGGAAAAGTCCGACATACTCTGGAGGGGCACTCTGATAGGGTTTCCACCGTGGCCTTCAGCCCAGACGGTAAGAGTGTAATCAGCGGCTCATGGGACAAAACCCTGCGGCTCTGGGATGTTGCTTCAGGAAAGGTCCGACATACTCTGGCGGGACACACTGATCTGGTTTCCACCGTGGCCTTCAGCCCAGACGGTAAGAGTGTAATCAGCGGCTCATGGGACAAAACACTGCGTCTCTGGGATGTTGCTTCTGGAAAGGTCCGACATACTCTGGAGGGGCACACTGATCTGGTTTCCACCGTGGCCTTCAGCCCAGACGGAAAGACCGTCGTCAGCGGCTCAGACGACAATACCCTGCGTCTATGGGATGTTGCTTCTGGAAAGGTCCGACATACTCTGGAAGGACACACTGATCCGGTTTCTGCAGTGGCCTTCAGCCCAGACGGGAAGAGTGTCGTCAGCGGCTCAGGCGACAACACCCTGCGTCTCTGGGATATTGCTTCAGGAAAGGTCCTACTTACTCTAAAAGGACACACTGCTCCGGTTTCCGCCGTGGCCTTCAGCCCAGACGGTAAGACCGTCGTCAGCGGCTCAGGCGACAACACCCTGCGGCTATGGGATGTTGCCTCAGGAAAGGACCTACATACTCTGGAAGGACACACTGATGCGGTTTGCGCCGTAGCCTTCAGCCCGGACGGTAAAGCCGTCGTCAGCGGTTCAAAGGACAACACCCTGCGTCTCTGGGATGTTGCTTCAGGAAAGGTCCTACATACTATGGAGGGACACTCTGATAGGGTTTCCGACGTGGTCTTCAGCCCAGACGGTAAGAGTGTCGTCAGCAGCTCATGGGATAACACCCTGCGACTATGGGATGTTGCTTCAGGAAAGGGTTTACATACTCTGGAAGGACACACTGATTCGGTTTACGACGTGGCCTTCAGCCCAGACGGTGAGACTGTAGTCAGTGGTTCACGGGATAACACCCTGCGGCTATGGGATGTTGCTTCAGGAAAGGACCTACATACTATGGAGGGACACACTGATCTGGTTTCCAGCGTGGCCTTCAGCCCAGACGGTAAGAGTGTAGTCAGTGGCTCAGGCGACAAAACCCTTCGGCTATGGGATGTTGCTTCAGGAAAGGATTTACATACTCTGGAAGGACACACTGATTCGGTTTACGACGTGGCCTTCAGCCCAGACGGTAAGACTGTGGTCAGCGGCTCATGGGATAACACCCTGCGGCTCTGGGATGTTGCGTCAGGAAAGGATTTACATACTCTGGAAGGACACACTGATTCGGTTTACGACGTGGCCTTCAGCCCAGACGGTAAGACTGTAGTCAGTGGTTCACGGGATAACACCCTGCGGCTCTGGGATGTTGCTTCTGGAAAGGACCTACATACTCTGGAAGGACACACTGATCTGGTTTCCAGCGTGGCCTTCAGCCCAGACGGTAAGAGTGTAGGCAGTGGTTCACGGGATAACACCCTGCGGCTATGGGATGTTGCTTCAGGAAAGGACCTACATACTCTGGAAGGACACATTGGTCCGGTTTTGGCCGTGGCCTTCAGCCCAGACGGTAAAAGTGTCATCAGCGGCTCATGGGACAAAACCCTGCGGCTATGGGATGTTGCCTCTGGAAAGGTCATACATACTATGGAAGGACACACTGATTCGGTTTACGACGTGGCCTTCAGCCCAGACGGGAAGAGTGTCGTCAGCGGCTCATGGGACAAAACCCTGCGGCTATGGGATGTTGCTTCTGGAAAGGTCATACATACTATGGAAGGACACACTGATTCGGTTTACGACGTGGCCTTCAGCCCAGACGGGAAGAGTGTCGTCAGCGCCTCAGACGACAATACCCTGCGTCTATGGGATGTTGCTTCTGGAAAGGACCGACATACTATGGAAGGACACACTGGTTGGGTTTCCGCAGTCGCCTTCAACTCAGACGGTAAGACCGTCGTCAGCACCTCAGACGACAAGACCCTGCGTCTATGGGATGTTGCCTCTGGAAAGGTCAAACATATTATGCAAGGACACACTGATTCAGTTTCTGCCGTAGCCTTCAGCCCAGACGGTAAGACCGTCGTCAGCGCCTCAGACGACAAGACCCTGCGTCTATGGGATGTTGCCTCAGGAAAGGTCAAACATACTATGCAAGGACACACTGATTCAGTTTCTGCCGTAGCCTTCAGCCCAGACGGGAAGAGTGTAGTCAGCGCCTCAGACGACAAGACCCTGCGTCTATGGGATGTTGCCTCAGGAAAGGTCATACATACTATGGAAGGACACACTGATTCGGTTTACAACGTGGCCTTCAGCCCAGACGGGAAGAGTGTAGCCAGCGGCTCAAAAGACAACACCCTGCGGCTATGGGATGTTGCTTCAGGAAAGGTCCGACTTACTCTGGAAGGACACACTGAATGGGTTTCCGTCGTGGCTTTTAGCCCAGACGGTAAGACCGTAGTCAGCGCCTCAGCCGACAATACCCTGCGGCTATGGGACATGACAGACTCTCTGACCCTCAGCACCATAGCCGCTGCCCCAGCTTTAGCTAGCAAAGTCCTAAAGGCTCTCCAGTTCCTCTGGGAGCGATCACTTGAAGACATCACCTTTGTCCACAAATCGCGCATTCCGGCACTCCTACCCATCGAGGGCTACCATCTTACCGAGGCCGCCAAATACAGGGAGCTGCTGAGCCCTCCGCCTCAGGGCGAAACAAAACTAGATCAGGTACTGCACTGGGCCAGGATGGCCTCTAAAGAAAGTAACGAGAAGGAGAATGGACAAAAATGATAATCTGACTGTGACCGTCGCTCGCCACAAGTAATGTTTTACCAAATGGTTGACGGACTTACAGGAGTAACACGCCCCCCTCGGTAAAGGGGAAATAAGACGGGTAGGAGTTGCCCTTTTGGGATACCAATCGGGGCAAATACGTTTATTTATCCTCGACGTACATCGAGTTAAACTTTGATACACTTATGCAATATCCATCACTTCCATCTTCGTTGTTAAAAACAAGATAATCGCCCTTCTTAAAATGGGAGACACCCTCTTTTGTATTAATTACCCCCGCCTCTTCTGACACTCTCGCCCAAACGGGGAAAGTCTTCACGTACTGACCTGGGCTCACCTTTCCATACATTTTTGCAAAAACCTCGCTGTCAACGGTATAGATATCCCCATCGTTGTCCACTAACCAATCTCCTGCCTTGCACCGCTGCAGGCCACCCCACTTATTGTAGTTGAAGCCCTCTGTAATAAGGTCGAGTTTGATGGCTATGACAAAACTTGAATCATTTTTTCTAAATCTTTTCAATTCACTCATTAACCCTCCACAATACACGTACTCATCACCCATCAAACCTCATTGTTATTGAGCGTGTGAGTGACCAATCGTCAATATTTTTCCATGGTACTTGGCAACCTACACATCTAAAAACGTTCGACTCTCCGTGTCAAATCTGGCGACTTTAAGAGCGCCGATGATCGCCTGAATCCAGATACCCTCGTTGGCGGGATAGGTACCCTCTTTTCCTTTCAAGCGGGGCATATTACGTAAACCCCTATGATGCAGGCCGATCAGTTCCCACTCATCATTAAAAACTGGACTACCAGAGTTTCCCGGCTCCGACGGGGACCTATAGTGCAGGAGACGTTCGTCATAGTCGAGCAGATAATTATCATGAATAGAAAAAGAGAGTTTACGACCCTGGGGGTGGCCAATGATATATGCCCGTTGCTGACCATCCACTAAGGGCAGGACATCTGTTACTGGCATCGGTTCAATATTTTTAATTGGTGGAAGAGGACGAATCAATGTTGCATCCAGTTCCTCTGGGCCAGAAGACCAGACCTGGTGCACTGTAAACTCGGAATTTTCAAGATCTTTCCACATTTCAAAATTCAGCAGTGCTTTCTTGGGCAGTAGAGCACAGCTCACTCTTTTATTTTCGCTGATCACATGAGCATTGGTCAGCAGCAGCAGCTCGTCTCCCAATTCTGGTCTAAAATCACCGCCTCGAACGAGGAAAGCGGTTCCAACCGGTTCACCAAGGGTATCCTCAACTTTGGCCACAGCCTTGGCTCTTAGCATGCATCTCTGGAGCCAGAGCAGCGATTTAAAGGCCTCTGTGCCCAAAATTTTTTCATAGCCTGAGTCCGCCGTCAACTCATCGAATCTTTCCCCTGCACTCTCCACAGCATTCAGTTCAATTTCACACCCCTGCTGTTGCAGCAGGGCCGCTTTCAGCGCTGGCAGAATCTTATTACCAGGAGCTTTTCCGGGTTGCAGTTGCCAGATTTCGGTCAATTGACGATACGTACTGCCAAGCTCAAAGGCGCTGGTATAATCGCTTTTAAGATATCTCATCAGCCACACCAGAGCTTCTTCATGCAGCCCAAGACCGATACAAGCCTCCACTGCGGTGGCAAAGGCCCAGGTATCTGCGTGTTTGTACAGATCTCTTTTTTTAACCTCCGCCAGGATTTCAGTGGCCAGCGAATCGGCCAGCTTTTTTTGATCAGCGATCTTCTCGAGTTCCACACCGTCTGCATCGGCACGCCGGAGAAGAGCCACACTGTTGATACCTTGCCAGATTTTGTCGTGATCGTTGTTATAGATACCCAGATAGTAGGCAATGGCTTTCTCGAGGAATAACCGGTTCTGGCTGCAACCTGGGTTACCTGCCAGTACGTAAAGATCCTTATACGCTCGGCCCAGAAGTCCACAGGCTTCTGCATATTCCGTAGGATTTGGCTCGTGGCCGTTGGGTGCAGTTTCATCAGCAAGGGCAGTTAACATACCTATGGCTGCCGTCAGGTTGCCCAGGTCGAGTTGGGATTGACAATAATAACGGCGAATTCTGGCATCAGTCTGCTGATTCTGGATCAGTGCATCGGCTACCGTCTGCATCAGATCGAAATAGCGTTTGCCGCGCAGTTGTTCCAATATAATTTTCGCATCTTCAGTTGGATAGGGATCATCTCGACCACGTACATGGAAGATCAGTTCCTCACACAACTCCCATGCCCGCGGCCTGTTAAACTCGGCAACAGCACTCGCCAGATTCTCATTAAAGGTCGTATTTTCCCAGATCATGGCCAATTTATTTTCAGTTGGTAGGCAAGAATTCTGCGTAGTTCATCCTGGGCCAGATACTTGTCGATACTGTGCCGCCATTTCCCCCCATTATGCTGACGCTGGTCAACAACGATCTTCTCTCCACTGCGCCTAAAGTCATTGGCCAGATGGGTATCAAAGGCCACAGGATCCAGCCGGTCGTAAACGTTGTCCCAAGCCCCTGCCACATTCCCATGAGGAAAGCCATCCTCGCGAGTCCACTCCGGCTTCAACTTGTCCTGCACCTCATCAATGCCGAGTGGGCAGCCGATAGTCATAAAAGCATCTACCTTGGGACAATCGGGGACACGCTTTAGACAATCATAGGAAATGACAGTTCCCATGCTGTGACTGACCAAAACATGCGGCCCCTTACCGGCGTTGTCTGCGGAGTCCTTTCGCAATATGTTGAGAAACCGTTCCCGAATCTCATCCCGTACACGATAGCTAACTCCCGGCCGTGGACTGTATTCCACATTAAACAGGTAGTGATGGACATCCCGGAGCAAGACCTTCATCAGTCTGCGCTTGATAAACCAAGGTAGAGGGATACGCTCGAATCCAGGTTCGCCAAGCGGTTCAGGGGCAAAATTGTCGTCTCCAGGTGAGGCTGCCTCAAAATTGAGTCGACTGGCAAAGCTATCCACAAACGCCTTCTCTTCACTTTTAAGTTCAGCGCGCCATGCAGTATTCTCATCCTCATCTGACACCACCGCCTCTGCACCTACACTCTCGTGTGCCTCCGTTTCTTTGGCCGGTTCGGCATACATCACATCAGCCCAGTAGACCATAGAGGAGGTTATCCCTTTAGTTGCCAGATTGATTCCGTCATTTTGAGCCAGTGACCGTCGCCAGATCTCAATGAGTTCCTCAGGCGACGGCTTATTGGCGATTCCATGAATAAAAGTGACGTGTGGCATGATTGATTACTCCTTGTTGATGACTTGTTGGTCGCAGTTTGTCACCATTGGTTTTTATACAATAGGATTTTGGCCAGCGTACTTTTTTGATTTTACTACCGAAAAAAGCCTAACACAAGAGTAAATCTTTGCAGGTGGGGTATCAATATCTTTTCAACGCGCCAATCCAGATTCAGTTTTGATGCAGATCATTTAGATAGTTTTGATAAAAGAATGTGACAACTCGGGGGAAATGTCTTTGGTGGTGGAAAATTTTGCCTGGGTGATTTTGTGGCACCAGCTGCGAATAAATCTGTTGGCCCGAAGGGTGAACTTTTTGATTTGAAACGAAAAAGACCCTGTTAATTAAGGAAGTCATTTTTAAATTATAAAGACAAACAATTGAGTTTCAAATCAAAAAGTCATGAGAAATCCGGGCTAGTGAGGCAGGTGCTTGGTGACAAGACACGGAAATTGATTAATCTACAATTTTCAATGGCCGCTGAGAGGGGTTCTCCTGCCCAGCGCCTCAGCCGATCTTCAATATACATATCTGATAATTACAGTGCTTTTATCTCGTTCTCTGTTAAAGCGCGCCACGCCCCCGCTTCCAAATTTTCAAGCCCTATATCGCCGACCCTCACACGCAGAAGATCAATGATCTCTATACCGAGGTCATCACAGGCCTTTCTAATCAGCTTTCCTTTGCCATTTTTCAATACTATTTTAAATTTATTGTCACCAACATCTACAATTTCACCAGGGTAGATTAGTTTATGCGCCGCTGCTATAGCTTGATTCAGTCTGGAAATCAGAGCTGAGGTCATATCGTTTTCTACCACCATCAGATACTCGTTCTCCTCACCACGGGTTGGTTGAGTGAGTCGATTGCCTAAATTGCCATCGTTGGTGAGAAGCAACAACCCACCAGACTCTCTCTCCAAATAACCAATGGGAAAGACACGATCAGGACCAAAATCAAAATCGAGTAATGTCTTAATATCGCCACGGGGTGCCAAAGTACATTCCACACCACTTGGTTTAAAGAATACCAACACCTTTCGTGGAGGGAGTTTGTGCGTTTCTAGCTCCTTTCCATCTATGACAATCTTCTCTTGCCCTGTAACCTTGTCGCCCAAGGTGGCAACAACGCCGTTAATCAGGATTTTCCCAGCACTGATGAATTCTTCAGCATCTCGTCTTGAGCAAAAGCCCACTTCAGATAAATATTTCTGCAATCTCATATAGATCCTATATCTAGATAAAAAACCGACAGACAAGATACCAATAGGTGCATTTCAATATTTGCGTGGCCAAACGAACAATAAAGAAAGCACTTGGCTGTCGAGTTTATAATGGATAGCGCACAACAGTATAATCATGCGATCCTGGTATAATATGGTAATGACTTCAATGCAACTCTTGTTAATATAAGCATCCAGCAAATCAACGCCTTATTTAGCAATAACTTTTGTTCATGTCAGCAAAATCAAAAAAACCGGAGGACAAAAAAAAAGGGAGAGCTGTTGAGCTCTCCCCCTGCTACAAACTGCATTACTGTAGTTAGCCCCAGTGATGTCCGGTTAAGATTTTGCATATGATTTTTTCAATCGCTTTGGGCGTTTCTTCTTCCGCTTTCGATGTTGTTGAACAGGTTTCTCTGTAGCAGACTGCTGATTAGCTTCATTTCGTATTTGATTGCGGAGCTGTCGTACGCGGCGAATAGAAACTGGTTCCCTGTGCTGTTCGTGGCAGTAGATGGCTAAAAGGAGATAGGTG